>NZ_JBICZD010000008.1:0-392806 GCF_043201555.1 Streptomyces sp. NPDC048288
GTTGTGGTGGTCGGGGGCCACCCGCACCCACCCCCCGGGGGGGGGGCGGTCCAGGGGGGGGGGTCTAACTTTGTGGGCCCCGGGGGGGGGGGCGCCCCCGGGCCCGGGGGCCCGCCCCTCACACGTGTGTCACAGACCCCGGCGCGGTCCCGGCGGAAGCGCAGCCGGGACCGCGGTCATCCCGGCGTCCTGGGACCGGCCGAGCGTCCCGATCCGCTGCCACTGCGGCGGCTGCGGGTGCTCACCGCCGTGCCGCGCGCTGAAGGCGCCCGCACTGTACGCGCTGTACGCGGTCCCTCCGTACGACCCCAGCCCGTGGATGCCCGTGCTGAACGGGGTGTTCCCGAAGGCGACGAACCCCAGATCCTCCTCACCGCTGCGGTCTCCCGGCAGCGTACGGAAGCTCTTGACCCACTCCGCGTAGAGCGAGTCGTAGATCGGCGTGGCCGAGACCCCGCCGGTGGCCTCCTGGGCCACCCGTGCGGACGGAACGGCGGAGAAGGACGGCCGGCGGGGCGGAAGGTCGTATGCGTGCACGTATGTCCAAACGACCGGGTTGGTGAAGAGATGCGGTCGAACAGCGCCCTGTCAGGGGCGCGGGGCTGTATCTGATATGCGGCTCCGCCGCGTGGGCGCGAGCAGCCACGCCGGTGCCGCACCCGCCATGCGGGACACAGCCCTCTGCCCCTCGGGCGACCCTCAGACCCCCGCGAGAGGCAACGCCGCCGCCACCAGCTTCCCGTTCGCCGCGGCCTTGTCCAGGGCGTCCCGCAGCAGGTCCTCCCGGGGCTGCCGCCCGATCGACCCGACCGGCGCCGCGAACATCAGCACCTGCTGGTGCTTGTTGGCGGCCGCTCGCCACCCGTCGGTCACCTGTAGCGGCTGGTGCGCCTGCCACCAGGCGATCGGCTGCCCGCCGTTCGCCCCCGGCTGCAGCACCGCGTGCAGCTGACCCACCGCCAGCAGCACCGACCACCCGTGCAGCACCGGCGGCACCGCGGTCAGCTCCGTCAGCGGCATGAAGCCCTGTTCGATGAGGAGCGGCAGGAAGTCGTCGCCGACCCCGTCCGTGCCGGGCCGGACGATCGGCGAGGTCGGCTCGACGACGAGCGCGGGGTGCAACTCCCCGGCGATCAGGACGAGTCCGCTGGTCACCCCGAGCACCGCCTGCTCGGGCACGGACTTCTGCGGCCCGCCGCCGGGCGCGCTGTCGCCGTTGATGGAGCGGACCGCGCCCTGCAGCTGCTCCTCGGTGACCTGGACGACCTGCGAGGGCAGGCAGGTGGCGTGGGCGAAGGCGAGGACGGCGGTCTCGTCGCCGATGAACAGGACGGTGCTGGTGCGCTCCTGTTCGGAGTCGCCCGGGGTGCGGCAGGACGTGCAGTCGTAGCTGCCGGGGGCGTTGTCTCCGGCGAGCAACCGGTCGGCTTCTTCGTCGCCGATCTCGGCGCGTACCTCGTTGCTGACGTCGAGCATGCGCGGCACGGTGGCTCCCTCGGGATGCGGTACGTGAAGGCCCGGGTGGCTCCCGGTCCGTGAGCCCCCGGGGTCGCGGGCTCATGAAGAAGACAACGGGTGATCTGTGGTGGGGGTCACGCCTCGGGGGGATCGGGATCGAACCATCCACTGCACAGGGTCACTCCCCGTGCGGAATTCGGCACTCCCCGTCAACTCTTCGCAAGCCAAAGGAGTTTGACGCGGTGAAGTGAATCACAGATCCATCGAACCCATGGTCGACAAATCATGAAATCAGGGAATGTAGTGGGTGGCTGGAAATCGCCGCTACCAACGGTAACACCGAACTGGCCTGGCCGGACGGGGAGTTGGTTGATTTCGGACGTTCCCGGTCCCTAGATTCCTCCGCCGTGTGCAACGAGCACCGCTCGGGTACGTCCGCCGGCCGAACCAGGCAGAGCACCACCGCAGTACCAGGCCGCGGCGGACGGGGCGAGCGCGAAGAACCGCGTCCATCGCGCGGGGACCGCGACCGCCTGGGGGAGCCCGGGTACGTGGAGAGGGAAATACATGTCCGAGTGTGCCGATACCACCCGTGAGACCGCCGCGAAGAACGGCTCCCGCAAGGGCCGTACGACGGCCGCCCTGGCCGGAGCGGCGCTGCTCGCCCCGCTGGGCCTGCTGGCAGCCACCGGCAACGCCGCGGCGGCGGACAACGGAGTGTGGGACCGCATCGCCCAGTGCGAGAGCGGCGGCAACTGGCACATCAACACCGGCAACGGCTACTACGGCGGACTCCAGTTCTCCGCCTCCACCTGGCGCGCGTACGGCGGCACCGCCTACGCGTCGACGGCCGACCAGGCCTCCAGGGAAGCGCAGATCGCCGTCGCCACCAAGGTTCAGCACGCCCAGGGCTGGGGCGCGTGGCCGGTCTGCTCCGGGCGGGCCGGAGCGACCGGCTCGGCGCCCGAGAGCGCCTCGGTGACCACGAAGAGCAGCACGGAGTCGGCGACGAAGTCGACGACCACCAGGAAGTCGACCCCTGCGGCGAAGACGCCGCAGCGCTCGACCCCGCGCACCGGCACCGCCTCGGCCAAGGGCGACTACACCGTCCGCGAGGGCGACACCCTGAGCGGGATCGCCGCGCGGCACGGCACCAGCTGGCAGCGCCTCTACGCCGCCAACAAGGCCGTCATCGGCGACGACCCGAACCTGATCGTGCCCGGGCAGCGCCTCGCGCTCTGACGCGCGCCCCTGCCCCGCCCGGTCCGCCCCGCCCGGTCCGACCGGGTGGGGCCCGGCGCGTTTTTGGGGCATGTACATGCTCCGCATCGGAACCGGATGCCCCGATGTGACGCCGATTCACCCGGGCCGGTACGGGGGTTCTGTGTCCGAGTGGTGAAACTCTTATGCGGTGTCAGGTCGTGCGCGGGGCCGCGGATTCGGAATGGAATCGGCCCGCATGAGCCCCCCTGGTCCTTACTTCCGGTTCTTTCCGGCGGGCTTTTCGGAAGACCCTACCGGCATCAGGGAATTGCGCTCGAATGCGCCAGGAAGAGGTACGGAACCGCTCGTACGTGTGATGGAGTTCGACCGAAACGCGTGTCGTGATTCTGTGACAGAAGCGTGACCCGAGGGCCGGAACTCGGGATAGCGTGGCCGCATGGCACCGAATCCCGCTCCGCCGACGGAGCCCCAGGACAGCCCGCAAGGGTACGTAGGCCTCCACTCGGGCGACGCGGAGCGGCTCGCCCGGGAGCGGGGGTGGTCGACGGTCCGCTCACTGCCGCCGGGGGCGATCATCACCATGGAGTACCGGGCGGGGCGGCTCAACTTCGAGGTACGGGACGGCGTGGTGGCGCGCGCCTGGAAGGGCTGAGCGCGCCTGGCGGGCCGAGCGCGGGGCCGGTTGTGCGTACCTGGCCCCGCGGTCGTGCCCGTCGCGTCCGTGCGGTCCTCAGCCGCCCGTCAGCGGGCGGGCCGGCTGGCCGGCGGTGCCGCGCGGCTGCCGCTCCGGGTGCTGCGGGCGGCGGCTGCCGACCGGGGTCACCGGAGTGCGCTCCGAGCGGGCCGTGTGCGGGCCGGGCGCCAGATGGATCGGCGTCCGGGGGGAGCGGGTGGAGGAGACCGGCTCGCGCTCCGGTTCCGTCTGCTCGGCGGGCGCCGGACGCGGCTTGAGAACCACGGGCGGGACCGGGACGGGGGCGGGCGCGGGGACCGGCACCGCACTGCCGCGGCGGGAGCGCCGGCGGTCGCGCAGGTCGAAGAGCCAGGTCTCGGCGCGGGCGATGAACGGCTCGCACCAGGGGAGTGCCAGCAGGATCAGCAGCCCGGCGGCCCAGCCCAGCAACACGTCGCTCAGCCAGTGCGTACCGAGGTAGACGGTGGACATGCCGACGCCGAGGGAGGTGACCGCCGAGGCGGCGGAGAGCCAGCGGCGGGCTCGCGGGGTGGAGGCCAGATACGCCAGAATTCCCCAGGTCACCACCGCGTTGGCGGTGTGGCCGCTGGGGAATATATCGCCGCCCAGACCCATCTCGTTCGAGCCGATCACGGTCGCGTAGTGCGGACCGAGGCGCCCCATGCCGAGCTTGGCGGCGCCGACCGTGATGTTCAGCAGCAGCAGCGAGGCGCCGAGCGTGAGCAGCGGGCGCAGGGTGTGCTGCCGCCAGGAGCGCCAGCCCAGCCAGGCCGCGACCATCACGGCGGTCGGGCCGCGCTGGCCGAGGACCACGTAGTAATCGACGAACCAGTGGATTCCCGACCACTGCTGGTACGGCCGGAAGAACATGACCTGCCAGTCGAGCCGGACCAGCCACGAGGTGATGACGACGGCCCACACGATCGCCAGGTAGAAGGCGAGGGTTCCGGTGAACAACACCACCCGGTGCCGGCTCATCCGCGGCACATCAATGTGGGCCGGTCGTTCCGGCTCACGGTCCAGCCTGGCGAACACCCGGTCCAGACGGGTGAGGTTTCGTTCGGTACGCACCCAATCGACGTTACAGCGAGTGAGCTCTGTTCCCGGTCGAAACAGCGGCTTTGTGATGACGATGTGATGTGGGAAACCTCTCAGGAGGCTTCCGAATTCTAAGGATTCCGTAATCCGCCGGGGGTCTGCCCTTCAATTCCTTTGATCATGCCGGGCGGCCGTTTTATGGCACTTATGAATTCGTTAACCAAAGCATGGGGTGGAATTCTCCGGCTGCTCACCGTCCCGACGCGGATGATCATGGTGGCCCGGAGCCGTTCAGCCAGAACGCGCCATAGACCGCCGAGGCCACCGCGACACCGGCCGTGACCAGCGCCGATCGGCCGGTGCGCAGCCGGGCGAGGGCTCGGGCGAGCGGGAACAGCACCGGGAAGGCCGGCATCAGCAGCCGCGGCTTGGACCCGAAGTAGCTGGACGCGCAGAGCGCGAGGGCGAGGACGACACCCGTGTAGACCAGCAGGGGAAGCGGTTGCCGCTGACGCAGACCCGTCACGTAGAGCCACAACAGCAGGCCGACGCCGACGATCAAACCCGCTCCGGCCGGAGCGGACGGAAATGACGTGAACTTGTCGCCCACGAAGCGTGCGAACGCATAGCCGCCGTCGAAGCCGTTGCGCCAGCCCGCCTGGACGTCCAGATAGCCGAGCGGACCCTTCCCGGTGCGATGGCCGACCCACAGCACATAGGCGGCCGTGCCGGCGGGGGCGAGGAGCATGCCGAGGGCGCGTGTTGCGTGGTGTGCGCCGGTTGGCTGCGGGGTGCGCCGGGCGCGGGCGGCGCTGGACGCCTCGGGGGCGTGCTCGCCATCGTGCGCGCCCGGCACGTCACTTGCACTCTGCTCCCGCGCGCCCCCGCTCCGATCCCGCACGAACGAGACCACCCCCGCCGTCCACACCGCCGCCACCACGGCGAGTCCCACCGGCCGGGTCAGCCCCGCCAGCGCGGCCAGCGCACCCGCTCCCACCCAGCGGCCGGTCAGCACGGCGTACAGCGACCAGGCGGCCAGCGCCGTGAACAGCGACTCGCTGTACGCCATCGACTGCACGATCCCGACGGGCAGGACGGCCCACACCAGCACCGCGCAGACCCCGACCCGCGGGCCGTACACCACGTCGGCGACCGCGAAGATCCCCCAGGCCGCGGCGAGCGAGGCGAGCAGGGCGACCACGAGGCCCGCGTCCGCGTACGACAGGGGCGTGAGCGCGTGCAACAGGCGCTCCAGCCACGGCAGCAGCGGGAAGAAGGCCAGGTTGGAGTGGACGTCGCCGTTCGGCAGCCGCACCTCGTAGCCGTAGCCCAGTTCGGCGACCCGCGTGTACCACAGCGAGTCCCAGCGGGCCGTCAACAAGGTGTGCGCGTTCTTGCCGCGCGCCGCGCTCCACACGGCCAGCACGAACAGACCCAGGGCGCGCACGGCGACATACCCGAGCAGCGCCGGCGCGGCCCGGCGCGGGGCCGGGCCCGGAGGCGCCGCCACGGGCGTTTCAAGATCGGTCACGGGCTCGATTATCGACCGGACGCGGAACCGGAGGGCCCGCCCCGGCGTGGTCCCGGTCGGGGCCAGTGGCGTACGCCACATGAGTTCTGTGGAGAGTGTGAGAGGTCCGCCACGTGACCCCGGAACGAACTCGCGTACGCTGACGTGTCACTCGCGTTCGTATGCGCGGGCCGGAGACCCCGCTCCTCTCCGGCCGTACGACGGGGAGTCCCCGCCCCGCCGATCCGCCGCGCGCGAGGGACCATCTGGGAGGTACGTACATGTCCGGGACGACCACGGCTGCCGTACGCCAGCGCCGTCGGGCGCCCGAAGCCGGTGCCGGTGCCAACCGCTGGGTCGTCCTCGTCGTCCTCTGTGTCAGCCTGCTGCTGGTCGCCCTCGACGCGACCGTGCTGCATGTCGCGGTGCCCGCCGTCACCGAGGACCTCAAGCCCGGCGCCATGCAGCTGCTCTGGATCGTCGACGTCTATCCGCTGGTCTGCGCCTCGCTGCTGATCCTCTTCGGCACGCTCGGCGACCGGGTGGGCCGACGCCGGATCCTGCTCATCGGATACGCCCTGTTCGGCGTCGCCTCCGCGGCGGCGGCCGTCGCGCCGAGCGCCGAGGCGCTGATCCTGGCCCGGGCGCTGCTCGGTGTCGGCGGCGCGATGATCATGCCCGCGACGCTGTCGATCCTCCGGCAGGTCTTCCCCGACCGCCGTGAACGGGCCGTCGCCATCGGCATCTGGAGCGCGGTGGCGGCGGTCGGCGCGGCCGTCGGCCCGCTCCTCGGCGGCTTCCTCCTCGAACACTTCTGGTGGGGCTCCGTCTTCCTGGTCAACATTCCGCTGATGCTGATCAGCCTCCCGGTGGGACGGCTGCTCCTCCCCGAGTCGCGCGGCGACCGCAACGGCCCCTGGGACGTGGTCGGCGCGCTGATGGCGGCGGCCGGTCTGTTCGGGGTCGTCTTCGCCGTGAAACGCCTGGGCGGCGGCGAGCCGGCGGGCAGCGTGCTCACGGTGGCGCCGCTGGTGCTCGGCGCGCTGCTGCTGATGCTCTTCGGGCGGCGGCAACGGCGGCGGGCGTTCCCGCTGGTGGACCTGAAGATGTTCGCGCGGCCCGCGTTCTGCACGGCGGTGGGCTGCATCGTGCTGGCGATGCTCGCGCTCGTGGGCCTCGAACTGATCGCCGCGCAGTATCTGCAGCTGGTCCTCGGGCTGTCCCCGCTGCAGACGGGGCTACGACTGCTGCCGCTGACGCTCGCCGCGATGGCGGCGGGGCTGGCCGGGGCGCGGATGCTGCGGCGTTTCGGGCCGCGCCGGATGGTGTGCTTCGGCTTCTGCCTGACCGCGGCGGCGGTGCTGACGCTGACGGCGATGGGCGGGGCCGACAACGCGGGTCTGCTGCTCGTCGGCTTCCTGCTGCTCGGCTTCGGCCTGGAGACCACGCTCTTCGGGGCGTACGAGTCGATGCTGAACGAGGCGCCGGCGGAGCAGGCCGGGGGCGCGGCGGCGATCGGCGAGACGTCGTACCAGCTGGGTGCCGGGATCGGGATCGCGCTCCTCGGCAGCGTGATGAACGCGGCGTACGCGCCGGGGCTGGCCGGGGTGCCGGGGGTGCCGGCGTCGGCGTCGGCCGCGGCGGGGCATTCGCTGGGGGAGGCGTACGAGGTCGCCGGGCGGCTGGGCGGGTCGGCGGGGTCGGCGCTGCGGCAGGCGGCGCGGGACTCCTTCGTGCACGGGCTGCATGTGACGTTGCTGGTGAGTGCGGGGTTGCTGTTGCTGGGGGCCGTGATGGCGCTGCGGTTGCCGCGGGCCATGCAGTGCGAGGAATCACCGGTCGAGGTCCCCGCCCCCCGCGAACCCACCCGCTCCCGCGTCTCCGCGTGACGCACCCCCTTCTCCCACCCACGGGAGGGTGGGCCGACCTGTGGGGGCGGATCGCCTTCGGCGGCTGTCGGTTGAGGGGATGTGGGGGAGGGCGCGTAATCTGTTGTAACTAGCAGCGCTAGTTTATGGGAGGGTTCATGTCCGCGTCCGTGAAGTTGCCTGCGTTCGATCCGGGGGACCCGCTCGGGATCGACGATCTGCTGGAGCCGGAGGATGTCGCCGTACGGGAGACCGTGCGGAGGTGGGCGGCGGACCGGGTGCTGCCGTACGTCGCCGAGTGGTACGAGAGCGGGGAGCTGCCGGGGATCAGGGAGCTCGCGAAGGAGCTCGGGTCGATCGGGGCCCTCGGGATGTCGCTGGAGGGGTACGGGTGCGCGGGGGCGTCGGCCGTGCAGTACGGGCTGGCCTGTCTGGAGCTGGAGGCGGCCGACTCGGGTATCCGGTCGCTGGTGTCCGTGCAGGGGTCGCTGGCCATGTACGCCATCCACCGGTTCGGCAGCGAGGAACAGAAGCAGCGGTGGCTGCCGGGCATGGCCGCCGGTGACGTCATCGGGTGCTTCGGTCTGACCGAGCCCGACCACGGCTCCGACCCGGCCTCCATGCGGACGTACGCGAAGCGCGACGCCGGCGGCGACTGGGTGCTCAACGGGCGGAAGATGTGGATCACCAACGGGTCGGTGGCGGGCGTCGCCGTCGTCTGGGCACAGAGCGACAACGGGATCCGGGGGTTCGTCGTACCCACCGACACGCCCGGGTTCTCGGCGCCGGAGATCAAGCACAAGTGGTCGCTGCGGGCGAGTGTCACCAGTGAGCTGGTCCTGGAGGATGTGCGGCTGCCCGCCGACGCCGTGCTGCCCGAGGTCACCGGGCTCAAGGGGCCGCTCAGCTGTCTGTCGCACGCCCGGTACGGGATCGTGTGGGGCGCCATGGGTGCCGCGCGCAGCTGCCTGGAGGCCGCCGTCGAGTACGCGAAGACGCGGGAGCAGTTCGGGCGGCCGATCGGCGGCTTCCAGCTCACCCAGGCCAAACTCGCCGACATGGCGGTCGAACTGCACAAGGGGATCCTGCTCGCCCATCACCTGGGGCGGCGGATGGATGCCGGCCGCCTGCGTCCCGAGCAGGTCAGCTTCGGCAAGCTCAACAACGTACGAGAGGCGATCGAGATCTGCCGTACGGCACGGACGATTCTCGGGGCCAACGGGATCTCGCTGGAGTATCCCGTGATGCGGCACGCGACCAACCTCGAGTCGGTGCTCACCTACGAGGGCACCGTCGAGATGCACCAGCTGGTGCTGGGCAAGGCGCTCACCGGACTCGACGCGTTCCGGTGAACCCTGCGCGGGGGCAGGGCCGGTGAGCGGCCCTGCCTCAGCTCTGGTTGAAGAAGCCGTCCTCCCGGCGCGAGGCCGGCTCACCGTTGACGATCTCCGTGTTGGCGGGGGTCAGCAGGAAGACCCGGTTGGCGACCCGCTCGATGGTGCCGCGCAGGCCGAAGGTCAGCCCGGCCGCGAAGTCGACGACCCGCTTGGCGTCGGCCGGCTCCATGGCCGTGAGGTTCACGATGACCGGCACGCCCTCGCGGAACAGCTCACCGAGCGCGCGGGCGTCCCGGAAGCTGTCCGGGGTGACCGTACCGATCCGGCGGCCCTTCACCTCGGCGACGTCCGAGGCCACCTTGACCCGCGGGTCGGTGACCCAGGCATCCCCGGGCTGCTCGGTCCCTTCGGAGTAGTCGTCGTCGTAGTAGCGCTCGTCATCGTTGTCGTCGACGAGGCCAAGCCAGGCACTCGCCTTGCGTACCGATCCCATGGACGCCTCCTCTCACAGCGGTCCTTCATGCTCCGCATCTCTATGGTCGTCCATGATGCGGATGGCGCGCCAAGTGGATAGACGCCGCGCGGGGGGTTTGTGACGGTACTGGTGCAGAGCGCATACGTCGAGAGCCCAGATGTGCCAAGGGCCCTAGCTCACATGTCTGCTGACTGAGAGTGAAATATGATTGTTCCGGGCGTATGGGTGATCGGTAGTGCGTTTGAGTGAACGGCTTGGGGGGATTTCGGGCGTGTTCGGGATGGTCAGACCATGTGGTCATCGGCTGGGGGAGAGATTCAAGAACCAGTGGATGGCGCACCTGTGCGGGCTGTGTCTCGCCCTGCGCGGTGACCACGGGCAGTTCGCGCGGCTCGTGACGAACTATGACGGGCTGCTCATATCGGTTTTGACGGAGGCTCAGGCCGAGCGGCCGGAGGACGGGCGGCGTACGGCCGGACCGTGCCCGCTGCGCGGGATGCGGACCGCCTCCGTCGCCCGGGGCGAGGGCGCGCGGCTCGCCGCCGCCGTCTCCCTGGTGCTCGCCTCGGCCAAGGTCCGCGACCATGTCGCCGACGGGGACGGGCTGCTGGCGCGCGGGCCGGTCGCGCTCGCCGCGCGCCGGGTCGCGGACGGCTGGGGGCGCGCGGGAGCCCGTGGCGGCGCGGGGGTCGGGTTCGACACCGGGATCCTCGTCGACGCCGTCGACCGGCAGCTCGGCATCGAGGCGCTCGCGGGGCCGGGTACGCCCCTGCTCGCGGTCACCGAACCGACCGAGACGGCCACCGCCGCGGCCT
Source organism: Streptomyces sp. NPDC048288 (assembly GCF_043201555.1). NCBI lineage: Bacteria > Bacillati > Actinomycetota > Actinomycetes > Kitasatosporales > Streptomycetaceae > Streptomyces > Streptomyces sp. NPDC048288. The sequence goes on from NZ_JBICZD010000008.1 coordinate 10,420, forward strand.
TCGCGCACACCGCCGTCCTGGCCGGCCGGCCGGGCAACGCCGTTCCGCTGGCCGAGGCCGGACGCCTCTTCGGCCGGCTCGCGCATCTGCTGGACGCCGTCGAGGACCGGACCGCCGACGCCGCCACGGGCGCCTGGAACCCGCTCACCGCCACCGGGACCCCCCTCACCGAGGCCCGCCGGCTCGCCGACGACGCGCTGCACGGGATCCGGCTGGCGCTGCGGGACGCGGAGTTCACGGACGGCGCGCTGGCCCATCTGCTGCTCGTACACGAACTCGGGCGCTCGGTGGACCGGGCGTTCGGGGTCGCGCCGGGCTGCGCGGCCCACCTGCCCGGGCCCGAGGCCCCGGTGAAGAAGCGCGGATTCCTGGCGGGGTGCGGCATGTTCGCGCTGCTGTGCTGCAGCTGCCAGATGTGCTGCGCGGAGGAGTACGAGGGTCCCTGGTCCGGGAAGAAGCGCGAAGGCTGCTGCCGGAACTGCGACTGCGACTGCCCGTGCGACGGCTGCGACGGATGTGACGGCTGCGACTGCTGCTGTCCCTGCGACGGTTGCTGAGCGACCGTCAACCCGAGGCTCCCCTCGTCCCCGTATACGGTGACGAGGGGAGCGGACGGGTCACCTCGGGATTCTCCGAGATCCTGTTTCCGGGACGTAAAACAAAAACATGATCGGGTGACCGCTGCCCCGTGAGGTTCGTTGGCCGGGGCGCAGAACCATTTCTGCCTCGGTTCTGCGCATCCACCGACTCGCCTCCTGATTAAGGCACCTCCGTGCAAGCAGCCACCATTCGCACCAGGCTTCTGAGGATTCTGGTCCTCGCCCTCGCGGTCCTGCTGACACTGCTGGGCGTCGCCGCCGCCGAGCAGATCTCCGCCTACCGCAACGCCTCCGCCACCGCGGACAACGCCCGCCTGGAGATCACCCTCCAGGGCCTCATCCACGAACTCCAGAAGGAACGCGGTCTCACCACCGGATACGTCGGCGGCGTCAAGGAGTTCGGCGGCAAGCTGCCCGCACAGCGCAAGGCCACCGACGCCGCCCGCACCCTGCTGGACACGGCGCTCCGCGGACGCGACGACTCGGCCGCCGGCTCGGTGCGCGAGTCCCTCGGACGGCTCGACGGGCTCACCGGGATCCGCTCCCACGCGGACGACCACACCGGCGTGGTGAAGGACACCTTCGACTACTTCACCACCACCATCACCGTCCTCGACCGGCTCGACCTGGGCCTGAGCGACGTCCATGACGCCACCCTGCGCGACGCATACCAGACGCTGCAGATCCTCGGCAACGCCAAGGAGTTCACCGGCGAGGAGCGGGCCATCGTGCTCGGCTCGGTGCGCGCCGGGCAGTTCAAGGACGACGACTACAGCCGCTTCATGGAGATCCGGGCCGGCCGCCTCGCCGCCCTCGACGCCTTTCCCCGCTCGGCCACCGACGCCCAGCAGCGGCGCCTGGACGCGGCCCTGAGCACCCCGGACGCGGAGCGCGCGCTCACGTACGAGAGCACGGCCGTCCAGGGCGGCGGGAAGCTCAGGTGGAACGACATCCCGCCCATGCAGTGGTGGGACGCGATGACCGCCACCATCAACGGGCTGCGGGACGTCCAGGTCTCGCTCGGCGCCGACGTCGAGAACCGGGCCGCAGGGCTGGAGGGCACCGCCCAGCGCGACCTGCTCCTCTTCCTGCTGCTGGCCCTCGGCACCGTCGCCGCGCTCGGCGCGCTCGCCCTCGACTGTGTACGGTCCGTCTCCGCGCCGCTCGCCGAACTCGCCCACCAGGCCCGGGAGGTGGCCGGGCAGCGGCTGCCCGAGGCGGTCGCCGCCGTCCAGGACGGGTCCTCGGGCGAGAGCCCGGCCCCGCCCGCCCCGCTCGCCGTCGCGGCCACCGCCGGAGCCGAGGTCAAGGAGGTCGCCGAGGCCTTCGACCGGGTGCAGCGCGCCGCCTACGACCTCGCCACCGAGCAGGCCGTGCTGCGCCGCAACGCCACCGACTCGCTGGTCAGCCTCGGCCGCCGCAACCAGAACCTGGTGCGCCGCCAGATCAGCTTCATCAACAAGCTGGAGCACGAGGACGCCGACCCCGCCACCCTCGCCAACCTCTTCGAACTGGACCACCTCGCCACCCGTATGCGCCGCAACGCCGAGAGCCTGCTCGTCCTCGCCGGGGAGTCCAGCCCCCGCCCCTGGTCCACCCCGCTGTCCATCACGGACGTCCTGCGCGCCTCCCTCGCGGAGGTCGAGGAGTACCGCCGGGTCACCTTGCGCAGGGTCGAGCCCGCCCATCTCACCGGCTCGGTCGTCGCCGAGATCGCCCACCTGCTCGCCGAGCTGATCGAGAACGCGCTGAGCTTCTCGCCGCCCGACTCCGACGTGGAGATCGAGGGCCGCCGCACCAGCGCCGGCTACCTGGTCGCCATCGTCGACCACGGCCTCGGCATGGACACCCAGGCGCTCGCCGAGGCCAACGTACGGCTCTCCGGCACCGCCAGCTTCATGGCCGAACCCACCCGGTTCCTGGGCCACTTCGTGGTCGGCGCGCTCGCCCGCAAGTGCGGGATCGAGGTACGGCTCGGCGAGGCGCCGGCCGCCGGGGTGGTCGCCCGGGTGCTGATCCCCGTCAACCTGCTCACGGAGCCGACGGCGGTACCGAAGCAGGCCGCCGCCGCGGCCGGGCAGCCGGCCGTGCCCGCCCCGCGCAAGGGGACCGACGAGGCGCCGCTCGTCCCCGTCGCCACCGAGGGCGCCAAGCCCGCCGAGGCCGCCAGGCCGGAGCAGCAGCAGAAGAAGGGCGCCTCGGCCGCCCGGACCCGCAACGGGCTCGTCAAGCGGCCCCAGCGCAGCGCGATCGCGGACGCCGTCAGCGAGACCGACCGGCCCAGCCGCCCGGCGCCCGCCGAACGGACCCCCGACCGCAGCCCCGAGGAGGTCTCCGGAATGCTGGCCACCCTCCGCAGCGCGCACATGCGGGGCGGGATCAGCGTGGAGAAGGAGAAACGGGAGAAGGAAGCGGACCACGAGGGCGGCGCGAAGGGCGAGGGTGACGCCAAGTGACCACCGTCGACACCCCCAGCGAATCGCGGACCTTCAACTGGCTGCTCGCGAACTTCGTCAAGTCCACCGACGGGGTACGGGACGCGGTCGCCGTCTCCTCCGACGGGCTGCTCATCGCCGTCTCGGACGGGCTCGGGCGCACTGAGGCCGACCATCTCGCGGCGATCGTGTCGGGCCTGTCGTCGCTCGCGCGCAGCGCGTCCAAGCGGTACGGCTTCGACGGGGTCAAACTCATCATGATCGAGATGGGGCGCGGCTTCCTGCTGGTCTCCGCGATCCGGGACGGCAGCTGCCTCGGCGTCCTCGCCGACTCCAGCGGCGAACTCGGCCTCGTCGGCTACGAGATGGCGGTGCTCGCGGAACGGGCCGGGGACCTGCTGACGCCGGCGCTCATCGCCGATCTCCGGCAGGCGTTGCCGCGATGAGTGCGCGGGAGCCTGTCGAGTCCCCCGACGACACGTCCTTCGTCCGGCCGTTCATCATGACCGGCGGCCGGGCCGAGCCGCTCCAGGCCGATCTGCGGCTGGAGACGCTGGTGGTGGCCGTCGGGGTGCCGGACGAGTCGCTCGCGTTCGAACGGCGGCACATCGTCGCGGTGTGCGCACAGCCGACGACGGTCGCCGAGGTGGCGCACCGGGTCGGCGTCCCCCTCGGAGTCGCCAAGGTGCTGATCTCCGACCTCGTCGTCGCCGGGCAGCTCGCCTGCCGGCAACCCGCGGAGCTGCCGCTCCAGATGCTCGAAAGGATCAGGGACCATGTCCGGGCGCTCTGACAGGGTTGTGCCGCTCGCCGTGAAGATCGTGGTGAGCGGGGGGCTCGGGGTCGGCAAGACGACGTTCATCGGGGCGATCTCGGAGATCGAACCGCTGGACACGGAGGCGGCGATCACCCAGGTGTCGGTGGGCGTCGACTCGCTGGACGGCGTGGAGTCCAAGACGACGACCACGGTCGCCCTCGACTTCGGGCGGATCACGCTGGACCCGTCCATCGCGCTGTATCTGTTCGGCACACCCGGGCAGGACCGGTTCTCGTTCCTGTGGGACGACCTCGTGGAGGGGGCGCTCGGCACGGTGGTCCTCGCGGACACGCGCCGGATCGAGGACTGCTTTCCCGCCGTCGACTACTTCGAGGCGCACGGGGCGCCGTTCGTCCTCGCCGTGAACCGCTTCGATGGCGCCGAGCGGTTCGAACTGGGCGAGGTGCGGGAGGCGTTGGGGTTGGGGGCCGATGTTCCGGTGCTGGACTGTGATGCGCGGGAGCGGGGGTCGGTGCGGGATGTGCTGGGCGCGCTGATGGACCGGGTGATCGGAGTGAGGTCCGCGCCGAGGCGGAGGGCGGTGGCTGTGCGGTAGGCGCCGTGGGGGCGCGGGGTGTGCGGCGCGCGCGGGTTGTGTGTGGTTGCTCGCGCCCACGCGGCGGAGCCGCATGTCTGCACAGCCCCGCGCCCCTGACGGGGCGCGTTGTCGTGGCGTCAGTTCTTCAGTTCTGGGGGTGAGATCTGGGACTTGGGGATGGCTGAGGCTGTGGTGCCCCATTTTTTGAGGATCTTGGTGTAGGTGCCGTCGGCTATGAGTTGGTTGACCGCCGACTGGAAGGCGGGGGCCAGTTCGGTGCCCTTCTTGAAGGCGAAGCCGACGTCGAGGCGGTGGTACTCGTTGAGGAACTTCAGGCCCTGCTGGTGGGTGACCGCGTAGCGCAGGCCGTTGATGGTGGACATCACGACGTCGCTGCGGCCCTGCTGGACGGAGGACCAGATGGCGCTCTGCTCGCCGTAGGTCTGCACGGTGTACGCCTTCTCGCCGGCGTCGGTGCAGACCTTCTTGTTCTCTTCGAGGGTCGCCTCGAAGGTGGTGCCGGCGGCGGTCGCGACGTTCAGCCCGCAGAGCTGCCTGAGGTCGGTGATCTTCGACAGCTTGCTGTCCGCGCGGGTGGCGAAGCCCTGGCCGTCGTTGATGTAGGTGACGAAGTCGATGGTCTTGCGACGCTCGTCGGTCACCCCGAAGTTGGCGGCGCCGAAGTCGTACTTGCCGCTGTCCAGCGCGGGCAGGATCGCCTCGAAACTGGCCTGCTCGATCTTGAGCCTGATGCCCAGCACCTTCGCCACGGCCTTGGTGAAGTCGACGTCCTGGCCGGTCAGGGTCTTCCCGTCGGGCAGATAGGCGGTGCCGGGCGGGGTGCCGCCGACGGTGACCGCGACGGTGAGGCCGGTCGTGCCCGAGGGCAGCAGCCGGGCCGCCGCGTCGTCCTTGCGGATCGCCGAGATCACGTCCGTGGTGGGGATCTTGTCGTTCGCGGCTGCCACCCCCTGCGCGCCGGTGCCGGAAGAGGCGCCGGAACCGCAGGCGGTGAGAAGCAGCGCCGTGGCCGAGGTGAGCGCAAAGAAGTGGACAAAATGCCTATAACGGGCATGGGTGGGTGTACGCATCGTCGGGCGGTCTCCTGGGGTCAGCAGGTGAGCGGAGCGCGAGGGGAGGGGTGCGCGTGTGAAGGCGAAGGAGAAGGCGGCGCAAGGGAGAACGCGAGGAATCCCCGCCGTGGGCGGGGCGCGCAGTGGGTCAGCTCAACAGGAACAGGACCACACGCGACCGAAGTCGATGTGGGAGCGGGTGACCAGCCACTGCTGTGGATGCATGGGCCAAGTGGAACAGGTCTCCGGTTTTCCGTCAACTGACCTGAGACGCGCCGCTCACACTCTGGACACCCTTGACAGTGAGGGTGAAAGCCGCCGTAAAGTCGACGGACGGCCCTGCTGAGGGGCTCGGCCGTACGGCGCCGCGCGACGGCGCCGCTGTGTGAAGGCATCCACCGTGCTCGAGCTATCCGTCACGGAGCCTTCGCATGTCATCCGACACCCTCGCCACCTCCTCCGCCGCTCCCGGCATACCCGAGCACGCGGACACTCTCCGGATCGTCCCGCAGCGCCGTTACGGGCAGTGGGCGGCCGCCGTCGTCGTCCTCGTGCTGCTCGGGTTCGCCGTCGACTCCGTCCTCGGCAACAAGGCGTTCCAGTGGGGCGTCGTCGCCGACTACTTCACCTCGGACTCCGTGCTGCGCGGACTGTGGCTGACCCTGTGGCTGACCGCCGTCGTGATGGTGCTGGGCTTCGCGCTCGGCACCCTGCTGGCCGCGTTCCGGCTCTCCGCCAACCCCGTGCTGCGGGCGGTGAGTTGGGGGTACGTCTGGCTGTTCCGGTCGATCCCGATCCTGGTGCAGCTGCTGCTCTGGTTCAACATCGGGGCGCTGTACCCGCGGGTGCTCGGGGTGCGCACGGTCGATCTGCTGAGCCCGGTCGCGGTGGCGATCGTCGGACTCACCCTGCACGAGGCCGCCTACGCCGCCGAGGTGGTCCGCGGCGGCATCCTCTCCGTGGACCGCGGCCAGATCGAGGCCGCGAACGCGCTCGGGCTGAGCCGGTGGCGGCGCTGGCGGCGGATCGTGCTGCCGCAGGCGATGCGCGCGATCGTGCCGCCGGCCGGCAACATGCTGATCGGCGCCCTCAAGGGCACCTCGATCGTCAGCGTCATCGCCGTCAACGACCTGCTGTTCTCGGTGCAGTTGGTGTACCACCAGACCTACCAGGTGATCCCGCTCCTGATGGTGGCCACCCTCTGGTACACCGTCGTCACCTCGGTGCTGGGCATCGCCCAGTACTACGTCGAGAGGCACTACGCGCGCGGCACGGGAGCGACCCGATGAGGCCCCAGCTGGTGATCGTGGGTGCCGGGCCGCGGGGGACCGGACTCCTCGAACGCGTCGCCGCCAACGCGCCCGAGCTCTACGCCGGCCAGGGCTTCGACATCCATCTGGTCGATCCGTATCCGCCGGGCGCCGGGCGCATCTGGCGTGCCGCCCAGTCGCCGTTGCTGTGGATGAACTCGCACGCCGAGGACGTCACCATGTTCACGGACGAGTCGGTGCAGATGACGGGACCGGTGCGGGAGGGGCCGACCCTGCACGAGTGGGCGGGCCTGGACGGCCGCACCTTCGCCGACCGGCAGATCCAGGGCCGCTATCTGCGCCATGTCTACGACCGTGCCCTCACCGACCTCCCCGACGGTGTCACCGTCCACCACCACCCCCGCCGTGCCGTGCGGGTGAGCGGGCCGCGCGAGGGGCGCCAGCAGGTGTGGCTGGAGGGTCGCCCGCGTCCGCTCCTGGCCGACCTCGTCGTCCTCGCCCTCGGCCATCTCGACGCCGAACTCGACCCGGAACAGGCCGGGTTGGCCGCCTACGCCGAGACGCACGGACTGGTCCACCTGCCGCCCGACTTCACCGCCGACAGCGACCTGTCCGCACTGCGGCCCGGCGAACCGGTCCTCGTCCGGGGGTTCGGGCTCGCCTTCGTCGACCTCATGGTGCTGCTCACCGAGGGACGGGGCGGACGCTACGACGGCGACACCTACGTGCCGTCCGGGCGGGAACCGGTGCTGTACGTCGGATCGCGGCGCGGAGTGCCGTACCACTCGAAGATCGGGTACGACTGGACCGGCGAACGCCCGCCGCTGCCCCGCTTCTTCGGACCCGGCGAGGTCGCGGAGCTGCTCGCCCGGCCGGACGGCTTTGATTTCCGGCAGGACGTGTGGCCGCTGGTCGAGAAGGAGCTGGGCTTCGCCCACTACCACCGGCTGTTCACCGTCCATCCCGGGCGGACGACCGTCGCCTGGCCGGACTTCGAGGAGAAGTACGCCGCCGCCGAGGGCGAGGCCGAGCTGCGGACGCTGGTGGCGGCCGCCGTACCGGATCCGGCCGACCGGCTCGATCTCGCCGCGCTGGACCGTCCGCTGGACGGGGTGCGGTACGGATCGCACGAGGAGTTCCAGGAGGGACTGCGGGCCCATGTCGAGGGGGACCTGAGCCGCCGTCATGATCCCGGGTACAGCCCCGACCTGGCGGTGTTCCTCGGACTGCTCTCCGTCTACGGGCAGTTGGTGCGGCTCGGGAACATCGGGTCCTGGTGGCACGGGTTCTTCAGCTATCTGGCCTCCGGACCGCCCGGCCCCCGGCTGCGGCAGCTGCTCGCGCTGTCCCGGGCGGGGGTGCTGAGATTCGTCGGCGCCGGGATGAGCGTGGCCGCGGAGGACGGGGTGTTCCGGGCGTCCGCCGACACCGTGCCCGGGTTCGTCGTCGAGGCGCGGGCCCTGGTCGAGGCGCGGCTGCCCGAACCCACCGTCGGACGCGCCCGGGACCCGCTGCTGCGCGAGCTGCAGACCGACGGGGCCGCCGAGACACCCGACGGACTGCTCCGGGTGGACCCCACCGACGGGCGGATCCTCGACGTGGGCGGACGGCCGCATCCCCGGCGGTTCGCGCTCGGGCCGTTCACGGACGGCCGTACCCCCGGCGCGTTCACCCGGCCGCGGACCGGAGGGCCCGCGTTCCGGCAGAACGACGCCACGGCCCGGGCGGCGCTGACCTTCCTGCACGACCTCGCGGGCCGGACCGCCGTACGGTCCGCCTCCACCCAGTGACTTGTGAGGGACACACCCCATGACCGTCATGGTCGACATCAGATCCGTACACAAGAGGTTCGGTGAGCTGGAGGTGCTCAAGGGCATCGACCTCCAGGTGCGGGCCGGCGAGGTGACCGTCGTCCTCGGCCCCTCCGGGTCCGGCAAGTCGACGCTGCTGCGCACCATCAACCATCTGGAGAAGGTGGACCGGGGGTCGATCAGCGTGGACGGCACGCTGATCGGCTACCGGCGCTCCGGGGACAAGCTGTACGAACTGCGCGAGCGGGAGGTGCTGAGGCAGCGGACGCGGATCGGGTTCGTCTTCCAGAACTTCCATCTCTTCCCGCATCTGACCGTGCTGGAGAACATCGTCGAGGCGCCCGTCGCCGCGCTGAGACGGCCGCGCGCCGAGGCCGTGGCGAGCGCGCGGCTGCTGCTGGAGCGGGTGGGGCTCGCCGACCGGGCCGACGCCTACCCCCGGCAGCTCTCCGGGGGCCAGCAGCAGCGGGTCGCGATCGCGCGGGCGCTGGCGCTGGAGCCGAAGCTGCTGCTGTTCGACGAGCCGACGTCCGCGCTCGACCCCGAGCTGGTCGGTGAAGTCCTCGACGTCATCAGGGACCTGGCCCGGCAGGGGACCACGATGATCGTCGTCACCCATGAGATCGGGTTCGCCCGGGAGGTCGCCGACACGGTCGTCTTCATGGCCGACGGACGGGTGGTGGAGACGGGACCGCCGACGGAGGTGCTGGACGCCCCGCGGGAGGAGCGGACCCGGGCGTTTCTGTCGAAGGTGCTGTGAAGCCGGGGGCGCGGTGAAGAGAGGGAGTTTCCGGGTGCTTTTTCGGGTGCTTTTCGGAAAGGTTGGTGTCTTATGACCGGCTCGTCCGGCCGGGGGCTGCTGCACCTGGCGGCCGCCGTGGACCAGGTCGGCGTGTTCGACGCGGAGCGGTATGTCGAGCTGGTGCGGCTGGCCGAGAGCGGGGGGCTGGACTTCGTGACCCTCGACGGCCGGTTCGCGCAGCCGGAGCCCGATGTGCTCGCCGTGCTGGCGCAGGTCGTCCCGGCCACCCGGCGGATCGGGCTGGTGCCGCTGACGGCCGCCCCCGAGAGCGCCGTCGAGGGGGTCGGCCAGGGCCGGATCGGCCGGTGGGGCGACACCGGGCTCCTCCCGCCGGACCACGTGGTCCGGGTCGCCGACGCCACCGAGGGAACCGCCCGGCGGGCCGTCGCCCGGTACGCCGATGTCGCCCTGGTGCGCGCCGCGAGCCCCGCGCAGGCCGCTGCCGTACGGGAGGAACTCAAGGCGGCGGCAGGGGAGTTCGGGCGGGATCCGGAGGCGCTGCGGGTGCTGGTGAGCCTGCTGGTGGATCTGGGGGACGGGGAGCGCGCGGCCGAGCCGGGGCACGGTGGCGGCGGGCCCCGGCAGACCGTGCGGGGGCCGCTGTACCGGGGCGGTCCGGTGGACCTGGCGGAGCTGATCGCCGGCTGGCACGGCGAGGGCGCCGCCGACGGCTTCCACCTCGTCCCCGCCGAACCGCGCCGCGACCTGGAACGGCTGGTCAACGGCACCGTGGCGCTGCTCCAGCACCGCGGTCTGTTCCGCACCTTCTACCCGGGCGGCACCCTGCGCGAGCACCTCGGCCTGGCCCGGCCCGCGGGCCAGTTCGCGGCCCCCTGAAACATCCCGGGGCCCGTGGCTGTTGCGGACAGGTTGAGCCCATACGGGAGATACGAGAGACATGAGGTGAGTCATGACGAGAGATGTGGAAAGGCTGATCGTATGACCGTCGATGCGTCCGGCGACTGGAAACGCTGGCACGAGGAGCGCGAGGCGCAGGTGTCCGCGCCCTACGGGCCGCTCGCCCTGGCCGGCACAAACTGGGTCGAGGACCATGCGGACGGCCTGCTTCCGGGCGTGCCCGGGCTCTGGACGGCCGACGGCGACGGTGTCCGCCTCACCGCGACGGCGGCCGACGGCCTGGCCGTGGACGGCGAGCCCTTCGCCGGCGAGATCCACCTCGCCGCCGACCGTGAACCCTCGGCCCGGGTCACCCTCGGCGAGCGCCGGCTGGTGGTCCTGGTCCGCGAAGGCGTCTGGGGCGTACGGGACTACGACCCGGCCGCCGCGACACGCCGCGCCTTCCGGGGCATCGGCGCCACCCCCTACGACCCGCGCTGGTCGGTGCTGGGCCGTTTCACCTCGTACGACGACCGGCAGGCCGTCCGCGTCGACACCGCGGACGGCGTGGAGCGCGCGCTCGTGCTCGCCGGGGAGCTCGCCTTCACCGTGGCCGGCCGGGAGCTGACGCTCCAGGTCGCCGAGCAGGCCGACGGCCGGCTGTGGGCGGTGTTCGCCGACCCCACCAGCGGCCACACCAGTTACCGGTTCAGGTTCCTCTATTCGGCCGCCCCGGACTCCGACGGCTTCACCACCGTCGACCTCAACCGGGTGCAGCTGCCGCCGTGCGCCTTCGCGGACCACTTCATCTGCCCGTTCCCGCCGCCGGGGAACACGTTGGGCCTCGCGGTCGAGGCGGGGGAGCGGCTCCTGGTCTGAGGGACACGACAGGGACGAGATCGCACAAATTCCCCACAGTCCACACACAGCCGCACGGCTGAAAGGCGCCCTTGCGGCTACCGGTCGTCCGCCCGAATACTCCCCCTCAGCGCTTGTCAGGGGCATTGCGTGTCCGGAATCCGGGCGCCACCCCTGGCTGCGCCTCACGGGCCCCGACCCCACGCGGGCCCCCGACTTCCCCTGGGAGGGAACGACAAGTGAGGATCAAGCGCACGACCCCCCGCAGCGGTATCACGAGACGGACCCGGCTGATCGCCGTGGGCACCGGCTTCCTGGCCGCGGCCGCGTTCGCCGTCCCCACCGCGAGCGCGAGCGACACCCACACCTTCAGCACCACCGAGCTGAAGGCCGTGAACAGCTCCGTCCTGAAGGCCGACGTACCCGGCACCGCCTGGTCCGTCGACAGCAAGACCAACCGTGTCGTCGTCACCGTCGACTCCACGGTCTCCAAGGCCGAGATCGCCAAGATCAAGCGGCAGGCGGGCACCAACTCCGGCGCGCTCACCATCAAGCACACCCCCGGCACCTTCAAGAAGCTGATCACCGGTGGTGACGCCATCTACGGCGGCGCCTACCGCTGCTCGCTCGGCTTCAACGTGCACAGCGGCAGCACGTACTACTTCCTGACCGCCGGTCACTGCGGTGAGGTGGCCTCGACCTGGTACAGCAACTCCGGCCACACCACGGTCCTGGGCACCAACGTCGGCTACAGCTTCCCGACCAACGACTTCGCGCTGGTCAGGTACACCAACACCTCGATCGCGCACCCGAGCGCGGTCGGCAGCCAGACCATCTCCAGCGCGGCCACGCCCAGCGTCGGCACCACGGTGTACCGCCGCGGTTCGACCACCGGCACCCACAGCGGCCGGGTCACCGCGCTCAACGCCACCGTCAACTACGGCAGCGGTGACATCGTCTACGGCATGATCCAGACCACGGTCTGCGCCGAGGGCGGCGACAGCGGCGGCCCGCTCTACGGCGGTTCCGTGGCCTACGGTCTGACCTCCGGCGGCAGCGGCGACTGCACCTCCGGCGGTACGACCTTCTTCCAGCCGGTCACCGAGGCGCTGAGCTACTACGGCGTGAGCGTCGGCTGACGATCCGCACGGATCCGCACCGATCGGCTCCGGGCAGCGGCCCCCGCACGCAACTCGCGTGCGGGGGCTCGCCCTTGTACGGACGCCGCGTTACCGTCGAAGGACCGTAGAAGTCACCCCTTGGGGGCCGGCATGGTCGAGGCGCTGGTGGCGGCCGGAGCCGCTCTCGTGTCCGTCGGAGCGGTCTACGCACTGGCCGCGGCACGGGTCGTCAGACAGTACGAGCGGGGCGTGGTGTTCCGCCTGGGCCGGCTCCGGCCCGAGGTGCGCGAGCCCGGGTTCACGATGGTCATTCCGTTCGTGGACCGGCTCCAGAAGGTCAACATGCAGATCGTCACGATGCCCGTGCCCGCCCAGGAGGGCATCACCCGGGACAACGTGACCGTACGCGTGGACGCCGTCGTCTACTTCAAGGTGACCGCGCCCGCCGAGGCGATCGTCCGGGTCGAGGACTACCGGTTCGCGGTCTCCCAGATGGCCCAGACCTCGCTCAGGTCCATCATCGGCAAGAGCGAGCTGGACGACCTGCTGTCGAACCGCGAGAAACTCAACCAGGGCCTGGAGCTGATGATCGACAGCCCGGCCGTGGAGTGGGGCGTCACCATCGACCGCGTCGAGATCAAGGACGTCTCGCTGCCCGAGACCATGAAGCGGTCCATGGCCCGGCAGGCCGAGGCCGACCGGGAGCGCCGGGCCCGGGTCATCAACGCCGACGCCGAACTGCAGGCCTCCAAGAAGCTCGCGGAGGCCGCCAAGGAGATGTCGGAGCAGCCCGCCGCCCTCCAGCTCCGGCTGCTGCAGACGGTGGTGGCGGTCGCCGCAGAGAAGAACTCGACCCTGGTGCTGCCCTTCCCGGTGGAACTGCTGCGGTTCCTGGAGCGGGCGCAGCAGCAACTGCCGCCGGCGGCAGGGGCCGATGGTGCCGGTGGGCCGGCAGGGGCGAGTTCCGGCCAGGAGTAGGTGTCACTGTCCGCCGCCCGTTACTCGCGCGTGGTGTTTGCAGTGGGAACCCTCCTGCGGCGATTGTGAACGCCTCGCATACCAGGGGCGCACAACATCCGCGCACGCGAGACCCGAAGTCGACCTTGTGTGCTCCCTGTGGGGCTCGGAATAGTAGGCGGCCGTCAACCAGCCTTCCGGTCCCCGAGGTCCCCACCACCTCGCGGACCGCCCCCCACAGGAGGACATGAGTTGAAGCACCGACGCATACCCAGGCGCCGGGCGGCGTTCGCGGGCGCGGGTGTCGCCGCGCTCGTCGCCGCCGGAGTGACCTTCCAGAGTGCGAACGCGAGCGAGCCGGCCAAGGCCGCCGTACCGCAGATCCTGTCCGCCCCGGCGGCCGGAAAGCTCGCCTCGACGCTCGCCGCCGACCTCGGCACCGACACGGCCGGCACGTACTACGACGCACAGGCGAAGAACCTCGTCGTCAACGTGCTCGACGACACCGCCGCGCAGGCCGTCGAGGCGGCCGGGGCCAAGGCGAGACTCGTCGCCAACTCCCTCGCCGAACTCGACGGCGCGCGCACCGCGCTGAAGCAGGACGCGACCATCCCGGGCACCTCCTGGGCGACCGACCCGGTCAGCAACAAGGTCGTCGTCACCGCCGACAGGACCGTCACCGGGGCCGGCCTGACCAAGCTCGCCAAGGTCGTCGACGGGCTCGGCGAGAAGGCCGAACTGCGGCGCTCGAAGGGGGAGTTCAAACCCTTCATCGCCGGCGGCGACGCGATCAGCGGCTCGGGCGGGCGCTGCTCGCTCGGCTTCAACGTGGTCAAGGGCGGCGAGCCGTACTTCCTGACCGCGGGGCACTGCACCCAGGCCATCTCCACCTGGTCGGACTCCGCCGGGAACGTGATCGGCCAGAACGCCCAGTCCAGCTTCCCGGGCAACGACTTCGGCCTGGTCAAGTACACCTCGGCGGTGGACCACCCGAGCGAGGTGGACCTCTACGACGGCTCCACCCGGAAGATCACGGGCGCGGCCGAGGCGACCGTGGGCATGAAGGTGACCCGCAGCGGCTCCACCACCCAGGTCCACGACGGCACGGTCACCGGTCTCAACGCCACCGTGAACTACTCGGAGGGCACGGTGAGCGGCCTCATCCAGACCGACGTCTGCGCCGAGCCCGGCGACAGCGGCGGCTCGCTCTTCTCGGGCGGCAACGCGATCGGCCTGACCTCCGGCGGCAGCGGCGACTGCACCTCCGGCGGGGAGACGTTCTTCCAGCCGGTGACGGAGGCGCTGTCGGCGACGGGGACTCGGATCGGCTGAGGGTTCCGCGGTCCGCGCGGGTCATGAGAGGGGGAACACCCGGCCTGAGGCCGGGTGTTCCCGCATGTGGGGGGAGGGCCAAGTCGTTGCCGTACACATGTCCCACGCAATCGTTACCTGTTCGAGATGTCCTGTGGCTCACGCTGCTCTTGGGATGCTGTTTACATTTGAGGCCCCAGGGGCGCCAACTCATCTGAAAACAAGCGAAGTTGACCTTGGGGGTTCGTACAGCCGGACATCGGGGGAGCGCTGTGCAGAAGATCCAGCTGACCTATTGGTGGAACGGGCACGAGCCCGGGGACGTCGTCGAGGTGGACGACCCCACCGCGCGAGGAGCCCTGGGAGTCATCGCCAGGCCCGCGCCGGAGGCGGAGCCGGATCCCGAGGCGGCCGCCGACACGGAGTTACGGCGATGAGCGAGCCGTACATCACCTTCCCGGACGTGGAGCAACTGGTCGTCGACCTGCTCAAGGACCGCAGCGAGCTGGCGGGTGTCCTGGTCGACGTCCAGCCGCCCTCCGGCTTCGACGGCTCCCAGCGTGCCGTCCTCGTCTCCCGGGTCGGCGGGGCCTGGGCGGAGGACCCCCGCCTGGACAACCCCCTGGTCGACCTGGAGGTGTACGGCCCCTCCAAACCCGCCGCCCACACCGTCTCCCTGGTCGCGCGCTCCCTGATGCTCCAGTTGCGGGGCGCGGTGTACGGCGCGGCGACCGTCGTGGACGTCGTCGAGGAGGACGGCCCGCGCTGGCTGCCCGACTACCGGCACGCCACCGCCGCCCGCTACGTCTCCACCACCCGCCTGGTGGTCCGCCCGGCCTGACCGCCGGCCCCCCGCACGCACTTCCGCACGCACTTCCGCAGCACTTCCTCTGCACGTCATGTCCCACTCCCCTCAAGGAGCAGTGATGGCCGGAACGAACGCCAAGGAGATCAGGGTCGCGGGCAATGGCCGGGTTCTCATCGCACCGCTCGCCACCGCCCCGCCCGCCGACACCACCGCGGCCTGGGGGACCGGCTGGAAGGACCTCGGCTACACCACCACCGACGGGGTGAAGATCTCCAAGAAGGACAAGCTGGACCCCGTGGACACCTGGCAGAGCGTCAGCGCGGCGAGGTTCGTCTACTCCGACCGCGACCTCAGCTTCAAGTTCCAGCTCCTTCAACTGAACGAGGACACCCTGCCGTTCTTCTTCGGCGGCGGTCAGGTGAAGGAGACGGCGACCGGATCCGGCCTCTACAAGTACGAGCTGGCGGCCGAGCCGAAGTTCGACGAGCGGATGCTCGGGCTGGAGTTCCTCGACGGCACCGACGTCTCGTACCGGCTGATCATCGCGCGGGGGCAGGTGACCGAGACGGAGGAGGTCTCCCTCGTCCGGACGGCCCCCGTGAAGCTGGGGGTCACGTTCACGGCGCTGGCCACGGTGGACGGTGCCCCGCTGGCGACGTTCCTGATGAAGGACGCGAACTTCGCCGCCTGATCTCTCTTCCCCGCCCTCCGCTCATCGCAAGGAGCGTCACCCGTCATGGCTCGTTTCAACGTCAACGCCGCCCGTGCCCAGCGTCTCGAAACCCTCGGGAGGGACTGGGAGTTCGAGGTGGACGACGATGTGTTCCGGCTGCCCACCGAGTTCCCGCGGAGCGTCGCCAAGCAGATCGCCGCGCTGGAGGACAACGACATCGACGGGCTGCTGGGGCTGCTGCTCGGCGCCGATCAGTTCGAGCGGTTCTGCAAGCACGACGTCAGTGTCCAGGACGTCTCCGCGATCCTGGAGGCGTACGGCAGCGAGACGGGCATGACGCTGGGGGAAGGCTGAGCCTCGGCGCGCTGGTCGACGAGCACGCCGAGGCCCTGGAGGCGGATCTGCTCCGCCACTACGGCGTCGACCTCCTCGACTGGCACCGGGGCCGTCTCTCCTCCCGCCGCCTGCGCGTCCTGACCGAACACCTGCCCGCGGACTCGTCCTACGCCCGCGCGGTCCACGGCGAACAGGCGGACTGGACGATCACTGACCACCTCTTGGCGGCGGTCGTCGACCATCTCGCCGTCGCCAACTGGATGTTCGCGACGGTCAACCGCGACGAGGACACGGATCCGGCGGACTATCCGGAGCCGGTGCCGAGGCCGGTGCCGGGGGACGGGGTGTCGTCGGCGGACGGTCCGTCCGAGCCGCGGCGGGTGACCCCGGCGGAGATCGTGGCTTTCCTGAACTCGCCTGGCTGAAAGGAGCGACCGATGCCTTCCTCGGAGTCGACCGGGGCCATTCCACGGTGGATCTTCGATTTCACCTCGTTCAGATCCTTCCAGGACGCCGTCGTGAAGATCGTCTGGGATAGGCATCTGTTTCCCGCGAACGTGCCGGTCACTGGCGGGAAGGCGGAAGTCACCGGCGGGAAGATCGAAGCCAACGGCGTCGCCGTCAACCTGTACGGGGGACAGTTCGAGTACGGGCTGTTCCAGCACGAGCTGAGTATCAACAAGGTGCTGGAGGACCGCGCCCGGGACAAGCGCGACCACGAGGTGGACAGTCGGCTCACGAGTCTCACCGAGGACGCCCACTCGACCAGGAACCTGATCACCGGAGTGCGGGAGAGCCTCGATACCACCGCCGCCGGTATTCGGGAAGCCTTTGGCGCAGGTGACCTGAAGGTGAGCAGAGAGCTCTCCGATGCACTCCGGATCAGTATCGAAGCCCTCCGGAGCCAGCTACTCGAAGCGGACCAGGTGCTGCACCAGCGCATCACCGCCCTGACCACCAGGGTCGGCGAGGTCAGTAGCGTCGCGCACACCGCGGAGGGCCGCACCCAAGGCCTGAGGACCGACACCGACAAGGCGTTGGGGAAGGTCCACGAGCTGAAAGGCGAGGTCGGTGAGGGCATGAGGCTCGTCCACAAGCTGGACGAGGAGGTCGGGACGGGCCTGCAGCGGGTCAGCGCGCTGGAGCGGAGCGCGCAGGGTGCCGACGGCGCCCTCAGAGACCTCCAACTCCGTGTCAACGGACTGGAAGACGCCTTGGGGCGATGACGGCCCGCACGACAACGACCATCACGGCGACACCGACGGAGCCAACCCACCATGCAGACGTCCCTCGTAGCGGTCACCCGGGCGCTGAACCAGATGAGATCCGCGGCCACCGAAACCGGCGGTGCCGTGACGCGGATGCGGAGCGCGGTGACCGGGGCCACCGGCTCGGTCGACCGGCTCAAGGGGGCGGCGACGCAGACGAGCACGGCCAACACCCGGCTGCGGGCCTCGGCCGCGCAGGCGAGCGGCGGCTTCGACCAGATGCGGACCGCGGCCGCCCGGGCCTCCGGCGACGTCCAGCGGGCGGGCCGGAACGCGGCCTCGGGCGGCGGGCTGTTCAGCCGGTTCAGCCAGGGGCTGCGTACCGCGACCACCGCTCAGCGCGGCCTGAACACCGCCATGAAGGCCAACGTCATGGGTGCCATCCTCGCCCTCGTCATGCCGCTCATCACCAAGCTCATCGACATGGCGATGCAGTCGAAGACCGTACAGGCCGTCGTGCAACGGGCGTTCAAGGCGATCAGTGACGCCGTCAGCGCGGCGATGAACTACATCAGACCGATCATCGAGCGGTACTGGCCCCGGATCAGTGAGGTGATCAGGCAGACCGTCACCATCATCTGGAACGTCGTCAGGACGTATTTCACGTTGTTGTGGAACTTCTGGAAGACCGTCTTCGACGGGATCGTCGCGGTCGTTCGCTTCGGGATCAATCTGGTCGTCAGTTATATACAGGGAGTCCGGAAGGTCTACGAGATCGTCCGCGACGCGTTCACCCAGGCCAAGAACGCCGTCTCCGACCGCATCAACGGGGTCGTCGGCTTCGTGCGGGAGCTGCCGGGGCGGATCGTCAGCACGCTCTCCGGGCTCGTCTCACGGCTCAGGACGATGGGCGGCGACATCGTCGAGGGGCTCATCAACGGCATTCGCGACAAGGCCTCGGCCGTTCTCTCCGCCGTGAAGAACTTCATCGTCGACAAGATTCCCGGGCCCATCCGCAGCGCTCTCGGGATCTCCTCGCCCTCCAAGGTGATGATGGGATTCGGCGGGGACATCGGGGAGGGACTCGCCCTGGGGATGGAGGGCGCCGGGAACCGGGTCGCGGGGGCGGCCGGCAGGCTGGCCACGGCGACCGCGCGGGCGGCGATCGGGCCCGGCTACGGGCTCGCGGGAATCGCCGCGCGCGGCGGCGGTCGTACGACAGGTGCCGCCGCGGGAGCTCCCGTCACCGTCAATGTCCACCCCCGACCCGGGCAGTCCGAGTACGAGATCGGCCGGATCACCGCCCGCGAACTCGCCTGGGCGGCGAAGCGATGAGCGGGCAGCAGCTCCAGCAGCCGGTGTTCGAGGTGGACGGCTGGGCCGGGAACACCGTCGACGAGGACGGCGTCGAGTGGTGGGTCACCAGTGAGCAGGGCTGGGCCGCCACCCCGCCGCTCCGGCTCACGCTGACCGACCGGCCCGAGCGGAACGGCGCGTTCGACGCCCCTTCCTACCGGGGCCCCCGCGTGATCACCCTGGAGGGTACGGCGATCGCTCCGGACCGGGCCGTACGGGAAGCGGCGAAGGACCGACTGGCCGCCGTACTCGCGGACGGGAGCGGCCTCGTACCGCTCGTCGTCACCGAGCCGCACCGGGTCCGCCGGGCACTGGTGCGGCTCAGCGCCGAGACGAAGATCGCCGACCGCAAGGCCGGGGTCTTCGAGTTCTCCCTGACCATGACCGCGCCGGATCCGCTGCGCTACTCGTACGGCCTCAACATCCGTACCTGCCCGCTGCCTTCCTCCAGCGGCGGGGTCTCCTTCCCGCTCACCTTCCCGCTGGACTTCGGCAGCGGCTCCTCCGGCGGGCGGCTGCTGCTTGAGAACGCGGGCACCGCGCCCACCTGGCCGGTCTGGCGCATCGGCGGGCCCTGCGTCCAGCCGGTCGTCACCGACACCGCGACCGGGGAGGAGCTGGCCTTCGATCTCACCCTCCAGGACGGCGAGTTCCTGCTCGTCGACACCGACGCGCGCTCGGTCCTGCTCCAGGGCACGGCCTCCCGCCGGGCCGCGCTGCGACCGGGCTCGGACTGGTTCCCGCTCCGGCCGGGGCAGAACCCCGTCCTCTTCCGCGCCCGCGACTTCGCCTCCGCCGCCCGGCTGACCGCCGAGTGGCGGGACGCCTGGATCTGACCACCACCCCGGCCCCAAACCTCCCACCCAAACCCCCCACCCAAGGTCCCCACTCAAGGAAGGCATCCTCATGGCTGACTTCGAGCGCGACTCCGGATGGCTCTCCGGCAGCGTCGTCGACGCCGAGGACGCCCGGCTCGCCACCGGCGTGCTCGCCTCGGCGTCCGCGAACCCGAACACCCCGATCGCCGCCCGCACCGGCATCAGGCCCGGCCCGGGCAGCCCCGGCAACGTCGAGGCGACCTCCACCCCCTCGCGCAATGTGACCGTCCGGCCCTTCCAGGGGGTCGTCCAGGGCACCCGCACCACCGCCGCGGGCGCGTACCTGATCACGCTGGCCCAGCAGAAGACCCTCGACGTGCTGACCGCCGCCCCGGCCGACACCTCCAACCCCCGGATCGCCCTCGTCGTGGCCCAGCAGACCGACCGGCAGTACGGCGACGAGAGCGACGGGATGCTGGTACGGGTGGTGGCCGGGGCACCCGCGGCCACGCCGGTCGCGCCCACGGTGACCGGCGACCTCATCCCGCTCGCCCAGATCACCGTCCGCGCGAACGCGGGGTCCGTCACCACGGCCGACATCAAGGACCTGCGCGTCTCCACGGTCGCCGCGGGCGGGGTGTTACCGCTTCAGGCCGCCGAGACGCTCCCGGCCGACGGGTACTCGGGGCAGCGGCTGTACGACCTCGAAACCGGGCTCGACCTGGTCCGCGTCGACACCGCCTGGCGGCCCGCGGTCACCGGCGCGGTGCAGTTCTTCGGCCCGGCCGACACGGGCTGGCCCAAGTCCGGCTCGACCGACACGACCGTCTTCGTGTTCAACCAGGTGACGATCACCCCCGCCCCGTACCCGCGCATGCTGATGTGCACCGCCCAGCTGACGGCCACGTCCTCGTCCACCGACTCCCGGTACGACCACTCGATCAAAGTGGTCGGCGAGAGCGCCAACCTGGGCATCAGCGCCTTCTCCGGCGGGCCCACCGGCGTCAACACGAGCGTGACCACCGCCCACCGGCTGATGCCCGCCGGCACGACCCCTCTGGTGTTCGTCCAGCAGTTCCAACGGGTCGCGGGCACGGGGACTGTGACCGGTCTCGCCAACTCGATCTACTCCGGGCTGCGGGTGCTGGCCTTCCCCGTTCCCTGACGGCGACCGCCCGATCCCGCATGCCACCTTTCCCACGAGGAGCACCCGCATGAGCACGCCCACCCCAGAACGCGACTCCGGCTGGATCTCCGGCGGGGTCGTCGACGCCGAGGACGCCCGGCTCGCCACCGGGGTGCTCGGTGCGCCCGGTGCGGGCCCGGTGCAGGCCCGTAGCGGGATCCGGCCGTCCACCGGCGATCCCGGCAAGGTCCTGGCCACCGCCACCGTGTCCGGCAAGGTCACCGTCAACCCCTTCCAGGGCGTGATCCAGGGCACGAGGGCCACCGCGACCGGCGCCTACCTCGTCACGCTCGACCAGCTCAAGACCCTGGACGTGCTCGGCACCAACCCCGCCGACGCGGCCAATCCGCGCAACGACCTGGTCGTCGCCCGGCAGCGGGACGTCCAGTACGGCGACGCCACCACCGCCATGACCGTCGAACTCGTCAAGGGCACCGCCGCCGCCACCCCCGTGGACCCCGCGGTGACCGGCGACGCCGTCCCGCTCGCCCGGATCAAGGTCGCGAAGAACGTCACGACCGTCACCAGCGCCGACATCGAGGACCTGCGCCCCTGGACCACGGCCGCCGGCGGCATCCTCCGCATCTCGGGCGAGGCCGGCCGGCCCACGTACCCCTACAGCGGCATGTACGTCCACCGCTGGGACACCAACCACCTGGAGTGGTACGACAGTTCGGCGGGCTGGCGGGCCCTCAACGACGACACCGGCTGGACCGCGCTCACCCTGCTCGCCAACTGGACCGTCTACAACTCCGAGAACCCGGCGGTACGGCGGATCGGGTCCGTCGTCCATCTGCGCGGCGCGATGATCACCAGCGTGGCCGTCGCGGCCAGCACCGCCCCCACCATCATCACCGTCCCGGCCGGGTTCCGCCCGGCGGTGCGGCACCACTGGTACGCGGTGCTGGGCGGCACGAGGACCGGCGTCGAGCTCATGCTCAACACCGACGGCAACCTGCTGGTGTACCCCCAGTCGACCGCCCTCCCGGCCGCCCAGCTGCTCTACCTCAACACCACCTGGCTGGTGGGCTAGTGACCCGCACCCCGACCCGCTACACCTACTACACCGCCGACCTCGCGACCGGCGCCATCACCGACGAACTCCCTCTGTACGACGCCACGTTCAGTACGCAGCTGAACGAAGCCGGTGAGTTCCGCGCCCGGTTGCCCCTCGGCGACCCCCGGGTCGCCGTCCACCGCCCCCGGGAACTCACCGAACCCGGACGGGCCGCCCTCTACGTCGAGCGGGACGGCGTGCTCGTCTGGGGCGGGGTGATCTGGACCGCCAAGTACACCTCCGCCGACCGGCACCTGGAGATCGGGGCGGCCGGTTTCCTCTCCTACTTCGACCACCGCCGTGTCCTGCCCGCCGACTTCGACCCCGACACCACCGACTGGGCCACCGTCCACGTCCCCTTCACCGATCGCGACCAGTCGGACATCGCCCGCGCCCTGGTCGCCACCGCCCAGGCCCACGAAGGCGGCGACATCCAGGTCCGCCCCGAGTCCACGGCCGCCTCCGGCATCACCCGCACCCTCGACTACCCCGGCAGCGGCCTCAAGAGCGTCGGCGAGGCGCTGCGCGAACTGGCCAGCCTGGAGGACGGCCCCGACTTCCTCTTCGACGTGGCGTACGGCACCGACGGCCGCCCCGTCCGCAGACTCCGCGTCGGCACCCCCCACCTCGGCCAGCAGGGCACCCCGCATGTGTGGGAGTACGGGGCCGGCCTCACCGGCTACACCTGGCCGGTGGACGGCGCCTCCACCGCGAGCCGCGTCTTCGCCCTCGGCGAGCAGAGCGAGAACGGCCAGCTCGTCGCCGTCGCCGAGGACCGCACCACCGGACGTCCCCTCACCGAGACCGAGGTCTCCTACGTCAACCTCACCGATGCGAACCTCCTGCGCTCCCAGGCCCGGTCGGCCCTCGCCGCCGTCTCGGCCCCCGTCGTCCTGCCCGAACTGACCGTGCGCGCCGACCTGGAACCCGTACTCGGCTCCTACCAGGTCGGCGACGACGCGACCGTCGTCATCAAGGACGTGTTCTTCCCCGAGGGCACCCACTTCGACGTACGGATCACCGGGATCGAGGTCACCCCGGGCAACGACGCGGGGGAGGAGCAGGTCCAGCTGACCGTGACACCCGCCACGAACACCCCCTGAACCTGAACCTGAACGAGGAGCACGCCATGACCAGGATCAACCGCCCCGACACCCTCCTCACAGAGCTGAAGGACATCAAGCGCCGTCTGCACGCCCTGGAGACCGCACAGCGCCCGACGGCCGCCGTGACCGCCGCCCGGACGATCGCCGGGGAACCGGAAGCCGCCGAGGCGGACACTCCCGAGTCCGAATAGGTCCCGGTCTCCAACTGTTCTGCCCCGCCCGGGAGATGGCGGGGCAGTCCTGTTTCGGCCGCCGGCCACCTCATCAAGGAATCGGAGATGTGTTCGAATCCAGGTCGCTGACCGGTGCTGATGGGGTTAGAGTAATCGAACGCGAGTACGATGAACATATCGGGTGTTTCAGATTTATGGCCGAAAAGGGGTGGAGTGATGGAGGTGCGGCATGACGGGCTTCGCCCATCTGCACGTCGCGTCCGGTTACTCCGCCCGCTACGGCGCCTCCCGTCCCGAGCAGCTGGTCCGGCGGGCGGCCGAGCGGGGCGTGTCCGCGCTCGCGCTCGCCGACCGGGACACGGTCACCGGAACTGTTCGATTCGCGCAGGCCTGTGCGAAGGAGGGGGTCCGGCCGGTCTTCGGCATCGATCTGGCGGTACGGGCCCTGGCGCCTGCGCCGCCCGCCCAGCGCCGCCGCGCCCCGGCGCGCGGCGGCGCGCACGTGGTCGAGCCGCCGCTGCGGTTCGTGCTGCTCGCGCAGGACGGGGAGGGCTGGGCGCGGCTGTGCCGGATCACGTCGGCCGCCCATGTCGGTGCCGTGTCCGGCGTGCCGCCGGTGGTGCCGTGGGAGGCGCTGCGCGAGTACGGCGGCCCTGGCCTGACCGTGCTGCTCGGCCCGCTCTCGGAGCCGGTGCGGGCGCTGTCGGTGGGCCGGGAGGACGTCGCGATGAGGCTGCTGGCGCCCTGGAAGGAGATCTTCGGGAGTGGGGTCCGGTTGGAGATCGTTGCGCAGAAACGTTTCGGCATCGGGGCGGGATCGCTACGACTGGCTGCCCGCACCCTCGCGCTGGCCGACCGCACCCGCACCACCGCCGTGCTCTCCAACGCCGTCCGCTACGCCGACCCCGACCAGCACCGCCTCGCCGACGTCCTGGACGCCGCCCGGCTGCTCAGACCCATCGACCGGCGCCGCCTGGACAGCGGGCAGCGCTGGCTCAAGGACGAGCGAGGAATGGAGACCGTCGCCCGCATGATCGCCGAATGCGCCGGAGCGGACGTCCACCGGGCCCGCCGGCTGCTGGCGGACACCGCCGCCACCGCGGCCGCGTGCACCGTCGACCCGGCGGCCGACCTCGGCCTCCGCACCCCGCACCTCCCCGAACCGGCGCTCTTCGGCGCCGACCCCGGCGCGGACGGCGCGGCCCGGCTGCTCCGCCTGCGCTGTGAGGCCGGCCTGGCCCGGCGCGGCCTCGACCGCGACCGGCAGGCGCTCGCCCGGCTGGACGAGGAACTCGCCGTCATCTCCCACTGGAACTACGACTCGTACTTCCTCGCCATCGGACAGGTCGTCGCCGACATCCGGGCCAAGGGCATCCGGGTCGCGGCCCGCGGCTCCGGCGCCGGCTCCCTGGTCTGCCACGCCCTGGACATCGCCACCGCCAACCCGCTCGACCACAGCCTGCTGTTCGAACGCTTCCTGAGCCGGCGCCGGGAGTCACTGCCCGACATCGACATCGACGTGGAGTCCGCCCGCCGCCTGGAGTGCTACGACACGATCTTCGAACGCTTCGGCAAGGAGCGGGTGGCCGTCACCGCGATGCCCGAGACCTACCGCGCCCGCCGGGCCCTGCGCGACACCGGCCTCGCCCTCGGCATCCCGCCCGCCGAGGTCGACCGGATCGCCAAGAGCTTCCCGCACCTGCGCGCCTGCGACATCGGCAGTGCCCTCGCCGAACTGCCCGAACTACGGCAACTGGCCGCCGAGGCGCACCGGTTCGGTCCGCTGTGGGAGCTTGCCGAGGGCCTCGACTCCCTGGTCCACGGCATGGCCATGCACCCCTGCGGCGTGGTCATCAGCGACGCCACCCTCCTGGACCGGCTGCCGGTGCAGCCCACCCCGCAGGGCGACTACCCCATGGCCATGGCCGCGAAGGAGGAGATCGAGGCGCTGGGCAACATCAAACTCGACGTCCTGGGCGTGCGGATGCAGTCCGCGATGGCCCACGCGGTCGCCGAGATCGAGCGCACCACCGGCCGTCACATCGTCCTCGACGACCCCGAACAGGTGCCGCTCGACGATGTCTTCGCCTTCAAACTCATCCAGGCCAGCCAGACCCTCGGCCTGTTCCAGTTGGAGTCGCCCGGCCAGCAGGACCTGCTGTCCCGGCTCCAGCCCCGTGACGTCCAGGACGTCATCGCCGACATCAGCCTCTTCCGCCCGGGGCCGGTGGCCGGTGGCATGCCCGAGCGCTACATCGCCGCCCGGCACGGCGGCACGCCCGTCTACGCCCACCCGGATCTCGAACCGGTCCTCGCCGACACGTACGGCGTGACCATCTGGCACGAGCAGATCATCGAGACGCTGTCCGTGCTGACCGGCTGCGACCGGGCCTTCGCGGAGATCACCCGGCGGGCGCTCGGCGACAAGGAGCAACTGCCCAGGATCAAGGACTGGTTCCATCAGGAGGCCCGCGCGCGTGGTTACAGCGCGGCTGTGCGGGACGAGGTGTGGAAGACCGTGGAGGCCTTCGGCGCGTACGGCTTCTGCCGGGCGCACGCGGTCGCCTTCGCCGTCCCCGCGCTGCAGAGCGCCTGGCTCAAGGCTCACTACCCGGCGTTCCTGCTGTCCGGTCTCCTCGAACACGACCCCGGCATGTGGCCCAAGCGGGTCCTGGTCTCCGACGCCCGCCGGGGCGGGGTTCCCGTCCTGCCCGTCGACGTCAACGACTCACGGGTGAGGCACACCGTGGAGAAGGCCGACGGGGACCGGTGGGGGGTGCGGCTCGCGCTGTCCGCGGTGCACGGGATCAGCGAGGCGGAGTGCGCGCGGATCGAGGAGGGGCAGCCGTACGGTTCGCTGTCGGACTTCTGGCAGCGGGCCCGTCCCAGCAGACCGGTCGCCGAACGCCTCGCCGGGATCGGCGCCCTGAACTGTCTGCACGACGGCCGCCTCACCCGCCGTGACCTGCTGCTTCAGATCGCCGAACTCCACCACCAGTCCCGCAACCGGTCCGCGGGCGCGGGCCAACTGCCCATCAGCGCGGACGCCGTCGGCGGGGCGGAACCGAGCGGGCTGCCGGAGATGACCGGACGCGAGGCCCTGAGCGCCGAGCTGAACACCCTCGGCATCGACGTCTCCCGGCATCTGATGGAGCACCACCACCGGCTGCTGCGGGAGATCGGCGCGACCGACGCGGCGCACCTGGCGGGCCTGCACGCCGGCCGGCAGGTCCTGGTCGCGGGGGTGCGGGCCTCGACCCAGACCCCGCCGATCGCGAGCGGCAAGCGGATCATCTTCGTCACCCTGGAGGACGGCTCCGGACTCGTCGACCTCGCGTTCTTCGAGGACTCCCATCCGGCCTGCGCGCACACCGTCTTCCACAGCGGGCTGCTGCTGGTGCGCGGCACGGTCCAGGTGCGCGGCACCCGTCGTACCGTCGTCGGGACCATGGCCTGGGACCTGGACGAGATCGCCGCCGCGCGCCGGGACGACGGCCCCGAGGCCGCCCTCGCCCTCCTCGGCCGCAGCCGTCCGCATCCGACCCCCGCCCAGCCGCGGCGCACCCTGGCCGACGGCACGGCGGGTGCCCGCCTCCACCCGTACGCCGACCTCCAGCCGGCCGGCACCCGTTCCGCCGACCTGAAGAAGTTCGGCCACCGCAGCCCCGGGAGCGCGGGATGAGCGGGGCGGGCGCGCGGCAGCGGCACATCGCCCACCTGCACCTGCACGCGGCACTGACGGAGGCTCAGTACGCCGATATAATCGAACTGATGTCTGATGTCACGCCTCATGTGCAGGCGGTACCGCCCGACGCCGTACAGCTCGATCTGACCTCGGCGCTCCGGTACTTCGACCTGTCCCCCTACGACATGGTCCAGACGACGATGATGAGGCTGAAGGCCCTCTACGGCATCGACAGCAGTGCCGGCCTCGCGGGCAACCGCATGCTCGCGGCCATGGCCGCCGACGCGTCCGCGCCGGGAGACACCACCTGGGTTTCCACCGGACAGGCGGCCGACTGGCTGTATCCGCGGCCGGTCACCGCCCTGCCCGGGATCGGCCGCGCCACGGCGCAGACACTCGGCAGGTACGGGCTGCACACCATCGGCCAGCTCGCCGACCTGCCCGCGGGGACCCTGCAGCGGTTGCTCGGCGCGGGCCCCGCCCGGCTGCTCGCGGAGCGCGCCCGCGGCCACGACCCCCGCCCGGTCACCCCCTCGGAACCGGCCGCGCACCTGGCCGCCGACCTGGCACTGGACCGGGACTGCCTCGACCCGGCACAGCAGCACCGAGCGGTCCTGCGGCTCGCCGGTCAGGTAGGCCAACGTCTGCGCGGCGAACGCCAGATCACCGGCCGGCTCACCCTCACCGTGCGGTACGCCGACCGCAGCTCCACCACGCGTACACGCACACTGCCGGAGCCGACCGACCACTCACCCGCCCTCGCGGCGGCCGCCCTGGGACTGCTGGACGCACTCGGACTGCAGCGGGCGAGGGTCCGCGCCTTCGTGATCCGCGCCGACGCCCTGCAACCGGCCGACGGCGCCTACCGCCAGCTCTCCATGGACCCCGGCGACGACCGGGCCCGCGCGGCCGAGGCCGCCGCCGACCGGGCCCGCCGCCGCTTCGGACCCGGGGCCGTGCATCCGGCGACTCTCGCCGGGCGCGCCCCCCAGGGGCACACCGGTCTCGGGCAGTGAGGTGATCTTCATAGCGGATACGGTGTCGCTGTTATGGTGCTGGCCGAGGAGGTGGGACGTTCCGTGGCAGCAGCTGGACCTGCGGGAGAGGGCGCGGCATCGGTGCGGCGTTCGCCGGGGCGTCCGCCCGTGCCGCTGGAGCGGATCGTCTCCACCGCGCTGCGGATCGTGGACGAGGAGGGCGCCGACGCCCTCTCGATGCGGACGCTGGCCCAGCGCCTGGGCTCGGGCACGGCCACGCTGTACCGGCACTTCGACAACCGGGCGGCGCTGGTCGCCCACGTCGTGGACCGCATGTTCGGAGCCGTGCGGTTGAACGGCGGCGAACTCCTCGCGATGGGCTGGCAGCAGGCGCTGCGGACGGTCGCGCACACCATGTTCGACGCCCTGGCCCGGCACCGGAACGCGGCGCGGCTGATGGTCGAGCAGATTCCCCTGGGGCCGAACGCGATGGCACTGCGGGAACACTGCGTCGCGGTGCTGCTCGACAGCGGCTTCCCGCCGCGCACGGCCGCGCACGCGTACGCGACCCTGGCCCGCTATGTCCTCGGATTCGCCATCCAGGTCAACGGACATGGCGGCGCTGGGGAACCCGGCGACGCACAACTCGCCGCCGTCTTCCGGAGCGTGGATCCGGAGCTGTTCCCGGCGACCGCCACCGTCGCCGGGGCGATGCCCGTTCCGATCGAGGACGAGTTCTCCTTCGGCCTCGAACTCCTCCTCGGTGGGCTGGCCCGCCTGCGCGACGACGTCTGACTCCGCCGCGCAGCGGCTCCGCGCGCTCCCCGAGGGGCCGGCGGCCCCTCGGCGCACGGTTCAGCGGACGGTGCGCAGCAGCCGGTCCCCGGACTCGCGGAGTTGCTCCTTGACCTCGTCGAGGCCGGACGCGAGCAGGGTGTGATCGCGCTTGCGCCAGACACCGGCGACCATCACGGCCTCGATGTTCGCGATGTCGGCGTGCAGGACCGTGGCGACCGGGTCGTGCGCCGGCCACAGGTTGAACGCCCGGGCGTCGACGGCGACCAGGTCGGCCTGCAGGCCCACCTCGATCCGGCCCACCCGGTCGGCCAGGCCCAGTGCCCTCGCCCCTTCGACCGTGGCCCAGGCCAGCGCCTGCCTGGCGGTGACCGAGGGTGTGCCGGCGTGCGTGCCGGTCGTGTGCCGGTGCCGGGCGTGGTCCAGGCTGCGCTGGTGGGCCAGGGCGATCCGGGCCGCGGTAAGCAGTTTGCCGGGTACGGCGATGTCGATGTCGGTGCCCAGGGAGGGCGCCGCGCCCAGGCGCAGCAGGGACCCGGTGACGGGTGTGCCGTGTCCCTGGCCCAGTTCGTTCTCGGGGGTGGTGGTGAAGGTGGCGCCCGCCTCGACGAGCGCGCTGATCCAGTCGTCGGGCAGGCCGGCGCCGTGCACGATGTTGGTGAGCGGGCCGAACAGCCCGGCGGCGCGCAGGGCGTCCCAGCCGGGCGCGGGTTCCCCGCCGCTCTGGTGCGTCGAGACGACGAGACCGCGTTCCGTGCCGGCCCGGACATCGGCCACCGCGGTCTCGGCGGAGGAGTACTGCGGCCCCTGGACGGCCATGCCCAGGGTGAGCAGGGCGTGGTCGCGGACGGGTCCGTCGAGCAGCCGGTCGATCTCGGCGAGCGGATGGGGGACCTCCGGCGCGCGGTAGGGCGTGCCGTGCAGGAAGACGGCGCGGATCCCGGCCTGGGCCAGTCCCTCGACGGCCGCGTCGGCGTGCTCGGCCGACAGGGCGTTGTGACACCAGTCGCCCAGGGTCGTCGTACCGCAGTCGAGCTGGTTCAGTGCGCCGGCGAGTGTGCCGACGCGCAGGTCGGCGGGGGTGTAGTGCCCGGCGATCCCGCCGTGGAGGCGGGTGAGGTACTCCATCAGCGTCCAGTCGGCGCCCACCGAGCGCAGCGCGGTCTGCCAGGTGTGCAGGTGGGCGTTGACCAGGCCGGGGATGAGGATGCGGCCGCGGAAGTCGACGGCCTCGGCGTCGGGCGCCTCGATGCTCGGGTCGACGGCGGCGATGCGGTCGCCGTCGACGAGGATGTCGACGTGTTCGGCGTCGGGCCGGTCCGGTGCCATCGTGACGACCCGCGCCCCGCGCAGCAGGGTGCGGCTCATACGGCGGTCCCCGGACCGGGGGAGGGGTGGCTCTGCCGGGCCATGGTGCGGCTCCTTGCCCGCGGCGTCATCGCGCGCACGGCGGTCTGGGTGGTGGTGAGGAAGTCCCGGGTGGCGATGGACCCGAGGTAGCCGTCGGGACGGATGAGCAGCAGCGTGTCGCCGGTCAGGCCGTAGGCGCCGCGCAGGGTGTTCCCGGGGTCGGAGAAGGCGAGGCCGTCGGCCGGGGCCGCCCCGACGGTGAGCCGCTTCAGCCGGGCGCCGGCCGCCGGCCAGGGGAGGCGTTCGAGGTCCCGGGCCGCCCCGGGGCCGTAGGCGACGGCGGTGAAGTCCGGTCCGCGGAGGAGGTCGAACAGCCGGGTCCGGGTGCCGTCGGCGCCGAGCAGTTCGGCGTCCGGGGCGCGGTCGCCCACGCGCAGGGTGCCGGTGCGCTCGCCGTCGGCGGGGGCGAGCGGGCCGCCGTAGTAGGTCAGGGCGAGCTGCTGTTCGTCCTTGCCCCGCTTCATGCTCGACGGGTCGAGCCTGGCGATGCCGCCCCACTTCTCCGTGGACAGGCCGAGGACCCCGGCGGCGATCGGCTGCCGCTCGGCCTCGTAGGTGTCCAGCAGCGTCGCGTCGGCCCCGGCGAGGACCTGGCCGAGCTTCCAGCCGAGGTTGTAGCCGTCCTGCATGCCGGTGTTCAGGCCCTGGGCGCCGGCCGGGGTGTGGACGTGCGCGGCGTCACCGGCGAGGAAGACCCGTCCCCGGCCGTAGCTCTGCGCCAGGCGGATGTTGGGCCGGAACACCGACTTCCAGTGGATGTCGTGCAGTTGGATGCGCCGGTTGCGGGTGTGGTCGTGGATCCGCCGGAGGATGTCGGCCTTCTCCGACGGCGGCTCCTCGTCCGGCGTGAGACGGATCATCCACTGGAACAGGTCGCTGCCGGGGAGCGGGCAGGCGCCGATCAGTCGGCCGCCCCGGCCGGGCCACATGTGCCACCGGTCGCGGGCCAGGCCGGTCACGGTGGCGTCGACGATGAGCACCCGGTCGCTCTCGTCCGTCGTCCCGACGAAACCGACGCCGAGCCGTTTGCGCACCGCACTGGAACCACCGTCGGCGCCCACGGCGTAGCGGGCGACGATCTCCTCCGTGCCGTCCGGGCCCGTCACTTCGGCGACGACCGTCTCCTCGTCCTGGGTCAGCGCGGTCAGTTCCCTGCCGAACTCGATCCCGCGGCCGAGCTCGCCGAGCCGGGCGTGCAGGGCCCGGTCCGTGCGGAACTGCGGGATCAGCCAGGTGTTGGGGTACGGGACGTCCGGGGTCGCCTCCTTGTGGGGGAACATCTTCCACGGCACGGCGAGCGGGCCCGCGTGGAGCCCGAGCCTGGGATAGACGCTGCCGCCGGCCAGTACGGCGTCGAGGGCGCCGAGGTCTTCGAGGACTTCGAGGCTGCGGGGCTGGACGCCCTTGGCGCGGGAGCCGTCGAAGGCGTGGGGGGCCCTGTCGACGATCCGTACGTCGAGTCCCCGGCGTACCAGGTCGATCGCCAGGGCGGAGCCCGAGGGGCCCGCGCCGATGACCAGTACGTCGATGACCTGCGGGTGGTTCATGAGTCGAGCCTTTCGGTGCGTGCGGCCACGAACGGGACGAGCCGGTCGGCGACGTCGCGGGGCCGTTCGAACGGGGCCATGTGCCCGCATGCGGGAATCACGTGGTGGTGCCGGGGCCGCAGCAGGGTGCGCGCCGTGTCGAAGTGGACCGGCGGGGTGACGCGGTCCTCGTCGCCCCACAGGAGCAGCGTCGGTACGCCCAGTGCCCCCGTCTGCCGGAAGAGGTCGTCACGGCCGGAGACCCGCAGGTGCTGCAGCGTGTCGAAGACCGCGTACAGCGAACCCTCGAAGCGGAAGGCGTCGAGGACCATCTCGGTGAGTTCGGCGCCGAGTTCGGGGTCCCGGACGTTCTGCCCCAGGTGCCCCAGGAGGATCCGCCGGCCGCGCCGCCGGGCGACGGCACCGGCCAGCAGGTCGCTGCGCAGCAGCCGGTGCGGGGAGGTCGGCCGCGGTGCCGCGAGACCGGCGGGGCCGACGATGGTGAGGGTGGACACCAGCGGGCGGTACCGGGCGGCGTACGCCATGACGACCAGGGCGCCCATGGAGGTGCCGACGAGGTGCAGGGGCCGCGCCGTGAGACCGAGCCGGTCCGTCAGCTCGGCCAACTGCCGTACGAACAGCGTCTCGTCGTAGCGCGCCCGCACCCGGTCCGAGTAACCGCGGCCGTACGCGCTGCACGTCAGGGTCCGCAGCCCGTGGGCGTGCAGCTCGGTGACGAGTCCGTCCCAGTAGAACAGCGGGATGGTCAGTCCGCCCGCCATCACGACCACGTCCCCGTCCTCGGGGCCCGTCAGCTCGTAGTGCGTGACGCCGTCGGACAGTTCGGTGAAACTGCCGCGCAGGGCTCGCCGTGAGCCGGCGGTGAGTACGCGGTCCTCGCCCGATGCGACGAAGTACTTCATGGAACGGGCCTCCTCGGCCTCAGCGCGTGGGGGTGTCGGCGCGGGGGCCGAGGAACGTCGCGATCGCGTCCGCGACCCACCGCGGCTCCTCCTCCGGCAGCAGATGACCGCCGTGGGGATGCACCAGCTCCTGGGCGCCGGGGATGTCGCGGGCGAAGTGCTGGCCGTCGATGCCGGCGCTGCGCAGCACGAGCGTGCGCACCGTGATGCGGGGGATCCGCGCGCTGCGGTCGGGCTGGTCGGTGTTGCAGAAGTCGACGAACGCCGAGCGGTTGCCGGGCCGGTTCATCAGCTGGTGGGCGCGGTCCACCATGGCGTCGTCCACGATCGTCGACCGGGAGCCGACGTTCGCGCGCAGGTTGCGCTCGACGGCACCGCGCGGCATCACCCGCCGCAGTACGGGGCGCAGCAGGGGGTTGCGGGTCAGCCGCAGGCCTGCCGGCACCGTCTTCTCGGGGTAACCGGTGGCGTTGACCAGCACCAGGCCGGTCAGCCGCTCCGGGTGGTCCAGCGCGAGGTTCCAGGCGATGTTGCCGCCCAGCGAGTTGCCGGCCACCGCGTAGGACGGCACGCCCAGTTCCGCCAGGAGGCCCGCCACCGTCGCCGCGTACGCCGGGACGCGGTAGTCCCGGTCCGCGCGCGGACCGGTCAGCCCGAACCCCGGCAGGTCGGGGCGGATGACGTCGAACGACTCCGCCAGCAGCCCCGTCGCACGGTCGAAGTGCTGGAGCGACGAGGCGCTGCCGTGCAGCAGCACGAGTGCCGGGCCGCGCCCGGCGCGTTTGTAGTGGATCCGCAGACCGTCCACCACGACGAATCGTGAATCGGACTGGGGCTCAGACCAGGTGCTCATAATGGCTACAGTGTTACCGATAAGGTGACCGTGTCAAGGGGAGGTCCCCTGTGCGTCTCGGTGTCGGGTGGTCGGGTTCGCCGGCAACTGTCGTCACTCTTAGTGAAGCTTGGGGGTGTGTGCGGAGCGGGCGTGCGCTGCCGTGCGCTGGTGTGCGCCGGATGTGCGCGGGGGCGGTGGACCTGGTGTGATGCAGAACACGCTGGGGGTTGCGCAAGACTGTTCGGCCGTTCACCCGGACGGGTTGGGCCTGGTCAAAGCGCTACCGAGGGTGACTAGCAGTGCTTGTTGAATATTGCAGCACGCGGTGGGGGCGGGGGTGCCGGGCGATTTTTTCCCCGGGTCGTGAGTGATCCGCCCCAGGAATCACTTGAGTAGGTGCCAGGCCCAACGGGCCGTCGGCGCACTCGAGTTGGCGCCGGTCCCAGCCGACCCTCGATGGAGAGGAAGAGCCTGCCCATGTGCCGTGCCGCCGGGAGGTCCGCATGAGTCACGACGACGCCCCAGAGGGCGCCCCAACCCCGGACCAGGGCGTGGGGCTGTCGCAGTCCCTGTACCTGCCGCTGGACCTGCCGCTGGACTTCGAGGCCTTCTACCTCGGACACCAGGAACCGTTCCACGCCTACGCGGAAATCCACTTCGGGACCCGTGAGGCGGCCGAAGAGGTCATCCACGAGGTCTTCCTCCAGATCCACGCGGGCTGGACGGAACTGCTGAGCTCGGGCTCCCTCGAACAGGGCGCCTGGGCGATCATGCGGCGGGCCGTGCACGACCGCCTCGAACGCGAAGGCCGCGCACCGGCGTTCGTCATCAACGGGCCCATCGCCCAGGCGCTGGCCCCGGCGCTGGCCACGGCCCGGGACAAGCTGCAGAAGATGGAGTCGACCAGCGGGGTCTACGAGGCGATCGCGGAACTGCCCAACCGCCAGTTCGAGGTGATCGTGCTCCGCTACATCCTCGGCTACCCCACCGCCAAGGTCGCCTGGTACGTCGGCATCGACGAACGCACCGTCGGCCACCACCTGCGCCGCGGCAAGGAGCGCCTGCGCGTCAAGCTCGGCCTGCCCGACGAACGCAAGAAGCCCCAGCAGAAGGGGGAACGACCGTGACCACCGCCCTCGACGCCCTGCTGGACGAGGTCCGGCTGCCCGTCACGGCCCCGCGCCGCTTCGACGTCGCCGCGGGCCTTCGCCGGCTCGCCGCCGACGCCGGCCGGCGTACCCCGATCACCGAGATCGCCCGCGCGGCCCAGGCCGGCCAGCGCCTGGGCGTGGTGTGCCGGTGGGTGCTCAACGAACCGGCCGTCGCCGACCACGTCGCCAAGATCGCCGAAGGGCCGGACCGCGGGCCGCTGACGGAGGAACACCTGGACGTCGACGGCGCCCTCGCCTTCGCCTGTCTGCTCTACCTCACCCGCCACCCGGAGTCCGCCCAGTTCTGGTGGCAGCTCGCCGCGGGCGCCGGCAGCCGTGCCGCCGCCTACTGCCTGCACCTGCACCATCTGGCCCTCGGCGAGTCCAGGCGGGCCCGGCACTGGTTCCACCAGCTCACCCACTCCATGGCCGACACCACACCCCCCGACCGCGCCTTCCTCGACGGCCTCGAACTCTTCGCCCGGTACGTCCGCGCCAACGGCTCCACCGCCCTGGCCCCCACCGGCGGCCTGGAGTTCGAGATCGACCGGCTCGCCGCGCGCACCCCCGGCCGCGTCATAGTCGCCCGGCCCGACCGGCAACTGGTCGACCGGCTGCAGGAGTTCGCGGCCGGTCGCTGAACCGGTCCGAAGTCCGAAGAAGAGAAGCCCGAAGAAGAGAAGCAGGAAGAAGAGAGAAAGAAAAAGAAGGAGGGGAGTCCCCGTCCGGCCACCGGTTCCGAGGCCACCGGCCGGGCGGACTCCCCGCCAGGACGCCATACGAAAGGGACGCCTTCCATGCACTTCAGCCCCCACCCGACCCCGCCGGGCAGGAACCAGTCGACCGCTCCGGGCCGCGTCACGCCCGGTCCCGGTCACCTCGCCGCGCCCGGCATCGTCGGACTGGTGGTCTTCCTGCCCTGCCAGAACCCCTGCTGCGAGCCGCGCCCGCAGGGCCCGCGGATCTCGTCAACGCCCCCGCCCGCCGACTCTGTTCGAGGCGCGAGCGACACGGAGCCTGTCGCCCGGGCCGCCCGGCCGCACACCGCCAGGACGCTGAGGCTCCCTCGCCCGTGACACACGTCCGTGGCCGCCGCGGGAGTCCGACGGCGGCCACGGACACCCCATCCCCCTTCGTATACGTCAGTTGGCCCACGGCGGCGCGATCCGGGTGCCGTCGGCCAGTTCCGCCTCCAGGCCGATGGAGGTGGTGACCCAGGAGAGCGCGGTGTGGCCGGTCGGGTTCTCGACGGCGAAGACCGCACCGGGATTGATGATGACGGTGTCGCCGGCGCGGACGCGGTCGGTGCGGCCGTCGAGGGTGATCAGGAGTTCGCCGACGAGCAGATGGAAGATCTCCTCCCGGGTGACGGTGTGCGCGGGGGCCCTGGTCCCGGCCGGGATCTCGCCGCGCCAGGTGCACAACTCCTTGCTGCCGGTGAGGGGGGAGGCGTACGAGACGAAACGGGCGCCGTGGATCTCGTGCGTGGTGGCTTCGGCGGAACGGACGACGGGCATGGGTGCCTCCGTGGACAATATGGTCAAGCTGCTTGACTAGTTGTGTTCCATGGTCAAGCCGCTTGACCATCCCGTCAAGGGTGTTTCAATGCCTCCGTGCAGAACTCCGAGGCCATGGCCCTGTCCGCAGCCCTGCTCGCCGCAGCCGGTGAGCTGACCCGGCGTATCGACGAGGGGGTCGTCGCGCGCGGCTTCGAGGGGGTCAGGCCCGCCCATGGCTTCGCCTTCGCACGGCTCGCCCCGGACGGGGCCACCGTCACCGAACTCGCCGCGCATCTCGGGGTGACCAAGCAGGCGGCGAGCCAACTCGTCGACGAGATCGTGCGCAAGGGGTACGCCGAGCGCCGGCCGCATCCCGGGGACGCGCGGGCCCGGCTGATCGTGCTCACCGAGCGGGGGTGGGCGTGCACGCGGGCCGCGGAAGAGGCGGCCGCGGAGGTCGTGCGGGGGTGGGGCGAGGTGCTGGGGGAGGGTGAAGTGCGCGTGTTGCGGCACTCTTTGGCCCGTATCGCGCCCTATGGTCCCCTGAGGCCCAGCTGGTGACACCCCATCAGGCATCCGGCGTGCGACCGGTTACCCGGAAGTTTTACTGACGCGTAACTTCACGCTTGCACTACTCGTCCGTAACTTGATGAGTGAACAGCATCCTTCGTGATCCGGATCACAGGGCGTAAGGCCGTCGTACCTCCCTTGAGCCGCAAGGAGATCACCCGATGCTGCCCTGGAAACGAGTGCTCAGACCCCTCACCGCGCTGCTCCTCGCCGCCGCTGTCGCCACCGTTCCCGCCGCCACCGCCCACGCCTCCAGTGCCCCCACGACCGGCTGGAACGACTACTCCTGCCGTCCCTCCGCCGCCCACCCCCGCCCGGTGGTCCTGGTCCACGGCACCCTCGGCAACTCCGTCGACAACTGGCTCTCCCTCGCCCCGTACCTGGAGGACCGCGGCTACTGCGTCTTCTCCCTCGACTACGGCCAGCTGTCCGGCGTCCCCGTCTTCTACGGCCTCGGCCCCATCGACAAGTCGGCAGAGCAACTCTCCGCCTTCGTAGACAAAGTGCTCGCCGCGACCGGCGCCGCCAAGGCCGACCTCGTCGGCCACTCCCAGGGCGGCATGATGCCCCGCTACTACCTGAGGTTCCTCGGCGGCGCCGCCAAGGTGAACGCCCTCGTCGGTCTCGCCCCCGACAACCACGGCGCCACCCTCAGCGGCCTCACCAACCTGCTGCCCTACTTCCCCGGCGCCTCGGACCTGATCAAGGCCACCACCCCCGGCCTCGCCGACCAGATCCCCGGCTCCGCCTTCCTCACCAAGCTCAACGCGGGCGGCGACACCGTCCCCGGAGTGCACTACACGGTCATCGCCACCAAGTACGACGAGGTGGCGACCCCCTGGCAGAGCCAGTACCTGAGCGGCTCGGACGTCGACAACGTCCTGCTCCAGGACCTCTGCCCGCTCGACCTCTCCGAGCACGTGGCGATCGGCCTCTTCGACCGGATCGCCTTCCACGAGGTGGCCAACGCGCTCGACCCCGCGCACGCCTCCGCCACCACCTGCGCGTCGGCGTTCAGCTGAGCCGCTGCCCAACTGAACGCCGCCGGGGCCTGTCCGGCCTGAGCCGCCGGTCAGGCCCCGGAGTCATGAGGGATCAGTGCCGGCGCTCCCGCCGCCGTACCGTCAGGAAGAGCGCGCCGGAGCCCAGCGCCAGGGCGGCGGCCCCGCCGATCGCGAGATACGGCGTGCTGCCGTCCCCACCGGTCGCGGCCAGCGTCGTCCCCGTCCCCGTCGCGGTCTCCGAGCCCCCGGCGGGCTCGGCCGCGTCGGCCTCCACGACCGGCTCGGCCGACGTGCTCGCGTCGTCGTCACCGTGACCGCCGTGCTCCACCGTCGACTTGTCGGCACCGGCCGCGATCTGCTCGTCGCTGGGGGCGGAGGCGGTCGGCGCCGATGAGGCGGCGGCGTTCGTACCACCGGCCCCGAAGTCCACGTCCGAGCAGGAGTAGAAGGCCTCCGGGCTGTCCGAGCGCTGCCAGACCGCGTACAGCAGCTGGCGGCCGGTCCGCTCGGGGAGCGTGCCGGAGAACGTGTAGAAACCGCCGGCGGCGACCGGGTCGGTGGCGGTCGCGACCGGATGGTCGAGGTCCAGATCCGCCCAGGCCAGCGGCTCGGCCGGGTCGTAACCGGCCTTGGTGAGATACACCTTGAAGGTGCCCTTGTGCGGCGCCGTCACCCGGTACTCGAAGGTGTACGACCCACTGCCGACCTTCGTCGCCGGCCAGTCGGCGCGGGCCAGGTCGAGCCCCTTGAACTCGTCGTTGTCCGCACTGCACAGCTTCCCGTCCGGGATCAGCGCCTGGTGCTGCCCGTTCGCGTCCCCGATCCGGATGCCGTTCCAGTCGTAGAGGGCCTGGGTGCCACCGGCCGCGACCGCCGCCCTGCACGCGTCGGACGTGGGGCTCTCCGGGTTCTCCGCATAGCACTGGGCGACCCGGCTGACCGGATCGCCCATCGTCCCGTGCGCACCCGCCGACCCGGCACCGAACACGACGGCTCCCACGCCGGCTGCGACGACGGCGGCGGCCTTACGGCGGGTTGCGACCATGCGGAGACTCCTCGGAACGGTCCTCGGGGACGGGCTGGATCCCGTGGGGGCGATCAGAAGCTAGCCCCAAGAAACCGTGAAATCTGCTGCTGGGAGCGGCAGAGGGAGATCCTTATGGTCGGCTTAAGGGAGAGCTAACTGAGGGCTGAGGAAGAGAGGTCGGGAGGCCCTGGCGCACCGGGGTCTGGGCGCTCCCACCGTCCGCAGTAGTCCGTGTCCGTCCGCAGTCGGACGTCTCGGTTGGCTCCCTGAATGGCTCCCCGTGCTGGCGCCTGCACGCCCGCCTCTCTGGTCGCCAGGTCCGCTCGCCGGGGAACCGGGGGTGCGGATAGGCTCGTCAGGCTTGTTGCGGAGGAAGTGACGCGGCACGGAACAACCTGACGCGATCGACGTCGGCGCAGCGCCGAGCAGTGAGTGAGTGGTCGGCGTAGGTCCCTAGGGGCCACTCTACGAAGACCCATAGACGGCCCGGCGACACCGCAATGCTGACTCATGGTCACGACCTAGCCGAGGTCATCTGGCAAGCAGCCTTCTTGAACAGACGAGAGTCTTTGGAGTGCGGTTGCCGTATGATCCAAATCGCTCCGCTGATCAGAGAGGCATGAAGGGGGAGATCAGCCTGTCTTTGACAACATCACGAATGAGGTTTCTTCTCACACGCAGAGGCCTTTCTCTTTTCATTGCCGAAGCGCTGGTATTTTTCGGCATCATATCGGGTTGTTTGCAGATCGCGTTTGCCCTATGGCCTAGTTCGATCACCAACGGTATATGGTTGCTCGCCGTCTCAGTTGCGATGTCAGCGTTTATCGCCGCAGTCAAGGTCTCTCCCGGAGATCGTGTAACTCATACGATTCCTCACCCCAATGTGACCATTTCGGTCTGCAGAGGCGACCTACTCACCGAAGACGCTCACCTCATCATCGGATTTACGGACACTTTCGACACGGACCCAACCGACGGGATAGTAATTTCCCCCAGTAGTGTGCAAGGGCAGTTCCAAAGTCGCTTCTACGCCAACGCGTTATCGCATCTTGATTCGGATCTTGTTTGCGCGCTGCAGGATCAGGAAATCGTGAGTCTTGAGCGTCGGGAAAGCAAGGCGCGCGGAAAGCTGGATCGGTACCAAATCGGGACAGTGGCGACCTTGAACCTCTCAGGTAAGCGAGTATTTTGCGTCGCTTACGGAAGGATGGGGAACGACTTCATGGTTCGATCAGACGTAGATACTTTGTGGATAAGCCTGAGCAGGACGTGGGAGGCAGTACGCCACCACGGAGATTTGCAGCCGGTGGCTATACCCGTCATTGGCTCCGAAATGGCGCGAGTAACGGCACTGAGTCGCGAGAGCCTGCTGAAGATGATCATTCTCTCGTTTGTTGCGCATTCGCGACAACAGCTAGTAACCAGGTCGCTGTCCGTAGTGATCCACCCTAAAGATTTTACCGATTTCGATATGCTTGAAATCCGTTCATTCCTGCACAGTCTCTAGCTTCACCTGCAGCGAAAGAGGGCAAGATGAAGGTGTTTCTCAGCTGGTCCGGAGATCGTGCCAAATCCATGGCGGAGTTCCTGCAGAATTGGCTCCCTGACGTAATTCAAATGATTGATCCGTGGGTGTCTTCCCAGAGTATCCTGCAAGGATCCCGCCCTTTGTCGAACATCGCCGACGAGCTGTCGGGCTGCAACTTCGGAATCGTATGCGTGACTCCCGAAAGCAGAGGATCCGAGTGGGTTAATTTCGAGGCTGGAGCCCTATCCAAGGTGCTTGAGGAGTCAATGGTGGTTCCTCTGCTGCTGGACATTGAGAAAGCACAGGTCGCAGGGCCTCTCTCGCAATTTCAGATGACGATTAGCACCAACCGAGATGAAGTCTTCAAGCTGGTATCCGATATGAACAAGCGCCTAGGTGAGGCGACACTTGCGCCTGATCGCCTGGCCCGGTCATTTGAACAGAACTGGCCAAGCCTGGAGGAGGAGCTAAGAAGGATCACATCACTGAAAGATTCCGGGAAAGAGCAAGCGACACGAAAAAGGTCGGCTGATGATCGGCTCGACGAAGTTCTTTTGCTGGGTCGTCGGCAAGAGAGAAGGCTGGCGGCGCTTGAAAAAAACATCGAAATTCTCGCAAGAGACAGGAGGGGTCTAATGGGGCCACGAGAGGACAGGGGTGTTCAGCGAACCCTAAATGACCCTATGCAGGAAGAGTTGATTCGGAAATTCAGCGAGGCTGAGGACAGAATGGCAGAGCTAACTTTCAGCCGATTGGCGAAGTATGGCGTTCTAGGTGTATCGCCCAGGGGTAACCGCATCACTGTAAGTGTCAAGAGCATCCCGGAAAGTGACGCTGGCGCTATTGCTGAATTTCGAGAAGCGGTGAAAGTTCTGGCGAATGAGACCGAGTGTACAGTGCATGTCGCTACGGGCAGCGGAATCTCGTACAAATACGATTGGCCATTCTGATTTTCTTAGTTTCATGGCCGCTCATGGCGAAGGGACCCGGACACAGTGTCCGGGTCCCTTCGCCATGAGCGGCTCACCCTTGTAGCGGTCGTGTAGAGAACAAGGCCGACTACCTGGGCTGCCGCGGGCTCTGTACCGTGAGACTGGCCCCTACAACCCGCAGGAGGCAGCACATCATGCGTGGTCTTGGAGATCTCCTTAGCGCCGGTGAGCGCATCGCGTTCTATCGGAAACGTCGCGGCTACACGCAAGAAGTGCTGGCCGGGCTGGTCGGGCGTAGTACCGACTGGTTGGCAAAGATCGAGACGGGACGCCGGAAGCCGCCCCGAATCGACATGCTCGCGGAGCTGTCACGCATCCTGCGTGTGCCCCTCGGCGACCTGCTTGGCCAGACCCTGCTTATGGAAGACGAGGAGCGGCAAGACGACGTTCCGGCCGTGCGTGACGCGCTCATGAGCCCGCGCCGGCTGTCTCGTCTGCTCTTCGGCCCTGAGGCTGAGGCACAGCTTCCCGCACCTGCGCCTGTGGCCGTGCGTGTAGAGCAGGCATGGAACGACTACCAAGGTGGGCGGCTCGGCAGCGTCGTCGCCGCACTTCCCGCACTCCTCCAGACTGCACAAGAACTGGAGGAGCGCGCCGCACGGCGCGGCGAGGACCGTAGCGACTGCTGGGCAGTGTCGGCCCGTACTCACCACCTCGCAGCAACGACGCTCGCGAAGATCGGTGAATCGGACATCTCATGGCTTGCTGCCGAGCGCGCAATGCGTGCCGCAGACGAGTCCGACGACCCGCTTGTGTTGGCGTCCGCTGCACGGTCCGGCACGCACGCCCTACTGGCTAACGGCCGGTACGACGATGCGTTGGAACTGGGCAACACGGCCACCGTATGGCTCTCGTCTCGGGTCACGAACAGTGATCCGGCGGCGCTGAGTTTGCTGGGCATGATCCACCTGCGGGCTGCCGTCGCGGCGGCTCGCCACCAGGACCGGCCGACCGCAACCGGCCTGTTGGATCGAGCTGAGGAACTCGCGAATGACCTCGGCTCGGATGAGAACTACTGGCAGACCGGCTTCGGACCCACGAACGTCCTGCTTCATCGCTTGTCAGTTGAGCTGGACCTCGACAACGTGTCGTACGTGGTGGAACACGGCCGAATTTACGTCGACCATATGCCGCAGGAACGCAGCGTGTCGCACGGGTCTGCTGCAGGTTTAGGTGACAGGTTCGGTCACGCGGCCTGGATGGCCGGTGTGGTCATCACGGTTTCGAATTCGACGGGGGTCAGTCGGCCGAGTGCAGCTTGTCTGCGGCGCCGGTGGTAGGTCCTCTCGATCCAGGTCACGATCGCGATCCGCAGTTCCTCGTGGGTGGTCCAGGACCGGCGGTCGAGGACGTTCTTCTGCAGCAGGCTGAAGAAGGACTCCATGGCCGCGTTGTCGCCGGCTGCCCCGACTCTCCCTATCGAGCCGGCCATCCGGTGGCGGTCGAGTGCCCGGACGAATTTCCGGGACCGGAACTGCGATCCGCGATCGCTGTGCAGGATGCATCCGTCGACCTGTTCGCGCCGGGCGACGGCGTTCTCCAGGGCGGTCACCGCCAGGCGGGACTTCATCCGCGCATCGATGGAGTAGCCCACGATCCTGTTGCTGAAGGCGTCCTTGATCGCGCAGACGTACGACTTCCCTTCACCGGTGGCGTGTTCGGTGATGTCTGCGAGCCACAGCCGGTTCGGCCCGTCCGCGGTGAAGTCGCGGCGGACCAGGTCGTCGTGCACCGGCGGCCCGGCCTTCTTGATTCTCCCGCGCTTTTTGCCGAACACGCTCCACCAGCGGTTGTCCCGGCAGATCCGCCACGCGGTCCGGTCCGCCATCCGGGCCCCGGCACCACGGGCTTCATCGGCCAGGAAGCGGTAGCCGAATTCCGGGTCGTCGCGGTGGGCGTCGAAGAGCGCTTTCGCGCGGTATGCCTCCTCCAGCACGGTGTCGGTCACCGGCTTGTCGAGCCAGCGGTAGTAAGGCTGTCTGGCGAGCTTCAGCACCCGGCACGTGACCGCCACGGGCGTCCCGTCCGCGGCCAGCTCCTTCACGAGCGGGTAGATCCTTTTCCCGGCAGATGCGCCTGCGACAGGTAGGCCGCCGCCCGGCGCAAGACCTCGTTCTCCTGCTCCAGCAGCTTGATCCGCCGCCGAGCTTCCCGCAGCTCCGCGCTCTCCTGGCTGGTCACTCCGGGCTTGGCCCCGTCGTCGATGTCCGCCCGGCGCATCCATTTCCACAACGTCATCGGGTGGACCCCGAAGTCGGTGGCCACCTGCTCCACGGTCACACCCGGGCCGCGGTTCCTCGCGACCCGCACGACGTCCTGGCGGAACTCTTCGGGATAAGGCTTGGGCACAGCGACATCCTTTCCACCCGCCCTACAGGGCAAGCCAGTTCAGATGTCACCCGATCGTGCGGCAGACCCGCCGGCGCTCGCTGGCGATGCCGCAGCAGACCGTGGTCGTCATGAGGGCTCACAAGCGTCGCGAGCAGGCTGCATGCCTGGCTGCGGGCAAGCAGTGGAATGATGAACGGCTGGTCTTCCCAACGGAGACCGATGAACTTCGCAGCGCGCTCAACGTGCGTCGGAACTTCCGGTCTCTCCTGAAGGAAGCCGGCTTCGAGACCCCCAAGGACTGGACCCCACGGGAACTGCGAACCAGCTTTGTGTCCGTACTGTCGGACCACGGCATCCCGATCGAGGTCATCTCACGACTCGTGGGACACAACGGCAGCGGCACGACCGAGAGGGTCTATCGCAAGCAGCTGCGGCCGGTCATTGCCGAGGGAGCCGAAGCCATGGATGAGATCTTCGGGGACGACGACGATGCGACCGAGGAGATCTCCCAGGCAGGGGACTGATTCCTGGGCCATGGCTCCCCGTTTGGCTCCCGACGCCTAGTTGAGCCCTGGAAGGACTGCCTCTGAGCTGCGGGAACACCGCTCAGGGCAGCCTTCGGGCCCTTACGGTCGGCTTAAGGGAGAGCTGAGGCTGCGCTGAGGCAGCTAGCGTTCGGGGCATGACCGATGACGAGATCCGGGCCGCCCGGGCCGCCGACGTGCCGGCCGTGAAGGCTGTGACGGACATGGCGTACGGCCACTACATCGCGCGGATCGGAGTGGTGCCGCAGCCCATGGAGGCGGACCACATGACGAACGTGGCCGCGGGCCGGGTGTTCGTCGTGGGGGAACCGGTGATCGGGCTCGTCGTCATCGAGGCGCACGACGACCACCTGTTCCTGGACAGCGTCGCCGTCCACCCCGACGCACACGGCCAGGGGGTGGGACGGCGGCTGCTGGAGTTCGTGGAGGCACGCGCGCGTGCGCTCGGCCTGCCCGAGGTCAGGCTCTACACGAACGCGTTGATGTGGGAGAACCAGAAGATCTACCCGAAGTACGGCTACCA
Organism: Streptomyces sp. NPDC048288; assembly: GCF_043201555.1. Taxonomy (NCBI): domain Bacteria; kingdom Bacillati; phylum Actinomycetota; class Actinomycetes; order Kitasatosporales; family Streptomycetaceae; genus Streptomyces; species Streptomyces sp. NPDC048288. The sequence continues at coordinate 54,892 of NZ_JBICZD010000008.1, forward strand.
GGTCGTCGAGCGGCGCGTGGACGGGCCGTACGACCGCGTCCACTACCGCAAGCGGCTGGACTGACCGCGCTCAGCCGTCCGGCCACCAGGTGCGTGCGATGTCCTTGCGCACCTCGGGGCGTCCGGCGGGGCGCTGGTCCGCCTCCTCGCGGATCCGGCGGCTGTCGGTCTTCTTCAGGGGCTTCTGCACGGTTGTGCGGCGCATGGGTGCCTCCTTCAGTGCCTACCGAGCTCCGTGGTGTCACGGAGGTAGACGCTTTCGGCGAGAGTTCCTCATCGGTGCCGGTCTGTCAGTGGTCGCAGTCACATGGACCGAGTGTCAGTGGCGGGTGTCACTCTGGGGGCATGACGAACGAGAGTGATCGGACGGTTGCGGTGAGTGTCGACTGGGATGCGGAGGCCGTCGGTTTCGACGAGGAGCCGGATCACGGACTGCGTGATCCGGAGGTGCGCCTGGCCTGGGCGGGACGGCTCCGCGCCTGGCTGCCCGAGCGCCCCGCCGACGTCCTCGACCTCGGCTGCGGTACGGGCAGCCTGGCCCACCTCGCTGCCGAGCAGGGCCACCGGGTCACCGGCGTCGACAGCTCCCCGGCGATGGTGGCGCGGGCCCGCGCGAAGCTCGCCGGGCGCGACGCGGTGTTCCTCCTCGGCGACGCGGCGGCGCCCCCGGTGGGCGAGCGGCTCTTCGACGCCGTCCTCGTACGGCATGTGCTGTGGGTGCTGCCCGACCCCGCGCGCGTGCTGCGGCACTGGCGCGGGCTGCTGCGTCCCGGTGGGCGGTTCGTGCTGGTGGAGGGGGTGTGGGGGAGCGTCACCCCGGTCGGCATACCCGCCGACCGGCTCACCGGCCTGCTGTCCCCGCTCACCGCGGACCTACGGGTGGAGCGGCTGTCGGCGGACGCGGTGCTGTGGGGGAAGGAGGTGAGCGACGAGCGGTACGCGGTGGTGGCGACGGTGTAGCGGGGGCGCTTCAGGCGATCAGGGCCTCGAAACCGCCTTCACGGGCCAGGGTCTCCAGCGCGTCGAGCGCCGCGACGGCGGCCGCGGCGGCCGCCGGGTCCCGTTCCGCGAGCCCGCTCTCGGCGAACTCGTCCTCGTCCAGGCGCCGTACGTCCGTGCCGTCGGCGGAACGCCACAGGTCCAGGTCGAGATCCTCGACGACCAGCTCGGTGCCGGTGAGCGTCGCCGGGCGGGTGATGTCGCAGTACCAGCCCTTCAGCGTGCCGTCGGCGGCGCGGACCTCCTTCACGGCGTACCAGCGGTCGCGCCAGTAGAACTCGGTGAAGACATCGCCCTGTTCGAAGCGGACGAAGCCGAAGTCACGGGTCACGTCACCGGCCCACGGGGCGCGCACGGCGATCCGGGTGCCGTCGTCGTGCAGCAGCTCGGCGGGGTAACGGATCTTCGTGCGGCCCGCCTTGACCAGGACGACGTCCACCGTTGCCGTGGGCTCAGCCGAGTTCGCGGACATACCTGACCTCCGTTGCGCAGACTTCGTATCCGAACCACTTGTTGATCGCCAGCATCGGGCCGTTGCCGCTGTCGTTGCCCGTGAAGGCGTGGGTGAAGCCGGCGGCGCGGGCGCGGTGCAGCGAGTCGTTCTTGGCGAGCTTGGCCAGGCCCCGGCCGCGGAAGGCGCGGGCCGTGCCGGTCATGACGGTGCCGTAGCGATCGGCGCCGTCTGTGCGGGCCGCGCTGAACGCGGCGGGGCGGCCGTCCACCAGGACGACCGAGGTCAGCTCCTGGCTGAACAACGGGTGCCGCCAGGTCTCGTCCAGCCAGGCCTCGTAGTCGGCGAACTCGATGTCGATGTCGCTCGGTTCGTCCAGGGTGGTCTCCGCGTCGAGGGCGAAGAGCGGGCGCGGGTCGTCGCCGAAGTCGGCGGCCGTGCGCAGTTCGACGCCGGGCGGGGGAGTCCGGAGCGCGGGGAGCGTGCCGTGCGCGAGGTCGAGGCGGAGGAAGTGGGCCGAGCGGCTCTCGGTGTAGCCCCGGCGCTCGGCGAAGGCCCGGTTGGACGGGACGTCCAGGACCCAGGCGTACGACGTGGTCGCGCCCGCCGCCGACAGGTGGGCCTCCGCCGCACGGGCGAGGAGGGCGCCGGCGCCCCGGCCGGTGCGCTCCGGATGCACGTACACGTTGGCGAAGCCCTGGCCCGGCTCCGGGCTCTCGTGGGCGAGGCCGACCTGGGCCGTGCCGACGATCTCGCCGGCGTCCTCCGCGACCAGCAGGCGCAGGTGCGTGGCGGGGTGGGTGTGGGTCAGGTCGTGGACCAGGGACTCGGGCGTGAACAGCATGTAGGGGAGGGCCGACTGCCGGACCCGGGCGAACCCCTCGGCGTCGGACCGGACGTCGGGGCGCAGGTCGCGCACGATCACTGTCATGGGGCGCACGCTATGCGGGACGGGTACGGGGTGCCTCTCATTTTCGGGCGGGTGCGGGAGAATCGGGCCGTGACCTTGAAGATCCACATCGATGACAGCGCGCCGCCGTACGAGCAGGTACGGGCGCAGATCTCCGAACAGGCGCGGGGCGGGGTGCTGCCGGTGGGGTACCGGCTGCCGACGGTGCGTGGGCTGGCCGAGTCGCTGGGCCTGGCGGTGAACACCGTGGCCAAGGCGTACCGGGCGCTGGAGACGGACGGCGTGATCGAGACCCGTGGGCGCAACGGGACGTTCGTCGCGGCGGCGGGGTCGGCCGCGGAACGCGAGGCGGCGGCCGCCGCGCAGGCCTACGTCGACCGGGTCCGGCGGCTGGGGTTGGCGGAGGACGAAGCCCTGGCCGCGGTACGGGACGCCCTGCGGGCGGCCTACGGGGGGTAGCGAGGTGCCGGTCGCGCCGAGCGGGGCTCGGCACCGCCGGACTGCGCCGGGGTGGCTGATCGCCGTTGCGGCGGGAAAGGATCGAGCGACGGCGTCCTCGTCACCGTCAGCCCCGCCCGTTCCGCCGTTCTCCCGAACGCCACCGCGTCCCGGACCGCCGCTCCGCCCGGGTCGTTGTTGAAGTAGGCGTAGACGTCGGCCTTTCCCGGGTACGCCGTGGCGATGCGGTCGACCCAGGTCTCCAGGGAGCGGCGGCCGTAGCGGGGCCAGGGGCCGGCCCGGCCCTCGTGGAAGCGGACGTAGGCCCAGTCGGTGGTGCGCCAGAGCGGGGTCATGGGGTGGGCCTGGACGTCGGCCCAGCACAGGGCCGCTCCCCGGGACTCCAGGACCGCCCGGGTCTCCCGTGTCCACCAGGAGTCGTGACGGGGTTCCACCGCCACCCGCGTGCCGCGCGGGAAGCGGGACAGGCAGGCGTCCAGCAGGGCCGGGTCCGCCCTGAGCGTCGGCGGGAGCTGGAGGAGGACAGGGCCCAGCCGGTCGCCCAGGCCGGCCGCGTGGGTCATCAGGCGGTGGACCGGCTCCTCGGGCTCCCTGAGGCGCTTGATGTGGGTGAGGTAGCGGCTCGCCTTGACCGCGATCACGAAGCCGGCGGGGACCCGGTCCCGCCAGGACGCGAAGTTCTCGCGGCTCGGCAGCCGGTAGAACGCGTTGTTCAGCTCCACCGTCGTGAAACGCGCCGCGTACTCCTCCAGCCACCGGCGCACGGGCACCTCGGCCGGGTACAGGACGCCCCGCCAGTCCTTGTACTGCCAGCCCGAGGTTCCGACGAACAGGGGCATACCCCCATCAAAGCACTACAGATACAGCCCCGCGTCCGCGCCCTCCCGGGCCCCCGGCACCGCCGTCGGCGACGAGCCCCGGCGCAGGGCGTACAGCTCCGCCAGGGTCGCCCCCTCGCGGCCCACGGCATCCTCCCGGTCGGCGGCCTCCCCGCCGAGCCAGTTCACCGCCTCGCGGCGGGTCAGCGGGCCCACCTCGATCCGGGCCAGGCAGCGGCCGGGGCGGACGACGGCGGGGTGCAGCCGCTCCAGGTCCTCGTTGGTGGTGACACCGACCAGGACGTTGCGGCCCTGGCCGAGCAGACCGTCGGTCAGGTTGAGCAGCCGCGACAGCGCCTGCCCTGCCGTGTGCTTGGCCTCGCCGCGGATCAGCTCGTCGCAGTCCTCAAGGAGCAGGAGCCGCCAGCGGCCCTTGCCGGCGCCGTCCTCCTCGCCGATCGCGATGTCCATCAGATAGCCGACGTCGGAGAAGAGCCGTTCCGGGTCGAGGACGCAGTCCACCTGGCACCAGTCCCGCCAGGACCGGGCGAGCGTGCGCAGGGCGGAGGTCTTGCCGGTGCCCGGCGGGCCGTGCAGCAGCAGGAGCCGGCCGGCGATGTCCTCCGGGGTCGTCTTCATCAGCCGGTCCATCGCGTCCGCCACCGGCGCCGTGTAGTTGGCGCGCACCTCGTCCCAGGTGCCGGCGGAGATCTGCCGGGTGGTGCGGTGCGGACCGCGGCGCGGGGAGACGTACCAGAACCCCATGGTCACGTTCTCCGGCTGGGGTTCCGGCTCGTCCGCCGCGCCGTCCGTCGCCTCGTTCAGCACCTTCGAGGCCAGCTCGGCGGTGGTCGCGGTGACGGTGACGTCCGCGCCCCGGTTCCAGCGGGAGACCAGCAGCGTCCACCCGTCGCCCTCCGCCAGGGTCGCGCTGCGGTCGTCGTCGCGGGCCACCCGCAGCACCCGCGCCTCCTTCGGCAGCAGGGTCGCCCCGGAGCGCACCCGGTCGATGTTGGCCGCGTGCGAGTACGGCTGCTCGCCCGTCGCGAAGCGGCCGAGGAACAGCGCGTCGACGACGTCGGACGGGGAGTCGGAGTCGTCGACGTTGAGCCGGATCGGCAGCGTCTCGTGCGGCTTGGCAGACATGTCGCCATGATCCGTCACCGGCGCCCGCAGCGCACCCGTTTTCCGAAGTGGGCGGAGAGTGTCGGGTGTGCGCCGAGCTTCCGGAGTATCCGGAGTGCCCCCCGGTCTTGGCCGGCCTTGTTACACAGCTGTCGATCCCCGATACCTGCCCCCGGGGCGATTTCCGCCATTAATGTTGTCCTTGATGGGACGTCATGGGTGGAATTCGGGGGCTCGGCGGTGGCGGCTCACCGCCCTGCTCGGTGTGGGCGTGGCCGCTCTCGCCCTGATCGTGACACTGGTCAACACGCTGCCCGGGGGCGGTGGCGGTACCGCCGGCACGACCCGCGACGGCGACAAGGTGCACGGCACCCCCGCCACCCCGCCGGACACCACCGAGCCCTATGTGGGCTGGGGCTTCACCCACACCCAGTACAGCGCCGACGAGGGCAGCGCCACGGCCACCAAACGGGTCGAGGACCTGCTGGCCGAGGACGCCGGACTGCCGCAGAACCAGGCCATCATGGGCTGGGGAGCCGACAACCCCGAGCCGGTGAAGGGGCGTTACGACTTCGGCGCACTGGACCGCCGCGTCGACTTCATGCGCACGTCCGGCGGCACCCCGGTGATCACCCTGTGCTGCTCGCCGGACTGGATGAAGGGCGGCAGGGCCGGGGTGAACAACACCGACTGGAGCCAGGCCGCCCTGGAGACCGCGCCCACCCCCGACCACTACCAGGACTACGCGAACCTCGCCGCGACCGTCGCCAGGCGCTACCCGGACGTACGGCACTTCATCGTCTGGAACGAGTTCAAGGGCTTCTGGAACAACGCCAAGGGCCGCTGGGACTACGAGGGCTACACCGAGCTCTACAACCTCGTCTACAAGGCGTTGAAGGCGGTGAACAAGGACATCCAGGTCGGCGGACCGTATCTCGTCATGGACAGCTTCGACCCGCGCCAGACCGAGAACGCCTCCGCCACCCTCAAGGGCGACTGGGGCGTCATGGACCAGCGGGTGGTCGACGCCTTCGACTACTGGAACACCCACAAGGCGGGCGCCGACTTCGTGGTCGTCGACGGGTCCAGCTACACCAACGACGACGACCTGCTGCCGAACGAGTTCGCGGCCACGGACAAGCTGACGTACGTCAGCGAGTGGGTGCGCAAGCAGACCCACGACCTGCCGCTGTGGTGGGCCGAGTACTACGTCGAGCCCGCCGACGGCACCGACGAACGGGACGGCTGGACCGAGGCGCACCGGGTCGCCGTCCAGGCCACCGGGATGATCGCCCTGGTCGAGGGCGGCGCCGACTCCGGCTTCTACTGGAACCCGGAGGACGAGAAGGGCGGCGACTGCCCCGGCTGTCTCTGGTCGACCACCGACAGCGGCGACGGCGGGCAGCCACTGCCCATGTACGACCTCGTGTCCCGGTTCGGGAAGGCGTTCCCGCCGGGGACGACGTACGAGACGGTGTCCGTCGCCAAGGACGACGTGCCCAACGTCCGGGTCCTCGCGAGCGACAGGACGGTCCTGGTGGTCAACACCCTCGACCGGGCGATCAGCGCCCAGGTGGACGGGAAACGCTTCGACATGAAGGCCTACGAGGTCAAGTGGCTCAGCAGGTGAGCCACTTGACCTCCAGCGCTACTTGAGCGTCAGGAACCGCTGCGCCAGCGACGCCAGCAGCACCGCGAGCAGGGGCAGCGAGAACCAGAAACTGCCCTGCAGCCACCGCAGTTGGCGCACCCCGGGCCGGACCGCGACCCGGACCACCTCGCGGGCCGTCAGCAGCAGGACCAGCGCCAGCGCGGCGAGACCGCCGACCACCGACCACGGCGTCCAGGTGACCCGCGGCCCGATCGGCCCCGGATCCGGCTCGGCCACCGCACCCGCCGGCCGCGTACGCAGCGTGTACATGGTCACGTCGTCGTTGACCAGGACCTTCGTCAGGTCCTGCCGGTTGTCCAGGTTCTGGATCAGCCGGCTCTCCCAGGTCGCCGAGTAGCCGGCGTCCATCCGGAGATAGACGACCTGACTCCGGTTGATCATCAGATACGAGTTCGGGCCGGCGTCCTTGAGCGCCTTGACCAGGCTCGACACCAGCACCGGGTCGGTCGGCGCGAGCGTCGGCACATAGTCGACCCGCTCCATGTCCTTCGCACCCCACGGGATCGCCGGGGTCACGTCGTTGACCGTGTCGTTGCTCAGCCACAGCAGCCGTACCGTCGGCTTGTCGTGGGCGTAGACGTAGTCCATCGCGGCGACCTCGCCGGGCCGCACCCGCTCGAAGGACTCGTTGCCCCAACGGGCCACCAGGAAGCCGCCCATGAGCAGCAGGCCCGCCAGCAGCGCGGCCACCGGGGCCAGACTGACCCGGTCCTTCTCGCGTTCCCTCGCCGTGGCCCCGGTGCGCGGGAACAGGGCGAGAGCGGCGAGCAGGGCCGCGCCCGGCACGGCGAACATGAAGACGCGCAGCGCCATCTCGCCGCCGTACGACTGCATGCCGAAGCCCAGGAACGGGACGAAGGTCAGGACCAGCAGGGACCGCTCGCGGTACTTGTGGAAGCGGCGCCGCCACCAGCCCCAGACCGCGAACGCCATCATCCCGCCGGCCAGCAGGACCCGGACGTACAGGACCAGCTTGTGGGTCGAACTGCCGCCCTGGATACGGCCGGAGACGGACGTGGAGACATTGCTGCCGACGCCGCCGACCCCGCCGAACAGCTCGTTGAAGTGACCGGACCAGTACGGCTCGGCCATGAAGCCCAGCCAGACCGCCACGACCACCCCGAACAGGAGCGGCAGGCCGCGCAGTTCGGACCGGCCGATCAGCACCAGGGCCGCCAGCACGCCCAGCATCACGAACGGGGTGAGCTGGTGCGCCGGGACGGTCGCCGCGTACAGGCCGATCAGCACCATGAGCAGCACGGCCTGCTGGCGGCGGTTCGTCGGTTCGACCTCCGCCTCGCCGGGGCGGAACCTCGTCCAGATGACGTGCGGGGCGCGGAACCAGACGAGCAGGATCGCCACGAACATCAGATAGAGCAGATAGGTGAAGCCCTGCGGGGAGAAGTAGTCCTGGCCGACCCAGCCGCACAGTACGAAGATCCAGACACCGGTCCACTTCGCCCGCCAGCTCGCCCGCAGCGACCGTACGAGCAGGAACATCGGTGCCAGGTAGGCCAGTTGGATGAACGTCGGCCACCAGCGGATGACCTCGGTGTAGTCCGTGACCCCGCAGGCCCGGCCGATGAAGGCGGCCGCCGCGAAGAAGCCCGGCCAGCTCCAGCGGGCGTCCAGGTCGGGTACGGCCGAGCCGGTGCGGTCGATGTAGTCGATGAACCCGAGGTGCTGCCAGGCGGTCGGGAAGCGCGGCTCCGTCTCGATCACGGCGGGCAGGGCGTGCAGCGACACGACCGTCGCCAGCAAGGTGACCAGCAGCAGCGCCTTGTGCTCCCGGCGCAGCCACAGCAGCGCGGCGAACACCGTGACCAGCAGCGCCGCCCCGACCAGCGTCGGCAGCGGCAGCACCGAGATCAGCCCCAGCCCGCCCATCCGGTCCAGGTCGGCGTCGTCCAGCCGGGCCGCCGGCACCCAGTACAGCAACAGGGCGGCGACCAGGAGACAACCGAGCACGACGCCCGGCCGGGTGGGCGTCAGCCGCTCCCGCAGCGAACGCGCGGGCGCGGACTCCTCCGGAGCCTCGGCGGGCGCCTCCGGCGCTTCCGGCTCCTGCGCTACGACGGCCTCCCCGAACGGCGCGTCGACCTCCGCCTCCTTCAGCAGCGAGGCCTCGGCAGGACCGAGCGAGGCCTCCGCCCCGGGCTCACGCTCCTCCACCGGCAGCCCCAGGTTCCGCGGCGGGCGCAGCGCCCACGTCGGACGGTCCTCCGGTCGTACAACGGGCGTACCCGTGGGTGGAGTTCCCGGTCCCGGCCGTACGTCCGGGCGGCGCTCCACATGGTCGAAGTCGACATGGATGCCGAGGGCGAGGGTGTCGGAGTCCAGCGCCCAGGCCGGGCCCCGCCTGCGGGACGTGGCGGCGGGCGCGACCTCGCGCGTCCCCAGGTCGGCCAGGTCGCCGTCCGGCGCCGCGTCCTCCGGGATCTCGGCCGGGGCCGCCCGGAGCGTCTTCCACAGCCGGGGGGCCGCGATCGTCACGATCACCGCGAGGCTGGAGATCTCGGCCACGCCCGCGCCGGTCAGCCCCATCCGGGGCAGGAGCAGCAGGGTCAGGCCGAGGACCAGCAGGCACAACAGCCCCTGCAGCCAGGCCAGTCCGGCCGTGCGGCTCTGCGCGCGCAGCACCGCGAAGTAGGTCTCCATCACGACCCGGAGCAGCGCGCCGATCGCGAACCAGCGCAGCAGCGGGGTCGCCGCGTCCGCGTAGCCGGGGCCGAACACGCCGAGGATCCAGGGCGCCCCGAAGAACAGCATCGCGCAGATGGGGATCATGATCCGGGCCATCCGCTTCAGCGCCGCCCGGGTGTTGGCGGCCAGCCGGGCCGGGTCGTGCGAGCCCTCGACGGTCAGCGAGGCGCCCATGTTGATGGCGAGCAGGTTGGTGGTGCCGCCTATCGTGGTGGTGATGTAGAAGTACGCGTTGTCCTCGGAGCTGACCTGCGAGGCGATGATGACGGGGATCAGGTAGACCACGGCGAGGGAGAACAGCGAGCCGGTGTAGTCGCCGGCCAGGAACCTGCCGATCTCCTTCAGCGTGGGCGGTTTCGCGTGGTCCTCGGTCGCCTTGATGTGCCGGGGCACCAGGCGTCGGAACACCAGCCAGCCCAGCGGCACCACCGAGGTGGCGATCGCCGCGACCCAGGAGACGAAGACACCGGCCACCGGGACCGCCGCCGCGAAGGCGACGAGGAGCGCCAGCTTCACGGCCGAGAACACGGTGTTGCCGACCGGCACCCAGGGCGCGCTGCGCAGCCCGGTCAGCACCCCGTCCTGCAGCGTGAGCAGGTTCCAGGCGATGACCGCGACGACGAACCCCAGCCCGGGGAGCGGCCCGTGCAGGAAGCGGTACGACGGCCCCCATACGCCCAGCGTCATCAGGAAGACCCCGGCCGCCACCGCCACGATCAGCGAACTGCCCGCGTAGGTACGGAAGATGAGCCGCCCGGTGCTGCGGCCCGCGACCGGGATGAAGCGGGCCAGCGCGCCGGTCAGGGTGACCGCGGTCAGGCCCGCCAGGAGCTTCATCGCGGCGATGGCGGCGGAACCCTGGCCGACCGCCGACTCCGAGTAGTAGCGGGCCGCGGCCAGCCAGAAGCCCAGGCCCAGCACGGCGGAGATGCCCGTGTTGAGCATCAGCGCGTAGGCGTTGCGGAAGAGGGGACTGCCGCCGGACGAGCCGCTCCGTCCGGGCAGGCGAAGACGGCGCCCCGACTGCTCGGGCGCCGACGTCTCGGTTTTCGCGGCCTCGGTTGTGGTGGTCGTGTCAGACACGGGAACGGCTGGCCTTCCAACGGACCTGGCGGGCTCTGCGGACAACGGCGTACCCCTTGGTGAGGGCACGGTCCCTGGCGAAGGTGCGGGCGATCGCGCGGCCTTCGAGCAGCCGCGTGAACTCCTCGGCGTCCGTGGCGCGGCGCACGGTGACCCGTCGCAGCGCGTACGGTCCCTGACGGCGGCGGGCGAGAGCGTTGCCGACGGCGAGCGCCTGGGCGTACCCGGCCGACCGGACGGCCTGCCGGACCCGGCGGCTGGAGTAGCCGTACGGGTAGGCGAACGAGGCCGGTCCGGCGCCCAGTTCCCCGGCGACTATCTCCGTGCTGCGCGCCAGTTCCTCGCGCAGCCCGTCGTCGGTGAGCTGGTCGAGCTGCGGGTGGGTGTGGCTGTGCCCGCCGATCTCGCAGCCGGCGTCGGCGAGTTCGCGCACCTGGTCCCAGTCGAGCATGGCGTCCAGGCCGCCTCCGGTGTCGTACGCGCCCCTGATCCAGCCCGTGGAGACGAACAGGGTGGACGCGAAACCGTGTTTGGCGAGGACCGGCAGGGCGTGCCGGTGCACGCCCTCGTAGCCGTCGTCGAAGGTGATCAGGACGGGCCGGCGGGGGAGCGGACCCGCCGAGCGCCAGCTCGCCGCCAGCTCGGCCGTGCTGACCGGGGTCAGGCCCAGGTCGCCGATGAGCGCCATCTGCTCGGCGAACGCCTCCGGCGCCACCGACAGCACGCGGGTGGCGTCGTTGGGCGAGGTGGCGACCGAGTGGTACATGAGGATCGGCACCGGTGCGTCAGCCATCGGATCCCCCCTGGATCTCAGCCATCGGATCGCTCTGGATCCCGGCCATCGGATCCCCCTGGATCCCGGCGACGGAGAAGGCAGCCCCGCCCCGCCGCGCCCGTACGCTCCCCACCACATAGCCGCCGGCCGCCGTCAGCACCCCGGCGACGATCGCGCCGGCCCGGCCCGCGCCGCCCGGCCGGGCCAGCAGTGCGTCCCGCAGGCCACGAGCGACCCCCGCGGGCAGCACACGCGTGGTGTACCGGCGTTCGGACTCCAGTCCCTTGCCGGCGCCCACGCTCCGGGCGACCAGGGCCTTGGAGAGGCCCTCGGCGTAGGCGCGGGTGCGGAAGTAGCCGAAGTGCTCCCGGACCTCGGGGACCCGGTGATGGATCACCGCGCGGTCGTCGATGAGGAGGACCGCGTCCGGGCGGGCCCGGGTAAGGCGGATGCACAGCTCCGTCTCCTCGCAGCCCAGCGGGCGCTTGTCGCCGTCGCGGCCGATGCCGGTGGCGAAGCCGCCCGCCGCGTCGAAGGCCGTACGCCGGAAAGAAGCGTTTCCCCCGAGGACGTTCCGGACCCGCACGCGGCCCGCCGGGAGCCCCTTGTAGGTGCAGCCGACGACCCAGTCGAACTCCTCCGGGAACCAGTCCGGGCGGCGGCCGGAGGCCCAGACGGGCATGGTCCGGCCGCCGACCGCCATCACCTTCGGGTCGGCGTACCCCTCGGCGAAGCGGCGCAGCCAGTCCCGTTCGGCCACGGCGTCGTCGTCGAGGAAGGCGATCACCTCGCCGTAGGAGGCGGCGATGCCCGTGTTGCGGCCGGCGGACAGGCCGCGGGGACCCGCGTTGGCGAGCACCCGCACGTCAGCGGCCTCTTTGTACTCCTTCGTGAGCCGTTCCAGCAGCGCCGGGTTGTGGTCGACGACCAGCAGGGTCTCCAGCGCCGGGTACGACTGGGCGCGCACCGAGGAGACCGCCGCGAGGATGTCCTCCCAGCGGTCCTCGGTGTAGACGCAGATCACGACGGAGAGGTCGGGACCGCTCAAGACGACTCTCCCTGGCCCGGGGTGAGCATCGGGGAGTGCCGCACCTGCCGGCGCAGGTCACGCCGGTTGGAGCGCTCCTTGAGGATCACCTTGAGCACCCGCAGGCCGTCGCGTACGGCACGCAGGTTGCTGGTGCCGTGGATGCGGAGGTACTCGTAGCTCGGTATCTCCTGCACCTTCAGGCCCGCCTTGACGACCCGGATGTTGATCAGGGTCTCGATCTCGAAGCCGGTGCAGTCGAGGTCGATCTTGTCGAGGCAGTGCCGCCAGAACGCGTTGTATCCGTAGCAGAGGTCGGTGTAGCGGGCGCCGAACTTGCGGTTGACGACCGTGCACAGCGCCCAGTTGCCGAGCTTGCGGATGAAGGTCATGTCGTCCGTGCCGCCGCCGTTGGCGAAGCGCGAGCCCTTGGCGAAGTCGGCGCCCGAGACCAGCGCGGAGACGTACGACACGATCTCGTGGCCGTCGGCCGAGCCGTCGGCGTCCACCATGACGATGATGTCGCCGCTGCACGCCTCGAACCCGGTGATCAGGGCGTCCCCCTTGCCCCTGCCACTCTGTTCGACGACTTTCACTTCCGGCCACAACTCCCGCGCGACTTCCACGGTGTTGTCGGTGGAATTTCCGTCCACAAGAACCACTTCGTGTATCCAGCCCGGAAGTGTCTTGAAGACGTAGGGGAGATTCTCCGCCTCATTCATGGCGGGGATCACCACGCTCACCGGCGGTGTGATCGCCAGGTGAGAGGAGATCGGCCGGTATTCGGCCGCCATTAAGGGATCTTGGCCCGCAGTCGGCGGGCGCAGAACAGAACTCATGAGTCTTGTCCCTCTCGTCCGGTGGACCGCCCGCCCCTGGGCGGCCCGGCTTGGTATCCGGTTCGAAAGGGGGGTTCTCACCCGTGGCACGGAAGACTGATCTCCGTACCCGCAGGTGAGCTGGCAAAGCTGGCCGGTCCGCCGGAAAACGGCAGCCGGTCGCGCGGCACGACTCGGAAACGACAGTGGTCATACGCATTGCGGTCACCGAGCACGGCACCCCCCTACCGCGCCCCGCCCGGAACATCGCGGTCCTTGAGCCCTCCCCTAGAGCCGCGTAGTGACGATCCGATGCGGGTGAGATGTACGACGGTATTGACGATTGGACCAGTATGGCAAGTCCTGGAACTGGGCCTCACGTTTTTGTTGGTTTGGCCGTTACACAACTTTGGCCGACCTTGTTCATTGCCTCGAACGAATTTTCCTGATCCGTTCGAGAATTCGCTCCACTGGCCGCATTCGCACCAGCAGAAGCAGGAGAAGGCTGATCGCGGTCACCGCGACGATTCCGCCGCGCCAGGACCAGCGGTGGGTGGCGATCATGCCCTGGGCCACCAGCATGTCCAGGGCGACGGCACCCGCGAGAGCGGTCAGCACGCGCGCGAACGGATCAAGTCCGCGCAGCGCCGGTCCGATCGCCGCGGCCGGCGCGGCGAGCAGGAAGAACAGCGTGAGCAGTCCGCGCAAGGGTGAGCCCGAGTCGGTCAGCGCGAGCAGCGCGCCGGTCCCGGCGACGGCGGTCGCAGCTCCCGCGAGCAGCGGTCCCAGGTCCCTCCCCGGTCCCGGCCGTGCCCGTTCCTCCGCTGTTGATGATGTCTTGAGCCGTATGGTCTGCATGGCCGACTTTGCCCCCCAAGGCGTCGGATGCCGGGCTTCAATGTCGCGCAGCCGAACGGGAGGCGTCAAGCGGGTCTCCGGACATGACCGTTCCCCGGAGACACCTGGTGCCTCCGGGGAACAAGTCGCTCGATTTCAGCCCGTACCGCGGACCGTTTACGACACGATCTTCAGCAGCTTGTTCGGCGAGCCGGTGCCCACGCTGGTGAGCACGTTGGACGTCGCTCCGTTGACGAGCGCCGTGGCGACCTGGGCCGGGGTGGAGGAGGTGTGGCCCGCGAGGTACACGGCGGCCGCGCCCGCCACGTGCGGGGTGGCCATGGAGGTGCCCGACAGGGTGGCGGTGGCGGTGTCGCTGGTGTTGTAGCCCGCCAGGATCGAGGAGCCGGGCGCGAAGATGTCCAGGACCGAGCCGTAGTTGGAGTAGCTGGCCTTGGCGTCGGAGCTGGTGGTGGCGCCGACGGTGATCGCGGTCGAGACCCGGGCCGGGGAGTACGAGGAGGCGTTGGCGCTGCTGTTGCCCGCCGCGATCGCGTAGGTCACCCCACTGGCTATGGAGTTGGCGACCGCGGTGTCGAGCGAGGTGGAGGCCGAGCCGCCGAGCGACATGTTGGCGACCGCCGGGGTGGTGTGGTTCGAGGTCACCCAGTCGATGCCCGCGATCACCCCGGCCGTGGTGCCCGAACCGCTGTTGTCCAGCACCCGTACCGCCACGATGCTGGCCTTCTTCGCCACACCGTAGGTCGTACCGGCGATGGTGGTCGCCACATGGGTGCCGTGCCCGTTGCCGTCGGAGGCGGTGGTGTCGCCGTCGACCGCGTCATAGCCGTAGGACGCACGGCCGCTGATCTGGGTGTGGGTGATGCGCACACCGGTGTCGATCACATAGACCGTCACCCCACTGCCCGCGGTGTCCGGGTAGGTGTAGGTGCCGGACAGCGCCAGGCTCGCCTGGTCGATGCGGTCCAGGCCCCAGGGGGCGCTGGACTGGGTGGTGTCGGTGAGCCGGACCGTCTGGTCCTGCTCGACCGTGGCCACCGCCGGGTCGGCGGCGAGTCTCGCGGCCTGGCTCGCCGAGAGCTTGGCCGAGTAGCCGTTCAGCACCTTGCCGAAGGTCTTCTTGACCGCGCCGCCGTACTCCTTGACCAGGCCCTTGCCCTGCGTCGAGGAGGCCTTGAAGCCCGCGCTGTTCTTGAGGGTGACGATGTAACTGCCCTTGACGGCCGTGGGGGAGCCGGCGTGCAGCACCTTGCCGGTGGCGGGTGCTGCCTGGGCGGGGAGTGCGGTGAGTCCGCCGACGAGGGCGGCGGCCGCCACGGTCGTGACGGCGGCGAACCGCAGCTTCTGGGTACGCAGATGTGCCATTACGAGGGTTTCCTCCTCCAGGCGGCGCGCGTCCGGGTCCGGCGCGCGCATGTGGGGGTGTGCGCGCGGCTTCGCGCACACGGCCCAGGAGCGTCGCGTTCCGCTCACGGGCCGAGTAAAGAATCGGTTTTCCCGAGGCAAAGAACAAGGGAGTTGACGACCTGTCACAGGGCTGTCATGGACACGTAATCAAACGCACCGAGAACGCACAGGATCGGTCCGGTAAGGGCTGGTTGAGGCCCTGAAAAGTTTTGGCATGGACACTTCCCGTCAACACGCGTAGTTGGTACGAAAGTTGTGGCAGAGATCCTGCTAAAGGGAGGTTCCATGAGACGTTCCCGAATTACGGCATACGTGACTTCACTCCTCCTCGCCACCGGCCTCACCCTCACCGGGGCGGCCGCGACGCAGGCGCAGGCCGCGACCGGGGGCTATGTGGCGCTCGGCGACTCGTACTCCTCCGGCGTCGGCGCCGGCAGCTACATCAGCTCAAGTGGCAGCTGCGACCGCAGCACCAACGCCTACCCGTACCTGTGGAACGCGGCCCACAGCCCGTCCTCGTTCTCGTTCCTCGCCTGTTCGGGCGCCACCACCGACGACGTGCTCTCCGGCCAGCTCGGCTCGCTCAGCTCCTCGACCGCCCTGGTGTCGATCACCATCGGCGGCAACGACGCGGGCTTCGCCGACGTCATGACGACCTGTGTGCTCAGCTCCGACAGCACCTGCCTGTCCCGGATCAGCACCGCCGAGGCGTACGTCGACTCCACGCTCCCCGGCAAGCTCGACGACGTCTACGACGCGATCACCGCCAAGGCCCCCAACGCCAAGGTGGTCGTCCTCGGCTACCCCCGCTTCTACAAACTGGGCACCACCTGCCTCGGCCTCTCCGCGACCAAGCGCTCCGCCATCAACAACGCCGCCGACTACATCGACACCGCGATCGCCAAGCGCGCCGCCGACCACGGGTTTGTCTTCGGCGACGTCCGCACCACGTTCACCGGCCACGAGATCTGCTCCGGCAGCTCCTGGCTGCACAGCGTCAACTGGCTGGACATCGGCGAGTCGTACCACCCCACCGCGGCCGGCCAGTCCGGCGGCTATCTGCCGGTCCTGACCAGCAACGCGTGACCTTCGCTTCAGTACGAGCCTGACGGCGAAGGCGAGGCGGAGGCCCCGTCGGTCGGGGTCTCCGTCGCTCCGGTGCAGGTCACCGAGAACGGCACCGAGTTGGACGTGGTCCTCACCGGGCTGCGCACCTCGACCGCGATCGCGTCGTTCAGCGTCCCGCTGTCGGACCAGGTCGTCACGGTCACCCTGGTCTGCTGGGACTTCCCGCCGCCGTCCGGGAAGGACAGCGTCTTCCAGCCCTGGTCGTCGAGGTTTCCGTTCTTGAGCACCCACCGGTACTGCACGTCCACGGGCACGCTCCCGACCGTGAACGTCGCCGTGAACGTGGGCGCTTGCGCGGTCGACGGCGGACAGCTGCCCGAGTAGTCGGTGCGGGACCCGGCCACACTGACCTTCACGCTCTGCGCGGGCTCGCTGCTCGCCGACGCGGACGCCGGCGGCGACTCCTCCTTGGTGGTGCTGCTCCGGCTGGGCGCCGGGGAACTGAGGTTGCTGGCCGACTGGCTGGGCCCGGCGTTGTTGCCGTCCCCGTCGCCGTTGCCGTGGTTGAGCAGGGCGTACGTCAGCCCGCCGAGCGCGAGGGCGACCAGCACCAGACCGATGAGCAGGACGGTGCCGGCGCTGCGGTTGGAGCTGCGGTTGGAGCTCCGGTCGGCGGCGGGCGGCCAGGAGTCCGCCGGGGTGGGCAGCGGGGGCGTGGGGGAGGAGGACGGCGGCCGGGGCCGGCCGGCGACCAGGGTCGGTGCCTCGTTCGGTGCCGGGACCGGCACGGTGACGGCCGTGTGCGGGGTGCCCCCGGCCGCGACCAGCCGCAGGTCCCGCTCGGCCTGGTCGGCGGGGGTCCGCTCGGCCGGGTCCTTGCGGAGCAGCCCCTCGATGACCGGGCCCAGCGGTCCGGCCCGGTACGGCGGCGGCAACTCCTCGTCCACCACGGCGCGCAGGGTGCTCAGCGGGGTGTCGTGCCGGAACGGGGAGGCGCCCTCGACCGCCGCGTACAGCAGCACGCCGAGCGACCACAGATCGGACTCCGGGCCGAACGCGCGCCCCAGCGCCCGCTCCGGGGCGAGGAACTCGGGCGAGCCGATCACCTCGCCGGTCATGGTCAGCGCGGAGCTGCCCTCGACCGTGGCGATCCCGAAGTCGGTGAGCACCACCCGGCCGTCGTTCGACAGCAGTACGTTGCCCGGCTTCACGTCCCGGTGCAGTACCCCGGCGGAGTGCGCGGCCCGCAGCGCCGACAGCACCTCGGCGCCGATGCCCGCGGCCCGCTGCGGGGACATCGGCCCCTCCGCGTCCAGCACGTCGGCCAGGGACACCCCGGGGATCAACTCCATGACGATCCAGGGCCGTCCGCCCTCCATCGCCACGTCGTACACGGTCACCACGTTGCGGTTGGCGACCCGGGCCGCGGCCCAGGCCTCGCGCTCCAGGCGGGCGTACATCCGCTCGACGTCGGGGCCGGGCAGTCCGGCCGGCGCCCGCACCTCCTTGACGGCGACCTCGCGGCCCAGCACCTCGTCACGGGCCCGCCACACGGTGCCCATGCCGCCCTCGCCCAGCGGGGACAGCAGTCGGTAGCGGCCCGCGATCACTCGCTCACGGCCCGGCTCTTCGGTCACGGGTGCCCCCCACGGCATCTCGCGTTATTCATCACAAACGTAACTCAAAGGAGTGCGGATGCGGCCCCCTTGAGCACCAGTCCGGCGCCCAGGGCCACGACCACGAGCGCCGAGGCGAGCGGGATGGTCCTGCGGACCAGGGCGGCCGTGGGGTGGGCGGTCCAGCGCGGGCGTTTGTCCATCACCCGGGTCATTCCCGTACCCAGCTTGACGACGGCGAACCCGGCGGCGGTCAGGGTGAGCGCGAGACCCACGCCGTAGGCGACCACGAGGAGCAGCCCGAACCAGGCCTGCCCGAGGGCGGCGGCGCCAACGAGGACCACGACGGCGGAGGGGCTGGGCACCAGGCCGCCGGCGAAGCCGAGGAGGATCGTGCCGCGCAGGGTCGGGGCGGTGCTGTGCGTGTGCGTGAACCCGCCGTGGGAGTGGGTGTGCCCGGGGTCGTGGTCGTGGTCGTGGTCGTGCTTGTGGTCATCGTCATGGCCGTGGTCGTGCTTGTGACCGTGACCATCACCGTGGTCGTGGGTGTGGCCGTGATCGTGACCGTGATCGTGGTTGTGCTCGGCCGAGTGCGCGTGGCCGTGGCCGTGCGGGTGCGCCGTGCCGACCAGGGCCAGTTGGCGGTCCTCGATCTCCGCGTGGTCGTGGTCGTGATCGTGCGCGTGGTCGTGTCCGTGGTGGTGGGCCTGCTGGGGGATCCGGTTCCGCCAGGCCCGGCGGGTCAGGTTCACGCCCGCGGCGAGGACCATGAGTCCGCTCGCGATGCCCAGCCAGGCGATGACCGACGGCGTCGCCGCGGAGCCGGCCGTCACCAGGATGCCGAGGGCCACCACGCCCAGGGTGTGGGTGACCGTCACCGACGCGGCCAGCGGGAGGACGTCGCGGAGGCGGGCGCGGCCGCCGCGGGCCGCCGCCGTCGCCGCCATCAGCGTCTTGCCGTGGCCCGGGGCGAGGGCGTGCATCGCGCCCAGGGCGATGGCGATGAACAGGGCGAGCGTGGCGAAGCCGAAGGTGAGGTGGTTGCGGGCGACCAGGTCGGTGAGGGCCTGGGTCCAGCGGTCGATGCCGCGGGGGAGGATCGCGGCGCCCGGGGTGTCCTGGCGCTCGGCGCCGAGGGCCGGGCCGCCCGGTCGCACGTGCACGGCGGCGGTGGTGATGTCGGCCGGGGAGGACAGCAGGTCCTTGGGGTAGCTGGTCAGTTCGTGCGAGACGGACGTCTTCGGCACGTCCGTCCTCGTGAGCGTCATCCGGTCGCCGCGCGCCGTGATCTCCCGCCAGCCGGGGCCGGTGGTGGTGCCCTCGCTGTGGAAGGCGAGGGTGGCCGTGGTGCTCCTGGGGAACGGCGCGGTGAAGCGGCACTCGACCCGCAGGGTGTTCAACCCGGCCTGGCCGGGGCGGAGTTCGGCGTGGCTGGCGATGACGGTCAGCGGGGTCGCCGTGCCGTCGACGGTGAGCTTGCTGCCCCCGGCCGCGGTCGCGCAGCGCCGCTCGGCCCACTTGGCCGTGCCCAGCCGCTTCAGATCGGGCTTGGCCTGGGTCGCCGGGATCTCGGCGAGATCCTCGACGTGGTCGACGCGGAGCTGCCCGGGGGCGGCGACGAGACCGTCGTACCGGTTGACGGTGAAGTTGCCCAGCGGGTGTGCGCTCGCGGCCGCGGCCGGGAGGAGGGTGAGGGCGCAGGCCGCCGTGAGGACGGCGGCCGCGGCGGCGGGGCGGCGGAGGTTCACTTCGAGGCCTCCAGCGCCTTGCGGGCCGCGCGGGCGCCCAGCGGGGAGAAGCCGGGGTTGAGCTTGAGGGCCTTGGTGAGGGCGGCGCGGCCGGCCGCCTTCTGCCCGTTCGCCAGCTCGATGATGCCGAGGTGGTAGCTGAAGGAGGCGTTGCGGTAGCCGGTGGCGGAGGCCTGCCGGGCGTACGGGAGCGCCTCCTTGTCCTGGCCGTTGACGTGCAGGGCCCAGGCCAGCGCGTCCGCCGTGTGCACGGTGTGCCGGCGGGCCCACTCGGCGCGGGCGGCCTTCAGCGCCTCGGCCTTGTCGCCGTGGTCGGCGGCGGCGAGGGCGGTGTCGAGGTCGGCGTTGACGCCGTTGGCGCGGGCGAGCGCGATCCAGGCCTCGACGAGCGCGTACTGGTCCTCGGCCTTCGCCTTGTCGCCCTCGGCGCCCCGGTCCTCGTACAGCTCACCGAGTTCGACGAGCGGCTGGGGCAGCGGATAGCGGGAGACGACCAGTTCCATGCCCTTGATGGCGTCGGCCCGGTCGCCGGTCGCCGCCTGGGCGCGGGCGCGGCCCTCCAGCGCGGGGAGGTAGTTCTCGTCGGCGGTCAGGGCGCGGGCGTAGTAGTCCAGCGCGCTCTTGTAGTCGCCCTGGTTCCAGGCGAGCAGGCCGAGCTGCGCGGAGACGTAGGCGATGTCGCCCTTCGACGTGGCCGTGGCCAGCGCCTGCCGCAGCACCTGCCGGGCGGTCTTCACGTCGCCCCGCAGCTCCCGGACGTACGCGTACCGCGTGAACACCGGGACGCCCGGCTTGCGCCGGTCGGCCAGGTCGGCCGCCTTCGCCGCGTCGTCGTAGCGGCCGAGTTCGACCAGGGCGTCGATACGGGAGGACAGGGCGTCCGCGCTGTACGGGTTCTGCTTGAGGGCCTGGTCCGCGTAGGTGAGCGCCTGCGCGAACTCGTGCCGGGCGGCGGCGAGCGCGGCCTCGCCGGCCAGCGCCTGGTCGTTGCCCGGGGTGATCTGCAGCGCCCGCTTCAGGGACTTCTCGGCCTGCGGGTAGCGGGACGGGTCGCCCTTGGTGCGGGCCTGCTCGACATAGGCGAGCCCCAGGGTCGCCCAGCTGTCGGAGTCCTTGGGCTGGGTACGGAGATGGGCCTGGAGAGAGGCGATGCTCGCGTCGAGGCTGCCGCTCGCGAGCAGCCCGGGGGACACGGCACTGGACGAGGCCATCGGCGCCGTACCGCTGTTCCCGGACGCCCCGAAGGCGATCGCCCCGCCGGTCAACGCGATGGCCAGCAGTGCGGCGGAACCGGCCAGTTGGGCCCGGCGCCAGTTGCGCCCCGCGGCGGCGAACCGGCGCAGGGCGGTGACCCGCTCGTCGTCCTTGGCCTCTGTGGGCTGCTTCTCGTTCGTACCCGGGGCCATGCCCTCTCCTAGATAGACGCCGCATGGGGCGGCGCGGCCCGCTGCCGTGGGGGATTGGGTGGGAGCGGGCCGCGCCAGTTCGTGACGTGGGGGGATGTGGTGATGGGGGGAATCCGACGTCCTGGTGACGTCCTGCCGGCGTCCTAGTAGGGACGCTGCATCCGGCGCCGCCACCAGCCGAACGCCGTGCCGATCAGCAGCACACCGGCCGCACCCGCGGCCGCCGATCCGGCGATCAGCGTCGTGTTGCTGCCGTTGGAGCTGGACAGGGTGTCACCCAGGGCGCTCTTCGTCGTGCTTCCGCTGCCGGTGCCCTTGGCGAGCGGGCCGCGCGAACCGGACGTCGGCTCGGCCACGTACGGGAAGTACTTCTCGAAGCTCTTGTCGTTCTTGTCGACCGCGTCGCCCAGGTCGTTCTTGGAACCGACCAGTTCGCCCTCGACGACCTGCAGCGCCTCGTCGATCACGTCGTCGGTGAGCCGACGCCCGTTCGGGAAGCCCGCGTTGTCGCCGTCCAGCACACCGAGCCGCTTCGGCTTGGCCGTCGGCTTGATGGACGTGTTCAGCCGGAGCATCTCCGACGGCGTCGCGTACGGCTGCAGCGTGTTGAGGCCCTTGACGCCCGTGAGGAACACGCTGACGAGGTCGTTGCGCGGCTCGGACGGCGCCTTGATGTTGTAGATCGCCTCGATGAGCTTCGGCAGCTCAGGGTTGGTGACGTTCTTCAGGAACTGCGCGTCGTCCTTGGGCTCGGACGCGTTGAACTTGTCCTTGTCCTTCTGCGGGTTGACGACCTCGTTGACCAGCGGGTTGCCGAGGCGCGAGACCTGCGCGTAGTAGCCCTGCGCGTTCTTGCGCTGGGTCGTCGCGTAGATGCCGACGGTCGGACGGCTCTTCGACTGCCGGATCAGGTCGTTCGGCACCTGCAGGGCGATGGTGTTGACGTTGTAGCCCTTGAGGGTGTCCCGGCCGACCTCGCTGAGGTTGCCGCCGTACAGCAGGTCGAAGACGCGCAGGTCGGCGAAGAACGGGTCGTCGGCCTGGCCGGCGAAGGTGGCACCGCCGTTGGACGTCTTGTAGATGGCCTGGGAACGCAGCTTCCCGTAGTCCGGCATCGACGCCTTGCCGACGTCCGACGGAGCCGCCGGGACGTTGTCGGCGATCCTCGTCTTGTACTGCTGCTTGCCGTTCTTCAGCTTGATCAGGTCGAGGTCGTACGACTGCGTCACGTTCAGGTCGGGGTCGTTCAGGCTGTCGACCACACCCGTGTTGTACAGGAACGACTTCTTGTTCTTGATCTTGGTCTTGAAGGTGTAACGGAAGATCAGGTCGTCCTTCGCGTCACCGTTGTTGTCGATGTGGATGTCGTACTGGGCGTCATCCGCGAACTGGTAGAAGTTCGGGCCGCCCGCCGGCTCCTCGAAGGGGATGTAGTCCGACACGATCGTCGTCGTGTCGGGCTTGTCCGGGCTCACGAACGCGTAGAGGTCCGTGTTGTCGTACTGGGGGGTGCCGGAGATAAGGGGGGCTTCCCGGTGGGAGGAGGCAGCGGCCACCCCCGGTTCCAGCGCGGCGACGCTGGCGGCTGTGATCCCGCCGGTGGCCAGTGCCCCACAGATGAGGGTGACAAGGCCCTTGCGCCCCGCACCGCTCCTGGAGATTAGAGGTGTCATGCCGTCCGTCCCTCGGTCCCAACTTGCTTGACGGACGGGTATACGGAGCAGGAGGGCCGTTTGGATTGGTCGGAAGAAAAAAATCTTTTCTTCCTGCTCGACCCGCGTTTTTGCCTTCCGCTTACGTACTTCTGCCGGAGGTGCGTCCAGTTGCGAATGCCGGGTGCGGGAGGACGGGCCGGGTGCGGCCACAGGAGGGGGGACGGGGTGGAGGCGGACGAACTGCTGGTGCTCGTCGCGGGCGGCGACCAGAAGGCGTTCGAGGACCTCTATGGACTGGTGTCCGGGCCGGTGTTCGGGCTCGTCCGGCGCGTGGTCCGCGACCCCGCCCAGTCCGAGGAGGTCTCCCAGGAGGTACTGCTCGAACTCTGGCGCTCCGCACCCAAGTTCGACCCCGGCCGGGGCAGCGCCCTCTCCTGGATCCTCACCCTGGCCCACCGTCGCGCCGTCGACCGGGTGCGCAGCGCCCGCGCGGCCGGCGAACGCGAGCAGCGCGAGGCGATCCGGGCCGGCGAACCGGCCTTCGACCAGGTCGCCGAGGAGGTCGAGGCCGGCCTGGAGCGCGAATGGGTGCGCCGCTGCCTGGACCGGCTCACCGCCCTGCAGCGCCAGTCCGTCACCCTCGCCTACTACGACGGCTACACGTACCGTGAGGTGGCCGAGCGGCTGAAGCTGCCGCTGGGTACGGTCAAGACGCGGATGCGCGACGGACTCACCCGGCTGCGCGAGTGCCTGGGAGGTGTCGCATGAGCCTGGTCGGCCGTCTGCTGCACCGCGAGGATCTGCACTCCCTGGCCGCGCCCTACGCCCTGGACGCCCTGGAGCCCGGCGAGCGGCGCCGCTTCGAGAAGCACCTCAAGGACTGCGACCGGTGCGCCGCCGAGGTCCGGGAGCTGACCGAGGACGCGGTACGGCTCGCCTGGTCCACGGCCGCCCTGCCGCCCCTCACGATGCGCAACCGGGTGCTGGCCGCCGTCCGCGCCACCCCGCAGGAGCCGGCCCCCGGCCAGGAGCGCGTCCCCAACCTCCCGCCGCACGTCTGGGGCGCCCAGCCCCCGCCGCAGCGCCGCCGGCCGCGCCCCCTGTTCGTGCCGTTCGCCACCGCCACCGCGGCCGCCGCGCTGGTCGTCGCCTCGCTCTTCGCGGTGCAGGCCGACCGGACGAAGGATCAGCTCGACGCCGAGCGGGCCCAGTCGCGTGAGATCGCCCACGTTCTGGCCGCGCCCGACGCGCTCGCGACCAGTGCCAAGGACGCCGAGGGCCGAAGTATCGGAGCGGTGGCCTCCGCATCCGAGGGCCAGGCCGTCGTCACCCTCAGCGGGTACGGCACCCCGGCCGGCGGCCGGGTGCACCAGCTCTGGCTCATGCGCCCCCATGTGCAACCGCGCTCCCTCGGGCTTTTCAAGGCCGACACGCCCCTGATCGCCAAGGGTCTGGGCAAGTCAGCGACGTCACTCGCGGTGACCGTCGAGCCCGCCGGCGGGTCGGCGCAGCCCACCAGCCAGCCGGTTGTCCAACTCGCCCTGAAATCAGTTGGATTCGGAGAGTAATCAAACAAGCGTTGTCAACACCCTTGCGGGGAAGGTGAATCCTGTGACCGCGATACACGAGTGCCCCATCGGGGCGATAGGGTTACCCTGCCCGGGCCGGGTGGACTCGTACGGGTGGGGAGTGACATGGATCAGATAACACGCAGCAGGGCGAGGGTTCCTGCGATCACCTGCGGGAGCAGCGCGACCAGTTCGCGCCTCGACCGCCATCTGTCGGTGCTGTCGGGGCCCGCCATACCGCAGCAGCAGGCGGTCGAGGCGACGTCACTGATGCGTGAGCTGACCGCGCGTGAACCCGCGCAGCGCAGCGACCGGGGCGCACGGGTCAGCCGTGTCTCCCTCTTCGCGCCACTGCGCCGGCTGCGCCGTTCGCTGTTCGGTGGCAGCAAGCACTGAACCGACCGGCCTGACCGTCAGGTCCGCGCTCAGACAGTCACACCGTCCCGGCGCAGCGCTGCGCTCTCGGCGTCCGTCATCCCCACGGCACGCAGCAGCGCCTCGGTGTGCTGTCCGAGCGCGGGCACATCACCCATCCGCGCCTCGTCCCCGCCCGGCAGTGTGATGGGCGGCAGCAGCGCACGCAGCGGCCCGACCGGCGACCCCACTTCCCGCCACCGCTCCCGGGCCGCCAGCTGCGGATGCTCCGCCAGCTCGTGCAGGTCCCGCAGCCGCGCGCACGCGATGCCCGCGGCCTCCAGCCGGGCCAGCGCCTCGTCGGTGTCCAGCGCCTTCAGCGCCCGCCCGACCAGCTCGTCGGTCCGCTCCCGGTGCGCCACCCGCGCCGGGTTCGTCGCGAACGCCGGATCCGCGCCCAACTCCGGCTGCCCGAGCACGTGTTCGGCCAGCCGCCGCCACTCCCGGTCGTTCTGCACCGACAGCAGCACCCGCCCGCCGTCCGCGGTCGGGTAGGCGTCGTACGGCGCGATCACCGCGTGCGCGAGGCCCGTGCGCTCGGGCGGGGTCCCGCCGTGCAGGGTGTGGTGCAGCGGATGCCCCAGCCACTCGGCGAGCGACTCCAGCATCGACACCTCCACCGGCCCGCCCCGCCCGGTGACCCCCCGCCGCACCAGAGCCGCCAGCACGCCCGAGAACGCGTACATGGCCGCCGCGATGTCCGCCGCCGGGATCCCGGCCTTCACCGGCTGCTCCGGCGTCCCGGTGACCGACACCAGCCCCGCCTCGCACTGCACGAGCATGTCGTACGCGCGTTTGCCGGCGTACGGCCCGGACGCGCCGTATCCGGAGATGTCCACGGCGACCAGCCGCGGGTGCGCGGCACAGAGCGTGGCCGCGTCCAGGCCGAGCCGGGCGGCGGCCCCGTGCGCCAGGTTCTGCACGAAGACGTCCGCGTCCGCGACCAGCCGCCGCACGACGTCCAGTCCGCGCGGGTCCTTCAGGTCCAGCGCGATGGACTCCTTGCCCCGGTTGCACCACACGAAGTGCGAGGCGAGGCCGCGGGCGGCGGTGTCGTAACCGCGTGCGAAGTCACCGCCGTCGATCCGCTCGACCTTGATCACCCGCGCGCCGAGATCGGCGAGCTGCCGGGTGGCGAAGGGGGCGGCCACGGCCTGTTCGACGGCGACGACGGTGATGCCCTCCAGGGGCAGCGGGAGACGGTCCATGGGCCGGATCATGTCCCGTGAGCGGCGGGTTTGTCAGCAGCGCCCGTACCGGCGGATCGCCAGTGGCAGGAACACGGCGATCAGAACAGCGCTCCAGGCGAGCGAGCCCGCGACCGGGTGGGCCACCGGCCAGGCCGCGCCCTCGGGGACCGGAGCGTTGCCGAACAGCTCGCGCAGGGCCGTCGTCACCGCGCTGATCGGGTTCCACTCGGCGAGCGTGCGCAGCCAGCCCGGCAGGTTGCCGGTCGGGATGTAGGCGTTCGACAGCAACGGCAGCACGAAGGAGGAGGCGCCGAGCTGACCGGCCGCGTCCTCGCTGCGGGTGAGCAGGCCGAGGAAGATCCCCACGGTCGTGCACGCGAACCGGAAGAGCAGCAGCAGGCCGACGGCACCGAGGGCCCCGGCGGCCAACCCCTCGACGCGCCAGCCCACGGCCAGGCCCACCAGGAGCAGCGGCACGGTACCGATCGCCGTGACCACGAGATCGGCCACCGCCTGTCCCAGGGGTACGGCGGCCCGGCTCACCGGCATGGTCCGGAAGCGGTCCGACACACCCCGGTGCGTGTCGGCGGCGGCCTGGAACATCCCGGTCATCACCCCGCCGGCCGCGGTCGCCACCAGCAGCCCCGGGACCAGGAAGGAGCGGTACCGCGGGCCGGGCATCGCCAGCGCGCTGCCGAAGACATACCCGAAGAACAGCAGCATGTTGACCGGCATCAGCTGGGTGAGGACCGCGAGCCCCGGGTTGTTGCGGACCCGGCGCAGCTGCCGGCCCGCCATCGCGGCGCCGTCGTACGCGAGCGCGCTCACGCGGCACTTCCCGTCAGCCGCAGGAAGACGTCCTCCAGGGTCGGCGATCCGATGCTCGCGTCGAGCAACGGCACCCCCGCCGCGTCGAGTTCCCGCACCAGGCGGGGGAGGGTGAGCGTCGGGTCCATGGTCACGGCGCCGACGGTGTTCCGCTCGTGGTCGAACCGCGGCTCGGCCCCCGTGAGCCGATCGAGGACGGCGGCGGCCTTCGGCAGCGCGTCCGGGTCGGCGACCACCGCCTCCGCGTGCCGTCCGACGAGTGCCTTCAGCTCGGCGGGCGAGCCGCTCCGCTCCGCCCGGCCCCGGTCGACCAGCACGATGTCGTCGGCGAGCCGGTCGGCCTCCTCCAGGTACTGCGTGGTCAGCAGCACCGTCGTGCCGTCGGCCGCCAGTTCGCGGACCGTGTCCCAGATACGGGACCGGCTGACCGGGTCGAGGCCGGTGGTCGGCTCGTCGAGGAACAGCACCTCGGGCCTGCGGACCAGGCTCGCCGCGAGGTCGAGCCGGCGGCGCATGCCGCCCGAGTAGGTGGCCGCCCTGCGGTCGGCGGCCTCGGTGAGGCCGAAACGGTCGAGGAGTTCGGCCGCCCGGCCGTTCGGCCCGCGCACCCGGTGCAGGCGGGCGAAGAGCCGCAGGTTCTCGCGTCCGGTGAGGTCGCCGTCGACGGAGGCGTACTGGCCGGTGACGGCGATGGCGCGGCGGACGGCCGCCGCGTCCCGGACCAGGTCGTGCCCCGCGACGCGGGCCGATCCCGCGTCGGGCCGCAGGAGCGTGGTCAACACGTGTACGGCCGTCGTCTTCCCCGCCCCGTTCGGCCCGAGCAGCCCGCACACCGAGCCCTGCCGCACGGCCAGATCGAGACCGCGCAGCGCGCGCACCTCGCCGAAGCGCTTCTCCAGACCTTCACTAAGTACAGCGTACGTAGTTGTCATGGGGTGACCATAGCGCACTACGTACGGTGTACGTAACTAGCATGGTGGGCGAGGTGATGATCGATGGCAGTCCGAGGGGTCGAACCCGAGGTGATCTGGGCCCGTCCCGAGCGGGCGGGGCGGGGGCCGAAACCGGCGTTCACCCGCGCCGACATCGCGGCGGTCGCGGTGCGGATCGCCGACGCGGAGGGGCTGGACGCCGTGTCGATGCGGCAGGTGGCGGCGGGGGTGGGGTGCGGGACGATGTCCCTGTACAACTACGTCCCCCGCAAGGAGGACCTGTACGAGCTGATGGTTGACGCGGTCAGCTCGGAGCACGAGTTGTGGGAGCCGACGGGGGACTGGCGGGCCGACATGGTGCGGGTCGCCGAGCAGACGCGGGCGTTGATGCGGAGGCATCCTTGGGTCCCGGCGCTCATGTCACCGGTGTACGGGTTCAGTCCTCAGGCGCTGCGGTATCTGGAGCACTGCCTGGCCTGCCTGGACTCGCTGGAGGTGTCGTACGGCACGAAGTTCGAGCTCATCGCCATGCTCAACGGTGTGGTGACGACCTATGTGCGCAACGAGATCGACACGGCCGAGCGGGTTCGGGGGCTGCCCTGGTCGGAGGAGCGGGAGCAGGCGGTGCGGATCGCGTATCTCGGGGGGCAGGTGGCCTCCGGGGCGTATCCGCGGATGGCGGCGGCGTTCGCGGAGGATTCGGGGCCGATTGATATGGAGGGTGTTTTCAGGCGGATGGTGGAGAGGGTTCTGGGTGGGTTCGCGCCGTCGTGATGTGCGGGTGGGTGGGGGTTGGTCGCGCAGTTCCCCGCGCCCCCAAGCAAAAGAAGGTAGGTCACATCAGCGTCAGTTGACCGGCTGGGCCTTCTTCGGTGTGCTCCAGGACGGACGCTGGTTTGCGGGAGGTGTCCGGGGGTGGGAGTACGCGCGCTGCTGTGAGGTCCTTCGCGGTGATCGGTGACGTGATCTCCAAGTCGGCCTGCTGGGTGCGGACGTCCGCCAGTAGGGCCAGGACCGTGATCAGTTCGAGGAGTTCAGAGGTCCAGGACTGGGACCAGGCCGGAGGGGTGATCGACGCCAGGGTGCCCGGTTCCGCGGTCTCTGTCGTTCGTGCGGTGAACCATGCCTCCAGGACGCGTACGTCACCTGTCCTGAAGTCCCAGGCCTCCGGGGGGACCGGGGAGATGCGGCCCTCGTCGAGGTGGAGGGTCTCCTCGGCCGGGTCGTAGAGGAGCGTGAGGGGGCGGGTGGGGAGGGGGGCCCGGACGTAGGGGCGGCGGCCGCCGGGGAGTTTGGGGCGGTCGCCGACGCGGCGGAGCAGCCACAGGGTCCGGCGGCCCAGTTCCACGCCCTGGGACCAGAGGGCGGGGTCCGCGGTGAGCGGGACGGTGCGGTCGGGGCGGATCGTCGCCAGGGTCCAGGCCAGCAGGTCCGGGGGTGTGAGCGGCAGGTCCAGGCGGTCGGCCAGGTGCCGCAGGAGGCCCGGGGCCAGGTTCGGCTCGGCGGCGCCCGGGCGGCGGTAGAGGGGCCGGATACGGCCCGCCCGCAGGGTGGGCGGCAGGGAGGTCGCGAGGAGCGGCATGCCGTCCGGCGACTCCACCGTGAAGATCTGGTGGTCGTCCGCCACCCGCCACAGCTCCGGGCGGGCCGCGTCGATCAGGCGGTGGTCCGGGATCAGCCACTGTTCGTCGAAGGGGGCGGCCAGCACCCGGACCGGGTCCGGGCAGGGGCCCGGCGCGTCGGCGAGCGGCTCGGTGCCGCCGGCCCGGCCGGGGAGCTGGGCCACCGCCGAATGCGTGGTGCGGGCCCGTGTCGGCCCGAACAGGGTCTCCCGGTCCGGGCCCGCGGCCTTGAGCAGGGCGTCCCAGCGCGCCTTGAGGGTCGCCGGGTCGGGGGCCGTCGGCCACCCCCGGCCGAGCCGTAGTGGTGCGACGGACCACGGCATGAGGTCCGCCAGCAGCGGAGCGTCGTCGTGCGTCACGCCCGGCATCGTACGACGACTTCAGGTGGCGTCGAGGGTGACCGTGAAGGAGAAACGGTCGCCGCGGTAGTGGATGACCGCAAGGTCCAGGACCCGGCCGGCGGTGTCGTAGGTGACGCCCGTGTAGTGCAGGATCGGGCTGAGGAGGGGGACTTGGAGCAGCCGGGCGGTCTCCGGGTCGGCCAGCCTCGCCTCCACCGTGTCCGTGATGCGGCTGATGTCCGCGCGGACGACGTCCCGGAGCACCTTGGTCATCGGCCAGCGGGCCAGGTCCTCCGGGTCGATGCGGTCGGCCAGTTCGGGCCGGACGTGGTTGCGGGCGTGGTTGGTCGGCTCGCCCGTCTGCTCGTCGCTGCGCAGGCGGTGGTACGTCGCCACCTCGGCGAGATCCGGGAAGTACTCGGTGAGTTCGCCGGTGACGGGCGCCGTGCCGTGGTCGAGCAGTTCCGCGGTCATGCCCGACTGCTGGGCCACGATGGCGTCCACCGAGCCGAGCAGCCGGACCGGGGTGCCCCGGCGGGCGTCCGGCTCGATGAAGGTGCCCCGGCGCCGGTGCCGGCTGATCAGGCCCTCGTCCTCCAGCTCCTTCAGCGCCTGCCGCATGGTCAGCACGCTCACGCCGTAGTGCTCCGCGAGCTGTTCCTCGGTGGGCAGCCGGAGGGGGTCCCGGGGCGAGCGGCCGAGTATCGAGGCGCGCAGCGACTGCGACACCTGGTACCAGAGCGGCAGCTTGCGGTTGAGGACGATCGAGTCCGGGGCGAAGGAGGTCACGGGCCATCCGTACCGTCGGGGGATCTTCAGTGCAAGGGGCGGAAGTGGCGTTCCAGGCCCTGCCAGACGTCGTCGTAGCGCCGCTGGAGGTGTTCGGCGGTCGCCGCCCGCGGGGTGAGCGTCACCGGCCAGCGGGTCTCGAACATGAACGCCAGGCCGTCGTCCACCTTCTGCGGCTTCAGCTCGGCCGCGCTCGCCCGGTCGAACGTCTCCCGGTCCGGACCGTGCGCCGACATCATGTTGTGCAGCGAGCCGCCGCCCGGGACGAAACCCCCTTTTCCGGCGGTCTTCGCGTCGTACGCCCCCTCGACCAGCCCCATGTACTCGCTCATCACGTTCCGGTGGAAGTACGGCGGCCGGAAGGTGTCCTCGCCCACCAGCCACCGCGGCGCGAAGACCACGAAGTCGACACCGGCCAGGCCGGGGGTGTCGGAGGGGGACGTCAGCACGGTGAAGATCGACGGGTCGGGGTGGTCGTACGAGAGGGAGCCGATCACATTGAAACGGCGGAGGTCATAGACGTAGGGCACATGTGTGCCGTGCCAGGCGACCACGTCCAGTGGGGAGTGGTCATATGTGGCGGTCCACAGGTTGCCGCAGAACTTGTTGACCACCTCCACGGGCCCCTCGATGTCCTCGTAGGCGGCGACGGGGGCCCGGAAATCCCGGGCGTTGGCGAGGCCGTTGGCGCCGATCGGGCCCAGGTCGGGGAGGCGGAAGGGCGCGCCGTAGTTCTCGCACACATAGCCGCGGGCCGAGGCATCCAGCAGCTCCACACGGAAGCGCACCCCACGAGGGATCAGCGCCACATGTCCCGGCGCCACATGCAGCAGCCCGAACTCCGTGCGCAGCAGCAGTCCGCCGAGCTCCGGGACGATCAGCAGCTCGCCGTCCGCGTCGGAGAACACCCGTTCCATGGAGGCGTTGGCGTGGTAGAGGTGCACGGCCATGCCGGTGCGCTGGGTCGCGTCGCCGTTGCCGCCCAGGGTCCACAGGCCCGCGAGGAAGTCCGTGCCCGGCGCCGGCTCCGGGAGCGGGTTCCAGCGGAGCCGGTTCGGGTCCGGGGCGATGTCCGCGAACGGGGCGGTGCGCACCGCCCCGTTGTCGGCGGCGCGGGTGAACGCCGGGTGGGCCGCCGAGGGGTGGATCCGGTACAGCCAGGAGCGGCGGTTGTGGGACCGCGGCTCGGTGAAGGCCGTACCGCTGAGCTGCTCCGCGTACAGGCCGAGGGGAGCGCGCTGCGGGGAGTTGCGGCCCTCGGGCAGGGCGCCCGGCACCGCCTCCGAGGAGTGCTCGTTGCCGAACCCGGTGAGGTACGTCAGTCCCTCCGCGGCCTTCCGCGCGTCCGCACGCCCGAACACGCTGGCGCGGGGGGTGCCCCCATCGCTCATGATCGCTCCCTGAGCCCGTGGATCCGATTCCTATGGAACACCGTAGGATTCACCGCGGGCCGCTGCAAGAGGGGGGATCATCCCTGCGGGGTAGGGCGAGAACCCGACCTGAGGGGGATTCGGCCCAGGCCGGTGCTGCTCTACGCTCCCGGGCATGTCGTGGACGCGTGGACTGCCGGGTGCGCTCGCGCTCTGCGTGCTGCTGCTGGTCGCGGCGGCGGGGTGCGGGACCGGGGAGGCGCACGAGCGGCGGGATTCGGGGTCGCCCTCACCGGTGGGCAAGATCCTCGACGACACGGACGAGGGCGGCCGCCACTACCGGGAGATCGACAAGAAGCAGGCGCCCGAGGTGGGCACGGTGGTCACCCCCGACCGCACCGGCGGCTGGGACATACGGCTCGACGTGCACCGCTTCCGGTTCTCCCCGCCCGGCACCCCGGCGAAGGCGGTCGCCGGACACGGCCTCGCCTACCTCTTCGTGGACGGCGACCTGGTGACCCGGCTGCGCGCCCCCGCCTACCACCTCCCCGCCCGGCTGGTCCCGCACGGCACCCACCACATCACCGCCCGGCTCTACGCCGACGACGGCACGGTGTGGGCCGTGCACGGCAAACCGGTCGAGAGCACGGCGGACGTCACGGCCTCCGGCGCGGAGACGGCGAAACCGACCGCTACCGGTACGACCGGGGCGGCCAGCGGATGAGTGCATGGGCCATCCGTCCACGTACTGGGGGGCGAGGTTCACCCGATCCCTGCGGAAAGGCATCATGAAGCCCGTGCCCCCAGCGACCTCGCTCCGCAAAGCGCCCGTACAGCGCCGCAGCGCCGAACGACTGACCAGGATTCTCGACGCCTGCGCCGACCTCCTCGACGAGGTCGGCTACGACGAACTGAGCACCCGGGCCGTCGCGGTGCGCGCCGGGGTGCCCATCGGCTCGGTCTACCGCTTCTTCGGCAACAAGCGGCAGATGGCCGACGCCCTGGCCCAGCGCAACCTGGAGCGCTACACCGAGCAGGTCACCGAGCGCCTGAAGGGGGCGCCGAAGGGTGACTGGCGGGCGGCGATGGACGCGGTGCTCGACGAGTACCTCGCCATG
This sequence comes from Streptomyces sp. NPDC048288, assembly GCF_043201555.1. Lineage (NCBI taxonomy): Bacteria > Bacillati > Actinomycetota > Actinomycetes > Kitasatosporales > Streptomycetaceae > Streptomyces > Streptomyces sp. NPDC048288. The sequence goes on from NZ_JBICZD010000008.1 coordinate 87,662, forward strand.
AAACGCACCGCCCCCGGCTTCTCGCTCGTCGACTTCGGCAACCAGATCCCGGTCGGAGCCCGCCACTCCGAACCCAACCGCCGCGTCGCCGACCGCCTCACCGACCTGCTCTCCCACTACATCGGCCGCGCCCCCGACGAAGACCTGCGCCGCACCTTCCTCGTCGCCGTGGAGACCGCCGACACCCTGGTCCACCTCTCCTTCCGGGTGGACCCGGAGGGCGACGAGGCGATCATCACGGAGACCCGGGAGCTGCTGCGGGCGTATCTGGCGCGGGTGCTGGACTGACGGTCCAAGAAAACGCCCCCGTATGGAGCGCCCCGCCAGGGGCGCGGGGAACTGCGCGACCAGCCACGGACAACCCGCACCCGAACGACGATCCGCACCCGGGAGAACAACAGGCCTCCCCTCTCGGCATACCAATCGGTATGCTCGGCCCCGGTTCCGTGACCTCCGGGAGGCCCCCATGCCCCGCACCGCCCTCCGCGTCTGCCCCCTCTGCGAAGCAACCTGCGGGCTGACCCTCACCATCGAGGGCGCCCGTGTCACCGGCGCCCGCGGTGACCGCGAGGACGTCTTCAGCAAGGGGTTCATCTGCCCGAAGGGCGCCTCCTTCGGCGCCGTGGACGGTGACCCGGACCGGCTGCGCACCCCCCTCGTGCGGAAGGACGGCGAGCTGCGGGAGGCCACCTGGGCGGAGGCCTTCGACGCGGTGGCCGCCGGGCTGCGGGGGGTCGTGGAGCGGTACGGCGCGAACTCCGTCGGTGTCGTCCTCGGCAACCCCAACGTCCACACCATGGCCGGCGCCCTCTATCCGCAGGTCCTGATCGGCGCCCTCGGCACCCGCAGCGTCTTCACCGCGTCCACCGTCGACCAGATGCCCAAGCACGTCTCCAGCGGGCTGCTCTTCGGCGACGCCAACGCGATACCGGTGCCCGACCTGGACCACACCGACCACCTGCTCCTCATCGGCGCCAACCCCCTGGAGTCCAACGGGAGTCTGTGCACCGCCCCCGACTTCCCCGGCAAGCTCAAGGCGCTCAGGGCCCGCGGCGGCACCCTCACCGTCATCGACCCGCGCCGCACCCGCACCGCCAAGCTCGCCGACCGGCACATCGCCATCCGGCCCGGCGCCGACGCCCTGTTGCTCGCCGCGATGGCCCAGGTCCTCTTCGAGGAGGGCCTGGTGGACCTCGGCCAGCTCGCCCCGCACGTCGAGGGCCTCGCCGAACTCCGCGCCGAACTGGGGGACTTCACGCCGGACGCGGTGGCCCACGCCACCGACGTCGACGCCGACACCATCCGCGCCCTCGCCCGCGAACTCGCCGCCGCTCCGACCGCCGCCGTCTACGGCCGCATCGGCAGCTGCACCGTCCCGCACGGCACCCTCGCCAGCTGGCTGGTCGACGTCCTCAACGTCCTCACCGGCAACCTCGACCGGCCCGGCGGCGCGCTCTTCCCGCAGGCCGCCACCGACCGGACCCCGCGCCCGGCCGGCCCCGGCCACGGCTTCGCGCTCGGGCGCTGGCACTCCCGGGTCAGCCGGCACCCCGAGGCCAAGGGCGAGCTGCCGCTCTCCGCGCTCGCCGAGGAGATCGACACCGCGAGCGCGGAGGGCGAGCCGGTCCGGGCGCTGATCGCGATCGCCACCAACCCCGTGCTCTCCGCCCCGGACGGCGACCGCCTCGACAAGGCCCTGGACTCGCTCGACTTCATGGTCAGCGTCGACCCCTACCTCAACGAGACCGCCCGTCACGCCGACGTCGTCCTGCCCCCGCCGCCGCCCTCGCAGAGCCCGCACCACGACTTCGCCTTCAACACCCTCGCCGTGCGCAACCAGGTCCGCTACAACCGCCCCGCCGTCCCGCTGGAGCCCGGCCGGATGGCGGAGACCGAGATCCTGGCCCGGCTGGTGCCGGCGGCCGGCGGGATGCACGGCGCCGAACCGTCCGCCGTCGACGACATGGTCATCGGACAGACCCTCGGCAAGGCGGTCCAGGAGACCCACTCGCCGGTGCACGGCCGGGACCCGAAGGAACTCGCCGGCCTGCTGACCGGTGACACCGGGCCCGAGCGCCGGCTCGACCTGATGCTGCGCCTCGGCCCCTACGGCGACGGCTTCGGCGCCCGGCCCGACGGACTCACCCTGGAGCGGCTGCTCGCCCATCCGCACGGCATCGACCTCGGACCCCTCCGGTCCCGTCTCCCGCAGCCGCTGAAGACCCGGAGCGGCAAGGTCGAACTGCTGCCCCGGCCGCTCGCCGACGACCTGCCCCGGCTCCGCGCGGCCCTCGACACCAGCCCCGCCGCACTGGTCCTGGTCGGCCGCCGCCACCTGCGCTCCAACAACAGCTGGATGCACAACGTGCCCGCCCTCACCGGCGGCACCAACCGCTGCACCCTGCACATCCACCCCGAGGACGCCGAACGGCTCGGCGTGCGCGACGGCGCCGACGTCCGCGTCAAGGGCGCCGGGGGAGAGGTGGTCACCCCCGCCGAGGTCACCGACGGCGTCCGGCCCGGCGTCGTCAGCCTCCCGCACGGCTGGGGCCACGACCGCCCCGGCACCCGCCTCAGCCACGCCGCCACCGCCCCCGGCGTCAACGTCAACCAGCTCCTCGACGGCACCCTGCTCGACCCGCTGTCCGGCAACGCCGTACTCAACGGCATCCCCATCGAAGTGACCGCAACCCCGTGACCTGGAGTTTTGCGCTTATTGCTCGCGTGTCAACGTCTTGTTAACGACGTTTGACGCGACCTAACGTCATCGCACCGCCGGCCCTGGTGGGAGTTCAAGGGCGAACGTTAGGTAATCCACTCATGCTGACCATCCTCGGCTTCACCATGATCGCGACCTTCCTGGTCCTGATCATGCTGAAGAAGATGTCGCCGATCGCGGCGCTCGTGCTGATCCCCGCGCTGTTCTGCGTGTTCGTCGGCAAGGGCGCCCACCTCGGCGACTACGTCATCGACGGCGTCACCAGCCTCGCCCCCACCGCGGCGATGCTCATGTTCGCGATCGTCTACTTCGGTGTGATGATCGACGTCGGCCTCTTCGACCCGGTCGTCCGCGGGATCCTGCGGTTCTGCAAGGCCGACCCGCTGCGGATCGTCGTCGGTACGGCCCTGCTCGCCGCGATCGTCTCCCTCGACGGCGACGGCTCCACCACCTTCATGATCACCGTCTCGGCGATGTACCCGCTGTACAAGCGCCTGAAGATGAGCCTGGTCGTGATGACCGGAGTCGCCGCGATGGCCAACGGCGTGATGAACACCCTGCCCTGGGGCGGTCCGACGGCCCGCGCCGCGACCGCGCTCAAGCTGGACGCCAGTGACATCTTCGTGCCGATGATCCCCGCGCTCGCCATGGGCCTGCTGTTCGTCCTCGCCCTCGCCTATGTCCTCGGCCGCCGCGAGCGCAAGCGGCTCGGCGTGCTGACGCTGGACGAGGTGCTGGTGGAGGAGTCGGAGACGGTCCTGGTGGGCGCGGGCAAGTCCCCGGCACGTACCGGTGGTTCGGGCGCCGCTCTCCCCGAGTCCACCGGCGGCGACGGCGACGACGAGGGCTTCCAGGGCCTCGACCCGCACCGCGAGACCCTGCGGCCCGGGCTCTACTGGTTCAACGCGGCGCTCACCGTCACCCTGCTCACCGCCATGATCATGGAGTGGCTGCCGATCCCGGTGCTCTTCCTGCTCGGCGCGGCGCTCGCCCTCACCGTCAACTTCCCGCAGATGCCCGCCCAGCGGGCCCGGATCGCCGCCCACGCCGAGAACGTCCTCAACGTCTCCGGCATGGTCTTCGCCGCCGCCGTCTTCACCGGCGTCCTCCAGGGCACCGGCATGGTCGACCACATGGCCGAGTGGCTCGTCGGCAACATCCCCGACGGCATGGGCCCGCACATGGCCCTCGTCACCGGCGTGCTGAGCATCCCGCTCACGTACTTCATGTCCAACGACGGCTTCTACTTCGGCGTCCTCCCGGTGCTCGCCGAGGCAGGCCAGGCGCACGGGGTCCCCGCCGTGGAGATCGCCCGCGCCTCGATCATCGGCCAGCCGCTGCACATGTCCAGCCCGCTCGTCCCCGCCGTCTACGTCCTGGTCGGCATGGCCAAGGTCGAGTTCGGCGACCACACCCGGTTCGTGGTCAAGTGGGCGGCGCTGACATCGCTGGTCGTCCTCGGGGCAGGAATTCTGTTCGGGATCATCTGACCGATCCGTTGGAGGACTTCACCATGGCGCCCGGCAGGAACCGCGGCTGGCTGCTCCGTCTCGTCATCGCCTTCGGCTTCGCGCAGGGCGCGGTGTCGATGGCCCGGCCCGCCGTCTCCTACCGGGCGCTCGCGCTCGGCGCCGACGAGCGGGCCGTCGGTGTCATCGCGGGCGTCTACGCCCTGCTCCCGCTGTTCGCCGCCGTACCGCTCGGCCGCCGCACCGACCACGGCCGCTGCGCGCCCCTGCTGCCCGTCGGCGTGGTGCTGATAGCCGGCGGCTGCGCGCTCAGCGGCCTCGCGAACTCGCTCGGGGCGATGGCCCTGTGGAGCGGGGTGATGGGCCTCGGCCACCTCTGCTTCGTGATCGGCGCGCAGTCCCTGGTGGCCCGCCAGTCGGCCCCGCACGAACAGGACCGCAACTTCGGCCACTTCACCATCGGGGCGTCCCTGGGCCAGCTGATCGGGCCGGTCGCGGCCGGAGCGCTGATCGGCGGACCCGACATGGCGGGCACGAGCGCGCTCGCGCTCGTGGTGGCGGGCGCGGGGGCGGCGGTCGCGTGCACGTCGTTGTGGCGCATCGAGGACCGTACGGCGGTCTCGTCCCGGACGGCGGGCCGGGACCGGGTGCCGGTGGGCCGTATCCTGCGCGCCCGGGGCGTCCCCGCGGGCATGCTGATCAGCCTCTCGGTGCTGTCCGCGACCGACATCCTGACCGCGTACCTTCCGGTGGTCGGCGAGCACCGGGACATCTCCCCGGCCGTGATCGGTGTGCTGCTCAGCGTGCGGGCGGGGGCGACGATCGCCTGCCGGCTCGTGCTCACGCCGTTGCTGCGGCTGCTCGGCCGGCCGGTGCTGCTGACGGTGACGTGTCTGCTGGCGGCCGTGCTGTGCGCGGGGATCGCGCTGCCGGTACCGGTGTGGGGGCTGGGCCTGATGCTGGCCGCGCTCGGCTTCTGTCTGGGGGTCGGGCAGCCGCTGTCCATGACGACGGTGGTGCAGGCGGCGCCGGACGGGGCGCGGTCGACGGCGCTGGCGCTGCGGCTGACCGGGAACCGGCTGGGCCAGGTGGCTGCGCCGGCCGCGGCGGGGGTGGTGGCCGGGGTGGCGGGGGTTGCCGCTCCGTTCGTGATGCTGGGGGCGTTGTTGTTGGTGTCCTCGGGGGTGGCTCTGCGGTCGCCGGAGAGGACTGCGGGTGCGCCTAATGGGGTGGGGGTGAATGTGAAGTCGCGGCTGGTGCGCCGTCGTGGTTGATCGCGCCCACGCGGCGGTAGCCGCATATCCAATGCAGCCCCGCGCCCCTGCGGGGGCGCTTCCTGAGGATTCGGGTACAAGTCTTCCCCCTGCCCCACACATTCCGTTAACTTCCGTGACCCACAGGTCCGTACGACCGGGGGCGGCACCATGGCACGCGCCATCTCTCTGCAGAACGTGAGCAAGGCCTACGCGCGGGGTGTCCGCGTGGTGGACCGGTTGTCGCTGGACATCGCGCCCGGGGAGTTCCTGGTGCTGCTCGGGCCGTCGGGGTGCGGGAAGTCGACGGTGCTGAGGATGATCGCGGGGCTGGAGGAGGCCGACGAGGGCGAGTTACTGCTCGACGGCGAGTACGCCAACGACCTGCTGCCGGCCGACCGGGACATCGCGATGGTGTTCCAGAACTTCGCCCTCTACCCGAGCATGACCAGCCGCGACAACATCGGCTTCCCGCTGCGCATCGAGGCGCCCGGCGCGGATCCGCGCCCCCGGGTGGACGCCACCGCCCGCATGCTGGGCATCGAGGACCTCCTGGACCGCTTCCCCAGCCAGCTCTCCGGCGGCGAACGCCAGCGGGTGGCGATGGGGCGGGCCATCGCCCGGCACCCGTCGGCCTTCCTGATGGACGAGCCGCTCTCCAACCTGGACGCCAAGCTCCGCAGCCATCTGCGCGCCGAGATCTCCCGGCTGACCCGGGAGCTGGGCGTCACCACGGTCTACGTCACCCACGACCAGGCCGAGGCCATGTCGCTGGGCGACCGGGTCGCCGTGCTGCGCGGCGGGGTCCTGCAGCAGGTCGACAGCCCGCGCGCGGTCTACGCGCTGCCCCGCAACGTCTTCGTCGCCGCCTTCCTCGGCACCCCGCGCATCAACCTGCTGCGCGGGGTGATCCGCGCCCCGCTCGACGGCGCGATGACGGTCCACCTCGGCAAACAGGCCCTGCCCCTGCCCGAACCGCTGTCCCAGGACCACCGGTTGCTGCGGGTGCAGCAGGGCCGGGAGGTGATCGTGGGGCTGCGTTCGGAGGCGGTGCGGATCGCCCGGCACTCCGCCGCCCGGCCCGGCGAGGTGCCGCTCACCGGTCTGGTGGAGCATGTCGAGTTCCAGGGGCACGAGGTCCTCGTCCACTTCGACACCGGTTCCCGGCCGGCCGTCGTACCGGATCTGGAGGCCCCGCGCCCGGCCGGCGGGCCGGTCCGGCGCCGGCGGCGGGAGGGGACGACCGTGCTGGACCGGCTCCGGGACCGGGCGAGTTCGAAGCGGGCGGGACCGGTCGTCGTACTGGAGCATCCGGCCGACGCCGGGCCCGCGCCCGAGCCCGCGCCTCCGGAGGGGCGGCTGCCCGGGGATCTGCTGGTGCGGACCACGCCCGACATCCAGCTCCGGCACGGTATGCAGGTCCCGCTCCTCGTCGATCTCGCGCATCTGTTCGTCTTCGACCAGTACGGCGAACGGATCTGCCCGTCCCCGGCACGGCTGCCGGACCTGGACGAGTGAAACCCGCTGGGAAACCGGGACTTGGGCATTCCGAACCCCCTATGAAAGGGGCATGCGTACTCATTCCCTCCGCAACCGGTCGGCCCTGGCCGTCGCCGGCCTCCTGCTCGCCGGTGCTCCGACCGCGTACACGGCGCTGGCCGACGAGCAGCCCTCGGCCGCGCCGACGCGCGGCAAGCCGTACATCGAGACCCGGCTGCTCTTCGGCACCGCCCGCCCGGACGGCGGGCCCGCCGTCACCGACCGGCAGTTCATGGCCTTCGTCGACAAGGAGGTCACCCCGGACTTCCCCGACGGGCTCACCGTGCAGAACGCGCGCGGGCAGTGGCGGGACGCGCACGGGACGATCGAGAAGGAGCGGTCGTACGTGCTGACTCTGCTGTATCCGGAGTCGGCGGCGAAGGTCAGCGACCGGAAGGTGGAGGAGATCCGGCGGGCCTACGAGAAGGCCTTCGCGCAGGAGAGCGTGGGCAGGGTGGACGATCGGGCCCAGGTCGACTTCTGATGGTCCCGGGGCACGTCTGGCGCGCTAAAACTATCGCCGCTAGTTTGTGACTCGGACGACAGAGCCCCGCCGGGAGGAAGCAGTATGAAGGCACACGACGGCCTGTACATCGACGGCGCCTGGCGCGCCGCCGAGAGCCGGGACGTGATCGAGGTCGTGAACCCGGTCGACGAGCAGGTCGTCGGCCGGGTGCCGGCGGGCGGCGCGCTGGATGTCGACACCGCCGTACGCGCGGCCCGTGCCGCCCTCCCGGCCTGGGCCGCCACCCCGCCCGCCGAGCGCGCCGCCCGGCTCGCCGCACTGCGGGACGCGCTGGCGGCCCGCAAGGACGAGATCGCCGGGACGGTGAGCGCGGAGCTGGGCGCGCCGCTCGCCTTCGCGCAGGCCGTGCACACGGGCCTGCCGATCGCGGTCGCGGGCTCGTACGCCGAGCTGGCGGCCACCCACCCCTTCGAGGAGAAGGTCGGCAACTCGACCGTCTACCAGGAGCCGGTGGGCGTGGTCGGCGCGATCACGCCCTGGAACTACCCGCTGCACCAGATCGTCGCCAAGGTCGCCCCGGCGCTGGCCGCGGGCTGCACGGTCGTCCTGAAGCCGGCCGAGGACACCCCGCTCACCGCCCAGCTGTTCGCCGAGGCGGTGCACGAAGCGGGCCTGCCCGCCGGGGTGTTCAACCTGGTCACCGGTCTCGGTCCGGTCGCCGGTCAGGCGCTCGCCGAGCACCCGGGTGTCGACCTGGTCTCCTTCACCGGTTCCACCGCCGTGGGCAAGCAGATCGGCGCGGTCGCCGGGGCCGCCGTCAAGAAGGTGGCCCTGGAGCTGGGCGGCAAGTCCGCGAACGTGATCCTGCCGAGCGCGGATCTCGCCAAGGCCGTCAACGTCGGCGTGGCCAACGTGATGGCCAACTCCGGCCAGACCTGCAGCGCCTGGACCCGGATGCTGGTGCCCGCCGACCGGTACGCGGAGGCGGTGGAGCTGGCCGCGGCCGCGGCCGCCAAGTACGGGGACCGGATCGGGCCGGTCGTCAGCGCCAAGCAGCAGGCACGGGTGCGGGGTTACATCGAGAAGGGCGTCGCGGAGGGCGCCCGGCTGGTCGCCGGCGGCCCCGAATCCCCGCGCGAACAGGGCTACTTCGTCAGCCCGACCGTCTTCGCCGATGTCACCCCCGAGATGACGATCGCCCAGGAGGAGATCTTCGGCCCGGTGCTCTCCATCCTGCGCTACGAGGACGAGGAGGACGCGCTCCGGATCGCCAACGGCACGGTCTACGGGCTCGCGGGCGCGGTCTGGGCCGGGGACGAGACGGAGGCGGTGGCCTTCGCCCGGCGCCTGGACACCGGGCAGGTCGACATCAACGGGGGCCGCTTCAACCCCCTCGCCCCGTTCGGCGGTTACAAGCAGTCGGGCGTCGGCCGCGAGCTGGGCGCCCACGGCCTCGCCGAGTACCTCCAGACCAAGTCCCTGCAGTTCTGAGGAGGTTGCCCGCATGGCTTTCCAGGTCCGCGCCGCCGTACTGCCCGCCGTGGGTGCCCCGCTGTCCGTCACCGGGATCGAACTCCCGGACCCCGGCCCCGGGCAGGTCCGGGTCCGCCTCGCCGCCGCCGGTGTCTGCCACTCCGACCTCTCGCTGTCCGACGGCACCATGCGGGTGCCGGTCCCCGCGGTCCTCGGCCATGAGGGCGCGGGCACGGTGGTGGCGGTGGGGGAGGGCGTCACCCGGTTCTCGCCCGGTGACCCGGTCGTCCTCAACTGGGCTCCCGCCTGCGGGCGTTGCCACGCCTGCGGGCTCGGAGAGGTCTGGCTGTGCGCCGACGCGCTGGCCGGCGCCGCCAACGTCCACGCCCGCACGGCGGACGGCACCGAGCTCCACCCCGGCCTGAACGTGGCGGCCTTCGCCGAGGAGACGGTGGTCGCCGAGTCCTGCGTGCTGCCCCTCCCCGACGGCATCCCGCTCACCGACGCGGCCCTGCTCGGCTGCGCGGTGCTCACCGGCTACGGCGCGGTCCACCACTCGGCGCGGGTCCGCGAGGGCGAGACGGTCGCGGTGTTCGGCGTCGGCGGGGTGGGCCTGGCCACCGTCCAGGCGGCCCGGATCGCCGGCGCGTCCCGGATCGTCGCCGTGGACGTCTCCCCGGAGAAGGAGGAGCTGGCGCGGGCGGCGGGCGCCACCGACTACGTCGTCGCCTCCGACACCACGCCCCGCGCGATCCGCGCCCTCACCGGCAGACAGGGCGTGGACGTCTCCGTCGAATGCGTCGGCCGCGCGGTCAGCATCCGCGCGGCCTGGGAGTCCACCCGCCGGGGCGGCCGTACGACGGTGGTCGGCATCGGCGGCAAGTCGGAACTGGTCACCTTCAACGCCCTGGAGCTCTTCCACTGGGGCCGCACCCTCTCCGGCTGCGTCTACGGCAACTCCGACCCGGCCCGTGACCTGCCGGTGCTCGCCGAACACGTCCGGGCGGGCCGCCTGGACCTGGGCGCGCTGGTGACGGAGCGGATCGCCCTGGACGGCATCCCGGCGGCCTTCGAGAACATGCTGGCGGGCAAGGGCGGCCGGGCGCTGGTGGTGTTCTGAGCGGGCGGCGTCCTCACGCAGACTCCCGCGCCTCCTCGGGCCGTGTCTCCCGCGCGGCCACGACCCGGGGGGAGCGAGCCCGCGACCGGGACACCGCCACACCGGCCAGGCACAGCACACCGCCCGCGAGCGTCAGCACACCGGGCACCTCGCCGAGCGCCAGCCATGACATCAGGACGACCAGCGCGGGCACCGCGTACGTCGTCGCGCCCATCCTGCTGGCCGTCGTCCGCGCCAGCGCGTAGGCCCATGTCGTGAACGCCAGGGCCAGCGGGAACACGCCCAGGTACAGCATGTTCAGGGTCGCGGAGAGCGGAGCGCCGGCCGCCTCGCCGGCCAGCTGCCCGGAGAACGGCAGACAGGCGACGGTGCCGGTCAGACACCCGAACGTCGTCACCTGGAGCGCGCTCGCCCGGCCCAGCGCGGGCTTCTGCGCGACCACGCCGCCCGCGTACGCGACGGCGGCCAGCAGACACAGCACCACACCCAGCACCGACGAGCCGCCCCCGCCCGACATCGAAAGACCGACGGTCACCGCACCCGCGAACGACACCGCCATCCCCGCCAGCAGCCGCGGCGGCATCGGATCCCCGAGCAGCCGGGCCCCGAGCAGCGCGATCAGAATGGGTCCGGTGTTCACGACCAGGGCGGCGGTACCCGCGTCCACCTGCTGCTCGCCCCAGTTCAGCACCACGCTGTAGAAACCGAACCAGAGCACCCCCGATATCGCGATCCCGCGCCACGCGGCCCTGTCCGGCAGCCCCTCCCGCCGCACCGCACACAACACGCCCAGCACCAGGGACCCGGACAGCAGCCGCCCGAGCGCAAGCGCCCCGGGGGAGTAGGAGTCCCCCGCACTACGGATCGACACGAACGCCGACGCCCAGAGCACGACGGTGACGACGGCAGCGGCGGCGGGGAGAAGGTGCTGGGGAGCACGAGCGGCGAGGTTCTTCATGAGGCCGAGGGTAGGGAGTGGGGGAGGGCGGGGGCTGGCGGATTTCGGACGGGTGGCTGCGGCGCCCCCTACGCCCCCTCCCGCACCCCCGCGAACTGCTCCCCCAACCCGTCCAGCAACGCCCGCAGCCCCGTCTCGAAGGCCCGCTCGTCGATCTTCTCCTGCTGGTCGGCCAGCAGATGCGCCTGCCCGAGATGCGGATAGTCGGCCGGGTCGTACGCGCTCGCGTCGTCCACGAACCCCCCGGCGAACGACCCCAGCGCCGACCCCATGATGAAGTACCGCATCAGCGCCCCGATGGAGGTCGCCTGGGCCGGCGGCCACCCCGCGCCCACCATGGCGCCGTAGACCGCGTCGGCGAGCCGCAGTCCGGCCGGGCGGCGGCCGGGGCCCCGGGCGAGGACCGGGACGATGTTCGGGTGGTCGCGCAGCGCGGCGCGGTAGGACACGGCCCAGTCGTGCAGCGCGGTCCGCCAGTCCCGCCCGGCGTCCTGCCCGAGGCCTTCGAACATCGACAGGTCGACCTGCGCGCTCACCGAGTCCGCGACCGCCTCCAGGATCTCGTCCTTGGTGCGGAAGTGGTTGTAGAGCGAGGGCCCGCTCACCCCCAGCACGGCCGCGAGCCGCCGCGTGGAGACGGCCGCCAGCCCCTCCGCGTCCACGAGTTCCCGTGCCGCGAGGACGATCCGGTCGGTGCTGAGGAGGGGCTTGCGCGGTCGGGCCATGGCGCACATAGTAGGGCTGCAACGATAAACTAGCAGTGCTAATTTAAATGTACGGCCTTGAACGGCTTTCGGGATCCGACAGAGGTGGTCGCATGGTGAACCTGGGACTCGGCGAGGAGCAGACCGCCGTACGGCAGCTCGCCCGGGACTTCGTGGAGCGCGAGATCGCCCCGCACGTGATCGCCTGGGACCGTGCGGAGGAGGTCGACCGGGGGATCGTGAAGAAGCTCGGCGAGGTCGGCTTCCTCGGTCTGACCGTCGACGAGGAGTACGGCGGCTCGGGCGGCGACCACCTGTCGTACTGCCTGGTCACGGAGGAACTGGGCCGCGGCGACTCCTCCGTGCGCGGGATCGTGTCGGTGTCCCTCGGGCTGGTCGCGAAGACCGTCGCCGGCTGGGGGACCGAGGAGCAGAAGCGGCGCTGGCTGCCGGGGCTGACCTCCGGCGCGTACGTCGGCTGCTTCGGCCTCACCGAACCCGGCACCGGCTCCGACGCGGGCAACCTCACCACCCGCGCCGTTCGCGAAGGCGACGAGTACGTCGTCAACGGCACCAAGATGTTCATCACCAACGGCACCTGGGCCGACGTGGTGCTCCTCTTCGCCCGCTCCACCGACGCGCCGGGGCACAAGGGCGTCTCCGCCTTCCTGGTCCCGGCCGACACGCCCGGCCTCACCCGCCGCCCCGTGCACGGCAAGCTCGGACTGCGCGGCCAGGCCACCGCCGAACTCGTGCTGGAGGACGTCCGGGTCCCTGCCTCCGCGATGCTCGGACCGGAGGGCAAGGGCTTCTCCGTCGCCATGTCGGCGCTGGCCAAGGGGCGGATGTCGGTGGCGGCCGGCTGTGTCGGCATAGCCCAGGCCGCACTGGACGCGGCCGTGAAGTACGCCGGGGAGCGCGAGCAGTTCGGCACGCCGATCGCCGGGCACCAGCTGGTCCAGGAGCTGATCAGCGACATCGCCGTGGACGTGGACGCGGCCCGGCTGCTGACCTGGCGGGTCGCCGATCTCGTCGACCGCGGCCTGCCGTTCGCCACCGAGTCCTCCAAGGCCAAGCTCTTCGCCTCCGAGGCCGCCGTGCGCGCCGCCAACAACGCCCTCCAGGTCTTCGGCGGCTACGGCTACATCGACGAGTACCCGGTCGGCAAACTCCTGCGCGACGCCCGCGTGATGACCCTCTACGAGGGCACCAGCCAGATCCAGAAGCTGCTCATCGGGCGGGCGCTGACCGGCGTTTCGGCGTTCTGAGTACCTCCCTGAGTATCCCGGCGGATGTGGCGCGGGCCACGTCCGCCGATGCTGGACCCATGAGCGAGACACCCGTCAGACAGCAGAACACCGCCGCCTTCTACGGCCAGGCCGTCGCCTCCTTCGGCATCGCGATGGCGGCCACCGTCATCGGCATCTTCCGGCTGCAGGCCGACGCCTGGGTGCGCGGCTTCCTCGGCATCGCCGTCCTCTACCTCGTCACCTCCGCCTTCACGCTCGCGAAGGTCATCCGCGACCGCCAGGAGGCCGGCCAGATCGTCAGCCGCGTCGACCAGGCCCGGCTGGAGAAGCTGCTCGCCGAACACGACCCCTTCGAGAAGCTCTGAGGGGCTTCCGAAAAGCTCTGAGCGGGCACACTAAGCGCTCGCTCAGCTTCGGCGGTATGGTGGAGCTCCGGTATCGAGAGGGGCGAGGCGAGCGATGAGTACGGCGGAGGAGACGACCGGCGGCGAGATCGAGCCGTGGGAAGAGGTCACCCCTGACGCGGCCCGGCGACTGCTGGTCGCCGCCGTGGAGGCCTTCGCCGAGCGCGGCTACCACGCCACCACCACCCGCGACATCGCGGGCCGCGCGGGCATGAGCCCCGCCGCGCTCTACATCCACTACAAGACCAAGGAAGAGCTGCTCCACCGGATCAGCCGCATCGGTCACGACCGGGCCCTGGAGATCCTCCAGACGGCCGCCCGGCGCGAGGGCACCCCGACCGAGCGGCTGGCCGACGCCGTCAGCTCCTTCGTCCGCTGGCACGCCGGCCGGCGCACCACCGCCCGGGTCGTGCAGTACGAAATCGACGCCCTCGGCCCCGACGCCCGCGCCGAGATCCTCGACCTGCGCCATCAGGTCGACGCCGAGGTGCGCGGGATCATCCAGGAGGGGGTCGAGTCCGGCGAGTTCGACGTCATCGACGTGCGCGGCACCACCCTCGCGGTGCTCTCGCTCTCCATCGACGTCGCCCGCTGGTTCAACGTGAACGGCCCCCGGACCCCCGAGGAGGTCGGCGCGCTCTACGCCGACCTCGTGCTGCGGATGGTCGGGGCCAAGTAGCCGCCCGCCGTCCTCAGAGGTAGTACCGGGCCACCGACTCCGCGACGCAGACCGGCTTGTCGCCGCCCTCGCGCTCCACGCTGAAGGCGACCGTCACCTGGACGCCGCCCGTGACGTCCTCCACGCCGGTGATCGTCGCGGTGGCGCGCAGCCGGGAGCCGACCGGGACGGGGGCGGGGAAGCGGACCTTGTTGGTGCCGTAGTTCACGCCCATCTTCACGCCCTCGACCTTGATCAGCTGGGGGCCGAAGAGCGGGAGCAGCGACAGGGTCAGATAGCCGTGCGCGATGGTCGTCCCGAACGGGCCCGCGGCCGCCTTCTCCGGGTCGACGTGGATCCACTGGTGGTCGCCCGTCGCCTCCGCGAACAGGTCGATCCGCTTCTGGTCGACCTCCAGCCAGTCGGTGTGGCCCAGCTGCTCGCCCACGGCCGCCTTCAGCTCGTCGGGGGAGGTGAAGATCCTCGGTTCTGCCATGTCGCCGGCCCTCTCGCACTCGCACGCACATTGTCTAAGCAACTGCTTAGCATGGTCGGGTGCGGGTCCGCTGTCAACGGACTGCGGTCCGCGTCCGATGGGTAATCTCTGCGGGGTGCCGCAGATTCCCGAGAAGATCCACGAGCTGAGCGTCGGCCAGCTGTCCGCGCGCAGCGGCGCCGCCGTCTCCGCGCTGCACTTCTACGAGGCCAAGGGCCTCATCAGCAGTCGGCGGACCTCCGGCAACCAGCGTCGCTACACCCGTGACACCCTGCGCCGGGTGGCCTTCGTCCGGGCGGCGCAGCGCGTGGGCATCCCGCTGGCCACGATCCGCGAGGCGCTCTCGGAACTTCCCGAGGAGCGCACCCCGACCCGGGAGGACTGGGCCCGCCTCTCGGAGGCGTGGCGGGCGGAACTGGACCAGCGCATCCGGCACCTCAACCGCCTGCGCGACCACCTGACCGACTGCATCGGCTGCGGCTGTCTGTCGCTGGACACCTGTGTGCTGTCCAACCCGGACGACGTCTTCGGCGAACGGCGGGCGGGATCCAGGCTGCTGCCGGAGGGGACCGAGCGCCGACCGTAGGGCGGGGGTTCGGTCACCGGCCGCGCTGGAGCAGCGCCTCCCTCACCAACTCGGCGTTGGACAGCGCCCGTTCGCCGTCGGGGAGCAGCAGGGTGTCTTCCAGGCCGATCCGGGTCGCGAGGCCCAGCCGGCCCGCCAGCCGCAGCACCGGCCAGGTGCCGCCCTCCTCGCCGTGCAGCAGGACCGGGCGGCCGTGGGCCGTGCCCAGCTCGGCGAGCAGGCTCCGCGCCGAGTCCTCGGCGGTGGCCGGGTCGGGGTCCGTGACCTCCGCCAGCACCCGGAGCACCCGCGGCCCCAGCGGCGAGGCCGCGAACCGCGCCGCGCCGTCCGTGCCGGACCAGATGCCCGCCTCCACGCCGATGTCCAGGTCCAGCAGCTGCGCCGCCAGTTCCCCGGCACCGGGCTCGTGCCAGTTGACCGAGGCGAAGTCCGGCCGTACCGACCAGGACCGGACGCGCTCCAGCCGGGCCGCCGGATCCGGTTCGGCCCAGGCGCCCGTGGTCATGCCGACCGGCACCCGCACCCGCGCCCGTATCGCCTCCAACGCCGGGCCGACCGCGCGCGGGGACAGACTCTCGCGCCCGCACGGCGTCCTCGGGTGGACATGGATCTCCGCGGCCCCCGCCGCCACCGCCTCGGCCGCGGACCGGGCCAGTGCCGCCGGTGACAACGGCACCCCCGCGCCGTCGGCGCCCGTACGGCGTCCGTTGAGACACACCTGCAGCAGTCGCTCCATACCCCGATGGTGCGGGCCGCCACTGACAAGGGCCGGTTCTCCCGGCAGTTGGGGGGTGCGGCATCCCCGGCGCACCCCCACGTGGTCAGGCCGACATGAGCAGCCGCCCGCGCCTGGCGTAGGCCAGGGCCTCGGGGGTGAGTACCGGACGCGGCACCAGGATCCCGCAGTCCGCGCAGACCGGACCGGCGGAGGGCTCGTGGTCCAGGTCGTACTTCCAGATGAGGCGCTCCCCGGCGCACACCGGGCAGACCGTGCCCGGCTCGCGCTCCAGGGCGGCGATCAGCCGTCGCAGCACCTCGGCGAGTGGTTCGTCGGGATGGACCCGTGGGTCGTCGCACCAGGCCACTCCGAATCCGCCCCAGGTCAGCCGGTGCCAGTCGTCCACGCTGCCCGGGCGGCGCAGCCCGTCGTGCTTCTCCTTCTTGCGGCGCTCGGCGAACTCGACCTCATAGGCCAGCCAGACCGCCCGCGCCTCTTCCAGCTCCTCCAGTGCGCCCACGAGACGCGCCGGATCGGGGGACCTGTCCTCGGGGCCGAACCCGGCCCGCGCACACAGATGGTCCCAGGTCGCGCGGTGCCCGTAAGGAGCGAACCGCTCCAGGCACTTGCGCAGTGAGTAACGCCGCAGCGCCAGATCGCACCGCGGGTCTCGCACCTGTCTCGCCAGACTCCGGAAACCGGCCATCGCCCTGCACCTCCGTCACACCTGCACCTGTACTTCGGTCACTTCGGCGTCGCCGCACGGACTTCGCGCGGCGTTGCCGTATAGACGTATCGACACGCGAATCGGCTCCATCCGATTTCCGATGCCGTCCATAAGGCCGCCCGCCTTGACCGACGGCCGGTGGCGCCGGCCGGGCCGACGACCACTCCAAAACTTGACGCATGTTCATCTTCAATCCCGGGGATACCGGCGGTAACGTCCGGCACCACCCCTCGTCCAGAGGAGATGTCATGCAACGACGCTCCAGACATCACGCGTTGTTCGACAGAGTGAGAACTCCCCGCAAGTTCCCCGGGTTCCTGAAAGTCGCGTCCGTCTGCGTTCTCGTGGTCGGCCTGCTCTCCCCGCTGGCCCAGGCGACCCCGGCCGCCGCGGCCGCGTCCAACGACTACTGCGGCGGGCAGTGTTCGGACATCCTTCCGCCCGGCGAGAACGGCAACGCCACTCTCGCCCAGATCCTGCTCAACCAGGCCTTCGGCACCCAGCCCAGCCACGCCGAGGACCAGCTCGGCCCCTATGCCAACCTGGCCACCGGCTACTCCACCCTCACCGACGCGAAGATCAACACGTTCTTCAACGACTCGTCGTTCGGGGTCGCATCGAGTCAAGTCGCCTCCACGGAGAGTCCGGCCGGACGCAGCGACGTCACCATCGTCCGCGACAAGGCGACCGGTGTGCCGCACATCACTGGTACCACCAGATACGGCACCGAGTTCGGGGCCGGTTATGCGGCAGCTGAGGACCGGCTGTGGCTCATGGACGTGTTCCGGCACGTCGGGCGCGGCCAGCTCACCACCTTCGCCGGCGGTGCCGCCTCCAACCAGGGCCTTGAACAGCAGTTCTACCGAAACGCCCCCTACACCGAGGCCGACCTCCAGGCGCAGATCGACAACGCCGTCGCCAACAACGGCACCCGCGGCCAGCAGGCGCTCGACGACGCCAACGCCTACCTCGCCGGCATCAACGCCTATATCGACGCCTCCGACAGCGGGCGCTACTTCCCCGGTGAGTACGTCCTGACCGGGCACAAGGACTCGATCACCAACGCCGGCACGATCGACCACTTCAAGATCACCGACCTGGTGGCGCTGGCCTCCGTGATCGGCGCGCTGTTCGGCTCCGGCGGCGGTGGCGAGGTCAACAACGCCATCTCGCTGCTCGCCGCCCAGGAGCAGTACGGCGTGACACAGGGCACCAAGGTCTGGGAGTCGTTCCGCGAGCGCAACGACCCCGAGGCCGTGCTCACCGTCCACAACGGCGAGAGCTTCCCGTACGGCACCAAGCCCTCCGACCCGCAGGGCGAGGCGCTGCCGGACTCCGGAACGGTGACCACCGAGCCGCTGGTCTACGACGCCACCGGCACCGGCGCCGACCAGAGCGCCGACGCGGCCTCCGCCACGGCGACCGCGGCCGCCCTCAGCTCGGCGAAACGCGGGATGTCCAACGCCCTCGTGGTCAGCGGCAAGTACACCGCGAGCGGTCACCCCATCGCCGTCTTCGGACCGCAGACCGGCTACTTCGCCCCGCAGCTGCTCATGCTCCAGGAGATCCAGGGCCCGGGCATCAGCGCCCGCGGTGCCTCCTTCGCGGGCCTGAGCATGTACGTCGAACTCGGCCGCGGCCAGGACTACGCGTGGTCCGCCACGACCTCCGGCCAGGACATCATCGACTCCTACGCGGTCGAACTCTGCCAGGACGACTACCACTACCTGTACCACGGCACCTGCACGGCCATGGACGAGGTGGAGCAGAAGAACTCCTGGACGCCCACCACGGCCGACTCCACCGCCGCCGGCTCGTACACGATGAGAGTGTGGAAGACCAAGTACGGACCCGTCCAATACCGGGCGACGGTCGGCGGGAAGAAGGTCGCCTACACCACCCTGCGCTCCTCCTACATGCACGAGGCCGACTCGATCATCGGCTTCCAGATGCTCAACGATCCCGACTATGTGAAGAGCCCGCAGACCTTCCAGAGCGCGGTGCAGCACATCAACTACACCTTCAACTGGTTCTACGCCGACTCCTCGCACACCGCGTACTACAACAGCGGTGACAACCCGGTGCGCCCGAGCGGTGTCGACCCCGAGTTCCCGGTCTGGGGCCAGGCCGCCTACGAGTGGCAGAACTGGGACCCGACCACCAACACCTCCGACTACACCCCGGCCTCCCAGCACCCCAACTCCATCGACCAGGACTACTACGTCTCCTGGAACAACAAACAGGCGCTCGACTACACGACCGCGAGCTGGGGCGACGGCTCGGTCCACCGGGGCAACCTCCTCAACGACCGGGTGAAGAAACTCGTCGCCGCCGGGGGCGTCACCCGCTCCTCGCTTGTCAAGGCCATGGCAGACGCATCGCTGGAGGACCTGCGGGGCGAGGACGTCCTGCCGAACCTGCTGAAGGTGATCAACAGCAGTACGGTCACCGACTCCACGGCCGCCGCGGCCGTCACCAAGCTCCAGACCTGGCTGACCGCGGGCGCCAAGCGCACGGAGACCTCGGCGGGTTCGAAGACGTACGCCAACGCCGACGCCATCCGGATCTTCGACGCCTGGTGGCCGCTGCTGGTGAAGGCCGAGTTCCAGCCCGGCCTCGGCTCCGACCTGTACACCGCGATCACCGCCAACCTGCCGATCGACGAGTCACCGTCGGCCGCGCACGGGCCCACCGGCTCGCACGCGGGCAGCTCCTTCCAGTACGGCTGGTGGAGCTATGTCGACAAGGACATCCGCTCGGTGCTCGGGCAGACCGTGTCCGGACCGCTGGCCGCGCAGTACTGCGGCAGCGGCAGCCTCAGCGCCTGCCGGGACATCCTGATCAGCACGCTGAAGACGGCGGCCGGCACCAGCGCGTCCACGGTCTACCCCGGTGACACCCTGTGCTCGGCGGGCGACCAGTGGTGCGCCGACTCGATCGTCCAGCGCACCCTGGGCGGCATCAAGCACTACAACATCAGCTGGCAGAACCGGCCGACCTTCCAGCAGGTGGTGGAGTTCACGTCACACCGGTGACGCGCTCACGGCGGCGGGGTCACCCGATGCGCCCCGCCGCCAGCACCACCCGCGCCAGCTCGGGGTGCACGATGTCGCTGTGCGCCCCGGCCGGCGGGCCGCCCTTGTTCACGACCGCCGCCGCGTCGACGTTCACACAGCCCGACGCGGCGAGCGGGCCGCTCAGGGCCGCCGCCAGATCCAGCGACCGCGTGCCCGGCACCGCCTGGACGCCGTCATGGCCCATCGCGCCCCACTCGGCCCCCAGCACCTGCCCCAGCCCCGGGAGCCCGAACTCCTCGACCGGCGGCTCCGGCAGCGCGATCGTCCGGTTGTCGTCCGCCATCCGCGAGGCCAGCGGATACAGCGTGCCGAGCGCCTGGTCGAAGTGGGAGTAGCAGCACACCAGCGGACCGTCGATCCGGCTCTGCCGCCCCCGCAGCGCCCCGGCCGCGCCCGGGTCGTGGGGCAGCCGGTCGGCGAACGCGTAGTGCGAGAAGGCCCCTTGCAGCAGCGTCACGGACTTCACCGTGCGCACCCCGTCCGGCAGCCCGAGCAACGCGAACGACACCAGCCGGCCGCCGAAGCTGTGCCCGACCAGATGTACCCGCACCTCCGGCGCCGCCGCGGCCAGCCGCCCCAGCAAGGGCCCGAGCCCGCGCTCCCCGACGATCCCGCCGCGCCGCTTCATCGCGTAGTACGTCGCCTGCCGCAGCAGCTCCTTCGCGCCGTCCCACGGGTTCGGCAGCGCGAACCCGGCGGCCGGCCCGCCCTCCTGGAGGGACGCCAGCGCCTGCGCGAACTCCCCGCACAGATCCGCCGTGTCCCCGGAGAACAGCACCGACTCGCCCCCGGACGCGCCGTCCGTCAGCGTGTCCGCCGCGAGGAGCGGCTGCGGCCCCCCGGGCCGCACGTCGACGAGCACCCGCACCAACTGCCCGAACTGCTCCAGCCCGTCCGCCGGACGCCGCTCCAGCAGCCCCGCGAGCTGCTCGACCACGGTGGCCCGTCCGGGAAAGGCCTCCAGGAGGGCGCGCCGGGTGTCCTTGTCGAGGGCGGCGGCCGGGCTCTCGACCGCCTCCGCGGCCACCGCCGACCTCGGGAAGTCGGGGATCGGCTCGTCGCAGAACCGCATCGACGGCCAGATCACCCCGACGTACCCGATCCGTGCCTTCGGCGCGAGCTTCGGGATCGGCGCGAAGAACTGCCGGTACAGGGCGGTCGCGCCCGAGCGGTCGTTGTTCCAGCCGTGCGCGAAGACGATCAGGTCACGGACCCCGTGACCGGTGACCTCGCCCAGCAGCCGGTCGCGTTCGGCGCCGTCCGGATCCCCGTCGGCGTCGAAGGTCAGCTCCCAGTAGGGAGTCACACTCATCCCAGGATCCGCCATACCAGGCTCCTCGTCCCCCGAACCGGTGCGATGTGCGCGCATCGTCCCGCCGACGGGCAAGGTTGGCCATACAACGCGCCTCACCTGTAGAGGAGAAATTCCTTTCGAACCCGGCGGAACGCGGCCAGCTCGTCCTGCCAGGCGCCGACGACCTCGTCGGTGCCCGCGCCCGCGTCGACCATCGTGCGCACGCTCGTGGATCCGGTGAGCCTGTCGATCCAGTCGTCCGACCGCCAGGCGAAGCCGTCCCACACCTTCTTCGCGGTGACCAGCAGGGCGATTCCGGTGCGGACGGGGTCGTAGGCGGCCCGGTCGTGCACATGGATCTGCACCCCGCCGACCGTCTTGCCCTGGAACTTGGAGAAGGTCGGCGCGAAGTACGCCTCCCGGAACCGCACGCCCGGCAGCGCGAGTTCGTCGACGGCCGCCGCCCAGCGCGCGTCGATGCCCTCCGCGCCGAGGAGTTCGAAGGGCCGGGTGGTGCCGCGCCCCTCGGACAGGTTCGTGCCCTCGAAGAGACAGGTGCCCGAGTAGACGAGGGCCGTGTCCGGGGTGGGCATGTTGGGGCTCGGCGGCACCCAGGGCAGGCCGTACGCGTCGTAGAAGCGGGACCGCCGCCAGCCGGTCATCGGTACGACGTCCAGGGCGACCGGCGTGTCCAGGAACCGCGCGTTGAACAGCCGGGCCAGCTCGGCGACCGTCATCCCGTGCGCCTGCGCGATCGGCTGCCGGCCGACGAAACTGGCGAACTCCCTGTGCAGGACCGGGCCCTCGGCCGTCCGGCCGGTCACCGGGTTCGGGCGGTCCAGGACGACGAACCGCTTCCCGGCCAGTCGGGCCGCCTCCATGCAGTCGTACAGGGTCCAGATGTACGTGTAGAAACGGGCGCCGACGTCCTGGATGTCGAAGACGACGGTGTCCACGCCGGAGGCGGTGAAGACGTCGGCGAGGGGCTTGCCGCTCTTGAGGTACGTGTCGTACACGGGGAGGCCGGTGGCCGGGTCGTCGTAGCGGCCCTCGGAGCCGCCGGCCTGGGCGGTGCCCCGGAAGC
Organism: Streptomyces sp. NPDC048288; assembly: GCF_043201555.1. Lineage (NCBI taxonomy): Bacteria > Bacillati > Actinomycetota > Actinomycetes > Kitasatosporales > Streptomycetaceae > Streptomyces > Streptomyces sp. NPDC048288. The sequence continues at coordinate 109,657 of NZ_JBICZD010000008.1, forward strand.
CGTGCTCGGGGCCGAAGACCGCCGTCAGCCTGACCCCGGGGTCGGCGTGCATGACGTCGACGATGTGGCGGACGTCGGGGGTGATGCCGGTGGGGTTGGTGACGATGCCGGTGCGCTGGCCGCTGAGGAGGGCGTAGCCGTCGGCCGAGAGTCTGTCGAAGCCGGTGTGGAGGCGGTCGGCCGTGGTGGCCGGTGTCGCTCCGGGCGAGGCGGTGGCGGTGGCCGCGGCGAGCAGGGTTCTTCTGGAAAGGTGCATGCAGGTGACCTCCTCGTCGATTGCTCCCGCACGAAGTCTGCAGCCTGCAGGTCGTGTGTGGCTGGTCGCGCAGTTCCCCGCGCCCCTGACGGGGCGCGATCCGGTCACCCTTTCCCAGAACATACCGACCGGTTAGTGTGTCGGTGCTGAGCCGAGTCTGGTCGCGTCGTGTCGAAGGAGACCGATGGTGGGAGCCGTGCGAGATGCCCGAGTCGTGGTCACCGGGGCGGGAGGTGGCATCGGGGCTGCGCTGGCGCGTCGGTTCGCCGCCGAGGGGGCCCGGGTCGTGGTGAACGACCTGGACGGGGAGAAGGCGGCGGCCGTCGCCGCGGAGATCGGCGGGATGGCCGTTCCGGGTGACGCGTCGGCCGTCGTCGGGGCCGCGCGGGACGCGCTCGGCGGGAGTGTCGACGTCTACTGCGCCAACGCCGGGCTCGGCTCGGGCGGGTCCGAGGCGGCCGACGAGGCCGTGTGGGCCTCCGCCTGGGACGTCAACGTCATGGCGCATGTGCGGGCCGCGCAGGAGCTGGTGCCGGAGTGGCTGGAGCGGGGGAGCGGGCGGTTCGTGTCCACCGTGTCCGCCGCCGGGCTGCTCACCATGATCGGGGCCGCCCCGTACAGCGTCACCAAGCACGCCGCGTACGCCTTCGCCGAGTGGCTGTCACTGACCTACCGGCACCGCGGCCTGAAGGTGCACGCCATCTGCCCGCAGGGCGTCCGCACCGACATGCTCGCCGCCACCGGCAGCGCGGGCGATATCGTGCTCCAGCCGACCGCCATCGAGCCGGACGCCGTCGCGGACGCGCTGTTCAAGGGGATGGCGGAGGACCGGTTCCTGATCCTGCCGCATCCCGAGGTCGCCGACTTCTACCAGGCACGGGCCGCCGACCCGGACCGCTGGCTGACGAACATGAACCACATCCAGCAGAAGTGGGAGGCCGTCCGGTGAGCCAGGCGGAGACCGAGTCCATCTACGCCGCCCGGCCCTGGGTGGCGCTGCTCAACGAGGCCCAGCGCGGGCCGGTCGATCCCCCCGACTCGCTGGTGCACGCCCTGCGCGCGGCCGTCGCCGAGGCACCCGACCGCCCCTTCCTCGCCTACTTCGACGCCCGGCTCAGCTTCCGCGAGGCCGACGAGCTGAGCGACTCCGTCGCCGCCCACCTCGCCGAGCGCGGCCTGGAGCGCGGCGACCGGGTCGCCGTCGTCCTGCAGAACTCGCCGCACTTCGTGCTCGCGCTGCTCGGCGCCTGGAAGGCGGGCGCCACCGTGGTGCCGGTCAACCCGATGTACAAGTCGGGGGAGGTCTCCCACGTCCTGCGGGACGGCGAGGTCGCCGCGCTGGTCTGCTCGCAGCGGGCCTGGGAGTCGTACCTGCGCGACACGGCCGCCGACTCGCCGGTCAGGATCGTGCTCACCGCGAGCGAGCTGGACTTCCAGACCCGGGACGACGCGCGCGTGCTGGGCTTCGAGCGGCTGCCGCAGGCCGCCGACGCCGAGGACCTGGTCGAGGTCGCGCGGCGCGGCGGCAAGGCGCCCGAGGGACGGGATCCGGCGCCCTCCGACATCGCGCTGATCAGCTACACCTCGGGGACCAGCGGCGCCCCCAAGGGCGCCACCAACCTGCACGGCAACATCATGTACAACGCCGAGCGGCAGCGGACCGGGCTCGCGCTGCCCGACGCGCCGGTCTACTACGCCCTCGCGCCCCTGTTCCACATCACCGGCATGGTCTGCCAGCTCGGCGCCTGCCTGACCAGCGCGGGCACCCTGGTGCTGACGTACCGCTTCGAGCCGGGCCTGGTCCTGGAGGCGTTCGCCGAGCACCGCCCGCAGTACACGGTCGGCCCGTCCACGGCCTTCATGGCACTCGCCGCCCACCCGGACGTCACCCCGGAGCACTTCGCCTCCTTCGTGAACATCTCCTCGGGCGGCGCGCCGCTGCCGCCGGCGCTGGTGGAGAAGTTCCGCGCGGGGTACGGGCCGTACATCCGCAACGGCTACGGGCTGACCGAGTGCACCGCGCCGTGCGCCTCCGTGCCGCCCGGCCTGGAGGCGCCGGTGGACCCGGTCTCCGGGACGCTCGCGGTCGGCGTGTCCGGTCCCGACACGGTCGTCCGGATCATCGACGACGCGGGCCGCGAGGTGCCCTTCGGCGAGCAGGGCGAGATCGCGGTGCGCGGGCCGCAGGTCGTGCCCGGGTACTGGCGGCGGCCCGAGGCCACCGCGGAGACCTTCCCGGACGGCGAGCTGCGCACCGGTGACATCGGGTTCATGGACCCGCAGGGCTGGCTGTACGTCGTCGACCGCAAGAAGGACATGATCAACGCGTCCGGCTTCAAGGTCTGGCCGCGCGAGGTCGAGGACGTGCTGTACACCCATCCGGCGGTGCGCGAGGCGGCCGTCGTCGGCGTGCCCGACGGGTACCGCGGGGAGACCGTCAAGGCCTACATCAGTCTTCGCCCGGGAACTGCAACCGACCCGGACGATCTCGCCCTCTATTGCAAGGAGAGACTGGCGGCCTACAAATACCCGCGCCAGGTGGAGATCCTGACCGACCTGCCGAAGACGGCAAGTGGGAAGATCCTCCGACGGGAACTGCGTTCCCGACCGCAACAGGGTTAGCAGAGACGACGAGGAAGGCAGGTGGCGGCAGTGCCCAGGACGACGGACGGGGACGGGGCTCCCGTTCCGCAGCGGCTCCTCGCCGCCGCCACCCGGCTCTTCGCGGAGCAGGGCTACGACCGCACCTCCGTGCAGGAGATCGTGGAGGCGGCCGGCGTCACCAAGGGGGCGCTGTACCACTACTTCGGCTCCAAGGACGACCTCCTGCACGAGGTGTACGCGCGCGTGCTGCGCGTGCAGCAGGAACGGCTCGACGCCTTCGCGAACGCGGACGAGCCGATCGAGAAGCGGCTGCGGGGCGCGGCGGCCGACGTCGTCGTGACGACGATCGAGAACCTCGACGACGCGTCGATCTTCTTCCGGTCCATGCACCATCTGAGCCCGGAGAAGAACAAGCAGGTGCGCGCCGAGCGCCGGCGCTACCACGAACGCTTCCGCGCGCTCATCGAGGAGGGCCAGCGCGAGGGCGTCTTCTCGACCGCGACCCCGGCGGATCTCGTCGTCGACTACCACTTCGGCTCGGTACACCACCTGTCGACCTGGTACCGGCCGGACGGACCCATGGCTCCGCAGGAGGTCGCCGACCACCTGGCCGACCTGCTGCTGCGGGCGCTGCGGCCCTGAGCCGCGAACAGACCGGCGGCCCCGACCTCATGGCCGGGGCCGCCGGTCTGTTCCCTGTCTACAGGTACTTCTTCAGCTCCCGGCGGGCCAGCGACCGCTGGTGCACCTCGTCGGGGCCGTCGGCGATCATCAGGGTCCGGGCCGAGGCGTAGAGCTCGGCCAGCGGGAAGTCCTGGCTGACACCGCCCGCGCCGTGCAGCTGGATCGCCCGGTCGATGATGTCGACGACCGCGCGCGGGGTGGCGATCTTGATGGCCTGGATCTCGGTGTGGGCGCCCCGGTTGCCGACGGTGTCCATCAGCCAGGCGGTCTTCAGGACCAGCAGCCGCAGCTGCTCGACGGTCACCCGCGCGTCGGCGATCCAGTTGTGCACCACGCCCTGCTGGGCCAGCGCCTTGCCGAAGGCCTGGCGGGAGACGGCCCTGCGGCACATCAGCTCGATCGCCCGCTCGGCCATGCCGATCAGCCGCATGCAGTGGTGGATCCGGCCCGGCCCGAGCCGGGCCTGGGCGATGGCGAAGCCGCCGCCCTCCTCGCCGACCAGGTTCGCGACCGGCACGCGCGCGTGGTCGAAGATCACCTCGGCGTGGCCGCCGTGCGAGTGGTCCGAGTAGCCGAAGACCTGCATCGCGCGCTTGACCGTGACGCCGGGGGTGTCGCGCGGGACCAGGACCATGGACTGCTGGCGCCGGATGTCGGCGCCCTCCGGGTCGGTCTTGCCCATCACGATGAAGATCTTGCAGTCCGGGTTCATCGCCCCGGAGATGTACCACTTGCGGCCGGTGATGACGTAGTCGTCGCCGTCGCGTTCGATGTACGTGGTGATGTTGGTGGCGTCCGAGGAGGCCACCTCCGGCTCGGTCATGGCGAACGCGGAGCGGATCTCACCGGCGAGCAGCGGCTCCAGCCACTGCTTCTTCTGCGCCTCGTCGGCGAACTGGGTGAGCACCTCCATGTTGCCGGTGTCCGGGGCCGCGCAGTTCAGCGCGGTGGGCGCCAGGTGCGGGGAGCGGCCGGTGATCTCGGCGAGGGGCGCGTACTGGAGGTTGGTGAGGCCGGCGCCGTACTCGGCGTCGGGCAGGAAGAGGTTCCACAGGCCCTGCCTGCGGGCCTCGGCCTTCAGCTCCTCGACCACGGCCGGCGTGTCCCACGGCGAGGCCAGCGCCGCGCGCTGCTCCTCGGCGACCGGCTCGGCCGGGTAGACGTACTCGTCCATGAAGGCGAGCAGCTTGGCGCGCAGTTCCTCGGTGCGCGCGTCGAACGCGAAGTCCATGGCCGGTCAGCCTTCCTGAAGAGTGGTCAGTCCGTGCTCGATGAAGACGGGGACGAGTTCGCCGATGCGGTCGAAGCCCTGCCCCAGGGTCTGGCCCAGCGTGTACCGGTAGTGGATGCCCTCCAGGATCACGGCGAGCTTGAACCAGGCGAACGCCGTGTACCAGGAGATGTGCGAGACGTCCCGGCCGGAGCGGGCCGCGTAGCGCTCGACCAGTTCCCGCGGGGCCGGGTGGCCGGGTGCCTCGGCGGTGGTCGACACCGGCGAGTCGGGCGCGCCCAGCGGCTGGCTGTACATCACCAGCAGGCCCAGGTCGGTGAGCGGGTCGCCGAGCGTGGACATCTCCCAGTCGAGGATCGCCCTGATCCGGTCGTCGTCGCCGATCAGGACGTTGTCGAGGCGGTAGTCGCCGTGGATGACGGTGGCCGCGGGGGAGTCGGGCAGCCGGCGGCCCAGGGTCGCGTGCAGCTCGTCGATGCCGGCCAGGTCACGGTTGCGGGAGGCGTCCAGCTGCTTGCCCCAGCGGCGCAGCTGCCGGTCCAGGAACCCCTCCGGGCGCCCGAAGTCGGCGAGGCCGACCTGCCCGGGATCCACGGAGTGCAGCTCGACCAGCGTGTCGACGAGCGACAGCACCGCGTCGCGGGTGCGCTCCGCGCCGAGCGGGGCGAGCTGCTCGGCGGTGCGGTAGGGGGTGCCCTCGACGAACTCCATCACATAGAACGGCGCGCCCAGCACCTCCTCGTCCTCGCACAGCAGCACCGGGGCCGGCACCGGCACCTCGGTCGGGTGCAGCGCGCTGATCACGCGGTGCTCGCGCCTCATGTCGTGCGCGGTGGCCAGGACATGGCCGAGCGGGGGCCGTCGTACGACCCACTTCGCGGTGGAGTCGGAGATCGCGTAGGTGAGGTTCGACCGTCCGCCCTCGATCAGCCTTCCGGTCAGCGGACCGGTCACCAGGCCGGGGCGCTCGCGATCGAGCAGTCCGCGCAGCCGGTCGAGATCGAGTCCGGGCGGGTGGTCGGGGCTCATGCATCGCTCCTACGAACGAATGAACAGGACCCGACTCATGATGCCGACCAGTCGGTATGTCGTCCAGCCGGTGAGCCGAAAGTGACCGGGACCACCCTAAGGCCCGGCCGGGAGACGGCGGCTCCCCGTGCGCGCAGAACGGGGAGCCACCGATTCCGGACCGGGCCGGTTCAGTGGTCGTCCCAGTGGCCGTTGTGCTCGGCGTGCCGGTGTCCGTCGTGCAGGTAGTCGATGTGGTCGCCGTGCAGGACACCGGTGTGCCCGCAGCCGTCGCCGTGCCGGTGGTCGTGGTCCGCGTGGGTCACGTGCCCGTCGGGCTCGCACTCGTCCCAGTGGCCGCCGTGCTCGCGGTGCAGATGCCCGTTGTGCGCGTAGTCGACGTGGTCGCCGTGCGGCACCCGGTCGTGCCCGCAGTCCGGTCCATGGGTGTGGCCGTGCGCGGTGTGTTCCTGATGAAGGATGGTCATGGTGCTCACCTTCGGGAGTGCGGGGTTCAGGAGAGTGGCGTGATGCCGACGGACAGGCTGCCACGCGAACCGTGCATATGCGGGCATCCCGGTTGCGTGGCGTCCGAGTACCCCGGAGGGTCGTTTGCATGAAGGGGATCAGCTACAGCCGGTACGGCGGACCCGGGACACTGGAGTACGGCGAGGTCGAGGACCCGAAGGTCGGCCCCGACTCGGTGCTGGTGAAGGTCCGGGCGGCGGCCGTCAACCCGGTCGACTGGAAGTGCCGTGAAGGCCGTCTGGACGGTGTCCTGGACGCCGTCTTCCCGGTGATCCCCGGCTGGGACGTCTCCGGAGTCGTCGCAAGACCGGGGGCGGCGGTCACCGAGTTCGCGGCCGGCGACGAGGTGATCGGCTACGTCCGCGAGGACTTCCTCTCCCGGGGCACCTTCGCCGAGTACGTCGCCGCCCCGGTGCGCACCCTCGCCCGCAAACCGCGCAACCTCTCCTTCGAGGAGGCCGCCGGGCTGCCGCTGGCCGGACTCACCGCCTACCAGGTGCTGGTCCACGTCCTGGAGGTCAAGCGCGGCGAGACCGTCCTCGTGCACGCCGCCGCCGGCGGGGTCGGCTCGCTCGCCGTGCAGATCGCGGCCCACCTCGGCGCCCGGGTCATCGGCACGGCGAGCGAACCCCACCACGACTTCGTACGGGGGCTGGGCGGCGAGCCGGTGGCCTACGGCCGGGGACTGGCGGAACGCGTCCGCGGACTGGCCCCGGAGGGCGTGGCCGCGGTCTTCGACACCGTCGGCGGCGAGGCCCTGACCGTCTCCGCGAACCTGCTCGCCCCCGAGGGCCGGATGGCCTCGATCGCCGACCCGGACATCGTCGACTTCGGCGGCCGCTACTGCTTCGTACGGCCCGACGCCGACGACCTGGCACGGCTCACCGCGCTCGCCGAGCAGGGCGCGGTGACCGTCCATGTCGCCGAGACGTTCCCGCTGAAACGGACGGCCGACGCACACCGGCGCAGCGAGGAGGGGCACACCAGGGGCAAGCTGGTGGTGACCGTGGACCGGGCCGAGGAGGAGTGACTCCTCGGCCCGCTTCTCATACGACCAGTGCGGCGGCGCAGACCGCGATGGCGACCGTGCACAGCACCGCGGCGGTCGCCCGGCGCGGGGCCAGCGCCGGGGGGCGGTCGGTGGCCGCGAGGGCGCGGATCCGGTGGTGGGCGATCAGGAGGAAGCCGAGCCACAGGGCGCAGCACACGGCACCTATGACCACTCCGTCGGCCGAGGCGCCGTCGTGCACGGCGGTCTTCGCCGCGAGGACGCCGGCCACGGTCGCCGACAGCGTCGTACGACGCCAGGCCAGCCGGGTCCGCTCCGGCTGCAGCCCCGGGTCGCGGACCGGCTCCGTCATCCCTCCCACCCGACGAGCACGACGACGACCATCGCGACGGCCACCACGGCGACGACGACGCTCAGCAGGGCCGGAAAGCGGGACACCGGCAGGTCCTCACCGCGCCGCATCGCGCGCTCGCAGCGCATCCAGTGGTTCACCGCGCGGAGCGAACACAGGACACCGGCGGCGAGCAGCGCGAGCGCGAGGCCGACGCGCCAGGCCCGGCTGAGGTCGGGCAGGAACTGGTCCACGGCGAAGCCGCCGCCGATGAGGGCGAGGGCGGTGCGCAGCCAGGCGAGGAAGGTCCGCTCGTTGGCGAGGGAGAAGCGGTAGTCGGGGGTCGTGCCCTCCTGGCGTACCTCTTCGGGGGCGAACCACAAACGGACGTTCCGCGCGAATTCGATCACGTGGAAGGAGACTACCGGGGGGAGGACGGTGGGTCGTCCGCGGGCCGGTGGGGGCTGGTCGCGCCCACGCGGCGGAGCCGCATATCAATACCGCCCCGCGCCCCTTTCGGGGCGCTTCAGCTGAAGTTTCTCCCAGGCCGCGAGGCCGTCCGGTACCCACTCCCAGTCCCCGAGGCGGGCGGTCAGCTCCTCGTCGGTCAGGAAGGTGTGCCAGGCCACCTCTTCCACCTGCGGTTGGACGGGAAGGTCGCAGAGGGCCTCGTACACCGCGCACCACCAGCTCTGGCCGGTGCCGTTGTGGTAGAGGAACTTGAAGAGGAAGGTCGGCTGGGGGAGGCCGGTCACGCCGAGTTCTTCCTCGGCCTCGCGCAGGGCGGCGGTGTCGTAGGACTCGCCGGCGCCCACCACGCCGCCGACGAACATGTCGTACAGGGAGGGGAAGACCAGCTTGGTGGCGGTGCGGCGGTGGACGAAGAGGCGGCCGGCGGGGTCGCGGGCCTGGATGAAGACGCAGCGGTGGCGCAGACCGCGGGCGTACGCCTCGCCGCGCGGGGACTGCCCGATGACCTGGTCGTGCTCGTCGACGATGTCGAGGATTTCGTCAGCAGCGCTCATACCGTCATCCAAGCAGGCCGACGGGGCGCGGGGGTCAGCGCGGCTGGAGGTCCAGGGCGGGTTCGCGGGGTGCCGATCCGCGGGGCATCGCCGGGTGCAGGCCCAGCAGCACGATGCCCGCCACGATCGCCGCGAGGCCCGCCGCCTCCCAGGCCAGCGCCCCGGTGTCGGTGCGCAGCCGGTCGCCGAGGAAGCCGACGCCGCACAGGATCCCGGCGAGCGGCTGGGCGGCGGTGAGGGCGGGCAGCGACATGCGGAGCTCGGCGGTCTCGAACGCGCTCTGGACCAGGAGCAGGCCCGTGACGCCCAGTACCAGCACGCCGTACGGCTGCCAGCTGGTCAGCACCTCCATGATGCCGCCGTCGGAGAAGTTTGTGCCGGTGACCCGGGTCAGCGCGTCCTGGACGCCGTAGAGGAGACCGGCGGCCAGGGCGAGCAGGGTCGGTCCCGCGCTGAGCCGGGAGCGTTTGGCGTAGGTGGTGAGCACCAGGGCTATGCCGACCATCACGCCGATGATCAGCCAGTGGCGCAGCGGATTGGCGACGGCGTTCCCGCCGCGCGGCTCGCCCGCCACGATGAACGTGGTGACGCCGCCCGCCAGCAGGATGAGGCCCGCCCAGCCCTGGTGGCTGAGAGGGTGCTTGGTCTGGTGCCGGGAGAGGGCGAGGGCGAACAGGAGGTTCGTCGCGAGCAGCGGTTCGACGAGGGAGATCTCGCCCTTGCCGAGGGCGACCGCGCCGAGGATCATGCCGGCCACCATCAGGCCGATACCGCCCAGCCAGCGCGGTACCCGCATCAGGTCGAGCAGCAGCCGGGGCGAGAGGAAGTCGCTGAGCGGAGCCTTCTGGGCGACGTTCTGCTGGAGCACGAACCCGAAGCCCAGGCAACAGGCGGCGCTCACGGCGAGAATCAGAACCAGTACGGACACGCTGCGTACCTCGATCATGCGGCCGGGCTACGGGGTGCGTAGTGGCCGACTGTAGCGGTCCCGGGTCGGGATTGCTCCGGGAGTGCCCGGAACCGGGCAGTCGACTCGGTCACGCCGACCGAATCGGTCACGGGCGGTGGATCGGGGCGGCGGCGAAGCCCCTACGGCCATGGTCCGCCGCCGGGACGGCCCGCGCCATGGCGTACGCCACAGCCGGAACCCCGGGCCCCACGGCCACGGTACGCCAAACGGACTCCGGCGCGCGTCAAGTTCCGCACCACTCACGGTAGTTGAACGGAGTACCGTCTCTGTTCAGCTTGACGCAAAGTCTTGGCTGGGGGTTTGCTGTGCGTGATCGGCCGATGGCAGCCCGACAACCAGGAAGTTCCGCGGTGCCCCCAACCCCGCCCCTCTTAGGCCCAGGCCGGGCCGTCGCCGAAGGTCCCCGCGCGGCAGCGCACCCCGGGTGCGAACACTGTCCCGACGACGCCCTCGACGACGTCGAACTCATTTCCGCCCGTGCCGCGTTGGCCCAGGGCCGCTGGCAGTCCGCCCGCTCCCTGCTGCTCCATACGGGTGAGGACTGGGACCGCCGGGGCCACCGGGTGACCGTCCTCGCCCACGAGCCCTACGCCGTCGCCTGGGCCCGCGAGTGGCTGCTCGCCGAGCCCGGCTCCGCGGGCGCCGCCACCCTGTACGCGCTGACCCTGGTCCGGCACGCCCTGCGCGGCAAGGAGGACCCGGACCGGGCCCGCGAGGCCTGCGAGCGCGCCGCCGCGCTCGCCCCGGCCGACCCCACCCCGTGGCTCGGCCTGCTGATGCTGGCCCGGTACCTGGGCACCGACGACGAGACGCGCCGGACCTTCGGCGAGGTGCGCGGCCGGCACCCCGAGCACCACCACGCCCACCACCTGATGGCCGCCCGGATCGCGGAGACCGAGACCCAGGGGACGTACGAACTGTGCGCCTTCGCGGAACGCTCGGCCGCAGCCGCCCCCGCCGACTCCCCGCTCGCCGTTCTCCCGGTCGTCGCCTACGCCGAGCGCCACCGGGTGCTGGCCGCGACCGGCCGGGCCCCCGCCGACCCGGCCGCAGCCGGCCACTGGGAGGAGCCCTCCGCCCGGCGCGCCCTCACCGCCGCCTTCGACTGGTGGCTGGAGTGGGGTATCGAGGAACACCCCCGCCGCCACGTCGACCTCAACCACCTCGCCCACGCCACCTCGGGCGCCGGCCGGTACGCCGAGGCCGCGGCCCTCTTCCAGCGCATCGGCCGCCATGCCACCCCGGCACCCTGGTCCTACCCGGACCGCGACCCCTGCGAGGCGTTCCGGACGGCCCGGGAGCGCGCGCTGGGAGCTTCATGATCGGGGGTTCATGAGAAGAGGTTGTGGATTCCTTACGGCTGCGGGATTCCGTGGCCGGGGCCGCCCCGAGGGTGTTCGAATGAGTACGTGAACTCTGAACGATCCGAGGAGCCACGGCGCGCCGAGGAGGGCACCCCGGTCGGCCGCCGGGTGTTCCTCGGCACCATCGGCCTCGGCGCCCTCGGGCTGGTGACCGCGCCGGTGCTGCAACGCGTCACCGAGTCGGTCCTCGGCACCTTCTCCGGCAAGGACCCCACGGGCCTGACCGGACTGCTCCCGAACGGCGGCGGCTTCCGCTACTACTCGGTGACCGGGTCCGTGCCGACCAAGACCGCCGCGAACTACCAGCTGAAGATCGACGGCCTGGTGGACAAGCCGCGCACGTACACCCTGGACGACCTGCGGGCCCTGCCGCAGACCCGGCTGGTCAAGGACGTCCAGTGTGTCACCGGCTGGCGGGTTCCGGACACCCCCTTCGACGGCGTCCGGCTCTCCCACCTCCTGGACCTGGCGGGCGTCCGGGACACCGCCAAGGCGATCCGCTTCACCTGCTTCGACGGCGCGTACACCGAGAGCCTCACCCTCGACCAGGCGCGCCGGCCGGACATCCTGGTCGCGCTGCGCATGCAGAACAAGGACATCGGCCACGACCACGGCGGACCAGTCCGCCTCTATGTGGCCCCCATGTACTTCTACAAATCGGCCAAGTGGCTCTCCGGCATCACGGTCACCGACAAGGTGCGGCCGGGATACTGGGAGAACCTCGGCTACGACGTCGACGCCTGGGTCGGCCGTTCGAACGGACGCGACGATGAGCCTACGAGCTGACGCGCCGGCCGGCACGGAGCAGCGGCTGCACCGCTTCACCCCCGCCGAGCGCTGGATCCACCGCACGACGGCGACGCTGATGGGCATCTGCGTGCTGACCGCCGCCTGCCTCTACATCCCGCAGCTGGCGATCCTCGTCGGCCGCCGTGAGCTGGTCGTCCGGATCCACGAGTGCGCGGGCCTCGCCCTCCCCGTCCCGGTCCTCCTCGGGCTCGCCTCCCGCGCCTTCCGCCGGGACCTCGGCTTCCTCAACCGCTTCGGCCCCCACGACCGACTCTGGCTGCACGCCGCCCTGAGCCGCGACAAGCGCCCGTCCTCCCGCCCGGCAGGCAAGTTCAACGCCGGCCAGAAGATCTACGCCAACTGGATCGCCGGCGCCACCCTCGTCATGCTCGCCACCGGCCTGCTCATGTGGTTCACCCACCTCACCCCCCTCATGTGGCGCACCTCCGCCACCTTCGTCCACGACTGGCTCGCCCTCACCATCGGCGTCGTCCTCGCCGGCCACATCTGGATGGCCGTCTCCGACCCGGAGTCCCGCCGCGGCCTGCGCACCGGCCAGGTGAGCCGCGAGTGGGCAAAACGCGAGCACCCACTCTGGCGACCGTAGACCTGCGGCGCCAAAGCCGACGCGGCCTGTCGAAGCGACCCCGACGCTGATCACCGTCGCGGCGGAAAGAACGCCGCGCGGAGGGGGCCCGAAGCGACCGTCGGCAGGGCCCCCGGCCCACTCCGGCCCACCTCTGCCCGCCGCAACGGCGATCAGCCGAGACGGCGGAGTCCGGCAGTACCTTGCAGGACCGGCTGCGGTCTGCTGCCAAGGTGAATGCTCTTTCGGCCTCCGTCACTGGGACGATCGCGCTGATCAGATCCTCGACCTTCGGCTCGCGGGCCAGAAGGGCCAGTCGTCCCGGCCGTGGATCACGCAGCCCAGCATCCGCCCGGCCCCTTTCACAGCACGCTCGTCATGCCGCCGTCGACGTACAGCACCTGTCCGCTCACGAAATCGGCGGCGGGGGAGGCGAGGAACAGCACCCCGCCCACCAGATCCTCCGTACGGCCCCAGCGGCCGGCCGGGGTGCGGCGGCGCACCCAGGCGCTGAACTCCTCGTCGTCGACGAGGGGCCGGGTCAGCTCGGTCTCGATGTAGCCGGGGCCGAGGCCGTTGACCTGGACGCCCCGCGGGCCCCAGTCGGCGCACATGCCCTTGGTGAGCATCTTCAGTGCGCCCTTGGTCGCCGCGTAGGGCGCGATACCGGGCCGGGCCACCTCGCTCTGCAGCGAGCAGATGTTGATGATCTTGCCGTGGCCGCGCGCGGTCATCCGGCGCGCGGCCTCCCGGCCCACCAGGAACGCGCTGGTCAGATTGGTGTCCAGGATGCGGTGCCAGTCCGTGTCCGTGAACTCCAGGAGCGGGGCCCGCAGTTGCATGCCCGCGTTGTTGACCAGGATGTCCAGCGGACCCACCCGCTCCTCGACGTCGGCGATGCCGGCGGCGACGGAGGGCCCGTCGGTCACGTCGAACGCGGCCGTACGGGAGCCGGGGATCCCGGCGGCGGCCTCGGCCAGCCGGTCCTCGTCCCGCCCGTTGAGGACCACCGTGCAGCCGGCCTGGGCCAGCCCCCGGGCCAGCGCGAGGCCGATGCCCCGGCTGGAGCCGGTGACCAGGGCGGTCCGGCCGCCGATGTCGAAGAGGGGGTGAGCCGTCATCGTCGTACCGCTCCCGGTTCGTGAGGGGGGCTAGATCACCAGGGACAGGAGGAGGACCAGACCGCCCGCGACCACCGAGATGATCGTCTCCATGACGGACCAGGTCTTGAGGGTCTGGCCGACGCTCAGGCCGAAGTACTCCTTCACCAGCCAGAAGCCGGCGTCGTTCACATGGCTGAAGAAGAGCGAGCCGGCGCCGATGGCGAGGACGAGGAGGGCGGCGTGGGTGGTCGACATGTCGGCCGCGAGCGGGGCCACCAGGCCGGCCGCGGAGACCGTGGCGACCGTCGCCGAGCCCGTCGCGAGACGGATCGCCACCGCGATCAGCCAGGCCAGCAGCAGCGCCGGGATCGACCAGTCCTTGGAGATCTCCAGGATCATCTGGCCGACACCGCAGTCGATCAGCGTCTGCTTGAAGCCGCCGCCCGCGCCGACGATCAGCAGGATGCCCGCGATGGGCATCAGGCCCTTCTCGACGGTCCGCGAGATCCGCTCCCGGGAGAACCCGGCCGGCCGGCCCAGCGTGAAGATGCCGACGAGCACGGCCGCGAGGAGAGCGATCAGCGGGGAGCCGATGACGTCGAAGACGCGCTGGACGGTGTGGGTGGGGTCGTCCACGACGATGTCCACCAGGGCCTTGGCCAGCATCAGGACGACCGGCAGCAGGATCGTGGCGAGCGTGGCGCCGAAGCCGGGGCGCTTCTCCAGGTCCTCCGAGGGGCGCTGCGGCAGCATCCGGTCGGGGGCCGGGACGTCCACCCAGCGGGCGGCGACCTTCGAGAACAGCGGACCGGCGACGATCACGGTCGGGATGGCGACCAGGACGCCGAGGGCCAGGGTCACGCCCAGGTTGGCGCCGACCGCGTCGATCGCGACCAGCGGGCCGGGGTGCGGCGGCACCAGGCCGTGCATCACGGACAGGCCCGCGAGGGCCGGGATGCCGATGCGCATCAGGGAGTAGTTGCCGCGCTTGGCGACCATCAGCACCACGGGGATGAGCAGCACGATGCCGACCTCGAAGAAGAGCGGCAGGCCGATCACGGAGGCGATCAGCACCATCGCCCACGGCATGGCACGGCCGCCCGCCTTCGCGAGGATCGTGTCGACGATCTGGTCGGCGCCGCCGGAGTCGGCGAGGAGCTTGCCCAGGATCGCCCCGAGCGCGATCAGGACACCCACGCCGGCGACCGTGGAGCCGAGGCCGGTGGTGAAGCTGGTGATCACCTTGTCGAGCGGTGCCCCGGCGAACGCGCCCAGCGCGAGCGAGCCGATGGTCAGCGCCAGGAAGGCGTGGAGCTTGAACTTGGTGATGAGCAGGACGATGACGGCTATGCCCAACAGGACGGCGATGCCGAGTCGGGCATGTCCGGCCGAGGTGATGGGCGCGACGGTGTCCGCTGCCAGCATCTCGACGCTGAGTCTGGTCACGGGGGTTCCCTTGCAGATATGGGGGTGAGGGAGGAGGGGCTGTGGGGCTACTGCGGGGTGAGGTCGGGCAGCGCGTCCAGCGCGCGCACGGCCCGTGCGGTGATCTCCTCGGGGGTGCCCGAGACGTCCACGGCGACGCCCGGCTCGTCCGCCTCCAGCGGTTCGAGCGTGGCGAACTGGGAGTCCAGCAGCGCGGTCGGCATGAAGTGGTTCTGCCGGTGCGCCATGCGGTCCTCGATGAGCCGGCGGTCGCCGGTGAGGTGCACGAAGACGATGCCGGGGGCGGCGGCCCGGAGCCGGTCGCGGTACGACCGCTTCAGCGCGGAGCTGCTGACCACCCCGCCGAGCCCCGCCCGCCCGTGCGCCCAGCCGCCGATGGCGTCCAGCCACGGCCACCGGTCGGCGTCCTCGAGCGGGTGCCCGGCCGACATCTTGGCGATGTTGGCCGGCGGGTGGAAGTCGTCGCCCTCGGCGTAGGGGACGCCGAGCCGGGCGGCGAGCAGCGGACCGATCGTGGTCTTGCCCGTGCCGGCGACGCCCATCACCACGACGACGTGGGGGGTGTCCATCACTGCCTCGCTGTCTTCCTCGACGAGAGACACCGGCGTACGTCATCCGGTGTCGGCCACACTGAAACCCATTAGGTACGACGAATTCAAGAGTGTGTGACAAATAAGTCTGACTTTTTGAGGCTGTGATCCACTCGGTACGCTGAGTGCATGAGCACACCTGGCCGGGGGCTGCACGGCCGCGTACTGGACACCCTCGGCCCCGCGATCACCGCGGGGGAGTACCCGCCGGGCAGCGTGCTGCGCACGGACGAGCTGGCCCAGCACTTTCAGGTGTCACGTTCCGTGATGCGCGAGGCGGTCCGGGTCCTGGAGTCCATGCACCTGGTCGAGTCCCGCCGCCGGGTGGGCGTCACGGTCCGCCCCAAGGCCGAGTGGAACGTCTACGATCCGCAGGTCATCCGCTGGCGGCTGGCCGGCGCCGACCGCCCGCACCAGCTGCGCTCCCTCACCGTGCTGCGCTCGGCGGTCGAGCCGGTGGCGGCCGGCCTGTCGGCCAGGCACGCCACGCCCGAGCAGTGTGCCGAACTCACCGAGTGCGCGCTCGGCATGGTCGCCAACTCGCGCGGTCACCGCCTGGAGGCGTACCTCGTCCACGACATGGCGTTCCACCGCGTGATCCTCGCCGCGTCCGGCAACGAGATGTTCGCCCGCCTCGCCGACGTCGTGGCCGAGGTCCTCGCCGGCCGCACCCATCACGAGGTCATGTTCGAGGACCCCGACCCGGCCGCCGTCACCCTCCACGTCCAGGTCGCCGAGGCGGTCCGCGAGGGCGACGCCACCCGCGCGGAACAGCTCACCCGCGAGATCACCGTGGGCGCCCTGCACGAACTGGACATCCTCGCGCCCTAGCCGTGCTCCTCGGGGAACTCCCCGTCCACGTAGACCCAGTCGCCCGCCACCCGCTCGAACCGGCTGCGCTCGTGCAGCGAACCGCCCTTGAAGGACGCGCGGAACGTCACCGTGCCGGTGGTGTGGAAGGCGGTGCCGTCCGTCGCGTCCAGGATCTCCAGGCCGGTCCAGCGCATCCCCGGGTCGAAGTCGATCCGGGGCGGGCGCGTTCGCGGATGCCAGGTTCGCAGGAGGTACGGCTCGTCGCGCTTGACGAAGGCGGAGTAGCGGGAGCGCATCAGGCGTTCGGCCGTGGGGGCGGTGGCCGCACCCCGGTGGAATCGGCCACAGCACTCTTCGTACGTCTCCGCAGGACCGCAAGGGCAGGAGGGGTTGTGATCTGCGGCGGAGCCGTGCTGCCGCCGGGATTGCGAGGTACGTCGGGACATGGGGACCATTCTGCTGCACCATCGGCTGTGTGCATTCTGTGAACCACCTGATCCGACACGTGCTCATCGTGTGCGCGTTGCGGAAGTCGCTCTTCATCGAACCTCCCTTCGGGCTGGCGTGAACCCACCTTGCTCCTGCAACGCCCGACTCCCCAAGGTGGAGGGGCACTTGAGCATCAGGAGTCACAAGCGTGCGTGCTTGACCCGGGCGGCCGTCCGTCCGGGGTACTGACGGGGGAAACTGATCCGAAGTGCGTGGCCGGCGCCACCGTGCGCGCCGGGACCGACCGCCGCGCGCTTCGAGCACGACCTCTCCCTCTGCCGCCTCTTGGTGCCTGCCATCCGGTGCCTGAGAAGGGATAGGAGGGGGAATGCCGACGAATGCCGTGAGCGCCGCGAGGCCGACGTATCCGGGCGTCTACGTCGAAGAGCTTCCCAGCAGCACCCGCACCGTCTCCGCCGTGACCACCTCGGTGACCGCGTTCGTGGGACACACCCGGCGCGGCCCGCTGAACGAACCGGTGCGCGTCACCGGATTCACCGACTTCGAGCGGCGGTTCGGCGGCCTGAGCGCACAGAGCCCGCTCTCCTACGCGGTCCACCAGTTCTTCGGCAACGGCGGCACCGTCGCCGTGATCGTCCGCGTCGCCAGGTCCGGCAGCGGCAAGGCCGCCCGCGTCGTCCTGGAGTCCACCGAGGGCCACAGCGAGAGCCGGGTCCTGGAGGTCCACGCCAAGGAACCCGGCGTCTGGGGCAACGGCCTGCGCGTCGCCGTCGACTACGACACCCCGGACTGCGAGAAGACCTTCAACCTGCGGGTCCACGACGCCCGGGGCGACGCCCATGAGAGCTTCACCGGCCTGTCCATGGACACCGGCAGCGGCAGCTACGCGCCGACCGTCGTCAACGCCGGCTCCCGGCTGATCCGGGTCGAGGCGGTCGGCGAGGGGCGCCCGGACCCGTCCGGCACGGTCTCCAAGCCGTTCGGCCGCGAACTGCCCGACCTCGCCGTCGACCTGACCGTCAAGATCGGTGACGTGGAGCGAGAGTTCAAGCTCTACGACCCCGACTGCGACGGCGAAGCCCCGTCCACCGTGGCCGAGTTGGCGCTGCTGCTCGAACGCAGGCTGCGCGCGCTGCCCGACGCCCCCGGCAAGCACGCCTTCGCCGGCGTCGAGGTCACCGCCTTCGGCCGCCGGATCCAGGTGGTCGCCGGTTCCACCGACCCCGAGGACGTCGTCCGCTTCCTCGGCCAGTGCGCCAACGACCTGGGCCTGGAGGCCTCGGTCAACCCGCCGGTGTTCCCGCTGGAGGGCGGCGAGGACGGGGAGGCCCCCGGCCCCCGCGACCTCATCGGCTCCGAGGCCGGCAAGACCGGCATCCAGGCGCTGCGCCGGATTCCCGACGTCAACCTGCTGGCGCTGCCCGAACTGGCCTCGTACGAGAAGACCGAGGACGCCCTCACCGTCGTCTCGGCGGCGCAGCGGCTGTGCGAGGAGCGGCGGATCTTCCTGCTCGTCGACGCGCCCGCCACCTGGGTGAGCGTGGACTCGGCCCGGGCCGGGATCGCCGCCTTCGACCCCGTCCGCGGCAACCACGCGGGCCTGTACTTCCCGCACCTCCAGCTCACCGACCCGCTCACCGGGCGGCTGCGGGCCTTCCCGCCGTCCGGCGCGATCGCCGGTGTCATCGCGCGCACCGACTCCGAGCGGGGCGTGTGGAAGGCCCCGGCGGGCACGGACGCGCAGCTGGTCGGCGTGCACGCGCTCACCGTCGACCTGACGGACCGGGAGACCGGGCTGCTCAACCCGCTGGGCGTCAACTGCCTGCGCACCTTCCCCGTCACCGGCCCGCTGGTCTGGGGCGCGCGCACCCTCGAGGGCTCCGACGCCCTCGACAGCGACTGGAAGTACGTACCCGTACGGCGGCTCGCGCTGCATGTGGAGGAGAGCCTCCAACGCGGCCTGCAATGGGTGGTGTTCGAACCCAACGACGAGAGCCTGTGGCAGCAGATCCGGCTGGCCGCCTCCTCGTACCTGCACACGCTGTTCCGCCAGGGCGCCTTCCAGGGCAGCACCCCGCGCGAGGCGTACTTCGTCAAGTGCGACAGCGAGACCACGACGGCCGAGGACGTGGCGGCCGGTGTCGTCAACGTCCTCGTCGGCATCGCGCCGGTCCGCCCGGCCGAGTTCGTGGTCGTCAGGATCCAGCAGACGTCCGGCCAGTTCGCGCTCTAGCGCTTCAGGGAGAGCTGAAGGAATCCGATGGCTGAGTTCACGGTCAACGCGCACCGCTTCGACCCCTACAAGAACTTCAAGTTCCTTGTGCTGTGGGACGGTCGGACGGTCGCCGGCATCAGCAAGATCAGTCCGCTGAAGCGGACCACCGAGGTCGTCAAGCACCGCAACGGCGGCGACCCCTCCTCCCCGCGCAAGTCGCCGGGCCGCTCCGAGTTCGACGGCATCACCCTGGAGCGGGGGGTCACCCACGACCCCGAGTTCGACCGCTGGGCCAACAAGGTCTGGCAGGTCGGCGCGGGCCTGGGCGCCGAGGTGTCCCTGGCCGACTTCCGCAAGGACATCGTCATCCAGGTCCTCAACGAGGCCGGGCAGGTCGCCGTCTCGCACAAGCTGTACCGGACCTGGCCGAGCGAGTACCAGGTCCTCGGCGAGATGGACGCCAACGCCAACGCGGTGGCCATCCAGTCGCTGAAACTCGAGTGCGAGGGCTGGGAACGGGACTACGAGGTGCCCGAGCCGGAGGAGCCCTCGTTCCTCAACCCGGCGTGAGGTGACGGGTGTCGGGGGAGCGGGCCATGGCCGCGGCCGACCTGCTGGCCACCTGGGAGGCGGGCCTCGGCGAGGCGCCCGTCGGCCGGGCGCTGCTGCTGCACCGCGCGGCACGCCCGGACGCCGACGCGGCGGCGCTGCCCGCCCTGCCGGCCGGCGAGCGCGAGGCGGACCTGATCACACTGCGCCGGGCGCTGTTCGGCGAGCGGATGGAGGTACGCCTCGCCTGCGCCGCCTGCGGCCAGGACATGGAGTTCGACCTGGACGCCGGGGAACTCGCGGGCTCGCTCGGCGGGCGGGGTGGGCGTGGTGAGCCTGGCGGGCCTGGCGGATGCGGTGGGCTTGGTGGGCCGGGCGGGCCGGGCGTGCCTGGTGGGCTTGGTGGGCCGGGCCTGCAGGGCGGGCGTGGTGAGCCGGGTGGGCCTGGCGGATGCGGTGGGTCTGGTGGGTCTGGTGGGCCGGGCGTGCCTGGTGGGCCGGGCCTGCAGGGTGGGCGTGGTGAGCCGGGTGGGCCTGGCGGACGCGGTGGGCCTGGCGAGGCCGGTGGGTCTGGCATGGCCGGTGGGCCCGGTGGGCAGGGCGGGCGCGGTGAGCGGGTCGGGTCCGATCGGGACGGCGACTGGGGCGCGTCCGATCGGGACGGCGAGCGGGGCGGGTTCGGGCGGGACGGTGGGCGGGTTGTGCGGATTCAGGAGGGGGGCTGGGACGCCGAGTTCAGGCTGCCCTCCGTCGCCGACCTGCACGCCGTGGCCCGGGCGACCGACCCGCGGGCGGCGCTGCTCGCGCGGTGCCTGGTGTCGGCGGCCCACCACGGCACGGCCGTGCCGGCGGCGGAGCTGCCCGCGCCGGTGCAGCGCCGGATCGCCGAGGCCGTCGAGGCGGCCGACCCCGGCGCCGACCTCACGCTCAACGTCGCCTGCCCCGAGTGCGGCGCGGCCACCCGGGCCGAGCTGGACATCGCGTCCTACCTCTGGACCGAACTGGACTCCTGGGCCCGGGACGTGCTGCTCGACGTCCACCTGCTCGCCACCGCCTACGGGTGGAGCGAGCCGGAGATCCTGGCGCTCAGCCCGCTGCGGCGCCGCTACTACCTGGAGCTGTGCGCGGATGCCTGACACCCCGGACGCCCCCGACTTCCTCGACCGGCTGATCGCCCGGCACACCGCCCCGCGACCGTCCGCGACCCGGGTACGCCCCCGGCTGCCCGGCCCGTTCGAGCGGGTCGAGGCGGTCCGGGCCACGGCACCCGGGACGGCGGCGCCGCTCTGGCCCACGACCGCACCGGCCGCCGTACCGGAGACGGCCGCACCCGGGCCGGCGCTCGGGCAGACGCGGACGACGCACACGCAACGGGAGCGGACCGTCGTACACCGGGAGCCGCCGGCCGCGCCCGCGGAGCCCGCGGTACGGCGTCCCGTGGCGCCGCTGCTGCGGCCCGCCGCGCCCGTCGCAGCGGCGGCGGCGTCGAGACCGTCGGCGTCCGGCGCCGTACGGCCCCCGGCGGGGCGTGCGCGGCCGGAACCGTCACCGATCTCCGCGCCCGTGTTCGTCCCCCCGGGTACGGAGGCCGTCCCCGACGCCGTGTCGGCGGCGCCGCGACCCCGCGCCGCCGACACGGCGGCAGCCCGGGACGCCGTACGGCAGGCCGCCGCCCGGCGACCCGCGCGGGCCGCCGCCGAGCAGGTGGTCCAGGTGCAGATCGGGCGGCTGGAAGTGACCGCGGCGGCGGCCGGAGACGGCCGGCGCCGCCCGCCCGCGAAGGAGCGGGCCGGGGCCGCCCTGGGCCTCGCCGAGTACCTGGCAGACCGAGAGGGACCGAGGAACTGACGTCATGAGCAACGCACTCGCCATCGCGCACGTTACTCAAGCCCTCGCGCTCCTCATCGAGAACAACGTGGGCCCGGAGTTCGGTGAGGCCGTCAAGGTCGAGCCGCGCAAGCCGCCCGCCGATCCGCAGCTGGAGCAGCCGACGATCTCGGTGTTCCTCTACCAGGTCACCCCGAACACCGCCCGCCGCAACGACGACCTGCCCACCCGGGCGTCCGACGGCACCCTCGTCAGGCGGCCCGCCGCCGCGGTCGACCTGCACTATCTGATCAGCGCGTACGGCGACGAGAAGGAACTGGTCGGCCAGCGGCTGATCGGCTCCGTGGTGCGCACCCTGCACGAGATACCGGTCCTGCCGAAGGACGTCGTCGAACAGGCCGGTGAACGCCCCTACCTGGCGGGCAGCGACCTGGCCGAGGCCGCGCAGCGGATCCGCTTCGCGCCCTCGGTGATGGACGTCGACGAGACCTCCAAGCTGTGGGGGATGCTCTACCAGACGCCGTACACCCTGTCCGTCGTCTACCAGGCGGCCCTCGTCCTCATCGACGGCCGCGAGACCCCGGCGCCGCGCAGGCCGGTGGACCGGCCCGAGGTGCGGGTGCTGCCGTTCGGGGCGGCGACGGGGACGGCGGATCAGGGCGCTGGTGAGGGCGAGGCCGAGGGCGCGGGCGCGGAGGACGCCCCGAAGGCACCCGCGAAGACCGCCGCGAGGACGCCCGCGAAGGCGCCCGCGAAGACGGCGGCCAAGACCCCGCCGAAGGCCCCCGCCAAGTCCGCGGAGAAGGCGGAGAAGCCGGAGAAGGCGGAGAAGACCGTGGCCAAGGCCCCTGCCCGAGCCCGTAGGTCCACGACCGGGACCGGCGGGCAGGCGCGCCAGACACCCCCGAAGAGCGCTCCGCGCAGGTCGGACCACGACGGCACGGAGCGCTGAGACACATGCAGACGACGGGGGCGGGAGCGGACATGGCGGCGTACGAGCCGGCGGTCACGGCGTGCCGCGCGGGCGGTACGACGCTGACCGCGGAGATCCGGCGCGTCCTGGCCCGCGTCGACACCCACGCGGCACGCGCCACCGGTGCCGCACCGACCCCACCGAAACCGTCCGCGCCCCCCGACCCGCCCGCACCCGCGCCCGCCCCCGGGGACGAGGGCACCGCCCCCGTCTCGGCTGACGGTCCCGGCCCCGCTCCAGTCACTGCCGACGGTCCCAGCCCCGCCCCGGTCTCCATCGACGGTCCCAGCGCCGCGCCGGCCTTCGCCGACGCCTCCGGCCCCGCCCCGGTCTCCGTCGACGGTCCCGGCGCCGCGCCGGCCTTCGCCGACGTCCCCGGCCCCGCCCCGGTCTCCGTCGACGGTCCCGGCGCCGCGCCGGCCTTCGCCGACGTCCCCGGCCCCGCCCCGGTCTCCGCCGACGGTCGCGGCCCCGCCCCGGTCTCCACCGACAGTCCCGGCACCGCCCCGGTCTCCGTCGACGCCCCCGGCACCGCCCCCCTAGACGCCCTGGTCGCCTGTTTCAGCCTCACGCCCTTCGAACGTGACCTGGTTCTGCTCACCGCCGCTCACGAACTGGAGCCCACGGCCGCCGCTCGGTGTGCCGCCGCGTGTGGTGATCCGGAGCGGGCGCACCCCACGTTCTCGCTCGCCCTCGCCGCGCTCGCGGAACCGCACTGGAGCGCGCTCACGCCTGTCGCGCCGCTGCGGCGCTGGCGGATCGTCGAGCTCGACGACGACTCCAGGCTGACCACCTCACGCCTGCGGCTCGACGAACGCATCCTGCACTTCCTGCTCGGCTCGCCGTACCTGGACGCCCGGCTGCACGGCCAGCTGCGCCGCGCGCCGGTGCCGGACGCGCTGCCGCCGTCGTACGACCTGGCGGCGGACCGGCTCGCCGAGGGCTGGACGCACCCGGCCGGGACGCCGACCGTCGAGCTGACCGGGGGCGATCCGCGCAGCCGGGCCGACATCGCCGCCGCCGCGGCCGCCCGCGCGGGGCTCGGGACGTACGCGATGAGCGCGGCGGACCTCCCCACCGACCCCGTGGAGCGGGACCGGCTCGCCCGGCTCTGGCAGCGCGAGGCGATCCTGCTGCCGGCCGCGCTGCTCGTCGAGGCGGCCGACCTGGACCGCGACCAGCGGGCGGCGACCGAGTCGTTCCTGGCCTCGGCCGCCGTACCGGTGGTGGTGTCCAGCGAGGACCCGCTGCGCTCGGAGCGGTCCCACGGCGCCCGGGTCGCCGTACCCCGCATGGACGACGAGGAGCAACTCGGCCTGTGGGCGGGCGCGTTCGCGGACACCGACCTGGACCAGCGGGAACTCCGGTCCCTCGTCGCCCAGTTCCAGCTGCCGCCGCACGTCGTACGCGCCGCGGCGGCCACGGTACGGCACCGGCTCCCGTACGAGGACGAGCTGGACGTCGCCGAACTCGCCTGGCGGGCCGGGCTCGACGAGGCCCGGATCGGCATGGACGACCTGGGCCGGCGCATCGAACCGAGGGCCGGCTGGCACGACCTGGTGCTGCACGAACGGCAGACCACCGTGCTCCGGGAGATCGTCGCCCATGTACGGCAGCGGGCGACCGTCCACCAGGAGTGGGGGTTCGCCGGCACCCTGCGCCGCGGCCTCGGTGTCACCGCCATGTTCGCGGGCGGCTCCGGCACCGGGAAGACCCTGGCCGCCGAGGTCATGGCGAAGGAACTCGGCCTCGACCTCTTCGTCATCGACCTCTCCCAGGTCGTCAGCAAGTACATCGGCGAGACCGAGAAGAACCTCCGCCGGGTCTTCGACGCCGCCGAACGCGGCGGCGCCCTGCTGCTGTTCGACGAGGCCGACGCCCTGTTCGGCAAGCGCAGCGAGGTCAAGGACAGCCACGACCGGTACGCCAACCTGGAGGTCAGCTATCTGCTGATGCGGATGGAGGCCTACCGGGGCCTCGCCGTCCTCACCACCAACATGAAGAGCGCCCTGGACACGGCGTTCCTGCGGCGCATCCGCTTCGTCGTCGACTTCCCCTTCCCCGGCGAGCCGGAGCGCGCCGAGATCTGGCGCCGGGTGCTGCCGCCGCAGGCCCCGGTGAAGGACATCGACCCCGGGCTGCTGGCCCAGCTCACCGTCGCCGGCGGCTCGATCCGCAACATCGCGCTGTCCGGGGCGTTCCTCGCCGCCGAGGAGGGCGACCGGCTGCAGATGCGGCACATGCTGGCCGCGGCCCGCACCGAGTACCTGAAACTGGAGCGCTCCCTGACGCCGACGGAGGTCCGCGGATGGGTGTGAGTCCTGCCGACGAACCCTCGGCGATCCGGGTGGAGATCGGCGAGCTGGTCCTGGACGGCTTCCGGGCCGACCCGGAACGTGTCTCGGCCGCGTTCGAGACCGAACTGACCCGGCTGGTACGGCTGCACGGCGTGCCGCTCGCCGCGGACGGCCCGCTCGCCGTCGACGCGCTGTCCGGGCTGCCGCCCCTGCCGGCCGGGCTGTCCGCACGCCGCCTCGGCCAGGAACTGGCGCGAGCCGTGCACGAAGGGCTCAGCGGCCACGGGGAGGTGAGCCGATGAGTTCCCGGGCCCAGCAGGACGCACAGGCGGAGCAGAGCGCCGGGCAGCGCCACCGTAAACGCCGGGAGCGGGCCGCCGCGTCCCGTACCCTCGAGCCGAAGAACATCGTCAGCGGCGCCGGACAGCCCCTCGACCCCGGGCTGCGCCGCGAGTTGGAGGAACAGCTCGGCCACGACCTCGGCCGGGTACGGCTGCACACCGGCCGGGACGCCGGTCGGCTGACCGAACTGCTCGGCGCGGACGCCGTCGCCGTCGGCCAGGACATCCTCTTCCGCGAGGGCGCCTTCAGGCCCGGCACCGACGAGGGCCGGCGGCTGCTCGCCCACGAGCTCCAGCACACCGTGCAGAACCCGCACGGCCTGGGCGCGCTGCGGGCCGGACGCGACCTGGGCGCGGTGAGCCTGCCGCAGCAGGCGATCGAACGCGAGGCCGAGGCGGCCGTCCGCGACGAGACCGCCCCGCCCGTGCGGGAGGGCCAGGCCACCCCCGGCTGGCTGCGCTACGCCACCGTCGACGCCGACCGCCGGCGCGCCGAGGCGATCGACCCGGCGACCCTCGTGGACCGGCTCGCCAACTCCCTCGTCCGCTCCCTGCGCGGCGACCCCGAGGACCTCTCCCAGCGCACCCGCAGACAACTGGCCGGACTCCCCGCCGAGTTGCTCGACAGCGTCCTCGTCCGGCTGGAGGGCCGGCTGCTCGCCCCCGAACACGACCGGGTCCTCGACCTCGTCGACGACATCGACGCGTACGACGACTACGCCGACGACCGCGTGGAGAGCGACGCGCACGACGCCCCTGAGGTCGAACCTGACACGGCGGAACAGGTCCGCGACGAGCGGGCGAGCGCACAGCGCCGGGCCCGGCAGGACCGGGACGACCGGGACCGGCCGGTCACCGCCTCCGGCCCGGAGAAGGAACGGGCCGAGCGGGAGGGGGCGCCCGGCAGTACGCCCCTCAACGGCGGCACCCGCGCGCAGCAGCGGACCAGGACCGAGGAGCGGACGCGGCGGGCACGGGCCGAGTCCGAGGCCCGGGAGCGGCGGGAGCAGCAGCCGGCGGGCTCGGCGCGTGGGGCGGGAGTTCCCGCGGCCGGGGTGCGGGACGAGACGCCGGCGGCCACGCAGACGGCCACGGCCACGGCCGCTGACACCGCCACGGCAACGGACACGGCCGTGCCAGAGCCACGGGAACAGCCGCAGGACCGGGAAGCCGACGCAGGCGGCCAGGACCCGCAGGGGCAGCGGGAGGGCGGCGAGAACCAGCAGGCTCAGCAGGAGGCCGGCCAGGAGACCGCCGACGAGCGGGGGGTCCCCGTCGCCGGCGCGGAGGAGTCCGCCGCGCGCAACCGGCCCGGGGCCGCCGACCAGTTCGCGGCCGGGCGGCAGGTCCCGTCGGCGGAGAAACCGGCCACCGACCGGCCGACGGATTCGCCCAGGGCCGGTACCGACATCCCGTTGCCCACGTCGACGAGCCGCCTGGACGGCGTACGGAGCCAGGACCTCGACGGACCGGAGGAGGCGGCCGACGACGAGGGCGCGCTCTCCGACAGCACCTCGGAGGTGGAGGCGGGCGGCGCCGAACCCAGCGCCTGGGACGTCACCCTCCAGCCGGAGGACCACCTGCCGGCGCAGGACCCCGACGTGTCCGGGGTGCCGACGGCGGACCAGGGAGCGGACGCCGCCCTGCCGTCCTTCCCGGCACCGCCGCCCACCAGGGCCGACCAGGTGCAGGCGGAGCGGGACGCCGAGGACGCCGAGGACGCGGCGGCGCAGGCGGACGTCGAGGAGGTACCGGCCGCCGAACCGGCGCCCGCGCCGTCGCTCTCTCCGGAGACGGTGGGCGGGCCCGGTGACACCCTGCTCGCCGGTCTGGACCCCGAGGACAAGGCCGCCGAACTGCCGGACACCGGTGCCGTATCGAAGGATCCGAGGCACGGCGACGACCCGAAGGCCGGTCCCGTCACCGTCCAGACCCCGGTTCAGCGGACGGCCGCCCCGGACGGCAACGGTGCCGCCCAGGAGAAGGGCTCACCCCAGGCGGTGGCCGGAACGGCCGCCGGAGGACAGAAAGACCGGCCGCAGACCGGATCGGCAGCGGGACCTGGATCCGGATCGGAATCACGCTCCGCATCGGAACCGGGAACCGCATCGGAACCGGGAACCGGATCGGCTCCGGCCGCGGCGAACGATCGTACGGGCGACGCTTCGGCCTCCCCGGCCGCCGGGGACTCGCAGATCACCGGGGGTTCCAACGCCGACCGGCCGGGTGCCGCGACCAGCGGCGCGCGGAACGCGGCGGAGCCGGAGCCGGACCGTGCCACGCCCACGCAGCCCGCGTCCGTCCCCAGGACGACCCCCCGACCGGCGCCCCCGGTCCCGAAGCCGTCTCCCTCCGCTTCCCCTGGCTCGGCGGCCACCGCCCAGGCAGCCGAGGACGCGATCGGTGCGGCCCCGCAACCGGAGAAGGCCCCTGGGCCCGCAGTGCCCGCCTCATCCGCATCCAGCGCACCACCCGCTGCGGGCGTCGCGAGCAAGCCCGCCGGCAAGGGCAGGGGCAAGGGGAAGAAGGACTCCGCCTCGGCCCCGAACCTCTCCCAGTTCTCGCCCGAGGCCGGACTGAGCACGGCCGCGACCCTCAAGCCCGACAAGGCCCTCACGGCGATGGGCGGAGTGAGCGGCTCGGTCGACCGCAGCGTGGGCGACGAGCACCAGCAGCTCGCCGCCGCGCCGCCCGCCATGCAGCGCCCGACGGGCGCCCCGCAGACCCTCGAAGGCAAGCCGAAGACCGACGCGCCTGCCCGGTACTCGCAGGATCCGGCCCAGAAGTCGCAGGCACCGGAGCAGGAGAACGCCCAGGTCACGGGCGCGAAGGAGCCCGAGGGGCAGATCGAGGCGGAGAAGGCCGAGGAGCCGGGCGGCTGGCAGACCTTCAAGATGGCGCTGGGCTTCGGCATCGGCTGGCTCGCCGAGAAGCTCGGCTTCAAGGTCGACAAGCAGGAGCTGGCCGCCAAGTTCGCCGGTCTGCCCACCAAGGACGAGGCCCTGAAGCAGGCCCAGGCGGGCAATGCGCCCGGGGTGCAGATGCAGGGCGCGGCCCAGCAGACATCCGACGAGCAGGGTGCCGCCGTCGACACCAAGGGCCAGGACACGGTCGACACGGCTCGGGACGACTCCGGCCGTGGGATGGGCGAGGACCAGGTCTACCCGGACGCTCCCCAGGCGGAACTGAAGGGGAAGGTGCCCGGCGCGGCCGGGGGCCAGGGCGCTGCCGTACCCTCCGCCGCCACCGGTGCCGTACCCGCGGACGCGGCCTCCGCGGTGGCCGAGCACGACAAGGGTCCGGAGTTCCAGGCGGCGTTCAGCCAGGGCCAGAAGGGCATGTCGACCAGTCGTCAGACCAAGGACAAGGACACCCGCGACACGCAGACGAGGCACCGTCAGCAGGTCGACACGGAGATCGGCCGCAACACCAAGGACCAGGCGGCCCAGCGGACGAAGGCCCTCGACGACGTCACGGCGCGGCGGGAGGACTGGCGCAAGGACCAGGACCAGTCGCTCAAGAAGCTCGGCGACAAGAAGAGCGACCGAGCGGACAAGGTCCGAAAAGACGTCCAGGACCGCGAGAAGAAGACCGACGACGACGTCACCCGACAGAAGACCGACAGCGACAGACAGATCAAGGACAAGGGCGACCAGGCCGAGACGGACGCGAAGGGCAAGACGGACAGCGCGGCCCAGGACTCGGGCAACTGGCTGTCGAAAGCCTTCGACTGGATCAAGCAGAAGGTCATCGAGATCAAGAACGCGATCGTCCGGATCATCCGGGACGCTCGTGACGCCGTCGTCAACTTCATCAAGAACTTCAAGGACACCGTCGAGCGCTGGATCAACGAGGCGCGCGCGTTCATCGTCGACACGATCAAGAGCCTGATCGACGACCTGATCGAGTTCGCCGTCGAACTCGTCCGCGAGATCATTGAACTCGCCGCGCGCATCCGCAAGTTCATCACCGACCTGGTCGCGGCGGCGATCGCCTTCGTCACCCGCCTCGCGGCGGAGCTCAGGCAACTGGTCACCGACCTGCTGGACCAGCTCGCGAAGATGCTCGGCGACATCCTGAACATCCTCAAGAAGATGCTCATGGACGTCATCAAGTCGATCATCGACGCGGTCAAGACGATCCTCGACTACGCCTCCAAACTCCTGGGCGCACTCGGCCAGTTCATGATGATCGCGGTCGACTTCCTGGACGACCCGGGCGGCTGGCTCAGCGGCGCCAAGAACTCGGCGGTCGACGGCGCGCAGCACCACCTGTTCCGCGAGGTGCAGTCCGCGGTCAAGCAGTGGTTCCAGGAGAAGATCCAGGAGATCCTCGGCATCCCCAGGGCGATCATCGACAAGCTCGTCAAGGGCGGCTTCTCCCTCGAACGGATCGTGAAGGAGACCTGGGACGCGATCGTGCCCCAGCTCCCCTTCATCATCGGCGAGATCGTCATCACCAAGGTGATCGCGAAGCTGATTCCCGGCGCGGGCTGGGTGATGGCCGTCATCGACGCGATCCGCACCGCCATCGGCGCCCTGGGCGCCATCCTGCGGGCCATGGGCGCGGTCCTGTCCTGGCTGCTGGCCGTCCGCCTCGGCGGCGCGGGCCTCCTCTTCGCCAAGGCCGTCGCGGCCGGCGTCGTCGCCCTCCTCGAACTCGCCTACCAATACCTCCTCAACGCCATCGGCAAATACGTCGCCAAAGTGGGCCGCCGCCTGAAGGGCATCGCCGCCAAACTCTTCCGCGGCGGCCACGAGGGCGAGGGCCCGGGGCGGCGCCCGGCGGGGGGCGCGGAGGACGAGGGCGCGCCCCGCGGCGGCGACCGTCCGGCCGAGCGGACCCCCGCGGCGACCCGTCCCCAGGAGACGTCCGCGACCCCGAACAGGCCGAAGTCCGACACCGACACCCCGGCCCGCCCGAAGCCGGCGGAACCGGCCGCGACCCGCCCGAAGGACCGCCCCGCCGACCGGCCCTCGGGCGAGCAGGACACCCGCCCCACCCCGGCAACGAGGCCCAAGCCGAAGCCGGAGCCGCGCCCCAAGCCGAGGCCCGAGCCCGAGCCGAAGCCGAGGACTCCGGCCAAGGACGAGACCCCCGGGCGCCCGAAGGACACCGCGGGGACCCCGGGCACGACCAGGCCCAAGGGCGAGGAACCCGGCAGGCCCAAGGAGAGCGAGCCGACCGGGCCCAAGGAGGAGACCCCGGCCAGGCCCAAGGACGACGGCAAGCAGACTCCGCCGAGGCGCCCCGGCGACAGGAGCGAGGACCCGAAGAAGCCGAGGCATGGCAAGGACGAGGTCCCGAAGCGGCCGAAGCACGACGAGGACGACCCGAAGAGGCCGAAGAACGACAAGGACGACGACCCGAAGCGGCCCAAGCGCGACGGGGACGAGAAGCCGCACAGGCCGAAGCCGGACGAGCACCCTCCCCGCCGCCCTGGGAACAAGCCGGACAAAGAAGGACCCGGCAGACCCAAGAAGGAGGACGACAAGGACAAGCGTCGGAAAGAGGAGGAGGCGCAGAAGGAGAAGCGGCTCGCGGAGATCGTCGCGCGTATCCGCCCCGTCATCCGCAAGAAACTGGCCAAGGGGATGAGCCCGGAAGTCGACAGAGAGCTGCTGGAGAGGCTGCGGTCGTGGTACCGGCTCACGCGTCTGGCGAAGATCGGTGATCCGGAGTTCGAGATCGAGGCCACGCTGAACCCGTCGGCGCCGGTCACCAACGGCTACACCAAGGCCGAGGATCTCGACACGAACGACTACATCGAGCACACCGACTACCTGACGGACCCGCCGGATCCGAAGTTTCCGGCGCCCCGCACACCGAATTTCGTCAACGGCGCACTGGCCAAGAACTTCAAGGCACAGTACCTCAACAAGAATTTTGCCGAGACGCACGGACAGAAGGCGAATTCAAGCCTGCTCCAGGAACCCATCGGTTTCAGGTATCTCAACAAGTACGATCTCAATACGGATCGCAGTAGCCGCTGGGTCCGGATGCACCTGCTCACCGAGAAGCTGGGCGGACCGTTTCTCGGGTCCAACCTGGTGCCGGCCCGGAACTCCGTCAACAATCCTGAATTCAAATGGGGCATCGAGCAGTACCCGGAGAAGGAGGTGCGGCGCAGCGACGAGACCCGTCACGACAAGCAGCGCATGGTCTGGTACCAGATCGACCTCACCTGGCACCAGAGCACAGTCAAGGGATTCCCTCGCTCCATCACCGCCACCTGGGGTACGTATCGCTACGACAGAGGGGCTGAGGCGTGGCGGGAGAAACAGCCGACGGGCCATGGACCGCTGACCTATACGGCAGGACCGCTGGAGGAGCCGCCCGCGCCCACGGCCGGCAGCCTTGTCAACGTCAACCGCGACTCCGTCAGGCGCTTGGTGCGCATGCTGCACGTCTCGCCGGCCTTCGCCGAGGCCATCAGATACGTCCGTGATCACGACGGGGACGGATCGCCCGCGGCGGCTCCGCTGGACATCCAGGTGCTGATCCGCCGTCTGAACAAACTGCCGGACAGGCGTAAGAACCGGATGCTGGACTTCAGGGCAGGAATCGGAGCCCTGGCCGCAGCGGACCAAGACAACCATCTCAAGTTCTGAGGCGACACATGCGTACCCCGACAGGCATCGAAGGAAAATTGCTCCAGGCGCAGCAGGAGATCATCGACTGTCCAGCCCTTACTGTGGACCGCTCTGTCACCGGCGAACTCAGTGAGATCTTCGAGGAAACGCCGGATATTTTCTCCTTCCTTCCCGAATGGGAAGGAGTGACATTCAGCCGTGACCTGTGCGTGAAAAGTGCGCGTATCACCGAGCTCGCCAACTGCTGGCACGGTGAGCCGTCGTCCGGTATTCCCGAACTTCGGGGCGAGTTCCGTGTGACCGATCTGTTCACCGCTGTACGGAAGCGCCCGCCGAACCTGGCCTGGACAGGTTCCTCCGGCGAGGAGCGCGAGTTCTTCGACGAGTTGAGGGTGATCGATGACACACCGCTCGCCGCGACCGGTCAGCTTGCCGCCGTTCGTATCCAGCGCCAGGTCGACCCATGGGAACTCTGGTACTACGACATGGAACTGACCGGCGTCGACGGGTGGACCCGTCAGTACGTCAAGCTCGATCTCACCTATCCGGACTATCTCGAACAACTGGCCATCACCAAGGGAACCCTGGGCTGGCAGTACCTCTTCACCGGCGAGGTGCCGCTCGGCGCCCCGGAATTCGAGGATGTCAAGAACCAACTCACGGCGATGTTGGATGCCTTCCCCCGGCTCTTCCCCGCATGGAGTTACGCGGAGCTCGCGAGCCGTCTGGAGGCCCGCCTGTGACCCGTTACGCCGACATCCCCAAACCCATCCGCTCCGGCCTGGTCGTCGTGGACCCCGCCAGTGGTACCCCTCAGCGTGTCATCGTGCTGCAGTTCAACCCGGACACCCTGGAGCGGAGCATCGCGCCGCAGTCCGCCGGGGACAGTGCGGACAGTGCGGGCGGCGGTGCCGGGAGCGGGGACCGGAACGAGGCGCTGCGGCTCAAGGGGCCCGCGCAGGAGTCGTGGAAGTTCACCGCCGAGATCGACGCCACCGACCAGCTGGAGATCGCCGCGCCCGACGGGATCCATCCGCAGCTCGCGACGCTGGAGATGCTCGTGCAGCCGACGACGGCGCAGCTGCGGGCCGCGAGCCGGCTCGCGCAGAACGGGACCATCGAGATCAGCCCGATCGAGATGCCGCTGACGCTGTTCACCTGGGGGAGCAAGCGGGTCATGCCCGTGCGGCTCACCGAACTGTCGGTCAACGAGTCCGCGTTCGACGTGAACCTGAACCCCATCCGGGCCTCGCTGAGCATCGGCCTGAAGATCCTCACCGTCAGCGACCTCCCGGCCGGGCACCGCGGCGCCGACCTCTACCTGGCCCACCTCGCGCAGAAGGAGCGGCTCGCCGCCGCCGCGCGCGGCGGGAGCCTCGGCGCCCTCGGGCTGCCGGGCGTGGACGTACTGAGCGGAAGGGGCTGAGGAGCGAGCCATGGCCGACATCGAGCCGTACGAGAGTGCCCTGGGCGCGATACCGGGAGCGCATCCGTATCCCCGGACCAGCCGCTACCACGACGCCGGGATCGGGGTGCACGTCCAGCGGGACGGGACCGAAGTCCGGTACGTCAAACGGCGGTTGCTGCCCCCGCTCGACACGCAGCCGACGCAGGACCACGTCGTCGGCGCGGGCGAGCGGCCCGATCTGCTCGCCCAGCGCTACCTCGGCGACCAGGGCCAGTGGTGGCGCATCGCCGACGCCAACCCCGTCCTCGACCCGCGGGAGCTGACGGACGAGGCCGGGCGGGTCGTGCGGATCCCCGAGCCCGGGGGACAGCGCCGTGTCTGAGCAGCCCGTGGGGCAGGGCCCCGTCCGTATCACCCTCCTCATGGGGCCGAAGCTCGTCCAGCCGGTGCCGGCCGAGGTGACCGAGGCCCTGCTGTCCGCGCAGATCACCGCGACCGCGGGGGAGCGCAGCGGCTTCCAGCTGGCCTTCGACCTGACCAAGAACGGCGTCATCAACGGGCGGCTGCTGCCCGAGGGGTTCTTCGACCCGAAGACCCGGCTCGTCGTCACCGTCAGCGTGCGCGGCACCACCGACGTCCTCTTCGACGGACTGGTCGTACGGCAGGAGGTCGGCGCCAGCAACCAGCCCGGCCACTCCACCCTCACCGTCACCGGCGAGGACCTGACCCTCCTCATGGACCTGGAGGAGCGCACCGCCCGCTACCCCAACCTGCCGCCCTCCGAACGCGTCCTCGCGATCCTGCGCCGGTACTCCGACTACGGCATCCGGCCCGACGTCTACGCGGAGAAGATCAGCCAGCCCCCGCACCAGGACCTGCGCGTGCCGTACCAGACCGGCACCGACCTGCAGTACGTCACCCACCTCGCGAAGGCCAACGGCTACACCTTCTATCTGGAGCCCGGCCCGGACCCGGGCCAGTCCTCCGCCCGCTGGGGCCCGGAGGTCCGGCTCGGCATCCGCCAGCACGCCCTCAACGTCAACATGGACGCCAACACCACCGTGGACCAGCTGACGTTCGCCTACGACGGGACGGCCCGGGAGGAGCCGCAGGCCCGCTGGCAGGACCCGGGGACCCGGCAGTCCACCCTGCTGCCCCAGCCGCCCATCAGCCCACTGCGCCCGCCGCTGGGCCGCCGGCCCACCCCCGCCCTGCGGCGGAGGACCCTCGCCGGCACCGCCAAGCAGCAGCGCGAGCAGGCCGAGGCCGAACTCCTCGCCCGCGCCGCCGTCTCCGCCGACGTCGTCTCCGGCTCCGGCTCGCTCGACGTCAACCGGCACGGCTACCTCCTGCAGCCCCGCCAGCTCGTCGGCGTACGCGGCTCGGGACGGGCCTACGACGGCGACTACTACGTCAAGTCCGTGACCCACACCCTGCGCCCGGGCTCGTTCCAGCAGAACTTCACCCTCTCCCGGGAGGGCCTGGAAGCCCGCAGCGACTACGTCCGGCCGTAACACCTCATCACTCAGGAGCAGTTCAGCATGGCGGCAGCAGCCAACAACCGCTACCTCGGCAAGTTCCGCGGCCGGGTCGTCGACAACGACGATCCGCTGCGCATCGGCCGGATCACCGTCGAGGTGCCCGACGTGCTCGGCGACGAGCCGTCCACCTGGGCGCTGCCCTGCCTGCCGTTCACCGGGCCGCAGTCGGGGCAGTTCGTGGTGCCGCCGCCCGGCTCCGGCGTCTGGGTGGAGTTCGAGCAGGGCGACCCGAGCTTCCCGGTGTGGACCGGGTGCTGGTACGGCGCCGCCGACGAACTGCCGCCGGACGCGCGGCGGGCCCTGCAGGTGAACTCGCCGACCAAGCCCGTCGTCGTCCAGACACCGGGCGCACACAAGATCGTCATGGACGACACCGCCGGTGCCGAGCAGGGGATCCTGCTCCAGGCCCAGGGCGGCGCCTACATCCGCATCACCAGGGAAGCCGTGGTCATCTCGACCGGCGCGGGCGCCGAAGTCCTGCTCCGCGGCGACCAGGTGACCATCAACCAGGGTCAGCTGACCGTGGGCTCGAAGCGCTAGAAGACACGGGGAGAAGAGAACTTGTCCGGGAGTCTGCTCGATGCCGGCGCCGTGATCGGCTGCCCGCACGGCGGCCGGGTCACCGCCGCCACCACACCCTCCGGCGCCGTACGGGTCGGGGGAGCCGTCGTCGCCACGGCCGCCCACGGCCATGTCGTCGTCGGCTGCCCGCACACCGTCGACCGGGTGCCCTCGCCGTGCGTCACCGTCCGCTGGACCGCCGGCGGCACCGGCGTCACGGTCGACGGCGCGCCCGTGCTGCTCGACACCTCCGCGGCCCTGTGCTTCTCCGCGGCCCTCGTGCCGCAGGGACCCCCCGTGGTCCAGGCCGTACAGCGAAAGGTCACCGTCCGATGAGCCCACGCCTTCGCCCCCGCACGGACATCGCGTTCCCCTTCCGCACCGACCGCAGGGGCCGCACCGCGCACGCCGGTCACACCGAGCACGTCCACGACCTCATCGAGCAGCTGCTGTTCACCAGCCCCGGCGAGCGCGTGATGCGCCCCGACTTCGGCTGCGGCCTCCTCGACCTGGTCTTCGCCCCGAACAGCCCGGAACTGGTCAGCACCCTCGAACTCTCCGTGCAGGCCTCCCTGCAGCGCTGGCTCGGCGACCTCGTCGACGTGGTCGCCCTCGACATCGACAACGCCGACGCCGTGGTCCGCGTCCACCTGTCGTACGTCGTCCGCGCCACCGGCGCCGCCCGCGAGGACGTCTTCGTGGGGAGGGCGGCCGGATGACCACCGCCACCCGGCGGGCCAAGGTCCGGGCAGCGCAGCTCAACGGCGTCGACGCCGTCGAGGTGAGCGACGACGGCCTGCTGCTCACCGTCACCTTCCTCGGCAAGGCCCCGCACGGCCTCGGCCCGGAGAACGTCCGCGTCGACGGCGGCCGCCGGATCACCGGCCTCACCGCCCTCGACATCAGCGTGGAACGCGAGGAGGACCCCGAACTCGACGACCTGCTCCACGTCACCCTCGACCGGGCCGGCGACACCTCCCGCTACCGGCTCTCCCTGGTCGAGGCCGACCCGTACGGCCGCCCCGGCACCGAGCCCTTCCGGGGCTTCGACCAGCGCTACTTCAGCGCCGGGTTCTCCTTCCGGCCCGACTGCCCGACCCCCTTCGACTGCCAGGACGACGAACCCCGGGAACAGGACCTCCCGTCCGCCCCCGTCGTCGACTACACCGCCCGTGACTACGACACCCTCCGCAAGCTGCTCCTGGACCGGCTGGCGCTCACCACCCCCGACTGGGCCGAGCGCAACCCCGCCGACCTCGGCGTGACCCTGGTCGAACTGCTCGCCCACACCGGCGACCGGATCGGCTACCAGCAGGACGCGGTGGCCACCGAGGCCTACCTGGACACCGCGCGCCGCCGGGTCTCGGTACGACGGCACGTCAGGCTCATCGACTACGCGATGCACGACGGCTGCACGGCCCGGGCCTACGTCACCGTCCAGACCGCCGGCGACACCGTCCTCGCCCCCGGCACCTTCCGCTTCGCCTCCGTCGACGTCCGCGCCCTCGACCCGCACGACCGCCCCGAACCCGGCACCGTCATCGACGAGAACGACCTCGGCGACCTGGACGAGCGCGGCTCGGTCGAGGTCTTCGAACCGGTCGTCGCGGCCGACCCGCTGGAGCTGCGCGTCGCCCACAACGCGATCCGCCTGTGGACCTGGGGCGGCGAGGTGGGCGCCCTGCCCAGGGGCGCCACCGCCGCCACCCTGCGCGACGAGTGGGACGACCCGGAGACCTGCCGGGACCGCCGGCTCGCCCTGAAGCCGGGTGACGTGCTGGTCCTCGAAGAGGTGAAGGGCCCGCGCACCGGCACCCCCGGCGACGCCGACCCGAGCCACCGCCAGGCCGTCCGCCTCACCTCCGTCACCCCGGCCGTCGACCGCATCGAGGACCAGCCGGTCCTGGAGGTCACCTGGGCCGCCGAGGACGCCCTGCGCTTCCCGCTGCGCCTCACCGCCCTCGGCGGCCGCGACTGCCTGCCCGTCGAGGACGTCACCGTGGCCCGCGGCAACGTCGTGCTGGCCGACCACGGCCGGTCCGGGTTCGGGGACACGGTCACCGTGCCGCCCGTACCCGCCGTCGTCGCCCCCTGCGGCCCTCCCGCCTTCGGCTGCCCGGACCGCGAGGAGGGCAACGCCCCCGCCCGGCTCCTCGACTCCCTGACGGACAAGGCGGAACGCGGCGAGGCCCTCGTACCCGACGACGTCCGGGACCTCTTCGCGCACCTCGGCGAGGCGGCGACCGCACGCGCCGGCATCGGCCTGGAGCAGGCCGGGCAGCGCCATGTGGGGGTCCCCCCGGCCGGAGGCTGGGGGAAGGTGGTGCCGGGGACGGCGTACGCCCAGGCGGCCGCCCTGCGCACCCTGCTCGCCCAGTCCGTCTATCCGGGCATCCCGCCCCGCTTCCGGCCGGTCCTCGGCCGGGCGCCGGTCGTCCAGGCGGTGCCCTTCCCCGACCCGGCGGGAGTCGCCGCCGGGCAGGCCGAGCGGATCGCCGAGATCCCCGGCCGGGTACGGCAGCGGCTCGTCGAGCTGTGGCGCAGCGCCCGCGACCGGGACGGCCTCGGGGACACGGAGATCGACGAACTCACCGTCGTCTTCGGCCTGAAGGTCGTCGAACGGTTCGAACTGCGCGCCCACCCGGTCCGGGCCCTGCGCGAACTCCTGCACCGGAGCGACGAGTTGCTCGACGGCAAGCTGAGCCGGGTCGCCGTCCTCGTCTCCCGTGCCCGGGCCGGCACGGTTCTCGACCCGCACATCGCCTGGGAGATCGCCCACAGCTGGGGCCCCGCGTACGCGGCCGGGCTGCACCCGCAGGAGCCGGTGCTGCGCGGGTCCGCCACCGCCGCCCTCGCCCAGGACCCGCGCCGCGCCCTGCCCGCCGTGCGCATCGAGGACGGCGACCTCGCCTGGGAGCCGCGCCGCGACCTGCTGCACAGCGCCCCGCGCGAGCGGCACTTCGTCGGTGAACCGGAGGACGACGGCCGCCTCGCCCTGCGCTTCGGCGACGGCCGGCACGGCGCGCGGCCCACCCCCGGCGCCCGCCTCGACCTGCGCTACCGGCTGGGCGGTGGCAGCGCGGGCAACGTCGGCGCCGAGGCCATCAACCACCTCGTCGTCCAGGCCGACCGCGAGCGGCCGCCGGCCGCGGCGGTCCGCAACCCGCTGCCCGCCACCGGCGGCGTCGAACCCGAACCCGTCCAACAGGTACGCCAGTTGGCCCCCCTCGACCTGCGACGCACCCGGCTGCGGGCCGTCACCGCCGAGGACTACGCGACCCTCGCCGCCGAACTCCCCGGCGTCCAGCGCGCCGCCGCCGACATCCGCTGGACCGGCAGCGTCCGGGAAGCCCACGTGGCGATCGACCCGTACGGCACCGCACAGCCGTCGGCCGAGCTGCTGGCCCGGGTCGAGCAGTCCCTGGAGCGGTACCGGCGCATCGGCCACGACCTGGTGGTCGGCCCCGCCCGGCTGGTCCCGCTGGACATCGCCCTCGCCGTCTGCGCCCGGCCCGGCCACCAGCACGGGCGGATCCTGGCCGACCTGTACCGCGCCCTGGGCAGTGGCCGGGGCGGCTTCTTCCACCCCGACGCGCTGACCTTCGGCGAACCGGTACGGCTCAGCCGCCTGGTCGCCGTGGCCGCCGCCGTACCCGGCGTGGAGAGCGTCCGGGTCACCCGGCTGCGGCGGCTGTTCGAGCAGGACCGAGGAGAGAGGGAGGACGGCGTGCTGCGGCTCGGCCCGCTGGAGATCGCCACCTGCGACAACGACCCGGACCGGCCGGAGAACGGCCTGCTGGCCATATCCCTGGGAGGTACGGCCCGATGACCGCCACCGACGACTGCACCTGCGGCTGCGGCGGCCACGACGAGCGCGTGGCACCGGCGCCGGTC
Organism: Streptomyces sp. NPDC048288; assembly: GCF_043201555.1. NCBI lineage: Bacteria > Bacillati > Actinomycetota > Actinomycetes > Kitasatosporales > Streptomycetaceae > Streptomyces > Streptomyces sp. NPDC048288. Next base: position 148,643 of record NZ_JBICZD010000008.1, read on the forward strand.
CACAACCCTCCCGGCCGCACCGCCCTCGACTACCGGGTCGGCACGTACGGGACGTTCCTGGCCGCGCTCCTCGACCGGCTCGCCTCGCCCGCGTACCCGGCCCTGGCGGGGCTCACGGTCCGCACCCCGGACGACCCGGCGATCGGCCTCCTCGACGCCACGGCCGTCCTCGGTGACCTGCTCACCTTCCACTCGGAGCGGATCGCCGACGAGGCGTACGTCCGTACGGCGAACGAGCACCGCTCGCTCGTGCTGCTCGGCCGACTGGTCGGCCACCGGCCGCGCCCCGGGGTCGCCGCCGCCACCCACCTCGCGTACACCCTCGAACGCGACGCACGCGCCGAGACCCTGGCCGTACGGATCCCGCGCGGCGCCCGCAGCCAGAGCGTGCCCGCCTCCGCCGACGAGGAGTCCCTCACCTTCGAGAGCAGCCGGGACCTCATGGCCCGCTGGGACTGGAACGAGCTGAAGGTCCGCCGGCGCCGGCCGTCGCTCATCACCCCGGACGATCTGGCGCGCCGCTCGAAGCTGTTCGTCGAGGGCACCGCGAACCTGCTGCGGACCGGCGACCAGTTGCTGTTCGTGTTCGGTGAACAGGCTGGTGGGCAGCGTGAGTTGCTGCCGCTCGCCGAGGTGCGGACCGACCGGGACGAGGACATCACGGCGCTCACCCTGCCCGAGTCCGCACCGGCCACGCTCAAGGAACTCATCGACGAGGTGCGGCGGTGGATCGCCGCGCCCGCGGAGCCGGGCGAGCCGGGGGAGGAGGCGCCTACACCTGCGGTGCCCGATCCGCGGCCGGTGAGCCAGTTGGTCGAGGACTTCGAGGACCAGGTGCTGGCGCCCTTGCGGGCGGCTCTGGACGGAGTGAGGACGCCGGAGGGGCTGGCGGGGGTGCTGGTCGAGCCGGTGGCTCGGCTGGGGGAGGCGGAGGTGTTGGCGGAGCCGTGGGAGGAGGTGGCCGGATGGTTCGAGAGGCTTCAGGCCGTGCTGGCCGAACTTGGCCGACGGGCACTGGAGTTGGCACCTGCGCGGAGTGACGGTAGTACGTCGTCCGCGGCGCGGCGGGGGCTGGTCGCGCAGTTCCCCGCGCCCCCAAGCAAGGGTGCTTCCAGCGCGGCTGCTTTCCAGGTGCTCGGCGCTGTGCTTCCTGCTCTGCGGTCCAAGCGTGCGGCCGGGGTGTCCGAGGTGCGCCCGGCCACCGACCCGGCCCGGCTGCTGGCCGCGTTGAATCCCTCGCTCGGGAGTCTGTATCCCGCCTGGCGCAGGGCCGCCGCCACCGATACCGCGCCGCTGCTCCGGGCTCTGCTCGCCATGCGGGTCACCGCCGCGCCCTTCGGGGCGACCGCACCGCTCAAGCCGGTGCAGGACGACAAGGGGCGGGTCATCCGGTCCACGGACTGGCCGCTCACCGGGGCCGTGCTCACCGGGACGCGGGTCGTGCTGGACGCGGCGGGGCGGACGCCGGTGCGGGCGGAGTTCCAGTATGTGGAGGGGAACAGCTCGGACCAGCGGGCGGTGACCCTGCCGGTCACCCAGCAGGTCCGCTTCACCCTCGGGACCGGCCAGGTGGAGCTGTCCAGCCGGGCCGCCCAGGATCCCGGGGTCACCGTCCGGCTGAGCGGGGGGCTCCCCGAGCGCACCCTCACCGTGTCGCGCCCGGACGACGACGGGCTGGTCCAGGTCGGCGTCAGTGACGGCACGGCGCACGACGAGCCGCTGCGGCCGGGCGACACCCGGCAGTTCACGCAGGGCGAGTACGAGGTGAGCCTGCGCTACACGGTGGGCGGCACCGAGTCCGACATCGAGATCGTGGTCGCCAGCAAGCCGGCGCCGGTGAACCGGAACGTGCTCCAGCTGGACTCCGTGCACACCGGCATCACCGTCGGCAGCTGGGTCGCGATCCAGCGTCCCGCGAAGGGCGCCACCGTCCACGGCGACGCCAGGCTCGCCTTCGTCACCACCCAGGTCGTGGCGGCGCGTACGGCGGCGTACACCAACTACGGGATCACCGGCCGCGGCACGGAACTCACCCTCGCCGACCCGTGGCTGGACGAGTTCGACGTGCTGCTCTCGCACATCCGGGACACCACCGTGCACGCGGCGAGCGAGCCGCTGGACCTCGCCGACGAACCGCTCGGCGAGGACGTGCACGGCAACGTGATCGAACTCGACCGGCTGTACGACGGGTTGCGGCCCGGCCGCACCCTGATCGTCGGCGGCGAGCGCGCCGACATCCCGGGCACCACCGGCGTCACCGCCACCGAGGTCGTGACCGTCTCCGCCGCGGATCCCGCCGTGGACCCCCGGCTGCCAGGCGACCACGTCCACACCAGGCTCACCCTCACCACCGACCTCGCCCACCGCTACCGCCGGGCGACCCTCCGGATCCTCGGCAACGTCGTCGAGGCCACCCACGGCGAGAGCCGCGAGGAGGCCATCGGCAGCGGCGACTCGGAGCGGACGAACCAGACCTTCGCGCTCTGGCAGTCCCCGCTCACCTGGCTCGCCGCCGACAACCCCCTCGGCGCCACCCCGGTCCTGGAGATCCGGGCCGACGGCGTGCTCTGGCACGAGGTCGACAGCCTCGCCGGACGCGGCCCGAACGAGCGTGTGTACATCACCGGCACCGCCTCCGACGGCCGGACCACGGTCACCTTCGGCGACGGTGTGCACGGCGCCCGGCTGCCCAGCGGCCACGAGAACGTCCACGCCCGCTACCGCTTCGGCACCGGCCGGGCGGCCAACGTGGCCGCCGCCCGGATCACCCAGCCCCTCACCCGCCCGCTCGGCGTCACCGCGGTGACCAACCCGCGCCCGGCGAGCGGCGGTTCGGACGCCGACGGCCCCGGACCGACCCGCCGGACCGTCCCGCTCGCCGTCTCCGCCCTGGACCGGCTGGTCTCGGTGCCCGACTACGAGGACTTCGCCCGCTCCCGGGCCGGCATCGGCCGGGCCGCGGCACGCGAACTCTTCGACGGACGGCGGCGCGTGCTGCACGTGACGGTGGCCGGCACCGACGACGTCCCGCTCGGCGAGCAGACCCTCCAGGCCCTGCGGGCCGCCCTCGCCGAGTACGGCGACCCGGGTCTCACGGTCCGCGTGGACGCCCGCGAACCGGTGCTGCTGCTGGTCTCCGCCCGGGTGAAGGTCGCCCCCGACCACGCCTGGGAGTACGTCGAACCCCGGCTGCGGCGGGCGCTGTACGCCCGACTCGGCTACGAGGGACGGGAGTTGGCCCGGCCGGCCCGGCTCTCGGACCTCCTCGCCACCGCCCACACCGTGCCCGGCGTGGACTACGTGGACGTCGACGTCTTCACCGGCGTCCCCGCCTCCGCCACCCCGGACGAGCTGACCGCCCTCCTCGCGGATCCCGGCGAACCCCGCGCGAGTGTGCCGGCCCACCCGGCGTCGTACGAGGAGAAGATCCACACCGTCCGCGCCCCGGACGGCGAGACGCTCTCCTCCGTCTGCCACCACTACGGCATCCCGCTCGCCCGGCTCCTGCGCCTCAACCCCGACATCACCGACACGCGGCGCCTGCGGAAAGGCCGCTCGGTGTACGTCTTCCGCGGCATCCGCCCCGCCCAGCTCGCCCTGCTCTCCGCGAAGGCGACCGACACCCTCATCCTCACGGAGGTCAAGTGATGGCCGCCCACTCGCCGGACAGCCTCGCCGCCCTGCTGCCCCGCTGGCACCTGCTGCGCGACGCCGAGGAGGGCGAACCGCTGCGCGCGCTGCTCGCGGTGGTCGCCGAGCAGCTGGACCGGGTCCGCGACGGCGTCGAGCAGGGCTACGAGGACCTGTTCGTGGAGACGGCGGCGCCCTGGGTACTGCCGTACCTGGGTGATCTCGTCGGGTACCGCACCCTGCCCGGCTACGAACGCGTACTCACCACGGGGCTGCACGACGGCGGCCGGGACGCCCTCGCGGAGGCGATCGCCCCGCGCGCAGACGTGGCCGCCACGGTCGCCAACCGGCGGCGCAAGGGCACCCTGCACCTGCTGGAGGAGATCTCCGAGCAGGTCGCCGGGTGGCCCGCGCGGGCGGTGGAGCTGTCGCGGCTGGTGGCGCAGAACCAGTCGGTGAAGCTGTTCCGGGACACCGGACGCGGCCGGCTGGTGGACCTCAGGGACGGCTCGGCCCTCGCCCTCCAGGGCGGACCCTTCGACACCACGGCCCGCACGGCCGACGTCCGCTCCGCCGGTTCCACCAGGAAGCAGGGCGGCTGGAGCCCCGCCGGGGTCGCCCTCTTCGTCTGGCGGCTCAAGGCGTACTCGCTCACCTCCTCGCCGGCGTACTGCGTCGACCGCGCCCGCAACCTCTACACCTTCTCGATCCTCGGCAACGACAGCCCCCTGGTCACCAAGCCGGTCCCGGAGCCGTCGCCCACGCACATCGCCACCGTCGACAACGTCCCCGCCTTCATCACCCGCCGCCTCCTGCACGACCGGCTGCTGGACTACTACGGCCCCGGCAAGAGCTTCGTGATCCGGCGCGACGGCGAGGACCGGCCGGTGCCGCCGTCGGACATCGTGGTCGCCGACCTCTCCGACTGGCGCTACCGGCCCGGGCGCGGCCAGATCGCCGTCGACCCGGAGCTGGGGCGGATCGCCTTCGGCGCCCGGTCGGCGCCCCGGCAGGGCGTGTGGGTGGACCACCACTACGCGTACGGCGCCGACCTCGGCGGCGGCGAGTACGACCGGCCCGACCGTGCGGACCGGCCGGACGCGACCTACTACCGGGTCGGCCCGGGACAGCCGTACCGGCAGATCATGGACGCCTACCGGGCCTGGCAGAGCGAGCGCGACCCCGAGCGGACCGGGATCATCGAGATCACCCACAGCGGCGCCTACCAGGAACAGCTGGACTTCGACCTCGACCCGGGCGACCGCCTCGAAGTACGGGCCGCCGAGGGCACCCGGCCGGTGATCCGCCTCCTCGACTGGTACAGCAACCGGCCCGACGCCCTCAACATCCGTGCCGTGGAAGGGGACTGCGCCCCGCACGAGCGGCCCCGGATCGTCCTCGACGGGCTGCTGGTGGCCGGCCGCGGCATCAACGTCACCGGGCCGATGGGCGCGGTGGTGGTCCGGCACTCCACCCTCGTGCCCGGCTGGTCCCTGGAACCGCACTGCGAACCGCACTCGCCCGAGGAACCCAGCATCGTCCTCGACCGCACCACCGCCTGCCTCCAGATCGAGCACAGCATCCTCGGCACCATCGAGGTCATCGGCGACGAGGTGACCGAGGACCCCCTCGACATCCACCTCCGCGACAGCGTCCTCGACGCCACCGGCCACGACCGGGAGGCCCTGTCCGCCCCGGACCGCCGGCACGCCCACGCCGTGCTGCACCTCCACCGCACCACCGTGATCGGCGAGATCCACACCCACGCCGTCGAGATCGCCGAGAACTCGATCCTCACCGGCCGGCTGCAGGTGGCCCGGCGCGGCATCGGCTGCCTGCGGTACAGCGCCGTGCCCGAAGGTTCGCGCACCCCGCGGCGCCATCGCTGCACCACCGTACGGCCGTTGTTCGCGGCGGTGCGCTACGGGACGCCCTGGTACGCGCAGTCGGCCGACGGCGGCCCCGAGGAGATCCGCCGCGGCTCCGACGACGGCGCCGAACTCGGCGCCTTCCACGACCTCTACCGGCCCCAGCGCGAGGACGGGCTGCGGGCGCGGCTCGCGGAGTACACGCCCGCCGACTCGGACGCCGGGATCTTCTACGTGACCTGAGCAGTGCCGCCGTACGCCTCACCCGCACTTTCCTGAACCAGGGGGACCCCCTTCATGCACGCAGATCTCTCCCGCCTCACCTTCCGGCCGGAGCGGCACTACTCCGCGGTCGTCGCCCAGCAGGGCCGCGTCCAGCTCGACGCCGACGCCAACGAGCAGACCGCCATCCAGCTCCACCAGGCCCGCACCCTCGCCGCCGACCTGATCGGCCGCTACGGCGGGCCGCGCGACGCGGCGGGCTTCCGGATCGAGTACGTCGGCGGCCGGCACGACATCGACACCCTGTACATCCACGGCGGCCGGTACTACGTCGACGGCATCCTGGTCGACGCCGACCGCCCGGCCCCCGGGGTACCGGTACCGGACGAGGAGGCCGAGGAGGACACCACCGTCCCGCCCGCGTACTGGACCTACTGGGACCAGCCCGACGCCTACCGCGACCCGGAGCGGCCCGGCGACCGGCTGCCCTCGCCCGCCACGTCGCCGTTCGTGGTCTATCTGCAGGTGTGGGAGCGCTCGGTGAACGCGGCCGAGGACCCGGCGCTGCGCGAGGTCGCCCTCGGTGCCGCGATGCCGGACACGGCGGCCCGGGTGAAGGTGGTCTGGCAGGTGCTGCCGCTGTCCCTCGCGGAGCTGGCGATCGAGGACGCCGACCCGTCCAGGGAGGTCGTCCGCGCGGCCTTCGAGAAGTGGGCGAAGGGGCGGTCGCGGTCCGCCGCCCGGCTCGCCGCCCGCGGCGAGCGGCCCGACCACGCCGACGAGGACCCCTGCCTGGTCCGGCCCGACGCCCGCTACCGCGGCCCGGAGAACCAGCTGTACCGCGTCGAGGTGCACGCCGGCGGCGCGGCGAAGGACGCCACCTTCAAGTGGTCCCGGGAGAACGGGTCGGTGGTCTTCCCGGTCGACGAACTCGACGGCACCTGGGTGCGGTTGGCGTCCCTCGGACACGACGACAAGCTGGACCTGGACGTCGGCGACCGGGTCGAGTTCACGGACACGGCCTGCTCCTCCCGGCTGGAGGCCCTTCCCCTGCTGCGCGTCGAGGAACTCGACCTGCCCGGACGGCGGGTCCGGCTCTCCGCCGAGCCCGCGCCGGGCGTCGGACGGCTCCCGGACCTCAACCCGTTCCTGCGCCGCTGGGACCACCACGAGGGACCACGGCGCAAGGGGCGCACGGCCGCGCTGAAGGCCGGTGCCGTGCCGGTGACGGAGGGGGAGTGGCTGCCCCTGGAGGACGGGGTCGAGGTCTGCTTCGCCGAGGGCGGCGCCTACCGCACCGGCGACCACTGGCTGATCCCGGCCCGTACCGCCACCGGCGGTGTCGAGTGGCCCGTCGACCGGGCGCGCCGCCCGCTGCTCCAGGGCCCGGCCGGCATCACCCGGCACCTCGCCCCGCTGGCCCTGGTCAAGGGCGAGGAGAGCGCCGTCGACCTGCGGCTCGCCTTCGGGCCGCTGGCCAGCAGCATCCCGGCCGCGGACAAGGCGGCCCTGGCCGCCGAGGAGCAGGCGCACCGGGAGGAGGTCGCGGCCGAGGACCCGTCGCACGGCAGGTCGCAGACCACCGCGGAAGCCGAGGCGGCGGCGCCGCTGGACGGAGACAACTGATGGCCACCCCCATGAGCGGCGCCAAGCTGCTGGACGTCCTGCGCGCGGAGGGCCTGACGGTCCACGAGGTGCGTGACTGGCGCCACCACAACCGGAACACGAAGGGGCCCTGGGGCCCGGTGAACGGCGTGATGATCCACCACACCGTCACCTCGGGCACCGACAGCTCCGTCGCCCTCTGCTACAACGGCTACTCCGGGCTGCCGGGGCCGCTCTGCCACGGCGTCATCGACAAGCAGGGCCAGGTGCACCTGGTCGGCAACGGCCGGGCGAACCACGCCGGCCTCGGCGACAGCGACGTGCTCCGTGCCGTCGTCGACGAGACGAGGCTCCCGCCCGACAACGAGGCCGACACCGACGGCAACCGGCACTTCTACGGCTTCGAGTGCATCAACCTCGGCGACGGCAAGGACCCCTGGCCCGAGGCGCAGAAGGAGGCCATCGAGAAGGTCTCCGCCGCGATCTGCCGCCACCACGGCTGGAGCGCGGCGTCGGTCATCGGCCACAAGGAGTGGCAGCCGGGCAAGCAGGACCCGCGCGGCTTCACCATGGACGGGATGCGCAAGCGGATCGCCGAGCGGCTGGCCGGGAAGTCCCCCAAGCCCGGCTCCGACGAGCCCGAGCCGCCGTCCAGGCCCCGGTACGCCCCCTTCCCCGGCAGCGGCTTCTTCCACGTCGGCCAGAAGTCCCCGCTCGTCACCGCCATGGGCAGACGCCTGGTCGCCGAGGGCTGCGGCCACTACGAGGAGGGCCCGAGCCCCGAATGGACCGACGCCGACCGCAAGTCCTACCAGGCCTGGCAGCACAGACTCGGCTTCAAGGGCAAGGACGCCGACGGCATCCCCGGCCGCACCAGCTGGGACAGACTGAAGGTACCGGCCACCTGACCCGCGGCCGCCCGCCTACGCCGACTCGGCGTTGGTGGGCGGCCGGTCCGGGCGGGCCGGGACGGCCAGGGTCGGCAGTGGAGGCAGCGCGGTGCGGTGCACCCAGGCGTCGAGGAGGCCGTCGAGCGGCTCGTCCGCGAACCGGTTGACGTGGGCGGTGAACATCGGGGTGGTCACCGCCCCGCCCCGGTGCAGCCCCGCCCACGCCCGCAGCATGTGGAAGAACCGCTCGTCGCCGAGCGCGCAGCGGATCGCGTGCACCGTGACCCCGCCGCGCTCGTAGAGCCGGTCGTCGAACATCGCCTTCTTGCCCGGGGCGGCGATCCGGATGTCCTGCGGCAGCCCGGACAGCAACCGGTGGGCGACGCCCGCCAGTTGCTGGGCGCTGCGGCCGCCGGACCGCTCCGACCACAGCCACTCCGCGTACTTGGCGAGCCCCTCGTTCAGCCAGATGTGCCGCCAGTCGGCGATGGACACGCTGTTGCCGAACCACTGGTGGGCCAGCTCGTGAGCCACCAGCCGCTCCGAACCCCGCGCCCCGTCCACGTGGTTGGCGCCGAACAGCGACAACCCCTGGGCCTCGACGGGGACATCGAACTCCTCGTCGGCGACGACCACGGCGTACTCGTCGAAGGGGTACGGCCCGAACAGCCGCTGGAACAGGTCCATCATGGCGGGCTGCCGCGCGAAGTCCCGGGAGAACTCCGGCAGTAGATGCGCCGGTATGTGGCCGTGCATCGGCACCCCGCCGAAGCCCGGGTCGCCCAGCAGCACCGTCTGGAACTTCCCGATCGCCAGGCTCACCAGATAGCTCGACGTCGGCGCCGCCTGCTCGTACACCCAGGTCGTCGTGGACGCCTTGGTGGTACGGGTGAGCAGCCGGCCCCCGGCCACCACCGAGTACGCCGACGGGCAGGTCACCGAGATCAGGTAGGAGGCCTTGTCGGCGGGCCGGTCGTTGCACGGAAACCACGAGGGCGCGCCGATCGGCTGGCTCGCCACCAGCGCGCCGTCCGTCAGCTCCTCCCAGCCGATCCCGCCCCAGGGGCTGTTCACCGGCCTGGGGTTGCCCGACCAGTGGATCTCCACGGTGAACGCGGCCCCGGCCCGCAGCGGCTTGGCCGGTTTGATCCGCAGCTTGCCGCCCCGGTGCGTCCAGTGCGGCTGGCGGCCGTCCACCCGGATCCGGCCGATCTTGAAGTCGGCCAGGTTCAGCTGGAACTCGGGCAGCGCGGCCCGGCCCGCGATGGCGTTGATCCGGGCCATGCCGGCCAGGCGGTTGGGGCCTGGCCGGTAGTCCAGCGTGAGCTCATAGCGATGGACCCGGTACCGGGCATCGCCGTTGTCCGGGAAGTACGGGTCCGGACCCGCTGACTGCTGCACTGCCACTTCCGCGTTCGCTCCCTGCGCTGTGCTCGAACCGTCCCTCGGCGCACCGATACCCGCGGCCACCGGACGGCCCGCGCTCAGGGACGCCATGCCTCGATCGGATTGCCGAGCCAGCGGGTGTCGTCGGGAACCGACTCCGCCGCCATGACGAGCGACGCGGGACCCAGGGTGGTGCGGGCCCCGATCATGCTGCCGGGCAGCACGATCCCGCCAGGGCCCAGCGTGGCGCCCTCACGGAGAACAACAGTATCCGTCCGCAAGATCCGGTCGTGGAAGAGGTGAGTCTGCAGGACACAGCCGCGGTTCACGGTGGCCGCGTCCTCCAGGGTCACCAGGTCGGTCTCCGGGAGCCAGTAGCTCTCCACCCAGACACCCTTGCCGATCCGGGCGCCCATGCCCCGCAGCCAGGCCGTCAGCACCGGAGTACCCGGCACCGAACCGGCCAGCCACGGCACCGCCAGCACCTCCACGAAGGTGTCCGCCAGCTCGTTGCGCCAGACGAAGGAACTCCACAGCGGGTGCTCCCCGCTGCGGTGCCGTCCGACCAGCAGCCACTTGGCCAGCATCGAGACCAGACCCGCGGCCGCGCCGGCGGCGAGCAGCACCAGGCCGGACAGCAGCGGCGCCCACGCGCCGAGCGCGCACAGTGCGGCCACCGTCAGCCCGGCCAGCGCCACCGAGCACAGCACCGGCACGATCCGGCAGGTCTCCACCAGGGCCCGCGCCCACAGCAGCCGGGCCGGCGGCTCGTAGGTACGGCTCTGGTCGCCGTCGGCCGTGCTGCGCGGCAGCTTCACCGGCGGCAGCCCCAGGTACGAGGTGCCCTTCTTGGCCTTCTTCGGGGTCGCCGACAGCACGCCCACCAGACCGCCGTCCGGGACACTGCGGCCCGGCGCGGTCATCCCGGAGTTCCCGAGGAACGCCCGCCGGCCGATCTCCGCGCGCCCGATCCGCACATAGCCGCCACCGAGTTCGTACGGCGCGGTCAGCGTGTCGTCGGCCAGGAACGCGCCCTCGCCGACCGTGGTCAGGCTCGGCAGCGCGAGCACCGTCGACACCTCCGCGCCGCGCCCGATCCGCATCCCGAGCAGCCGCAGCCAGACCGGGGTGACCAGACCGGCGTAGAGCGGGAACAGGGTCTCGCGGGAGCGGTCCATCAGCTGGGAGACCGTCCAGGCCTGCCAGCCGATCCTGCTGTGCGTCGGATGCGTGCCGACCCTGAGGCCCAGGCTGAGCAGCCGTACCGAGACGAGGATCAGCAGCGCGTACGCCAGACCGAAGGCCAGCGTGGCCGGGACCAGCGCGACCGCCGCGCCCCGCAGGGCCTCGGCCAGACCGTCCCCGGGGGCCACGAAACGCCCGGCCACCAGCAGGGCGGCGGCACCGGCGAGCACCGGCAGCGCGCTGAGCCCGAGCCCGGTGAGGCCGTACATCACCCGCCAGTACGTGCCGCGCTGCGGCCGGTGCTTGGGCCAGTTCCGCTTGGCCTTGCCCAGCTTGACGGCCGGCGCGCCCGCCCAGCGCTGGCCGGTCGGGATCTGCCCGGTGACGGCCGAGCCGGGGGCCACCTCGGCCCGCTTGCCGACCCGGGCACCGGGGAAGAGCATGCTGCGCGTGCCGACGACCGCGTGGGCGCCGATCCGGACCGCGCCGACCACCAGCCGGTCGCCGTCCAGCCAGTAGCCGGAGAGGTCCACCTCGGACTCCACGGCCGCGCCCCGGCCGACCCTGAGCAGGCCGGTCACCGGCGGCAGCGAGTGCAGGTCCACCTCGGGACCGATCTTGGCGCCGAGCGCCCGCGCGTACCGCTCCAGCCAGGACCCGGTCAGCGTGGTCGCCCCGGTGAACTCGGCCAGCCGCTCCGCCGCCCACAGCCGCAGATGGACGGAGCCGCCGCGCCGGTACCGGCCGGGCTTCACGCCCCGCAGCAGCAGCCGTGCGCCACCGGCCGCGATCGCGATCCGGCCGGGCGGGGTGAACAGGGCCAGCGCCCCGAGGCCGACCAGCCACCAGGGCGCGGTGGGCAGCCAGCCGTAGCCGCCCAGCACATTGCCGAGCGCGGCCAGGACGACCGTCCAGCGCAGCCCGAGCAGCGTGAACAGGGGGAGCAGCAGCAGGAGCTGCACGGCCTGGGCCGAACGCGGCACGGGCGCGATCGTGCGCTCGGCGCCGTCGTCCTGCGTGGACTCCTCCAGCCGGCGGGCCAGCTTGCGCAGCACCGGCTGCTGGTAGATGTCGAGGACGGCCGCGCTCGGGTAGCGGGTGCGCAGCCGGGTGGTGAGCTGGGCGGCGGACAGACTGCCGCCGCCGATCGCGAAGAAGTCGTCGGCGGCGCTGGTCACCGGGATGCCGAGGACCTCGGTCCACTGCTCGGCGAGCCAGGCCTCGGTGCCGTACAGCTGCTCGGCCGGGCCGCCGGTCTCCAGGCCCTCCAGGGGCCACGGGAGGGCGTTGCGGTCGACCTTGCCGGAGGTGCGGGTGGGCAGCTCGGCGACGGGCGCGAGCAGCGGGACGAGGGCGGCGGGCAGTTCGGCGCGGAGCTTCTCGACGGCGGTGGCGTGGTCCCAGCCCTCCTGGGTGACGACATAGCCGACCAGGAGCTGATTGCCGCTGCGCGCGGTCCGTACCGCCGCCGCGGCGCCCGCGACACCCGGCAGGGCCTGCAGGGCCGCGTCCACCTCGCCGAGCTCGATACGACGGCCGCCGAGCTTGATCTGCTCGTCGGCCCGCCCGAGGAACACCAGGCCCTCGCGGTCGGCGCGCACCAGGTCGCCGCTGCGGTACGCCCGCTTCCAGCCCAGCGACTCCAGCGGCGCGTACTTCTCGGCGTCCTTCTCGGCGTCGAGGTACCGGGCCAGGCCGACCCCGCCGATCACCAGCTGGCCGCTCTCGCCCAGGGCGACGGGCTCGCCCGCGTCGTCCACGACGGCGAGTTCCCAGCCGTTCAGGGGCAGCCCGATGCGGATCGGCTCCTCGCCGCTCATCAGGGCGGCACAGGCGACCACGGTGGCCTCGGTGGGCCCGTAGGTGTTCCAGACCTCGCGGCCCTCGGTCACCAGCCGCTGCGCCAGCTCGGGCGGGCAGGCCTCGCCGCCGAAGATGAGCAGGCGGACGTCGTTGAGGGTCTCGGGCTCCCAGAGCGCGGCCAGCGTCGGCACGGTCGAGACGACGGTGATCTCCTGCTCGACCAGCCAGGGGCCGAGATCGGCGCCCGAGCGGACCTGGGAGCGCGGCACGGGCACCAGACAGGCGCCGTAGCGCCACGCCAGCCACATCTCCTCGCAGGAGGCGTCGAAGGCCACCGAGAGGCCCGCCATGACCCGGTCGCCGGGTCCGATGGGCTCCTCGGTCAGGAACAGCGCGGCCTCGGCGTCCACGAAGGCCGCGGCGCTGCGGTGGGTGACGGCGACACCCTTGGGCTTGCCGGTGGAACCGGAGGTGAAGATGATCCAGGCGTCGTGCTCGGTGCCGGGGCGTGCGGCGGTACGACCGTCCGCGCGCCGGACGTCGATGTGCAGGCCCTCGCCGAGCACGGCCGCGACCTCGGCCTCGCCGAACACCAGTGCGGCCCGCTCGTCCGGGTCCTCGGCGTCGACGGGCACGTAGGCGGCGCCGGCCGCGAGGGTGCCGAGCACGGCGACGTAAAGGTCATTGGTCCCCGACGGGACGCGCACGCCCACCCGGTCGCCGAGCCCGATCCCGGCCTCGGCGAGCCGCCGCCGCAGCCGCTCCACCTCGACCGCGAGCGCGCGGTAGGTGAGCTGGGTGGTGCCGTCGTCCAGTGCGGGCTCGTCGGGGTGAGTCCGTACACTTGCTTCGAACACGTCTACGAGCGTGCGCGGCGACGCTGCCGCCCCGGCCGAAAATCGGGCCGTGTCCCCGAACTCCTCGCGGATCTCATCGTCGAGCAGGCCGAGAGCACTGCTCTCGTCTATGGCTGCCATCCGGTCCTCGCGTCTCGTTCCCGGAACCCTCCGGGGAGCCGGCGGGCCCGCAGGTGTGCCTGGGGTTATCCGGGTCCGGCTAGGTAACAAACCGGAAATGTTAGTACGACGCTAGGCTTCCGTTCATCTGACGGCCACTCGAAAGCGGCCGTTCGGGGCAGTCGTTCAAAGCTTAACAAACCCCTGACCAGGCATGATCCATCTACGGCGAGAGATGGACCACACAGTGTGAGACGGGCCAACTCCGCGTGTCCGGAGGTGGGTACGGCGAGGGGTGCGGCGGCCGGTCAGGCGGCGCTGACCTCGGCCCAGATGGACTTGCCCCAGGGCAGGTTGCCCACGCCCCAGCGGCCCGAGCAGAGCGCGTCGAGGATCAGCAGTCCGCGCCCGCGGTCCCGTTCGACGGAGATGGGGCGCAGCCGGGGGTGGCGGCTCAGCGGGTCGTGCACCTCGACCCGGGTCCGGGAGCCGTCGGACTCGATGAGGAGCCGGACCGGGTCGTCGGGGTCGGTCTCGTAGCGCAGGGAGTTGGTGACCAGCTCGCAGGTGACCAGCGCGACGGCCTCGATGTGGTCCCGGGAGGCGTCCGGGCTGTGATGGATGATGAAGTCGCTCACGAACAGCCGTGCCGCCCTGGCCGACTGGGGCTCGCTCGCCAGTAACAGGACCGGCGGCGGGGCGACTTGCAGGGCACGGGTTTCGGTCGTGGTGCTCCGCTGGCGTTCGATCATGTGGATCCCCTCACGGGCATGTCCCAACGCAGGCACGGTGCTTCGCCATGCGAGTGCGGTCACTTTCGTATTTCCCGGATTCATGGTGCCTTCACGGCACAGTCGATCGCAATACGTCCTCGGAGATGTGAAAAATTGCGCATCTCCTCGGGAGACTTGCGGCACAAGTCGTCAGTCGGTGGCGGGGGCCTGGGCGGCACGGCAGACTGTCGGGCAGTTCACCAGACAGAAGGGGGATCCGTGAGCACGCCCACGGTGCGCCGGCGACGGCTCGGTGCCAAGTTGCGCGAACTGCGCGGCGAACTCACCCTCGACGAGGTCGCGGAGCACTCCGAAGGCGCGTTCGTCTCCTCGAAACTGTCCCGGATGGAGACCGGCAAGACGGCCCCCAAGGCAGCGGACATCCAGGCGCTGCTCACCCTGTACGGCGAACTCGGCCGCGACGTCAGCGACGAGCTGCGGGCGGCCCTGATCACCCTCACCAAGGAGGGCGGCCGGCGCGGCTGGTGGCATTCGTACCGAGGTGTCCTCACCCCGGTGTACGAGGACCTGATCAGCCTGGAGGCGGAGGCCGAGACGGTCTCCACCTGGCAGCTGGGCATGGTCCCCGGACTGCTCCAGACCGCCGAGTACGCCCGCGAGATCATCCGGGCGACCGCCATGTCCGAGGCGGTCGAGGCACGGGTCGACGCGCTCGTCGAGGTACGGCTCGCACGCCAGGCCGTCCTCACCCGCGACAGCGACCCGCTGGCGCTCTGGGCGATCGTCTCCGAGCAGGCACTGCGCTCCACCACCGAGGATCCCGCCCTGATGTACGAGCAGTTGGGGCGCCTGCTTACGATGGGGCGGCGGCCGAACATCAACATCCAGGTGTTGAGATCGGACGCTCCCCTCCACGCCGGGCTGACCGGCACCTTCAGCATCCTGGGCTTCGGTCCGCACACGGACCTGGACGTCGTCCACCAGGAAGGGCTGACCTCCGCCCTGTACATCGAGGAACGTGATCGGGTCTCCACGCACCGGGCCGCGTGGCAACGCCTCACGTCTGCCGCCGAGTCCGTCGAGGCGTCGGTGGAACTGATCACCCAGATAAGGAAGAACGAATAGCGAATGAAGCACGTTGACGACGCGTCGACTCTGCCGGTGTCCTGGTGGAAGTCCTCGGCGTCCGCATCACAGTCCGACTGCGTGGAATGCGGGATCGTCGACGAGGCGACGGCCGCCGTCCGCGACAGCAAGCGGCCGCACGGCCCCGCGCTGCTGGTCGGCCGAGCGGCACTCTCCGCGTTCACCTCGGCCGTGGCCCTCGGCCACGGCCGAATAGCCGACGGCGTCGACTGAGAGAAGGGCGCCCACCGCGAGGCGGTCGCCCGGCGCCCTGCCCCGAAAAACCAAGAAACCCCTGCTCAGCAGGGGTTTCTTCGTGATTCCTTCATGGTGTCCGAGGGGGGACTTGAACCCCCACGCCCGATAAAGGGCACTAGCACCTCAAGCTAGCGCGTCTGCCATTCCGCCACCCGGACAAGGTGTCTGTCGTGCGAAGTCTTCCGTGCGGGTTTCCCTCGCGGCGACGAAGGAAACACTACCAGGCTTTCGGGGGCCGCCGATCACACCCTGTTTCCGGCCGGGCGGGCGTGAACGGCGTGTGACGGGCCGGGACCGGCCTTGGGCCCGGAGCGGGAAGGGAGAGAGGATGACGGGGACCGGCCGCCAGTGACAGCAGGAGGAAACGACGTGAGCGAGACGGACACGGCCAAGGGCGTCACCGGCGAGGAGGAGGTCGTCGACCTCTGCCGCGAGCTGATCCGGTTCGACACCAGCAACTACGGCGACCACTCCGGGCCCGGCGAGCGCAAGGCCGCCGAGTGGGTCGCGGAGAAGCTCGCCGAGGTCGGCCTGGACCCGGAGATCTTCGAGTCCCACCCGGGCCGCGCCTCGACGGTGGCCCGCATCGAGGGCGCGGACCCGTCCCGGCCCGCCCTCCTCATCCACGGCCACCTCGACGTCGTACCGGCCAACGCCGACGACTGGACCCACCACCCGTTCTCCGGCGAGGTCGCGGACGGGTGCGTGTGGGGGCGCGGCGCGGTCGACATGAAGGACATGGACGCCATGACCCTGGCGGTCGTACGGGACCGGCTGCGCACCGGCCGCAAGCCGCCCCGGGACATCGTGCTCGCCTTTCTCGCCGACGAGGAGGCCGGCGGCACCTGGGGCGCCCGGCACCTGGTCGACAACCACCCTGGCCTCTTCGAGGGCGTCACCGAGGCGATCAGCGAGGTCGGCGGCTTCTCCTTCACGGTGAGCGAGGAGCGGCGGCTGTATCTCATCCAGACGGCCGAGAAGGGCATGCACTGGATGAAGCTGAAGGTGGCCGGCACCGCCGGGCACGGCTCCATGATCCACCGCGACAACGCGATCACCGAGCTGTCCGAGGCCGTGGCCCGGCTCGGCCGGCACCGGTTCCCGGTGCGGGTCACCAAGACCACCCGGGCCTTCCTCGACGAACTGGGCGACGCGCTCGGCACCGAGCTGGACCCGGAGGACATGGAGTCGACGCTGGCCCGGCTCGGCGGCATCGCCAAGCTCATCGGCGCGACGCTCAGCAACACCGCCAACCCCACCCAGCTGAACGCCGGTTACAAGGTCAACGTCATCCCGGGCGAGGCCACCGCGCACGTGGACGGCCGCTTCCTGCCGGGGCACGAGGAGGAGTTCCTCGCCGACCTCGACCGCATCCTCGGCCCGAACGTGGTCCGCGAGGACGTGCACTCCGACAAGGCGCTGGAGACCGGCTTCGACGGGCCCCTGGTGGCCGCCATGCAGTCGTCGCTGCTGGCCGAGGACCCCACCGCCAAGGCGATCCCCTACATGCTCTCCGGCGGCACCGACGCCAAGTCCTTCGACGACCTCGGCATCCGCGGCTTCGGCTTCGCGCCCCTCAAGCTGCCGCCGGAGCTGGACTTCGCGGGCATGTTCCACGGGGTGGACGAGCGGGTGCCGGTGGACGGTCTGCAGTTCGGTGTGCGGGTGCTCGACCGGTTCATCGACGCGTCGTGAAGTCGGTAATCGGGTGCGCGTGCGAGCCGGACTGAAAAGAGTGAATGCGACGATAAGCTCGTAGCTCCATTACTCCCTCCTCGTTACAGGTGGTGCGATCCGCTACTTGGGATCGCATTGCCAACAAGGAGGAATAATGCTCAAGAAGGTCGTCGCTGCTGCGGCTGCCACTGGTGGTCTGGTTCTCGCGGGTGCGGGCCTGGCCGTCGCCGACTCGGGTGCCCAGGGCGCTGCCGTGGGCTCCCCGGGCGTCGTCTCCGGCAACGTGATCCAGGTTCCCGTGCACGTCCCGGTGAACGTCTGCGGCAACACGATCTCGGTCATCGGGATTCTGAACCCCGCCTTCGGCAACACCTGCATCAACAAGTGACGCCGGCTCCCTGAGGGGGCGTCTTTCCGTCGGCCCCGGAGCGCGCGCCATGCGCTCCGGGGCCGACCGGTTTTTCTGCGGGCTCTTTCCGCGGGAAATGCAAACGGTCAGGATCCAAGGCAGGGGGGAATTCACACAATGCGACAGGGTGCCCGTAAGGGCCTTATGACCATGGCCGCGGCGACCGGCGTCATCGCCGCGGCGGGCGGCTACGCCCACGCCGACTCGGGGGCCGTCGGCTCGGCCTCCGACTCACCCGGCGTACTCTCCGGCAACACGGTGCAGGCGCCGGTGCACGCGCCGGTGAACGTCTGCGGCAACACCGTGAACGTCGTCGGCGCCCTCAACCCGTCGGTGGGCAACAAGTGCGCCAACCACGGCGGCCACGGCGGTTACGGCGGTTACGGCGGTTACGGCGGTTACGGCGAGCACGGCGGTTACGGGGGGCACACGGGCCACGGCGGCTCGCACGCCGGAGGCCACACCGGGGGCTCACCCGGGGTCGGCTCGGGCAACACCGTGCAGGCGCCGATCGACGTTCCGGTCAACGTCTGCGGCAACAGCGTCGACATCATCGGCGTCGGCAACACCGCCGTCGGCAACGAATGCGCCAACGACGGGGGTTCCGGACATTCCGGCGGCCCGGGCGGCGGTCACTCCACGCAGCCTCCCGGGCACGGAGGGCATGGGGGTCACGGTGGGCATGGCGGTCACGGCGGGCATGGCGGGCATGGCGGGCATGGCGGGCATGGGGGCCACGGTGGGCATGGCGGCCACGGTGGTCACGGTGGGCATGGGGGCCACAGTGGGCATGGGGGCCACGGCGGTAATCCGCCCGGTAACCCGGGGACTCCGGGTCAGCCGGGAACCCCGGGGCAGCCAGGTCAGCCAGGGCACCCGGGCAACCCGGGCCAGCACCCGGGCACGCCTCCCGGTCACCCCGGTCACCCCAATCACCCCGGCGGGCACGGGAGCCAGACCGTCCCGACCGGGACTCATGGAACTCCCGTGACCCACGGCACCCCCGGACCCCACGGCTCCGCCCTCGTCGACCCCCTGGGCAGCCGCTCGGTGACCCAGCCCGTCACGGCCGCGCAGCTCGCGCACACCGGGAGTGACCTGTCGCTGGGCCTCGTGGCCCCGGCGGGCGTCGGCGCGCTGCTCGCGGGCGCGGTGCTGTACCGCAGGGCGCGCGCCGCGGCGTAGCGCACGGACGGTGACGCACCGGCACCGGTGCGTGGTACGGAACGGGCCCCGTCGACCCGGGGCCCCTTCCGTCAGTCGGCCAGTCTCACCATGTGGCACGCACCTGGCGGATGATCCGCCGGCGCAACCGCACCCTGCGGCTGCCGTCGCGCATGAGGCTCAGTCGGTCCAACTCCCAGTGTCCGTACTCGGCATGGTCCGTCAGCAGTCGTGTGGCGTCCTTGCGGGAGACCCCGCGAGGTACGTACACGTCGACAAATTCGTATTCCGGCATCGCATCTATTGTGCGGGCTGGTGCCCGGTACGGATAGCGTCTGCACTATGTCTGATGCTGCGCAGCCCACCGCTGCCGAGGTACGCGCCGCCGCCGAGGCGGTCAAGACCGCGCTCGACCGCCATCTGGCCGCGGTCGAACGCAGGTCGGGGGAGGACGACCCGGCTGTCTACGAGGCGTTCAACCAGCTGGCCGCGGCCGCCGAGGTCTACGACGAGCTCCTTTACGACCGCTACGACGAGGTCACGCCCTTCGAGATCCCCGGTGCGGACGACTCGCTGCCCCCGTACGCGGGTCCAGAGGAGCCGAACGCGATCAGCGTGCTGATCCGCCGCGACTACGCCGTGGCGGAGCCGCAGCGGCTGCTGGCGCAGGCCCAGCGGGTCGAGGCGGCGGAGTACGACGACGGCCCGGGCACCGACGCGGACGCCGCCGGCACGATCCACGGGGCGCTGGGGATCCTGTTCGGCGAGTTCGAACCGGACGAGATCGCCTCCCGGCACAAGGAGTTCGGCCTGGAGGAGGGCGACTCCACGCTGTGGGTGACGGCGGCGGACGAACCGGCCGAGCCCGGGGAGTGGCTGGAGACACCGTTCGAGGCGGTCGACCCGCAGCGGGTGGTGTGCCGGTTCGACGTCAGCGCAGTCTTCGACGACGAGGACACCGACGGCGCGGAGGACGCCGACGAGCTGGAGGAACTCGACCTCGACGAGGACGAGGACCTGGAGCCGCTGGACGCCGAGCGCTGACCCCGTGGCCGGCCGCGGTGCCTTCCGAGAGATTCAGGCGGGAAGGCACCGCAGGCCGGAGCCGCGGCGGCTGATCGCCGCCGCGGCGGAGAAGCCGGTCAGTCCGCTGCCGGGACCTGGGTCTTGAGCAGCAGCGGCAGCCGGGTGGTGCGGGGCTTGGGCAGGGTCTCGGCCACCGCCTTCGGCAGGGCCTGTTCCACGCCGTGGACCACCGACAGATGGCGTTCGGCCCGGCTGAACGCCGTGTACACCCAGGGGCGGCTGAGGGTCGGGGCCGCGTCACCGGGGAGGACCACGACCGCCGCCGGCCAGCGGCTGCCCGCCGCCTGGTGGGCGGTGAGCGCCCAGCCCTGCCGGACGGACTGCTCCACCCGCTCCTTCGGTACGACGACGGGCACGCCCGCGCACGACAGGTGCAGTCCGTCGGCGTCCGCCTTCACCACCTGGCCGCAGACCGTACGGCCCGGCGCGGGGGAGTAGGCGATCCGGTCACCGGGGTCGAAGCCGCCGAACCGGCCGGGACCCGGATTGAGCCGTTCCTTCAGCGCCGTGTTGAGGGCGCGGGTGCCCGCCGCTCCGCCGTGGCCCGGGGTGATCACCACGGTCTGCTCGGCGGGGACGCCGATCGCGCGCGGCACCGAGTCGGCGACCAGCTGCACCGTCCGGTGCACCGCCTCGCCCGCGTCCCGCACCGGCACGATCACCAACTCCTTGCCGGGCGCCTCGACCTGGGTCAGCTCACCGATGCCGATCCCGGAGACCAGCTCCCCGAGCGGGCCGGGGTCGGGCGTGCGGGACGCGATCTGCGGGCAGACCCGGGCCGCCAGCAGATCGGCGAAGACCCGCCCGGGCCCCGCCGACCACAGCACCGCCGGATCCCCGCTCAGCACCAGCCGGGCCCCGTCGGGCAGCGCCTCCACCAGCACGGCCGCGCCCTCCACGTCCAGCTGGGGCGCGTCCAGCACGATCAGCAGGTCGAGATCGAGCGCCCCGTCCGCGTCCCGGCCGGGACCCTCGACGCCGGAGAGCAGACCGGCGACCGTCCCGACGGCTTCCTCACCACCGTCCTCCAGCACCGCCGCCAGCCGCCGGCGCCCCTCGGACGTGTGGGCGACGGCGCAGGCGCGCAGCCCGGCCGTCCGGGCGGCCGCCAGCAGCGCGGCGGGTTCGGCGCGGGCCGCCTCCCCGCCGGTGTGCAGCACCAGGCCGTGTCCGGCGACCGCCCGCAGCAGCTCGGCCGCACCGCCCGGGGCGGTCGCCGCGGCCTCCTCCCAGCGCTCCGAGGCGTCCTTGGCCGGGGAGTTGACCAGCCGGGCCAGGCCGTCGGCGAGGCTCTCCTCGGCCAGGGCGTACCGCTCCAGAGCGACCAGGACCCGGACCGGGCGCTCCTCCTCGCCGTCCTCGGGTTCGGGGGCGCCCGGATCCAGGGCGTCCTGGAAGACCAGCGCCTCGCCCTCGGCGATCGCGTCCTGCACGGCCGCCTCCGGGTCGGGCACCGCCCGCTGGGCCAGCGCGGCGGTGAGCGCCGGCATCTCCAGCGCGGTGTGCCCGGCCAGGGCCGCCTGTTCGAGGAGCCAGCCGGTCACGGCCCGGCCGCGCCGCTCGTCGTCCGGACCGCACTCCGCGCCGAGCAGTGCCCGGGCGAACCCGTCGGCCTGGTCCGGCCGGACACCGGCGACCCGGAGCAGCTGCCAGGGATCCTCCCGGAGCAGGGCGTCGGACCCCTCGCCGAGGGCGGCGGCGACCTGGGGCGCGAGCGACTCGGGGGCGCCGCCCTCGGCCAGGATCCGCCGTACCGTCGCGATCGTCTCCGTGGCGGGTGCCGCGACGGCCGGTGCGGGCTGGGGGCGGCGAACGGCCTCCGGGGCGGGGGCCGCCGGGCGCGGCGCCGGATCCGGGGCGGCGAACACGGTGGCCGCCGGCTTCTCGCCGCCCTCCACCGCGCGGATCGCCGCGAGCAGGTCGGCCGCCTTGCCGCTGAGCTTGGTGCCGCTCTCGACGGGCCCCTTCCGCTCGGCCCTCCGCCGCTCGATCCGCTCCCGCTCGACCCGCTGAGCGGCCAACTCGGCCTCGGCCTCGGACCGCTGGGGGGCGTCCGCCGCACCGGCCCCACCGGCCTCCGACGAGGCCGCCCCCGCCTGAACTCCGCTCGCGCCACCGACCCCGTCCGGCTCGCCGCCCTCGGCAACCGGCGAGCCGCTCGCACCGGCCTCCGGGGAGCGGTCCGCGTCGGCGTCGGGTGAGTCGCCGGCTCCGGCGGCCGGCGGGACACCCGCACCGGAGTCCGGCGAGCCGCTCGCTCCGGCCGGTCCGGCGGTGAGGTCGTCCCCGGCCCCCGCCGTCCCCCCGGCCGTGGTTCCCTCGTCGTCGGCCTCGGGCCCTGTGCCCAGCCCCGGCTCCGTGCTCACAGCGTGCTCCAGTCGTGATCGGGATAGCGGTGCACGGGCGCCGACACGTCGTCGAGCGCCCGGCAGATCTCGTCAGGAAGCGTAAGGGCCTCCACTGACAATGCCGCGATGAGCTGCTGCGCGTTGCGCGCGCCGACGATCGGCGCGGCCACGCCCGGCCGGTCCCGCACCCAGGCGAGCGCGATCTGGAGCGGGGTCACCGCGAGCCCGTCGGCGGCCGTCTGCACCGCGTCCACGATCCGGGTCGCGGTGTCGTCGAGGTACGGCGCGACGAACGGCGCGAGATGCTCGGAGGCGCCGCGCGAGTCCGGGGGAGTGGCGTTGCGGTACTTCGCGGTCAGCACGCCGCGTCCCAGGGGGGAGGACGGCAGCAGGCCGATGCCCAGGTCCAGCGCGGCGGGCAGCACCTCGCGTTCGACGCCCCGCTGCAGCAGCGAGTACTCCAGCTGCGTGGAGGCCAGCCGGGTGCGGGTGCCGGGCGCCGCGAGCTGCCAGGTCGCCGCCTTCGCGATCTGCCAGCCGCAGAAGTTGGAGACCCCGGCGTACCGGGCACGGCCGCTGCCGACGGCCAGGTCGAGGGCCTGGAGGGTCTCCTCCAACGGGGTGTCCGGGTCGTAGGCGTGCACGTGCCAGACGTCGACGTAGTCGGTGCCGAGGCGGGCGAGGGAGGCGTCGAGCGCGGCGAGCAGATGACCGCGGGAGCCGTTGAAACGGCGGTCGGGGTCGGGGACGCTGCCCGCCTTCGTCGAGATGATCAGGTCCCGGCGTGGCACCAGGCCTTCTATGAGCTGTCCGAGCAGGTACTCGGCCTCTCCGTCGCCGTACACGTCCGCGGTGTCGACGAGGGTCCCGCCGGCCTCCCAGAACGCCTTCAGCATGTCCGCGGCGTCGTGCTCGTCGACGTCCCGGCCCCAGGTGAGGGTGCCGAGTCCGATTCTGGACACGCGCAGGCCGGTACGGCCGAGATGCCTCTGCTCCATGACCGCGAGATTACTGGCCAGAGTTGGTGCGTTGGGTTGCCTGTGGATAACCGATTTCACAAGGCAGCGGTGCCTTGGAGGGGGCGCGACCAGCCCCCACCCACCCGCAGCCGAACGCGCACCGATCCCCCGTGCGAAAAACCTCCGCGCTAAGGTCGATCGCGACAGCGACGTTACTGATCGGTAAGGGGATGCGGCCATGCAACTCGGGATCAACCTCGGCTACTGGGGCGCCGGGATGGACGGGGACAATCTGGCCGTGGCGCAGGAGGCCGACCGGCTCGGGTACGCCGTGTGCTGGGCCGCCGAGGCCTACGGCTCCGACGCCGCCACCGTGCTCAGCTGGGTCGCCGCCCAGACCGAGCGCATCGACGTCGGCTCGGCCATCTTCCAGATCCCGGCCCGGCAGCCCGCGATGACGGCGATGACCGCCGCGACCCTCGACTCCCTCTCCGGCGGCCGGTTCCGGCTCGGCCTCGGCGTCTCCGGACCGCAGGTCTCCGAGGGCTGGTACGGCGTGAAGTTCGACAAGCCGCTCTCCCGCACCCGCGAGTACGTGGAGATCGTGCGCAGGGCGATGAGCCGGGAGCGGCTCTCGTTCGAGGGCGAGCACTGGACGCTGCCGCTGCCGGGCGGCCCGGGCAAGCCGATCAAGCTGACCGTGCACCCGGAGCGCGAGCACATCCCCGTCTACATCGCCGCCATCGGGCCGAAGAACCTGGAGCAGACCGGCGAGATCGCCGACGGCGCCCTGCTGATCTTCCCCTCGGCCGAGCACCTGGAGGAGACGGCCGTCCAGTACCTGCGCGCGGGACGGGAGAAGGCCGGCAAGACCCTCGACGGGTTCGACATCTGCCCGACGCTGCCGCTCGCCGTCGGTGACGACAAGGACGTGGCCGCGCTCGCCGACACCTTCCGCCCGTACACCGCGCTGTACGTCGGCGGCATGGGCAGCCGCAAGCAGAACTTCTACAACCAGCTCGCCCGGCGCATGGGGTACGAGCAGGCGGCCACCGAGGTCCAGGACAAGTACCTGTCCGGGGACAAGAACGGGGCCGCGGCCGCCGTACCGCACGACCTGATCGACCGGACCACGCTGCTCGGGTCCGTGGACCGGATCGCCGACCGGATGAAGGCCTACGCGGCCGCCGGGGTCACCACGCTCTCCCTCGCCCCCGCCGGCTTCACCCTGGACGAGCGGCTCGCCTCGCTGCGGGCCGGCGCCGAGGCCGTGGAGCGCGCCGGGCTCGCCTGACGCCCGGGAGAAGTCTGCGGCCGTGGTGGGGGCTCGGGGGTCTTCCCCGCCACGGCCGTCACGTAGAACAACGCGCCCGTGCCCGCGCGGTTACGCCCCCGGCGTGACCCCGGTGCTCCTCCTTTCGGCCGAGTCCGCCCGCACAGCTGTTGCAGCGCCCGCGTTGCGGCATTTGACTGATTCTCCGCGGGTCTGGTGAGTCCTCCGGAGAGGTGCCCACGATGCTTTCGGCCAGGAGTCTGTTCCAGGAGATCGTCGAAGACGACGAGTCCTTCCGGCTGTTCTGCTCCATCGCGGCCAGCGGGGAGTCGCAGGGCGGCTGGGAGAACGGCAGGATCGCCGCCCTGGTGCCCCCGGGCGAACGCGGCCTCGCCCCCAAGATCGCCCGCCACGGCGCCGACGAGGACAAGCACGGACGCATCTTCCGCGCCCTGCTGAAGAAGCGCGGGCTGGCACCCGCCCCGGTCCCGCCCGAGACCGACTACACGGCGCTCCTGGAACGGCACGGCATCGGGCTGGCCCACGACCGGCTCAGGGCCGACCGGCCGCTCGGCGTGCCGGACATCGTCACCT
Source organism: Streptomyces sp. NPDC048288 (assembly GCF_043201555.1). Lineage (NCBI taxonomy): Bacteria > Bacillati > Actinomycetota > Actinomycetes > Kitasatosporales > Streptomycetaceae > Streptomyces > Streptomyces sp. NPDC048288. Next base: position 173,815 of record NZ_JBICZD010000008.1, read on the forward strand.
ACCTCGCCCACAGCCGGGTCACCGAACAGCGCGCCTCCGAGCAGATGGAACTGCTGCGCCGGCATTTCGCCGACCATCCCGACCTGGGCCGCGCGGTGCGCATGATCTCCGACGACGAGGACAACCACCTCGCCTACTGCCACGAGGAGCTGCTGCGCCTGGCCGCCGCCGGGCACGGCCGCGCCATCCAGCGCACGCTCCGCGCCTGCGCGCTCGCCGAGATCAGGATCTACCGGGACGTCAGCCTCGCCGTCATGGCCCACATGGGCCGCATCCTGGGCTGGCCGAGGGCCAAGTCCGCGCTCCTCGCGCTCGGCATCCACGCCGTCTACGGCTACGAACGCGTCCTCGGCTGGCGCCGCATGGTCTCCCTGCGGATGCCCGAGCACCGGAACGCCCTGGGCCGCCCCGCCACCGAATACGCCTGACCTACATCCAGCCGCGGCGCTTGAACAGCCGGTACAGCACCGTCTCCAGGAAGGCCATGACCAGGATCACCGCCGGGTACGACCAGTACCAGTGCAGCTCGGGCATGTGGTCGAAGTTCATGCCGTAGATCCCCGCGATCATCGTGGGCACCGCCGCCATGGCCGCCCACGCGGAGATCTTCCGCATGTCGTCGTTCTGCCGGACGCTCATCTGCGCGAGATGGGCGCCGAGGACGTCCGACACCAGCCGGTCCAGGCCCTCCACGCTCTCGTTCACCCGCAGCAGATGGTCGTTGACGTCCCGGAAGAACGGCCGGGCCTCCGCGTGCACGAAGGGCACCGTCACCCCGCTGCCGTACGGGCCCACGCCCGCCAGCTTGGTCATGGGCAGCGCCAGCGGCACGGTCGCCCGGCGGAACTCCAGGATCTGCCGTTTGAAGGTGTAGATCCGCGAGGCGGTGTGCCGGGAGCCGCCGCCGCTCGGTGAGAACACCTCGGCCTCCAGCTCCTCCAGGTCGTTCTGCAACTCGGTGGCGACCGCCAGGTAGTTGTCGACGACCGCGTCGGAGATCGAGTGCAGCACCCCCGTCGGCCCGTGCTTGAGCATCTCGTGCTGCTCCTCCAGATGCCGCCGGATGTCCCCGAGCGGCGAGGGCGTCCCGTGGCGCACGGTGACCACGAAGGAGTCCCCGATGAAGAGCATCAGCTCCCCGGAGGTCACCGTGTCGCTCCTCGGCTCGTACGTCACCGGCTTCAGGACGACGAACAGCGAGTCGTCGTACACCTCCAGCTTGGGCCGCTGGTGGGCGGTCAGGGCGTCCTCGACGGCCAGCGGATGCAGCCCGAACTCGTCGGTGACCAGGTCGAACTCGCGCTCGGTCGGCTCGTAGAGGCCGATCCACAGGAAGCTGTCGCCCCGCGCGCGTGTCTCCCCGAGGGCGTCGGAGAAGTCCTGCGGGGTCTCCGTCCGCTCCCCGTCCCGGTAGATGGCACAGTCGACGATCACGGAGAGTATTGTCCCGTCGCCCGGCCGTCGGCGCACTCCGGCGTGCGCCTACCCTGGGCCGCATGCCCACGCTGATCCTCGTAAGGCACGGACGGTCCACCGCCAACACCTCCGGGGTGCTCGCCGGCTGGACGCCGGGCGTCGCCCTCGACGAGCGAGGGGCCTCCCAGGCCGCCGCCCTGCCCGGCCGGCTCGCCGGGCTGCCCCTCTCCGAGGTCGTCACCAGCCCGCTGCAGCGGTGCCAGGAGACGATCCGCCCCCTGCTGGACGCCCGGCCGGAACTCACCGCGCACACCGACGACCGGATCGGGGAGGCCCACTACGGCGACTGGTCCGGACGCAAGCTCGCCGAACTCAAGGACGAGCCACTGATGGAGGTCGTCCAGGCCCATCCGTCCGCCGCCGCCTTCCCCGGCGGCGAGTCCATGCGGGCCATGCAGACCCGGGCCGCCGAGGCGGTGCGCGAGTGGAACGCGCGCGTGGAGCGCGACCACGGCCCCGGCGCGGTCTACCTCATGTGCTCGCACGGTGACATCATCAAGTCCCTCGTCGCGGACGCGCTCGGCCTGCATCTCGACCTCTTCCAGCGGATCTCCGTGGAACCGTGTTCCGTCACGGCGATCCGTTACACCCGCCTCAGGCCGTTTCTCGTTCGTCTCGGGGACACCGGGGATTTCGCCTCCCTTGCCCCCCGGGAGGAACCTCCCGGGGAAGACGCCCCGGTCGGTGGCGGCGCCGGCGCGCCGTGATCGACAAGCGCAGTAGGGTGAAGCGATCCACGTAAGCGACCGCACAGGTCGCGACGTCGCCCCCCGAGCCCACGCACCCTCGATTCCCATGGAGACAGGACGTGTCCCGTCAGGTGTTCCTCTACGATCCGCCGGACCGCTTCGTCGCGGGCACGGTGGGACTGCCCGGACGCCGTACGTTCTTCCTCCAGGCCACGGCCGGCCCCCGGACGACCAGCGTGGCCCTGGAGAAGACCCAGGTCGCCGCGCTCGCCGAACGCATGGACGAACTCCTCGACGAGGTCGTGCGCCGCAGCGGCGGCAACGCGGCGGTGCCCGCCGTGGCGCCCACCGAGATCAGCGACAGCGCCCCCCTCGACACCCCCGTTGAGGAGGAGTTCCGCGTCGGCACCATGGCGCTCGCCTGGGACGGCGAGGAAGAGCGCATGATCGTCGAGGCGCAGGCCCTCGTGGAGCTGGACGCCGACTCCGAGGAGGACCTCGCCGAGGCCGAGGAACGGCTCCTCCAGGACGAGGAGAACGGGCCCCCGATGCTGCGGGTCCGGCTGACCGGCGCGCAGGCCAGAGCTTTTTGCAAGCGCGCCCTGGACGTCGTCAACGCCGGGCGGCCGCCGTGCCCGCTGTGCAGCCTCCCGCTCGACCCGGAAGGACACGTATGTCCGCGCCAGAACGGATACCGCCGCGGAGCGTGACCGCCGCCGAGCTGCTCGCCCAGGGTGAGCTGAAGGTGCGCGGCCGGATCCGCGACGCCTCCAACGCGGCGCTCTTCTGCACGGTCGCGCAGGACGGCGAGGAGGCGTCCTGCGTCTACAAGCCGGTCGCCGGGGAACGCCCGCTGTGGGACTTCCCCGACGGCACCCTCGCCCAGCGCGAGGTCGCCGCCTACGAGGTCGCCCGCGCCACCGGCTGGGACCTGGTCCCGCCCACCGTGCTGCGCGACGGCCCGTACGGCGAGGGCATGGTCCAGCTCTGGATCGACGTCGCACCCGACGCCGCCGAGCTGCTCGCCCTGGTGGACGCCGAGGAGCCGGAGCCCGGCTGGAGGGCGATCGGGTTCGCCGACGTCGGTGAGGGGAAGACCGCGCTGCTGGTGCACGCCGACGACGAGCGGCTGCGCCGGCTCGCCGTCCTGGACGCCGTGATCAACAACGCCGACCGCAAGGGCGGCCATCTGCTGCCCACCGCCGACGGCCGGCTCTACGGCATCGACCACGGCGTCACCTTCAACGTCGACAACAAGCTGCGCACCCTGCTGTGGGGCTGGGCGGGCGAGCCGCTGCCCGCCGACGCCGTCGAGGTCCTCGAAGGGCTGCGTACGGCCCTGGGCGGGGCGCTGGGCACCCGGCTGGCCGAGCTGATCACCACGGCCGAGCTGGACGCCACCCGCGCGCGGGTCGACGCCCTGCTCACGGCGGGCAAGCACCCGGAACCGAGCGGGGAGTGGCCCGCCATCCCCTGGCCGCCCGTCTAGGCACATCGACCGCGCAAGATCAAGAGTGCCTTCCCGGTCATCTGGCCTGGTCCGGTTCGTATACCGAACTCGGGTCCGGTTACGCTCATGTACATGCATGCCTGGCCCGCTTCCGAGGTCCCCGCCCTGCCTGGTCAGGGCCGCGACCTGAGGATCCACGACACCGCGACCGGCGGTCTGGTCACCCTCGACCCCGGTCCCGTCGCCCGTATCTATGTCTGCGGCATCACGCCGTACGACGCGACCCACATGGGGCACGCGGCGACCTACAACGCGTTCGACCTGGTTCAGCGCGTGTGGCTCGACACCAAGCGGCAGGTGCACTACGTCCAGAACGTGACGGACGTCGACGACCCGCTGCTGGAGCGCGCGGAGCGGGACGGCGTCGACTGGGTCGCCCTCGCCGAGCAGGAGACCACCCTCTTCCGTGAGGACATGACCGCCCTCAGGATGCTGCCGCCGAAGCACTACATAGGCGCGGTCGAGGCCATACCCGGCATCGTGCCGCTGGTCGAACGGCTCCGCGACCTCGGCGCCGCCTACGAGCTCGACGGCGACGTCTACTTCTCCGTCGAGTCCGACCCGAACTTCGGCAAGGTCTCGAACCTCGACGCGGCCGCCATGCGGCTGCTCTCCGCCGAACGCGGCGGCGACCCGGACCGCCCCGGCAAGAAGAACCCCGTCGACCCGATGCTGTGGATGGCGGCCCGCGAGGGCGAGCCCAGCTGGGACGGCGGCTCCCTCGGCCGCGGCCGGCCCGGCTGGCACATCGAGTGCGTGGCCATCGCCCTCGACCACCTCGGCATGACCTTCGACGTCCAGGGCGGCGGCTCCGACCTCGCCTTCCCGCACCACGAGATGGGCGCCTCGCACGCCCAGGTGCTCACCGGCGAGTTCCCGATGGCCAGGGCGTACGTCCACGCCGGCATGGTCGGCCTGGACGGCGAGAAGATGTCCAAGTCCAAGGGCAACCTGGTCTTCGTCTCCCGGCTCCGCCACGACGGCGTCGACCCGGCGGCCATCCGCCTCGCCCTCCTCTCCCACCACTACCGCAGCGACTGGGAGTGGACCGACCAGGTCCTGGCCGACGCCGTCACCCGCCTCGACCACTGGCGCGCCGCCGTCTCCCGCCCCGACGGCCCGCCCGCCGAGACCCTGGTGGAAGAGATCCGCGAGGCCCTCTCCACCGACCTGGACGCCCCGACCGCCCTGGCGGCGGTGGACCGCTGGGCCACCCTCCAGCAGACGGAGGGCGGCACGGACACGGGCGCACCCGGCGTCGTTTCGCGAGCGGTGGACGCCCTGCTGGGCGTGGCCCTTTAGAAACCGCCGGCGGTCGGCGCCTGAGCCACGCCACGACGAAGGGGCGGTACGCACCACGCGTACCGCCCCTGTTCAGTCCTCGGATTCCGTCCCCGGATTCAGTCCTCGGAGGTGTCCTCGCCGTCCGTACCGCCGGAGCCACCGGCTTCGCCGGAATCCCCCGAGTCTCCCGAGTCCCCCGAGTCGCCGGAATCCCCGGCGTTCCCCGCGGCTCCGGGCGTGTCGGGCTTCGGTGGGCGGGGTGGCCGGGTCCGGCCGCTGGGGCTGTCCCGCAGGTAGGACGCGCTGTCGCTGCCGTCCGCCGTGGCGTGGCCGCCGGGCGGACTGCCGGGTGCGCCGCCGTCCCGCCGTCGCAGATAGCGCTCGAACTCACGGGCGATCGCCTCGCCCGACGCCTCCGGCAGCTCGGCGGTGTCCCGGGCCTCCTCCAGCGTCTGCACGTACTCGGCGACCTCGCTGTCCTCGGCGGCCAGCTGGTCCACGCCGACCTGCCAGGCGCGCGCGTCCTCGGGCAGCTCGCCCAGCGGGATCCGCAGGTCGAGCAGGTCCTCCAGGCGGTTGAGCAGGGCCAGGGTGGCCTTGGGGTTGGGCGGCTGGGAGACGTAGTGCGGGACCGCCGCCCAGAGCGAGACCGCCGGGACGCCCGCGTGCGTGCACGCCTCCTGGAGGACGCCGACGATGCCCGTCGGGCCCTCGTACTTGGTCTCCTCCAGGTCCATCCGCTGGGCCAGGTCCGCATCGGAGGTCACCCCGCTGACCGGCACCGGACGTGTGTGCGGGGTGTCACCGAGCAGCGCGCCCAGGACGACCACCAGCTCCACGCCCAGCTCATGGGCGAACCCGAGCAGCTCGTTGCAGAACGAGCGCCAGCGCATGGACGGCTCGATGCCTCTGACCAGCACCAGGTCCCGCGGCTTCTCGCCGCCGACCCGGACCACCGAGAGCCGTGTCGTCGGCCAGGTGATCTTGCGCACGCCCGCGTCCATCCACACCGTGGGGCGGTTCACCTGGAAGTCGTAGTAGTCCTCGGCGTCGAGCGCCGCGAACACCTCGCCCTTCCACTCCCGCTCCAGATGCGCGACCGCGGTGGAAGCGGCGTCGCCGGCGTCGTTCCAGCCTTCGAACGCGGCCACCATGACTGGGTCGATCAGCTCTGGAACCCCCTCCAGCTCGATCACCCAGTGCCTCCTTCCGACGTGCCCTCGCGTACGCCCCAACCTTACGGCGTCGGGCGGGGGCGCCCGCAGCCCCCTTGCACGGGGGAGTGAACGGATCACTGCCCCGTTCGCCGCCCTCGAACACCCCGGGATTCAGGAAGCCGGAAAGCGCTTCACCGGACTTCACCGGGGTTCACAGACTGCTGCGCAGCCACTGCTCCACGCTCGCGATGTGCACGGTCGCCCAGGAGCGGGCCGCCTCCGCGTCCCGGTCGCGCAGCGCGGCCAGGATCGCCCGGTGCTCGCGCAGGGTCCGGGCGACCGCGTCCTCCTGGGTCAGGCCGCGCCAGATCCGGGCCCGGGTGGTCGGCCCGGAGAGGCCGTCGAGGAGCGAACACAGCACCGAGTTCCCGGAGCTCTGCACGATGCCCCGGTGGAACTCCAGGTCGCAGGCGACCAGTTCCTCCACCGAGGGCGCGCCGCCGAGCGCGTCCAGCTGGGCGGCGAGCGCGTCCAGTTGCTGCTCGCTGATCCGGGAGGCCGCCATCGCGGTCGCGGCCGGCTCCAGGATCCGGCGCACCGCGAGGAACTCCAGGACGGTGTCGTCCCGGTGGAAGTCGACGACGAAGCTCATCGCCTCCAGGAGCAACTGCGGGTCCAGGCTGGTCACATACGTGCCGTCGCCCTGCCGTACGTCCAGGATCCGGATCAGCGACAGGGCCCGCACCGCCTCCCGGAGCGAGTTGCGGGACAGGCCGAGTTCGGAGGCGAGTTCGCTCTCCTTGGGCAACCGGTCACCGGGGCGCAGCGCACCGGAGACGATCATGTCCTTGATCTTCTCGATCGCCTCATCGGTGACTGCCATACCGGCCTCCCTGTCGCCCAGACATCCGATGTCTCAGCCCCATTATGCGACCTGGTCAGGCCGTGCCCGGAACGTTCTCACAGTGCCGCCGCCAAGTCGTCCAGCACGGCCCGCTCGTCCAGCGTGAGCAGCTCACGGCCGCGCATCAGCACCCGCCCGTCGACCACGGTGTCCCGCACGTCCGCCGAGTGCGCCGCGTACGCCAGTGTCGACCACGGGTCGTGCAGGGGCCGCAGATGCGGCGCGCCGAGATCGACCACGATCAGATCGGCCCGCTTGCCGACCTCGAGCGACCCCAGCTGATCGCCGAGGCCGAGCGCCCGCGCCCCCTCGATCGTCGCCATCCGCACGGCCTGCTCGGCACCGACCGCCGTGGGGTCGCCGCCCGCCTTGTGCACCAGCGCCGCCTGCCGCACCGCTCCCAGCACGTCGAGCGAGTTGGAGCTGACCGCCCCGTCGGTGCCGAGCCCCACGGTGACCCCGGCGCCCAGCAGCCGGGGCACCGGCGCGATCCCGCAGCCCAGCTTCAGGTTCGACACCGGGCAGTGGGCGACCGCCGTCCCGGTGCGGGCGATGGCCGCGATCTCCGGCCCGGTCAGGTCGACGGCGTGCGCGAGCAGCACGTCCGGGCCCAGCAGCCCCAGCGAGTCCAGCAGTTCCACCGGCCGCTTGCCGTACTTGACCTCGACGGTGGCCACCTCGGTGCCGTTCTCGGCCGCGTGGATGTGCACCAGCGCCCCGAACTCCCGGGCCAGTGCGAACACTTCGGTCAGCTGGGCGGGGGAGAGGGTGTAGGCGGAGTGCGCGAACACCACCGGCCGGTGCCCGGGCCGGGCGTCCCCGCGCGCCTCCAGGTCGCGTCGCGCCCAGGCGAGCCGCTCCTCGTGGGCGAGGCCGTCGGGCGGCTCGGGCACGTCCATGAAGGTGGGCCCGGTGTGCAGCCGCCAGCCCGCCTCGCGGGCCGCCGTCTCGGCCGCCTCGTGGAACCAGTACATGTCCAGCGCCGAGGTGACCCCGGCCCGTACGCTCTCGGCGACCGCCAGCCGTACGGCCGCCGCCACGTTCTTCGGCGCCAGCAGCCGGGCCTCCCACGTCAGCACCCGCTCCAGGAAGCCCTGGAGGGTGACGTCGTCGGCCCGGCCGCGCAGCAGGGTCATGGCGAGGTGGGTGTGCGCGTTGACCAGTCCGGGCAGCACCAGACAGCCCTCGGCGTCGATCGTCTCGTGGGCCGGGTACCGCTCGGCGAGCTCCCCGGCCGCCCCCACGGCCACGATCCTCCCCTCGTGCACGGCGACCGCCCCGTCCCGTACGACGGTCGAACCCTCGTCCACGGTGAGGACGTCCCCGCCCCGCACCAACAGGTCGACACTCACGCCGGGTTCTCCTCCGCCAGCAGCCGCAGCGCCTCAAGCGACACCAGCGCACCGCGCTCGACGCCGGCCGCGACGACCTCGCGGTGCGGGTCGTAGCCGCCGGTCGCCGCCTCGTCGACCAGCTCGTCGGCGTTGGCCCCGTCGACGACCAGCACCCCGCCCGCGACCAGACCGCGCAGCGAGGCCGTCACCAGCAGCGCGGACAACTCCATCTCGATCGCCGCAAGACCGGCCCCCTGGTAGGAGAACAGCGGCAGCAGTCCCGGCTGGAAGGCCGCCCGCGTCCACACCACGCCCCGGTGGTGCGGGGCGCCCGCCGCGCGCGCCGCCCTCTGCAGCGCGAACACCGCCTCGGGGGCGGAGTACGCCGGATACTCCGGCGGCAGCAACTGCTGCGTCACCCCGTCGTCCCGCACCGCCGCCTCCGCGATGACCAGGTCGCCGTCGTCGATCCCCGGCTTCATCGCCCCGGCCGTACCGAACCGCACAAAGGTCCGCACCCCCGCGTCGGCCAGCTCTTGGAACAGCAGGATCGCCCCCGGCGCGCCCACCCCGTGCGAGGCGACGGCCACCGGCAGTCCCTTCCAGCTCCCGCTGAACACGCGGTACTCGCGGTGGTACGACACCTCCTCCGCGCCGTCGAGCAGCGCGGCCACCGCCGCCGCCCGCGCCGGGTCCCCGACCACGATCGCGTGCGCCGGCAGCCCCGTGCGCGGTATTCGGGTGATGGGCAGCTGGTCCTGCGTCATACGGCAGCTCCGGAAGAGGGGGTACGGCGACGGCGGCGGGCCGTCGAGAGGAAGAGGGCGCCGAGCGTGACGACGTACGGCGCGGCGTCGGTCGCCTGCTGCGGCAGCCCGACTCCCTGGAGGCGGAAGCCGGCCGCCTCGGCGAGCCCGAACAGCAGCGCGGCGGCCAGCACCCCGAGCGGCGCGGCCCGCCCGAGCAGCACGGCGACGACGGCGATCCAGCCGCGTCCCGCCGTCATGTTCTCGGAGAACAGGGTGACGTTGCCCAGCGCGAGTTGGGCTCCCGCGAGCCCGCACAGCACACCCGAGGCCAGCACCGCGCCGTACTGGTACTTCACCGGGCTCACCCCGAGCGAGGCCGCCGCCCGGGGCGCCTCGCCGACCCCGCGCAGCCGCAGCCCCCACACATGCCGGGAGAGCAGCACCGCGGCCACGGCCACCGCCGCGAACGCCAGATAGGCGAGCGGCGTGAGGCCCCCGACGAGCGGCAGCCCGGCGAGGGACGGGTCGTCGAAGGTGCCCTGCACGCCGAAGACGGTACGCAGCAGGAAACTCGTCAGGCCCACCGCCAGCAGGTTCATCGCGATGCCGAGGACCACCGCGTCGCCCTTCAGGGTCACCGCCCCCACGGCCAGGATCAGCGAGTAGGCGGCCGCGGCGAGGGCGGCGGCCAGCACGCCCAGCCAGGCGCTGCCGGTGAACCAGCTGGTCGCCACCGAGGTGAAGCAGCCGAGCAGCATCATGCCTTCGAGACCGATGTTGAACACGCCGGCCCGCTCGCACAGGGCGCCGCCCAGCGCGGCCAGCAGGATCGGGGTGAGTGCGCGCAGCGCCGACATCAGGAGATCGGAGTCGAGGAACATCACGCGGCCTCCCGCTTCTGGAAAAGCCGCAACAGACGGCCGGGGAACCGGAGTCGGGCCGCCAGGAACACGATCACGATCGCCTGCAGCACCTGTGTCAGCTCACGCGGCACCTCGGTGGTCCGCTCCATCGCGAGGCCGCCGACCTGGAGGACGGCGAAGAAGAACGCGGCGACCACCGTGCCGAACGGGGCCGCGGCGGCGAGCAGCGCGGCCGTCAGACCCGTCCAGGTGTAGCCGGGCGCGGTCAGCGACCCGTCCACGAAACGGTACGGGAAGCTCAACACCCCGATGGCGCCCACGAGTCCGGACAGCGCACCCGACACCGCCATCAGCCGCAGCGTCAGACCACGGCGTTCGACACCCGCGTACGCGGCGAACCGGGCGTTGAGACCGGTCATCCGGATCTCGTAGCCGAAGGCCGTGCGCCGGTCGGTGAACCAGTACGCGGCGGCGGCCGCCAGCACCAGCAGCAGCCCGACGGTCACCGTCGAGTCGCCGAACGCGGGCAGCGCCACGCCGTCGTCGAGCGCCCGGGTCTGGGGCAGGCTGGAGCCGGGCTCCTTCAGCGGGTAGCGGGCCAGATAGGAGGCCAGCGACACCGCCGGGTAGCTCAGCAGCAGACTGCTGACCAGCAGCGGAACGCCCAGGTGGTTCTCGCAGAGGGCGGCCAGGGCCGCGTAGCCGGCGCCGGCCGCCATGCCCGCGAGCAGCGCCAGTACGACGGCGAGCGGGGCCGGCCCCGGCACGTACAGGCCGGTCACGGCGGCCGTGATGCCGCCGAGCACCAGCTGCCCGTCGCCGCCCAGGTTGATCAGCCCGGCCCGCAGCGGGATCGCCAGTGCCAGCGCCATGCCGAGCACGCTGGTGCCGGTGGACAGCGTGGAGCCGATGCCGTCGGCGCCGAGCGCGCCGGTGAGGACGGCGCCGTACGCGGTGACCGGGTCGGCGCCGGTGCCGAGCAGGAAGAGGGCGCCGATGACCACTCCGGCCAGCACCGAGAAGGTGACGGGGGACCGCACGGCCCCCGATATCCGTTCGTACACAGGGGAGTTCATGTCAGTCCGCGGCCTCCGCCGGCTCCCGGCCGCCCGCCATGGCAAGCCCCAGGGAGCGCTCGTCGGCCTCGTGTTTCGGGTACGACGCCGTGATCCGGCCCTCGTACATGACCAGCACCCGGTCCGCGAGCCCGCGGATCTCGCTCAGTTCGGCGGAGATCAGCAGGATGGCGTGGCCTGCGTCGCGACTGGCGATCAGCTGGTCGTGGATGTTCTGGACGGCGCCGATGTCGACCCCGCGCGTCGGCTGCTCGACGAGCAGCAGCGGGGCCTCGTGGGCGAGTTCGCGGCCGATCAGCAGCTTCTGCAGATTGCCGCCGGAGAGCGCGGACGCGGGCACCTCCGGGCTCGCCGCCTTGATGCCGAACCGCTCGATCAGCCGGCCCGCGTGGGCGCGGACGGCGGACGGCGGCAGCAGACCCCGGGCGGACAGGCTCGTACGGTGGTGGCCCATCGCGAGGTTGTCGGCGACCGAGGCGGCCGGGGCCGTACCGACCGCGTGCCGGTCCTCGGGGACGTAGGCGAGCCCCTTGGCCCGGCGTTCGGCGGCCGAGGCGCGGGTGATGTCCGCGCCGCCGAGGGTGACCGTGCCGCCGGTGGCGGGCCGCAGCCCGGCCAGCGCCTGGACCAGCTCGCTCTGCCCGTTGCCCGCGACGCCCGCGATGCCGACGATCTCCCCGGCCCGGACGGTGAGACCGACGTCCCGTACGCCGTCGGTGGCCAGGCCCCGCACGTCGAGGACGACCTCACCGGGCGTGCCCGGCGGATGGACCCGGTCCAGCTCCACCGCGCGGCCGGTCATCGCGGCGGCGATCTCGTCGGCGGAGGTCTCGGCGGTGACCAGCCGGGCGACCACCCGGCCGTCCCGCAGCACGGTCACCCGGTCGCTGCCCTCCAGCACCTCGCGCAGCTTGTGCGTGACAAGGATCACCGAACGGCCCTCGGCGGCCAGCGACTTCAGCACCGCGAACAGCGCGTCCGCCTCGGCCGGCGTGAGAACGGCCGTCGGCTCGTCGAGGATCAGCGTTCGGGCGCCCCGGTGCAGCAGCTTGAGGATCTCCACCCGCTGCCGCAGCCCGACCGGCAGGTCGCCGACCCGGGCGTCCGGATCGACGGCGAGCCCGTGCTCGGCGGCGAGTTCAGCCACCCGGCGGCGGGCGGCGGCCCGGTCCACCAGGCCGAAGCGGCGCGGCTCGGCGGCGTAGACGACGTTCTCGGCGACCGTCAGCGAGTCGAACAGCTGGAAACTCTGGTGGACCATGCCCAGTCCGGCGGCCATGGCACCGGACGGCCCGGCGAAGTCCACCGCTCGACCGTCGACCCGGACCGTCCCGGCATCCGGACGCTCCATCCCGTAGAGGACCGCCATCAGCGTGGACTTGCCCGCGCCGTTCTCGCCCATCAGCGCGTGGATCTCGCCCCGGTGGACGGTGAGGTCGACGGAGTCGTTGGCGAGCGTGCCGGGGAACCGCTTGGTGATTCCCCGGAGTTCGACGGCGACCTCGGGGTCAGCCTGCGGCGGGGTCATCGACCGTCAGCTTCCCGGCGACGATCTGGTCGCGCAGCGCCTTCACCTCGGCGAGCACGTCCTTGTGCTGGGCGATCACGCACTTCGACGAGTCGACCCCGGCCTCCAGACCGGTGAGGCTGATGCCGCCCTCCTTCAGGCCGTACGACACGGTGGTGCCGGCCTTGCCGCCGAGGACCGCGTCGATGCCCTTCTCGACGGCGACGTCCGTGCGCTTGATCACGTTGTCGACGACCGTGCCGGGGGACGAGGGGCACTGGTTGACGTCGACGCCGTACGCGAAGGCGCCCTTGGCCTTGGCCGCCTCGAAGACGCCGTAGTTGCCGGCCGCGGCCGCCGCCATGATCTGGTCGGTGCCCTTGGCGAGCAGCGAGTTCGCCTGCTCCTTGGCGCGCGCCGAGTCGTCGAACGGCGACTGGCCGCCGACGAAGCGGGTGGACGTCTGCGTCTTGGCCTCCACCTTCTGGGCGCCGGCCGCGAACGGGTCGCTGTAGCGCCGGAACTGGGGCGTGTCGAGCACGTCGACCGCGCCGACCTTCCCGGACTCGCTGAGCAGCCCCGCCTCGGCGCCCGCGAGATAGACGCCCTCGTGCTCCCGGAAGACCGCGCAACTCACGTTCGTGAACGTCTTGGTCGTGCAGGCGTCGATCATCAGGAACTGCTGCTTCGGGTGGGCCTTGGCCTGCTGGGCGACCAGGTCGGCGAACTCGAAGCCGACGAGCACGATCACGTCCGGCGCCGCGGCCACGGCGGCCTGCACGTTCTGCTGCTGCGAGGCGGTGTCGGTGGACTCGTACACCTTCTGCGAGCCGCTGTGCGCCTTCGCCGCGTCCTTGATGCCGGTGACCGCGAGCTTCAGGAACTCGTTCTGGCCGACGGCGTCCGGGGTGACCAGCGTGAACGACGTCCCGGATGCGCCCGAGGCGCTGTCCGCGGTGTCGCTCTTGGCCGCCGCGTTGCAGGCGGTGGCGGCGGTGGCCAGGAGCGCGGTGGCGGCGGCGAGTTGCAGGGAGCGGCGGTGTCTGCGGCGCATGGGGACCCTCCGGGGACCTTCCGGGTACGGCGAGACGCGCTCCGCCGTTGGAGCGCGCGAGGTGAGGTGGTGAAGAGGACGCTGAGGGGGGAGAGTCAGCGTCGACAGCCGTCGCCGGCGCAGCGACCGAAGTCGAGGAAGCGGCGTTTGGTGAGCGGCACGGTTCCTCCTTCGTCGTCTCGCCCTGCGGGATGCGGGTGTCGTCCTGTGGAATGCAGGTGCTGGACTGTAACACCCGTTTCCGGCCACCCGTTCTACCGTCTCGAACTGTGGTTCTTCGAGGTCATGTACGGTGTCGGACACCATCGGAACATCAGGAGTGTCCCGTTATGTCCCAGGAACTGCGCGCCGTCGAGTGGACCGGAACCGGTCTCGCGCTCATCGACCAGACCCTGCTTCCGCAGCGCACGGAGACCCTCCCTGTCCACGATGTGGACGCTCTGGTGGATGCCATCCAACGGCTCGTGGTGCGGGGCGCCCCCGCGATCGGCGCGGCCGGCGGCTACGGTGTCGCGCTCGCGCTGCTCCAGGGCGAGCGCGAGGGCTGGACCGAGGCGGAGGTCCGCGCGGCCGTCGCCCGCGTCCGCGAGGCGCGCCCCACCGCCGTCAACCTGATGGTCTGCGTGGACCGGGTGATGACCCGGTTCGCCGAGGGGCTCGACGCGGTCCTCGCGGAGGCCGCGGCGATCCAGCGCGAGGACGTCGAGGCGAACCGCGCGATGGGCGTGCACGGCGCCGAGTGGCTGCTGAAGAAGGCCGGCGCGGACCGCCCGCTGCGCATCCTCACCCACTGCAACACCGGCGCGCTGGCGACGGCGGGTTGGGGCACGGCGCTCGGCGTCATCCGCGAACTGCACTCCCGCGGCAGCGTGGAGGTCGTGTACGCCGACGAGACGCGCCCCCTCCTCCAGGGATCCCGGCTCACCGCCTGGGAGTTGGTGCAGGAGGGCATACCGCACTACGTCCAGGCCGACGGGGCCGCCGCCGGCACCATCCTGCGCGGCGAGATAGACGCGGCGATCGTCGGCGCCGACCGCATCGCGGCCAACGGCGACACCGCCAACAAGGTCGGCACCGTGGGCGTCGCCCTCGCCTGCGCCGACGCGGGCATCCCGTTCCTCGTCGCCGCCCCCACCACCACGGTCGACCTCGCCACCGCCACCGGCGCCGACATCCACATCGAACTCCGCTCGGAGACCGAGGTGCTGGAGTGGGCCGGCCACCGCACGGCCCCCGCGGAGTCCCGCGGCCACAACCCCGCCTTCGACGTCACCCCCGGCCGCCTGATCACCGGCCTGGTCACCGAGCGGGGCGTCCTGGAGATCTCGGCGGGCGAACTGCCGGGGGACAGGCTGCGATAGACGCCCGAGGGGCGCCCGACGACGACGAGGGGCCGGCGGAATGTCCGCCGGCCCCCGACTCGTGGCCTCGGCTACTTGGCCGTGAGCTCCAACTCCAGCAGCCACTCCACGACTTCGGTGTGGTGGCGGGCCTGGCGGGGGGTCTCGCCCCAGACGTAGAGGCCGTGGCCGGCCACGACCACGGCCGGCATCCGCGGGTTACGGGCGGCTTCCAGGCGGTCGCCGAGTTCCCTCATGTCCTGGCTGTTGGCGATGACCGGCAGGGTCACCTCGACGTCGTGGGCGGGCTGGCCGACGCCCTTGAGCATCTCCAGGTCCCTGAAGACGATGCCGCCCGGGTGGCGGTGGCCCATGGCGACGGAGGCCACCGTGTGGACGTGCACCACCGCGCCCGCCCCGGTCAGGGCCGCCACGCGCGCGTGCAGTTCGGCCTCCGCGGACGGCTTCCCGCCCCGTACGGCGGCCCCCGCCCCGTCGACCAGCACCACGTCCGCGGGCGTCAGTTCGCCCTTGTCGTGGCCGCTCGCGGTGACCGCGAGGCGCAGCGGGTCGCGGGACAGGACGACCGACAGGTTGCCGGACGTGCCCCGCATCCAGCCGAAGTCGGCGAACCGGGCGGACTCGGCGGCGAGCACCGCCCCCGCCTCCTCCAGGTCGCGGGCGGTGATGTCGGCGCTCACGTGGTGCTCCTCGAAACGGTGATCTCGTCGAACGTCCCCGCCTGCGCGTGGTCGCCGACGCCTTGCTCGTAGTGCGGCTCGCCGGGGCGTCGGATCCCCACGGCGTGCCATCCGGCCGCCCGGGCCGCGTCCAGCTCGCCGGGCCGGTCGGAGAGGAAGAGGAGCCGGCCCGGGGCGATCCCGGCCGACTCGGCGATCCGGCGGTACGACTCCGCCTCCTGCTTGGGCCCCGCGTTCTCCGTGTCGTACAGCCCGGACAGCAGGGGCAGCAGATCGCCCCGAGGGGTGGCCGAGAACCACGCCCGCTGGGCCGCCACCGAGCCGGACGAGTAGACGTACAGGCGCGCTCCGGCCGCGTGCCAGGCGCGCAGCGCCGGGACGACGTCGTCGTAGAAGTGCGAGACCAGGTCGCCGCGGGCGAAGCCCTCCGCCCAGATGAGACCCTGAAGGGTCTTCAGGGGTGTGACCTTGCGGTCCTCGTCCAGCCACGCGTTGAGGGTCTTCTCGACGGCCGTCGCGTCGGCCTCCGGATCGCCCGTCAGCTCCCGTACCTGGGCCACCGCCCGCGCCACGTCCGGATCACCGCTCCGCTCGGAGAGCAGCGCTCCGAAACGCGAGCGCGAGTACGGGTACAGCACGTCCACCACGAACCCCGTGGCGCTCGTGGTGCCCTCGATGTCGAGCACCACGGCGTCCACGTCATAGTGGTATGTCACACCGCACCCTTGTCGGCCGCGTACCCCGCCGCGATCGTGTCGTAGTCCGGGAACCGCCCCGCGATGGACGACCCCGTGAAGTTGCCGATCCAGCCGTCCTCCTCGTGGAAGAACCGGATCGCGGTGAACGACGGCCTCGTGCCCATGTCGAACCAGTGCGTGGTGCCGCGCGGCACGCCCAGCAGGTCGCCCTTCTCGCAGTAGACGGCGTGCACCTCACCGTTCACGTGCAGATAGAAGATGCCGGAGCCGGAGACGAAGAACCGGACCTCGTCATCGTCGTCGTGCGTGTGCTCCTGGAGGAACTTCTCGCGCGCGGCCTTCGCCTTCACCGGGTACTCGGGGTCGTCACCGGGGTGCAGCCCGAGGACGTCGACGGTGGTGAAGCCCTCCTCGGCGTTGAGCTTGTCGATCTCGGGGCCGTACGCCGCGAACACGGTCTCGCTGTCCGCGTCGGAGGGGACGTCCGCACGGACCGGCCACTGCTCGTAGCGCACGCCCAGCGGCTTGAGCGCCTCGGTGATCTCGGCGGGGTCCGAGGTACGGCGCACCACGGTGTCGGGGCCGGACTCGGCCCAGGTAGTCAGCAGCGTCATGGCGGCAACTCCAGGGAAGAGGGAGGGATGTCCGGATACCGAGACGGTAGCGGACGGAAGGGAGAGAGTGGGTGGACGGCTCGCGGGGCAGTGGTCAGGCGCGACACAGCGCGCGGGTACAGCGGTGCATGCGGGGCATGCGCTGCGCTGTTACGCGTGCGGTCGTCATCAGGGCCTCACTGGGGCGGGGCGGGTGCCGGTCCCGTGATGGTAACGCCACCCACCGGGACGACCAGGTGTGACGTAGTCGTTGTCCCACATGTCGAGAAAACGCTTCCCCATCATTTGACGGGTGGCTGAAACCGTTCTCATGATCTGCGTATGAAGACGCTGCTGCTCGTGCGGCGGCTGTACGTGGACCTGCTCCGGTCGACCACGGCCAGCTGTCGCTGACCTCATCCGGAGCCCCGACGCGCCCTGTTGCGGCGCGTGCCCGCCCTCTCCGTGTGGCCGGCGTCCGCCCTGCCCAGCTCCGGTTCAAGCACCCTCCTTCCCGCTTTGCGCCACCCCTTGCACCTGGAGCCCCGTCATGTCCCGTGCCCGTCTGCCCCTTGCCGCGCTCTCGCTGGCCTCCGTCTCCGCCCTCCTGCTCGCCGGCTGCTCGCAGTCCACGGACGCCTCGAAGAGCACCGGCTCCACCGCGGCCTCGGCCTCCGCCGCCACCGGCAAGAAGCCGGCCCCCTTCAGCAAGGGCACGGTGAAGGTCGCCCTGGTCCGGCAGAGCGGGGCCGGCGACTACTTCGAGCAGTGGGGCAACGGCGCCAAGGCGCAGGCCAAGGCCCTCGGTATCGACCTGACCGTGTACGACGCCCAGGCCGACAACGCCAAGCAGGCCACCGACCTCTCCTCCGCCATCAACTCCGGCGCGCAGGCGATCATCGTCGACCACGGCTTCCCGGCCACCATCCAGCCGGAGATCGACCAGGCGGTGAAGAAGGGCATCAAGGTCGTCGTCTACGACGTCGACCAGACCAACAAGTCCGTGGTCAGCACCGAACAGGACGACGCCAGCATGGCCCAGGCCGTCCTCGACGTGATGGCCGAGACGGTCGGCAGGAACACCAAGGTCGGGTACGTCAACGTGGCCGGCTACGCCGCCCTCGACAAGCGCGACACCGTCTGGCAGAAGGCGCTCACGTCCAACGGGTGGACGCAGGAGTTCAAGGTCGGCAAGGTGACCGACTCCACCGCGACCGACAACGTTCCCCTGGTCTCCGCCGCGCTCACCCAGCACTCCGACGTGACCGGCGTCTTCGCGCCCTACGACGAGCTCGCCAAGGGCACCGTCCTCGCCGTGCAGAACAAGAAGCTCCAGGACAAGGTGAAGGTCTTCGGCGCGGACGTCTCCAACGCCGACATCCAGAACATGACCGCCGCCGACAGCCCGTGGGTGGCCACCGCCGGCACCGACCCGTCCGCCGTCGGCGCCGCCGTGGTCCGCACCACCGCGCTGGAACTGGCCGGCCAACTGGGCAGGACCTCCGTCGAGTTCCCGGCCGTCGCCATCACCCGCGACTTCCTGCTCAAGAACAAGATCGAGAACATGGACCAGCTGCGCACCGCCCTGCCCGCGCTGAACCTCTCCCAGGTCGGCACCGCGGACTGGATCCCCAATGTCGCCCACTGACACCGCTCCCGCGGTCGCGCTGCGGAACGTGAGCATGGCCTTCGGCGGAAAGACGGTCCTGGAGTCCGTCTCGCTGGACATCGCCCCGGGCAGCGTGGTCGCGCTGCTCGGCGCGAACGGCGCCGGAAAGTCCACCCTGATCAAGATCCTGTCCGGCGTGCACAGGGACCACGGGGGCGAGGTGCGGGTCGCGGGGGAGCCCGTGGCGCTCCAGTCGCCCCTGGCCGCACGCCGGCTGGGCATCCAGACGGTGCACCAGCGCATCGGCGAGGGCATCGTCCCCGGCCTCACGGTCGCGGAGAACCTGGTCTTCGAGGAGCTGGCCCAGCGGCGCGGCAACCCCTTCCTCGGCGGCGCCCGCACCCTGGCCCGCGCCCGCGAGATCCAGGCCGGCCTCGGCCTGGACTGGCCCGATCCGGTCCTCCGCCAGGACGTCACCGAACTCGGTATCTCCGACCGGCAGTTGCTGATCCTGGCCCGCGCCCTGGCCACCCGCCCCCGGCTGCTCGTCCTCGACGAGCCCACCTCCGCCCTGTCGGCCGCCGAGGCCGAGCGGCTCTTCGCCCTCGTCGAGAAGCTGCGCGACGACGGCATCGCCGTGCTCTACGTCTCCCACCGCCTCGGCGAGATCGACGCCCTCGCCGACCGGCTGGTCGTCCTGCGGGACGGCCGTCTCACCGACGACCAGGCGAAGCCCTTCGACTGGGACACGGCCCTGCGCGCGATGCTCGCCCAGGCGCACGAGGCCCGGACGGCCCGCCCGGCCCGCGAGGGGGAGCGGGGCGAGACCGTCCTCGCCCTGCGCGGCGTCCGGCTCCTCGACGGCCGCGCCCCGCTCGACCTCGACCTGCGCGGCGGCGAGGTCACCGGTGTCGTGGGCCTGCTGGGCGCGGGCAAGACCGAACTGGCCCGCGGCCTGTTCGGCGCCGAGCCCTTCCGCACCGGCACCACCGAACTGGACGGCAGGGCCTACGCGCCCCGCCGCCCCGCCGACGCCATCCGGGCCGGCGTCCACCTGGTCCCCGAGGACCGGCACACCGACGCCCTCGTCCCCGGCTGGTCACTGGCCCAGAACATCTCCCTGCCGTTCCTCAGGTCCCTCTCCCGGGCCGGTCTGGTGAGCCGCCCGCGCGAGGACGCCCTCGGCCGGGACACCGCCCTGGCCCTCGGGGTCGTGGCCCGCGACGAGCACAGCGCGATCGAGGAACTCTCCGGCGGCAACCAGCAGAAGGTCGTCGTCGGCCGCTGGCTCGCCCGCACCCCCCGCGTCCTCATCCTGGACGAACCGTTCCGAGGGGTGGACATCGGTGCCCGCCGGGACATCGGCCGCCGGGCCCGCGCCCTGGCCGCCGAGGGCGCCGCCGTGCTCGTCCTGTCCGCCGACGTCGACGAGGTGCTGGAGGTCGCCGACCGCGTCGTCGTCCTCGCGGCCGGCGAGATCCACCTCGACGCGTACGGCGAGGACGCGGAGCGCGACCGCGTGATCCAGACCATCGCCGTGTCCGTCTAGCCCCTCCGACACCCGGCCGCCGAAGGAAGCAGCACCCATGACCACCATCACCCGGGGCACCGAGAGCCCGGCCCGGCCCGCGAACGCCGTGCGCGTCCAGGACGCCGTCATCAAGTACGGCTTCATCTTCGTGACGGTCGCGCTCTTCGCGTACTTCGCCCTGACCGAGGGCTCGTTCCGCGAGTCGGCGACCCTCCTCGACACCCTGCGCTATGTCTCCGTCGCCGCGATCCTCGGCCTCGGCGTCACCCTCACCATGGCCGTCGGCGGGATGGACATGTCCGTCGGCGCGGTCGCCGGACTCGGTGTCTCCGTCGCCGCCCAGACCATGGTGATCCAGAACCAGGTCGGCACGGTCGCCGTCCTTGCCGTCCTCGCGGCGGGCGCCCTGGCCGGACTGCTCAACGCGCTGCTGATCGTCGTACTGAAGATCCCGGACATGCTGGCCACCCTGGGCACCATGTTCGTCATCCAGGGCGGCAAGCTCATCCTGGTCGACGGCCAGTCCATCACCCCGGGCATGACCGAGTCCGACGGGACGACCGCCCCCGGCAGGTTCACCGCCGGGTTCCTGCGCATCGACCGCGGCACGGTCCTCGGCATCCCCGTCTCCGTACTGATCTTCGGCGGACTCACCGTCGCCGCCTGGGTGTTCCTGGCCCGCACCCGCTGGGGCCGGGTGCTCTACGCCATCGGCGCCAACCCGGAGGCCGCCCGGCTGGCCGGCATCCGCGTCGGCGGCTACCGCGCCCTGGCCTACGTCCTGTCCGGCGTCCTCGCCTCCGTCGGCGGGCTGATCCTGGCCTCCCGGATCGGCCAGGGCGACGTCTCGGCCGGCACCTCCCAGCTGCTGGAGGCGGTGGCGGTCGCCCTCGTCGGAACCTCCGTGCTCGGCAGGGGTCGCCCGAACGTGTGGGGAACCGCCCTCGGCGCCGTCCTGATCGGCATCATCACCACGGGCCTGACCATCAAGGGCCTGCCGTACTACACCCAGGACGTGGTCGAGGGCGCCGTCCTCATCCTCGCCCTGGTCTTCAGCTTCACCCTGTCCAAGCGCCGCACCGCATAAGGAAGTTCGAGACGATGGGCTACCGCATCCTGGAGACCGCCGACATCCCGGCCTACCTGCGCGAGCGCGGCCACTGGGACGACCCGGCCGACATCGAGGTCCGCGAGGTCTCCGACGGCAACGTCAACCGCGTCTTCCTCGCCTCGGACCGGGCCGGCACCCGCGGCCTCGCCCTGAAGCAGGCGCTGCCGTGGGTACGGGTGGCCGGGCCGTCCTGGCCGCTGAGCCCCGACCGCTCCGACGCCGAGGCCCGCGCCTACGAGCAGCTCGCCAAGGTCGCCCCGGACACCGTCCCCGCGATCCACGGCTACGACCCCGAGAACCACGCCCTGGTCATGGAGGACCTCTCCGACCTGGAGGTGCTGCGCACCGTCCTCAACGAGGGCGCCGCGTACGGCCCGGTCACCTCCCCCCGGATCGGCGGACTGGTGGCCCAGCTCTCCTTCGCGACCAGCGACTTCGGCCTCCCCTCGGCCGAACGCAAGGCCCTGATCGCCGCCTCGGTCAACCCGGAACTCTGCGAGATCACCGAGGACGTCGTCCTCTCCGAGCCCTACGTCGAGCACGAGCACAACCACTGGCTGCCCGAACTCGACGACCTCGCCGCCGAGTTCCGCGCCGACGCCCGGCTGCGCACCGAGGTCGCCGACCTCCGCCACACCTTCATGACCAGCGCCCAGGCCCTCCTCCACGGCGACCTGCACACCGGCAGCATCATGGTCGGCGAGCGCGCGGGCACCCCCGTCGTCCGGGTCTTCGACCCCGAGTTCTCCTTCGTCGGACCCATCGGCTTCGACCTCGGCCTGTACTGGGCCAACACCCTGGTCTCGGAGGAACGCGCCCGCGTCCTGGGCACGCTGTCCGACCACGCCGACCAACTCCGGCTGTCCTGGGAGGCGTTCGAGACCACGTTCCGCGGGCTGTGGCCGACCCGCGTGGACACCTTCTTCGACGACGCCTACCTGGACCGCTTCCTGCGCCGGGTCTGGACGGAGTCGCTGGGCTTCGCCGGCACCGAGATCGTCCGCCGCGTCATCGGCTTCGCCCACCTCACCGACCTGACCACCCTGCCGGACCCGGCCCCGGCCTCCCGGCGCGCCCTGCTGCTCGGACGCGAACTGATCGTGCGGCGCGACGAGTTGACGTCTCCCGAAGCGGTCCGGGAGCTCGTCGGCTAGCCGGGCCTGCCGCCCCGCTCCCGGACCGGCCCGTCGGCCGCCTCGCGCGGCCCGGGCGGTCCGGACGGTCCGGGCGGTCCGGCGGGAAAGACCTCGGGTGCGGCGTCGGCGGTTCCGTTCGCGAGATACGACTGCAGCCGCAGATGCCGGAACTCGAAGTACGCCCCGGACTGCCGCAGCACACCCCGCCGGTGGGCGTCCTCCAGGAACGCCATCAGCCGCCAGGGCAGCCGCCCCGTCACCGCGAGCCAGCCCCGGGCGACGGCCAGCCTGCCCCACGCGCTCAGCGCCACCGCGGCCGTGCCGAGCGGCAGCCACAGCTGGGTACCGACGTGCACCAGCCCGCCCCAGTCGCCCGGCACCAGCGTCACCGGCACACAGACGCACGCCACCACCAGGGCGACGACCCCGCCCCGGGTCACGGACGCCGTCCGGTCGGTGCGCAGGGCGGACCCGGGACCGGGCGCCCGCATGGTGTCCGAGGGCACGCTCAGCGCCCGGTACACCCCGCACACGCACCCGCCCACCACGCCCACGACGACTCCGCCCGCCACGAACGGCGGCAGACAGCGGGCCAGCAGACCCCACGCCGGCCCCCGGGTCAGCCAGGCGCGCGCGTCCGGCGGCAGCACCGACCGCAGATCGGCCGCGTACGCGACCACCGCAGGACCGTCGGTGCCGTCCGGCGCGAGACGTACGACGACCGTGCCGCCCCGGGACTCGAACACCGTGTCCGCGGCCCGGAACCCCGCGCAGTGGCGGCCGTGCACCAGCGGGACCGTGCAGTCCGGCGGCACCGCTCCGGGCGGGTAGGCGATCGGCCGCGCCCCGTCGCCGGGGACCAACAGCGTGCCCCGCAGCGGCCGTTCGAGGGCGGCCGTCCTGACTCCGGCGTGCTCGGTGAACCGCCAGCCGTCGACCTGCCGTCCGGCGAGATCGGGCGCGGCACCGGACTTGAGGACGGTCACCCCCGTGGCGGCGAGCCCCGCCAGCGTGCACGCGGTGACACCGGTCAGCAGCGCGACGGCCGTACCCCGGACCACCCCGGTCGCGAACCGTCGTACGACCCGCCCGCCCCGGGGCACCAGCGCGCCCTCCCGGCCGGCCCGGCGGACACCGCTGACCAGCAGCGCGGTACCCGCGGCGGCGGCCGTGACGCCCACCAGCACCGGCCAGGGACCGCCGGGCCGGCCCAGCACCGCCCCGGCCGTCGTGCCCGCTCCGGCCGGCAGCAGGGCCGCCCCGCACAGCCGGGCCCAGAGCCGCTCGCCGGTGCCGCTCCACGGCAGGCCGAGCGGCACCGGCCGCCGGGGCAGCCCCGCGATGCCGAAGAACAGCGTGAACAACAAGGAGAACAGACAGCCGCCGAGCAGATCGGGCAGCCAGCCGTCGGTCACCGAACCGAAGCGGAAGCCGAACCGCAGGTCGTCGGCGTACGCGAAGGCCGCCCACAGCGCCCCGCTCACCCCGACGACGGTCAGCCCCTGCCGGACCAGGAACCGCCGGTCCGGCTCGCCCCCGCCGTCCGGCAGCAGCCACGCCACCCCGAACGCGAACCCCGACGCCTGCCCCACCAGCGTGGCGACCAGCGACAACAGGTCCTCCACACCGGCCAGTTCACGCACCGCGCGGGTCACCGCGACCGGCAGCAGCAGCGCGGACAGCACGGCCATGGACAGCAGCCCCGGCGCAAAGACCCGCAGGGCCCGCGGCAGCAGCGACTCCAGCTCCCACCACGCCAGCCGTCCGGTGTCCCGGCGGTGCAACTCCCGTGCCAGCAGGGCGAGGTGCCGTGCCGCGTCCGAGGCGGCGTTCGGGTCCGCGTCCGCGTAGGCGGCCGGCACGAACGCCCCGAGCAGATGCTCCTCGACGGCGGCCGCCGACCCGAAGCGCGCGGTGTCGAGGAGTTCCGAGGGATCCCGGGAGGTGTCGCCGTACACCGCGCGGGCGAGGGCCACCATCAGGGGAGTGGTGAGCGCCGTGGCCGCCGGGGAGTGCGGGTGCCGCGCCAACTCCGCCACCACCGGCGTCCACACGGTGGCGTCCGTCCCGTCCGCCGTCCGCTGCGGCCGCGCCGTGCGCTCCAGATGCGCGGTGGCCTGCGCGAGGTCGAGCGGCCGGAGTTCGACCACCTCGGCGGCGGTCAGGACGTCGCCCTCGGCCACCGCGGTCGCCCACGCCGTGGCCCGGCTGGTGAGCAGCAGCGGCAGGTCGTCGTCGAGACCGGCGTTGATCCGTCGTACCGCCTCCCCGTAGGCGGGCCGGGCCAGTTCGTCGAAGCCGTCGAGCACCGGCAGGACCAGCCCCGCGTCCAGCAGGCCGCGGGCGAGGGTGCGGGTGCCGTCGGTCACGGCGGCCAGCGGCCGGTGCTCGGCCGCCAGCCGCTCCGCGAGCCACTCCCGCAGCCCGGTCCGCCGCGGATCCCAGCCCGCCAGCGGGAAGATCACCGGCACCGGTTCGCCCGGCCGCCGCCCGGCCAGCCGCGCCAGCACGAACCGCACCGCCAGCACACTCTTGCCCGCCCCCGGCCCCCCGAGCACCACCAGCCGCCGCCCCGGCCGCGCCGCGAACACCCCCGCCAGACCCTCAACCCGCGACACCCGCGCCCCCGGCACCCGCCGCGCCCGGCTGCCGTCCCGGTCCCGATCCCGGCTACGGTCTCGGTCCCGGTCGCCGGGCTGACCGATGCCGCGTGCGTTCTCCGGATGGTCGGCGAGGCGTCGGTCCGCGGGGGTCCAGGGGACGTCGATCGGTTCGGGGTCCTGGAGGCGGCGCAGGCGTGCCTCGGCGGCCCACTGCTCGCGTACGGCCTCGGCCAGCGCGTCGGCGGCCCGTCGCCGTTGCTCCTCGGCGGGGGCCGGAGCCGGGTCGGCGTCGCCGCGCAGTACGTCGGCCACCAGCGCCGCGACCGACACCAGGGTGCCGATCGCCGAGATCAGGACGCCCTCGGTCGCCGCGTCGTGCCGCCAGAACCGGAGCACCCCCGTGAGCGCCCCCAGCGCCGCCGCGCATGCCGATAACGCCACGCGCCGCCGCACCCGGGCACTGTGCCATCCGCCCTGCATGTTCGCTCCCCGGGGGCCGGTCCGCCGTCTCTGCCGCGTACCGCCGTACGGACGCGCGGACGTGCGGTACTGGAAGGACCCGTTGTAGCCGCCGGGGTCTCGGAGAACCGGCTGTTCGAAACACGTGCGAGGGAGCGTGCGGTGGTGTTCGGGGGGGCGGTTGGTGGTGCGATGCGGAGGCGCAGCAGATTCCCCGGGCATGGGGCTCAGGCATACGTATGCGAGGGCGCAGGCATGCGAAAGGGCGGCTCCCCAGGGGATGGGAGCCGCCCCTTCTGTCGCCCGCCCCCGGTACGGCGGGGGTGGGGACGTCAGCGGATGCCGGGCCGGTCAGGGGTGACCCGGCACACCGCCCGTCTCGCGCCGCTGCGCGCTGCTTCGTGTCACTTCTTGTCGAGCAGGTCCTGGACCTTGGCCTTGACGTCGTCCGTGGCCAGGCCGCGGATCGTCAGGGTGGTGCGGCGGCGCAGCACGTCGTCCGTGGTCTCGGCCCACTCGTGGTCGCGGGCCCAGACGACCTGCGCCCAGATCTCCGGGGCGTCCGGGTGGACGCGCTCGGCCAGCTCCGGGTGCTCGTTGGCGATCCGGGCGATGTCGAAGGCCAGCGAACCGTAGTGGGTGGCCAGGTGCTTGGCGGTGTCGGCGGCCATCCGCGGGCCGGGCGCCGGGTTGTCCACCAGCAGGCGGTGGGCGACCGCGCGGGGGTTGGCGACACCGGGCAGCGGCAGCTTCTTCGGCAGCGAGGCGATGGGCTCGAAGTCGTCGCCGAGCGGGTGGCCCGGCAGCGCCTCCAGCTTCTGCATCACGGTGCGGCCGATGTGCCGGAAGGTGGTCCACTTGCCGCCCGCGACGGACAGCATGCCGCCCCGGCCCTCGGTGACCACGGTCTCCCGCTTGGCCTTGGCGGTGCTGCCGGGGCCGCCCGGCAGCACCCGCAGGCCGGCGAAGGCGTAGGTGATCAGGTCGCGCTGGAGCTGCTGGTCCCGGACGGAGAACGCGGCCTCGTCCAGGATCTGGGCTATGTCCTTCTCGGTGACGGCGACGTCCGCCGGGTCGCCCTCGTACTCCTCGTCGGTGGTGCCGAGCAGGAGCATGTCCTCCCAGGGGAGGGCGAAGGTGATGCGGTACTTGTCGATGGGGGTGGCGAGCGCGGCCTTCCACGGCGCGGTCCGCTTCAGGACCAGGTGCGCGCCCTTGGAGAGGCGGATGGAGGGGGCCGCGTTCGGGTCCTCCATCTTGCGCAGGTGGTCGACCCAGGGGCCGGTCGCGTTGAGCACGAGCCGGGCGTTGACCCCGAACTCCTCGCCGGAGACCGCGTCCTTCAGGTCGGCGCCGGTGACCCGGCCCTTGGTGAAGCGCAGGCCGGTGACCTGGGCGTGGTTGAGGACGACCGCGCCGGCCTCGACGGCCGCGCGGACCGTCATCAGCGCCATGCGGGCGTCGTTCATCTGGTCGTCGCCGTACACCGCGACGGCCTTGAGGTTCTCGGTGCGCAGCTCGGGCACGTCCTGCGCCGCCTTGGCGGGAGAGAGCAGGTGCCCGACGCCGTCACCGAACGCGGAGAGCGCGGAGTAGGCGAAGACGCCCGCCCCGAGCTTCGCGGCGCCGTGCGGACCGCCCTTGTACACGGGGAGGTAGAACGTGAGCGGGTTCGCCAGGTGGGGGGCCACCTGGCGGGAGACCGCACGGCGCTCGAAGTGGTTCTCCGCCACCAGCTTCACCGCGCCGGTCTGCAGGTAGCGCAGACCGCCGTGGAGAAGCTTGGAGGAGGCGGAGGAGGTGGCGCCGGCGAAGTCGCCGGCGTCGACCAGTGCCACCCGCAGACCGGACTGCGCGGCGTGCCAGGCGGTGGAGATGCCCAGGATGCCGCCGCCGATCACGAGAAGGTCGTACGACGCCTTGGAGAGCTGCTCCCTGGTCTCGGCCCGGCTCGGGTTGGAGCCGGAGGCCGGGTGCGTCCCCAGGGCAGGCACGGACTGCAGGGTGGACTGACTGGTCATGTCGGGTTCTTACTCCTCGTCAGAGCTCGATCGTGAGAGCTGGTGCGCTCTCGTCAGCTCTCGTCGTCGTCGATCCAGCCCATGGTCCGGTCGACGGCCTTGAGCCAGTTCTTGTACTCACGGTCGCGGGTCTCCGCGTCCATGCGGGGGGTCCATTCGGCGGCCCGGCGCCAGTTGGCGCGCAGTTCGTCGGTACCGGACCAGAAGCCGACGGCGAGGCCGGCGGCGTAGGCGGCGCCGAGGCAGGTGGTCTCGGCGACCATCGGGCGCACCACGGGCGCGTCCAGGACGTCGGCGAGCTGCTGCATCAGCAGGTTGTTGGCGGTCATGCCACCGTCGACCTTGAGGGCCACCAGCTCGTCGCCGGAGTCCTTCACCATGGCGTCCGCGATCTCGCGGGTCTGCCAGGCGGTGGCCTCCAGGACGGCGCGGGCCAGGTGCGCTTTGGTGACGTACCGGGTCAGGCCGGCGATGACACCGCGGGCGTCGGAGCGCCAGTGCGGGGCGAACAGGCCGGAGAAGGCCGGCACGAAGTACGCGCCGCCGTTGTCCTCGACCGAGAGCGCGAGCGTCTCGATCTCGGCCGCGGTGGAGATCAGGCCCATCTGGTCGCGCATCCACTGCACCAGCGAACCGGTGACGGCGATCGAGCCCTCCAGCGCGAACACGGTCGGCTGGTCGCCGATCTTGTAGCCGACCGTGGTCAGCAGGCCCGCGTAGGAGTTGATGATCTTGTCACCGGTGTTCATCACCATGAAGGTGCCGGTGCCGTAGGTGGACTTGACCTCGCCCTCGGAGAAGCAGCACTGGCCGAACAGGGCCGCCTGCTGGTCGCCGAGCGCGGAGGCGACCGGGATGCCGCCGAGCAGGTCGCCGAGCTTGCCGCCGGTGACCTCGCCGTAGACCTCCGCGGAGGAGCGGATCTCGGGCAGGATCTGCAGCGGCACGCCGATGGACTCGGCGATCTTCTCGTCCCACTGCGTGGTGTGCAGGTTCATGAGAAGGGTGCGGGAGGCGTTGGTGACGTCGGTGACGTGCTTGCCGCCGTTGACACCGCCGGTCAGGTTCCAGATGACCCAGGTGTCCATGGTGCCGAAGAGGATGTCGCCCGCCTCGGCGCGCTCCTGGAGGCCGTCGACGTTGTCGAGCAGCCAGCGGGCCTTGGGGCCGGCGAAGTAGGAGGCGAGGGGGAGGCCGGTCTCGCGGCGGAAGCGGTCCTGGCCGACGTTGCGGCCGAGCTCCTTGCAGAGGGCGTCGGTGCGGGTGTCCTGCCAGACGATGGCGTTGTGGACGGGCTCACCGGTGTTCTTGTCCCACAGCACGGTGGTCTCGCGCTGGTTGGTGATGCCGATGGCCTTGATGTCGTCGCGGGTGATGCCGGCCTTCTGGATGGCCCCGGCGACGACTTCCTGGACGTTGGTCCAGATCTCGTTGGCGTTGTGCTCGACCCAGCCCGGCTTCGGGAAGATCTGCTCGTGCTCCTTCTGGTCGACCGAGACGATACGGCCGTCCTTGTCGAAGACGATGCAGCGGCTGGAGGTGGTGCCCTGGTCGATCGCGGCGATGAAGGGGCCTGCGGTGTGGGCGTCGGTCACTGTGTGCTCCTCAGAGGTCCGTGGTGTGGAGGCGGTACGTACGGCGCGTGTCTGCTTGTGAGCCGGATCTGCTTCTTAGCTTGATCTGCTTCTCAGGCGAATGCGACGTTGTAGATCCCTGCGGCGATGGCCGCGCCGATCAGCGGACCGACCACCGGGATCCAGGCGTAGCTCCAGTCGGAACCGCCCTTGTTGGGCAGCGGGAGGAGCGCGTGCACGATCCGCGGACCGAGGTCACGGGCGGGGTTGATCGCGTAGCCGGTCGGGCCGCCGAGCGACAGACCGATCGAGACGACCACGAAGGCGGTGATCAGGCCGCCGATGACGCCGAGGCCGTTGCCCTTGTCGTTGAGACCCTGGGTGAGGACCGCGAGGATCAGCACCACGGTGCCGATGATCTCCGTGGCCAGGTTCTGCACGGCGTTCCGGATCTCCGGACCGGTGGAGAAGATACCGAGCACCGGACCGGCGCCCGTCTCCTGGGCCTCGACGGCCTTGACCTTGGTGGCCTGGGCACCCGGACCGCCGACGATCTCCTTGTCGGTGAGGTGCGCCTGGAACTGGCCGTAGTAGGCGACCCACACCAGGGCCGCGCCGATCATGGCGCCGAGCAGCTGTCCGGCGAAGTAGACCGGGACGTTGCTCCAGTCGCTGTTCTTGATCGCGAGGGCGACGGTGACGGCCGGGTTGAGGTGGGCACCGGACAGCGGTCCGGAGATGTAGACCGCCGTCATGACGGCGAAGCCCCAACCGAAGGCGATGGCGAGCCAGCCGGCGTTACGGGCCTTGGAGGCCTTGAGCGTGACGGCGGCGCACACACCGCCGCCGAGCAGGATGAGTATGGCGGTACCGATGGTCTCGCCGATGAAGATGTCGGAGCTGGACACCCGCGACTCCTTTGTCCTTCGTCCAGGGGACCGAACCCCGGGTCCCTCCGGGAGTTCGAGCTGCCCTCGGGGGTGAGAGCGATGTTGCCGGCCCTTGGCGTTGTCACACTCTAGCGCGTATTGCCGGTAGGTGTTCGACAATGCCGACCGATGGACGGGAGTCTTGCTCCGGCGTTACGCGCACGTCAAGAGTTCTGTTATCGAAAACGCGATCGTTATTGATTGCTGTGAGATGTCGATCTTTGTCGGGTCCTGTGTCGGGTGTGCCGCGATAGCCCCGCTGAACTGGGGATTCATCCAGTTTTGTCCGTTTCAGGGTACGACTGAGGCCGGTTCGCCGACACGCGAACCGGCCTCGGTCGTCGATCAGTGGCGCCCGGTCAGAACCGTCCGGCGCCCAGGTCCCGCGACACCGCGCGGGCGCAGTCCCGCACCGCGGCGATCAGGTCGGGCCGCAACTCCCCGTCCTTGCAGAGCCGTTCCACCGCGCCCGTGATGCCCACCGCGCCCACCGGCATGCGCCGCCGGTCGTGGATCGGCGCCGCGACGGAGGACACGCCCTCCCAGGTCTCCTCCACGTCGGCCGCGTATCCACGCGCGCGGGTGATGTCGAGGATGTGCTCGAAGGCGTCCAGCTCGCAGGTGGTCCGGTCGGTGAAGGGCTTGCGGTCGGCCTCCAGGGCCTCGCTGTGCGCCACCGGGTCGTAGGCCGACAGCACCTTGCCCAGGGCCGTGGAGTGCAGCGGCTGCATCGCGCCGATCTCCAGCACCTGCCGGCTGTCGTCGGGCCGGAAGACGTGGTGCACGATCAGTACGCCCTGTTGATGGAGAACGCCCAGGTAGACGCTCTCCCCGCTGGACCGGGCCAGGTCGTCCGTCCACACCAGCGCCCGCGCCCGCAGCTCGTGCACATCCAGATAGGTGGTGCCCAGCCGCAGCAGCTCGGCGCCCAGCTGATAGCGCCCGGAGGTGTCGTCCTGTTCGACGAACCCCTCCTGCTGGAGGGTGCGCAGGATGCCGTGGGCGGTGCCCTTGGCGAGGCCAAGGGAGGAGGCGATGTCGGACAGGCCGAGCCGTCGCTCGCCGCCCGCGAGCAGCCGCAGCATCGCGGCCGCCCGTTCGAGCGACTGGATGTTCCGTGCCATCGCCGTCCTGTCCTCCGTCCCAACGACCCTCACCGCAACGACGGCGTAACCATCGTTCGGCAATGTCGAACACTACCGGTCCATGTCGACGGACCGCTAATGGTCCGTCGACACCTGTTACATCACACGTGGGAATCCGGTCACCTCACCGGGCACACACGTGACCTCTCTGTGACGAGCCCGTGCCCGGTCGGCCGGGGGGGTGAGGATCCCATGACGGTCCCGCGTCTCACTCGTCCGCCACATGGACGTCCTGCCCATCCAAGCCCACACCCGGTTAGGCTGGCGCAGTGCGTCCCTGCCGGGCCCGCCCCGGGGGACCGCATAGCCGACAGCCGTCGCATCCAAGGGAGCCCTTCATGGCCTCGTCGCCGCCGTCCCCCTCCGCCGACAGCCGGACCCGTGTGTCCGCGCTCCGTGAGGCGCTCGCCACCCGTGTGGTGGTCGCCGACGGAGCCATGGGCACCATGCTCCAGGCGCAGGACCCCACGCTGGACGACTTCCAGCAGCTCGAGGGCTGCAACGAGATCCTCAACGTCACCCGCCCCGACATCGTCCGCTCGGTCCACGAGGCGTACTTCGACGCGGGCGTGGACTGCGTCGAGACCAACACCTTCGGCGCCAACCACGCGGCGATGGCCGAGTACGACATCCCCGAGCGGGTCTTCGAACTGTCCGAGGCGGGCGCCCGGATCGCCCGGGAGACCGCAGACGGCTACCTCGCCCGCGACGGCCGCCAGCGCTGGGTCCTCGGCTCCATCGGCCCCGGCACCAAGCTGCCCACCCTCGGCCACATCGGCTACACCACGATCCGGGACGCCTTCCAGCAGAACGCCGAGGGCCTGATCAGCGGCGGCGCGGACGCGCTGATCGTGGAGACCACCCAGGACCTGCTGCAGACCAAGGCGGCCGTGATCGGTGCCCAGCGCGCCCGTGAGCTCTCCGGCCTGGACGTCCCGATCATCGTCTCCGTCACCGTGGAGACCACCGGCACCATGCTGCTGGGCTCCGAGATCGGCGCCGCCCTCACCGCGCTGGAGCCGCTCGGCATCGACATGATCGGCATGAACTGCGCCACCGGCCCCGCCGAGATGAGCGAGCACCTGCGCTACCTCTCCCGGCACTCCCGGATCGCCCTGTCGTGCATGCCGAACGCGGGCCTGCCGGTCCTCGGCAAGAACGGCGCCACCTACCCGCTGACCGCGCCGGAGCTGGCCGACGCCCACGAGACCTTCGTCCGGGACTACGGCCTCTCCCTGATCGGCGGCTGCTGCGGCACCACCCCCGAGCACCTGCGCCAGGTCGTGGAGCGGGTCCGGGGCGTCACCCCGCCCGA
The DNA here is from genome assembly GCF_043201555.1 of Streptomyces sp. NPDC048288. Classification (NCBI taxonomy): domain Bacteria; kingdom Bacillati; phylum Actinomycetota; class Actinomycetes; order Kitasatosporales; family Streptomycetaceae; genus Streptomyces; species Streptomyces sp. NPDC048288. The sequence continues at coordinate 206,183 of NZ_JBICZD010000008.1, forward strand.
GCGCAGCCCGCGCCCCGAGCCCGGCGCCGCCTCCCTCTACCAGACGGTGCCGTTCCGCCAGGACACCTCGTACCTGGCCATCGGCGAGCGCACCAACGCCAACGGTTCCAAGAAGTTCCGCGAGGCCATGCTGGCCGCCCGCTGGGACGACTGCGTGGAGATGGCCCGCGAGCAGATCCGCGAGGGCGCCCACATGCTGGACCTCTGCGTGGACTACGTCGGCCGCGACGGCGTCGCCGACATGGAGGAGCTGGCCGGCCGCTTCGCCACCGCCTCCACCCTGCCGATCGTCCTCGACTCCACCGAGGTCCCCGTCATCCGGGCCGGCCTGGAGAAGCTCGGCGGCCGCGCGGTCATCAACTCCGTCAACTACGAGGACGGCGACGGCCCGGAGTCCCGCTTCGCCAAGGTCACCGAGCTCGCGCGGGAGCACGGCGCCGCGCTGATCGCGCTGACCATCGACGAGGAGGGCCAGGCCCGCACCCCGGAGAAGAAGGTCGAGATCGCCGAACGGCTCATCGACGACCTGACCGGGAACTGGGGCATCCACGAGTCGGACATCCTCATCGACACCCTGACCTTCACCATCTGTACCGGTCAGGAGGAGTCCCGCAAGGACGGCATCGCCACCATCGAGGCGATCCGCGAGCTCAAGCGCCGCCACCCGGACGTCCAGACCACCCTCGGTCTGTCCAACATCTCCTTCGGCCTCAACCCGGCCGCCCGCATCCTGCTGAACTCCGTCTTCCTCGACGAGTGCGTCAGGGCGGGCCTGGACTCGGCGATCGTGCACGCCTCGAAGATCCTGCCGATCGCCCGCTTCAGCGAGGAGGAGGTGCAGACGGCCCTCGACCTCATCCACGACCGCCGCGCCGAGGGTTACGACCCCCTCCAGAAGCTGATGCAGCTCTTCGAGGGCGCCACCGCCAAGTCCCTCAAGGCCGGCAAGGCCGAGGAACTGGCCGCCCTCCCGCTGGAGGAGCGCCTCAAGCGCCGCATCATCGACGGCGAGAAGAACGGTCTGGAGGCCGACCTCGACGAGGCGCTGACCACCCGCGCCGCCCTCGACATCGTCAACGAGACCCTCCTGGACGGCATGAAGGTCGTCGGCGAGCTGTTCGGCTCCGGCCAGATGCAGCTGCCGTTCGTCCTGCAGTCCGCCGAGGTCATGAAGTCCGCCGTCGCCCACCTCGAACCGCACATGGAGAAGTCGGACGCGGAAGGAAAGGGCACCATCGTCCTCGCCACCGTCCGCGGCGACGTGCACGACATCGGCAAGAACCTCGTCGACATCATCCTGTCCAACAACGGCTACAACGTCGTCAACCTGGGCATCAAGCAGCCCGTCTCCGCGATCCTGGAGGCCGCCGACGAGCACCGGGCCGACGTCATCGGCATGTCCGGCCTGCTGGTCAAGTCCACGGTGATCATGAAGGAGAACCTGGAGGAGCTCAACCAGCGCGGTCTGGCGGCCTCCTACCCGGTCATCCTCGGCGGCGCCGCCCTCACCCGCGCCTACGTCGAACAGGACCTGTACGAGCTCTACGAGGGCGAGGTCCGCTACGCCCGGGACGCCTTCGAGGGCCTGCGCCTGATGGACGCCCTCATCGGCGTCAAGCGCGGGCTGCCCGGCGCGGTCCTGCCGGAGCTGAAGCAGCGCCGGGTGCGGCCGGCCGCGACCGTCGAGGCCGAGGAGCGGCCCGAGGAGGGCCACGTCCGCTCCGACGTCGCCGTCGACAACCCGGTGCCCACCCCGCCGTTCTGGGACACCCGCGTCATCAAGGGCATCCAGCTCAAGGAGTACGCGAGCTGGCTCGACGAGGGCGCCCTCTTCAAGGGCCAGTGGGGCCTCAAGCAGGCCCGCACCGGCGAGGGACCCACATACGAGGAACTCGTCGAGACCGACGGCCGCCCCCGGCTGCGCGGGCTCCTCGACAAGCTGCAGACGGAGAACCTGCTGGAGGCGGCCGTGGTCTACGGCTACTTCCCGTGCGTCTCCAAGGACGACGACCTGATCATCCTGGACGACCGCGGCAACGAACGCACCCGGTTCACCTTCCCGCGCCAGCGCCGCGGCCGCCGCCTCTGCCTCGCCGACTTCTTCCGCCCGGAGGAGTCCGGGGAGACGGACGTGGTCGGCCTCCAGGTCGTCACCGTCGGCTCCCGCATCGGCGAGCAGACCGCCAAGCTCTTCGAGGCCAACGCCTACCGCGACTACCTCGAACTGCACGGCCTGTCCGTCCAGCTGGCCGAGGCCCTCGCCGAGTACTGGCACGCGCGGGTGCGTTCCGAACTCGGCTTCGCGGGCGAGGACCCGGGCGACATCGAGGACATGTTCGCCCTGAAGTACCGGGGCGCCCGCTTCTCCCTCGGCTACGGCGCCTGCCCCAACCTGGAGGACCGTGCCAAGATCGCCGACCTGCTCCAGCCCGAGCGGATCGGCGTGCACCTCTCCGAGGAGTTCCAGCTGCACCCCGAGCAGTCCACGGACGCCATCGTCATCCACCACCCGGAGGCGAAGTACTTCAACGCGCGCTGAGCGGCGCGCCGACACCGAGACGTGTCCCACAGAGCACACTGATCGGATAAGTCGTACACTGGTCGGTCCACAGCAGGCCGGTTCCCCGCATGGGAACCGGCCTGATCGTCCCTCAAGGAGGTACGTGGATGACCAGCACGGTCCCCGCGCTCGGAACCCGGACGGCCGAAGGCTCGGCCCTTCAGGCGGTGCTCCTCGACATGGACGGCACCCTGGTGGACACCGAGGGCTTCTGGTGGGACGTCGAGGTGGAGATCTTCGCCCGCCTCGGCCACACCCTCGACGACTCCTGGCGCCATGTCGTGGTCGGCGGCCCGATGACCCGCAGCGCCGGGTTCCTCATCGAGGCTACCGGCGCGGCCATCACGCTCGCCGAGCTCAGCGTGCTGCTCAACGACGGCTTCGAGGAACGCCTCGACGGCGGCCTGCCGCTGATGCCGGGCGCCCGGCGGCTGCTCGCCGAACTCTACGAGCAGCAGATCCCCACCGCCCTGGTCTCCGCCTCGCACCGGCGCATCATCGACCGGGTCCTGACCGGGCTCGGCACCCACCACTTCAGCCTGTCCGTCGCCGGCGACGAGGTCTCGCGCACCAAGCCCCACCCGGACCCGTATCTGCTGGCCGCCGCCGGTCTGGGCGTGGATCCGGCCAGGTGCGCGGTGGTCGAGGACACCGCGACCGGAGTCGCCGCCGCCGAGGCCGCCGGCTGCCAGGTCGTCGCCGTCCCGTCCGTCGCGCCTATCGCCCCCGCCGAGCGGCGTACCGTGGTCACCTCCCTGGAACAGGTCGACCTGGCATTTCTGCGCGGACTGATGACGGAAATGCGCTAGCCGTTCACCCAGCGTGCAAACAGCATTGGGTGAAATCCCGGCCCGGGTCGCGCCACGGAATTCGCACCCGTTCGACCGGCTGAATTCCGATAGCGGCTCACACATTTTACTGTGTGACGTTCCCCACGTGCCAGGCGCTCGACAACGTTGCCCGGCTGTGCCGCACGCCCCCGTTCGGGGGGAAACGCGGCGACCTTGTGTCCCGATTGGGGAGAGCCTGCACTAATCCTGCCGCTGTCGGGTTTTCGGTCTGTCCGCAACTGGTTCCACTCCGTGATGGGACCTCAACTCACGCGCCTGCGAACCCTCCTGCGGGTGCGCACTAATCTCGTCGCGAGAACATCGCCGCAACCCCCGTGATCCGCTTCGACACCCCATGTATGCGGGATACACGGACACGATCAGCTCTGGAGAACTTCGAGCATGAACCGTAAGACTTTGGTGCTGCCGGCCGTGGTCGGTCTGCTCACTCCGGTCCTCGCCGCCTGCGGTGGTTCCGGCAGTGGAAGCAGCAGCAACGACGCGATCGTCGTCGGCACCACCGACGGGTTCACTGCCACGAAGGAAGCCCCGGCGCCGGTCGACCCCGCCTACTCGTACGACGTCGGCGGCTGGAACATCCTGCGCCAGACCGTGCAGACCCTGATGTCCCAGCCCAAGGGCGAGGGCGACCCGGTCCCCGACGCGGCCGAGAGCTGCTCCTTCACCGACAGCGGCAGTGAGCGCTACGCCTGCAAGCTGCGTGAGGGCCTGAAGTTCTCCGACGGCAACTCCGTCACCGCCGAGGACGTCAAGTGGTCCATCGAGCGCGCCCTGCGCATCAAGTCGGACAGTGGGGTCTACGGCCTCCTCACGAACATCGACACCATCGAGACCCAGGGCGACCGCGAGGTCATCTTCCACCTCAAGACCGCTGACGCCACCTTCCCGTACAAGCTGTCCACTCCGGTCGCGGGCATCCTGAACCCGAAGGACTACGAGAAGGACAAGCTCCGCGACGGCTTCGACATCGACGGCTCCGGCCCCTACAGCTTCAAGGCCGACGTCAAGAACGACGAACTCGTCTCCGCCACCTTCACCAAGAACCCGAACTACAAGGGCAGCGTGAAGGTGAACAACGAGCAGGTCGTCCTGCGCTCGTACAAGGACGCCGACGCCATGGGCGAGGCGCTCGACAAGGGCGACATCGACGTGATGACCCGCACCATGTCGCCGTCGCAGATCAACAAGCTCAGCACCGGCAAGAGCTCCAACATCGACCTGGTCGAGATGTCCGGTCTGGAGATCCGCTACCTCGGCTTCAACACCAACGCGTCCACGGTCAAGTCGAAGGCTGTCCGTGAGGCCATGGCCCAGCTCGTCGACCGGGCCGGCCTCGTCTCCAAGGTGTACGGCTCCCAGGCCGAGCCGCTGTACTCGCTGGTCCCGGCCTCCGTGACCGGCCACTCCAACTCCTTCTTCAACAAGTACGGCGACCCCAGCGTCTCCAAGGCGAAGAACCTGCTGACCGCGGCCAACATCACCACCCCGGTGAAGCTGACCCTGCACTACACGACCGACCACTACGGTCCGGCCACCAAGCAGGAGTTCGAGGTCCTCAAGCAGCAGCTCAACGGCAGCGGCCTCTTCGACGTCAGCATCGAGGGCCACCCCTGGTCGACGTACCAGACGGACGAGCGCAAGGGCGACTACGACGTCTACGGCATGGGCTGGTTCCCCGACTTCCCGGACGCCGACAACTTCCTCGCGCCGTTCCTCGACAAGGACAACTTCCTCAAGTCGCCCTACGTCAACAACCGGATCATCAACACCCTGATCCCGGAGTCCCGCCGCGCGGCCGACCGGGCCAACGCCACCAGCAGCCTGACCGAGATCCAGGACGACGTCGCCGACGACGTCCCGGTGCTGCCGCTCTGGCAGGGCAAGCAGTACGTCGCCGCCCGCGACGACATCACGGGCGTCGCCTACGCCCTCAACTCCTCCGCGAGCCTCCAGCTGTGGGAGCTCGGCCGCGGCTCCAGCAGCTGACGGACCTTCAGTACGGCGAAGGGGGGCCCCGCCCCCCCGCCGGGGCGCCCCGGCCCCGCCCGGGTGAGCCGGGGGGGGGGGCCCCACGCGCCCCCCGGCGCCCCCCCACCCCCCCCGCCCCCCCCCCGGTGGGGGCCCGCGCCCGCGCCCCCCCCCCGCCCCGCCCCGCCTCTCGGGCTCTGGGCCCCCCCCCCCCCCGCCGGGGCCCCCCTTCGCCGTACGTGATGACCGGGTGTCCGTCGCCTACTGCGCCCCGGGGCGCACCAGCCCGCTCTCGTACGCGTACACCGCCGCCTGCACCCGGTCCCGCAGCCCCAGCTTGGTCAGCACATGCCCCACATGGGTCTTCACGGTGGTCTCGCTGACGAACAGGTCGGCGGCGATCTCCGCGTTCGACAGCCCCCGCGCGACCAGCTTCAGCACCTCCACCTCACGGTCGGTGAGGGTGTGCAGGGTGTCCGGCACCGGCTCCTCGCCGGACGGCAGATGGGTCGCGTACTTGTCGAGCAGCCGGCGCGTGATGCTCGGCGCCAGCATCGCCTCGCCGTTCGCCACCACCCGGATCGCCTGCACCAGTTCGTTGGCCGGGGCGTCCTTCAGCAGGAACCCGCTGGCCCCCGCGCGCAGCGCCTCCACCACGTACTCGTCGAGATCGAACGTGGTCAGCACCAGCACCTTCGCCGGGCCGTCCCGGCCGGGCCCGGTGATCTGCCGGGTGGCCTCCACGCCGTCCATCCGCGGCATCCGGATGTCCATCAGCACCACATCGGGCTGGAGGGCGCGCACCTGGTCGAGGGCCTGCAGGCCGTCTCCGGCCTCGCCCACGACCGCGATGTCCTGCTCGGCCTCCAGAATCATCCGGAACCCGGTTCGCAGCAGCGGCTGGTCGTCGACCAGTAGGACGCGGATGGCCACGGTGAGTCTCCTTCTGCTAGTCCGCGCCCATTCTGCCCTGCGGCACGTCCCCGGACTCGGCCGACCTCACCGGCAGCGGGTACGGCGGGGGAGTGCCGCCGAACTCCGGGCAGTGCGCCTGGTGGTCGCACCAGCCGCACAGCTTCGTGGGACGCGGCCGCCACTCACCCGACTCCGTCGCCTCCCGGATCGCCTCCCACAGCGCGAGCAGCTTGCGCTCGACCCGCTGGAGATCGGCGGGGACCGGGTCGTACGTCAGCACGTCACCGCTGCCGAGATAGACCAGCTGCAGCCGCCTCGGCACCACGTTCTTCAGCCGCCACACCACCAGCGCGTAGAACTTCATCTGGAACAGCGCGCCCTCGGCGTACTCCGGCCGCGGCGCCTTGCCCGTCTTGTAGTCGACGATCCGCACCTCGCCCGTCGGCGCCACGTCGACCCGGTCGATGATCCCGCGCAGCCGCAGCCCCGACTCCAGCTCGGTCTCCACGAACAGCTCCCGCTCCACGGGCTCCAGCCGGGACGGATCCTCCAGCGTGAACCAGCGCTCGACGAGCTGCTCCGCCTCGCCCAGCCAGCGCGCCAGCCGCTCGCCCTCGGGGTCGTCCGCGAACAGCTCACCGACCTCAGGCCGGTGCTCCCGCAGCCGGTCCCACTGCCCCGGGATCAGCGACTTGGCCCGCGGCGCGGTCCGGTCGGCGGCCGGGGCGTCGAAGAGCCGCTCCAGGACCGCGTGCACCAGCGTCCCTCTGGTCGCCGCCTCGCTGGGTTTCTCCGGCAGCCGGTCGATCACCCGGAACCGGTACAGCAACGGACACTGCATGAAGTCACTGGCCCGCGAGGGCGACAACGAGGCGGGCGGCCGGGCCGTCGGCCCCGCCACCGCCGTGACCGGCTCTTCCCCCTGCGCGACGTCCGCGCCCGGGCCTTGCGGGGTGTCCTCGATGCTGCTCTCCATGACCACAGACCATACGGCCCGCCACTGACAGTCACCCAACCCGCGCGACGGCCCGGCCAACACAAGGGGTGCCGGGGCGAAACGCGTCACGACGGCCGCATACCATCGACCACAGACGACGTTTCTAACGAGGGGACACCGTGGACGTGAGCGGCGGGAGCGGGCAGCCCCGGTCGGAGAACGCCGAACCGGCCGAACCGACCGAACACCCCGCAGGCCCTACGGCCCCGACCACCGACGGGGGCCCGGACCCGGCCGACGCCCCGACGGCTCCCCCGGAGACCGAGGCGCCCGCCCGCACCGGGAAACCGTCGCCGGCGCCGTCCGCCGAGGAGCCCACGGCGCCGACGGCCGGGCCGGAGACCGACGAGGCCCCGGAACCGGCCACGCCCGAGGACACACACGCCGACGCCCCCGCCGACGCCCCGGCCTCCGACGCCCCCGTCTCCGACGCCCGCGCGGACTCGCCCCCCGACGCCCCCGGCACCCCCGGTGAATCCGACGGGCGGGCCCTGGCCGACTCGGGAATGAGCAAGGGGCGGCCGCCGCAGCGGCCCAAGGAACCCGGCGGCGGGCTGCTCATGGGGCGCCCCTTCGGCGTGCCCGTGTACGTCGCCCCCAGCTGGTTCCTCGTCGCCGCCCTGATCACCTGGGTCTTCGGCGGCCAGCTCGACCGCGTCCTGCCCGAACTCGGCGCCGCCCGCTACCTCGTCTCCCTCTTCTTCGCCGTCGCCTTCTACGCCTCCGTCCTGGTCCACGAACTGGCCCACACGGTCGCCGCGATCCGCTTCAAACTCCCGGTCCGCCGCATCCAGCTCCAGTTCTTCGGCGGCGTCTCCGAGATCGAGAAGGAGGCCGAGACCCCCGGCCGCGAGTTCGTGCTGGCCTTCGTCGGCCCGCTGCTCTCCCTCGTCCTGTCCGGCGTCTTCTACCTCGCCATGCAGCCCGTCGAGCCCGGCACCGTCCCCGGCGTCCTGCTGGCCGGCCTGATGGTCTCCAACCTCATCGTGGCCGCCTTCAACCTCCTGCCCGGGCTGCCCCTCGACGGCGGCCGGATGCTCCGCGCCGTCGTCTGGAAGATCACCGGCAAACCCATGAGCGGCACCGTCGCTGCCGCCTGGGTCGGCCGCGCGCTCGCCGTCTCCGTCCTCATCGGCCTCCCCCTCCTCAACTACTCCGGCGCCTTCGGCGGCGGTGCCGAGGAGACCGGCGGCGGCATGGACACCGTCACCGACGCCCTGCTCGCCGCCATCCTCGCCGCGATCATCTGGACCGGCGCCGGCAACAGCCTGCGCATGGCCCGGCTGCGCGAACACCTCCCCGAGCTGCGCGCCCGCACCCTGACCCGGCGGGCCGTCCCCGTCGAGACCGACACCCCGCTCTCCGAGGCCCTGCGCCGCGCCAACGCCGCCGGCGCCCGCGCCCTGGTCGTCGTCGACGCCGACGGCAACCCGCTCTCCCTGGTCCGCGAGGCCGCCATCGTCGGCGTACCCGAGCACCGCCGCCCCTGGGTCGCCGTCAGCGGCCTCGCCCAGGACCTCACCGACGGCATGCGGGTCTCCGCGGAACTCGCCGGAGAGGACCTCCTGGACGTCCTGCGCGCCACCCCCGCCACCGAGTACCTGGTCGTGGAGGAGACCGGCGAGATCTACGGCGTCCTGTCGGCCGCCGACGTCGAGCGGGCCTTCGTGCGGGCGATGGCCCGCCCCAGCTGAGAGAGCCGCTCCTAGCGCGGCGGCCAGACGTCCCCGGGCGCGGCCGGAGCCCGGCGCCGCCGCAGTCGCCGGACGGTGAAGAGGACCGCCGACATGAGCGCCGTGAGCGCCACGGCGACCGGGGCCACCGCCTGCCAGGGGACATGGAGCAGGAGCGCGCCGTAGGCCCAGCCGAGCCCGGCGACCAGCACGATGCCGAGCAGCCAGCGGCCCACCGGGCGCCAGGTCCAGGGCCCCAGGTCGTCCGGCCGGACCAGCCGCAGGACGCCGAACCCCAGCGCCAGCGCCGCCAGCAGGGCCGCCGTCACGCCGAGTCCGGCGAACATCTGCGGCTCGTCGCGCGGTTCGTCGGCCGTCGCCTGCTCGTCGTCGTACCGGACGAGCCGCGTGACCGCGCCCCGCCAGACGACGCCGCCGACCCGGTCCCCGGTCCGGAGCTGCCGCAGCACCGGTCCCGGGTCGCCGAACGCGACCGCGCCGTTCCAGTAGCGGGTGCCGGACAGGGTCGCCTCGAAACGCACGTGCCGCCGGGGGAGCAGACCCCGCCGGCCCTCGACCACCGTGTCCCGCACCGTGAAGGTGACCGTGCGCAGGCAGTCCTCGGCGGGTCCGGCCGGCAGCGGGTCCGAGCAGACCGCGGCCGCCCGGTACTCCCGGTACTCGCGCATGGTCGTCGGCAGCGCCACGGCGAACAGGTAGCAGCAGAGGTACGCCGAGACCACCGCCCCGGCCACCAGCAGCACGCCCCAGAGCCGTGCCCCGGCCGCGTCCGACCCGTCTCCGACCCCCACCGCCACGGCCCGCTCCCCCCGCTCGCCGGCGTCACCCTCGTGTTGACGCCACGGCCTCACGCGGTGGTTCCACGCGCCCCATCCGCCCCAGGGATCCGCCGCCGGCCCCACGGCGGTAGGGCCGCACGGTGGTCGGTGCCCTGCGCAAACCCCGGTAGGCTGTTCACATGTCCGAACCGACCGGTGCCGCCCGCAGGCGCGGGCCCTTCAAGGTCGGGGACCAGGTACAGCTGACCGACCCCAAGGGTCGCCACTACACGTTCACACTCGAAGCCGGGAAGAACTTCCACACCCACAAGGGCTCCTTCCCGCACGACGAACTGATCGGCGCTCCCGAGGGCAGCGTTGTCCGCACCACCGGCAACGTCGCCTACCTCGCGCTGCGCCCCCTGCTCCCCGACTACGTCCTGTCCATGCCCCGCGGGGCAGCCGTCGTCTATCCCAAGGACGCGGGGCAGATCCTGTCCTTCGCCGACATCTTCCCCGGCGCACGCGTCGTCGAAGCCGGTGTCGGCTCCGGTTCGCTCAGCAGCTTCCTGCTGCGCGCCATCGGCGACCAGGGCATGCTGCACAGCTACGAGCGCCGCGCGGACTTCGCCGAGATCGCCCAGCAGAACGTGGAACGCTACTTCGGCGGCCCGCACCCGGCCTGGCAGCTCACCGTCGGCGACCTCCAGGACAACCTGTCGGACACCGACGTCGACCGCGTCATCCTCGACATGCTCGCCCCCTGGGAGTGCCTGGAGGCCGTCTCCAAGGCGCTCGTCCCCGGCGGCATCCTGTGCTGCTACGTCGCCACCACCACCCAGCTCGCCCGGACCGTCGAGTCCATCCGCGAGATCGGCTGCTTCAACGAGCCGACCTCCTGGGAGACGATGATCCGCAACTGGCACGTGGAAGGCCTCGCGGTCCGCCCCGACCACCGGATGATCGGCCACACCGGCTTCCTGCTCACCGCCCGCCGCCTCGCCGACGGCGTCGAGCCGCCCATGCGCCGCCGCCGCCCCGCCAAGGGCGCCTACGGCGAGGACTACGACGGCCCCAACGCCGACGGAGGCGCCGGCCGCTGACCCGTCCCGTCACCGCAGTAACGTACGAGCGCCGCCGCCGAGTTCCCCGGACCCCACCGGAACTCGGCGGCGGCGCTCGCGCGTTGACCCGGCACCAGGGCCGCGGCGCCCCACCGGCCGCGGAAGCCCACCCCGCCCGTTCCCTCCCACTGTGACGTGTGGCACTATGCAGGCCACCCCCACCGGCACAGGCCTCACAGGAGACACTCCTAGTGCAGCAATCCGTGGTCCCGGAGCTCGCTCACACCGACACCCGTCCCATGCACTGGCTCGCCACCGCGACCGCGGTGGCCGGCGTCGTGGCTCTCTCGTCCCTCCTCCAGCCGGGCTCGGCCAAGGCCGCCCAGCCCGCCGCGAACAGCGATCCGAAGCCCGCCCCTGCGGCCGCCGCGCCGCCCAGCACCACCGGCGTGGACTTCCCGCTCGACTGCGGCCCGGTCAAGGAGAAGGTCGTCAAGAAAGCCACCGGCGACCTCGACGGCGACGGCAGACCGGAAACCGTGGCGGTGGTCCACTGCGACTCGGCCATGGGCACCCCGCCCGACGGGGTCTACGTCCTCACCCAGGCCGCCGACGCCACCGCACCCCGGGTCGTGGCCACCCTCGTCGACCCCAAGGACCGGTTCACGGTGACCGACTTCACCGTCGCCGCCGGGACGGTCACCGCCACCCTGCTCGGCTATTCCTCGGACGATGTGCCCAGTTGCTGTCCGGACGTGAAGACCGCCGCCAAGTGGCAGTGGAACGGCCACGCGTTCGTCCGCTCCACCCCGGTGGCCGCCCACAGCGTCTGACGGCCGCGCCACCGGGACGTACGGGCCACGCGGGGTGGCCGGAAAGTCACTCCGCGTCCGGCCCGTACACCTCGACCCGGTCCGCGACCCGGCGCACGTGGATGCACTCGCCCGGGCACTCCCGCGCCGAGTCCACCACGTCCGTGAGCAGCGGCAACGGCACGGGCACCGTCGCGCCCGCCGCCTGCAGCAGCTCGTCGTCCGAGCCCTTCACATAGGCCAGACCGTCGATGTCCAGCTCGAACACCTCCGGGGCGTACTGGGCGCAGATCCCGTCGCCCGTACACAGATCCTGGTCGATCCAGACCTCGAGTGCCTCGCCGCCGGCCAGGGCCTCCTGCTGCACGGTCATCTCTCCTGCCGTCGAAAGCGCCGGGCGGCCGGACCCGGGGGTCACCCGGTCCCGCCCCGGCGGGTGTTGAACGCCTTCGACCCTACCTCCGCCGGAGCACCCCTCCGGCGGCCACCGCCCGCCCCGTACCCGCCCCCGACACCGGAACCGGAGCGCCGACCCGGAGCCGCCATCAGAGCCCGGCCCGGGCGCCCCCGCGCCCCGCGCCGCAGCCCCCTGCCGGGCGCCCCGCGCCCGCGCGCACGGCGCGTCCGACCGCGCGGGGCGACGGCGCCCGGCCACCGGATCGATCGACTTCGGCCAACCCGCGACCCGTATCCACCGTCACATTCACGGCCCGACCGGTCGCTCTGTGTAAGGAACGCGCCACCGGGGCACAACCCCTGAACCGGCATCGGATCGGACAACTCCGGTCAGTCACGAAGGGTTTTGACCGCTCCGGGCCTGGAACACGCCGCTTCTGAATCGCGTTGAGTGGGTATCCACCCGGCACGAGGGAGAACGCAACGGGTGACCGACGACACACCTTGACAGTCTTTGTGATCTAGGGGTTTCAATCGACACCCACCCAGGTAGGGTCTGGAAGCGTCCAGCTCCCCTTGGAGGAGGTGAGGACCGTGGCAGCCCACGACGACGACATGAACCGCGGCATCCGCCCGGGACGAGGGTCCGACGACCCGGCCGGGCAGATCGCTTACCTTGAGCAGGAGATCGCCGTCCTGCGACGCAAGCTCGCCGACTCTCCGCGACACACGAGGATTCTCGAAGAGCGGATCGTCGAGCTGCAGACGAACCTGGCCGGCGTGTCCGCCCAGAACGAGCGACTCGCGAACACCCTCCGCGAGGCCCGCGACCAGATCGTGGCCCTCAAGGAGGAGGTCGACCGACTCGCACAGCCGCCGGCCGGCTTCGGTGTCTTCCTGCAAGCCAACGAGGACGGCACCGCAGACATCTTCACCGGCGGTCGCAAACTGCGGGTGAACGTCAGCCCAAGCGTTGACCTGGACGACCTCAGGCGCGGCCAGGAAGTGATGCTCAACGAGGCGCTCAACGTGGTCGAGGCCATGGAGTACGAGAGCATCGGCGACATCGTCACCCTCAAGGAGATCCTGGAGGACGGCGAGCGCGCCCTCGTCCTGGGGCACACGGACGAGGAACGGGTGGTACGGCTCGCCGAGCCGCTGCTCGACGTGAACATCCGCCCCGGCGACGCCCTGCTCCTCGAACCCCGCTCCGGGTACGTCTACGAGATCGTCCCCAAGAGCGAGGTCGAAGAGCTCGTCCTCGAAGAAGTCCCCGACATCGGCTACGAGCAGATCGGCGGCCTCGGCGGCCAGATCGAGGCCATCCGCGACGCCGTCGAGCTTCCCTACCTGTACCCGGACCTGTTCAAGGAGCACGAACTGCGCCCGCCCAAGGGCGTCCTGCTCTACGGACCGCCCGGATGCGGCAAGACGCTCATCGCCAAGGCGGTCGCCAACTCGCTCGCCAAGAAGGTCGCCGAGGTGACCGGCCAGGCCGCCGGCAAGAGCTTCTTCCTCAACATCAAGGGCCCCGAGCTCCTGAACAAGTACGTCGGCGAGACCGAGCGGCAGATCCGCCTCGTCTTCCAGCGTGCGAGGGAGAAGGCCAGCGAGGGCACCCCCGTCATCGTCTTCTTCGACGAGATGGAGTCGCTCTTCCGGACCCGTGGCTCCGGTGTCAGCTCGGACGTCGAGAACACGATCGTCCCGCAGCTGCTCGCCGAGATCGACGGTGTCGAAGGCCTGCAGAACGTGGTCGTCATCGGCGCCTCGAACCGTGAGGACATGATCGACCCCGCCATCCTGCGCCCCGGCCGCCTCGACGTGAAGATCAAGATCGAGCGTCCCGACGCGGAAGCGGCCAAGGACATCTTCGGCAAGTACCTCACCGAGCGCCTCCCGCTGCACTCCGACGACGTCGGGGAGCACGGCGGCAGCAAGGCCACCACCGTCGAAAGCATGATCCAGACGGCAGTGGAACACATGTACGCCGAATCCGAGGAGAACCGCTTCCTGGAAGTCACCTACGCCAACGGCGACAAGGAAGTCCTGTACTTCAAGGACTTCAACTCCGGCGCGATGATCGAGAACATCGTCGGACGTGCCAAGAAAATGGCGATCAAGGACTTCCTCGAACACAGCCAGAAGGGTCTCCGCGTCTCCCACCTCCTCCAGGCCTGCGTGGACGAGTTCAAGGAGAACGAGGACCTGCCCAACACCACCAACCCCGACGACTGGGCCCGAATCTCCGGAAAGAAGGGCGAGCGGATCGTGTACATCCGTACCCTCATCACCGGAAAGCAAGGCGCGGACACCGGACGCTCCATCGACACGGTGGCGAACACCGGACAGTACCTGTAAGACACAGGGCGGCTGCGGGTGCCCTAGCCGGGTACCCGCAGCCGACTGTTTTTCCGGCCAAAACCGGAACCGAGGGCGAGCAAGGCAATGACGCAAATGATCTCCCCACCAGTGCAAAGGCGTTCTAGGCTCTTTCCTACCGCCGAGTCGCGCAGTGCGGGGACGGGCACCGCACACGCACCGGAGCGCCAGCGGTACGCGAGCGGAGCCCACGACCGAGGGCTCCGCCGGGCAAGGAGGGCCGCATGACCGTACGGCGAGTAATGGGCATCGAGACGGAGTACGGCATCTCCGTTCCCGGCCACCCCAACGCCAATGCCATGCTCACCTCGTCCCAGATCGTCAACGCCTACGCGGCGGCGATGCACCGGGCCCGACGCGCCCGCTGGGACTTCGAGGAGGAGAACCCGCTGCGGGACGCCCGGGGCTTCGACCTCGCCCGGGAGGCCGCCGACGCCAGCCAGCTCACCGACGAGGACATCGGCCTCGCCAACGTCATCCTCACCAACGGCGCGCGCCTCTACGTCGACCACGCCCACCCCGAGTACAGCGCCCCCGAGGTCACCAACCCCCGGGACGCCGTCCTCTGGGACAAGGCCGGCGAACGGATCATGGCCGAGGCCGCCGAACGAGCCGCCGCGCTCCCCGGCGCCCAGCCGATCCACCTCTACAAGAACAACACCGACAACAAGGGCGCCTCCTACGGCACGCACGAGAACTACCTGATGAAGCGGGAGACCGCCTTCTCGGACATCGTGCGCCACCTCACCCCGTTCTTCGTCTCCCGCCAGGTCGTCACCGGCGCCGGCCGCGTCGGCATCGGCCAGGACGGCCACGAGCACGGCTTCCAGCTCAGCCAGCGCGCGGACTACTTCGAGGTCGAGGTCGGCCTGGAGACGACCCTGAAGCGGCCGATCATCAACACCCGGGACGAGCCCCACGCGGACGCGGAGAAGTACCGCCGCCTGCACGTGATCATCGGCGACGCGAACCTGTCCGAGATCTCGACGTACCTGAAACTGGGCACGACGGCTCTCGTGCTCTCGATGATCGAGGACGGCTTCATCGCGGTCGACCTGGCCGTCGACCAGCCGGTGCGCACGCTCCACCAGGTCTCCCACGACCCCACCCTCAAGCGCCTCGTCACTCTCCGCAGCGGCCGCACGCTCACCGCCGTCCAGCTGCAGATGGAGTACTACGAGCTCTCCCGTAAATACGTGGAGGAGCGCTACGGCTCCGATGTCGACGACCAGACCAAGGACGTCCTCACCCGTTGGGAGGACACCCTCAACCGCCTGGAGAACGACCCCATGAGCCTGTCGGGGGAGCTCGACTGGGTGGCCAAGAAAGAACTCATGGAGGGCTACCGGCGCCGCGACGACCTCGACTGGGACGCCGCCAAGCTGCACCTCCTCGACCTCCAGTATGCCGACGTACGGGCCGAGAAGGGCCTCTACAACCGTCTGGCGGCCCGTGGCCGCATCAAGCGGCTCCTGGACGAGGCCGACGTGGAGCGGGCCCGTACGAGCCCGCCCGAGGACACCCGCGCGTACTTCCGGGGCCGCTGCCTGGAGCAGTACGCCGACGACGTCGCCGCGGCGAGCTGGGACTCGGTGATCTTCGACCTCCCGGGGCGCGATTCGCTCCAGCGGGTCCCAACCCTGGAACCGCTACGCGGAACGCGAAATCACGTCAAGGAGCTGCTGGACCGCTGTCGCACCGCAGAAGACCTGGTCAGGGTCCTCTCCGGCGGCTGAGCGGGCCCATGGACCGCACCGGTCGGACGGGGTCAAAATCCCGCCGCCCGGGAATCATCGAGGTGGCCCCCGTACGTTGGAGAAACTGCGGGGCCGATGTCGGACCCGGCTTGTAGGGTCTGATCATCACCGATCGGCAGGAATGCCGACCTGTCGACCATGTCGGGCGAACTGAGCGGGGTGAGGGTTATGGCAACCAAGGACACCGGCGGCGGACAGCAGAAGGCCACGCGCTCCACCGAGGAGGTCGAGGAGCAGGCGGCGGAGTCGCAGGCTTCGGAGGACCTCAAGGAGCGGCACGAGAAGCTGAGCGATGACGTGGACTCGGTCCTGGACGAGATCGATGACGTCCTGGAGGAGAACGCGGAGGACTTCGTTCGCTCGTTCGTTCAGAAGGGTGGACAGTAGCCCACACCCGTGAACAGCGGGGGGAACGTGCTCGGCCCGCCGGAAGGCTCTTCCGGCGTGGCCGGGTTCCACGGGCGCTGCCAGGAAGCACCGAAGCCGAGCGCGACGCGATGGGTCGCCTCCCCGTACGGACTCCGCGCGATCTGCCTCGATACCCCGCCCGTTCATGTGGATCACCGCCACAAGACGGGTAGGGTCCGAGGCGTACTGAGCTTCAACTGCAATTCGGCCATCGGCACTTCGAGGGACCAGTCCGCCGCCGCGCGCCGAACCGCTGCTTACCTGGAAGGAAACTTGTGGAAGCCAACACTCGTAGCACCGGGCGTCTGCCGGCTGCCTTCCTGACGCCTGGGTCCTCCTCTTTCATGGACTTTCTGGGTGAGCACCAGCCGGAGTTGCTGCCCGGCAGGCGCCAGTTGCCGCCCACGCAGGGGGTGATCGAGGCGCCGCACGGGACGACGATCGTGGCGGTGACCTTCCCCGGGGGCGTGGTGCTGGCCGGTGACCGCCGGGCGACGATGGGGAACGTGATCGCCCAGCGCGACATCGAGAAGGTGTTCCCGGCCGACGAGTACTCGGCTGTCGGCATCGCCGGCACCGCCGGTCTCGCCGTGGAGATGGTGAAGCTCTTCCAGCTGGAACTGGAGCACTTCGAGAAGGTCGAGGGCGCCCAGCTGTCGCTGGAGGGCAAGGCGAACCGGCTGTCGACGATGATCCGCTCGAACCTGGGCATGGCGATGCAGGGGCTCGCGGTCGTGCCGCTGTTCGCCGGTTTCGACGTGGACCGGGCCAAGGGGCGGATCTTCTCGTACGACGTGACGGGCGGCCGTTCCGAGGAGCACAACTTCGCGTCGACGGGCTCCGGCTCGATCTTCGCGCGGGGTGCGATGAAGAAGCTGTTCCGCGACGACCTGACCGAGGAGCAGGCGACCACACTGGTGGTGCAGGCCCTCTACGACGCGGCTGACGACGACTCGGCGACGGGTGGTCCCGATGTCGCCCGCCGGATCTACCCGATCATCACCGTGATCACCGAGGCCGGTTTCCGTCGGCTCACCGAGGACGAGGCGTCCGAACTCGCCCGCGCGGTGCTGGCGCGCCGTCTGGAGGAGCCGGACGGACCGCGCGCGGCGCTGCTCTGAGGCGCTCGGCGCTTGTTGTGAAGGTGATCCCAGTGACTTCGACGGAACCCTAAGGAAGGGGACGGATACCGGTGTCGACGCCGTTCTATGTCTCACCCCAGCAGGCCATGGCGGACCGTGCCGAGTACGCCCGCAAGGGCATCGCGCGAGGCCGCAGCCTGGTTGTGCTCCAGTACGCCGACGGCATCGTGTTCGTCGGCGAGAACCCGTCCCGCGCGCTGCACAAGTTCAGCGAGATCTACGACCGGATCGGCTTCGCCGCCGCCGGCAAGTACAACGAGTACGAGAATCTGCGGATCGGCGGTGTGCGGTACGCCGATCTCCGTGGATACACCTATGACCGTGACGATGTGACGGCGCGCGGTCTTGCCAACGTGTACGCGCAGACCCTGGGCACGATCTTCTCCAGCTCGGCCGAGAAGCCGTACGAGGTGGAACTGGTGGTGGCCGAGGTGGGGGAGACCCTGGAGGGCGACCAGATCTACCGCCTGCCGCACGACGGCTCGATCGTGGACGAGCACGGCTCGGTCGCGGTCGGCGGCAACGCGGAGCAGATCAGCACCTATCTGGACCGCGAGCACCGGGACGGCATGACCCTCGCCGAGGCCCTGAAGCTGGCGGTGACGGCGCTGTCCCGGGAGTCGAACGGCACTCAGCGTGACATTCCCGCGGAGCGCCTGGAGGTCGCGGTGCTGGACCGTACCCGTCCGCAGCAGCGCAAGTTCAAGCGGATCGTGGGCCCGCAGCTCGGCCGGCTGCTGGAGGCCGACGGCGCGACCACGGTCGCCGAGGCCGAGGCCGAAGCCGAGGAGTCCGGCGGAGACGTCGAGTAGCGCTCCGCAGCAGTCCTGGCAGGTTCCGATCAGTCCCGCTCCGCGCGCCCCGTCCGGTGACCACCGGGCGGGGCGCGGGCGTTTGCCCGCGGTGTGGGTTTCCTGTGGGGTCAGGAGGGCCGTGGTGGCGCCGTGGAGCCCCGCACGACCAGTTCGACCGGGATGTCCCCGCTCTCCGGTTCCCGGCCCTCCAGGACGGCCAGGAGGGCCCGCATACCGCGTTCGCCGAAGAGTTCCGCGTCCAGGCGCACGGTCGTGAGCTCGGGATCGATGGCGGTGGCGAGGGCGAGGTCGTCGAGGCCGGTGACGGAGATGTCGTCGGGGACACGCAGGCCGAGTCGGCGTACGGCCTTGTAGGCGCCCGCGGCGAGCTTGTCGTCGTCGCAGACGAGGGCGGTGGGCCGGGGGCCGGGGCCGGCGAGGGCGGCCTCGGCGGCGGTGACGGCGCCGTCGATGGAGATGGGGGCGCGGACCGTGCGGACCGAGGTGCCGGGCGTCCCCGCCGTCCGCGCGGCCAGCTCCCGGGCGCGTACCTCGAAGGTCCAGGACGCCACGTCCGCCGCGATGTGCAGGAAGCGCCGGTGGCCCAGGTCGAGCAGGTGTTCGGCGACCTGCCGTACGCCGTCGGCGATGTCCAGGTTGACGGTGGCGGCGCCCAGGCTGCCCTCGGGG
This sequence comes from Streptomyces sp. NPDC048288, assembly GCF_043201555.1. Classification (NCBI taxonomy): domain Bacteria; kingdom Bacillati; phylum Actinomycetota; class Actinomycetes; order Kitasatosporales; family Streptomycetaceae; genus Streptomyces; species Streptomyces sp. NPDC048288. The sequence goes on from NZ_JBICZD010000008.1 coordinate 225,371, forward strand.
TCGCTGTCGAGCATGACGAGGGGGAGCTGGTCGCCGCGGATGGCGCTGAGGGCGTCGGCGGCCATGGAGGAGGCGATGACGCCGTCCAGGGCGGCCTGGGCGGAGGCGAAGGGGTCGCGGGCCGGGCCGATGCCCTCGGGGGAGGGGTAGAGGACGACGCCGAAGCCGTTCTCGGCGGCCACACGGGCGGCGCCGGTGTAGACGCCGGCGAAGAACTCGGTGGTCAGCGCGGGGACGACGAGGAGCACGGTGCGGGTGTGGCCGAGGCGGAGGTTGCGGGCGGCGAGGTTGGGGCGGTAGCCGAGGTCGCGCGCGGCGTCGCGGACGCGGGCGGCGGTGGTCTCCGAGACCCGGCCGCGCCACTTGTCGCCGAGGACGAGCGACACGGCGGCCTGGGAGACGCCGGCGGCCTGGGCGACGTCGCGGCTCGTCGGGCGCGTGCTGCTGCGTGCCACCGGGGGTGCGCTCCTTCGTCTGGACGTGTGAACAGGGCACATGGTACGTATGGGAGAAGGGGTTATACGTAAAACTTGGAGGCAGGTCATGGCCGCGGGGTACCTGGAGATCCTCAGGGCGAGACATGCGGCCCGGCTGCTGACCGGGACGCTGGTGGGCCGGTTGCCGAACGCGACCGCGGCGATCGCGATCGTGCTGTTCGTGCGCGCGGAGGGCGGTACGTACAGCCTGGCGGGGGCGCTCGCGGCGGTGTACGGGGTGGCCAACGCGGTCGGCCAGCCGGTGCTGGGGCGGCTGGTCGATCTGCGCGGGCAGCCGCGTGTCCAGCTGCCCGCGGCGCTCGCCTCGGCCCTCGCGATGGCCGTCTTCGCGTTCGCCGGCACCGGGACGCTGCCGCTCGCCTACGCATCCGTGGCGGCGGCCGGGCTCTTCACCCCGCCGCTGGAGGGCGGGCTGCGGGCGCTGTGGCCGAGCGTGCTCGGTGACGGGGAGCGGGTGCACACGGCGTACGCGATGGACGCGGTGGCGCAGGAAGTGATGTTCACCGTGGGCCCGTTGCTGGTGACGCTGTGCGTGTCGCTGTGGTCCGCGCAGGCGGCGCTGCTCGTGGTGAACGCGGTGGGCGTGCTCGGGGCCCTCTCCGTCGTGCTCTCGCCGCCCTCGCGCGCGTGGCGCTCGGCGCCGCGCGAGGCGCACTGGCTGGGCGCGCTGCGCTCGCCCGGGCTGCTGGCGCTGCTGGGCGCGTTCCTGTTCGTGGGGATCGCGCTGGGCTCCATCACGGTGGCGTCGGTGCCGTACGCGGACGAGCACGGCGGGGACGCGGTGTACGGCTGGCTGATGGCCGCCCTGGGGCTCGGGGCGCTGTTCGGGGGATCCGTCTACGGGGCGCGGCGGTGGTCGGGGGAGCCGGGGCGGCGACTGCGGGTGCTGGTGGCGCTTCTGGCGGTCTGTTATCTGCCGCTGATGCTGATGCCGGATGCGTTGGCCATGGTGTTGCTCACCGTGCTGGCCGGAGTGTTCCTGGCGCCGGCCATCGCCTGTGCGTTCGTGCTGGTGGACCGGCACGCGCCGCGGGGGACGGTCACCGAGGCGTTCTCCTGGCTTGTGACGACGTTCACAGTGGGGGCGTCGGTCGGAACGGGCCTGGCGGGCCCGGTCGTCGAGGCGGGCGGGGCGCTCTGGGGCTTCGCGGTGCCGGCGGTGGCGGGGGGTGTGTCCTTGCTGGTCCTGGTGGTCACGCGACGGGTCCTCGCAGCTCCCGGTGGGGGTGCGGTGGTTGCGACCGGTTCGGAAAATGATCCAAATCGTGCTGCCGAACCCCGTTTCAGCTCAGGGGATCGGGCGTAATGTTCAGTCATGGACCGCCGCATTTTCGGGCTGGAGAACGAGTACGGCGTCACGTGCACGTTCAGGGGACAGCGCCGCCTGTCGCCTGACGAGGTGGCGCGGTACCTCTTCCGCCGTGTCGTGTCATGGGGCCGTAGCAGCAATGTCTTTCTGCGGAACGGCGCCCGGCTCTATCTCGACGTGGGCTCACATCCGGAATACGCGACACCCGAATGTGACAACGTGACCGAACTGGTCACCCACGACAAGGCCGGCGAGCGCATTCTCGAAGGGCTGTTGGTGGACGCCGAACGACGCCTGCATGAGGAAGGAATCGCGGGCGACGTCTACCTTTTCAAGAACAACACCGACTCGGCGGGCAACTCCTATGGTTGCCACGAGAACTATCTGGTGGCGCGGCACGGGGAGTTCTCCCGGCTCGCGGACATCCTCATTCCGTTCCTGGTGACCCGCCAGCTGCTGTGCGGCGCGGGCAAGGTGCTGCAGACGCCGCGCGGTGCGGTGTACTGCGTGAGCCAGCGGGCGGAGCACATCTGGGAGGGCGTGTCCTCGGCGACGACGCGCTCCCGGCCGATCATCAACACGCGCGACGAGCCGCACGCCGACGCCGAGCGCTACCGCCGGCTGCACGTCATCGTGGGCGACTCGAACATGTCCGAGACGACGATGCTGCTGAAGGTCGGTGCCACCGACCTCGTGCTGCGCATGATCGAGGCGGGCACGGTGATGCGGGACCTGACCCTGGAGAACCCGATCCGGGCGATCCGCGAGGTCAGCCACGACATCACGGGCCGGCGCAAGGTGCGCCTCGCCAGTGGCCGCGAGGCCTCGGCGCTGGAGGTACAGCGGGAGTACTACGAGAAGGCCGTGGACTTCTGCGAGCGGCGCGGCATCCGCACCGGCACGGTCGAGCAGGTGCTGGAGCTGTGGGGCCGGACCCTGGACGCCATCGAGGCGGAGGACCTGGACCGGATCGGCACCGAGATCGACTGGGTCATGAAGTACCAGCTCATCGAGCGGTACCGGGCCAAGCACAACATGACCATGTCGCATCCGCGCGTGGCGCAGATAGACCTCGCTTATCACGACATTCACCGTCGTCGAGGTCTGTATTACCTGCTGGAGAAGAAGGGGCAAGCCGCGCGGATCTGCAATGACTTGAAGATCTTCGAGGGCAAGTCGGTGCCGCCGCAGACGACTCGGGCGCGTTTGCGCGGTGACTTCATCCGGCGGGCCCAGGAACAGCGGCGGGACTTCACGGTCGACTGGGTGCATCTCAAGCTCAACGACCAGGCACAGCGGACCGTGTTGTGCAAGGACCCGTTCCGTTCGGTGGACGACCGGGTGGAGAAGCTCATCGCCGGTATGTGACGCGGTAGGCGGGCGCACTCCACAGACGCCACACGGGCGCCGTACTTTCCCGTACGGCGCCCTTGTCACGCCGTAGAGTTGCGCGCACGCCATCCGCAAGATCGACCGATTACGAGGCTCTTCCGTGCGCCGACGCTCTGTTCTCCTTGCCGCCGTTCCCGTTGGACTGGTCACGCTCGCCGCGTGTGGTGACGACAAGTCCGCCTCCAGCAAGGCCAGCGCGGCACCGTCGGCCTCGGCCTCCTCGGTACCGCCGCCGAAGATCGTGGACGGGCCGCTGCCGGCCATCACGGCGGGCACCAAGTTCGACGAGAAGCCGACCGTGGCCAAGGGCACCGGGGACCCGTCGAAGAACCTCGCGGTCAAGACGGTGATCGCGGGCAGCGGCAAGCCGGTCGCCGAGAACGACTTCATCCAGGCCAACTACCTGGGGCAGATCTGGTCCACGGCGAAGGTCTTCGACCAGTCCTACGACCGTTCCCCGCTGGTGATGCAGCTCGCCCAGGGCAGCATCATCGACGGCTGGCGGTACGCGCTGGCGGGCAGGAAGGTGGGCAGCCGGGTCCTGATGGCGGTGCCCCCGACCTGGGGTTACGGCACCTCGGGCAACTCCCAGGCGGGTATCAAGGGCACCGACACGCTGGTGTTCGTGGTGGACGTGCTGGACTCCTTCAACTCGAAGAGCTCCAGCACCGGCAAGGAGGTCGCGCAGAGCGACGCCGCGCTGCCCAAGGTGGGGACGAACACGGACGGCAAGGCCCCGTCGATCGACATCCCCAAGGCCGACCCGCCGAAGAAGCTGGTGTCGAACTACGTCCTGGAGGGCGACGGCGCGGAGGTCCAGGCCGCGCAGACGATCCTGTGCCAGTTCGAGGGCGTGGTCTGGGACGGCGGCAAGACCTTCGAGCAGACGTACTCGACCGGGCGGCTGAGCCAGTTCTCGGTGGAGCAGATGCAGGAGGTCGTGAAGGGGCTGGCGCAGGGGATCACCGGCAAGAAGGTGGGCAGCCGGGTGCTGATCGTCGTACCGCCGGACCTCGCCTATGGGAACAACCCGCCGAGCGGTGGTGTGGTGAAGAAGGGGTCGACGCTGGTGTTCTCGGTGGACATCCTGGCGGCGATGTAGTCGCGCGGGCATCGGCCGGGCGGGGATGAAAGACTGTCCGGGTTCCGTGTCGTACACAAGCAGGAGCCAGAGACGTGAGCATCGACAAGCCCGAGATCGACTTCCCCGGCGGCGAGCCCCCGGCCGACCTGGAGATCAAGGACATCTGGGAGGGCGAGGGCGAGGTGGCCCAGGCGGGCCAGACCGTCACCGTGCACTACGTGGGTGTCGCGTTCAGCACCGGTGAGGAGTTCGACGCCAGCTGGAACCGCGGTACGCCGTTCCGCTTCCCGCTGGGCGGCGGCCGGGTCATCAAGGGCTGGGACCAGGGCGTGCAGGGCATGAAGGTCGGCGGCCGTCGCCAGCTGACCATCCCGGCCCACCTCGCCTACGGCAACCAGAGCCCGACCCCGGCGATCCAGGCCGGCGAGACGCTGATCTTCGTCGTGGACCTGCTCGGGGTCTGATCCCCGTCCCTGGCCGGCGCCCGTGCGGCGCTGACCGGTCCCGGTCGGAAACCGGCTGGACGAGGGCCCGTGCCGTGTGCGCGGGCCCTCGTCGTCTGTCGTGGCCTGTCCGTTTCGGTCCTCAATGGTGGCACTGGCTTTTGCCGTGACACTCCGGAGCGGTACGGTCATCGGTCAGAAGCACCATAGGGAAGGCGAAGGGCGTCGATGGCCATTGCCAAGGCCGAGCGGCTGATGAACCTGGCGCTGTGCCTGCTGGGAACGCGGCGGCCGCTCAGCAAGCGTGAGCTGCGGGAATCCATTGAGGCCTACCTGGAAGCGGGGTCGGACGACTCCTTCAACCGGATGTTCGAGCGCGACAAGGACGATCTGCGCGAGCTCGGACTGGTGATCGAGACCGTCGAGAACCTGGACGGCGAGGTCGGCTACCTCGCCCGCCGCGACAGCAACCGCCTCCCGCCCATCACCCTCGACGCCGAGGAGGCCGCCGCCCTGGGGCTGGCCGCCAAGGTCTGGCAGCAGGCCCGGCTCGCCGGCGCGGCCAGCGGCGCGCTGCAGAAGCTGCGCGCGGCCGGGCTCCCCGAGGACGTCGACCCGTACGAGGCCCATGGCGCCCTGGAGCCGCGGATCCCCGTGCACGAGGCCGCGTTCGAACCGCTGATGCTGGCCTGCCGCGACCGCCGCCCGGTCGTCTTCGACTACCGCAAGGCCACCGCCGCCCACCCCGAGACCCGGCATGTCGAACCCTGGGCCCTGGAGTGCTGGCGCGGCCACTGGTACCTGGCGGGCTGGGACCGCGACCGCGGTGCCGAGCGGGTGTTCCGGCTCTCCCGGATCACCGGCAAGGTCCGCTCCCGGGGCACCGGCTTCACCGCTCCGGTCCCGGACGTCGTCACCGTGCGCGAGACCGTCGCGAGCTGGGCCGGCGAGATCGCCGACCGCTCCGCGCTGATCCGGCTCCGTTCCGGGTCCGGCTACCCCCTTCGGGCGAAGGCCACCGCGGTCCGGGAACTCGGAGACGGCTGGGACGAGTTGGAGATTCCGTACGGGCACGGGCTGGACGCCTGGCTGGTGGAGTTCGGACCGGACGCGGTGGTGCTGGAGCCGGCCGAGCTGCGTGCGGACGTGGTGGACCGGCTGCGTGCCGTGGCCAAGGGCTGAGGGGGAGCGGAGCAAGACAGTGGCAGGCAAACCGGTCAGGCCCGTGAACGCCATCGACCAGACCCGACGGATGCTCTCCCTGGTGACCTATCTGCGCGAGCGCCCCGGCGCCCGGATCGCGGACGTCGCCCGCGCCTTCGGCATCACCGAGGACGAGCTGGTCTCCGACCTGGACGTGCTGCCCATGTGCGGCACCAGCTTCCGGGGCGGCGACCTGCTGGACATCGACACCGACGGCGAGCGGATCTGGTGGCACAACGCGGCCGCGCTCGGCGAGGAGGCCGCCGAACCGCTCCGGCTCGCCGCCGACGAGGCGACCGCGCTCCTGGTCGCCGCCCGCGCCGTGGCCACCCTGCCCGGACTGCGCGAGGGCGACCGGCAGGCGCTGCTGCGGGCCACCGCCAAGGTGGAGGCCGCGGCCGGCGAGGCGGGCGACGCCAGTGCCCGCCTCTCGGTGACCTTCGAGTCCGAGGGCGGCGTCTTCGCCGACGTCGACCGGGCCATCGCCGAGCGCCGCCGGCTGTGGATCCGCTACTACTCACCGGCCCGCGACGAGGTCACCGAGCGCGAGATCGACCCGATCCGCCTGGTCAGCGTCGGCCACACCTATGTCGAGGCCTGGTGCCGGCGCTCCGAGGCCCGGCGTACCTTCCGGCTCGACCGGGTGGCCGAGATCAAGATCCTGGACGAGCCGTCCGCGCCCCCGGAGATCGAGCTGCGCGACCTGTCCGAAGCCCTGGTGCAGCCCGCCGCGGAGGACCCCGAGGTGGTCGTCGAGGTCGGCCCGGGCGGCCGCTGGGTCGCCGAGTACTACCCGCACGACAGCGCGGATGAGCTTCCCGACGGCGGACTGCGTATTACCCTGCGCACCCCCGATCCGGCCTCCCTGCGCCGGCTGGCGCTCAGGCTCGGCGGCGACGGCCGGATCGTGTCACCGCCCGAGCTGGCCGACAGCGCCCGCCGGGCGGCCCGCGAGGCACTGGCGGCGTACGACCACGTTGGGCACGGCGACGAGGAAGGGCAGGGGCGAGGGATTTGAACGAGTCTTCGGGGATTCTGGACGAGGCTTCGGGTTCCGGTGTCGCGGGAGCGCGGGAGATGACGGTCGCGGCCGCCTTCGCCGGGATGAGAAGAGTGGTCCCCGTGGTGTTCAGAGCCGGCTGCCCGGACTGCCGGGGCAGCTTCGAGCTCACCGCGAGCGCCCTGCGCCTGGCCATCGGAGCCACCAGCAAGACGACGTTCTACTCCTTCACCTGCCCCGACTGCGGGGCCGCCGTCCGCAAGCCCGCCGGCGAGCGGATCGTGGAACTGCTCACCGGCGGCGGGGTCAGGACACTGCGGCTGCACCCCACCGTCTAGGCTCGGCGCATGTTCTGGGCGATGGTCGCGGTAGCTGTGGGTTTCGTGGGTCTCGCCGTGCTCGGCGTGCTCGCCGTCCGGGTCTTCCTGGCGGCGCGACAGCTGGGAGCGCAGGTCACGGACTCGGCCCGGCGCATCAGCCGCGCCGCCGAGGACCTGGAGCGGGCCGCCGAGAGCGCCGCCCGCACTGTCGACGCACTGTGACGCCCGCTGTGGAAGCGATGTGAGTAGTGGGCCATAAGCGGTTTGCGTCACTTCGCCCTGTCACGGTGCCCGCAGGGAAAGGTACGCTGCTGCTCGCGGCACGGAGAACGAGGCCCGTACCGCGGACCGGGAGTACGCACGGGGATTGCCTCACGTTTACCCCTGAGCGTTACGATCGCTGACAGCACGATCACTCGGACGTATGTCCGACGGATCGGACAGCACCCCACCCAGCCGCCTCGGTGAGAAGGTAAAGACTTATGTTCGGAAGGCTCGGAGCCCCCGAGATCATTCTCATCCTTGTCGTCGTCATCCTGCTGTTCGGCGCGAAGAAGCTTCCGGACATGGCCCGCTCGCTCGGCAAGTCCGCGCGCATCCTCAAGAGCGAGGCCAAGGCGATGAAGGAAGAGGGCAACACCACCAGCTCCGCCCAGGCGCCCGCCTCCGGCGAGCAGTCCCAGGCCCAGCGCACCATTCAGGCGGCCCCCGGCGACGTGACCAGCTCCCGCCCGGTCAACGAGCCGTCGGACACCACCCAGCGCTGACGCAAGGCCGGTAGCCCCCGGCCTGCCGCACGAGATGAGGACGTGGGTTGCCCAAGTCTGCCCGCAAAGAGGAGAAGGATCCCGAGGGGCGGATGCCTCTCGCGGATCACCTTCGTGAGCTCCGCAACCGGCTCGCGAAGGCCATGCTGGCCATCGTCATCGTGACGGTGGTCGCCGCCTTCTTCTACAACGACATCATCAACTTCCTGACCAGGCCGATCCTCGACTCGATCGGTTGCCACCAGACCTTCTCGGAGATCAACAGCCAGGGTGGCAGCGAGAAGTGCGCCACGATCACCATCGACGGCCTGCTCGCCCCGTTCACGCTCGCCCTCCAGGTCTCCCTGACCGCAGGCGTGGTCTTCGCGTCGCCGATCTGGCTGTACCAGCTGTGGGCCTTCGTCGCCCCGGGTCTGCACAGGAACGAGAAGAAGTACGCCTACGCGTTCGTCTTCACCGGCGCCCCGCTCTTCCTCGGCGGCGCGTACTTCGCGTACGCGGTGCTGCCCACCACCGCCAAGGTGCTGATCGACTTCACCCCGAGCGGCAGCATCGCCAACCTGCTGCCGCTCGACGACCTGCTGCAGCTGGTCACCCGCATGGTGATCGTCTTCGGTCTCTCCTTCGAGCTGCCGCTGCTCCTGGTGATGCTCAATCTCACCGGCATCATCACCGGCAGGCGCATGCTCGGCTGGTGGCGGGCGATGATCCTCGGCATCACGGTCTTCGCGGCCGTGGCCACCCCGAGCACCGACCCGCTCTCCATGCTGGCGCTCGCCGGACCGATCTGGGTGCTGTACTTCGGCGCGGTCGCGTTCTCCCTCCTCAACGACCGCCGCAGGCGCCGCCGCGACGACGACGGCCTCGACGACGACGAGGCCTCCGACCTCGATCTCACGCCCGAGGACGTCGGCGAGGTCGAGACCGTCTCCGCCAGCCGCGCGCTGCCCGAGGCCGGCCCGGACCGGGTCAACGGCTACGACGACGTGACCTGACCGGTCACCACAGTCACCGAGAGGTGCCCGCGTCCAAGGACGCGGGCACCTCTTCGTCGTCCGTTGTCCCATGTTCCGGATAATGATCGTCCTGTTGTCAGTGGGGACCGGTACGCTCGAAAGCACGATGACAGAGGACCTCTCACCGGCCGAGCGATATGCGGCGGCCCGCCAGCGGGCAGCCGAGCAGGCCACCGCGCTCGCGTCGTTCCGCGAGATGTACGACTTCGGCCTCGACCCCTTCCAGATCGAGGCCTGCCAGTCGCTCGAAGCCGGAAAGGGCGTACTGGTGGCCGCCCCCACCGGCTCCGGCAAGACGATCGTGGGCGAGTTCGCCGTCCACCTCGCCCTCATGCAGGGCAAGAAGTGCTTCTACACGACACCCATCAAGGCGCTGTCGAACCAGAAGTACGCCGACCTCTGCCGCCGCTACGGCGACGGCATGGTCGGCCTGCTCACCGGCGACAACAGCATCAACCCGGACGCCGCCGTGGTCGTCATGACCACCGAGGTCCTGCGGAACATGCTGTACGCGGGCTCCCAGACCCTCATCGGCCTCGGCTACGTGGTCATGGACGAGGTCCACTACCTCTCCGACCGCTTCCGCGGCGCCGTCTGGGAAGAGGTGATCATCCACCTCCCCGAGTCCGTGACCCTGGTGTCCCTGTCGGCCACGGTCTCCAACGCCGAGGAGTTCGGCGACTGGCTCGACACCGTCCGCGGCGACACCGAGGTCATCGTCTCCGAACACCGGCCCGTCCCGCTGTTCCAGCACGTGCTCGCCGGACGCCGGATGTACGACCTGTTCGAGGAGGGCGAGGGCCAGAAGAAGGCCGTCAACCCCGACCTCACCCGGCTGGCCCGGATGGAGGCACAGCGTCCGTCGTTCCAGGACCGCAGACGCGGCCGCGCCATGCGCGAGGCCGACCGGGAGCGGGAGCGCCGGCAGCGCTCCCGGGTGTGGACCCCGGGCCGCCCCGAGGTCATCGAACGCCTCGACAACGAGGGCCTGCTGCCCGCCATCACCTTCATCTTCAGCCGCGCCGCCTGCGAGGCCGCCGTCCAGCAGTGCCTGCACGCGGGCCTGCGGCTCAACGACGACGAGGCACGGGAGAAGGTGCGCGCCCTCGTCGAGGAACGCACCTCGTCCATCCCGCCGGAGGACCTGCACGTCCTCGGCTACTACGAGTGGCTGGAGGGCCTGGAGCGCGGGATCGCCGCCCACCACGCGGGCATGCTCCCCACCTTCAAGGAAGTCGTCGAGGAACTCTTCGTCCGCGGCCTGGTCAAGGCCGTGTTCGCCACCGAGACCCTCGCGCTCGGCATCAACATGCCCGCACGTTCGGTGGTGTTGGAGAAGCTCGTCAAGTGGAACGGCGAGCAGCACGCCGACATCACGCCCGGTGAGTACACCCAGCTGACGGGCCGCGCGGGCCGGCGGGGCATCGACGTCGAGGGCCATGCCGTGGTGCTGTGGCAGCGCGGGATGAGCCCCGAGCACCTGGCCGGGCTCGCGGGCACGCGTACGTATCCGCTGCGGTCCAGCTTCAAGCCGTCGTACAACATGGCGGTCAACCTGGTCGAGCAGTTCGGGCGGCACCGCTCGCGTGAACTGCTGGAGACCTCGTTCGCGCAGTTCCAGGCCGACAAGTCGGTCGTCGGGATCTCCCGGCAGGTGCAGCGCAATGAGGAAGGACTCGCCGGCTACAAGGAGTCCATGACCTGCCACCTGGGCGACTTCGAGGAGTACGCCCGGCTGCGCCGCGAACTGAAGGACCGGGAGACCGAACTGGCCCGGCAGGGCGTCGCCGAGCGGCGCGCCGAGGCGGCCGTGGCACTGGAGAAGCTCAAGCCGGGCGACGTCATCCATGTCCCGACGGGCAAGTACGCGGGCCTGGCCCTCGTCCTCGACCCCGGGCTGCCCGCCGGTCGGTCCAACGGCCACCGCGGCTTCGAACAGCACGACGGGCCGCGCCCGTTGGTGCTGACGGCCGAGCGGCAGGTCAAGCGGCTGGCCTCGATCGATTTCCCGGTGCCCGTCGAGGCGCTGGAGCGGATGCGGATCCCCAAGTCCTTCAACCCCCGCTCCCCGCAGTCCCGTCGGGACCTCGCGTCCGCGCTGCGCACCAAGGCCGGGCACATCCCGCCGGAGCGCGCCCGCAAGAAGCGGTCGCAGGCCGCGGACGACCGGGAGATCGCGCGGCTGCGCACGGCCATCCGGGCGCACCCCTGCCACGGGTGCAACGACCGTGAGGACCACGCCCGCTGGGCCGAGCGGTACCACCGGCTGATCCGGGACACCTCGCAGCTGGAGCGGCGCATCGAGGGGCGGACCAACACCATCGCCCGCACCTTCGACCGGATCGTGGCGCTGCTCACCGAACTGGACTACCTGCGCGGGGACGAGGTCACCGAGCACGGCAAGCGGCTGGCCCGGCTGTACGGCGAGCTGGACCTGCTGGCGAGTGAATGCCTGCGGGCGGGGGTCTGGGAAGGCCTCGGCCCCGCCGAACTCGCCGCCTGCGTCTCGGCGCTGGTGTACGAGGCCCGGGTCGGGGACGACACGATGGTGCCGAAGCTGCCGTCCGGGAAGGCCAAGGCCGCGCTCGGCGAGATGGTCCGGATCTGGGGGCGGCTCGACGCGCTGGAAGAGGAGTTCCGGATCACGCAGACCGAGGGGGTCGGGCAGCGTGAGCCGGACCTCGGCTTCGCCTGGGCCGCCTACATGTGGGCCTCCGGGATGGGGCTGGACGAGGTGCTGCGGGAGGCGGAGATGCCGGCCGGTGACTTCGTGCGCTGGTGCAAGCAGGTGATCGATGTGCTCGGGCAGCTGTCCGCGGCGGCTTCTCCCGCGGAGGGCTCGACCGTGGCGAAGTCTGCGCGGAAGGCGGTTGATCTGGTGTTGCGGGGGGTTGTGGCCTACTCGTCGGTGGGGTAGCGGATTCGTTGGCGGGTGCGGGTGGGGTGTGGCTGGTCGCGCCCGTGCGGCGGTAGCCGCATATCGCATACAGCCCCGCGCCCCTGAAGGGGCGCTCGTCCTAGGCCTCTTTCAAGAAGGCTCGCCATCCTCCGTGGTGGGTGATGTCCTCGGCGTCCGTCAGTGCGCTCGGTTCGCACAGGAAGCCGGGGACGCTGGTGCCGTCTGCCAGCTCCACGCTGCCCAGCGTCATCGGGCGGGGGAGTGCGGCGAGCAGGCGGCCCAGGCCTTCGGGCGGCAGGCTCCATACCTCCGCCTCGATCGCGGCGCCGCCCTCGTCCACGTGCACCAGGCCCGGCTTCGGCGGGGTCGTCCCGAGGGCGTAGAAGCGGTACGTCGGTGCCGTGGTCGTCGTGCGGTCGAGTACCGCTCCCAGGGCGAGGAGCTGGGGGTTGAGGGGCTGGCCCGTCAGGTGGGCGCCCAGGACCGCGAGGCTCACCCGGGGTTCCAGGGCGCGGGCGATGGTGGTCAGGCGGTCGTCGGTGAAGGCGGGGCCGATCAGCATGACGCCGAAGGGGAGGCCGTTCACCTCGCCGGCCGGGACCGCCACCGCGGCCAGGTCGAAGAGGTTCGTGGAGTTGGTGAAGCGGCCCAGGCGGGCGTTGGCGCCCAGGGGGTCGGCGGCGACCTCGGCGAGGGTGGGGTGACCGGGGGTCGTGGGGAGGAGCAGGGCGTCCGCGTCGGACAGTTCGGCCAGGGCGCGGGTGCGGAGGGCCGCCAGTCGGTCCTGGTCGGTGAAGAGCCGGTGCGCGGGGATGTCACGGGCCCGGGTGATGATGCCCGCGACCGTGGGGTCCAGGCCCTCGCCGCCCGATGAGATCGACTTGTCGATGAAGGCGCCCACCGCTGTGTAGCGCTCGGCGACGAACGCGCCCTCGTAGAGCATGGCCGCCGCCTCGGTGAAGGGCGTCAGGTCCAGAGGCTGGATCGTGGCGCCGGAAGCGGCCAGGCGGGCGACTGCCTGCTCGTAGGCCTCCGCCCAGCCCTCGTCCAGCTCGCCGAGCTGGGCGAGCGGTGGGACGGCGATGCGCCAGGGGCCGGGGGGTCGCTGGGGGAGGGGCGGGAGGGGGCGGTCCGGGTGCTGTGTGACATGCCACTGGTGCTGTGTGACATACCACAGGGCCTGCTCGGCCTCCGGAAGGGTCCGGGCGAACACCGTCACACAGTCCACCGAGGCGCACGCCGGGACCACCCCGGCCGTGGGCACCAGGCCGCGGGTCGGCTTCAGGCCGACGATGCCGTTGAAGGCGGCCGGGACCCGGCCCGAGCCCGCGGTGTCCGTGCCGAGGGCCAGGTCGACGATGCCCAGGGCCACGGCGACGGCCGAGCCGGAGCTGGAGCCGCCGCTGATCCTGGCCGGGTCGATCGCGTTGCGGACCGCGCCGTACGGGGAGCGGGTGCCGACCAGGCCGGTCGCGAACTGGTCGAGGTTGGTGGTGCCGAGGGCGATCGCCCCGGCCGCGCGCAGCCGGGCCACCACCGGGGCGTCGGCCTCCGGTTCGTACGCGTAGGCCGGGCAGCCCGCCGTCGTGGGCAGACCGTGCACATCGATGTTGCCCTTGGCGGCGAACAGGCGGCCCGCGAGGGGGAGCCGTTCGCCGGCGGCCACCCGTTCGTCGATCGCGCGGGCCTCCGCCTCGACCTCCTCCCGCGGGCGCAGGTCGATCCAGATCTCGGGGCGGTCGACCGCTTCGACGCGCGCGTAGGCGGCACGGACACGGGAGACGGTGCTGGACATGCTCTTGCTCCTGTCGGTCAGTTCGCGGCCGGCGCCAGGACGAGCAGGGCCGTCCCCGCCTCCACCTGGTCGCCGGGCCTTGCCAGGATCTCCGCCACCACGCCTGCCATCGGCGCGTGCACCCTGGACTCCATCTTCATCGCCTCCAGGGCGAGGAGGGGCTGGCCGGACGCCACCTCGTCGCCCGGGCGTACGTTCAGCTGCCAGACGGAGGCGGCGAACTCGGCCTCGATCAGGCGGCCGCCCGGCGGTATCGACACCTCGGCCGGTGCGGCGGCGGGCGCCGTGGCCGCGTCCGCCCGCGCGAACTCGCCCGCCGCCTCCCACGCGTCGCGTTCCGCGCCGAAGGCCGCCTGCTGGCCCGTCCTGAACTCGGCTATGGCGTCGGCGTGTTCGGTGAGGAAGTCCTGGTACGCGGCGAGGGAGAAGGTGCCTTCCTCGATGCGGGGCACGAAGCGGCCGGAGGTGATGTCGGCGCGCAGGTCGAGGAGTTCGTCCGCCGACACCGGGTACCACCTGATCCGGTCGAAGAAGCGCAGCAGCCACGGCGAGCCCGGTTCGAACGCGCCGCGCTGCTGCCAGCCCGACCATACCTGGGTCGTACGGCCCACGAACTGGTAGCCGCCCGGTCCTTCCATGCCGTAGACGCACAGGTAGGCGCCGCCGATGCCGACGGAGTTCTCGGCGGTCCAGGTGCGGGCCGGGTTGTACTTGGTGGTGACCAGGCGGTGGCGCGGGTCGAGCGGGGTGGCGACCGGGGCGCCCAGGTAGACGTCGCCCAGGCCGAGGACCAGGTACTCCGCGTCGAAGACCGTGCGGTAGACGTCCTCGACCGAGTCCAGGCCGTTGATCCGGCGGATGAACTCGATGTTCCACGGGCACCAGGGAGCGTCGTCGCGGACCCCCGCCATGTAGCGGGCGATCGCCTCGCGGGTCGCCGGGTCGTCCCAGGAGAGGGGGAGATGGACCGTGCGGGAGGGGACCACGAGTTCGTCGGTGGGCGGGAGCGCGGTGACGATGTCCCGTACGGCGGCGAGGAGTTCGGGCTGGGAGAGGAGACGGGGGTCCGTCTGGATCTGGAGCGAGCGGATGCCGGGGGTGAGGTCGGTGACCCCGGGCAGGGCCGCCGCCGTCACCGCCTCCATCAGTGCGTGGACGCGCATGCGGAGCGCCAGGTCGAGCTGCATCGGGCCGAACTCGACCAGCAGGTTGTCGTCGCCGCTGCGGCGACAGGTCACATCGCCGTCGCGGGCCAGGATGCCGCCGTCGACGATCTCGGGGCGGGGCGCGCCCGTGATGTCGACCGGCGCGAAGCGGACCGTGTCGCCGGGGCGGAGCTGGCCCAGCTTCCAGCGTTCGCCGCTCAGGACGGTCGCCGGGCAGACGAAGCCGCCCAGGGAGGGGCCGTCGGGGCCGAGCAGGACCGGCATGTCGCCGGTGTAGTCGACGGCGCCGACCGAGTACGGGGTGTCGTGGATGTTGGACGGGTGCAGGCCGGCCTCGCCGCCGTCGGTGCGGGCCCAGCGCGGCTTGGGGCCGACCAGCCGGACGCCGGTGCGGGCCGAGTTGAAGTGCACCTTCCACTCGGCGGCGTAGAAGTCGCGGATGTCGTCCTCGGTGAAGAACTCCGGCGCGGCATGGGGGCCCTCGACGGCCGCGAGGTTCCAGACGGAGGTGAACTCCGGGCGTTCGGCTACCGGTTCGCCCCCCGTGACGGCTCCGCCGTGCAGGACGTCGCCCGTGCGCAGGGCCCGGCCGCCGTGCCCGCCGAACCGGCCGAGCGTGAAGGTGCTGGCGCTGCCCAGGAAGGGCGGGACGTCCAGGCCGCCGCCGGCGAAGAGAACGTAGGTGCGCAGCCCGTGTGCGGAGGGGGCGCCGATCTCCAGCAGGCCGCCCGCCGGGACCGTCACCGGCTCCCACTGGGCGACCGGGGTGCCGTCCAGGGTCACCGGGGCCGGGGCACCGGTGACGCAGACCGTGGTGGGGTGGGTGAAGCGCAGGGACGGACCCTGGAGGGTGCATTCGAGGCCGGGGGCGCCCTCCGGGTTGCCCAGGGCGCGGTTGCCGAGGCGGAAGGAGCGGTCGTCCATCGGGCCGCACGGGGGGACGCCGACCTGCCAGTAGCCGGTGCGGCCCGGCCAGTCCTGGACCGTGGTGAGCGTGCCGCCGGCGACCACCTCGATGCGGGGGGTGGGGTCGGTGACCTCGGCGAGGGTCGCCGTGGAGTGGGCGGCGGCGCGGAAGGCGGGTTCGGCGAGGGCCGCGCGGACCAGGCCGAGGTTGGTCTCGATGCCGTCGACCCGGGTGCGGGCCAGCGCCTCGTCGAGACTGCGCAGTGCCTCGGCGCGGTCGGGGCCGTAGGCGATGACCTTCGCGAGCATCGGGTCGTACGACGTCGTGACCTCGGTGCCGGTCTCCACCCAGCCGTCGACGCGGACGTCCTGCGGGAACTCCACCCGGGTCAGCAGGCCCGCGCTGGGCCGGTGTTCGCGGGTGGGGTCCTCGGCGTAGACGCGGGCCTCGACGGCGTGGCCGCGCGGTGCGCCCGGGTCGCGGACGACGTCGGTCTCGCCCCGCGCCAGGCGCAGCATCCAGGCGACCAGGTCGACGCCGTAGATCTCCTCGGTGACCGGGTGTTCCACCTGGAGGCGGGTGTTGACCTCCAGGAAGTAGGCCTCCTCGCGGGCCGCGTCGTACACGAACTCGACCGTGCCGGCGGAGCGGTAGCCGACCGAGGCGCACAGTTCGCGGGCGGCGGTGGCCAGTTGGCCGCGGACGTGGTCGGGCAGGCCGGGGGCCGGGGCCTCCTCAACCACCTTCTGGTTGCGGCGCTGGAGCGAGCAGTCGCGGTCGCCGAAGGTGATGACCCGGCCGGCGCCGTCGCCGAAGACCTGGACCTCGACATGGCGGGCGTGCTCGACCAGGCGCTCCAGGAAGACCCCGGCGGAGGAGAAGGAGGCGGCGGCGACGCGCTGCACCCGCTCCCAGGCGTCGGTCAGTTCGTCGGCGGATCGACAAGCCGACATACCGATGCCGCCGCCACCGCCGGTGGCCTTGAGCATGACGGGATAGCCGATGGCGGCGGCCGCGCGGAGCGCCTCGGCCAGGTCGGGGAGGAGTCCGGTGCCCGGGGCCAGCGGGACCCCGGCGGCCTCGGCGGCCGCCCGTGCCGTGTGCTTCGCGCCGAACAGCTCCAGCTGCTCCGGGGCCGGGCCCACGAACACGATCCCGGCCTCCTCGCAGCGCCTGGCGAACCCGGCGTCCTCGGAGAGGAAGCCGTAGCCGGGGTGGATCGCGCCCGCGCCGGTGTCCTTGGCCGCCTTCAGGACCAGGTCGGCGTCGAGGTACGACTCCTTCGCGGGCGCCGGGCCGAGCCGGACCGCCTCGTCGGCGAGGCGGACGTGGGGTGCCGCGCGGTCGGCGTCGGAGTACACCGCGACCGTGCGCAGGCCCAGTTCACGGGCGGTGCGGATGATGCGGACGGCGATCTCGCCGCGGTTGGCGACCAGCAGGGTGTCGAAGGTCATCCCGCGGCTCCGGCGATCGTCATCTCCACGGCCGTCGGGTCGAAGCCGTTGCAGGGGTTGTTGATCTGGGGGCAGTTGGAGACCAGGACCAGCACGTCCCGTTCGGCGCGCAGGGTCAGCTTCAGGCCGGGGGCCGAGATGCCGTCGACGATGCCGAGGGTGCCGTCCTGCTCGACGGGCACGTTCATGTACCAGTTGATGTTGGAGACCAGGTCGCGTTTGCCGAGGCCGTGCCGGGCGCCCTCCGCGAGGAAGTTGTCCACGCAGGCGTGCTGGGACCAGGTGTGGTGGCCGTAGCGCAGGGTGTTGGACTCCTTGGAGCAGGCGCCGCCGACCGTGTCGTGCCGGCCGACCTCGTCGGCGACGACGGTCATCAGGGGGGTGTGCTCGTTGCTCATGAGCACGCTGCCGGTGGTGAGGAAGAGGGAGCCCTGGGCGTGGATCGTGTCCGGCGCGCTGTAGCGGACGGCGGTGTCGTGGGCGTCGTAGACGAGGAAGTCGACGGCCTGGTTGCCGTGCAGGTCGGTGATGGTGAGCGTGTCCCCCTCGGGGATCACGGCGGACCAGGCGGCGCGGGCCGGGACGACGGCGGTCCGCGTGCGTGTGCTCGTCTGCGTGCTCATGCGAGCCCCCTCGCGGCGAGGAATTCGGCGGTGTTGAGGAAGGCGCGGCGGCCTTCGGGGGTGGCGTCCCAGAGCGGGTCTCCGGGGGCCGTCGGCGCGGCGCGCCAGGCCAGGACCTCCAGGGGGGTGCTGACGTAGTCGGGGCGCGGGTCGACCGGGTGCGGGACGTTGGCGATCAGCACGGTCAGGTCCTGTTCGGCGCGGAGCGTGACGCTGCCGCCGGGGCCGGCCGAGCCGGTGAAGTCCAGCGTGCCGTCCTCGCGCACCTCCACGCCCTGGAAGAACGACAGGGACGGCGGCAGGTCGCGCGGTTCCAGTCCGTTCTTGGCGGCCGCCAGCTTGAACAGCTCACGGCCGGCGGGGGAGGGCGACTGCGGGGTGCCGTCGCCGTACCGGTCGGTGTTGCGGACCAGGGTGGAGGTGCCGCACAGGGCGTCGTGCCGGCCGGAGGTGTCGGCGACCACGGAGGCGAGGACCCGGCCCTGGTCGGAGAGGAGCAGGACGCCCTCGCCGAGGTAGGCGTTCCACTGGACCTTGACCGTGTCGGCGACGTTCAGCCGCTCCCAGGGGCGGTCGGCGACGTACAGCAGCAGATGGGCGCAGGCGTCGCCGCTCGGGTCGGTCAGGCGCAGCTCGGTGCCGCGGGCCAGCACCCGGTGGGTGTAGTTGCCGCCCGCCACCGTCTCGGCCCACACCAGGTGGCCCGCCTCGCAGGGCGGGTCCGGCCACTGTGCGGCCGGGACGACGGGCATGGCCGCGGCGCGGGTGCCCTCCTGGGCACGGGCATGCGCCCGGGCTCCGTACGTGGTCGCTGTTGCCATCTCGCCGACCTCCGGCTCCTTGGGCTCGGGTATTTCTGTCGCTCGACAGAAATTAGGGGCGGGCCGGGTCGGAGGCGTTGCCGCCGCGTTCCGGGCCGGTTACCGAGGGCTCACCGGGGGTGCGGCGCGGACGCGCGTCGTGATCACCGGGCGACGGCGTGTGCGAGGATCGAACGCATGGGGACGAGCAGTGGGCGCCGGGTCGGCCGGCCGCGGGTCGCGCAGCGGGCGGACAGCGGTCTGGAGCCGCGGGCCGAACTGCTGGTGGCCGCGGCCGAGTTGTTCACCACCCACGGCTACGCGGCCACCACCACCCGGGCCGTCGCCGAGCGGGCGGGTATGCGGCAGGCGTCGATGTACCACTACGTCTCCGGCAAGGAGGAGCTGCTCGCCGAGTTGCTGGAGTCCACCGTCACACCGTCCCTGGCGTACGCGCGTGAGCTGCTCGCGGACGACGCGACGCCGGCCGGGGAGCGGCTGCGGGCGCTGTGCCGGGCCGACGTGGAGCTGCTGTGCGCCGGGCCGCACAACCTCGGCGCGCTCTACCTGCTGCCCGAGGTGCGCGCCGAGCGGTTCGCCGGTTTTCGCGCCGTGCGCTCCGAACTCAAGGACGCCTACCGCCAGTTGATCGCCGCGACGGACGCCGGTGGGGTGCTCGGCAAGGGTGAGCTGGAGCTGCGGACCGATCTGGTCTTCGGTCTGATCGAAAGTGTCATCCTGATCCACCGTTCCGAACCGGAGCGCCCCGTCGGCGAGTTCGCCCGCGCCACGGCCGACGCGGCGCTGCGGATCGCGGGGGTCTGACCCCGGCGGAGGTTTCGCCCCCGGGAGCCTTTTCACCCGTCACGGTGAGTCACTCTCGTACGCCCGTACGTCGTGACGCAACGTGTGCGAACGGATGCCCAGCGTGCAAAACGACCGAGGGTACTCCACTCCTTTGGGCGTTTTCAGGTGCTTGCTGAATATGACACGGCGTTGATCCGGTCGGACTAAGCTCGCCCGCGGCGCACCGAGTTGAGATGAATTCGTGCGCCTGTTCCCAAACATACGGAAGATCCTGACTGCTCCATGAACCTTCCCCCCACGAACTCCCCCGACACCCAGCCGATTCGTCTCAGAAGGCATACATGGTGAGTGTGCAATCGCCTCCCAAAGGCCGTGAACTCTCCCTGGCGCGCGTGCTGTTGCTGCCCGCCATACTGATGGCCGCGGCGACCGCCGCCGCCGTCCTCCTGGTGGCGGGGCCCGCCCGGACCGCCGTCGGCGTGTGCGGGGCCGTCGGTACGCTGCTGGTGCTCGTGACGGCGGCGGAAGCGGTACGCCGCGGCCGTAGGCTCCGGGACGCCCGGGCCGAGCACGCCCGTCACAGCGCGTATCTGGAACAGCGACTCACCACCTCCGACGAGGAGATCGAACGCCTCGGCAAGGAGGTCTTCCCGACCGCGCTGTACCGGCTGAAGGCGGGTGAGTCGCCCAAAGAGGTGATTCGCCAGGTCTTCGACCTCGACCCCCGGCTGCGCCACGCCCCCGAGTCGCAGCGCGTGCTGATCCGCACCATGCTCGACATCGTCGACGAGGAGGACCTCCAGCGGGACTCCCTGGAGCGCTCGTTCGTCAGCGTCGCCCGCCGCGTCCAGGCCATCGTCCACCAGCAGGCCCACGAACTGCGGGAGATGGAGGAGGACCACGGCCGCAACCCCGAGGTCTTCGACGACCTGCTGCGCATCGACCACGGCACCGCGCTGATCGGCCGCCTCGCCGACTCGGTCTCCGTGCTCGGCGGCGGCCGCCCCGGCCGCCAGTGGCCCAACCCCGTCGCCCTCTACAGCGTGCTGCGCGGCGCCATGTCCCGGATCCTGGAGTACCGGCGCATCGAGCTGCACTCCATCTGCCAGGTCAACATCAAGGGCACCTCGGTCGAACCGCTCATCCACGCGGCCGCCGAACTCCTCGACAACGCCACCCGCTACTCGCCGCCCTCCACCAAGGTGCACGTCACCGCCGTCGAGGTGCAGTCCGGTGTGTGCATCGAGATCGAGGACGCCGGCGTCATCCTCAACGAGGAGGCCCGCGACCGCCTGGAGGGCCTGCTGGAGAAGGCCAAGCAGGGCAAGGACATCCAGGTCCTCGGCGAGAACCCGCGCCTCGGCCTCTCCGTCGTCGGCCGCCTCTGCACGACGTACAACATGGATGTCTCGCTGCGCGCCTCGGCGTACGGCGGTGTCCGGGCCGTCCTCATCGTGCCCAGCGACATGATGACCACCGACCCGGCCCCCGGCATCGCCCACGGCATCGGCGCCACCGGCATTCCCAAGCCCGAACTGGGCGCCCTCGAAGGCCCCAAGCGGCCGCCCAAGAAGCGCCGGCCCACCAGCCCCCGGATCCCCGCCGGGATCTCCATGGAGGACGACGTCCCCGAGGTCACCGAGTGGACCGCCGGCGGACTGCCGCAGCGGCGCAGCCGGATGAAGATGCCGCTCAGCCAGCGGCTCGCCGAGCAGGCCGCCATCGAGCGCGCCGAACGCGAGGGCAACCCGACCATCTGGTCGCAGCACAAGGAGCCCGAACCCGAGCCGGAGCCCGAGCGCCGCGAGCCCGGCCTCTGGGTCGAGGCCTTCTGGGAGGGGCTCAAGAAGAACAACCCGGGTGTGCACCCCACCGACTTCACCCGGAACCCCACCAAGTACCTGCACCTGATCAACGACCCGGCCGGCCCCGAGGCCGACGACGAGGGGGATCTCAAGTGATCCAGCAGCGAGGCAACTTCGACTGGATGCTCAAGCAACTCGCCGACGGCGTACCGGGCGTCGAGATGATCGTCGTCCTCTCCGCCGACGGCCTGCGCATCGCCCGGCACGGCGGCGACCCCGACGCCGCCGACCGGCTCGCCGCGGCCTGCGCGGGCGTCCAGAGCCTGGCCGGCGCCGTCGCCCAGGAACTCCCCATCAGCAACGGGGACATGAACCTCGTCCTGATCGAGATCGACAGAGGTTACTTCTACCTGATGTCCGCCGGCGCCAACGCCTACCTCGCGGTGCTCGCCGACGTGACCTGCGAACCCGGCCGGATGAGCGAGATGATGCGCGACCTCGTCGTCCGCATCGGCGCCCACCTCACCAGTCCGCCCCGGCGGAACGGGCAGACCGTATGACTCCTCCGCAACGCAAACGGCGTCAGCCCCGGCCGGAACACCAGCCGCCGCTGCCGTCCGCGCCGCCGGTCCCCGAGAGCGGCGGCGCGGACGGCGGCAACGACGGCACCGGGGACGGCGACAACAAGAACCCCGAGCGGCTCTATGTGATCAGCGGCGCCGACGGCGCCCGGGCCGAACTCGACCTGGTCACCTTAATCGTGGCGCGCGCCGACCCACCGCCCTCCGTCACCCCGGAGCAGGCGGCGCTGCTCCGGCTCTGCCTCGCCCCCCTGTCCGTGGCCGAGCTCTCGGCCTACCTCAACCTGCCGTTCAGTGCGATGACGGCGCTGATCACCGAGCTGATCACGGCCGAACTGGTCACGGCGCGCGCCCCGATCGTCCGCCAGGCGCTCCCCGACCGTTCACTCCTCGAAGCGGTGATGCATGGACTTCAAAAGCTCTGAGATGATCCCCGGCCCCCGCACCCAGGACCATCTGCCGCACACCGCCCAGGCCGCGGTGAAGATCGTGATCGTCGGCGGCTTCGGAGTCGGCAAGACCACCATGGTCGGTTCCGTCAGCGAGATCAGGCCGCTGACCACCGAGGAGACCATGACCCAGGCCGGTATCGGGGTCGACGACAACTACGGCTCCGAGTCCAAGACCGCCACCACCGTGGCCATGGACTTCGGCCGGATCAGCATCACCGACCAGCTGGTCCTCTACCTCTTCGGCACCCCCGGCCAGGAACGCTTCTGGTTCCTGTGGAACGGCC
Organism: Streptomyces sp. NPDC048288; assembly: GCF_043201555.1. Classification (NCBI taxonomy): domain Bacteria; kingdom Bacillati; phylum Actinomycetota; class Actinomycetes; order Kitasatosporales; family Streptomycetaceae; genus Streptomyces; species Streptomyces sp. NPDC048288. Next base: position 247,975 of record NZ_JBICZD010000008.1, read on the forward strand.
TGTTCGAGGGCGCCCTCGGCGCGGTCGTGCTCATCGACACCCGGCGCCTGGAGGTCAGCTTCGACGTCATGGGGCGTCTGGAGGAGCGTGGCGTGCCGTTCGTCGTGGCCGTCAACTCCTTCCCGGACGCCCCCCGTTACCCCATCGAGGAACTGCGCACCGCGCTGGACCTGTCGCCCGAGATCCCCATCATCGAGTGCGACGCCCGCCGCCGGGCCTCCAGCCGGGACGTCCTGATGACCCTGATGCGCTTCCTGCACTCGCTCGCCATGTCCGGCGCGCTCACCTGACACCTCTCCCCGGAGCGATCACTGTGACGCCTGAATCCCCCGTCCCGGCCGGCACCAGCACCGACCCGGCCCCACCGCCCGGCTGCCCGGCGCACGACCCCGGCCCCGGCGGACTGCAACGGCTCTACGGCGCCGGCGCGGACCACCTGGGCGAGCTGTACGAGAAACTGCGCGAGGACCACGGAGCCGTGGCCCCCGTCCTGCTCCACGACGACGTGCCGGTCTGGGTGGTCCTCGGGCTCACCGAGAACCTCCAGATGGTGCGCACGCCGGCCGTCTTCACCCGCGACAGCCGCGTCTGGACCCCGCTGCGCGAGGGCATGGTCAAGCCCGACCACCCCCTGATGCCGCACATCGCCTGGCAGCCCATCTGCTCGCACGCCGAGGGCGACGAACACCTGCGGCTGCGGGCGGCGGTCCAGGGCGCCATGACCACCATCGACCACCGCAGCATCCGCCGCCTCATCGGCCGCTACACCCAGCTGCTGGTCAACGAGTTCTGCGAGAAGGGCCGCGCCGAGCTGGTCTCCCAGTACTCCGAGCATCTGCCGATGGCCGTCATGTGCGAACTGCTCGGCATGCCCGAGGAGTACAACGACCGGATCGTGGAGGCCACCCGGGACGCGCTCAAGGGCACCGAGACCGCGATCGCCAGCAACGAGTACGTCATGGGCTACCTGACCCGGCTCACCGCCCGCCGCCGGGCCCGCTCCGAGGACGACTTCACCAGCCACCTCGTCAACCACCCGGCCGGACTCAACGACGACGAGGTCGCCCAGCACCTGCGGGTCGTCCTCTACGCCGCCTACGAGACCACCGCGAACCTCCTCGCCAACGCGCTGCGCATGGTCCTCACCGAGCCCGGCTTCCGCGCCCAGCTCAACGGCGGCCAGATGACCGTGCCCGAGGCGATCGAGCAGTCCCTGTGGGACGAACCGCCGTTCAGCACCGTCTTCGCCTACTTCGCCAAGCAGGACACGGAACTCGGCGGCCAGCGCATCCGCAAGGGCGACGGACTGCTCTACGCCCCCGCCCCGGGCAACGTCGACCCGCGCGTCCGCCCCGACCTCAACGCCAACATGCAGGGCAACCGCTCGCACCTCGCGTTCGGCGGCGGCCCGCACGAGTGCCCCGGCCAGGACATCGGCCGGGCCATCGCCGACGTCGGCGTCGACCAGCTGCTCACCCGTCTCTCCGACATCCAGCTGGACTGCGACGAGGACGAGCTGCGCTGGCGCGCGTCCATCGCCTCCCGGCACCTGGTCGAGCTGCCGGTCCGCTTCGACCCGAAGCCCAAGCAGGACGTCACCCTCATGCCGAGCCCCGCGCTGGTCCCGCCGCAGCGCAGCGACTGGCAGCTCGGCACGGTCCGCCCGGCCGCCGCCCCGGCCGCCCCGGAACCGGTGGAGCCCCCTCCGGCTCCGGCACCCGTCGCCCCGGCCGCGCCCGAACCGCCGGCCGCCCCGCGCGGCATCTGGCCCCGGCTGCGCCGCTGGTGGCTGGGCCGCTAACGGTCCGGCCGACCGGCCCAGTCCTCGTACGACTCCCAGGCCCGCAGCGCCCGCCCGCTGACGAGCCGATGCTCCACCCCCGTGACCGGATCGGTGAACTCCAGCCGCCGCGCCAGCAGTTGCAGCGGCCGCCGGAAGTCACCGTCCGGCACGGGGCCGGTCACCACCGGATACAGCGGATCACCGAGAATCGGCACCCCCGACGCGCTCATGTGGACGCGCAGCTGATGGGTCTGCCCGGTGCGCGGGCTGAGCCGGTACCGCCCCAACGCACCCCTGGTCTCCACCAGTTCGATCAGCGTCTCCGCGTTGACCGGCCCCTCGATCTCTCTGGCCGCAGGCACCCCGCGCTCCTTGAGGATCCGGCTGCGCACGGTCCGGGGAAGCGCGAGCGAGGGATCGTACGGCGCGATCGCCTCGTACTCCTTCCGCACCCGCCGCTCGCTGAACAGCGTCTGATACGCCCCCCGCTCCTCGGGCCGCACCGTGAACAGCACCAGCCCGGCCGTGAGCCGGTCCAGCCGGTGCGCGGCCCCGAGCGAGGGAATCCCCAGCTCCCGCCGCAGCCGGGCGAGCGCGCTCTCGGTGACGTGACTGCCGCGGGGAGTGGTGGCGAGGAAGTGCGGCTTGTCGGCGACGACGATGTGCGCGTCGCGGTGGACGACGTCGAGGGAGAAGGGGACCGGGACCTCCGGGGGCAGCTCGCGGTGGAAGAAGAGGTAGAGGCCCGGGGCGTAAGGGGTGCGGGCAGCCACCGGCTGCCCGTCGGCGCCGACGACAAGCCCCGAGTCCAGCATCTCTTCCACGACACCGGGCCCGGCTCCGGAGAGCCGGGCCACGAGGTATTCGCCGACGGTCGCCCACTCACCAGAGAAGGGCAACCGCACCCGAACGGGGTCCACCCCTTGGCGCTGGGGGAGGGGAGAGGGCGGGGCTGTGGTCTTACGTCTCATTTGCAGTCAAGGCTAAGGGGAACGCCCCTTTAGGGGCGCGGGGAACTGCGCGACCAGCCCCCACGCACCCGCACCCGACCGCCTACCCCACAGGTTCCGGCACAGCGACCGCACTTCGGGACTCCGCCCGGGCGAGTCTCCAGACCCCGCCCACCACCACAGTCCCGACCAGGAACAACACGGTGAACCACCGGAAGTACCAGTGGCCCCCCGCCGGGTCGTACACCGCCCCCCGAGGCCACGCCAGGTTCACGGTCATCACCAGCCCGTACAGCAGCGCGACCGCGTTGACCGGCACCCCCCACCGCCCCAGCGAGAACAACGGCGCCCCGGTCTCGTCCGTGCCCTCGACCCGGAACTCGCCCCGCAGCCGCCGCACCAGCAACGGCCCGGTCACCATCGCGTAGGCGAGGTACAGCATCACGATGCACGTCGTCCCGATGGCCAGAAACGCGTCCGGGGAGACGAAGTTGAGCAGCAGCAGCGCGGCGGACAGCACCCCCACCACCACGGCCGGCGCACTCGGCATCCCGGTCCGCGGGTTCACCCGCGCCAGCCGGTCGGCGAACGGCAGCTGCCCGTCCCGCGCCATGGAGAACAGCATCCGGGAGGCCGCCGTCTGGATCGCCAGCGTCGCCACCGCGATCGCCACCACGACATCGGCCAGCAGCACCCGGCCCACCCCGTCCCCGAGGCTGCTGGTCAGGACGTAGCTGAGCCCGTCCACCCCCAGCCGCCCGTCGGTGAGGCTGGGCGCGGCCAGCAGCCCGCCCAGCACCACGAGGCCGCCCAGCAGGCCCGCCGCTCCCAGCGCCGTGAGGATCGTGCGCGGAGCGGTGCGCCGGGGCTGGTGCGTCTCCTCGCTCATCTCGCCCGCGCTGTCGAAGCCGATCATCACGTACGCGGCGGTGAACGAGCCGACCAGCAGCGCGCCCAGCAGCCCGCCCTCGGCGGCCGTCCCGGTGTGGAACGTGATGCCGGGGGAGCGCTTGGAGTGGGTGAGCAGCAGCACGACGATCAGCACCGCGCCGATGATCTCGGCGGTCACCCCGACCCGGTTGATCACGGACATCACCCGGTTGTCCATGACGTTCACGAGGGTGGTCAGCACCAGGAGCACGACGCCGAGTACGGCCGCGTTGGCAGCCCCGTCGGCAGACGTCGGCGCCGCGTCCGTGCCGATCAGCTGGAAGCCGGACCAGAGCGCGGGCAGCACCATCTGCAGGGCCAGCGCGGCCGCCGCGACCACCACGATCTGCCCGATCACCATGATCCAGCCGGCGAACCAGCCGAACGCCGGGTTCGAGAGGCGGGAGGACCACTGGTAGATGGCGCCGGAGATCGGGTAGCGCCCGGCCAGTTCGGCGAAGCAGGCGGCCACCAGCAGCTGGCCGATCAGCACGGCCGGCCAGGCCCAGAAGAAGACCGGGCCGCCGAACGCGTACCCGAAGGCGAAGAACTGGAAGACGGTCGTCAGTACGGAGATGAAGGAGAACCCGGCGGCGAACGAGGCGTACCGGCCGAGGCTGCGGTGCAGTTCCTGGCGGTAGCCGAACTCCTCCAGGGAGTGGTCGTCGGTCTTCCTCAGCGAACGTTCGTCGGTGGTGGTCACGGCGATACCTGCCTGTCAGGCGGATTTCCTGTCGAGCGACAGAAATTAGGGACGTGCTGTTTCCGCCGCGTCACACCGGCATGTCCGGGGCGGGCCCAAGTGCTCACGTCCTTGCGTGACCGCCTCAGACGCGATACATCGTGTGTATTGACGTTCGCGTAGGGCACGCGATATGTTCGGTCACGGATATTCGGAGGCGAGGAGGTCGGCGTGGCGGTGAAGCGGCGCAAGCTCGGCAATCCGCTGGCGCTCGTCGTGCTGACGACCCTGTGGCAGAAGCCGATGCATCCGTACGAGATCGCCCAGACCCTGCGCCGTCAGGGCAAGGACACCAGCACCCGGATCAACTACGGCTCGCTCTACACGGTCATGCGGAACCTGGAGAAGCACGGCTTCGTCGAGGTGGCCGACGTGGAGCGGCAGGGCAATCGCCCGGAGCGCACGGTCTACGGCATCACCGAGGCCGGGCGCGAGGAGATGGTCCACTGGCTGTCGGACCTGATGGCCGTCCCGGCCAAGGAGTACCCGATCTTCGAGACGGCGCTCTCGCTGATGGGCGCCCTGCCGCCGGACGAGGTCGAGCGCCTGCTGGCGGAGCGGCTGAGCTCCCTGGAGGTGGAGGTCGCCGGCGGCCGTGCCGTGCTGGAGAAGCTGCACGAGACCCTGCCCCGGCTGTTCGTCGTCGAGGTCGAGTACCACCTGCACATGCTGGAGGCGCAGACCGCATGGGTCCGCGGCTTCGTGCGGGAGATACGGGACGGTTCACTGCCGGGCGTCGAGGGCTGGCGCCGGTTCCACGAGACCGGCGAGTTCCCGCCGGAGTTCACGGAGGTGGACCGGTAGCAGAACCAGTGGACCGGTAACAGAAACAGACCCCGGCGGAGCTGTTGCAGCAGCCCCGCCAGGGTCTCGAACCCCGAGCTGAACCCGCCGAGAGGCAGATCCGGGCGATCGAGGTGCGGCACACCCAGGATAGCCCGGCGCTCCTCAGGCGGATCAGCTGTCATCCGCTCATTCAGGAGAGCCCTGTCATGAACACCCGTGCGCCCGCAGTGCAGGCGCGCCAGCTGATCAAGACCTATCCCGGCGACGTCACCGCCCTCAACGGCATGGACGTCACCGTCGAACCCGGCGTCGTCTTCGGGCTCCTCGGGCCCAACGGCGCCGGCAAGTCCACCACCGTCAAGATCCTCACCACCCTGGCCCGCCCCGACTCGGGCACCGCCACCGTGGCCGGCCACGACGTGCTGCGCCACCCGGACCGGGTGCGCCGCGCGATCGGCGTGGTCGCCCAGAACTCCGGCGCCGACCCGGTCGCCACCGGCCGGGAGAACCTCCGGCTCCAGGGCAGGCTCTACGGCCTGCGGGGTACCGCCCTCGACCGCCGGGTCGACGAACTGCTGGACCGCTTCACCCTCACCGACGCCGCGAGCCGCCCGGTCAAGGGCTACTCGGGCGGGATGCGGCGCCGCCTCGACGTGGCCCTCGGCCTGGTCCACCGACCGGAGGTGCTCTTCCTGGACGAGCCCACCACCGGACTCGACCCGGAGGCCCGCACCGCGATGTGGGAGGAGATCGGCCGGCTGGCGGGGGATGAGGGGCTGACCATCCTGCTCACCACGCACTATCTGGAGGAGGCCGACCGGCTCGCCGAGCGGATCGCGATCGTCGACCGCGGCCGGGTCGTGGTCGAGGGCACCCCCGACTCCCTCAAGGGCGAACTCCGCGGCGACGCCGTCCACCTGGAGCTGCGCGAGACCCCCGGGGACGCCGGCCGCACCCTGCTCGCCGGCGCCCTGACCGGGCTGCCGGGGGTGCACGAGGTGCTCTTCGACGGACGCCGGATCAGCGTCCGGGCGGACGACGGGGCGGTCGCCGTACCCGCGCTGCTCGCCGCCCTGGAGCGGGCCGGGGTGAGCGTGGCCGCCGCGACCGTCGCCCGCCCCTCCCTCGACGACGTCTATCTGCGCTACGCGGGCCGCCGCTACACGGAGGCCGACACCGCGGAGGCGCTCGCCCTGGCCGGAGGTGCGCGATGAGCAACGCCCTGACCCAGACCTGGTACATGACCCAGCGTCAGCTGCTGGTCTTCGCCCGCCAGCCCGCGTACGCGATCATCACCCTGATCCAGCCGGTGATCTGGCTCTTCCTGTTCGGCAGCCTCTTCAAGAAGGTCGTCGAGCTGGGCGGCTTCGGCACCACCTCGTACCTCGACTACCTGGTGCCGGGCGTGGTCGTGATGAGTGCCCTCAGCTCCAACATGTGGGCGGGCATGGGCACGCTGGAGGAGATCCAGCGCGGCACCCTCAACCGCTTCCTGACCACTCCGGTCAGCCGGGCCGCGCTGATGAACGGCAACGTGGTGAACAACGGCCTGATCACCGCGGGACAGTCACTGATCATCGTGCTGCTCGGGCTGCTGGGCGGCGCCGACTACCCGGGCGGGATCGGCGGCATCGCGGTCCTGGTGGTGGCCGCCGTGCTGCTCGGCACCGTCTTCGGGGCGCTGTCCAACGCGCTCGGCATGCTGGTGCGGGAGCGGGAGTCGATCATCGGGATCAACACCTTCCTGCTGCTCCCGCTGACCTTCCTGTCCAGCGCCTTCATGGCACCGTCCCAGATGCCCGGCTGGATACGGCACATCGCCGACTTCAACCCGCTCGACTGGGCGATGGTGGCGGGCCGTTCGGCGATGTCCGCGGACCCCGACTGGGGTGCGGTGCTCGGTCGCGGCGGCGCGCTGCTGGCGCTGGCGGTCGCGGCCGTATGGCTGTCGATCAGGACCTTCCGCTCCTACCAGCGGTCGGTGTGACCGGCCCCCACGGATGACACGGACCGGCGGCGCCTCCGGGTGCCGCCGGTCTCCGGGCCCTTTGGATCACGCGGTCTCCAGGCCCCTTGGGTCACACGGTCCTCGGGCCGGGCTCACGGATTTCTCAGGCGGCGGCCGCCCCGCCGCTCTCCTGCTCCGCCTCGATACGGGCGTTCCAGTCACGCTTGGAGGCCTGCCAGCCGTCCTCGTTGTGGCCCAGGCGCCAGTAGCCGGAGATCGACAGGTCCTCGCGCGGGATCCGGCGGTCGACGCGCAGCAGCGCCCGCAGCTCCTTCACGAAGCTCGCCTCGCCGTGGACGAAGGCGTGCACCCGGCCCTCCGGGAACTCCAGCGCCCGTACCGCCGCGACCAGGGCCTGGCCGACCGGCCGGTCCCCGCGGTGCAGCCAGACGACCGGCACATCGGAGTCGATCTTCTGCTCCTCCTCGGGGCCGGGCACCTCGATGAAGGCGAAGGCCCGCGACCCGGCGGGCAGGGACTCCAGGGAGCGGGCGATCGCGGGCAGCGCGCTCTCGTCGCCGGCGAGCAGATGCCAGTCGGCGTCCGTGTCGGGGGCGTAGGCGCCGCCGGGGCCCATGAAACGCACGGTCTCGCCCGGCTGGACGCGGCACGCCCACGGCCCGGCCAGGCCCTCGTCGCCGTGCACGACGAAGTCCAGGGTCAGCTCACGGTGCTCGGCGTCCCAGGCGCGCACCGTGTAGGTCCGGGTCACCGGCCAGTGCTCGCGCGGGAACTCGGCGCGGATCCGCTCCAGGTCGAAGGGCTCCGGATAGGTGACGCCCTCCGGGCCGAAGAGGAGTTTGACGTAATGGTCGGTGCAGGTGTCCGCGGCGAAGCCGGCCAGTCCGTCACCGCCGAGGACCACACGCTGCATGTGCGGGGTCAGCCGTTCGGTGCGCACGACCTGGGCGGATTGGGGCTTACGCGGCTTGCGACCCGGGCGCTCTGCCATGACCGGTCTCCCTGCTCCATTGGTTAGGTTTACCTAAGTTAGCACCTCGATCCCAGTTAACACCTCTTCCATGAACACTTGATGAGCGCGTTTTGCCAGAACAATTCTCAGGCCGTCACCCGCCGAGTGTCACCAGCAGCCGGTGCAGCGAGCCGCCCAGGCCCCAGCGCGCCGCCAGCGCGTCCAGCCGGGCCGGGTCGCGCGGGGCCTTCGGCAGCACGGTGTCCACGTCCGGCAGCGGTACGTCACCCGCGACCCGGACCACCTTGGGCGCCACGGCGACATACGGGCGGGCCTCGTCCAGCCGCTTGCGCTGCGACGGGGTGAGCTTCGCCTTCGGGTCGTCGACGGCGGCCATGATCCCGGCCAGGTCACCGAACTCGGCGAGCAGCTTGGCGGCCGTCTTCTCACCGATGCCCGGCACGCCCGGCAGCCCGTCGCTCGGGTCGCCGCGCAGCAGCGCCAGATCCGCGTACCCGGGCCCGTCCACCCCGTACTTCTCGCGCAGCCACGCCTCGTCCGTCGTCTGCAGGGTGCCGACGCCCTTCAGCGGGTACAGCACCCGCACCCGGCGCCCGTCGTCCACCAGCTGGTAGAGGTCACGGTCGCCGGTGACGATGTCCACCGGGCCGTCGGCGCGCGCGGTGAAGGTGCCGATCACGTCGTCCGCCTCGTACCCGGCGACGCCGACCCGGGCGATCCCGAGCGCGTCCAGCACCTCCTCGATCACCGGCACCTGCGGGGAGAGGGTGTCCGGCACCTCCTCCGCGTCCGGTCCCGTCTCCCGCTCCTCGGCGACCCGGTGGGCCTTGTAGGAGGGGATCAGGTCCACCCGCCACTGCGGCCGCCAGTCGGCGTCCATGCAGGCCACCAGCCGGTCCGGGCGGTGGTCCTTGACCAGCCGGTCGATGAAGTCCAGCAGCCCGCGCACGGCGTTGACCGGCGTGCCGTCCGGCGCCTTCACGGAGTCCGGGACGCCGAAGTAGGCGCGGAAGTACAGCGAGGCGGTGTCGAGAAGCATCAGTCGTGCGGTCACGCCACGCATCATGCCGTACGGCACTGACGGCGACCGGTGCTCCACGACGGGTCGGGGGCTGTGCAGACCTGGTGACCTGGCCCACTCATGCGTTTGACCTGCGCGGACCCGGGCAGGCGCGGCTTCTGTCCTGCGCCCCCGAGGCGCCGGGCCCTTTGTTTCCAAGGCCCCGCGCCCCCGAGAGAGAGGTTCGTGTGTCACCCAGGCTTGAGACCGAGCACCTGTACAAGGTGTTCGGCAGACGAACGGACGAAGCGGTGGAGCGGCTCCGCCAGGGCACCGACCGGGAGGAGCTGCGCGCCGACGGCACCACCGCCGCCGTGATCGACGCCTCCTTCCAGGTCGAGGCCGGCGAGATATTCGTCGTGATGGGCCTGTCCGGATCCGGCAAGTCCACCCTGCTGCGCACACTCAACGGCCTGCTGGAACCCACCGCGGGCCAGGTCCGCTTCGACGGCCAGGACCTCACCGCGCTCACCGACCGCGAACTCCGCGAACTGCGCTCGCGGAAGATCAGCATGGTCTTCCAGCACTTCGCGCTTTTCCCGCACCGCACCGTCCGCGACAACGCCGCCTACGGCCTGGCCGTGCAGGGCGTGCCCCGCGCCGAACGCGACCGCCGCGCCGACGAGGCCCTGGCGCTGTGCGGACTGGCCGGCTGGGAGGACTCCTGGCCCGACGAGCTGTCCGGCGGCATGCAGCAGCGCGTCGGTCTGGCCCGTGCCCTGGCCACCGACGCCGACCTGCTCCTCATGGACGAGTCGTTCAGCGCCCTGGACCCGCTGATCCGCCGCGACATGCAGGACCAGCTGCTGGAACTCCAGAAGACCCTGAGGAAGACCATCGTCTTCATCACCCACGACCTCAACGAGGCCATGCGCCTGGGCGACCGCATCGCCGTGATGCGCGACGGCCGGATCGTCCAGACCGGCACCGCCGAGGACATCCTGCTGCGCCCCGCCGACGACTACGTGGCCTCCTTCATCCAGGACGTCGACCGCTCCCGCGTCCTGACCGCCGCCGCCGTCATGGACCCCGAAGTCCGCGGCGACGAGGCGGACTGCGGCTGCGCCACCGCGACCCCCGACACCCCGTTCACCGAACTGTGCGCGCTCAGCGCCCGGTTGAGCCACCCGGTCGCCGTCCTCGACGCGGAGGACACGGTCGTGGGCGTCGTACCGAGGCAGCGGCTGGTCGGCTTCCTCGCGGAGGCGGACGACACGCCCGTGGTCTGCGACGGCGGAGAGCAGGTGACCGCCCGTGCCTAGGCTGCGTCTCGGCGACTGGGTCGACTCCGGCGTCAACTGGCTCGTCGCGCACATGTCCTGGCTCTTCGACGCGATCCGTACGGTCGTCGAGGGCATGTACGACGGCATCGACGGCGTCCTCACCGCCCCCGCACCCCTGCTGCTCGCGGGCATCCTCGCGGTACTGGCCTGGTGGCTGCGCGGCGCCGGCGCGGGCGTCCTCGCCTTCGCCGGGTTCGCGCTCGTCGACTCCCTCGACCTGTGGGACCGGGCCATGTCCACCCTGGCGCTGGTCCTGGTCGCCACCGTGATCGCGCTGGTCGTCTCGGTACCGCTGGGCGTCTGGGCGGCCCGTTCCAAGGCGGTCAGCGCCACCGTGCGGCCGGTCCTGGACCTGCTGCAGACCATGCCGTCGATGGTCCTGCTGATCCCGGCGATCCTCTTCTTCGGTCTCGGCACCGCCGCCGGTGTGATCGCCACCCTGATCTTCGCGCTCGCCCCCGGCGTCCGCATGACCGAGCTGGGCATCCGCCAGGTCGACGCCGAACTGGTCGAGGCCGCCGAGGCGTTCGGCACCACACCCCGGGACACCCTGCTCCGCGTCCAGCTGCCGCTCGCGCTGCCCACCATCATGGCGGGCGTCAACCAGGTCATCATGCTGGGCCTGTCCATGGTCGTGATCGCCGGCATGGTCGGCACCGGCGGCCTCGGCGGCGCCGTCAACGAGGCCATCGGCCGGCTCGACATCGGGTTCGGCTTCGAGGCGGGCGTCGGCATCGTCGTCCTCGCCATCTACCTGGACCGGATGACCAGCGCGCTCGGCACCCAGCTCTCCCCGCTCGGCCGCCGGGCCGCCGCCAAGGTCCGCCCGACCCCGTGGACCCACCGCCCCCGCCCGGTGGTGGCCGTCGTCGGCGTGGTCGTCCTCGCCCTGGTCGCCGGAGGGATGGGCGTCTTCGGCTCCGCCTCCGACAGCACGGACCGGGCCTCGGCCACCAATGTCGGCCAGGGCAAGGAGCTCAAGATCGGTTACATCCCCTGGGACGAGGGCATCGCCTCCACCTTCCTCTGGAAGGAGATCCTGGAGGAACGCGGCTACCGGGTGACCACCACCCAGTACACGGCCGGCCCGCTCTACACCGGCCTCGCCACCGGCCAGCTCGACTTCGAGACCGACTCCTGGCTGCCCACCACGCACGCCGAGTACTGGAAGAAGTACGGCAAGCAGCTCGACGACCTCGGCAGCTGGTACGGGCCCACCTCCCTGGAGCTCACCGTCCCCTCCTACGTGAAGGACGTGAACTCCCTGGCCGACCTGAAGAACCACGCCGCCGAGTTCGGCGGGAAGGTCGTCGGCATCGAACCCAGCGCCGGGATGATGGGCCTGCTCAAGACCAAGGTGCTCAAGGAGTACGGCCTCGACGGCACCTACCGGGTCGTCGACGGCTCCACGCCCGCCATGCTCGCCGAGCTGAAGCGGGCCTACGCCAAGAAGCAGCCCATCCTGGTCACGCTCTGGTCCCCGCACTGGGCCTACAGCGACTACGACCTCAAGAAGCTCAAGGACCCGCGGGGCGCCTGGGGCTCCGGCGACGGCGTGCACACCCTCTCCCGCAAGGGCTTCGCCGACGACAACCCGCGGGTCGGCAAGTGGCTCAAGGACTTCTCGATGACGGAGCGGCAGCTCACCGGCCTGGAGGCCGCCATCCAGAAGGCCGGCGAGGGCAGGGAACAGGACGCGGTGCGCTCCTGGCTGAAGCGGAACCCCGGTCTCGTCGACCAGTGGGCGCCGGTCGGGACCTGAGCGGCCGGGCGGGGTGTGGCGCACCCCACCCCGCCCACCCGGCACCGGTCGGGGCCCGGGGCCGTACGCTCTGACGCCCCGCCCCCGCGCCTTCCTGTGAGCACCCCGTGATCCGCCGGCTGCTGCCCCTCCTGCTGCTTGTGACGGCCGCGGTCACCGTCCCCCGGCTGTCGGAGGCGAGCCCGGACCCGGCCTCGGCGGCCACCGCCCGCTTCGAGGCGCTCGCCGGGGACGTGGGACAGGCCGACGGCGCGGTCTTCGACGCCCGGGACGACACCGGCCGCACCATGGACACCGCCGAGATCACCCCGGTGCCCGCGGCGTACGGCGGCGGCTACCTTGCCGTCTACCACACCACCCTCGCCGACGGCCGCTTCCACACGGCCGTCGCCACCTCCACCGACCTGCGCGTCTGGACCCGCCGCCACGACTTCGGGGCCGGCACCAGCCAGCCCTCCCTGCACCCCGACGGCACCGGCGGATGGGTCCTCGCCTACGAAAAGGATCCGGCCAACCACATAGCGCTACGGCATTACCCAGACCTCGCCGCGCTGCTGGCCGGAAGGTCCGACCGCGCGTTCGACGCCCCCCGCACGCTGTCCGACTGCGCCGAGGGCACCCCGGACATCACCGCGGTCCGCGGCGACACCGTGGAACTGACCGGCCACTACCGGTCCGACTGCGCCGTCGACCGCCAACTCCGGGCCACGCTGAGGGACTTCACGCTCTGGCAGGCGCGCCCGGATCACCGCCTGGACCAGGCACTCCTCGCCTGGGGCACCGCCGGGAACATCGGCGACCGCTCGCGCATTGAACTCATGGGGCGCCCCCTCGTCCTGATCGAGGGCCAGCGCCTGCGGAACGACTTCGGGAGCTGGTCGACGTATGCCTACGACCCCGTCTCCGGCCGGGCCGACCGGGTCGGCCTGCGCACCCCCGGCGGCAGCCGCGCCTTCGCCAATCCGTCGGCCGCGCTGATCACCGACCCCGACGGCCGTCCGGCCCTCCTGGTCAGCGTCTTCATCCCGAAGGAGGAGTCCGCGCCCGGCGAGTCCGGCGAGCTCGTGTACTGGCGCGAACTGTGAGGGTCGGGCTCACCGGACGTGACGGGGATGTGACGGCCGCCTGAAACGGTTTGCCGAACATGCGTAGGGTGCAGAGAACCCCTCAGGAGGGGCCCGGCCGCCGCCGGACACCCGAGGGACGGAACGACGAGCGAAGGAGGGAGCCGGAGCGATGGGCGACCACAAAGACCAGCAGCCCGTGCGGGTGGGCGCGGCAGTGCGACGGCGCCGCCGCTCGCTGGAGCTCACCCTCGCCGTCGTGGCCGAGCGCAGCGGCCTGTCGGTGCCCTTCCTGAGCCAGATCGAGAACGACAGGGCCCGCCCCAGCCGCACCTCCCTGGAGAAGCTCGCCGACGCCCTGCGCACCACCGCCGTCGAACTCCTCGCCGCCGCCGACCCGGCGTGCAGCGTGGACGTCGTACGGGCCGACGGCACCACCGAGCCGGACTTCGCGCCCCGGGTGCGCTCCCTGGTCCGCGGTCACCACCAGCTGCACGCCTCCGAGTTCACCGGCGACCACGACGCCGGCCGCGAATTCCAGCACCGCAACGACGAGTTGATGTACGTCGCCGACGGCGCGGTGGAGATCGAGGCCGAGGGCCGCGCCTACCGCCTCGGCCGCGGCGACACCCTGTACCTCACCGGCGGGGTCCGGCACCGCTGGCGGGCGACGGTCCCGGACACCAGGGTGATCGTGGTGGCGGTGGCGGAACACATCGAGGCGGTCCAGGACCGTCCGCGCTGATGCGGGTCGTCTCCCTGGTCCCCTCGCTCACCGAGACGGTGGCCGTGTCCGCGCCGGGAGCGCTGGTCGGCGCCACGGACTGGTGCAGCCATCCGGCCGACCTCGACGTCCCCCGGATCGGCGGCACCAAGAACCCCGACCTCGACCGGATCCTCGCCCTCGCCCCCGACCTGGTGATCGCCAACGAGGAGGAGAACCGCGCCCCCGACCTCGACGCGCTGCGCGCGGCCGGGGTGAAGGTGCTGGTCACGGAGGTACGGCAGGTGCCCCAGGCCTTCCGGGAACTGGCCCGGGTGCTGGCCGCCTGCGGCGCGGACCCCCGCCCCCGCTGGCTCGCGGAGGCCGAGGCGGCCTGGTCGGCACCGGGGCCCGGACCCCGTGGAACCGTGGTGGTGCCGATCTGGCGACGCCCCTGGATGGTCCTCGGCCGGGACACCTTCGCGGGCGACGTCCTGCACCGGCTCGGCTTCACCAACGTGTACGCCACCCACGCCGAGCGCTACCCCCGTGTGCCGGTCGCGGAGCTGAACGACGCCGCCCCCGACCTGGTCGTCCTCCCGGACGAGCCCTACCGCTTCACCGCCGACGACGGCCCGGAGGCGTTCCCCGGACTGCCCTGCGCGCTGGTCAGCGGACGGCACCTGACGTGGTACGGACCGTCGCTGGCGACAGCGCCGGGGGCGCTGGCCGAGGCGCTGCGAGCAGCTCGCCGCTGAGCAGTCCGCGCACGGTGCCGGACGCCGCCGCGAGCCAGCCGGCCACCAGCAGGCCGTACAGGCCGACCGCCAGCGCGTCGTAGGCGACGAGGCCGGTGTGCCGGGCGAGGGCCGCCGCGCCGGTGACACAGGTGCCCACCGGGAAGGTGAACGACCACCAGGTCATCGCGAACCGCATGCCGTGCCGCCGGGCCCGCGCCACGTGCGCGACCGCCAGCGCCAGCCACAGCAGCGCGAAGCCCATCACCGGAACGCCGTAGAGAACGGCGAGCAGGCCGAAACCGGCCGCGTAGGGGGCCGGTACGACCCCGGGCGCGAGGTCCGCGAACACGCCCACCGCCGTGGTCGACTGCCCGAGCGGCCCCAGCACCAGCAGGATCGTCGGGGTGAGCGCCAGGGGGAGCGGGCCGCTGGTGACCAGCCGGGCGAAGACCAGGGTCAGCATCAGCAGGGTGACCAGCAGGCTCATCCCGAACAGCGCGACGCACGCGAACAGCAGGGTCTCGCGCGGCTGCCCCGCCGGCAGATGCGGGACGAGCTGCGGCCCCAGCGCCGCCGACACCATCGGCGCGACCAGCGGCAGCAGCCACGCCGGGGTGGCCTGACCGGGCTCGACCCGATGCCGTACGGCCAGCAGGTACGGCACGGCGACGGCCGCCGTCAGCCCGACGGCCGTACCGGCGACGAACAGCACGGCGTCGAGCACGACGGCCGCCGGCTCCCCGATCCAGTCCCGCCCGAGCGCCAGGGCGCCGCCGCCGACGGCCAGCAGCGCCATCGAGAGACAGCCGTAGAAGGGGGCGACCGCCGGATCGCGCAGCTGGGCGAGGGCCTGGTCGCGGTGGTGGATCCAGTGCAGGGCGCGGGCGGCCAGCAGAACCACGAGCTGCAGCAGCGACAGCGCCCACACGCCGACGAACAGCCCCCGCGGGCCGCCGCCACCGAGCGCTGCACCGCCGAGAGCGAGCGCCGCGGTGCCCATGACCGAGGCGTACCAGTTGGGACCGAGATACCGGACTGCGGTGACCATGCCTCCACGGTCCCGCCGGCCGACGCCCGCGACCAGGGAGCGCTGTTCTATGGGGGCATAAGCTGTGTTTATGAGCCAGGCGGAGGAACGGGCGGGTGGTGGTGGCACGCTGGCGCACCGGGTGCCGGATCTCGGGGCGCTGGAGCTGCTGCTGGCGGTGGCGCGGCTGGGGAGTCTCGGGGCGGCGGCGCGGGAGGTCGGCATCACCCAGCCGGCGGCCAGCAGCCGGATCCGCTCGATGGAACGGCAGCTGGGCGTGGCCCTCGTCGACCGCTCGCCCCGCGGCTCCCGGCTCACCGAGTCCGGGGCGCTGGTGACCGACTGGGCGCGGCGGGTGGTGGAGGCGGCGGAGGCCTTCGACGCGGGGGCGCAGGCGCTGCGGCACCGGCGGGACTCGCGGCTGCGGGTCGCGGCGAGCATGACCATCGCCGAGTACCTGCTGCCGGGCTGGCTGCTCGCGCTGCGCGCCCAGCGCCCCGACACGGCGGTCTCCCTGCTCGCGGGCAACTCGGCGGCGGTGGCCGAGCGGCTGCTCGCCGACGAGGCCGACCTGGGCTTCGTGGAGGGGCTGACCGTCCCGCCGGGCCTGGACTCCGCGGTGATCGCCCATGACCGGCTGATCGTCGTCGTCGCCCCCGCCCACCCCTGGGCCCGCCGCCGACGCCCGCTCGCCGCCGAGGAGTTGGCCGCCACCCCCCTCATCCTCCGCGAGCGCGGATCCGGCACCCGTCAGGTCCTCGACGTCGCCCTCGGCGGCCTCGCCCGCCCACTGATCGAACTCTCCTCGACCACCGCGGTCAAGGCCTCGGCGGTCAGCGGCGCGGGCCCCGCGGTACTCAGCGAACTCGCCGTCGGCGAGGAACTCGCCATGCGCCGGCTGGTGAGCATCCCGGTGGAGGGCGTCGCGTTGCGCCGCGACCTCCGCGCCGTCTGGCCGACCGGGCATCGCCCCACGGGACCCGCACGAGACCTGCTGTCACTGACCCGAGGCTGACCCCTCCCCGCCGGGGGTGCTGGGAGCGGCAGCCTCAAGTCGAGGGCGGGCAAGCGGGGGTGGGTGGTGGGTGGTCGGTGGTGGGGGGAAATGTGTGGCGGTGGGGGGTGAGGCGGGGGCAGCATCCGGTCATGGCCATCCGTGTCGCTCCGCCCGCCGAAGGTGCCCGTATGCCCTGGGAGGCTCTGCCCGGGGCCGTTCGCGGTGCTGTTGCCGAGGTTCTCGGTGGTGGGCCGGTCGTGCATGCGGTCACGCAGCCCGGCGGGTTCTCGCCGGGTGTTGCCGCCAGGGTCCGTACCGCCGGTCAGCGCACCGGGTTCGTGAAGGCGGTCAGCGGTGAGGTGAACCCGCACAGTCCCGACCTGCACCGCGCGGAGGCCCGGAACGCCGCCGCGCTGCCGGCCGCCGTCCCCGCGCCCCGTCTTCTCGGCAGCTACGACGACGGCACCTGGGTGGCGCTGGTCTTCGAGGAGGTGGACGGGCGTCAGCCGGACATTCCCTGGCGGCCGGACGAACTGGGGCGCGTTCTCGACGCCGTCGGCACCCTCGGTCGTACGCTCACGCCGTCCCCGGTCGATGCCCCGCCCGCCGCCGAGCACCTCGCGGACACCTTCGACGGCTGGCGCAGGCTCATGGAGGGCCCCGACGGAGCCGTCGGCCGGCTCGACGGATGGACCGTCGCACGGCTGGACGAGCTGGCCCGTCTCGCCGAGC
Source organism: Streptomyces sp. NPDC048288 (assembly GCF_043201555.1). Lineage (NCBI taxonomy): Bacteria > Bacillati > Actinomycetota > Actinomycetes > Kitasatosporales > Streptomycetaceae > Streptomyces > Streptomyces sp. NPDC048288. Next base: position 265,476 of record NZ_JBICZD010000008.1, read on the forward strand.
CGTGGCCTGGGGCCGTCGGCGGGGACACGCTCGCCCATGCCGATCTGCGGGCCGACAACATGCTGCTGACGGGGGACGGGGGAGTCGTCTTCGTGGACTGGCCGCATGCCGTGCGGGCCGCGCCGTGGTTCGACCTGCTGGTGATGCTGCCGTGTGTGCGGGCCCAGGGCGGGCCGGATCCGGAGGGGGTGTTCGGGGCGCATCCGCTCGGCCGGGACGCCGACCGCGACGCCGTCACCGCGGCGCTGGCCGCGCTCGCCGGGTTCTTCCTGGAGCACTCGGTGCGGCCCGCGCCGCCCGGCCTGCCCACCCTGCGCGCGTTCCAGCGCGCGCAGGGCGACGCGGCGCTGGAGTGGCTCAGGACGCGGCTGTGACCAGGGCCCGCATGACGCGCAGGTCCTCGCCCATCTCGGGATGCCACTGGACACCGAGGACCCAGCCGCGGTCGGCGGGGAGTTCGATCGCCTCGACCGTGCCGTCGTCCGTGGCGTGCGCGGAGGCCAGCAGGCCCTCGCCGAGGCGGTCCACGGCCTGGTGGTGGAAGGTGGGGACGGAGGTCTCGTCGGGGACCGTCCCGGCGTACAGAGTGCCGGGGACCGGCTTGACCGGGTGGCTGCCGAAGACGCCGGGGACCTCCGCGTGGCCGTCGATGTGCTGGACGAGGGTGCCGCCCAGGGCGACGTTCAGCAGCTGCATGCCGCGGCAGATGCCGAGCAGCGGTATGCCCGCCGCCAGCGCCGCGTCGATCAGGGCCAGCTCCCAGGCGTCCCGGGCGCGGGCCGGGCGGCCGGTGCGGGGGTCGGGCTCGGCGCCGTAGCGAACCGGCTCGACGTCCGGGCCGCCCGCGATCACCAGGCCGTCCAGCCGCGCCACCGTCGCCGCCGCGTGCTCGGGGTCGTCGGGCGGCAGCATCGCGGCCAGGCCGCCCGCCCGCTGGACCAGGCGCGGATAGCCGGCCGGCAGCAGGGCCGCCTCCAGCTCCCAGGCGCCCCAGCGGGCGCCGGCCTCCAGATATGTGCTCACGCCGATCAGCGGCCGTCCGGGCATGGGCCCCTCCCGTGTCACAAAGGTGTTCGTGCGTACCTTTATGGCACGCCGATGGGCCGTTACGCCAGAAAGCCCCGCAGCAGCGCCGCCGTCCCCGCGCAGTGCTCCCGCATCATCTCCCGGGCACCGTCCGCGTCCCCGTCCAGCACCGCCTCCACCAGCGCGATGTGCTGGCGCTGGGAGTGCTCCAGATTGCGCACCAGGAGCGGAATGCAGTCGAGGAGGTCGTTGACCGTCGCCCGTACCGCCGCGTACTGGGCGGTGAGCGAGGGCGAGCCGCACAGCTCGGCGATCGTGAGGTGCAGGAGGGTGTCCAGGCGGCGGTAGTCCGCGAGCGGGGCCTCGTGGGTGCGGGCGAGGGCCTCGCGGAGGCGGCCCGCCTGCTCGCCGGTCAGACCGTGGGCCGCGCACAGGCCCGCCGCACCCACCTCGAGCACCTCGCGGAAGCGCAGCACGTCCTCGATGTCCACCTCGGCGATCCGGCGCCGCAGCTCGTCCTCGCCGCCCGCGTCCGCGCGCGGCAGCACGAACGTGCCGCCGTACCGCCCGCGCCGGGACTCCACCAGACCCTGGTCCTGGAGCACCTTCAGCACCTCGCGCAGCGTCACCCGGCTGATCCCCAGCCGCTCCGCCAGCTCCCGCTCGGCGGGCAGCCGTTCGCCGCCCGGGACCAGCCCCAGCCGGACCACCTGGAGGATCTGCTCCAGCGCCTCCTCGAAGCCGTTGCCCGCCCGCACCGGTCGCAGCACCGGAGTCAACGGATCGTCGAGGGCGCCGTCCGCGTCCAGCGACATATGGCCGTACCCCCTTCCCAAGCAATGGTTCTCACCAATACCTTAGAGCTCCCGCCCCGGCCACAGAAGCACAGCACCATCGTGAAAGAAGCCGAAGGAGCTCCCCCGTGGCAGACCGCACACCCCCGCTGAGCATCGAGGAACTGCACACCCTCGTCGCGAGCGGTGAGATCGACACTGTCGTCCTCGCCTTCCCCGACATGCAAGGGCGGCTGCAGGGCAAGCGGTTCTCCGCCCGTTTCTTCCTGGACGAGGTCCTGCACCACGGCACCGAGGGCTGCAACTACCTCCTCGCCGTCGACACCGAGATGAACACCGTCGACGGGTACGCCATGTCCTCCTGGGACCGCGGGTACGGCGACTTCGCGATGCACCCCGACCTGTCCACCCTCCGCCGTGTGCCCTGGAACGCGGGCACCGCCCTGCTCGTCGCCGACCTCGCCTGGAACGACGGCTCCCCGGTCGTCGCCGCGCCCCGCCAGATCCTCCGCCGCCAGCTGGAGCGCCTCGCCGAACTCGGCTACACCGCACAGGTCGGTACGGAGCTGGAGTTCATCGTGTTCAAGGACACCTACGAGGCGGCCTGGGACGCGAACTACCGGGGGCTGACCCCGGCCAACCAGTACAACATCGACTACTCGGTGCTCGGGACGGGCCGGATCGAGCCGCTGCTCCGCCGGATCCGCAACGAGATGGCGGCGGCCGGCCTGACCGTCGAGTCCGCCAAGGGCGAGTGCAACCCCGGACAGCACGAGATCGCCTTCCGCTACGACGAGGCCCTGGTCACCTGCGACCAGCACGCCGTCTACAAGACCGGCGCCAAGGAGATCGCCGCCCAGGAGGGCGTCTCCCTCACCTTCATGGCCAAGTACAACGAGCGGGAGGGCAACTCCTGCCACATCCACCTGTCGTTGACGGACGCGGACGGCCAGGGCGTCTTCGCCGCCCCCGACGGGCCCGGCATGTCCGACGTGATGCGGCACTTCCTCGCCGGACAGCTCGCCGCCCTCCGCGACTTCTCCCTCCTCTACGCCCCCAACATCAACAGCTACAAGCGGTTCCAGCCGGGCTCCTTCGCCCCGACCGCCGTCGCGTGGGGGAACGACAACCGCACCTGCGCGCTCAGGGTCGTCGGCCACGGCCGCTCCCTGCGCTTCGAGAACCGGCTGCCCGGCGGCGACGTCAACCCGCACCTCGCCGTCGCCGGACTGGTCGCGGCCGGGCTGTACGGCATCGAGCAGCAGCTGGAACTCCCCGAGGCCTGCCCCGGCAACGCCTACACCGCCGACTTCGCCCACGTCCCGACCACGCTCCGCGAGGCCGCCGAGCTCTGGGAGAACAGCCCCATCGCCAAGGCCGCCTTCGGCGACGAGGTCGTCGCGCACTACCGCAACATGGCCCGCGTCGAGCTGGAGGCCTTCGACGCCGCGGTGACCGACTGGGAGCTGCGCCGCTCCTTCGAACGCATGTGAGGCACCACTTGTCGCAACAGCACCCGTACGAACTCGACGTGCTCAACCCGGCCACCGAGGAGGTGATCGCGACCGTCCCCGGGGCCGGGGAGCAGGACGTCGACACCGCCGTACGACGGGCCGCGCAAGCCCAGGAGCGGTGGGCCGCGCTCGGACCCGGCGACCGGGCCCGGCTGCTGCGCCGCTTCGCCGTCGTCGTCGACGAACACCGGGAGGAACTGGCCCGGCTGGAGGTCCGGGAGGCCGGGCACACCATCGGCAACGCCCGCTGGGAGGCCGGCAACGTCCGCGACCTGCTCGACTACGCGGCCGGGGGAGTGGAGCGCCTGACCGGCCGCCAGATCCCGGTCCCGGGCGGCCTCGACGTCACCCTCCTCGAACCCCTCGGCGTGGTCGGCGTGATCGCCCCCTGGAACTTCCCGCTGCCCATCGCGGCCTGGGGCACCGCCCCCGCGCTGGCCGCGGGCAACGCGGTGGTCCTCAAGCCCGCCGAGACCACCCCGCTCACCGCCCTCCGACTCGCCGAACTCGCCCTGGCGGCGGGCCTGCCCGAGCACCTCTTCCAGGTGCTGCCCGGCCGCGGCGACCTCGCGGGCGAGGCGCTCGTACGGCACCCGGGCGTCGCCAAGATCGTGTTCACCGGCTCCACCCGGGTCGGCAAGCGCATCATGGCGCTCTGTGCCGACCAGGTGAAACGGGTGACCCTCGAACTCGGCGGCAAGAGCCCCAACCTCGTCTTCGCCGACGCCGACCTGGAGGCCGCCGCGGCCGCCGCCCCCATGTCCTTCCTGGACAACTCCGGCCAGGACTGCTGCGCCCGCACCCGCATCCTCGTCCAACGCCCGGTCTACGACCGCTTCCTGGAACTCCTCGCCCCGGCCGTCGAGTCCGTCACCGTCGGCGACCCGGCCGACGAGAGCACCGACATGGGCCCGCTGATCTCCAAGGCCCAGCTGGAGCGGGTCCGTTCGTACGTCGACGCCGACGCGCCCGGCATCCGGGGCAAGGCCCCCGAGGGCCCCGGCTTCTGGTTCCCGCCGACCGTCCTCACCGGCGTCGACCCGCACGCACGGGTGGCCGTCGAGGAGGTCTTCGGACCGGTCGCCGCCGTCATCCCCTTCGACGACGAGGCCGAGGCCGTCCGGCTCGCCAACGGGACGGACTACGGGCTCTCCGGCTCCATCTGGACCCGGGACGTCGGCCGCGCGCTGCGCGTCTCGCAGGCCGTCAAGGCCGGCAACCTGTCCGTCAACTCCCACTCCAGCGTCCGCTACTGGACCCCCTTCGGCGGCTTCAAGCAGTCGGGGATCGGCCGTGAACTCGGCCCGGACGCCCTCACCGCCTTCACCGAAACCAAGAACGTCTTCATCAGCACGGAGGGCTCCGCACAGTGACCGCATCCACCGAAGAGGCCGCAGAGATCGTCTGCCGCCGACTCGTCGGCCGTACGGCCGTCATCACCGGAGCCGGCAGCGGCATCGGCCTCGCCACCGCGCGGCGGCTCGCCTCCGAGGGCGCCCACGTCGTCTGCGGCGACGTCGACGAGGCCCGCGGCAAGGCCGCCGCCGAGGAGGTCGGCGGGATCTTCGTGAAGGTCGACGTCACCGACGCCGAGCAGGTCGAGGCGCTGTTCAAGACCGCCTTCGACACCTACGGCAGCGTCGACATCGCCTTCAACAACGCCGGTATCTCGCCGCCCGACGACGACTCCATCCTGGAGACCGGCCTGGAGGCGTGGAAGCGCGTCCAGGAGGTCAACCTCACCTCCGTCTACCTGTGCTGCAAGGCCGCGATCCCCTACATGCGGCAGCAGGGCAAGGGCTCCATCATCAACACCGCGTCCTTCGTGGCGAGGATGGGCGCGGCCACCAGCCAGATCTCCTACACCGCCTCCAAGGGGGGAGTTCTGGCCATGTCCCGGGAACTGGGCGTGCAGTTCGCCCGGGAGGGCATCCGCGTCAACGCCCTGTGCCCCGGACCGGTCAACACCCCCCTGTTGCAGGAGCTGTTCGCGAAGGACCCCGAGCGGGCCGCCCGCCGCCTGGTGCACATCCCGCTCGGCCGGTTCGCCGAGGCCGAGGAGATCGCCGCCGCCGTCGCCTTCCTGGCCAGCGACGACTCCTCCTTCGTCAACGCCAGCGACTTCCTGGTCGACGGCGGGATCTCCGGGGCGTACGTCACACCCCTGTAGGAGCCGCCCCAACTCCCGTCCTACAGTGCGGGAGTGAGCATGACGCCGCCCGGCTGGTACGCCGACCCACAGACTCCGCACCTGGAGCGCTGGTGGGACGGACGCGCCTGGACCGAGCACCGGCGCACCCCGACCGGCCTCCCCGCGCCGCCGACCCCGGCGGCCGGGGCGTCCGGCCGGGCCAAGGCGGTCGCCCTGATATCCGCCGGCGCGGTGCTGGCCACGGCCATCGTCGCCGGCGGGACGGTCCTCCGAACGGACGTGGCCGGCGGCCACGACACCCGGGTGGACGGCGCCCCCGCCGCCCCGCCGCCCCCGTCCCTGGTGGTCGACCGGCTCAACGACATCGCCCTGCCCGTCCCGCCCGGCTGGACCGGCACGTCCTCCCTCGCCGAGGACGACGTCGTGATGACCACCGACGGCACCTACGCCTGCCCGGCCGCCACCGGCCGCTGCCGCCACGGCCAGGTGATGAGCCGTACGGCGGGCAGCGCCGAGGGCGCCTCGCCGCGCACCGTCGCCGAACGGGACGTACCCGACGCGGCCGAGACGGCCTACGGCCACGACGCCGACGGCCGGCAGCCCTACGGCGGCATCCGCTCCCACCAGGTCGTCGAGGCCGGGCGGGTGGCGGTCGCCGGACACGACGGATACCTGGTGCGCTGGCGGGTACGGACGGCCGAGGGACCCGGCGGCTACGTCCAGTCCCTCGCCTTCCCCTCCGACTCCGGCATCCCGGCCCCGGTCGTCGTCCGGATCGCCCTCGACGCGGGCCCGGACGGGCCGCCGCTCTCCGACATGGACGAGATCACCAAGGGCATCCGCCCGGCCCGCTAGCCACCGCGAAGAAGCCGGTCACAAGAGGGCCGGAGGCAGACGGCCGGAGGCAGACGGTCAGAGGAAGGTCTGGCCCTCGCCCCGGTACGTCGGCACGGTCGCCGTCACCCGGTCGCCCTCGACCAGGTGCAGCTCGGCGAACCGCTCGCACAGCTCGCCCGCCTTGGCATGCCGGAACCACACCCGGTCGCCGATCAGCAGGTCGTCCGCCGCCGCACCGAGCAACGGGGTCTGCACCTCGCCGGGACCCTCCTGCGAGTCGTACGACAGCCCCTCCGGCAGGTACGGCACCGGCAGCCGGTCCGGGCCCGCGACGCCCGAGGCCGGATAGCCGCCGCCGAGGACGGTCACCACCCCGACACCAGGGCGCCGGACCACCGGCATGGCGAAGAGCGCGGCCGGACGGCCGGTGAACGACGTGTAGTTGTCGAAGAGCCGCGGCACGTACAGGCCCGAGCCCGCCGCGATCTCGGTGACCGCGTCCTCCGCCGCCGTGGTCTGCACACTGCCCGTGCCGCCGCCGTTGACGAACTCCAGGTCCGGCACCACCGCACGGACCGCCCGCACCACCGCGGCGCGCCGCTCCGCCAGCTCACGGCGCGCGGTGGCCTGCATCAGCCGCACCGCGCGCGAGCGCAGCGGCCGGCCGGCGACCGCGTCCCCGACCCCGGCGATGTGCCCCTCGTACCCCATGATCCCGACCAGCTTGAACCCCGGCCGCCGGGCCACGGTCCGCGCCAGGTCGGCGAGCTGGGCGGGGGAGTACAGCGGCGAACGCAGGGCCCCGACCCGCACCCGGCCGCCGAGCAGCTTCAGCGAGGTGTCCAACTCCAGGCAGACCCGCACCACTTCGGTCCCGCCGTCGCGGGCCGCGTCGATCAGATCCAGATGCGCCGGATCGTCGATCATCACCGTCACGGCGGCGGCGAGCTTGGGATCGGCGGCCAGTTCGGCGAACCGGGCCCGGTCGGCGGACGGATAGGCCAGCAGGATGTCCTCGAACCCGGACCGGGCGAGCCACAGCGACTCCGCCAGCGTGAAGGACATGATCCCCGCGAAGCCGTCCTTCGCGAGCACCCGTTCCAGCAGGTGCCGGCAGCGCACGGACTTGCTCGCGACCCGGATCGGCTTGCCGCCGGCCCGGCGTACGAGATCGTCCGCGTTGGCGTCGAATGCCTCCAGATCCACGATCGCGAGGGGGGCGTCCAGGTGGGCGGTGGCCCGGTCGTAACGGGCCCGGTCGGCGGCGCGCGCAGTCATGACCGCAGCCTGCCAGACAGGATTACCGCAGGGTAGGGGGACGATCCGGGCAGATGCCGCGGGGCCGTGGACTGGTTCCCGTTCGCCGTCGCACAACCCGTAGAGTGACGCGCACGTACGACGGACCGACCCCGGCCGCCTGACCCGCGCCGGGATGCGGATCCGCGTGTACGGGTATGCGTGCCCGGGGCGGACTTCTCCGCGCCGGGGAGCACGAGGGCCCGTACGAGGAGTTGGCCCGGGCACGAGGAAACGGGGGGCGCATGAGCAGGGAAGCGCGGCACGCCCCGATCCCGCGACGCCCTTCGCCCGACCCCGTCTCGACGGACCCCGCGGACGGGTCCGCGCCGGCCGCGGAGGGTGCCGGTGGCGCCGTGTCCGGCCGGTCCGACGGGCCGGGATTCTTCGAGCGGCCGAGCCGAATGAACTGGTCGCACCGGTCCGACGTATCCACCCATGGCGCCGACGCCACCGGGCAGGACCAGCTGCCGGGGCGGCCCGGCGTGCAGCAGAGTCGTGAGGACCGGACGAGTCGGGGCGGTGCGGTGGGGCAGGGCGAACAAGGTGCGGGGGACCGGAACGCCGGCCGCCCGACGCCCACCGAACACATCACCCGCCCCCGCTACCCCAGCTTCCGCCCACCCCAGCCCACATCCACCACGCCCCCTCTCCCACCCCCACCCGCCTCGGCCCGCTTCCCCGACACCCCACCACCCCCCGCAACCCCACCGACCCCCACCCCGCCCCCCGGCCGGGAGCCCAGCCGGCCCGGCGAGCCCGGGCGGTCGGTGCCGCCGGTGTCTTCGGGGCGGGACGCGCGCGGTAGCGTGCCGCGGTTCGGCCCGGCCGCCGGCGGAGAGTCCGACTGGTCCGCGCCGGCGGCGTCCCCTGGACCGGGTGCGGACCCTGGCCTGGCGCCGTTCACTTCGACAGCGGGTCGGACCGTGCCGCCCGGGTCCCCTGGCGCGGAGTCCGGGCGGTCGGTGCCGCCGGTTTCTTCGGGGCGGGATGTGGAGGGTCGTGCGGCGCGGTTCGGTGCGGCCGCCGGCGGAGAGTCCGGGCGGGATGCGGGTAGCCGTGTGCCGCCGTCGGCGCCGGTCTCCGGGCGGGAGTCCGGGCGGGTCGTGCCGCCGTTCCGGTTGTCGTACGGCTCGGGGCCGTCGGGCCGGCGGGTGGAGCCCGGTTCGGAGCCGACCGCGTCGCTGCGCCCGCTGCGGGCGGCGGCGGAGCCGGAGGAGGCGCCGGAGGAGCGGGGTGACGCCGCCGCGCCGTCGGGCGACAGGGACGGAAACGGCTCCGCCCCGGCCGGGCCCCGGCGGCTCGAAAGACCGCGCGGCGACTTCTCGGCCGCCGTCGGTGGGGCACCGGACTCGGGCAGCGCGTGGAGCCCGCACATGCGGACGTTCCCGGTGCCCACGGCTCCGCCACGCCCCACGACCCCGCCGAAGACCACCACCCCGCCTTCCCACCCGGCGAAGTCCGCGGTCCCCACCGCCCCACCACGTCCGACGGGTGCCCCGACGCCCACCGCGCCGCCCCGCCCCGCCGGCCCGCCGCCGGCCGGTGCCGAATCGTGGTCGCCGGGTGCCCCGACTCCCGCGGCGCCGCCGCGGCCGGTCGGCGCCCCGTCCGGGGCCGACGGTTCATCAGGTCCCGAGGCGGCCGAGCCGACGTCGGCGGCCGCCGCCCCGCCCCGTCCCGCGGTGCCCCCGGCGTCCGTGCCCCACGACCCGGCGGCCTCCTTCTCGTACGCCGCCGGACCGGCGCCGGACCCGGCGATGTCCTGGAGTTCGTCCGCGGGAACTCCCGGCCGGGACCGGCCCGTTGTGTCGTTCGGTGAGCCGGAGGGGTACGACGCGCGAGGGCGGGGGCTGTCGTTGGTCGGTCGCGTGGCGCCCCGTACCGCCGCTGCCGCCGCCTGCATGGTGCTCGGCCTCGGACTCATGGGCGGCGCGGTCACCGGGAGCTGGATCGCCGACGACGGCGGCGACGCGACCACGGCGACCAGCTTCAGCTCCTCGGCGGGCCTGTGGCACAACGTGCCCGTCGACGAACTGTTCCCGCCCACCGTGCTGGGCACCGGCGCCGGACCCGGCGGAGCCGACCGCGCCTGGACGCGGATCGCCGTCGCCCCGGCCACCGGCTGCGCCGACGGCTTCGACGCCCTGCTGCGCAAGGTGCTCGCCCCCGTCGGCTGCCAGCGCCTGATCCGCGCCACCTACACCGACGCCACCCAGAGCTATGTGACGACCGTCGGCCTGCTGTTCACGAAGGCCGACCCGGCCGCGATGACCGCCCTGGCCAAGCGGTTCGAGTCCGAGCGCCTGGACCGCCGTACCGATCTGCTGCCCCTCCCGTACGCCGCGAAGGGCACCGCCGCCGAGCGGTTCGGCCCGCACCAGCGCGCGTCCTGGACGATCTCCGTGCTCACCGATGCCCCGGTCGTCGCCTACGCCGTCTCCGGCTGGGCCGACGGCCGTACCGTCGACACCCCGCAGCCCGCCGCCGACGCCGAGGCGTCCGGCGCCACCACCGCCGCCGCCCAGGCGGGCCTCGGCAACGAGGCGCAGGGCCTGGCCGACCGCATCGAACGGCGACTGCGTCAGAACACCGTCGGCTCGGCAACGGAGAAGCCCTCATGAAGCGCCGCGCAACCGGGGCCGCGCTGAGCCTGCTGCTGGCCGGCTCGCTCGCCCTGCTGCCGTCCGGCACCGCGTACGCCGACAGCATCCGCGCCCAGCAGTGGGGCCTGTCCGCCCTGCACCTCGACGAGGCCTGGCGGACCACCAAGGGCAAGGGCATCACGGTCGCCGTCCTGGACACCGGCGTGGAGGCCGACCACCCCGACCTCGCCGGCAACGTGCTGGCGGCCAAGGACATGATCGGTTTCGGTGCCGGGCCCGGCAATCGGAACTGGGCCCGGCACGGCACCGCCATGGCCGGCATCATCGCCGGTCACGGCCATGGCGTGGGGAACCAGGACGGCGTGATGGGGGTCGCCCCCGAGGCCAGGATCCTGCCCGTCCGGGTCATCCTCGAAGACGGCGACAGCGCCCGCGCCAAGGCCCGCTCCACCCGGGGCAACGCCCTCGCCGAGGGCATCCGCTGGGCCGCCGACCACGGCGCCGACGTCATCAACCTCTCCCTCGGCGACGACTCCGACTCCGCGCACCCCGAGCCCAGCGAGGACGAGGCCATCCAGTACGCCCTGAAGAAGGACGTCGTGGTCGTCGCCTCGGCCGGCAACGGCGGCGACAAGGGCGACCACATCTCCTACCCGGCCGCCTACCCGGGGGTCGTCGCCGCCACCGCCGTGGACAAGTTCGGCGTCCGCGCCTCCTTCTCCACCCGCCGCTGGTACGCCACGGTCAGCGCGCCCGGCGACGACATCGTCATCGCCGACCCGGACCACAAGTACTACGAGGGCTGGGGGACCAGCGCGGCCTCCGCCTTCGTCTCCGGTGCCGTGGCCCTGATCAAGGCCGCCCACCCCGGGCTCACCCCGGCCCAGATCAAGAAGCTCCTGGAGGACACCGCCCGCGACGCCCCGAGCGGCGGCCGCGACGACTCCCGCGGCTTCGGCATGATCGACCCGGCGGCCGCCATCAAGGCGGCCGCCAGGCTCAAGACCCAGAACCTCACGTCGGCGTCCTACGGCAAGAAGTACTTCGGCTCCGGCCCCGACCCCGAGAACACCTCGACCAGCACCACCGACTGGGCCGCCCCCCTGGCAGGCATCGCGGGCACCGCCCTCCTCGCGGCGGCCGTCATCCTGTGGCGAGGCCGCCGCCGAATCACCCTGAGCTGAAGCGCCCCGCAGGGGCGCGGGGCTGTATCGATATGCGGCTCCGCCGCGTGGGCGCGATCAACCCCCACCGCCCCGCACCCGCCCGCGAACCTCCGAACCCTCCCCCTACTGCGAAGTAGAAGCCGACGCAGAAGCTGAAGCCGACGCAGTCGAACCGGCGTCAATGAACGACCGCACCGCCGCCTTCGCGGCCCCCTCCACCACCGCGATCCCCTTCGCCTGACTCACGGTCCCCTTCGACAGCACCGCCACCAGATAGTCGGCCCCGTCCACCGTCACCCGACCGATGCTGTTGACATCCCACAGCCCCGTCGTACTCCGCGCCAGCCACCCGTTCTTCAACGCGTACTCCGACCCGTCGGCCGCCGCCGAAACCCCCCACCGCTGGTCGGACTCGACCGTCTTCATCAGCCCCTGGATGTACGACCGCGAGGCCTCGCTCAGTTTCGAGTCGTCCCCGAACACCTGCTGGAGCAGCGTGAGCTGGTCCGCCGCCGTGGTCTGGGTCAGCCCCCACAGCGCCCCGTCGCCGCCCTCCGTCTCCGTCAGCCCGAAGCGCTTGTTCGCCGCGTCCAGCCCCGCCGCCTCGCCGATGATGTCCCACAGCTGCGACGCCGACGTGTTGTCGCTGTTCTCGATCATCTTCGTGGCGTACGCCTTCTCCGTCGCCGTCAGATGCCGCCCCGCGTCCTGCGCCTGCAGCAGCAGCGTCGCCAGGATGTCGACCTTGACGATGCTCGCGGTGTCGAAGGCCGCGTCGCCGTAGGCCGCGCTGTCGCCGGAGTCCAGGTCCAGGACGGCCGCCGACACCTTCGCCCCGGAGGGGACCGTCACCTTCGCCATCGCCGTGCTCAGCAGCGCGTCCCGGTCCACGGCCGGCTCCGTCACAGGTTCCACCGATGCCTCCCCGTTCGCCGAGGCCGAGGAGGAGGGCGACGGCGACGCGGCCGAGGATACGGCCCCGTTGTCGCGCGCGTGCGCCTTCACGTACACGGTCCCCGCCGCCGTACCGCCGACGGCGGCGACCAGCGCGAGGCTCGTGTAGAGAAGGGCGCGGCGCCGGGCGGGGCGGGGGCGACGGCGGCTTCGGCGGGCTTCGGAGGCGGCTCTGGGGGACTCCATGCCGCGATGCTGGAGGCACGGACTGTGTGCCCCGTTAGCCCGAAGTTAGAAGTCCGTCAGGGAAATCTGAGATTCCGGTGAAAGCTGTGTCGACGTGGTTTCGGGGGCCGCACAACCGCAGCAGCTTCCCCCCGATAGGGTCGGTGACCGTGGCGAACAAGAACATTCCCGACTCCGGCTTCCCCGACGACGACGGCTCCGCCGACCCCCGGCTGGCCGCCGCGCTGGCCGGCTGGGACGCGGACCGCAGCGCCGTCGGCCCGGTGCTGGAGGCGCTGAAGGGCGCCCGGCTCCTCGTGCCGGTGGTCGCCGTGCTCGGCGAGGTCGAGGAGGACGAGAACGGGCTGCGCCACGAGAAGACCAGCGACATGGCCGTGCCCACCCTGAAGGCCGGTCACCGCACCGCCCTGCCCGCCTTCACCTCCACCGAGTCGCTGGCCCGCTGGGACCCGGCGGCGCGGCCCGTCGCAGTACCGCTGCACCAGGCGCTGCAGGCTGCCGCGCACGAGCGGGCCGACACGGTGGTCCTGGACCTGTCGGGGCCGGTGCCGTTCGAGCTGACGGGGGCCGCGCTGCGGGCCCTCGCCGAGGGGCGTACGACGGCCGACCCGCTGGCCGACCCGGCGGTGACCGAGGCCGTCCGGGCCGCCGTGGCCGCCGAGTCCGGCGTGCTGCGCGCCCACCTCGGGCCGGGGCCGGCCGACGGCACGCTCGCCCTGGTCCTCGACCCGGCCGCGGCGCCCGCCGAGACCGCCCGCGCCGTCGCCGCACGGCTCGCCGCCGACGAGACGCTGAGGGCCCGCCTGGTGGGCGGTCTCGACCTGGCGCTGCTGCCGACCGGGACCACGCCTCCGGGCGAGCCCTTGTACGTACGTGACGCCTAGTAGATTTACTACCCGTAGACCGGGCCGGTGTACTTCTCACCGGGGCCCTGGCCCGGCTCGTCGGGGACGATCGAGGCCTCGCGGAAGGCCAGCTGGAGCGACTTCAGGCCGTCGCGCAGCGGGGCCGCGTGGAAGGAGCTGATCTCGGTCGCGGACGCGTCGAGCAGCCCGGCGAGGGCGGTGACCAGCTTGCGGGCCTCGTCCAGGTCCTTGTACTTGTCGCCCTCCCCTTCTTGTGGGGCCAGACCGAGCTTCACGGCCGCGGCGCTCATCAGGTTGACGGCGACCGTCACGATCACCTCGACCGCGGGGACCTCGGCGATGTCGCGGGTCATCTCGTCGAAGTCGGGCTGCTCGGCGTCATCGGGGCCGGGAAGGGGCGTCTCACTCATGCCCCACACGATAGGCGCACCCGTGCGGGGCGCCGACCGGGGCCCGCCTCGCCCCAATTAGCCCTCTGTCCGCTTTGCTGCTAACCTTGTGTGACGACCGGCCGGACAGGTATGCCTCGCGGCTAGCTGAACCGGCCCACAAGTGGAGGCTTCGAACTCCCACCTGACCGCCCCACGGGCGGCGGGTCACCGGTCAGACGGTCGCTTCGCCGCATTCCTGGCGACGGCGCTCCGTCCGATAGTGCGCCCCGCGATCCTCGCGGCGGTGTCTCCGGTAGTTCGAGGAGTCCCGCCTGTGATCGTCCGGGGCATTTTTTCTGCTTCGGTGCGGTTAGGTCTTACGAAACAGACGTTACGCGGCTGTCCGCCAGACCGTCGTGTGGTGCTACCGAGGAGGATCCATCAGCACCGAGCCCCGCATCAACGACCGGATTCGCGTTCCCGAGGTGCGACTAGTCGGTCCCAGCGGCGAGCAGGTCGGGATTGTTCCGCTTGCCAAGGCGCTGGAGCTTGCCCAGGAGTACGACCTCGACCTGGTCGAGGTGGCGGCGAGCGCACGTCCGCCGGTCTGCAAGCTCATGGACTACGGCAAGTTCAAGTACGAGTCGGCCATGAAGGCCCGTGAGGCGCGCAAGAACCAGGCGCACACGGTCATCAAGGAAATGAAGCTCCGGCCGAAGATCGACCCGCACGACTATGACACCAAGAAGGGTCACGTCGTCCGGTTCCTCAAGCAGGGCGACAAGGTCAAGATCACGATCATGTTCCGTGGTCGCGAGCAGTCCCGGCCCGAGCTGGGCTACCGACTGCTGCAGCGTCTCGCGGAGGACGTCCAGGACCTCGGTTTCGTGGAGTCGAACCCGAAGCAGGACGGCCGGAACATGATCATGGTTCTCGGTCCGCACAAGAAGAAGACCGAGGCGATGGCCGAGGCCCGGCAGGCGCAGGAAGCCCGCAAGGCGGACGCGAAGGCCAACCCCGGTCGCTCGCAGAACGCCGCCGAGATCGAGGCCGATTCCGAGGCCGAGATCGAGGCGCCCGCCGAGGAGCATGCCGAGGCGTGATCCCGGGGTGAACCGCCCCAGGTCAGCACCCAGGGGCGAGAGTCCCAGGATGTACCCGATACAAGAGCGACGTTCCACCGTGCCCGGTTTCACGACCGGGCACCGGAGCGCCATCGACGAGGAGATAACGGCGCTATGCCGAAGAACAAGACGCACAGCGGTGCCAGCAAGCGCTTCAAGGTCACCGGCTCCGGCAAGGTGCTCCGTGAGCGCGCCGGCAAGCGCCACCTGCTCGAGCACAAGTCGTCCCGCGTGACGCGCCGCCTGACCGGCAACGCCGAGATGGCCCCGGGTGACGCCGCGAAGATCAAGAAGCTTCTCGGCAAGTGACACGAGGGCGCCTCGCCGCGCCCTGAGTCAGTACAACCGGGACCCAGTCGTTTCCGGGCCGCGTGAGTCCAACCGCGGCCCCGCTACAAGGAGTTAAACAAGTGGCACGCGTCAAGCGGGCAGTCAACGCCCACAAGAAGCGCCGGGCGATCCTCGAGGCGGCCTCCGGCTACCGCGGTCAGCGTTCGCGCCTGTACCGCAAGGCCAAGGAGCAGGTCACCCACTCGCTGGTCTACAACTACAACGACCGCAAGAAGCGCAAGGGCGACTTCCGTCAGCTGTGGATCCAGCGCATCAACGCCGCTGCCCGCGCCAACGGCATCACCTACAACCGCTTCATCCAGGGTCTGAAGGCCGCGAACGTCGAGGTCGACCGCAAGATCCTGGCCGAGCTGGCCGTCAACGACGCCGGCGCCTTCGCCGCGCTCGTCGAGGTGGCGCAGAAGGCGCTGCCGGCGGACGTCAACGCCCCCAAGGCGGCGTGACGCTGCGCTGGCTTCGGCCGACGTGACTTGAGGACCCGCAGGCTGAATGGCTTGCGGGTCCTGTTGTTGGCCCACGGCAGTCGTTCGGCTGCGGGCTTGTGGGGGCTGGTCGCGCAGTTCCCCGCGCCCCTTTGGGGCGCGCTTTCGCCGCGTTTCCTTGAAAGTGACCGACACGATGCCCACCCCCGAGCTGATCTCTCCCCGGTCCGCGCGTGTCTCCGCCGCCAGGCGGCTGGAGCGGCGGAACTTCCGGGGGAAGGAGCGGCTGTTTCTCGCCGAGGGGCCGCAGGCCGTACGGGAGGCCGCCGGGCATCGGGTCGGTGACGGGCCGACGCTCGTCGAGCTGTTCGCGACCGTCGAAGCCGCGGAGCGGTATGCCGACATCATCGGAGCGGCCAGGGCGGTCGGTGCCCGGATCCACCTCGCGTCCGAGGACGTCATCGCCGACATCTCGACCACCGTGACGCCCCAGGGGCTCGTCGGGGTCTGCCGGTTCCTGGACACGCCGTTCGAGGAGATCCTCGCCGCCCGGCCCAGGCTGGTCGCCGTACTCGCCAACGTGCGCGACCCCGGCAACGCCGGGACCGTGCTGCGGTGCGCCGACGCCGCCGGCGCGGAGGCGGTCGTACTGACCGACGCCTCCGTGGACCTGTACAACCCGAAGGCGGTCCGGGCCTCCGTCGGCTCGCACTTCCACCTGCCCGTCGCCGTCGGTGTCCCCGTCGAGGAGGCCGTGGCCGGGCTCAAGGGTGCCGGCGTGCGGATCCTGGCCGCCGACGGGGCCGGGACCGACGACCTCGACGACGAGCTGGACAAGGGGACCATGGGCGGGCCCACCGCCTGGGTGTTCGGCAACGAGGCCTGGGGGCTTCCGGAGGAGACCCGCGCGCTGGCGGACGCCGTCGTGCGCGTCCCGATCCACGGGAAGGCCGAGAGCCTGAACCTCGCCACCGCCGCCGCCGTATGTCTCTACGCATCGGCCCGTGCACAGCGCGCCTCCGGAGGGGGCCGTTCCGTCACCGAGAGCTAGTAGGGTGACCAGCTCGGGGGCCTGCTGCGCCGTCTGAGAGGTGGAGTGCGGGGTATGAGTGTCGGCACCAGCAACGCGCCGGGGGGCCGCGGCACCGGCCGCGTGCCCGCACCCCGGCACGGCGACCTCACCGGGCTCGGCATCGACCCCGACGAACTGCCCGACGGCCTCGTGGTCGCCGACGAACAGGGTCTCGTCGTCTGCTTCAACGCCGCCGCCGCCCGCATCACCGCGACCGCCCCCGCCGACGCCCTCGGGCAGCGCCTGGAGAAGGCCCTCCCTTTAGAGGATCTGGAGGGCAGGCGCTGGTGGCAGCTCACCGACCCCTACGGCGGCCTCGCCATCCGGGTCGGCCAGCCCGAGCGGAACCTGCTGCTGCCCGGCGGCCGGGAGGTGCTGGTGTCGGCGCGGTATGTGCGCGCCGAGCCCACCGGCCCGGTGCGCCGCGTCGTCGTATCGCTGCGGGACACCGAGGCCCGGCGCCGTACCGAACGCAGCCACGCCGAGCTGATCGCCACCGTCGCCCATGAGCTGCGCTCGCCGCTGACCTCCGTCAAGGGGTTCACGGCCACCCTGCTCGCCAAATGGGAACGGTTCACCGACGACCAGAAGCGGCTGATGCTGGAGACGGTCGACGCGGACGCCGACCGGGTCACCCGGCTCATCGCCGAGCTGCTGGACATCTCGCGGATCGACAGCGGGCGGCTGGAGGTGCGGCGGCAGCCCGTGGACATAGGCGCGGCCGTCGGACGGCACATCCAGGCGTACGTCGCCGCCGGGCAGCCCGCCGACCGCTTCCTGCTCCGGATCGAGCAGCCGCTGCCCGCGCTCTGGGCCGACCCCGACAAGGTCGACCAGGTCCTCAGCAACCTCATCGAAAATGCCGTGCGGCACGGCGAGGGAACTGTCACGATCGACATCACGGCCACGGCGTCCCCGCGCGAAGGCGAGGAAGCCGGCACGTCGGTCACGGTGAGCGACGAGGGGCCCGGCATCCCGGAGGAGTCCATGAACCGCGTCTTCACCCGCTTCTGGCGGGGCAGCAAGCGCGGTGGCACCGGCCTCGGGCTGTACATCGTCAAGGGCATCGTCGAGGCCCACGGCGGCACCATCACCGTCGGACGCGCCCCCGGCGGCGGCGCCGAGTTCCGATTTACCTTGCCCGTGAGCACGCCGGCGTATCTCGTCTGAGATCTGCCGAGCGGCCCGCGGGCGCATTCGTATTCCTCCACCCCGTTAGACTCGGCCTTTGGCACCTTTGTGTCCTTCTCACGGCCCATCAACGGTCTCGGGGACCATCCGCCAGCCAATCGGAAGCACGGGAAGAGATGTCGGCACCGAATAAGTCGTACGACCCTGTAGAGGTCGAGGCCTTGAAACCGGAAGAGATCGAGCGCATGCGGGACGAGGCGCTCGCCGCCTTCGCCGCCGCGGACTCCCTCGACGCGCTCCAGGAGGCCAAGGTCGCCCACACCGGCGGCACCTCCCCGCTGGCCCTCGCCAACCGCGAGATCGGCGCGCTGCCCCCGCACGCCAAGGCGGCCGCCGGCAAGCTGGTCGGCCAGGCCCGCGGCGCGGTGAACAAGGCCCTCGCCGGCCGCCAGGAGGAGCTGGAGGCCGAGCGGGACGTCCGGGTGCTGGTCGAGGAGGCGGTGGACGTCACGCTGCCGTACGACCGTGTCCCGGCCGGCGCCCGCCACCCGCTGACCACGCTCTCGGAGCGCATCGAGGACGTCTTCGTGGCCATGGGCTACGAGGTCGCCGAGGGCCCGCAGGTCGAGGCCGAGTGGTTCAACTTCGACGCCCTCAACATCGGCCCGGACCACCCGGCGCGCGGTGAGGCGGACACCTTCTTCGTGCAGGGGCCCGAGGGCGGCACCGAGTCCGGTGTCGTGCTGCGCACCCACACCTCGCCGGTGCAGATCCGCTCGCTGCTCGACCGCGAGCTGCCGGTCTACGTGATCTGCCCGGGCCGCGTCTACCGCACCGACGAGCTGGACGCCACCCACACCCCGGTCTTCCACCAGGTCGAGCTGCTCGCCGTCGACGAGGGCCTGACCATGTCTGACCTCAAGGGCACCCTGGACCACATGGTCCAGGCGCTGTTCGGCGAGGGCATGAAGACCCGGCTGCGGCCGAACTTCTTCCCCTTCACCGAGCCGTCCGCCGAGATGGACATGCTCTGCTACGTCTGCAAGGGCGAGTCCGTCGGCAACCCCGACCGCCCCTGCCGTACCTGCTCCTCCGAGGGCTGGATCGAGCTGGGCGGCTGCGGCATGGTCAACCCTCGGGTGCTCACCGCCTGCGGCGTCGACCCGGACAAGTACAGCGGCTTCGCCTTCGGGTTCGGCATCGAGCGGATGCTGATGTTCCGCCACAACGTCGAGGACATGCGAGACATGGTCGAGGGTGACGTCCGGTTCACCCGGCCGTTCGGGATGGAGATCTGATGCGGGTCCCGCTTTCTTGGCTGCGGGAGTACGTCGACCTTCCGGCGACTCGGACCGGCCGTGACGTCCAGGCCAAGCTCATCTCGGCAGGTCTTGAGGTGGAGACCGTCGAGCAGCTCGGCGACGGCCTCAAGGGCCCCCTGGTCGTCGGCCGGGTGCTGACCATCGAGGAGCTGGAGGGCTTCAAGAAGCCGATCCGCTTCTGTACGGTCGACGTCGGCACGGCGAACGGCACGGGCGAGCCCCAGGAGATCGTCTGCGGCGCCCGCAACTTCGCCGTCGGCGACAAGGTCGTCGTGGTCCTGCCCGGAGCCGTGCTCCCGGGCGGGTTCTCGATCAGCGCCCGCAAGACGTACGGCAAGACCTCCCACGGCATGATCTGCTCCAGCGGCGAGCTGGGCATGGGCGACGACGGCACCCACGGCATCATCGTGCTGCCGCCGGAGACCGAGGTCGGCAAGGACGCCATCGAGCTCCTCGAACTGGTCGACGAGGTCCTGGACATCGCCGTCACCGCCAACCGCGGCGACTGCCTGTCCATCCGCGGTGTCGCCCGCGAGACCGCCATCGCGTACGGCCTGCCGCTGCGCGACCCGGCGCTCCTCGACGTGCCGGGACCGAACGCCTTCGGCTACCCGGTCAAGGTCTCCGACCCGTTCGGCTGCGACCGTTTCACCGCGCGCACTGTCATCGGCCTGAGCCCCGAGGCCCGTTCCCCGATCTGGCTGCAGCGCCGCCTGCAGAAGGTCGGCATGCGCCCGATCTCCCTCGCCGTCGACGTCACCAACTACGTGATGATGGAGCTCGGCCAGCCGCTGCACGCCTACGACCGCACCCTGGTCCAGGGCACCGTCGGCGTCCGCCGCGCGGCCGAGGGCGAGAAGATCGTCACCCTCGACGGCGTGGAGCGGAAGCTGCACGCCGAGGACCTGGTCATCACCGACGACCGCGGCCCCATCGGCCTCGCGGGCGTCATGGGCGGCGCCAACACCGAGATCGCGGACCACGATGCCGGCGAGAACGGGGAGAACGCCACGACCGACGTGGTCATCGAGGCGGCCCACTTCGACGCCGTCGCCATCGCGCGCACCGCCCGCCGCCACAAGCTGTCCTCCGAGGCGTCCCGGCGCTTCGAGCGGGGCGTCGACCCGCAGGCCGCGGCCGCCGCCGCGCAGCGCACCGTCGACCTGCTGGTGCTGCTCGCCGGCGGCACCGCCGAGGCCGGCGTCACCGAGGTCATCGCGCCGTCCGCGCCGCACACCATCACGGTCGCGGCGGACCACCCCGACAAGGTCGCGGGTGTCGAGTACGGCCGCGAGACCGTCGTCCGCCGCCTCCAGGAGGTCGGCTGCGACGTCTACGGGCAGGACGAGCTGATCGTCACCGTCCCGTCCTGGCGGCCCGACCTCCTCGAACAGAACGACCTGGCCGAAGAGGTCATCCGGCTGGAGGGCTACGAGAACCTGCCCTCCACGCTGCCCAAGCCGCCGGCCGGCCGTGGCCTGACCCACCGTCAGCGCCTGCACCGCCGGGTGGGCCGCGCGCTGGCCGGGGCGGGGTACGTCGAGGCGCCGAACTACCCGTTCATCGGCGAGGGCGTCCTCGACCAGCTGGGCCTGGCCGCCGACGACCCGGCCCGCCGTGTCGTCAAGCTGACGAACCCGCTCAACGACGAGGAGCCCGCCCTCCGTACGTCGCTGCTGCCGGGTCTGCTCGGCGCGCTCCGGCGCAACGGCGGGCGCGGTGCGCACGACCTGGCGCTGTTCGAGACCGGCCTGGTCTTCCTCCCGC
Source organism: Streptomyces sp. NPDC048288 (assembly GCF_043201555.1). NCBI lineage: Bacteria > Bacillati > Actinomycetota > Actinomycetes > Kitasatosporales > Streptomycetaceae > Streptomyces > Streptomyces sp. NPDC048288. The sequence goes on from NZ_JBICZD010000008.1 coordinate 286,433, forward strand.
TCCCGCGCGAGGAGCAGGGCATCGCCGGGCACCTGCCCGTCGACCGCCGCCCGACCGACGAGGAACTCGCCGCGCTCGACGCCGTGCTGCCCGAGCAGCCGCGCCACGTCGCCGTCGTCCTCGCGGGCGCCCGCGAGCAGGCCGGCTGGTGGGGCAAGGACCGTCCGGCCGACTGGGCCGACGCGGTCCAGGCCGCGCGGACCGTCGCCGCCGAGACCGGTGCCGAGCTGATCGTGCGCTCCGGCCAGTACGGGCCGTGGCACCCCGGCCGGTGCGCCGAACTGGCGGTCCTCGCCGACGGCGTGGAGCGGGTCGTGGGCCACGCCGGTGAGCTGCACCCGCGCGTCGTCAAGGCGCTGGGGCTGCCCGCGCGCAGCTGTGCGATGGAGCTGGACCTGGACGCCCTGGAGCAGGCCGGCGACGGCACGCCCCAGGCGCCGAGCATCTCCACGTTCCCGGTGGCCACGCAGGATGTCGCCCTCGTGGTCGACAAGCCGGTGCCGGCGGCGGAGGTCGAGGCCGCGCTGCGCGAGGGCGCGGGTGAACTCCTGGAGGCCATCCGGCTGTTCGACGTGTACGAGAACGCCGCGCAGCTGGGCGACGGGAAGAAGTCGCTGGCGTACGCGCTGCGGTTCCGGGCGGCCGACCGGACGCTGACGGTCGACGAGGCGTCGGCGGCGCGGGACGCGGCGGTCGCCCTGGCCGGGGAGCGTACGGGAGCGGTGCTGCGCGGCTGAGTGCCGTGAGGGGGGACTGTTGTCGGCCGGCTGCGGGTGGTGTGTGGCTGGTCGCGCCCACGCGGCGGCAGCCGCATATCGGCACAGCCCCGCGCCCCTGACGGGGCGCGGCGGTGACGGGTGCTTACAAGTACTGCTACCTGCATAAATGCGGGTGTCTCGTTGGTGGTCACTCATTTGGGTGAGATCCATCCGGGACATGGCCCTTTCGGGGCATGCCGTCGACAGAATCGGACCGGCCTTTCGGGGTCGGTCCGTCTGTTCTGTCAGGGCCTACATGGGGGCCATCGGCATGATCCGCATCAAGGCTGGGGTTCCCTCCAGGAGGCGGCCCCGGACCAGTTCTCGGCCCTCGCGCCTCGTACAGACCCTGGGGTTGCCCACGGTCTGGGGCGCCGTCGCCGTGTCGTACAAATTCGGATGCCCGCTGGCCGAGCAGACCGGGCTCGGCGCGCGCATCGTCACCAGCGCCGTGTTCTTCGCGGTCGGTACCGGTCTCATACTCCATGTCCGCCGCACCCTGCTCAGGGAGCTGCGGCAGATCCGCAAGGTCGCCGGCGCCGCGCAGAGCGTGCTGCTGCGGCCGCTGCCGCCCCGGCTGGCCGGGCTGAACATCGCCGCCGCCCAGCTCTCCGCCGACCGGGGCGCGACCATCGGCGGCGACCTCTACGAGGCCGTCGCCACCGAACACGGCGTACGGGTCGTGATGGGCGACGTACGCGGCCACGGCCTCTCCGCCATCGGCACGGTCGCCGCCGTCCTCGGCAGCTTCCGTGAGGCCGCCCACGACGAGCCCGAACTCGGCCGGGTACTCGGCCGACTGGACCGCGCCCTCGCCCGCCACCTGCGCGAACGCGCCAGAGCCGAGCACCCGCCCAGCGGCCAGGACCCCGACACCCCGGTCGCCGAGGAGTTCGTGACCCTCCTGCTGCTGGAGATCGCGGGAGACGGGGAGCTGCGGGCGATCAACTGCGGCCATCCGTGGCCGTACCTGCTGAGCGGTGCTCGCGTCGAGCCCCTGTCGCGGGCCGATCCGCTTCCGCCGCTCGGGCCCTTCCCACTGCCGACGGACCTGGCTGCCACGCCCTGCGGTCATCTGCTCGCCGACGAGTCCCTGGTCCTGTACACGGACGGCGCGGAGGACGCGAGAGACGCCCGAGGCCGCTTCTTCTCCTTGCCGGAAGCCCTGACGGAAGCGGTGCGAAGCCACCTGGTCTCCCCCCAGGCCATCCTCCGCACGGTCTTCACCGCCCTGCTCCAGCACACGGCGGGCCGCCCCACCGACGACATCGCCCTCCTGGTACTACGCAACGAACGCGCGCACCAACACGCCTGCTTGGGGGCGCGGGGCACTGCGCGACCGACCCCCACGCACCCCCAGCCGACGAACCACCGCTGAGCCGCCAGCCAGGCCACCGCACTGTACGAGGGGGAGCCGGTGGCCCAGCCGGCCTCTTGCGAGGCAATTAAGTCAACCGGTACGACACTCTCCGCAACAGTGCGCGCACGCTACGGATGCGCGCACTCCGTTCACACCCCGTGTGAACGCACCCGCACTACGCTGACGGCACAGGCCACTCGGGGGGCATCCATGCAGCCCAACTCTCTGCTCGACGCGATCCTGGACGAGGCGGGAGTCTCGCACGCCGGTCTCGCCGCCCATGTCAACCAGGCGGGCCGGGCCCGTGGACTCGCGCTCCGTTACGAACACACCGCCGTGGCTCGGTGGTTGAAGGGGCAGCGGCCCAGGGGCCAGGTGCCGGACCTGATCTGCGAGGTGCTCGCCGCCCGGCTGCACCGGCCGGTCACCCTCGACGACATCGGCCTCGGCGTGCCCGGCGAGCCCAGCGTGCCGCACGCGACCTCGCTCTCCGGCTTCGTCGAACGGGCCACCGCCCTGTGGCGGTCCGACGAACAGCAGCGCCCGCACATACTGGGCGCCCCCGCCGTCACCGGCACCCCCGCCGTGATGCCGGTGTGGGAGTGGGAGAACCCCCCGGAGGACGTGGACGTCTCGCGGGGCGGGCGGCACCGGGTCACCGCGGCCGACCTGGAGATGCTGCGCTCCGCCCGGGCCCACTACGAGCAGATGTACCGCAAGGCCGGCGGCATGGCGACCCGCACCCGGATCGTCGGCTTCCTGAACGCCGAGGCGGCCCCGCTGCTGCGCGGCAGCTACACGGACGCCACGGGCCGTCAACTGCACCGGGCCACCGGCGGGCTGGTGGCGATCGCCGGCATCTGCGCGTACGACTCCGACGCCCACGGCCTCGCCCAGCGCTACTTCCACCAGGCGCTCCGGCTGTCAAAGGCCAGCGGGGACCGGGGACTCGGCGCCTACGTCATCGCGCTCCTGGTCAACCAGGCGCTGTTCATGCGGGAGTTCCGGCAGGCCGTGGCCTTCGCCGAGGCCGCGCTGCGCGCCGCGGGCAAGCACATCACCCCCGCCCTCGCCTCCGACCTCTACGCGATGCAGGCCAAGGCGTACGCCCACCTAGGCGACAGCACGAGCGCGCTGTCCTGCATCCGGCGGGCGGAGTCGGCCGCCGAACGCATCCGGCGGGGCTACGAACCCGACGAGACCGGCTATGTCCAGCCGGGGCTGGTCAACGTGCAGGTGGCCGAGGCGCTGCTCAGCCTCGGCGAGCTCGCCGCCGCCCGGGAGCACGCCGCGGCCGCCGTCGACAACCCGGCGCACGACCGGGGGCGGGTGCACCGGCTCGCCATGCTCAGCACCATCGAACTGCGTCAGGGGAACGCCGACAACGCCGTGGCCACGGCCGTGCAGATGGCCGAACAGGCCCGCGGAATGGAGTCCCAGCGCCTGCGTGACAGACTCCGCGCGGTACGCGAGCACCTGGTGCGCAGCGGCTCGGCCGGAACCGCCGAAGCCGCCGAACTCATCGACGGGGCGCTGCGCGTACCGCTGTAGAGGCACAGTAGGCCTGAGAAGTCCCTGCTGCGATATTGCCACTTACTCGGCGGAAGGTGGCAGAACCGTGCAGTGGACGAAACAGAACGAACAAACTGTGTATGAAAACCGCTGGTTCAGCGTCAATCTCGCGGATGTCGAGCTGCCGGACGGCCGGCACCTCGACCACTTCCTGATACGGCTGCGGCCGGTGGCCGTGGCGACGGTGGTCAACGAGGCGGGCGAGGTCCTCCTCCTGTGGCGCCACCGTTTCATCACCGACAGCTGGGGCTGGGAACTCGCGGCGGGAGTCGTCGAGGACGGCGAGGACATCGCCGTCGCGGCCGCCAGGGAACTGGAGGAGGAGACCGGCTGGCGGCCGGGAACCCTGCACCATCTGATGACCGTGGAGCCGTCCAACGGCCTCACCGACGCCCGGCACCACATCTACTGGTCCGACGAGGGTGAGTACGTCGGACACCCCGTGGACGACTTCGAGTCGGACCGCCGGGAGTGGGTTCCGCTCAAGCTCGTCCCGGACATGATCGCCCGCGGGGAGGTCCCGGCCGCCAACATGGCGGCCGCGTTACTCCTGCTGCACCACATGAGGCTCAGCGAAGACTAGTGGGCCAGCGTCTGCCAGACGGTGACGACGAGGGCGCCCAGTGCGGTGAGCGCGGCGATCGAGGGCAGGGGCCAGCGGGCGTGTTCCAGCGAGGCGAGACGGGTGTTCAGGTCGTCCAGTTCCTTGGCCGTCTCCTTGGTGCGGTGGCTCAGGAGGTTCAGCCCTCCCTCGACCTGTGCGTAGGCCACATCGAGGCGACGACGTAACTCTGCGAGTTCTCCTTGGACCACGGGATGCTCTGGTTCGGTGGCCACGGGTCCGCTCCTTTGCGTAGTCGAATGGGTAGTTCCGCATCCCTTGCATGCGCATGAAGAGTGAACTCGCCTGGTGAGCGCGTGGGGAGAGTGTGCGAAGGGCATATGCGAGCCCGGTGCGCACACGGTGTGTGAAACACACGGGCCCGGCACCGAAGGCGGTGCCGGGTCCGTGGAGCATCGCTCCCTGTGACCAACCGGGGGTGATCAGCCGTAGGTGTAGAAGCCCGAGCCGGTCTTCCGGCCCAGCCGGCCCGCCTCGACCATGCGCTGGAGCAGCGGGGGAGCGGCGTACAGCGGCTCCTTGAACTCGGCGTACATGCTGTTCGCGATGGACACGACGGTGTCCAGGCCGATCAGGTCGGACAGCTTCAGCGGGCCCATCGGGTGCGCGCAGCCCAGCTCCATGCCGTTGTCGATGTCCTCGCGGCTCGCGATGCCGGACTCGAACATCCGGATGGACGAGAGCAGGTAGGGCACCAGCAGCGCGTTGACCACGAAGCCGGAGCGGTCCTGGGCGCGGATCGCGTGCTTGCCGAGCACCTTCTCGGCGAAGACCTGGGCGCGGCTGATCGTGCCCTCGGAGGTGGTGAGCGCCGGGATCAGCTCGACCAGCTTCTGCACCGGGGCCGGGTTGAAGAAGTGGATGCCGATCACGTGATCGGGGCGGGAGGTGGCGACCGCCAGCTTGACCAGCGGGATCGAGGAGGTGTTGGAGGCCAGGATCGCGTCCGGGCGGGTCACCACCTGGTCGAGCACCTGGAAGATCTCCGTCTTCACCTGCTCGTTCTCGACGACGGCCTCGATCACCAGGTCGCGGTCGGCGAACTCGCCGAGGTCCGTGGTGAAGCTCAGCCGGGCCAGCGCGGTGTCCCGCTCCTCCTCGCTGATCTTGCCGCGCTCGGCGGCCTTGGCCAGGGAGTTGAGCAGCCGGGTCCGGCCGATCTCCAGGGCCTCGCCGGTGGTCTCGGCGACCCTCACGTCCAGACCGGCACGGGCGGCGACCTCGGCGATGCCCGCTCCCATCTGGCCGCAGCCCACGACTCCGACCTTCTCGATGTCGGTCACATCGTCCCCTTCGCTGATCTACGGGCGGCCGGCAGGACCTCCGGATCCGGTGCCTGCTTCCGTTCGTGCTCCGTTCGTGCACGTTACCCGTAAGTATCGATGATCGATCGTCCGGGTGGGGGCATCCTGTGGCGCGGAGGCGATCCGTGATCGCACGGGTCCGGAGAGTGAGAGGGTCTCACGATGGCAGGAGTGTCTCGCAGGGCGTTCGCGCTGGCGGCGCTGTCCACGCTGACGATGGCCGCCCCGGGATCGGCGGCCCCCGCCGGACGGCCGCACCGGCCGGGCCGGCCGCACCGGCCGGGCCGGCCGCGTCGGGCGGCCACCGAGATGCGGGGCATGTGGCTGGCGACCGTCTCCAACCGCGACTGGCCCTCCCGCACCGGGCTCTCGGCGTCCGACCAGCGCAAGGAGCTGACCGCCCTCCTCGACAAGGCCGTCCACTACCGGCTCAACGCGGTGATGTTCCAGGTACGGCCGACCGCCGACGCCTTCTGGCCCTCGCCGTACGAGCCCTGGTCCCAGTACCTCACCGGCACCCAGGGCAAGAACCCCGGCTGGGACCCGCTCGGCGTCGCCGTCGAGGAGGCCCACGCCCGCGGCCTGCAGCTGCACGCCTGGTTCAACCCGTACCGGATCGCCAACAACACCGACCCGGGCAAGCTGGTCTCCTCGCACCCGGCCCGCAAGCACCCGGACTGGGTGGTGCCGTACGGCGGCAAGCTCTACTACAACCCGGGCATCCCGGCCGTCCGCACCTTCGTGGAGCAGGCGATCCTGGACGCGGTCACCAAGTACCCCGTGGACGCCGTCCACTTCGACGACTACTTCTACCCCTACCCGGTGGCCGGCCAGACCTTCGACGACGACGCCGCCTACGACGCCCACGGCGGCGACTTCTCCTCGCGGGCGGCCTGGCGCCGGGACAACATCGACAAGCTGGTGACCGAGATCGCGGCCGGGATCAAGGAGCTGCGGCCCGGCACCCGGTTCGGGATCAGCCCGTTCGCGGTGTGGCGCAACGCCACCACCGACTCCCGGGGCTCGGACACCAGGGCGGGCGTCGAGACGTACGACGACCTCTACGCGGACACCCGCAAGTGGGTCCAGAAGAACTGGATCGACTACATCGTCCCGCAGGTGTACTGGCAGATCGGCAACTCCGCCGCCGACTACGCCAAGGTGGTCGACTGGTGGGCGGGCGTGGCCGAGGGGAGCGGGACGCGGCTCTACATCGGCGAGGCGCTGTACCAGGCGGGGGCGGCGGGCGCCGCCCCCGCCTGGCAGGACCCGGCCGAGCTGTCCCGGCACCTGACCCTGGCCGGGCAGTACCCGCAGGTCGGCGGACATGTGTACTTCGCGGCCAAGGACGTCGTCGCCGACCCGATCGGGGCCATGTCGCGGGTGGTCGCCGACCACTACCCGCAGCCGGCGCTCCCGCCGGGCTGACCTGCGCGCGGCCGGCGACCTCGGTACCGCGGCCTAACGTTGCGGATGGGTCTCCCGGTGCCTGACCTGGCAGTCGGGGCCGGGGGACATGATGGCCTCGTGGCCGTCCTCGAAGCGGACCCGGTAGGGCGGGGTGCCCTCCGGTCCCAGCACCTTGACGATGGTCGAGACATGGTCGTGCTGACCGACCACCCTGCCGTGCTGGACAAGCTGGTCGCCCTCGGATGCACGCATCTCCAGGGCCTCCTCACGATCGCGATCGTTGGGTGACGGCGATGCACACGAGCACGGCGGCGGCCGTGAGTGGAGCGGCCGCGGAGAGGTGCTCGCCCAGCAGCAGCACCGACCACACCAGTGTGAGCAGCGGCTGGGCCAACTGCAACTGGCTGGCCTTCGGAATGCCGACGGCCGCCATGCCCCGGTACCAGACCACCAGCCCGAGGAACTGCGAACCCGCCGCCACCCACAGCACACCGAGCACACCGTGCGCGTTCCAGACGACCGGTTCGTACGACAGCGCGAGCACGGCGGCCGGCACGGTGAGCGGCAGGCAGAGCACCAGCGCCCAGCCGATGACCTGCCAGCCCGGCATGATCCGGGCCAGCCGGCCGCCCTCGGTGTACCCGGCCGCGCACACCACGAGGGCCGCGAAGAGATAGGCGTCGGCGGTGGTCAGGGCCCCGCCGCTCTGGGCGACCGTGAACGCCAGCACGGCCGCCGCCCCCGCCAGCGCCGCCGCCCAGAAGGTGCGGGAGGGGCGGATGCCCATGCGCAGCGCGGAGAAGAGGGCGGTGGTCAGCGGGAGCAGGCCCACCACCACGGCCGCGTGCGAGGTGGTGGAGGTCTCCAGGGCGAGCGTGGTCAGCATCGGGAAGCCGAGCACCACCCCGGCCGCCACGACGGCGAGCCCCGCCCAGTGCCGGCGCTCGGGCAGCCGTACCCGGAGAAACAGCAGGCAGCCGCCCGCCATGGCCGCCGCGAGCACACTGCGCACCGCCACCAGCGCCCAGGGCCCGAAGCCCTCCAGGCCCCAGGCGGTGGCCGGGAAGGTGAGGGAGAAGGCGACGACCCCGAGGGCGGCCTGCAGGGTGCCTAGCCGGTGGGCGGCGGGGGCGGGCGCCCCGGCGGCCGGGGGAGTGCTGACCGCTATCGCAGTCGGGTCAGTAGCGCTACTCTGTGCTCTCATGCAAGAGCGTAGCAGTGTCCTTGAACTGGCGGAACAGCTGCGGCGGGACCTCGACCGCTACTCGACAGGAGGAAAGCTCCCGTCGAGCCGGGTGCTCGTCGAGCGGTTCAGGGTGAGCCCGGTGACGGTCTCCCGGGCGCTGGCCCAGCTGGTCGCCGAGGGACTGGTCGTCACCCGGCCCGGCGCCGGCGCCTTCAAGGCCCGGCCCCGCCCCGCGGCCGAACCCGCCGGGGACACCTCCTGGCAGGAGGTGGCGCTCAGCGCGGACGGCGCCCTCGACGTGGTCCCGCGCACGGTGGACGTGTCCGGGGTCACCGTCTGCCTGGCCGCCCCGCCGCCCGGTGTCCTGGAGTTCAACGGCGGCTACCTGCACGCCTCCCTGGAGCCCGAGCGGGCGCTGGCCGCGGCCCTGGCGAGAGCCGGCCGCCGCCCCGGCGCCTGGGGCCGACCGCCGCTGGACGGGCTGCCGGAGCTGCGCGAGTGGTTCGCCCGCGAGATCGGCGGGGCGGTCACCGCCGCCGAGGTGCTGATCGCGGGCGGCGGCCAGTCCGCCCTGGCCACCGCCCTGCGCGCGCTCGCCCCGCCCGGCGCCCCGGTCCTCGTCGAGTCCCCGACCTACCCCGGCATGCTCGCCATCGCCCGCGCCGCGGGGCTGCGCCCGGTCCCGGTCCCGGTCGACCCCGACGGCGTGCGGCCGGACCTCCTCGCCGACGCCCTGCGGGCCACCGGCGCCCGGGTCTTCGTCTGCCAGCCCCTCTTCCAGAACCCGACCGGCGCCGTCCTCGCCCCCGACCGCCGCGCCGAGGTGCTGCGCATCGCCCGCGCGGCCGGCGCGTTCGTCGTCGAGGACGACTACGTACGACGGCTGGTGCACGCGGACTCCGGCCCGCTGCCCCGCCCGCTCGCCGCCGACGACCCCGACGGAGTCGTGGTCCATGTGTGCTCGCTGACCAAGGCCACCTCGCCGAGCCTGAGGGTGAGCGCCCTGGCCGCCCGCGGCCCGGTCCTGGAGCGGCTGCGGGCCATCCAGATCGTCGACACCTTCTTCGTGCCCCGCCCGCTCCAGGAGGCGACCCTCGAACTCGTCGGCTCCCCGGCCTGGCCCCGCCACCTGCGCGGTCTCTCGGCCGAGCTGAAGACCCGCCGCGACACCATGACCGGCGCCCTCGCCCACCACCTCCCCGAACTCGCCCTCCCGCACATCCCGTCCGGCGGCTACCACCTCTGGCTGCGGCTGCCCGACGGCACCGACGACACGGTCTTCACCGCCGCCGCCCTCCGCGCGGGCGTCGCCATCACCCCCGGCCGCCCGTACTTCAGCGCCGAACCGCCGGCCGCCCACGTCCGCCTGAGCTTCGCGGCGGTCGCGGGGGCCGGCGAGATCACCGAAGGGGTACGACGGCTGCGGGCCGCGTGCGACGAGGTGCTGGGGTCCGGATCATGAAATCCGATCGACGCCGGCCTCCCGTACCGGCGAGGATCCCCGCATGAGCGACGCACCCAGCCTCCCCGGGGGCTACGAATTCTCCGCCGAGACGGACCGCGTGGACGTCGAGCGCGTACACGGCTGGCTGTCCGGCGACGCCTACTGGGCGACCGGCCGCCCGCGCGAGCAGCACGAGCGCGCGATGGCGGGCTCCCTCAACTTCGGGGTGTACGACACCGCCACCGGCGAGCAGGTGGCCTACGCCCGCGTGGTCACCGACGGGGCGCTGTTCGCCTGGCTCGCCGACGTGTACGTCGACCCGTCGGTGCGCGGCAAGGGCGTCGGCACGGCGATGGTCGGAGCGATCCGCGAGCACCTGCGGCCGTCCGGCATACGGCGCGTCCTGCTGGCCACCCACGACGCCCACGGGGTCTACCGGAAGCTCGGATTTGCCCCGCTCGAACACCCGGACCAGTGGATGGCCCTCTACTACGAGTCGCCCGCGTGACATTCCGGCCGACTTGTCGGACACCTCCTGACCACTGGGTAACGTTTCGTCCACCTCGGACGACTCACTGCCCGGCAGCCCTTGACCTGCGCACATGGGCGTCACACCATCGCCGCATGTCACTTCGGGTCACGTTCGTCGCAGCCGCGCGCAGCTCGGCGCTGCTCGCGGAGCGCTTCGAGGACGACCGCCCGCTGGACCAGGCGGGCTGGGAGGAGGTGCAGCGGGTCGCCGGTGATCTGCTGCCCCTGGCGGCGGCCGAGCTGCGCTACTGCTCGCCGACTCCGCGCAGCCGCGCGACCGGCGACGCGCTGGGGTACGCCCCGCTGGTCCAGCTCGCCCTGCGCGACTGCGACATGGGCCGCTGGCGCGGGCTGACGCTGGGCGAGGCGATGGCCAGGGAGCCGGGCCTGGTGGACGCCTGGCTCGCCGACCCGCGCGCCACCCCGCACGGCGGCGAGTCGCTGCTCGCGTTCATCTCCCGGGTGGGCGGCTGGCTGGACACCCGCCCGGTGGGTGACGGCGGCCGGATCGTCGCGGTCGCCGAACCCTCGGTGATCCGCGCGGCGCTGGTCTACGCCCTCAAGGCACCGCCCTCGATCTACTGGAACATCGACGTGCGCCCCCTCTCGACGACCACACTCACCGGCCTCGCCGGCCGCTGGAACCTGCGCCTGGACGTGTCACCGGCGCACTCCTCCCGCCCGTAGCCGCTCCGCTGGGTGCGCCGGGGCGCGTGGTGTGTCGGCTGCGGCGCCGTCGTGGCCGGTCGCGCAGTTCCCCGCGCCCCTTCGGGGGCGTTCCCGTGTCGCACTGGAATTCGCCGGGCTCGTGCATGTGGGCGTTCTGCCGTGGCGCGTGGTGTGTCGGCTGCGGCAACGTCGTGGCTGGTCGCGCAGTTCCTCGCGCCCCTTCGGGGGCGCTTTCGTGCCGCAGTTGGATTCGCCGGGTCGGATTCAGTCGGTGTCGCGTACGTAGTCCGTCGTCAGGAGCAGGTCCTTCGACGGGCCGCCGACCTGCCACACCGTGCGCCAGTGGTCGGCGTCCTGGACGGTGAACTCGCCGCGGTAGAGGTCGGCCGCGCAGGGGTGGTCGGCGACATGGTGTCCCGAGGTCAGGTCCAGGTCGTGGAAGGGGCGTCCGTCGGCGAAGCGTACGTCCGCCGTGCCCGGCCGGGCGCCGGGCAGGAACCGTAGCGTTCGCTCGGCGGGCCGGGGCACCCCCTGCCAGGTGAACGTTCCCGACTCCTCGTGCAGCAGTCCGCCGTCCGGCAGCGGCCGGAACAGCGTGGTGCCGTCGAAGCGTCCCTCGTCCCCGCCCGCCAGGTCCCGCACGGTCCGCCGGACCCGCCACCGCCCGCCGAGATGGGCCAGCACATCCGGCACCGGCCAGAACCCGTCGTCCACGGTCCTCACTTCTTCGGTCGGGGAGCGCCGGTCGCCATCTTGCGCTCGGCCTGCTGCCGGACCTCCTGGTACGCGGCCGGCGCGGTACCGGAACCGGCGAACGTGATCAGGTACGGCAGCAGGGTCTGCATGCCCCGACCCTACGCCCGCCCCATTGACGCGCTCATGCCCCGTACCTATCTTTCCGTTCGAAGTGCTGACCGCTGTCCGATATTTCGAATGCACCGAATGAGCAACCCCCTCAGTTCGTTCGACTCCTTCACGAGCCGCGGAGTATCCATGTCACGCACCACCCGCACCCGGCTGAGACTCGGCCTTGGGGCAAGCGCTTTCCTGCTGGCCGTCGGGCTGGTACCGGCCCCCGCCCACGCCGAGGACACCACCGACTACGCGATCACCGTCGACCCGGCCACCCGGGGCGCCAGGATCGACAAGACGATGTACGGCGTCTTCTTCGAGGACATCAACCGCGCCGCCGACGGCGGTCTGTACGCGGAACTGGTCCAGAACCGGTCCTTCGAGTACACGACCGACGACAACAAGTCGTACACCCCGCTGACCGCCTGGACGGTCACCGGCACCGCCCAGGTCGTCGACGACTCCGGCCGCCTCAACGACCGCAACCGCGACTACCTCGCCCTCGCCGCCGGTTCGTCCGTCACCAACTCCGGCTACAACACCGGCATCCGGATCGAGGACGGCAAGAAGTACGACTTCTCGGTCTGGGCCCGCGCCGAGGCCGGTACGACCCTCACGGTAGCCCTCGCCGACTCCGGCGGCACCCTCGCCACCGCCCGTCAGGTGGCCGTGAAGAAGAACGGCTGGGCCCAGTACAGGGCGGCCTTCACCGCGATCCGCACCAGCTCCACCGGCCGCCTCACCGTGGCCAGTTCGGACGCCGCCGCGCTCGACATGGTCTCCCTCTTCCCGCGCGACACCTACAAGCACGAGCCCAACGGCCTGCGCAAGGACCTCGCCGAGAAGATCGCCGCCCTGCACCCGGGCTTCGTCCGCTTCCCCGGCGGCTGCCTGGTCAACACCGGCTCGATGCAGGACTACAGCGAGGCCTCCGGCTACCAGCGCAAGCGGTCGTACCAGTGGAAGGACACCGTCGGCCCGGTCGAGACCCGCGCCACCAACGCCAACTTCTGGGGCTACAACCAGAGTTACGGCCTCGGCTACTACGAGTACTTCCGGCTCGCCGAGGACATCGGCGCCATGCCGCTGCCCGTCGTCCCGGCCCTGGTCACCGGCTGCGGCCAGAACAAGGCCGTCGACGACGACGCGCTGCTGAAGCGGCACATCCAGGACACCCTCGACCTCGTCGAGTTCGCCAACGGCCCGGTGACGTCGAAGTGGGGCGGGCTGCGCGCGCGGATGGGCCACCCCAAGCCCTTCCACCTCACCCACATCGAGGTCGGCAACGAGGAGAACCTGCCCACCGAGTTCTTCGCCCGCTTCACGCGGTTCCGGGCCGCGATCCAGGCGAAGTACCCCTACATGCAGGTCATCTCCAACTCGGGCCCGGACGACTCCGGCACGACCTTCGACACGGCCTGGCAGCTCAACAAGGACGCCAAGGTCGACATGGTCGACGAGCACTACTACAACAGCCCGCAGTGGTTCCTGCAGAACAACGACCGTTACGACTCCTACGACCGCAGCGGCCCGAAGGTCTTCGTCGGCGAGTACGCCTCGGGCGGCAACACCTTCAAGAACGGCCTCGCCGAGGCGGCCTACATGACCGGCCTCGAACGCAACGCGGACGTCGTCAAACTCGCCTCCTACGCCCCGCTGTTCGCCAACGAGGACTACGTCCAGTGGCGCCCGGACCTGGTGTGGTTCAACAACCACGCCTCCTGGGACTCGGCGAACTACGAGGTCCAGAAGCTGTTCATGAACAACGTCGGCGACCGGGTGGTGCCCTCCACGGCCACCGGTACCCCGTCGCTGCTCGCCCCGATCTCCGGCGCCGTCGGCCTGTCCACCTGGAACACCAGCGCCGCCTACGACGACGTCAAGGTCACCGACGCCGACGGGAACACCCTGCTCTCCGACGACTTCTCCGGTGACGCCGCGCAGTGGACGCACACCGGCGGCGGCAGCTGGGAGATCCAGGACGGGCAGTACGTCGAGACCTCCGACACCGCCGAGAACACCATGGTCCAGGCCGGTGACACCAACTGGCACGACTACGACCTGCATGTGAAGGCCACCAAGAAGTCCGGCAAGGAGGGCTTCCTCGTCGCCTTCGGCGTCAAGGGCACCGGCGACTACTACTGGTGGAACATCGGCGGCTGGAACAACACCCAGACCGCGGTCGAGCAGGCCGTGGCCGGCGGCAAGTCCACGCTGATCGCCAAGGCCGGGTCGGTGGAGACCGGCCGCGCCTACGACGTCGACATCAAGGTGCGGGGCCGGCAGGTGACCTTGTACCTCGACGGGCAGGAGTGGGGCAGCTTCGCCGACGACAAGCCCGCCGAGCCGTTCCGGCAGGTCGTCACCGAGGACAGGAAGACCGGCGACCTGATCGTCAAGGTCGTCAACGCCCAGTCCTCGGCGGCCCGTACGGCCATCGACCTCGGCGGTGCGAAGGTGGCCGGGAAGGCCCGGGTGACCACGCTCGCGGCGGCGCCCGACGCGGTGAACACGGAGACGTCCACCGCGGTCGCCCCCGTCACCTCCACCTTCACCGGGGTCGCGGACAGGTTCACGTACACCTTCCCGGCGAACTCGGTCACCTTCCTGCGGATCAGGCAGAGGTAGCGTCCGGCGCGGGCTGCTGGGTCACCGGCAGCAGCCCGCGCTCGGCGAACACCTTCTTCGCGACGAAGGTGGCGTTGAGGGCCTTCGGGAAGCCGCAGTAACCGGCGGAGTGCAGCAGGGCCTCGACGATCTCCTCGGGGGTCAGGCCCACGTTGAGGGACGCGTTGACGTGCACCTCCAGCTGCGGCTCGCAGCCGCCCAGCGCGGTGAGCATGCCCAGGGTCACCAACTGCCGGTCCCGGGGCGCGAGTCCGGGGCGGCTGTAGATCTCGCCGAAGCCCCAGGCGACGACCTGGTGGCCCAGCTCGGGGTTGATGTCGGCCAGCGAGTCGATGACCCGCTGCCCGACCTCGCCGTCGACCTTCCGCAGGACCTCCAGACCGTGGGCGAAACGTTCCTCGCGCGTGGTGCTCTCGCTCATGTCAGCTCTTCCGTTCTCCTCGGATCCGGTCACGACCAGAGGAACGCTAGGAGTTGGAGCGTGCTCCAGGTCAAGCCCGTCTCCGCGGTCACCCCAGTGCGCGCAGCGCGGCGACCCGCTCGCCCAGGAACGTCCGGGTCCAGTCGGCGTGCTCCCCCGTATAACCCCGGGGGCCGCACTCCACGACCAGGATCAGGCCCAGGTAGAGGCCGTACAGCGTGAGGCGGTGGCGCAGGGCCGGGGTGAAGTCGAGCCGGCCGCCGGCCTGTGCGTATCCCGCCACCAGATCGCTGTCCGGGCCGATGTCCCCGCCGAACTCCAGGGAGACCAGTTCGGCGGCCGGGTCGCCCCAGAAGGCCCGCTCGTGGTCGATGAGGCCGGTGATCCGGGCCCCGTCGCCGGTGTGGTCGACGAAGATGTTGCCCGGCCACAGGTCGAAGTGGACCAGGCGGGGCTCGGTGACCTCGTCGAGGGCCCGGCCGCCGGCGGCCACCAGGGCACGTATCCCGGCGGCGGACACCCCGAGGTCGGACCCCCAGCGCCCGGCGTCCTCCAGGACGGCCTCCACCATGGCGGTGAAGGCGGTGGGCCAGTCGGCGGCGGACAGGTCCGCCTCCGGCGCCGGATAGCCGAACCGGCCGTCCTCCGGGGCAATGGTGTGCAACCGGGCGGTGATCGCGCCCAGTTCACGGCGCAGCGCGGCCGCCGTGGCGGGCGGCAGCTGCTCGGCCGCCTTGTCCCACGGGGTTCCCTCCAGCACGGAGACGGCGAGGAAGCCGGCTCCCGAGTGCAGCAGCGCGGGCGTCGGCACCGCTGTGCCGGCGAGCGCGGCGAGCCGCCGGTAGACCATGGCCTCGGTGGCCATGATGCCCCGCTCGTACCTCAGCACGGGTGCCCCGGCGGGCGGGGCGAGCTTCACCACCGCCGGGCGTCCGTCGTCGAGGCGCACGCGATAGGCGGTGTTGAACCAGCCGTCGGTCAGTTCCGCCTCCAGCCGGCACCCGACGCCCGTCGCCGCGCGCAGGAGGGCGTCGAGTTCGGGCGCGGACAACTGCCGCTTGGTCAGGCTCTGCATGGGGCGACTCGCTCTCGTCCGGCGCTGCCTGGGAGCGCTCCCGAACTTACGGGACCCGCGTCAGCCGGGACCCCTGCTTCGGACGGTCTCCGCGGCCTCCAGCAGTTCGGAGAGCACGGTCCGCACCGCCCGGCGGGCCGCGCGCTCGGGGCGGTGGAGCACGTCGATGTGGCGGTGGGCCTCGATCCCGTCGAGCGGCCGCAGGGTGATGCCCGGGTGCGGCCGGGAGGTCCAGCGGGGCATCAGGGCGACCCCGCCGCCCGCGGCGACCACCTCGGCGACCACCGCGATCTCGTTGACCCGGTGGACGATGTCGACCCGGTGCCCGGCAGCGGCGGCGACCGCCTCGACGGTCGCGAGCAGCGGGAAGCCGTCGTGCACGGTGATCCAGGGCTGGCCGGCCACGTCCCGCGCGGTCAGCGCGGGCCGCTGTGCCAGCGGGTGGCCGACGGGCAGGGCGATGTCGAGGGGCTCGCGCAGCAGCGGGGTGGCCGTGACGGTCCTCGGCCAGCGCGGGGCGTGGTCCAGGCGGTGGGCGAGGACCAGGTCGTAGGCGCGGGTCAGGGGCGGGAAGTCGGCCTGGGCCACGTCCTCGTCGTGCAGGGCGAGCCGGGGTGAGCCGGGCGCGCGCAGCTGTCGTAGCAGCAGCGGGAAGAACGCGGCGGCGCCGCTGTGGAAGGCGGCCAGTGACACCCTGGCGTCGGGCTCGTCGACGTACGCGTCGATGGTGTGGCGGGCCCGGGCCAGCGCCGTCTCCACGCCGATCGCCGCGTCGGCCAGGGCCTGCCCGGCCGCCGTGAGGACCAGCCGGCGCCCGGCGCGTTCGGTGAGCGGGACCGGGATCGAGCGCTGCAGCAGGCGCAGCTGCTGCGAGATCGCCGAGGGCGTCACCCGCAGCGCCTCCGCGACCGCCGTGACACTGCCCAGTTCGCCCAGCTCCCGCAGGATCCGCAGCTGCCGTTCGTCCACGGCGTGAGTGTAGCTTTGCTAAAGGGTTGGTTGAGCAAGACGTCGTTTACTTCAACATGCAGGTCGTGGATCGTGAACAGCATGCCGACCAGCCGTCGTACCGATGGGGTGCTCCTGGCCGTCGCCGTCGTCTGGGGCTCCAGCTACCTGACGGCGAAGGCGGCCACGGAAGCCCTCCCCGTTCTGATCGTCCTCTTCCTGCGCTACGCCCTCGGCGCCCTCGCCTGCCTCCCCGCGCTGCGCGGCTCCCGCGCCCTCACCCGCGACGAGCGGACCTACGGCGTGCTGCTCGGCCTCACCCAGGCCGCGGTCCTCGTCCTGGAGACGTACGGCGTCGCCCACACCAGCGCCGGGAACGCGGGCCTGATCATCAGCCTCACCCTCGTCCTCACCCCGGTCCTGGACCGGGCGGTGCTGCCGGGGCGGTTCTTCCTGGCCGCCGGGGCGTGCGTGGCGGGGGTCGGGCTGCTGGTGTCCGGACACGGGCTGCGGGCCCCCGGAGCCGGTGATCTGCTGATGCTCGCGGCGGCGGTGGTCCGCGCGGGCCATGTGGTGCTGCTCGGGCGGGTGACCGCGCGCCGGGCCCTGCGCCCGTTCCAGCTGACCGCCGTGCAGAGCGTCGTGGGGGCGGTCCTCTTCCTGGTGCCCGCGGCGCCCGGACTGCCGCAGCTCGCCCGGACCGGCGCCGACACCTGGGCCCAGCTGCTCCATCTGGCCCTGTTCTGCGGGCTGTTCGCCTTCCTCGCCCAGACCTGGGCCGTCCAGCGCACCTCCCCGACCCGGGCCGGCCTGCTCCTCGGCACCGAACCGGTGTGGGCCCTGCTGACCGGCGTCGCCCTCGGCGGCGATCGCCTCACCGCGCTCTCCCTGCTCGGGGCCGCCCTGATCGTCGGCGGAACATACTGGGGCCAAGCCCTCGAACGCGGCCATCGCGCCGCCGCCCCGGCAGTCGCCCGCGACGCGGCCCCCGACCACGCCGACGCGGGCCTCACACAGGCGCGTTAACCTGGAAAACATTTCTTGGAAATCTTCTGTTTCCATTGAAGTCGCGAATTCTTTCCGGATCGCACGCGGATTCGGAATTCGACTTATTACTTCACAGGCGAGACACAACCATCAGGAACCACTACCCGTCTAAGTCGGCGAAACACCGACCTGCGGGGAGTAACGCCCCCGTTTTTCTCTGGGGGCCGCACGGAATGAATCGCACCACCCTGACCGGGCACGAACAGGGGGCGAAACCGGTAGGGCGCGAAGAGCAGGAGACGGGATCCGCGAGACGGCTCCATGCCGACCCGCGGTGGGCCGCCGCCCTGCTCGCGGCCGTCCTCACCACCGTCGCGTTCTGCGCGGCCGACGTGGTGGCCGGCAGCTACCCCTTCGGCTCCCGCACCCGCAGCGTCAACGACCTCGGCAACCAGTACGTGCCCTTCCACGCCCATCTGTGGGACCTGCTGCACGGCAGGGCCGACGGCGGGCTCCTCGTCAACTGGCAGTCCGGGTACGGCTCCAGCTTCCTGCCGGACGTCGGCACCTACGTCAGCAGCCCGTTCGCCCTGCTCGTCGCGGTGTTCCCGCGCGACGAGATCGACCTCGCCGTCTACACGATCACCGTGCTGAAGACGGCCACCGCCGGCGCCGCCATGGCCTGCCTGCTGCTCACCCTGCGCCGGGGGCGCTGGTGGGCGGCCGGTCTGCTGGGCGCCTCCTACGCCCTGTGCGGCTGGAGCCTCGCCCTCGCCTCCTACAACCCGATGTGGCTCGACGGCCTGATCGCGCTCCCGCTGCTCTGCCTGGTCGGCGAGTGGGCGCTGACCGGCCGCCGGCCGCTGCTCGGGGTGCTGGTCGTGGCGCTCGCCTGGATCGCCAACTTCTACACCGCCTACATGGCCACCCTCGGCGCCGCCCTGGTGCTGCTGCTCCGGCTGGTGCTCGCCGAACTGCCCTGGCGGCGCGCCCTCGCGGTCGTCGGCCGGGCCGCAGTGACCGTCGGGCTCGGCATCGGTCTCGCCGCGCCCCTGGTGATCGTCGTCTACTCCGGCACCAAGCACGCCTACCCCGGCCGCGAGGGCCACTTCGCCCCGGTCGGCGCCGACGACCTGCTCGCCCGGCTGCTGCCGACCACCTACAGCTACAGCTCCCCGGCCCTCTACGTCGGCATCACCGCGCTGGTGCTCGCCCTCTCCCTGCCCTTCCACCGGGCGGTCCCGGCCCGGGTGCGGGCGGGCTGGACCGTGCTGGTGCTGCTGGTCGCCCTCTCCCTGCAGTGGGCGCCGACCAGCCTGGCCTGGCACGCCTTCGCCGCCCCGAACGGCAGCTCCTACCGCCAGGCCTTCGTGCTCTGCGCCCTGCTGGTCATCGCCGCTTGGCATGCCCTCGCCTACGGGATGCCGGACTGGCGGGCGCTGGGCGCCGCGGCCGTGCTGCTGGTCCTCGTCGCCGCCGTCGCGAGCCGCAGCACCCTGACCCACCAGCACCATCACCACACCTGGCCGGTGGTCCTGCTCGCCGCCGCGGGCGCCCTGGGCGGTCTCGCCCTGCTCGGCCTGGGGAACGGCAGGCCCGTCCTGGTCGGCCTGGCCGCGCTGCTGCTGGTCGGCGCCCAGTTCGGCGAGGCCGCCGCCACCTCCGCCGTGGCCACCCGGACGCGCCTCGGCCAGATGGACGACTACGCCCCCTGGGGCGACCGCCAGCAGCGCGAGGCGGACGCCGTCGCCCAGGCCGACGCCTGGCCGAGGTACCGCACCGAACCCGGCCGCGACCAGACCGTCGCCAACGACCCGATGATGGTCGGCGGCCAGGGTTCCCAGTACTACAGCAGCCTCACCGCCGACGTCCTCAGCCGCACCATGACCGCCCTCGGCGACGGCTGGACCTCGCGCGGCCGCAGCCTGCAGAGCCTCGACAACCCCGTCACCGACGCCGTCTTCTCGGTGGGCGCCCGGGTGCACAACCCGCCGGACCCGCACCAGAAATGGCTGCCCCAGGGCGGCGGCCCGTCGACCGTCACCCGCGAGGACGTCCCGCCGCTGGTGACCGTGCGGCCCACCGCCGCGCACAGCACCCCCGCCGCCTTCGGACCCTCGCCGTACCGCAACCAGGAACTGCTCCTCGGCGCCCGCGTCTACACCCTGCCCCGCACCGCCCTCAGCGGCGAGCGCAAGGGCGACGAGGTGCGCGGCCTGCTGGTCGACGGCCCACAGACCGTCAGCGCCCAGTGCCGGGCCGGGAGTTCGGTCTTCCTGTGGGCACCGCACTACTCCGGCACGGCCCGACTCGCCGGTGGCGGCGAGCGGAAGCTGTTCCGCTCCGACGCCGAGGGCACGAAGATCGCCGCGATGCAGCCGCTCGGCACGGTCCGTGCCACGGGGCGGGTGCGGATCGAGCTGACGCCCAACCGGCTGAGCCGGATCCCCGCCCAGGGCGCGGTCGGCTGCCTCGACACCGCGAAACTCCGCGCCGCCGTCGGGCGGTTGAAGTCCTCCGGCGCCACCGAGGTGACCGTCTCCGACGGCACCCTGCACGCCCGGCTCCCCGCCGGCAGCAAGGGCACCGCCGTCGTGGCCGCCCCCAGGATCGCCGGCTGGCGCTGCTCCGCCGGCGGCCCCGAGGTCGCGGCGAGCGAGTTCCACGGCCTGATCGCCGTCCCGCTGGGCGCCTCCGCCACCAGCCTCACCTGCACGTTCCACCCGCCCGGCCTGCGCCTGGGCACCGCCGTCGGCGGTGCCTCCCTGCTGACCCTGATCCTGCTCGGCACCCTCGCGGCCGTGCGCTGCAGAACCACCGCCCGCTCCGGAGAGCCCACGACCACCGCTCACTGACCCGTCCCCAGGGGGAGAACAACCCATGCTGATATCGATCGTCGCGCCCTGTTACAACGAGGAAGACGTCATCGAGCGCTTCCACGAGCAGGTCCAGAAGATCGCCAACGAACTCCTGCCGCTCGGCCACGACATGGAGTTCGTGTACGTGGACGACGGCAGCCGCGACCGGACGCTGACTCTCCTCGCCACGCTCGCCGAGCGCGACTCCCGGGTCCGGTACGTCTCCTTCAGCCGCAACTTCGGCAAGGAGTCGGCGCTGCTCGCCGGCCTGAAGCACGCCACCGGCGACGCCGTGATCGTGATGGACGCCGACCTGCAGCACCCGCCGGCCCTCATCAAGCGCATGGTCGAACTGCGCGGCGAGGGCTACGACCAGGTCATCGCCAAGCGCACCCGGCAGGGCGACCGCTTCACCCGCACCCTCACCGCCCGCCTCTACTACCGGCTCATCAACCGGCTCGTCGACGTCGAACTCGTCGACGGCGTGGGCGACTTCCGGCTGATGTCCCGCCGGGTGGTGGACGCCGTCGTGAACCTCACCGAGTACAACCGGTTCTCCAAGGGCCTGTTCGCCTGGGTCGGCTTCCCCAGCACCACCTTCGAGTACGAGAACGCGGTGCGCGAACACGGCACCAGCTCCTGGTCGTTCCGCAGCCTGCTCAACTACGGCCTGGACGGGCTGCTCTCCTTCAACAACCGCCCGCTGCGCGCCGCGCTCTACCTCGGCATGACCCTGCTGGCCCTCGCCGGCGCGTACACGGCGTGGATCGTGGGCGCCACGATGATCCACGGCGTCCAGACGCCCGGCTATGTCACCATCATTACAGCCGTCACCGCCCTGGCCGGCGTCCAGATGATCATGCTCGGGGTCATCGGCGAGTACACCGGCCGGATCTACTACGAGGTCAAGGGGCGTCCGCACTTCCTGGTGAAGGCGACGAACGTGGACCGAACGGAAGACCGCACCCGCGGCACGACGAAGGACCTCATCCCCTGATGCCGAACGCCCTGTCGACCGCTCCGTCGACCACCAAGCCCCCGCGACCGATATCGGGGCAGATCATCACCTTCGCGGCGGTCGGCGTCGTCAACACCGCGACGTACTACGGGCTTTACCTGTTCTTTCTGATGTATTTGCCGTACCTCGCGGCGCACGTTATCTCCTTCACGCTGAGCATGATCGGCTCCTTTTTTCTCAATGCGAAGTTCACCTATCGGACGCGTCCCACCTGGCGGAAATTCCTGCTGTTCCCGCTGACCAATGCGACGAATTTCGTGATCACCACGGTGGGCGTGTACGTGATCGTCGACGTCCTTCACGTCGGCAGCGAGTTCGCCCCGCTGATGGCTTCGGCGGCGGCGATTCCGGTGACGTTCGTGGTGTCCCGCTGGGTGATGCTGCAGCGCCCCGAGGGGGCCCGGTCGAGCGATCCCGTTGCATAAAAGTGCAGCGGAACGTATAGTCATGCCATCTGGAGGAGGATGGACATGGCGGTACGTGCGGCGGTGGCCGGAGCGAGCGGATACGCGGGCGGAGAGGTCCTGCGGCTGCTCCTCGCGCACCCCGAGGTCGAGATCGGCACCCTGACCGGCAACTCCAACGCGGGCCAGCGCCTCGGCGCGCTCCAGCCGCACCTGCTGCCGCTGGCCGACCGCGTGCTCGCGGAGACGACCCCCGAGGCCCTCGCCGGGCACGACGTCGTCTTCCTCGCGCTGCCCCACGGCCAGTCCGCCGCCGTCGCCGAGCAGCTCGGCCCGGACGTCCTCGTCGTCGACATGGGCGCCGACTTCCGCCTGAAGGACCCGGCCGACTGGGAGCGCTTCTACGGCTCCCCGCACGCCGGCACCTGGCCCTACGGCCTTCCCGAACTGCCGGGTGCCCGCGCCGCGCTGGAGGGGTCCAAGCGCATCGCGGTACCCGGTTGCTACCCCACCGCCGTCTCCCTCGCCCTGTACCCGGCCTACGCCGCCCAGCTCGCCGAGCCCGAGGCGCTGATCGTCGCCGCCTCCGGCACCTCCGGCGCGGGCAAGGCGCCCAAGCCGCACCTGCTGGGCAGCGAGGTCATGGGCTCCATGACCCCGTACGGCGTCGGCGGCGGCCACCGGCACACCCCCGAGATGATCCAGAACCTCAGCGCGGCGGCGGGGGAGCGGGTCGCGGTCTCCTTCACGCCGACCCTCGCGCCGATGCCCCGGGGCATCCTCGCCACCTGCAGCGCCGCGGCGAAGGACGGCGTGAGCGCCGAGGCCGTCCGCGCCGCCTACGAGAAGGCCTACGCCGACGAGCCCTTCGTCCATCTGCTCCCCGAGGGGCAGTGGCCCGCGACGGCGTCCGTCTACGGTTCCAACGCCGTTCAGGTGCAGGTCGCGTACGACGAGGCCGTCGGCCGCATCATCGCGATCAGCGCCATCGACAACCTGACCAAGGGCACCGCCGGCGGTGCCGTCCAGAGCATGAACCTCGCCCTGGGTCTCGCCGAGACCACCGGGCTGACCACGATCGGAGTTGCGCCGTGAGCGTGACGGCAGCGAAGGGATTCACGGCGGCGGGCATCGCCGCCGGGATCAAGGAGAGCGGCAACCCGGACCTGGCCCTCGTGGTCAACACCGGGCCCCGCCGCGCCGCCGCGGGCGTCTTCACCTCCAACCGTGTGAAGGCCGCGCCGGTGCTCTGGTCCGAGCAGGTCCTCAAGAGCGGCCAGGTCTCGGCCGTCGTCCTCAACTCCGGCGGCGCCAACGCCTGTACCGGTCCCAAGGGCTTCCAGGACACCCACGCGACCGCCGAGAAGGTCGCCGAGGTGCTCGGGCGCGGCGCCATCGAGGTCGCGGTCTGCTCGACCGGTCTGATCGGCGTGCTGCTGCCCATGGACAAGCTGCTGCCGGGTGTGGAGACCGCCGCCGCGCAGCTGTCCGAGCACGGCGGCGAGAAGGCCGCCATCGCCATCAAGACCACCGACACCGTGCACAAGACGTCCGTCGTCACGAAGGACGGCTGGACGGTCGGCGGCATGGCCAAGGGCGCGGGCATGCTCGCCCCCGGCCTCGCCACCATGCTGGTCGTCCTCACCACGGACGCGGTCGTCGACAGCGAGGACCTGGACAAGGCGCTGCGGGCCGCGACCCGCACCACCTTCGACCGCGTCGACTCCGACGGCTGCATGTCCACCAACGACACCGTGCTGCTGCTCGCCTCCGGCTCGGCCGACGTCACCCCGGAGTACGCGGAGTTCGCCGAGGCCGTCCGCGCCGTCTGCGACGACCTCGGCCAGCAGCTGATCCGCGATGCCGAGGGCGCCAGCAAGGACATCAAGGTCGAGGTGGTCAACGCCGCCTCCGAGGACGACGCCGTCGAGGTGGGCCGGTCCATCGCCCGCAACAACCTCCTCAAGTGCGCCATCCACGGCGAGGACCCCAACTGGGGCCGCGTCCTCTCCGCGATCGGCACCACCAGGGCCGCCTTCGACCCCGACCGGCTCAACGTCGCCATCAACGGCGTCTGGGTCTGCAAGAACGGCGGCGTCGGCGAGGACCGCGAGAAGGTCGACATGCGCTACCGCGAGGTGCACATCGTCGCCGACCTCGCCGCGGGCGTCGAGACC
Organism: Streptomyces sp. NPDC048288; assembly: GCF_043201555.1. NCBI lineage: Bacteria > Bacillati > Actinomycetota > Actinomycetes > Kitasatosporales > Streptomycetaceae > Streptomyces > Streptomyces sp. NPDC048288. The sequence goes on from NZ_JBICZD010000008.1 coordinate 310,657, forward strand.
GCGACGATCTGGACCAACGACCTGACCGCCGACTACGTCCACGAGAACAGCGCGTACTCGTCATGAGCACCACGCGCAAGCACACCGCGCTGCCCAAGGCGCAGATCCTCATCGAGGCGCTGCCCTGGCTGGTCCGGCACAACGGCAGGACCGTCGTGATCAAGTTCGGCGGCAACGCCATGATCGACGAGGACCTGAAGGCCGCCTTCGCCCAGGACGTCGTCTTCCTGCACCACGCGGGCCTCAGGCCGGTCGTCGTGCACGGCGGCGGCCCGCAGATCAGCGCCGCCCTCGACCGGCACGGCATCGTCAGCGAGTTCAAGGCCGGCCTCAGGGTCACCACCGAGGACGCCATGGACGTCGTACGGATGGTGCTCGCCGGGCAGGTCCAGCGCGAGCTGGTCAACCTGCTCAACCAGCACGGGCCGCTCGCCGTCGGACTGACCGGCGAGGACGCCCACACCATCACCGCGACCAAGCACCAGCCCAGGATCGACGGCGAGTTGATCGACATCGGGCGGGTCGGCGAGATCACCGCGATCGACACGGGCGCGATCGAGGCCCTGCTCGCCGACGGCCGGATCCCGGTCGTCTCCTCGATCGCCCGCTCCCAGGACGACGGACATGTCTACAACGTCAATGCTGATACGGCGGCTGCGGCACTCGCTGCTGCTCTGGGCGCCGAAACCCTCATGGTCCTCACCGACGTCGAGGGCCTCTACGAGGACTGGCCGAACTCCGACGAGGTGATCAGCCGCCTCACCGCTTCCCAACTGGAGAAGCTGCTGCCGGAGTTGAGCGCCGGCATGGTGCCGAAGATGGAGGGCTGCCTGCACGCCGTGCGCAACGGCGTGCAGACCGCCCGGGTCATCGACGGCCGGGTCCAGCACTCGATCCTGCTGGAGATCTTCACGGACGAAGGCATCGGCACGATGGTCGTGCCGGACGCGGAGGGGGACTCATGAGCAATCAGGAACTGACCACGCGCTGGCAGGGCGCGCTCATGAACAACTACGGCACCCCGCGCCTGCCCCTCGCCCGCGGCGAGGGCGTCAAGGTCTGGGACACCGACGGCCGGGAGTACCTCGACTTCGTCGGCGGCATCGCCACCAACGCGCTCGGCCACGCCCACCCGGCGATCGTCGAGGCAGTGAGCGGCCAGATCGCCTCCCTCGGCCACATCTCCAACTTCTTCATGGCCGAGCCCACCGTGGCCCTCGCCGAACGGCTGATCCAGCTCTTCGGCCGGGAGGGCAGGGTCTTCTTCTGCAACTCCGGCGCCGAGGCCAACGAGGCCGCCTTCAAGATCGGCCGGCTGACCGGACGCACCCACATGGTCGCCACCGACGGCGGCTTCCACGGCCGGACCATGGGCGCCCTCGCGCTCACCGGGCAGCCCGCCAAGCAGGACCCGTTCCGCCCGCTGCCCCCCGACGTCACCCACGTGCCCTACGGCGACGCGCAGGCCCTGGCCGCCGCCGTCACCGAGGACACCGCCCTGGTGATCATCGAGCCGATCCAGGGCGAGAACGGCGTGGTCGTGCCCCCGCCCGGCTACCTCAAGGCGGCCCGCGCGATCACCGCCGCCACCGGCGCGCTGCTCGTCCTCGACGAGGTGCAGACCGGTACCGGCCGCACCGGCACCTGGTTCGCCTACCAGGCCCACGAGGGCGTGCTCCCCGACGTCGTCACCCTCGCCAAGCAGCTCGGCGGCGGGCTGCCGCTCGGCGCGACCGTGGCCTTCGGCCGGGCCGCCGAACTGCTCCAGCCCGGCCACCACGGCACCACCTTCGGCGGCAACCCGGTCGCCTGCGCCGCCGGCCTCGCCGTCCTCGACACCATCGAGAACGAGGGGTTGCTGGAGAACGTCAAGCGGCAGAGCGAGAGGTTGCGGGACGGAATCGAGGGTCTCGGCCACGGACTGATCGATTATGTCCGGGGTGCGGGCCTCCTGCTGGGTATCGTGCTCACCGAGCCCCTGGCGGCGCAGGTCCAGCAGGCGGCTCAGGAGGCCGGGTTCCTGGTCAACGCGCCCGCTCCCGACGTCGTACGGCTGATGCCCCCGCTGAACCTCCGCGACGCCGAGACGGACGCGCTGCTCAGTGCCCTGCCCGGCATCCTCGACGCAGCGAGCGGGGACGGACGATCCGGAGAATGAGACGACGATGAGCCAGGCGCAGGAGTTCGACCAGTCCGGCGGGACGGGGGCGGCGGTGCCGCAGACCCGGACCGCCCGGCACCGCCGGATCGTGGACATCCTCAACCGGCAGCCGGTGCGCTCGCAGAGCCAGCTCGCCAAGCTGCTGGCCGACGACGGGCTCACGGTCACCCAGGCCACGCTCTCCCGGGACCTCGACGAGCTGAACGCGGTGAAGATCCGCAACACCGACGGCGAGCTCATCTACGCGGTCCCGAGCGAGGGCGGCTTCCGCACCCCGCGCGCCCCGCTGGGGGAGTCGGCGAAGGAGGAGCGGATGCGCCGCCTCTCCCAGGAACTCCTGATCTCGGCCGAGGCGTCGGCGAACCTGGTCGTGCTGCGCACCCCGCCCGGCGCCGCCCAGTTCCTGGCCTCGGCGATCGACCAGGCGGAGCTGCACGACATCCTGGGCACCATCGCCGGGGACGACACCCTGCTGCTCATCAGCCGGGAGCCGACCGGCGGCCAGGCCCTCGCGGACCACCTGCTGCGCCTGGCCCAGAACGGCCACTGACCCGCGTGCGGGGCCCGGCCCGCCGACGGAGAATGGGTATGTGATCTTCCGCGGCGGGCGGGAAGGCGGGCGGGCAATCCCCTGGCGGCCGTCGAACGTATACAGAGGTGTGTCGGGTTTCCGGTTCCCCGTCGGCCGCCTCCCGGACGAGGCGCTGCTGTCCGGGCTGGCCACCGGAGACCCGGAGCTCGCCGAGATCTTCGTACGGAGATTCCAGCACCGGGTCTTCGGCGTCGCCATGGCCGTCACCGGCGACCAGCAGCTCGCCGAGGACATCGCCCAGCAGACCTTCGAACGCGCCTGGCGGCACGCCCAGATCTACGACTCGCGCCGCGGCTCGGTCGCCACCTGGCTGACCACCATCGCGCACAACCTCGCCGTCGACGCCGTCCGCGCCCGGCGGACGGAACCGATGGCACCCGAGGACCTCGACCCGCTGCTCGACGCCGTCACCGAGACCCCCGAGCGGTGGGCGCTGGCCGAGGAGGCCTCCTCCCAGCTCCGCACCGCACTCGCGCGGCTGCCCAGGGAGCAGGCCAGGGCCCTGATGATGGCGGGCATCTACGGCATGACGGCCCAGCAGATCGCCGAGGCGGAGCAGATCCCGCTGGGCACCGCGAAGACCCGGATCCGAGCGGCGATGGCGAAACTCCGCACCGCACTCACGTCTCCGAAGCGGGGCGACCATGTCCAGTGACGCGCACTGCGAGAAGCTGCGGGAGGTCGGCGCCGAGCTGGCGCTGGGCGTCCTGCCCGGCCGCGAGCGGGCCGAGGCCGTCGCCCACCTGGACGGATGCGCGGACTGCCGGGAGTACGTCCGGCAACTGACCGGGATCGGCGACCGGTTGATCGGCCTGCTGCCCGACGCCGAACCCCCGCCCGGCTTCGAGACCCGGGTGGCGCGCGGCCTGGCCCGGCAGGCGGCCGGGACCGAAGGACAGCGGCCCGCCCGCACCGCCCCGCGCGGCTGGCGCGGCCCCGCCCGGCGGGCCCGGCTGCGGCTCGCCGCCCTCGCCACCGCCCTCGCCGTCGCCGTCGGCTTCGCCGGCTGGGCGATCGGCACCGCCGTGGAGGGCGCCGTCACCGCCTCGTCGCCCGCCGGCGAGTCCGAGCCCGTACTGGTCGGGGACATGATCCCGGCCGGGGGCGGACAGCCCGTCGGCGAGGTCTACGCCCACCCCGGCAGCCCCGCCTGGATCTTCATGTCCGTCGCCCTCACCGGCACCCCCTACAACGGCAGGGCCACCTGCCTCCTCGAACGCGCCGACGGCACCGCCACCCGCGTCGGCGACTTCCCGCTGCGCGACGGACGCGGCAACTGGGGCGTCGCGGTCCCCGTCGACCTCACCCGGTACAGCGGCGCCCGCCTGACCAGCGCCGACGGCACGGTCCTCGCCACCGCCCGGCTGCAGCAGGGCAAGGTGGTGACCCCGGAAGGGTGAGCCGCCCCGGGCGGCGGGGGAGCGGCGTCGCTCAGGACAGCACCGCGCCGCCCGCGTGCAGCCGGTGCAGCCGGGCGTACGGCCCCTCGTGCCCGAGCAGGTCCGTGTGCGCGCCGTCCTCGACGACCCGGCCGTGGTCGAGCACCACGATCCGGGTGGCGTCGCGGACGGTCAGCAGGTTGTGGGAGATGACGACGGTCGTCCGCCCGGCCATCAGCCGGCGCAGTGGATCCATGATCCGCCGCCCCGAGCGGACGTCGAGCCCCGTGGTCGGCTCGTCCAGCAGGAGCACCGGCGCGTCCCGGATCATCGCCCGCGCGATCGCCAGCCGCTGGCACTGTCCGCCGGAGAGCGTCCGGCCGCGCTGGCCGACCAGCGTGTCGTAGCCCTCCGGGAGCCGCTCGACGAACTCGTGCGCGTCCGCGGCACGGGCCGCCGCGACGATCTCCGCCTCCGTGGCCGCCGGCCGCCCGTAGGCGATGTTCTCCCGCACGGTGCCGTGGAAGACCAGCGTCTCCTGCAGCACCACCGCGACGCTCTCCCGCACGTCGGCGAGGGCCAGCTCGCGCAGATCGGTGCCGTCCAGGCGGACCGCGCCCCGGTCCGGGTCGTAGAACCGCAATTGAAGCTTCGCCACCGTGGACTTGCCCGCCCCGCTCGCCCCGACCAGCGCCAGCGTCTCCCCGGGCGCCACCCGGAAGGACACGTCCGACAGCGCCCAGGCCGCCGTACCGGGATAGCGGAACCACACCCCGTCGAACTCGACGGCACCGCGCGCCCGCCGGATCCGCCGGGCCCCCGCCGCCTCGGTCACCTGGGGCCGCTGGTCGAGCAGTTCGATGATCCGTTCCGCCGAGGCGGAGGCCGCGTAGAAGGTGGTGCCGAGCCCGGACAGCCCGTGCACCGGGCTGTACAGCTTGCCGATCAGCGCGAGGAACACCAGCAGGCCGCCGAGGCTCAGCTGGCCCTGGGCCAGCTTCCAGGTGCCCAGCCCCAGCACCGCGAGACCGCCCGCCGTCTCGACGAACTCCACGACGGGTCCGTACACGGCCCGGATCCGCGCCGAGGCCATCGCCGCCCGGAACCTGCCGAGGTTCTCCTGTTCGAACCGGCGCGCCTCCCAGCCCTGCCGGTTGTACGCCTGCACCAGCGCCACATTGCCGAGCGACTCCTCGGCGATCGCGCTCAGCGAACCGCTGCGTCGCCTGCGCTCCCGCGAGGCCTCCTTGACCAGCCGCGAGAAGTGCCGGGCGGAGCCCCAGAACAGCGGGACGACGAGAAGGGAGAGCAGGGTCAGGTCCCAGCTCAGGGAGAACAGCAGGCCGAGGAAGACACCGAGGTGGATCACGTAGTAGAGGGCGTCGGCGACCCCGGACAGCAGGAAGGCCTCCACCGCGTCGACATCGCCCGTGACCCGGGACAGCACGTCCCCGAGCCGCCGCCGCTCGAAGAAGCCGAGCGAGAGGCCCTGGAGATGCCGGAACACCTCGGAGCGCAGCGCGAGCAGGAAGTGTTCGCCGACCCAGGTGGAGGTCACGTCGTCGGCGTAGCGGAGTGCGCCGGAGCAGACGACGAGGCCCAGGCAGGCGGGCGCGATCCAGGCGAAGGGCCGCAGATCCCGGGTGACGAGGACGTCGTCGACGACGGTCTTGAAGAGCCAGAGTTCGGCGGCGTCGACGGCGGGGGAGGTCAGGCTCAGCAGGACGAGCGGCACGAGCCAGCGGCGGCCGCCGCGGGTGTACGGCCAGAACCGGCGGAACACCTCGCGCGGCGACACGGGGGGAGCGGCCGCCACCACGGCGTCGGCACGGAGCGGGCCGGCTCCCCCGGGGGTCGGCCCGCTCGGCCTTCCGATGCGGTCAGTAGCGGTCGTGGCCGTGGCCGTGGTGGTCGCCGTGGTCATGGCGGTGGTCGTCGTGGTCGTGACGGTGACCGTGGTGGTCGTCGTGCTCGTGGCCGTGGTGGTCGCCGTGGTCACGACGATGGTCGGCCGGCATGAGGTTGCTGAAGATGGCCATGTCGTTCCTCCTGGAACTTGCTTCACAGGAGGTACGGGTGAAGGGGGGGTTTGGATGGCCTTCTGGGGGATGAATCAGAAAAACTTCGCGTTGTGGGTCGGGTGCGGGCGGGTGGGGGCTGGTCGCGCAGTTCCCCGCGCCCCTGACGGGGCACGTCAGCCCAGACGCGCCGCAAGCCCCCCGGTGCACCGCACCTCGTCCCCCGCAGTGATCAGCAGTGCCTCCACCTCCGGCAGCGACTCCAGCCAGGACAGCCCCTCCCGCGAACCCATCGCGAAGGCCGCCGTGGCCCAGCAGTCCACCCATGTCAGGGCCGGACCCACGACCGTCACCGCCACCAGGTCCGTGACCGCGGACTTTCCCGTGCGGGGGTCGACGATGTGGGCGCCGCGCTCGGCCGTGCCCGACGTGGCCACCGCCAGTTCCGCGACGCCCGCCGCCGAGATGACCGCGGCCAGTCCGCCCGGCCGCAGCGGATCGGCGATGCCGACTCGCCAGGCGCGGGTGGGCTCGGGCGCGCCGTACATCTGGACGTCGCCGCCGCCGTTGACGCTGACGCCGGTGACCCCGGGCAGCAGGGAGAGCGAGCGGGCGGCCCGCTCGGCGGACCAGCCCTTCACGATCCCGGTGGGGTCGAGCCGGCCCCGGTAGCGCGTGCTGAACCAGCCGTCGCTCACCCGCTCCGCCTCGGCGGCCAGCTCCAGCACCTCGGCCACCTCGGGATCACAGGCGTCGACGTCGATCTCCTCGCGCGCCAGCCGGGAGACCTGGCTGTCCTCGCGGTAGGTGCTGAACACCTCGTCGACCCGGTGCAGATCGGCGACCGCCTCGTCGAGGGCCGCCCGTACCGCGTCCGGATCCCCGCCGCGGACGTCAAAGGAGAAGACAGTCCCCATGACCTCTTCCGCATGACGTACCGCGGCGGGAGCTTCCGCGGACTCCGCCACGGCCTCAACCACCGGCCTGGTCCAGCGCCGACTGCAGGGACTGCTTGTAGCCGGTGCTGGTGTAGGTGGCTCCGGAGACGGAGTCGATGTTGGCGTTGCCGGCCGCCACCGCCTCCTGGTTGAGCTTCGGGACGGACAGCGCGGTCTTCTGGTCGCTGGTGCCACCGCTGGGCGCCTGCACGGCCTCGGCCTTGGTGATCTTCCCGCCGGAGACCGTGATCCGGACCTGGACCGGCCCGTACTGGGTCTGCGCGACCTGCCCGGTCACCACCTTGGCCTGCGCGGACCCGGAGGACGAGCCCGAGGAGCCGGAGGACGAGGAGCCGGACGGCGTGGAGGCGGCCGCCTCCTTCATCTTGTCCAGTGCCGACTGCAGGGACTGCTTGTAGCCGGTGCTCGTGTACGTCGCCCCGGAGACGGAGTCGATGTTCGCGCTCTGCGCCGCCACCGTCTCCTTGTTGAGCTGGGGCACCGACAGCGCGGTCTTCTGGTCGCTGGTGCCGCCCTTGGGCGCCTGGATCGCCTCGGCCTGGGTGATCTTGCCGTTGGCCACGGTCAGCCGGACCTGCACGACCCCGTACTGCGTCTGGGTCGCGTCGCCGGTGACCGTGGTGGCCCCGGCGGCCCCGGTGCCGCCCTGTGGCGACTCCTGCCCGGCCGCCGCGGCCGACGGGGCCGCGCCCGCCGCCGACGCGGACGTGGGGTCCGACGACGGTTTCAGCGACAGCAGCAGCACGACGGCGGACACGGTTCCCGCGGTGGCCAGCACCACACGCCTGAGGGGGTGACTCTTCCTCATCGTTCCAGAACTCCCGATTCCCCTGGATTCCCTGAATTCCCGTCGCTCACATCTCGAACGACTCGTGATGGATGCGGCGGGCGGGAACCCCCGCGCCGCGCAGCGCTTCGTACACTCCCTGCGCGAACCCGGGCGGGCCGCACATGAAGACGTCGTGGTTGTCGATGTCCGGGATCTTCCGCTGGAGGTTCTCCGCGGAGATGTCGGGACGCTCGCCCTCCGGGCTGTTGACCGCGTACATCAGCCGCGCCCCGCGCTCGTTGGCGATCTTCGCGAGCTCGTCCCAGAGGGCCAGGTCCTGCGTGGTGTTGGCCCGGTAGAGCAGGGTCAGGTCGCCCGCGGCGCCGGGCAGCGTCTCGAACAGCGCCCGCATGGGCGTGATCCCGACGCCGCCCGCCACCAGCAGGACCTTGCCGCGGCTGCGCCGGGACGCGGTCATCGCCCCGTACGGCCCTTCGGCCCACACCTTGGTTCCGGGCCGTAGTTCGCGCAGCCGCGCGCTGTGGTCGCCGATCGCCTTGACGGTGATCCGCAACATGTCGGGGCGGGGTGCCGCCGACAGGGAGTACGGGTGCGAGCTGAACCGCATCCCGGGAGCCAGGAACCGCCAGCGGAAGAACTGGCCGGCCTCCGCGCCCATCCGGTGCAGCTTGCGCCCGCCGATCAGCACCGACACGATGCCGGGCGTCTCCTCGATGACCGCCTCGACCCGCATCCGGTGCCGCAGGTTGAGCCTGATCGGGGTGAGGATCCGGTACCAGACCACGAGCGCGGTGACGACGCCGTACAGCCCGTACCAGAAGGTCTTGGCGATCGGGGTGAGCGCGAAGTCGTTGCCGGTGGTGATCTGGTGCCAGAACGTCAGGAACACCGCCGCGTACGTCAGCAGGTGCACGTGGTACCAGGTGTCGTACGGCAGCCGGCGCCGGACCGGGCCGATCGAGGTCAGTCCGATCACGACGAACAGGCCGGTGCCGATGGCCGCCTTGCCCATGTCGGGCAGCTGGTTCACGGAGTCGATGGTCTGCTGGACGATGTCGTTCAGCGTCTTGCCGGCCTGCAGCGCGTATCCCCACATGATGAGGAACACGTGCGCGAAGACCAGGCAGAGGGTGTAGCGGCCGCTCATCGCGTGCCAGCGGGCGACGCGGTCGGAGCCGACCCGCCGCTCCAGCGCGGGCACCCGGGCCATCTGCAGCACGACGAGTGCCATCAGATAGCCGGCCAGCAGGCCGGTGATACGGCCCGCGTTGAGGATCTTGCCGTTCTGGTCGGCGATGGACGGGGTGTTGTGCCACCACAGCCAGAGCACGGCCGCCGCGCCCGCCCATACGGCGAGCAGCAGCGGAACGGCCGGGGAGCGGCGCGGGCGGATGCGGCGCATCGTCTGGCGGCGGGCGGCACGTCCGCCTGCGAGTGTGGTGGTCACGGTTCCTCCGTGGGGACTTGACCCTTGGCCCACAGATACGTGCCGCACAGCCTGAGTGTTCAGAGCCCCGCTGAGTCCAGCGCCGACTGGAGGGACTGCTGGTAGCCGTCGCTGGTGTAGGTGGCCCCGGAGACGGTGTCGATGTCCGCGCTCTGCGCCGCCAGCGCCTCGCTGCGCAGCTGCGGGACGGCGTAGCTGTTGATCTGCTGGTCGCGCGGATTCTCCGTCGGGTACTGCACCGCCGTGACGTCCGTGATCCTGCCGCCTTTGATGGTCACCTTCACCTGCACCGGACCCCAGCGGGTCTGCACGGTGTCCCCGGTGACGGTCTTGGTCCCGGTGCCCTTGGTGCTGCCACCGGAGCTCTTGGTGCTGCCACCGGTGCCGCTGGACGCCTCCGGTGCGGCGCTCGCGCTGCCGGACGGCGCCGGGGCCGCCGAGTCCGTCACCACGGTCGGGCCGGTGTGCGGCTTCAGCGCCAGCAGCAGCACGATCCCGGAGACGGTCGTGGCACTCGCCAGCAGGACGCGGCGCAGCGGACGGTTCTTGTTCAGTGCGTGCACAGCGGGGCCCTCACAGCTCGAACGACTCGTGGTGGATACGGCGGTCCGGCACCCCGGCGGCCCGCAGCGCGCCGTACACCTCCTGGGCGAAGCCGTGCGGGCCGCAGATGTACACGTCGTGCCCGGCGAGGCCGGGGAAGGTCGCCCGCAGCGCGTTCGCCGAGAGGTCGGGGCGCTCGCCGCGCGGCCCGTTGAGGGCGTACAGCACCCGGGCCCCGCGCCAGCGGGCTATCGCCTCCAGCTCGCCGCCGAGCGCCAGGTCCTCGGCGGTACGGGCCCGGTAGAGGAGGGTGACCTCGCCGGGCAGGGTCTCGAAGAGGGCCCGCAGCGGGGTGACCCCGACACCGGCCGCGATCAGCAGCGAGCGGTGGCTGGTGGCCCTGTCGGCGGTGAGCGAGCCGTAGGGGCCCTCCGCCCACACCCGGGTGCCGGGCCGCAGCAGCGACACGGCCGCGCTGTGGTCACCGAGCGCCTTGACCGTGATCCGCAGCAGATCGCCGCGCGGCGGCGCCGACAGGGAGTACGGCGTCGACGTCCAGCCCATCCCGTCGCCGCCGAAGAACCGCCAGCGGAAGAACTGCCCGGCCCGCGCGCCCAGTTCGCCGATCCGCCGCCCGCGCACCACGACCGAGTACACGCCGGGCGCCTCCTGCCGCACGGAGTCCACCCGCAGCCGGTGCCGGAGGTTGAGCCGCACCGGAGCCAGCACCCGGAACCACAGTACGAGGGCCGCGACCCCCAGGTACAGCGCGTACCAGAAGGCGGTGGCGACCGGCTTGCCGTTGAGGTCGTTGCCGAGCGCCAGCTGGTGGCCGAAGGCGAGGAAGACGGCCGCGTAGGTGAGGAGGTGGACGTAGTACCAGAACTCGTAGCCGGTACGACGGCGCACCGCGCGCACCGAGGTCACGCCCACCGCGAAGAGGATCAGCGTGCCTGCGGTGGCCTTGAGCATCTCCGGGTAGTGCAGGACGACGTCGACCGTCTCGCGGACCAGCGAGGCGTGGTCCTGGGCTGCGTACCCGGAGAGGATCAGCACGACGTGCGCGACCAGCAGACAGACCGTGTACCGCCCGGCCATCGCGTGCCACCGCGCGACCCGGTCGGAGCCGACCCGGACCTCAAGCAGCGGCACCCGGGCCATCAGACCGACCAGCACCGCGCAGGAGTACCCGCACAGCAGCCCCGCGATCCGCCCGGCCCCGGTCAGCCAGCCCGCCGCGCCGACGACCGAGCCGGTGTCCGACCACCACAGCAGGAGCACGGCCGCCGCTCCGGCCCACACCACGGCGAGCACGGCACCCGCGGGGGAGCGGCGCGTGGGCACGGCCGGCACGGCGGGGGCCGTATGCCGTTCGTCCACGGTCGTCATGAGTCGCGTCCTTTCTCCGTCCGGTGCCGCCACTGTGCAGCCCGAACTTCTGAGCAACCTCTCAGCGGCCGCCGGCTCAGCCGACTCAGAGCAAACTCAGAGGACCGGGAATCACCCCTCGTCACCCGGACGAGCGATGCTGGTAGACGCGATGAACACGACCCGCTCCGGCCGCCCGGCCCTCACCCGCCCCGACGGCACCCCGCTCCGCGTCCTCGTCGTCGACGACGACCCCGACCTCGCGGAGGTGCTCACCGGCGCCCTGCGCTACGAGGGCTGGCAGGTCCGCGCGGCCGGCGACGGCGCCACCGCGCTCACCACGGCTCGCGAGCTGCTGCCGGACGCGGTCGTCCTCGACGTGATGCTCCCCGACACCGACGGCTTCGCCGTGCTCCGCTCCCTGCACCAGGTCAAGCCGGACGTCTGCGTGCTCTTCCTCACCGCGCGGGACGCCGTCGAGGACCGGATCGCCGGCATCACCGCGGGCGGCGACGACTACGTCACCAAGCCCTTCAGCCTGGAGGAGGTCGTCGCCCGGCTGCGCGGCCTGCTGCGCCGGGCCGGCATGGCCCGCCAGCAGGAGGACGGCCCCCGGCTCACGGTCGGCGACCTCACCATGGACGAGGAGGCCCGCGAGGTCACCCGGGCCGGCGAACTGATCGAGCTCTCCCCGACCGAGTTCGAACTCCTCCGCTTCCTGATGCGCAACCCGCGCCGCGTCCTCAGCAAGGCCCAGATCCTCGACCGCGTCTGGTCGTACGACTTCGGGGGCCGCGCCCACGTCGTCGAGCTGTACATCTCCTACCTGCGCAAGAAGGTCGACGCCGGCCGCGAGCCCATGATCCACACCGTGCGCGGCGCGGGTTACGTCCTCAAGCCGGTGACCAGGTGAATCCCCTACGACGACGGCGGCCGGGGTCGCGGCTTCGGCACCTGCCCCGCCCCCGCATGCTCCGCATCCTCCGCATCCTCCGCATCCCCCGGACCCTCCGCGCCCGCCTCACCGCGGGCCTGGTCGTGCTGCTGGCGGTGAGCTGCGCGGCCGTGGGCGTCGCGGCGGTGGTCGAGCTGAACGGCTTCCTCACCGGCCGCCTGGACCAGCAGCTCCAGCAGAGCGGCCCGAGCTTTCCGCAGTCCCTCGAACACGGCAGGTACAAGCCCAGCGACCGGGACGGCGACGAGCACGGCGACACCCGCCGCCAGGCCTCCGGCACCTTCGGCGCGCGCCTGTTGAACGGCCGGGTCACCAACGCGGCCCTGATCCCGGCCGGCGACGACCCGGACCTCACCGTCGGCCTCACCACCCACGACCGGGCGGTCCTCGCCGGGCTGCCGGTGGACGGCAAGGGGCACTCGGTCCGCCTGCGGTCGATCGGCGACTACCGGCTCGTGGCCTGGACCGGCATCGACGGCGACGTCCTGATCACCGGTCTGCCCCTGGAGCCGGTACGGGCCACCGTGCACCGCCTGGAACTGGTCGCCGCCGCGGTCTTCGGCCTCGCCCTGGCCGTCGCCGGGGTGGCCGGCGCCCTCTGGGTCCGCTGGTCCCTGCGCCCCCTCAGCCGCGTCGCCGCGACCGCCACCCGGGTCAGTGAACTCCCGCTCGCCAGCGGCGAGGTGGCCCTGCCACCGCGCGCCCCCGACACGGACCCCCGCGGCGAGGTCGGCCAGGTGGCCACCGCCTTCAACCGCATGCTGGGCCATGTCGAGGACGCGCTCACCAAACGCCACGCCAGCGAGGAACGCCTGCGCAGCTTCGCGGCCGACGCCAGCCACGAGCTGCGCACCCCGGTCGCCTCGGTCCGCGGCCACGCGGAACTGGCCCTCCTCCACCCCGGCCCGGTACCCCCCGAGGTCACCCGCGCCCTGGACCGCATCGCCGCCGAGTCCTCCCGGATGGGCGAGATGGTCGACGACCTCCTGCTGCTGGCCCGCCTGGACGCCGGCCGCCCCCTGGAGAGCCACCCGGTCGACCTCACCCACCTGATCCTCGACGCGGTAACCGACGCGCGCGCCGCCGGCCCCGACCACCGCTGGACCCTCGACCTCCCCGAGGACCCGGTCACCGTCACCGGCGACACCCACCGCCTCCAACAGGTCCTCGCCAACCTCCTGGCCAACGCCCGCCTGCACACACCCGCGGGCACCGAGGTCACGGTGCTGCTGGAGGCGGAGGACGGCTCCGCGATCGTACGAGTCCACGACGACGGCCCCGGCATCCCGCAGGACATCCAGCCGGGCGTCTTCGAACGCTTCACCCGGGCCGAACACCGCCGCCGCGCGGACGCCCCCGGCGGGGGAGCGGGCCTCGGCCTGTCGATCGTGGCGGCGGTGGTGGAGGCACACGGGGGAACGGTGACCCTGGAGAGCCGCCCGGGCTCGACGACGTTCACCGTGGGACTTCCGCTCGGGTCACCCGCCTAGGGGTGCGACCAGCCGCTCACCACGGTCACCCGACATCGATTCCGCGCTGCCACATTTCGTAGTTTCCGCATTCCGCGGTGATGTCGGCCGTTGCCTGAGCCGCGGCGAGGAAGACGTCGACCAAGGGCGAGGTGCGCGATTCCGCCACGGCGAGGCAGACCTGTTCGGGCGCCAGATCAGGGACGGGCACATAACTGACTTCCGGATGTGAGTAGAACACCGTCGCCGAACGGGCCAGGAACGAGATGCCCCGGCCGGCCGCGACGTGCTCCAGCGTCTCGTCCACCCCGCGCACCAGGTACCCGGCGTTGGGGTGCGGGCGCCTGGTGGGCTGGGTGCCGGCGTCGGCATGCCAGACCAGCGGCTCGCCGGCCAGGTCGGCCTGGGCGATCCGCTCCCGGCCGGCCAGCCGGTGGCCGGCGGGCAGCACCGCCACCCGCGGCTCGGTGTACAGCGGGGTCACGCGCAGGCCGGCCTCGTCGATGGGCAGCCGCACATAGCCGATGTCGATGCGGCCGTCGAGCAGCATCGCGGCCTGGTCGTCCCATTCGACGCGCTGCACGTCCACCAGGACGTCCGGGTGCCGGTCGGCGAACAGCCGTACCGCCGGGGTGACCGCGATGCCCGCCCGGAAGCCGACCATGAGCCGCCGGCTGCCCCGCGCGGCCACGGTCACCCGGCGGCGGACCGCGTGCGCGGAGGCCAGCAGCGGGCCGGCGTCGGCCAGCAGTTGCCGGCCCGCGTCGGTCAGCGCCACGCCGTGGCGATCCCTGGTGAACAGCGAGGCGCCGAGATCCTGTTCCAGCGCGCGGATCTGGCGGCTGAGCACCGGCTGCGCGATGTGCAGCTCATCGGCGGCGCGGCCGAAGTGCAGCCTGTCGGCGACGGCGGCGAAGTAACGCAGCTTACGCAGGTCCAGATCCATGGAGCCTCCTGGTCCGGTGATGCCTTCAAGGTATCACCGCGACCGAAAGAGGTCTTGGACAGGAATTCAGGCCAATGGCATCTTGAATTCGGAAGAAGAATCCTGACCCCCTCTTCCGGGGAATTTCAGCAGGCTCGACAAAAAGAAAAGAGAGCTCAATTCATGAGTGGCATCACCCTCATCGGTACGGGGAACATGGCCCGTACCATCGGCACGCTGGCGGTCGCGGGCGGCAACACCGTCGAGGTCATGGGACGCGATCGGTCCAAGGCCGATGACCTGGCCAAGGCGCTCGGCGGCGGCGCGACGACGGGCGAGTGGGGCGCCGTCCCGGCCGGGGACATCGTCATCACGGCCCTGTTGTACGACGGCGTCGTGCCGGTCGTCGCCGAGTACGGAGAGGCCCTCGCGGGCAAGGTCATCGTCGACATCAGCAACCCCTTCAACGCCACGTTCGACGGACTGGCCCACGGCGAGGAGACCTCGGTCGCGCGGGAAGTCGCCAAGGTGGCTCCGGCCGGCGCCGGCGTGGTGAAGGCGTTCAACACCATCTTCCGCGGCGTCCTGGAGAAGGGCCGGCCGGACGTCTTCCTCGCCGGCGACGACGCGCGGGCCAAAGCGAGTGTGGCGGCATTCATCGAGACCCTCGGGCTGCGCCCGCTGGACGTCGGCGGCCTGGGGATGGCGCACTGGCTGGAAGGAATGGGCCTGGTCACGGTGGGCCTCGCCGGTAACGGGGTCGGCCACGGGGACTTCGCCCTCGGGGTCGACGAATTCACTGGCTGACAACTTCACTGGCTGACAACTTCACCGGCTGACAACAAGGAGCAGCGGCATGCGCGTCCTGGTCACTGGCGGAACCGGCCATTCCGGTTCGTACATCATCCCCGAGCTCATCGCGGCCGGGCACGAGGTCACCGGCCTGGCCCGGTCGGACAGGGCCGCGGCGGCGGTGTCCGCGCTCGGCGCGAAGGTGCGCCGCGGCGACCTCCGGGATCTCGAAGGGCTCAAGGAGGCGGCCGCGGACTCCGACGGCGTCGTCCACGTCGCGCACCGGCAGGACCTGCTTCCGTCCGGCGGGATGGACGCCGTGGCCGCCGCGGAGCTCCCGATCGTCCTCGCGTACGGCGAGGCACTCGCGGGAACCGGAAAGCCGCTGGTCGCGGCGGGAAGCATAGGCTCGCCCGGGAACGGGGGGAACCTGGGCCGGCCGGCCACCGAGGAGGACCCGGCCCTTCCCGCCGGCGATGAGCACAAGGGCACCCTGCGGGCTCGTAACGTCGTGGAAGCCGCCGTGGTCGGCCTCGCCGAGCGGGGCGTGCGGTCGTCGGTCGTACGGATTCCCCCCATCATGCACAGCACGACCGATGCCGGCTTCCTCCCCGCGCTGATCGCGGTCGCGAGGCAGAAGGGCTTCGCCGGCTACCCCGGGGACGGCGCGAACCGGTGGGGCGCCGTGCACGTCCGCGATGCCGCCTCGGTGTTCCGCGTGGCGCTGGAGAAGGGCCCGGCCGGCAGGTACTGGCACGCCGTCCAGGACGGGGGCATCCCGTTCCGGGAGATCGCCGAGGCCATCGGCGGCCGCCTGGGCCTCCCCGCCGTCAGCGTTCCCGTGGACGAACTGATGCTCCCGGGATACTTCGGGTTCCTCACGGCCGTGGTCACACTGGACCTCCCGGCGTCCAGCCTCATCACCCGCCGGACCCTCGGCTGGGAACCCGCCCGGCCCACCCTGCTCGCCGATCTGGCCAACGGCCACTACTTCCCGGCCGGCTGACGCACCCCTCTCAATACCGGGTGAGCGCCGTATCCCCGCCCGTCGTCCCGATGGCCATGTGCGGCGCCTTCCCGGGATCCGCCCACTGCAGGATCCGCCGCATCGCGTCCTCCGGCACCGACACGCACCCCGCCGTGGCCCCCGCCCCGTTGACGTGCAGGAAGATCCCGGCCCCCCGTCCCCGCACCGGCTTGTCGTAGTTGAACCCGATCACCAGCGCGTACGCGTACTGCGTCCCGTACGACGACAGCTTCTCCGCCTCCGTGGCACGGCAGTCGGACGGCAGCGGCTCCACCCAACGGTTGTAGGAGGCGGAGTCGTTGTCCTGGCACCACCACGAATCCGCCGTGACCGCCCGGTACTTGACGGTCGTCCCCGCCGGCGCCGCCTGGATGCCGAACCCGAACGGAAGGTCGTACAACCCCGTGGGGGTCGTGTTCGTACCCTGCTGCCGCGCGGCCCCCTCGACCAGCCCCTTCGCCCCGAACCGCGCGTCGGCGGACCCCGCCTTCACCCACTCCCCGTCCCGCCGCTCCCACCACGTCAGCGTCCCCGACGTCGAGTTGAGCGCGGACGCCTCCGCGGTGATCAGCTGGCTGCCGCCACCCGTGTCGGCCATCCGGGCGGGCAGCGGCGAGGCGTCCCCGTCCCCCGGTGCCGCGCCGAGCAGCAGCAGGGACGCGGACACAAGGGAGACGACGAAGCCTGGGCGCATGGCTCAGACGGTAGAGGGAGGCAGCGGCAACGGCAGCCCGGGTAGGCCATCCAGGCTCACCGCGATGTGCTCCTTGCGCTCGAAGTACGCGCTCAGCGACGCGTCGTCCTCGCGGGCGAACCGCTTCCCGTGCAGCTCGCGGTCGGCCTCGTACGCCATGTGGGGGACGGCGTAACCGCAGCTGTCCCGGACGAGTTCGGCGTGCACCACGATGATCGCGCGCAGGCCGTGCCGGGTGGGGTCGATGTCCGGGAAGCGGGCGAGGAGCTCCGGGAAGCGGGGGTCGTCGCGGAAGACCGCCTCGCCGCGGCCGTGCACCCGCACGATGTTCGGCGGCCCCTGGAAGGCGCACCACATCAGGGTGATCCGGCCGTTCTCCCGCAGATGGGCGATGGTCTCCGCGTTGGAACCGGCGAAGTCCAGGTAGGCCAGGGTGAGTTCGTCGATCACGACGAAGGAGCCCCGCAGTCCCTTGGGGGAGAGGTTGACCGTGCCGTCGCCCGCGAGCGGGGCGGTGGCGGTGAAGAAGACGGGCTGTTCCTCGATGAACGTGCGGAGCCTGCCGTCGATGCGCTCATAGGTCTTTCCCATACCTCGGAATTGTCCGCGCGATTACTTCACGCGTCTGAGGAATTCCGCGATACGGACGAGACGAGACGAGAGGGGGCGGGGCGGGCCAGGACAGGTCCGTCCCGGCCGGGCCCCACTGTGGCCGCCCCGGCCGGCGCTGTACACGGGGCGGCCACAGCTGCCTGTCACGTCACTTGGTGAGCGTGCAGGCGGCCAGGGAGTCGAGGCCGGTCGGCTTGGTCGACGTCCGGCCGATCGCGATGGCGATCCGGTCGATCGTCGACTTCCGCTTGTCCGCCAGCGGGCCGAGGATCGCGTTCTGCACGAAGTTCGGGCCGCCCTGTCCGACCGTGCTCTGGAGCCGGTTGTTGGCCTCGTCGATCTGCGTCTGGAGCAGCGTGAGGTTGCGGGTGACCTCGGCCTGCGCGGAGGCGGGGATCGCCGGCAGCTGGGAGGCGACGTCCGGGCAGGTGATCGTGCCCACCGCGCTGCCGGCCGCGGTGCCGGTGCTGCCCGTCGACTGCTGCTGGGTCGCCGCCGTGCTCGGCGTGGCCGAGGCGGAGGCCGCGCCGGTCGCGGTCCCGCTGCCGGTGTTCGTGCTCGTCCCGCTCGCGTTCAGGGTGCACGGAGCCAGCGAGTCCAGGCCGGTCGGCTTGGCGGCCGTCCGGCCGATCGCGGTCGCGATCCGGTTGATGGTCGCGACCCGCTTGTCCTTGAGGGGACCGAGGATCGCGTTGTTCACGAAGTTCGGCCCACCCTGGCCCACGGTGTCGACCAGCCGCTTGTTGGCCTCCTGGATCTGCGTCTGCAGGAGCGTGAGGTTTCTGTCGACCTCGGCCTTCGCGGTGGCGGGGATCGCCGGCAGCTGGGAGGCCACGTCCGGGCAGGTGATCGTGCCGGGCGAGGCCGCGAGGGTGCGGGCATTGCTGGTGTCGCTGCTCTTGTCCGGCGTCCCGGCGAGGGCCGAACCGGCGATGACCGCACCGGACAGCGCCACGGCGGCGGCGCCGCCGATGAACACGACACGACGCTTGTTGTACTTCGGAAGGGCCCTGGACATGCGGATGCCTCACTTGGGTCAGAGGTGGGTTTACAAACGCGGCGCCAGCGTTCAGGCATGGGTACGAGTAAGCGGTTTCGTTTGTTCAAACCTTTTTCACATCGGTCCGCCGAACCCGGTCGGATTGACGAATCATGCATAACTCTGCATACTCATGCATAGTGAGCGGATGTACGGGAGGAGGGACCCATGACCGAGCGCGTCGTGCTCGCCTACTCGGGCGGCCTGGACACCTCCGTCGCCATCGGCTGGATCGCCGAGGAGACGGACGCCGAGGTCATCGCCGTCGCGGTGGACGTCGGCCAGGGCGGCGAGGACCTGGACGCCATCCGCAAGCGCGCCCTCGCGTGCGGCGCGGTCGAGGCCGAGGTCGCCGACGCCAGGGACGAGTTCGCCGAGGAGTACTGCCTCCCCGCGATCAAGGCGAACGCCCTCTACATGGACCGCTACCCGCTGGTCTCCGCCCTCTCCCGGCCGGCCATCGTCCAGCACCTGGTCGCCGCCGCCCGCAAGCACGGCGCCACGACGGTCGCCCACGGCTGCACCGGCAAGGGCAACGACCAGGTCCGCTTCGAGGCCGGCATCGTCGCCCTCGCCCCCGACCTCAGGTGCGTCGCCCCGGTCCGCGACTACGCGATGACCCGCGACAAGGCCATCGCCTTCTGCGAGGCGAAGCACCTCCCGATCGCCACCACCAAGAAGTCCCCGTACTCCATCGACCAGAACGTCTTCGGCCGCGCTGTCGAGACCGGCTTCCTCGAAGACATCTGGAACGGCCCGATCGAGGACATCTACGAGTACACGCAGAACCCGGCCACCCCGCGCGAGGCCGACGAGGTGGTCATCACCTTCGAGGCGGGCGCCCCGGTCGCCCTCGACGGCAAGCCGGTCACCGTCCTCCAGGCGATCCAGGAACTCAACGAACGCGCCGGCGCCCAGGGCGTCGGCCGGATCGACATGGTCGAGGACCGCCTGGTCGGCATCAAGTCCCGCGAGGTGTACGAGGCCCCCGGCGCGATCGCCCTCATCACCGCCCACCAGGAGCTGGAGAACGTCACCGTCGAGCGCGAACTCGCCCGCTACAAGCGTCAGGTGGAGCAGCGATGGGGCGAACTCGTCTACGACGGCCAGTGGTTCTCCCCGCTCAAGCGCGCCCTGGACGGCTTCGTCAACGAGGCGAACCAGCACGTCACCGGAGACATCCGGATGACGCTCCACGGCGGTCGCGCGGTCGTCACCGGCCGCCGTTCCGACAGCTCCCTCTACGACTTCAACCTCGCCACCTACGACACCGGCGACACCTTCGACCAGGCCGCGGCCAAGGGCTTCATCGACATCTACAGCCTGTCGTCGAAGATCGCCGCACGGCGTGACCTGCGGGCGTAGCCCGACGTGACCTGTCCTGAGCAGTAACGTGACGACCGCCTCCCCGTTCATGGCCGGGGAGGCGGTGCCACATCCGGATCTCTTCTAGGAGCAACGCAAGTGAGCAGCAACAGCGGTGACGTTCGGCTCTGGGGCGGCCGTTTCGCCGACGGTCCCGCCGAGGCCCTGGCGAAGCTGTCCGCGTCCGTCCA
Organism: Streptomyces sp. NPDC048288; assembly: GCF_043201555.1. NCBI lineage: Bacteria > Bacillati > Actinomycetota > Actinomycetes > Kitasatosporales > Streptomycetaceae > Streptomyces > Streptomyces sp. NPDC048288. The sequence goes on from NZ_JBICZD010000008.1 coordinate 330,983, forward strand.
CTTCGACTGGCGGCTGGCGCCCTACGACATCGCCGGTTCGCGTGCCCACGCGCGCGTGCTGCACAAGGCCGGGCTGCTCACCGAGGACGAACTGACCCGCATGATCGCCGGCCTCGACCGGCTCGAAGCCGACGTCGCCGACGGCTCCTTCGTGGGCACGATCGCCGACGAGGACGTCCACACCGCCCTGGAGCGCGGCCTCCTGGAGCGCCTCGGCCCCGACCTCGGCGGCAAGCTCCGCGCCGGCCGCTCCCGCAACGACCAGGTCGCCACCCTCTTCCGGATGTACCTCCGGGACCACGCCCGCGTCATCGGCGGCCTGATCGCCGACCTCCAGGACGCCCTGGTCGGCCTGGCGGAGGCCCACCCGGACGTGGCGATGCCCGGCCGCACCCACCTCCAGCACGCCCAGCCGGTCCTCTTCGCCCACCACGTCCTGGCCCACGTCCAGTCCCTGTCCCGGGACGCGGAGCGGCTGCGCCAGTGGGACGAGCGCACGGCCGTCTCCCCGTACGGCTCCGGCGCCCTCGCCGGCTCCTCCCTCGGCCTGGACCCGGAGGCGGTGGCGAAGGACCTCGGCTTCGAGCACGGCAGCTCCGCGAACTCCATCGACGGCACGGCCTCCCGCGACTTCGTCGCCGAGTTCGCCTTCATCACCGCGATGATCGGCGTGAACCTCTCCCGGATCGCGGAGGAGGTCATCATCTGGAACACGAAGGAGTTCTCCTTCGTGACCCTGCACGACGCGTTCTCCACCGGCTCGTCGATCATGCCGCAGAAGAAGAACCCCGACATCGCGGAGCTGGCCCGCGGCAAGTCCGGCCGCCTGATCGGCAACCTGACCGGCCTCATGGCCACCCTCAAGGCCCTCCCGCTCGCCTACAACCGCGACCTCCAGGAGGACAAGGAGCCGGTCTTCGACTCCTGTGACCAGCTGGAGGTCCTGCTCCCCGCCTTCACCGGCATGATGGCCACCCTCACCGTCCACCGCGAGCGCATGGAGGAACTGGCCCCGGCCGGCTTCTCCCTCGCCACCGACATCGCCGAGTGGCTGGTCAAGCAGGGCGTCCCGTTCCGGGTGGCCCACGAGGTGGCCGGCGAGTGCGTCAAGGCGGCAGAGGCCGAGAACAAGGAACTCGACCAGCTGACCGACGACCAGTTCGCCAAGATCTCCGCCCACCTGACCCCCGAGGTCCGCTCCGTCCTCAACGTCCCCGGCGCCCTCGCCTCCCGCAACGGCAGGGGCGGTACGGCGCCGAGCGCGGTGGCGATCCAGCTGGCGGAGGTCAAGGCGAACCTGGCGCAGCAGCACGAGTGGGCCGAAGCCAAGAAGCAGGCGTAAGGGCAGCGCCCCGTCAGGGGCGCGGGGAACTGCGCGACCAGCCCCCACCCACCCGCACCCGCAAACGCACCGAACCCCCCGAGCTGAACGGCGACCCAAAGGTCATCGCGGGTTACGTTGGTCAAAGTCCTGTCCAAGGCCGACCGAAACGGAACCCGCGATGCCCTTCGCCCGACTGGCAACAGCCACAACCCCCACCTGCCACATCGGCCTAGGCCTCGCCGCGGTCGGCCGCCCCGGCTACATCAACCTCAACCGCGACGAGGACCTCGGAGAGCACCGCACGGTAGAAGCCCTCCGCACCCGCACCCACGAACTCCTCGACGCCGCCTACGCCCAGGGCGTCCGTTACTTCGACGTGGCCCGCTCCTACGGCCGCTCCGAGGAGTTCCTCGCCGACTGGCTGACCGCCCACCCCGACCTCACCGACGTGGTCGTCGGCAGCAAGTGGGGCTACACCTACACCGCCGACTGGACCACGGACGCCGAGAAACACGAGGTCAAGGACCACAGCCTCGCGACCTACGACCGTCAGCGCGCCGAGTCCGCCGCACTCCTCGGCGACCGCCTGGACCTCTACCAGATCCACTCGGTGACTCCGGACAGCCCCGCCCTCACCGACAAGGAACTCCACGCCCGCCTCGCCGAAGCGGCGGCGACCGGCCTCACCCTCGGCTTCTCCACCAGCGGCCCCGCCCAGGCGGACGCGATCCGCGCCGCCCTCGCGATCACGGTCGACGGCGAGCCCCTCTTCCGTACCGTCCAGTCGACGTACAACGCCCTGGAGACCTCGGCGGGTCCCGCCCTCGCCGAGGCGCACGACGCCGGACTGACGGTGATCGTGAAGGAGGGGATGGCCAACGGCCGGCTGGCCGCCCCGCACGCCCCCGACGCCCTGCGGACCGTGGCCGAGCAGACCGGCCTGGGCTGCGACGCCGTCGCCCTCGCCGTCGTCCTCTGTCAGCCCTGGGCCGGCGTCGTCCTCTCCGGCGCGGCGACCCTCACCCAGCTCGCCTCCAACCTGCACGCGGCCGCCGTCGACCTCGACGAGGACCAGTTGACCCGCCTGGCCGCCCTGGCCGAGGACCCGCGGACCTACTGGGAGCGCCGCGGCAGCCTGCCCTGGCACTGACCCGAAACGGGACCTGACCCGAAACCGGACCTGACCCGCCTCCTCTGAATCACACATGCCCACTGTGAGACAAAGATGTCTCACATGGGCTACTCTTGTCTCATGGCCCTCGACCGTGACCATGTGCTCCGCAGCGCGGCCGCCCTGCTGACCCGCAAATCCACCGCGACCATGGACGAGGTCGCCAAGGCCGCCGGGATCAGCCGGGCCACCCTGCACCGGCACTTCGCCGGGCGGGACGCGCTCGTCCGCGCGCTGGAGGCGCTCGGTATCGAGGAGTGCGAGGCGGCCCTGGACGCGGCCCGGCTGGACGAGGGCCCGGCGGACGACGCCGTGCACCGCCTGGTCCGCGAGATCGAACCGGCCGCCGCCCTGCTGGCCTTCCTCTACACCGAGAACCAGCTCTTCGAGGGCGACGGGCAGAACGAGGGCTGGAGCCGGATCGACGACCGCATCGCGGCGCTCTTCCGGCGCGGCCAGCGCGGCGGCGAGTTCCGTATCGACCTCACACCCGCCTGGCTCACCGAGGCGCTCTACGGCCTGCTGGCCTCCGGCGCCTGGGCGGTCTCCGAAGGCCGCGTCGCCCCCAAGGACTTCACCTACATGATCGTCGAGCTGCTGCTCGGCGGCGCACGAAGAAGAGAGGAATCATGAGCAGCACCCTGCGGCCGGCGCATGTCGCGGAGGCGGAGGAGAAGCGTCCGGGCCGCTGGCTCGCGCTCTCCGTCCTCGTGCTGGCCGTGCTGCTGGTGGCCGTCGACGCGACCGTCCTCGGCCTCGCGACCCCCTACATCAGCGAAGACCTCCGGCCCACCGGCACCCAGCTGCTCTGGATCGGTGACGTCTACTCGTTCGTCATCGCCGGTCTGCTGGTCTCCATGGGCAGCCTCGGCGACCGCATCGGCCGCAAGCGGATCCTGCTGGTCGGCGCGACGGCGTTCGGCGCGATATCCGTCCTGAACGCCTATGCGACGACCCCCGGCATGATGATCGCGGCCCGCGCCCTGCTGGGCGTCGCGGGCGCGACCCTGATGCCCGCCACCCTCGCCCTGATCCGCAACCTCTTCCACGACCCGCGCGAGCGCAGCCTCGCCGTCGGCATCTGGGGCGCCACCGCCTCCGCCGGTACGGCCGTCGGCCCGATCGTGGGCGGTTTCCTGCTCGAACACTTCTGGTGGGGTTCGGTCTTCCTCATCAACCTGCCGGTGATGGTGGTCCTGGTCCTCGTCGGCATCAGGACGCTCCCCGAGTCCCGCAACCCGGACCCCGGCCCCTGGGACCTGATCAGCGTCGTCCTGTCGCTGGTCGGCATGATCGCGGTCGTCTACGCGGTGAAGGAGGCCGCCGCCCACGGCCTCACCGCGGTGACCGCGGCCACCGCCCTGCTCGGTGCCGCCGCCCTCTACGGGTTCGTCCGCCGTCAGCTCACCATGCCCAAGCCCCTGTTGGACATGCGCCTGTTCCGCGGGCGCGGCTTCAGCGGGGCGGTCCTGGCCGACCTGCTGACCGTGCTCGGCATGTCCGGCCTGGTGTTCTTCCTCTCGCAGTACCTGCAACTGGTCCAGGGCAGGCCCCCGTTCGAGGCGGGTCTGGCCGAACTCCCGGCCGCCGTGGGCGCGGTGGCGGCGGGGCTGGTGGCCGGCCGGGCGGCCCGCCGCTACTCGGTGCGGGCGGTGGTCTCCGGCGGCCTGGCGGCCGTCGGCGTGGCCCTCGCGGCGCTGACCACCCTCTCCCAGTCCACCGGCTACCCGATCCTCGGCGCCGCCCTCCTGGTGGTCGGCGTCGGCGCGGGCTTCTCCTTCACGGTCACCGCGGACGTCATCCTCTCCAGCGTCCCCAAGGACCAGGCGGGCGCCGCCTCGGCGGTCTCCGAGACGGCGTACGAACTGGGCGCGGCCCTGGGCATCGCCCTGCTCGGCTCGATCGTCATGGGCGTCTACCGCGACTTCACGGCCCCGCCGGGCACCCCGGCCGCCGCCCGCGAATCCCTGGGCGCGGCCCTGGAGGCGTCGAAGACCATGCCGGCACCCACGGCGACGGAGATGCTGGCAGCGGCCCGTGACTCCTTCACCCACGGCCTCCACCTGGCCTCGGGCGCGGGCGCCGCGGTCCTCCTGGCCACGGCGGTGGCAGCGTGGTTCCTGCTCAAGGGGCAGAAACTGGAAAGCGCCGCGTAGGCGCAACCCCCTGGGGGCGCGGGGAACTGCGCGACCAGCCCCCACGCACCCGCCCCCGAAAGACCACCGAACCCCTCAGGACATCACTTCTTGTAACCCAGCACCGTCATCATCCCGCTCTCCGAGTGGTACTGGTTGTGACAGTGCAGCATCCACAACCCCGGATTGTCGGCATCGAAGTCCAGCACCAGCTTCCGATGCGGCAACACGATCGTCGTGTCCTTCCGCGCCCCCTCCGAGTTCAGCCCGGTCACCGCGAACGTATGCCCGTGCAGATGCATCGGATGCCACATGTCCGTCGCGTTGATGAGCGTCAGCCGCACCCGCTCACCGGCCCGCACGGCATGCCGCTGCCGCACGTCGTACGGCGTGTGGTCGAACCCCCAGTCGTACTTCTTCATCGTGCCCGTGATCCTGATCCGCAGGTCCCGGTCGGGCTTCCGGTCGTCCATGGCGACGGACTCGGCCGGCACCAGCCGCCGCGCCGGCACGCACTCACGGTCCAGTTCACTCGGGCGGACATCCGGCGCCGGAAGGTTTCTTCCCTTGTCGGTCCGGAGCAGCGCGAGCGCCTTGCCCGGCTTGCCCTCGGCCAGCGCGACGAACGGGAAGACGCCGTCCTTGGCGGTGACGAGCACGTCGTACCGCTCGGCCATGCCGACCAGCAGGGCGTCCGTCCGCTGGTGCTTCACGGGATAGCCGTCGGTGTGGGTGACGGTCATGTCGTGGCCGCCGAGCGCGACCCGGAAGGCGGTCTCGGAGCCCGCGTTGATGATGCGGATCCTGATCCGGTCGCCCGGCTTGCAGCGGAAGACGGACGGGTCGGTGCGCAGCCGCCCGTTGGCCAGGTAGTGCGGGTAGGCGACATTGCCGCCCTCCCCGTGCAGCATGCTGCTGTGGGAGTCGCGCAGCACCCGGTCCGGGCCCAACGCGGCCTTGGACTTCGACGGTGCCATGGACGCGTGCTTCGATCCGTGCGGGCTCGGGCTGCCGCGGCCGGGACCCATGCCCATTCCCCCCATGTCCATGCCCATGGAGCCGCCCGGCTTGAGCTGCTGGATCACCTGCTCGGGGTTGGAGCCGTCGATGCCGTCCACCCAGTCGTCCAGGACGAGGATCCACTCCTTGTCGTAGGAGAGGGGCTCCCTCGGGTCGTCGACGACGAACGGCGCGTACAGGGCACGGTCGGGCTGCATGCCGACGTGGGAGTGGAACAGATACGTGCCCGGGTGGGCGGCGACGAAGCGGTAGATGAAGTCCGTCCCCGCCTCGATGGGGGGCTGCGTCAGGTCCGGGGCACCGTCCATGTCGCAGCGCAGCCGCACCCCGTGGGCGTGCAGTGTGGTCTTCTCGGGCAGCCGGTTGCCGACGGTCAGGCTGAGCACGTCACCGGCGGTGACCCGCACCAGCGGACCCGGCACCGACTCGTTGTACGCCCAGCTGTGCACCGACCGTCCGCCCAGGTCCAGCATGCTCGGCGCGGCCGTGAAACTGACCATGCGGACCGGCCCGGACCCCCGCTTCCGCTCGGCCGCGAGAACCTCCGGGTCCGACGGGTTCACGAACCCCCGGGGCCCCTGGGGTACGAACGCTCCGGTGCCGGCCGTGTGTTGTGGGCCGGAGCGGGGTTCTGAGCCGGAGTCGGAACAGGACGCCAGAAGCCCCGCGCCTGCGGCAGCGAACGGAGCACGGAGCAGGGTACGCCGAGAAGGTTTCTGCATGTCTGAATAAGACATGCTGTGTGCTCATATGGCCGGTAAATACGGAGGAATGATCGAAGTGTCGGGCCAGATTCCACCGCCAGGCGGACGGCAGGCGCACCGAGGCGGATATCAGGCGGATGGCAGACAGAAGGGCACGGACCACAGGCCCGCGCCCTTGCGCCGAAAGAGTGTGTGCCGGACGGCCCGTGCCGTCGGGCGGCCTAGGCGGCCTTCGCCTTCGTGGCGTACATGTCCACGTACTCCTGCCCGGACAGCCGCATGACCTCGGCCATCACCGAGTCGGTCACGGCCCGCAGCACATAGCGGTCCCGGTCCATCCCCTCGTAACGGGAGAACTCCATGGCCTCGCCGAACCGGACGGTGACCTTGCCCGGCCGCGGGATGCCCGCGCCGCCCGGCTGCAGCTTGTCCGTGCCGATCATCGCGAAGGGGACCACCGGCGCGCCGGTCATCAGCGTCAGCCGCGCGATACCGGTACGGCCCCGGTAGAGCCGGCCGTCGGGGGAGCGGGTGCCCTCCGGGTAGATCCCGAAGATCTTGCCCTCTTCCAGGATCCGCCGCCCGGTCATCAGCGCCGCCACGCCGCCGTTCGCGCCGTCCCGGTCCACCGGGATCATGCCGACGCCGGTGAAGAACCAGGCCATCAGGCGCCCCTTGAGGCCCTTCCCGGTGACGTACTCGTCCTTGCCGATGAAGAACACCTGTCGCTTGGTGACCAGCGGCAGCACGATCGAGTCGATGAAGGTCAGATGGTTGCCGGCGAGGATGACCGGACCGTCCCCCGGGATGTGCTCCACGCCCTCCACCTGGGGGCGGAACATCAGGCGCATGATCGGTCCGAGCACTGCCTTGATGAGCGCGAAGCGGGACAACGGGTCCTCCGATGTCGAGGGGCGGTATGAGTCTGTGCAGGTGAGGACATTACTCGCGGCTGTGTGGGAAGCGCACATCGGGTACGGCCGGTTCACCGAGGTCTTACGCACTGTTGACGCTGGTTTACCTGCGGTGGCGCGCAGAAGACGGTTCGTAACGAGCTCGCGACGATGTGACCGAGGTCGCCGACGGCCCGTCATCACGCGCCGTCCATCAGCCATACGGCGTCACCCGACCGTTGGGTCGGTGGTCTCCCTTCGGTCACGTCGGCACCCCTACGATCAGCCGGCATCAAAGGGTGAAGGTCAGGAGAGCGCTCATGGACACGCACGACTCGAACGAGCGGACGTCAGTGAACGGCACGACCGGACGGCGGGCGCTGCTCGGCGCCGCGGTCCTCGGCGCCGGCGGCGCGGTCCTCGGACTGCCGGGTGCCGCGAGGGCCGCCGAGGCCAAGCAGGCCGGCTACGGCAACGGCGGCCTGAAGAGCCTCCCCAAGCCGACGATCATCGGCCACCGCGGCGCCAGCGGCTACCGCCCGGAGCACACCTTCGGCTCGTACAACCTGGCCCTCGACCTCGGCGCCGACATCGTCGAGGCCGGCGACCTGGTCCCCACCAAGGACGGTCACCTGGTCTGCCGTCACGAGCCGGAGATCGGCGGCACCACGAACGTCGCCGACCACCCCGAGTTCGCCGACCGCAAGACCACCAAGACGCTGGACGGCGTCCCCACCACCGGCTGGTTCACCGAGGACTTCACGCTCGCCGAGCTGAAGACGCTCCGCGCGATCGAGCGCATCCCGGCCAACCGCCCGCACAACACGCTCTACAACGGCCGCTGGGAGATCCCCACCTTCGAGGAAGTCCTCAAGTGGCAGGACGAGCAGACCCGCAAGCGCGGCAAGCAGGTCTGGATCTACCCCGAGACCAAGCACCCCACCTACTTCCGCCGGCTCGGCCTCGGCCTGGAGGAGCGGGTCGCCAAGCTGCTGCGCAAGTACGGCAAGGACAAGCGGAACTCGCCGGTCATCCTGCAGTCCTTCGAGCCGACCAGCATCCAGCGCCTGAACACGCTGGTCGACAACCCGCTGGTGGTCCTGCTCTCCGGCGCGACCACCCAGCCCTACGACTTCGTCGCCACCGGTGACCCGCGCACCGTCGCCGACCTGATCACGCCCAAGGGCCTCCGCGAGATTGCCGGCTACGCGCAGGGCATCGGCCCGACCCTGGACCTGATCATCCCGAAGGACGCGAGCGGCAACTTCACCACGCCGAGCACGCTGGTCGCGGACGCGCACAAGGTGGGCCTGATCCTGCACCCCTACACCATGCGCAACGAGAACCCCTTCCTGCCGCCGGCCTTCCGCAAGGGCACCGACGTGGACGCCTACGGCGACCCCTTCGGCGTGTTCAAGACGTACTTCGCCACCGGCATCGACGGTGTCTTCTCGGACAACGCCGACACCGCCGTCCTGGCCCGCGCCGACTTCGTCAACGGCTGAGCCCCCGCACCCCGTTCGGGGTGTCTCCCGGCCGCCCCGGCAACCTGCCCCGGGGCGGCCGCGTCGTTCCGCATATGACGTACGACCTGGTCACCGCGCTGCGCCCGCTGCTCACCGCGGAGGCCTCCGCCGAGGCGCACGCCTCGGGAAGCGACCCCGGCGACCTGGAGCAGACCGTCTGGCTCCGCCTCCTGGAACGCCTGCAGACCCACGGTCCGCCGAGCGCCCCCGAGGACTGGCTGCGCCGGGCCGTCCGCGCCGAGTCCCGCCGCACCCGCCGTACCACCCGCCTCGAACGCCCCTACGGCACCGAACCCGCCGACACCGCCACCCCCACCCCCGAACAGCGCGTCCTCGCCACCGCCGGCCACCGGGCCCTGCGTGAGGCGGTCGCCCGGCTCCCCGGCCGCTGCCCCCGCCTGCTCCAGGCCCTGCTCTCCCCGAAGGACCTCACCTACCGGGAGATCGCGGGGGAGTTGGGTATCTCACAGGGCAGTCTGGGACCGGAACGTTCCAGATGTCTGGGATGTCTGCGCCGATTGTTGACGCCGGAGGTTGCGTCCCGCGAAGTGCGGGGATAGGAGTGAGAACGACAGGCGATCAGGTGAGCGGGAGGCGTGCGCACATGGGCATGAGCGTGACCATCTCGGTGGCGACCGAGCAGGATGCAGAGCAGATCTTCAGGCTCCAGTACCTGTGCTTCCAGAGCGAGGCGGCGCTGTACGGCAACTACCGCATCGATCCGCTCGTCCAGAGCCTCGACTCGGTCCGCCAGGAGCTCGCCACCGACTGCGTCTTCGTCGCCCGGCTCGGCGAGGAGGTCGTCGGCTCGGTCCGCGGCTCGGTCACCGAGGACGGCGCCGCCGCCATCGGCAAGCTCTGCGTCCACCCCCGTCTCCAGGGCCACGGCATCGGCGCGCGACTGCTCCGCGCGGCCGAGGGGGCGTTGGAGGAGGAGCGCGGAGCGAAGAAGTTCCGCCTCTTCACCGGCCACCGCAGCGAGGGCAACCTCCGCCTGTACCGCCGCGTCGGCTACGAAACCGTAGGCACGTCCAAGGGCGCCGACGGCGTCCCCATGATCGTCCTGGAGAAGCCGGCCAGCACCTATGCAACTACGGCCTGAGTAGCGCCCCGTCAGGGGCGCGGGGCTGTGTTTGATTTGCGGCTGCCGCCGCGTGGGCGCGACCAGCCACAACGCACCGCTGGTCGCGCACCTTCCTCAGCCCGCCGCCCCCCGCGCGCCCTTCCGCAACCAGTACAAGGCAGAAATCGGCAACAGCACGGGAATGAACACATACCCCATCCCGTAATCCGACCACACCGTCGCATCCGGGAACGCGGAAGAGTCGACAAGCGTCCACGTACCCACGATCAACACCCCGGCCAGCTCAGCGGCACAGCACACCACGGCCACCCGCCGAGCCGTCTCGCCACCCCGCACCAACGTGTACGTGATGAACCCGTACACCACCCCCGCGACCGCCGACAACGCGTACGCGAGCGGCGCCCGGTCGAACTCGGTGGCGATCTGGTACGCGGACCGCGACACCGCCCCGACGACCATCACCCCGTAGAACCAGACCAGCAGCGTCCCCGGCCCGCTCGTCAGCCGCTTCGGCTTCTCCTCCACGGTGGTCATCTCACGCTCCCCAGATGTCATAGAGCCGCACCTCCAGCACGGCCAGTACCACACCACCCGCGGCGACCGTCACCGATCCCCACCGGGTCCGCTCGGCGAGCGACATGAACCCCGCCGCCGGCACACACGCGAACGCCCCCAGCAGATACGCCACGAAGATCGTCGTCCCCTGGTCCGGCTTCTCGCCCCGCGCCAGCAGCACGATCCCGGCCACGAGCTGGACCAACGCCAGCACCGACACCACGGCCATCCCGATGAAGTGCCAGTCCTTCGTCGGCTGGTCCCGGTACGCGGCCCACCCGCACCACACGGCGAGCAGCAGCGCGGCGACTCCGGTCACCGTCAGCAGGGCATTGAGCATGCCGTGACCTTATTACGGCCGAAACGGCCCGATGCCGTCGCCCCCGCCGTACGCCGTAGGGTCCAGACCATGACGATCCACGCACAAGCCCTGCTCTTCGACAACGACGGCACCCTGGTCTCCTCCCTCGACTCCGTGGACCGCTGCTGGACCCTCTGGGCCGCCGAGTACGGCATCACCCCGGAGGACTTCGCCCGCGTCGAACTGCACGGCCGTCCCGCCGTCGAGATCGTCGCCGACCTGCTCCCCGCCCACCTGGTCGCGGAGGCCGTCGCCCGCGTCGAACAGCTCGAAGTGGACGACGTCCCGGGCGGCGGCGTCCAACTGCTCCCCGGCACCGCCGCCCTCCTCGACTCGCTGCCCGCCGACCGCTGGGCTGTCGTGACCTCGGCCACCCGCCGGCTGGCCGAGGCCCGTCTGGAGGCGGTCGGGATACGGCCGAAGACCCTGATCGCCGCCGACGACGTCACCCGGGGCAAGCCCGACCCCGAGCCCTACCTCCTCGCCGCCCGCCGGCTGGGCGTCGACCCGGCCCGCTGCGTGGTCTTCGAGGACGCCCCCGCCGGGCTCCGGGCGGGCCGCGCCGCCGGGATGGCCACCGTGGCGTTGGCCACAACCCACCGCGCCGAAGAGCTGCGCGCCGACCTCGTCGTCGAGAACCTGTCGGCCTTGTCCGTGCTGGTCACCGACCACGCCGTCGAGATCTCCGAGCGCCGCTGAGGGCTGTCCGCGGCTGTCCAGGATGCGGACGGCGGCGGCCTGTCAGGACCGTAGGTCTGGTTTACTGATCGCATGACCACGACGAGCGACCGCACCCCTGCGACCGAGGCGACCATGACGCCCGGTGCTCGTTGTATGTGTCGAATGTGCGCCTTCTAGAGGGCCCCCGCACCACCCCAGAGCTCGCGCCCCGAAGCGAGACAGGTGGCATGTCCGTACGACGCCACGACGCGTGTATGTGACACCAGCCGCCCCCGCGCACATGTTCTCCCCGGTTCAGCGCCTTCGCGAGAACCGTGCCGCGTCCCTGCACGAACGCATCCGTGCGCCCGGGCACACCCACGCCCGCGCACTCGACAGTGACGGAAACCCACGTGATCACCACAACGGGCCTCACCAAGGTCTACCGCTCGCGCGGCCGCGAGGTCACCGCCCTCGACGGCGTCGATCTGCACGTCCGCGAGGGCGAGGTGTACGGCGTCATCGGCCAGTCCGGCGCCGGCAAGTCCTCGCTCATCCGCTGCGTCAACCTGCTGGAGCGCCCCACCGCCGGCACCGTGACGGTCGACGGACGGGACCTCACCGCCCTCGCCGGGCGCGGTCCCCGGGCCGGCAAGGAACTGCGCCAGGCCCGCAGCCGGATCGGCATGGTCTTCCAGCACTTCAACCTGCTGTCCTCCCGGACCGTCCAGGACAACGTCGAGCTGCCGCTCGAAATCCTCGGCACCTCAGGGAAGGAACGTTCCCGCAAGGCCCTGGAGCTGCTCGACCTCGTCGGTCTCGCCGACAAGGCGAAGGCCTACCCCGCCCAGCTCTCCGGCGGCCAGAAGCAGCGCGTCGGCATCGCCCGCGCCCTCGCCGGCGACCCCAAGGTGCTGCTCTCCGACGAGGCCACCAGCGCCCTCGACCCGGAGACCACCCGCTCCATCCTCCAGCTGCTGCGCGACCTGAACCGGCAGCTGGGCCTCACCGTCCTGCTCATCACGCACGAAATGGACGTCGTGAAGACCATCTGCGACTCGGCCGCCCTCATGGAGAAGGGGCGCATCGTCGAGCACGGGACCGTCAGCGAGCTGCTCGCGACCCCGGGCTCCGAGCTGGCCGCCGCGCTCTTCCCGGTCGGCGGCGAGGCCTCCGGCGCGGACCGCACCGTCCTCGACGTCACCTTCCACGGCGAGGCCGCCACCCAGCCGGTCATCTCCCAGCTCTCCCGCACCTACAACATCGACATATCGATCCTCGGCGCGGCCATCGACACCGTCGGCGGCCTCCAGATCGGCCGGATGCGCATCGAACTGCCCGGCCGCTACGAGGAGAACGTGGTGCCCATCGGCTTCCTGCGTGAACAGGGCCTGCAGATCGACGTCCTGGGCCAGGAGCCCGCGCTGGTGAAGGAAGGTGCCAAGTGAGCTGGTCCGACATGCAGCCGCTGCTGTCCCAGGCGTGTTGGGACACCCTCTACATGGTCGGCTGGTCCACGGTGATCGCCGTCGTCGCCGGACTCCCGCTCGGCGTCCTGCTCGTCCTCACCGACCGCGGCGGCCTGCTGCAGAACGTGCTGGCCAACAAGGTCATCGGGCAGATCGTGAACATCGCCCGCTCGATGCCGTTCATCATCCTGATGGTGGCGCTGATGAGCTTCACCCGCTGGATCACCGGGACGACCATCGGCCGTGAGGCCGCCATCGTGCCGCTCGCCATCGGCGCCATCCCCTTCTTCGCGCGCCTCGTCGAGACGGCTGTCCGCGAAGTGGACGGCGGGCTCGTCGAGGCCGTGCAGTCGATGGGCGGCAACACCTGGACCGTCGTCCGCAAGGTCCTCGTCCCCGAGTCGCTGCCCTCGCTCATCTCCTCCACCACGACCACGGTCGTCGCGCTCATCGGCTACTCCGCCATGGCCGGCACGGTCGGCGCCGGCGGCCTCGGCGACATCGCCATCCGCTACGGCTACCAGCGCTTCGAGACCGAACTGATGTGGATCACGGTGGCCATCCTCGCCGTCGTCATCTCGGTCATCCAGTTCGCCGGCGACTACGCCGCGCGCTCGCTGCACCGCCGGGGCGGCACGTCGGGCCCGGCGCCGAAGCTGCGCCTGCTGAAGGCGTCGGCGGCCACCGGCAAGACCGGCTGAGCCACGCTCCCCAGAACTCCCCGCACCACCCTTCGCGGGGTCGCTCCACCCTTAAGGAAAGGCACTTTTCGTGCGTAACACCGCCAAGCTCACCACCGCCGTCCTCGCCGCCGGAGCCCTCACCTTCGGGCTGACCGCCTGCGGCTCCGGCAAGGACTCCGCCTCCGGCTCCGCCGACTACAGCGGCCCGCTGGTCGTCGCCGCGAGCCCGACCCCGCACGCCGAGATCCTGGACTACGTCAAGGACAACCTGGCGAAGAAGGCCGGACTCGACCTGGAGGTCAAGGAGTTCACGGACTACATCACGCCCAACACGGCGACCGAGGACGGCTCGGTGGACGCCAACTACTTCCAGAACCAGCCGTACCTGGACGACTTCAACAAGAAGCGCGGCACCCACATCGTGCCCGTCGTCACGGTGCACCTGGAGCCGCTCGGCCTCTACTCCCACAAGGTGAAGAGCGCCGACGCGCTGAAGAGCGGTGCGACGATCGCCGTCCCCAACGACGCCGTGAACGAGGCGCGGGCCCTCAAGCTGCTCGCCGCCAACGGCCTCATCACCCTCAAGGACGGCGCCGGCAGCGAGGCGACCCCGCAGGACATCGCGAAGAACCCGAAGAACCTCCAGTTCAAGGAGGTCGAGGCGGCCCAGACCGCGCGCTCCCTGGACGACGTGGACGCCGCGGTGATCAACGGCAACTACGCCATCTCGGCCGGCATCAAGCCCGCCAAGGACGCCCTCGTCCTGGAGTCCGCGAAGAACAGCCCCTACGGCAACTTCCTCGCGGTGAAGAAGGGCAACGAGAAGGACCCGCGCGTCAAGAAGCTCGCGAAGCTCCTCACCTCGCCCGAGGTCAAGAAGTTCATCGAGGACAAGTACCAGGGCTCGGTCATCCCGTCCTTCTGATCGTCTCGGTGTGGCACGTATACGGCGTATCGCCACGCACGGGGTCCACTCGTTCACCACTGGGGGTCCCCCCACGCCTTTGAGGCAGTGGGGGAGGACCCCGTCGTGCGGTTCGGTGGTTTCATGCTGCATGCTGGGCAGTTCGCGGGTCCATAAGGTCTGGGCCCGGAAGGATTTCCGAAGGTTACGGAGCGGCGCATGACTAGCACCTTCCCCAACATCTCCATCAGCACGGAGCGGTTGGTGCTGCGTCCCCTCGACGAGGACGACGTGCCCGCCCTGGCCGAGATGATGAACGACGAGCAGGTCGGGGCCTGGACCGACGTACCGCAGCCGTTCACCGAGGACGGCGCCCGGCGCTGGATCGCCGAGTACGCGCCCGGCGAACGCACCGCCGGCCGGGGCCTCGACCTCGCGGTCACCGAGTTCCTCACCCAGCGGCTGGTCGGCATCATCCAGCTCGCCAAGACCAACTGGCACGTCCGCTCGACCGAGTTGTCGTACATCGTCGCCCCCTGGGCCCGCGGCGAGGGCTACGCCTCCGAGGCCGCACTCGCCACCGCCCAGTGGCTCTTCGGCGACCAGAAGCTGGAACGCATCGAGATCCGCACCGCCGCCGACAACACCGCCTCGCAGCAGGTCGCCCAGAAGATCGGCTGTATCAGCGAGGGCGTGCTGCGCAACGCCTGCATAGTCCACGTCCGCACCGAGGACGGCACCTGGCTGGACGCGCGCACCGACTACATCGTGTGGAGCCTGCTGCCCGAGGACCTGGACGGCGCGGGCGAGGAACTCGCCGAGAGCGGTGGCTTCACCTCCTGGAACTGACGCGACGGGACTCGCCCGCCGCGTTCCGGACACCTCCACCAGGTACCCTCACGGAGCCCGCCCCCTGGGCCCCGACCCTGACGGCCTGCGAAAACCCTGGAGACTGACGACGATGGCCGACCGGGTCACGGTGATCGGCTGGGACGGCTCGCCCCTGACCGCGGCAGCCCGCGGCGCCCTGGGCGCCGCCACCCTCGTCGCGGGCGCCGCCCACCATCTCGCCCTGCCCGAGGTGCCGCCCCGCGCCGAACGCATCCGCCTCGGCAGCGTCGCCCTCGCCGCCCGCCGCATCGCCGGCCACCGCGGCACCGCCGTGGTGCTCGCCGACGGCGACCCCGGCTTCTTCGGGGTCGTACGGACCCTGCGCGCGCCCGAGTTCGGCCTGGAGGTCGAGGTCGTCCCCGCCGTCTCCTCGGTGGCCGCCGCCTTCGCCCGCGCCGGCATGCCCTGGGACGACGCACAGGTGGTCGTGGCACACCGGCGCACCCTGCGACGCGCGGTGAATGTGTGCCGCGCCCACACCAAGGTCGCCGTCCTCACCTCACCCGGCGCCGGACCCGCCGAACTCGGCCTGCTGCTGGAGGGCGTCCACCGCACCTTCGTCGTCTGCGAGGAACTCGGCACCGACCGCGAGCAGGTGCACATCGTCACCTCCGACAAGGCCGCCGACCGCGCCTGGCGCGACCCCAACGTCGTCATCGTCATCGGCGGACCGGCCGGACCCGTGACGGCGGCCGAGGGCGGCGGCTGGATCGCCGGCCGGGACCCGTCGGCCGGCCCGCGCGGCTGGGTGCAGCCCGACACGGAGTACGGCGACGGAGCCGCGCTCGGCGAAGGGGAAACGGATCTGCTCCGGGCCGCCCAACTCGCCCGGCTGGGGCCCCGGGTCGGCGACCTCGTCTGGGACATCGGCTGCGGCAGCGGGGCGTTCGCCACCGAGGCCGCGCGCGCCGGGGCCGCCGTCATCGCCGTCGACCGGGACCTGGCGGCCTGTGTGCGCAGCGAGACGGCCGCCCGGAAGTTCGGCGTCCAGCTCCAGATCGTGCACGGCGGCGCGCCCCACGTACTGGAGAACCTGCCCGAACCCGACGTGGTCCGGGTCGGCGGCGGGGGAGCGGCCGTCGTCACCGCGGTCGCCGACCGCCGCCCGCAGCGCATCGTCACCCACGCCGCCACCCGGGACGCGGCCGAACTCATCGGCCGCGACCTGACCGAGCACGGATACGACGTCGAATGCGCCCTGCTGCAGTCCGTCGAACTCGACACCAGGGCGTGGACGGAGACCGAGCGGAACGTCGCGTTCCTGCTCAGCGGTGTTCTCCCCGAGCGCGCCCCGTGATCCTGTTGTCATACTGCGCGCGGTAGGCTGGCCGATCGCTGCACCGCACCGGTGGCCCGGAAATTCGTTCGTCAATGTCCGGAAAACACGCCCCTTTTGGGACGGGTGTGGTACGGCGGAACCGGGGACGCGCAACGTGGCGCAGTCCACAGCGGGCTGTCGCGGATCACGCTGTCGCGACGGTCGAACGGCCGGGACAATGCCACTGAATGGCTTTGTCGCCTTTTCCGGCGGGTCGTTCGTGCCGCTGGGCACGCACGCTCGTTCTTCACTGTGGGGCGGTCGGTGCGCCGCCCCGGGTGAGCTGGTCGTAGAAGGCACTAACCGATGGGCGAGGGGTACGCATGACGGACACCGGCCAGGTCCCGGGCGAGGGACTGCCGGAGAGCGCAGGCATGGTGGAACAGCCGGGCGTTCCCGCGCACGGCGCGTACACCTACCTCTCCGAGTCGCCCGCCGAGGACGAAGAGCTGCTGCTCCCCGGCGCCCAGGGCGCCTGGGGCAACGAAGTGCCGCCGCCGGCGCCGGAACCGGTCGTGGAGACCGTCCACGAGCCCGGACCGCACGAGACGGCGGGCCGCGACAGCGGATCGGTCGACCTCACCGGCGTCCGGCTGCCCACCTCGGTCCCCGCGTCTCCGATCCTCTCGGTGCCGCACGACCCGGCCGCCGCCCCGGCCCCGCGCCGCCCGCTCCATCTCGGGCCGCCGATCCCGGACACCTCCACCAGCCCGGTCCGCTCCCTGGCCGACCGCGGCCCGGCGGGCGCACCGGTACGGCAGCCGGGCCCGCCGGCCTCCGGCGGCCCCGAATACCTCGACGCCCAGCCGCTGCGCGAGGCCGTACCGCAGTCCGCCGCGCCCTGGGGTGCGCCGCAGGCGTTCCCGCAAGCCGTCCCGCAGGCCGCTCCGGTGGCACAGGTGGGCGTACAGGCCCCGGCTGCCGAAACGGTTGTTCCAGTGGCGGAGACCGTGTCCTCCACGGCTCTCGCCGCTCCTGCCGCGCCGCCCGCCCCCGCCGCCCCGGCGGCTCCCGCCGTTCTGGTGCCGGAGCCCGCGGTGGGCCCGCAGGTCCCGGCACCCGACCCGTCCGGCATCGCCCACGCGACTCTCGCCCGGCTCGCCACGGAGGCGGGCGTCGTGGGTGTGGCGGTGGAGCAGCAGAGGGCGGCGGGCGCGGCCCAGCCGGTCGACGGGACCGTTCCGGTTCCCGTCGCCGAGCCGGTGGCGCCGCAGGCCGTGGCCGCACCGGAACCGGTACCGGCCACGCTCGTCCCCCCGATTCCCCAGGCCCCGCACGGTCACGACCCGGTACAGGTGCCGGTACCCGTGCAGGTGCCCGGCGACGGGGCGGCTGCCGCTGAGTCCGTCGCGCCCGAGGCCGTGCCCGTGAGCGTGGCCGTGGCGGTGGCCGTGGTGGAGGAGACCGGTCAGCTGGCGGAGCCCGTGGCTCCGGAGCCGGTCACCGAGGCTGTGCCCATGGCCGCCGAGGCCGTCGTGGCCGAACCGCCGCAGTCCGTCCCAACGGTCGTGCCGGTCACACCGGTCGAGTCGGCCGCGCCGGAGCCGCAGGCCGAGGAGCCGGTCGTACCCGAGCAGGCCGTTGAGCCCGTTCCGGTCCCGGAGGCCGTGGCAGCAGCGCCGGTTCCGGTCCCGGAGGCCGTCGTGGCCGAGCCGGTCCAGCCGGTGGTGGCCGCACCGCTCGCGCCGGTG
This sequence comes from Streptomyces sp. NPDC048288, assembly GCF_043201555.1. Taxonomy (NCBI): domain Bacteria; kingdom Bacillati; phylum Actinomycetota; class Actinomycetes; order Kitasatosporales; family Streptomycetaceae; genus Streptomyces; species Streptomyces sp. NPDC048288. The sequence continues at coordinate 349,372 of NZ_JBICZD010000008.1, forward strand.
CCGTCCGAGGAGGCCGTCATCGAGGAGTCCGCTCCGCCGGCCCCCGAGCCCGTCGCCGAGGCCCCGCAGTCGCCGGAGCCCGTCGCTCCCGTGGCCCAGGAGGCCGAGGAACCCGTGCCGTTCGCCCCGGAGCCGGTGGGCGCCGAGGCCGCCGCCGAGGTCGTCGTACCCCTGGCCGAGGCGCAGCCCGTCCCGCAGGTCGAGGTGCCCCTCGCCGGCCCCCAGACGCAGGGCACCCAGGCCGGGGAGCCCCCGGAGCCGCAGGCCGCGGCCGTCCCGGTGGAGCCGGTGCCGGACCAGCCTCTCGGCGAGTTCGTCGCCGTGGACGGCCAGGTGCCGACCACCCCGCACCTCGCCCCGACCCCGCCGCACCCCCTGGTCCTCCCCGCGCAGGACCAGGGCGAGTCGGCACCGGAACAGGCCGCGACCGTCCCCGCCCCCCGCGAGGCCGAGCCCGGACCCGTGACGGAGCCCCACCCCGATGTCGTACAGCAAGCGGAGGACCTGGACACCAGGGCCGCCGACCAGGAAGAGAGCACGGCCCCCGTGGCAGAAGCACGTCAGTCCACCGGCCCGGCCGCGCCCGCCTACGACGACGCCGAGCGCGAGGCCGTCCTCAAGGTCATGCGCGAACGCCGTGACATCCGCAACGGCTTCCGCAGCGACCCCATCCCGCACGAGGTGCTGCTGCGCGTCCTGGAGGCCGCCCACACCGCGCCCTCCGTCGGCCACTCCCAGCCCTGGGACTTCGTCGTCATCCGCTCGGCCGACACCCGCCGCTCGATGCACGAACTGGCCATGCGCCAGCGCGACGCCTACGCCAAGTCCCTTCCCAAGGGCCGCGCGAAGCAGTTCAAGGAACTGAAGATCGAGGCCATCCTCGACACCCCGGTGAACATTGTCGTCACCGCCGACCCGACGCGCGGCGGTCGCCACACCCTCGGCCGGCACACCCAGCCGCAGATGGCGCCCTACTCCGCCGCCCTCGCCGTCGAGAACCTCTGGCTCGCCGCCCGCGCCGAGGGCCTGGGCGTCGGCTGGGTCAGCTTCTTCGACGAGCGCGAGATGGTCCGCGCGCTCGGGCTGCCCGAGCACCTCGAAGTCATCGCCTACCTGTGCGTCGGCTACGTCGACGAGTTCCCGGACGAGCCCGAGCTGATGCAGGCCGGCTGGTCCAAGCGCCGCCCGCTGTCCTGGGTCGTCCACGAGGAGACGTACGGCCGCCGCGCGCTGCCCGGCGAGGACCCGCACGACCTGCTCGCCGAGACCGTCGCCAGCGTCCGCCCGCTGGACGCCAAGGCGCTCGGCGAGGCCTGGGAGCGCCAGAAGCGGATGACCAAGCCGGCCGGTGCGCTCGGCATGCTGGAGATCATCTCCGCCCAGCTGTCCGGCCTGTCCCGGCAGTGCCCGCCGCCGATCCCGGAGCCCGCGGCCGTCGCGATCTTCGCCGGCGACCACGGGGTGCACGCACAGGGCGTCACCCCCTGGCCGCAGGAGGTCACCGCCCAGATGGTGGCCAACTTCCTCGGCGGGGGAGCGGTCTGCAACGCGTTCGCCGGCCAGGTGGGCGCCGAGGTGTGCGTGGTGGACGTCGGCGTGGCGACCGATCTCCCGGCCACGCCGGGTCTCCTCCCGCGTAAGGTCCGGGCCGGCACGTCCGACATGACGACCGGTCCCGCGATGACCCGCGAGGAGGCCAAGCAGGCCATCGAGGTCGGCATCGAGACCGCCCGCGACCTGGTGGCGGCCGGCAACAAGGCGCTGCTGACGGGCGAGATGGGCATCGCGAACACGACGGCGTCCGCCGCCCTCATCTCCGTCTTCACCGGCGCCGACCCCTCCGAGGTCACCGGCCGCGGCACCGGCATCAACGACGAGACCCTCGCCCGCAAGACCGAGGTCGTCCGCCGCGCCCTGGAACTCCACCAGCCGGACCCGGCCGACCCGATCGGTGTCCTCGCGGCCGTCGGCGGCTTCGAACACGCCGCGATGGTGGGCCTGTTGCTGGGTGGTGCCTCCCTGCGCACCCCGGTGATCCTGGACGGCGTCAGCGCCGGCGCCGCCGCGCTGGTGGCCCGCGCGATCGCCCCCGAGGTCCTGGCCGCCTGCATCGCCGGCCACCGCAGCGCGGAACCGGGCCACGTGGCAGCCCTCAACAAGCTGGGCCTGCGCCCCCTGGTCGACCTCGACCTCCGCCTGGGCGAGGGCACGGGCGCCCTGCTGGCCCTTCCGCTGGTCCAGAGCACGGCCAGGGCCATGCACGAGGTGGCCACGTTCGACTCGGCGGGCGTGACGGAGAAGTAGCGGGAGCCGCCGAGACGCCGGGGCCCTGGGACGACCGGTTCCGGGCGCCCGGCGCGGCGGGCCGGTGGTGGTGTGCCGCGGGCCGGCGATGCCGGGTTCCCTGTCGGCCGACCGGTGGTTGTGCCCACCCGTTCCGCAGGGCGGAACGGGTGGGCACAACCACCCACAGCCATGCACCCGGCCACCTAGCCCAGCCACCGGACACCTGAGCCGCCCAAAGCCCCCGCCCCTTAAAATCTGCACGTCAGGGCTATAGCAACGCCTCGGAGGAGCCGCACCTCATGGCCGAACACCCCGCCTACCCCGTAGGCCTCCGCCTCACCGGCCGCCGCGTGGTCGTCCTCGGCGGCGGCCAGGTAGCCCAGCGCCGCCTCCCCGCGCTCATCGCGGCGGGCGCCGACATCACCGTCGTATCCCCTGAAGCGACCCCGTCGGTCGAAGCCATGGCATACGCGGGTGAGATCACCTGGGAACGCAGGCCCTACGCCGAAGGCGACCTCACCGACGCCTGGTACGCCCTCATCGCCACCAGCGACCCCGCCGCCAACACCGCCGCCTCCGCCGAAGCGGAGCGCCACCGTGTCTGGTGCGTGCGCTCCGACGACGCCGACCAGGCCACCGCCTGGACCCCGGCGACCGGCCACAGCGAGGGCGTCACGGTGGCCGTCCTCACCACCGACGCACGCGGTCGCGACCCCCGCCACACCGCCGCCATCAGGGACGCGGTCGTCGAGGGCCTCCGCGACGGCACCCTCGTCGCCCCGCACCACCGCACCCGCACCCCCGGCGTCGCGCTGGTCGGCGGCGGTCCCGGCGACCCCGACCTGATCACGGTCCGCGGCCGCCGCCTGCTGGCGGAGGCCGACGTGGTGATCGCCGACCGCCTCGGCCCCCGCGACCTCCTCGCCGAACTCCCGCCGCACGTCGAGGTGATCGACGCGGCGAAGATCCCGTACGGCCGCTACATGGCCCAGGAGGCCATCAACAACGCCCTGATCGAGCACGCCAAGCAGGGCAAGTCGGTCGTACGGCTGAAGGGCGGCGACCCCTATGTGTTCGGCCGGGGCATGGAGGAGGTCCAGGCGCTCGCCGAGGCCGGGATCCCCTGCACGGTCGTGCCCGGCATCTCCAGCTCGATCTCGGTACCGTCCGCCGCCGGCATCCCGGTCACCCACCGGGGGGTCGCGCACGAGTTCACCGTGGTCAGCGGCCATGTCGCACCGGACGACGAGCGCTCGCTGGCCGACTGGCCGTCCCTCGCGAAGCTCACCGGAACCCTCGTCGTCCTCATGGGCGTCGACAAGATCGGGAAGATCGCCGAGACGCTCGTCGCCCACGGCAAGTCCCCGGACACCCCCGTCGCCCTCGTCCAGGAGGGCACGACGGCCGCTCAACGCCGGGTCGACGCCACCCTCGCCACCGTGGCGGAGGTGGTCCGCGCGGAGGAGGTGAAGCCCCCGGCGGTCATCGTGATCGGCGAGGTCGTGAACGTCGGCCCGCACCCGGCGGCCTGAAAGGGCACCCGCTCGGGCACCGACGTAACCCCGGGTAACGCAACCCGTTCCAGACCATTGGCACCCCACCCAGGACAAGGCAGTATCACCCTGTGGCCGATCTCATCACCGTTGAGGATCCCGACGACCCGCGCCTCCGTGACTACACGGGCCTGACCGACGTCGAGTTGCGCCGCAAGCGCGAACCCGCCGAGGGCCTGTTCATCGCCGAGGGCGAGAAGGTCATCCGCAGGGCGAAGGACGCGGGCTACGAAATGCGTTCGATGCTGCTGTCCGCCAAGTGGGTCGACGTCATGCGCGATGTCATCGACGAACTCCCGGCCCCCGTCTACGCGGTCAGCCCGGAGCTCGCCGAGAAGGTCACCGGCTACCACGTGCACCGCGGCGCCCTCGCCTCCATGCAGCGCAAGCCGCTGCCGACGGCGACCGAACTGCTGCGCACCACCCGCCGGGTCGTCGTCATGGAGTCGGTCAACGACCACACCAACATCGGCGCGATCTTCCGCTCGGCCGCCGCCCTCGGCATGGACGCGGTGCTGCTCTCACCCGACTGCGCCGACCCGCTCTACCGCCGCAGCGTGAAGGTCTCGATGGGCGCGGTCTTCTCCGTGCCCTACGCCCGTCTCGACACCTGGCCCAAGGGGCTGGACTCGGTCCGCGAGGCCGGGTTCACCCTGCTCGCCCTCACCCCGGACGAGAAGGCCCGCAGTCTCGACGAGGCCGCCCCGCACCGCATGGACAGGGTCGCGCTGATGCTCGGCGCGGAGGGCGACGGCCTCTCCACCCAGGCCCTGGTCGCCGCCGACGAATGGGTGCGGATCCCGATGTCCCACGGCGTCGACTCCCTCAACGTGGGCGCGGCGGCCGCGGTCGCCTTCTACGCGGTGACCGCCGGCCGCCCCGAGGCATAGCCCGCCACTGGGAGCCGGCCCGCTACTCCCGCAGAGCCGCGGTCTTCGCGGGTACGGCACCACCGGACACCGCACCACCGGACACCGCACCACCAGGTACGACGCCCATCCCGTGCGCCGGTCCGGAACAGCCCTGGGCCAGCGCGATCCCCAGCGCCACCAGCAGCGTCACCACGACGAACACGAACAGCCGCTGGCGCAGCAGCCGCGGATTGGCCGGCCGCCGTCCGGTGCCCGTGGGACGCGGCGCCGGACGCCCGCCACCACCGCGCGAGGCGGTCCGGTTGCCGTTCCCGGGCCGGGTGCCGTTGCCGCGCGGCGCGGGGGTGGGACGTACGCCGCCGCCCGGCCGTGACGGCACACCGCCGTTGACCCGCGGACCGCTGCCGCCCCGCGAGGGCGGGTTGGTGCCGCGTACCGGCGTCCCCTGCGTCCGCCGCTGGGTGCGCTGCGGCTCGGGGTAGGTCTCGGCGAGCCGCCCGGTGGGCCGGTCCGCCTCCGCGGCCCGCGGCGCCGGCGGCCGTACGTCGGGCAGCCCCTGCGCCTCGCGCGCGGCGATCTCCTTCAGCCGGAGCGAGAGCTGCAGCGTGCTCGGCCGCTCCTCCGGGTCCTTCGCCAGGCAGGCCCGCACGAGCGGCGCGAGCGCGTCCGGTACGCCGTGCAGGTGCGGCTCCTCGTGGACCACGCGGTAGAGCATCACCTCGGAACTGCCGTGTCCGAAGGGCGAGTCACCGGTCGAGGCGTACGCCAGGGTCGCGCCGAGCGAGAACACGTCCGTGGCCGGCGTGACCGCGGCCCCGCGCACCTGCTCGGGGGCGAGGAAGCCGGGGGAGCCCACCGCCGTACCGACGTGCGTGAGCGTGGAGGCCCCGGTGGCCCAGGCGATGCCGAAGTCGATGATCCGCGGGCCCTTGGGGGACAGCAGGATGTTGGACGGCTTGAGATCCCGGTGCACGACCCCGGCCTCGTGGACCGCGACCAGTCCCTCGGACAGTGCCGCCCCGACCGCCGCGGCCTCGGCCGCGTGCAGCGGGCCCTCGTCGGCGACCTTGTCGTGCAGCGAGGGCCCGGGTACGTACTGGGTGGCGAACCACGGCCGCTCGGCCTCCAGGTCCGCCGCGACCAGCCGTGCCGTGCAGCCGCCCCTGATCCGGCGGGCCGCCGAGACCTCGCGGGCGAAACGCGACCGGAACTCCTGGTCCTCCGCCAGATCGGGCCGGATCACCTTCAGCGCGACCCGCTGCCCCTTCTTGTCGGAGCCGAGGTAGACCACGCCCATGCCGCCGGCGCCGAGCCTTCTGTGAAGCCTGAACGAGCCGACGACGCGCGGGTCCTCGCGCCTCAGGCGCATCATCGCCATGTTCATCCCCGCTGCCCGGTCCGTTTGACGTGGCACAGCTTACGTTTACCGGGCCGCCCGTGCGCAGAGGCCGCGCCCTCTCGGCCCGATGGATTGTCAGTGCCGGGTGCGAGACTTGAGGAGTGGTCAGGAAGGCGCCGTATTCGGCGCCTTTGAGCACCCGTCTGCTCCAACAAGCCGTCACAGAAGGGGGATTGAAGCTGTGAAGGGTGACCGAGTGGAGATAGTCGTCGACGCCGGAGACACGACCCGCACGTACGAGGTGGTGGCGAGCAGGGCGGGCCGCCGGGTGGAGACGGCGGTACGGCGAGGGGTGGTGGAAGTGAGCGAAGTCACGCGAAACGGGACTGTTGTCCGTACCGCCCGGTTCATGGCCACCCGGGTCCTTGCCCTCGTCGAGCAGCCGGTGCCCCGTGAGGACAGCTCGGAAAAACACGGAAGGACCGGGCACCCCCTCGGGGAAGACCCCGAGACGTAGGACGAGACCGGGTCACCGTCTCCACCCAGGGGAGTAGACCGCAGGTCATGGCTCATCCTCTCGGAGGCCCGCGATTCGATACGAGGGCATGACGCCCGCCGGACGCCGCACGCCTAGATTTGAGGTCAAGCGGCGGGTGCAGCACTCGTCCCCCGAGGTCAGACACCCGCCGCTGCCAGACAACTGAGAACGGTCAGGAGAGGGACCATGGCCCTTACGGCACAGCGGACACACACCACCCGCCCCCGCCGACAGGGCCGTCGCCACCCACTGGTGGCGACGCTCATGGCCCTCCCCCTGGCGGCCCTGCTCCTCCTCGTCTTCGACGGTTGGGAGACGGTGGCCACTCAGGCGTCGTCCGTGGGAGTGATGCTGGGGCGCTGAGCGGCGACCCCAGGCCCGGAAGAGCGGTCCGGGCGGGGACATCCACCCATGAAACCCCGTGGGGACGGGGGTGCGGCGGACGGCACAAATGCCGGCGCAGCTGGGGAGCTGCGCCGGCATTGCTTTTTGCGTGCGCGGGCTCCAGCCGTGTCTCACGTAGCTGCGGGCATGCGTGCCGCTAGGGGTGGCACGGGTGGGCGCATCGGCACCCTGCCAGCGCCGGTAAGCGCCCCCTCGCCCCCAGCCCCCGCCCCGGGTCACGACCCCCACGTACGCTCACCTCACCACCGCAGCGCACCTCGCCACCGCACCGCACCGCACCCCCGCACCCCCGAGGCCCCGTGACGACCGCAGACGTACTCCCTCAACTGACCGCCAAGATCAGGGCCGCCGCCCACCCCGACCCGGCGGCCCCCTGTGCCTGCGGCACCACCACCCTCGCCGACCGCCCCGACACCACGGTCCTGCGCCACGCGGAAACCGTCGCCAAGGCCCACGCCCCCGGCACCGACCCCGCCGCCCTCGCCCTCCGTCTCGCCACCGCCTCCGTCCTCCCCGACGTCTTCCTCGCCCCGCTCGCGCAAACCCCGGCCGCCCTGCCCGGTGCCCGCCCGGTCACCCTCTGGCCGTACGGCGCTCCGATCGACCCGGAGGGCGACCCGGCCGAGGCCCCCTGGGAAGCCGCCGCCACCCTCCTCGCCCGTCTCCACCGCACCCCGCCCCCTCCCGGCACACCCGCCATGCGCGGCCCCGCCAAGGCCGCCCACGCGATGGCCCGGCTGCGCGAGACGCTGGCCGCCTCGCCCCCGCATCCCGCTGCCCCGCCCGTCCTCCGCGCCTGGTCCGCCCTGCCCGGCTGGGCCCGCGCCGAGGCTCCGATGCCCGGTGCCCCCGCCCTCTGCCACGGCGATCTGCACCTCGGCCAGCTGGTCCGGCACCCGGCGCCCGACGGACCCTGGCGGCTGATCGACGTCGACGACCTCGGCGTCGGTGTCCCCGCCTGGGACCTCGCCCGTCCCGCCTCCTGGTACGCGTGCGGCCTGCTGCCGCCCGAGGACTGGACCCGCTTCCTCGCCGCCTACCGCGCGGCCGGCGGCCCGGCCGTACCGGAGGACGGCGACCCCTGGCCCGCCCTGGACGTCCCGGCCCGTGCCCTCACCGTCCAGACGTCCGCCCGCTATCTCGCGAAGGCGATCGCGGCGGACCGCCCGCTGGACGAGGTCGAGCAGTCCCTGATCGACGCGTGTGCCCGTATGGCGTCGGAATGATCCCGCAATGCTCCTGAATGACCTTGGTCCCCGCCCGGTTGACCCTCGATTTCCCGAAGTAGGGTGCAACCGACCGGGTACGGACGGAGTCTGTCCTGGGAGAACCGCGAAGAAGTTTTGACCGGCGAGGAGTTGAGCCGACCATGCAGTGTCCGAAGTGTCATGCGCCGATGCACACCTACAACCGCAGTGGCGTCCAGATCGAGCAGTGCAGCGGCTGCCGGGGCATCTTCCTCGACTACGGCGAGTTGGAGGCGCTGACCCAGATGGAGGCCCAGTGGGCGAAGCCCGTCCCGCCGGCCCCGCAGGCCTACCCGGCGCCGCCCGCGCCGGCCTGGGGCGCCCCGCACCACGGCGGTCACCACGGCGGGCACGGTCACCACGGCGGTCACCACAACAAGAGCTGGGCCCACATGCTCTTCTCCAGCTGAGCACCGCATGAAGAAGCCCCGGCCGTTCGAGACGGCCGGGGCTTCTTCATCGTGTGGACGATACTGGGATTGAACCAGTGACCTCTTCCGTGTCAGGGAAGCGCTCTCCCGCTGAGCTAATCGTCCTCGGGACCATGATCCGGAGATCATGTGCACTGCGTGCGCGATACTGGGATTGAACCAGTGACCTCTTCCGTGTCAGGGAAGCGCTCTCCCGCTGAGCTAATCGCGCTGGGTCGGATGCTCGATCGTCAGACCAAGATCCAGTGGACGATACTGGGATTGAACCAGTGACCTCTTCCGTGTCAGGGAAGCGCTCTCCCGCTGAGCTAATCGTCCTTGGAGGTGGAGACGGGATTTGAACCCGTGTAGACGGCTTTGCAGGCCGTTGCCTCGCCTCTCGGCCACTCCACCAGGAGTGTAGGGGATCGGGAAGACCCCTGTTTCCTTCGAGCGGACGACGAGGCTCGAACTCGCGACCTCAACCTTGGCAAGGTTGCGCTCTACCAACTGAGCTACGTCCGCCTGTCGTTTCGGTCCGCTCTCGCGTCCCGGCGACGTGTTGAACTCTAGCGGATTCCCCGGCCAGCACAAAAACGCGTTTACGCAGCGTGCTGCGCCGGACCCGGCCGACTACCTGGCCGGGGCCCCCTCGGCGACATGCCCGGGCCACTCCCAGGACACCCGCCATAGACTCGACGACGTGCTCCGTCTCCCTCCCCTCGCCCGGTTCGGCGACCAGGTCGCCACCGGTCTCCTCGACGTCACCGGCGATCCCGCGGCCCTCGACTCCACCGGGTTCTGGGCCGTGTGCGCGGACTTCGAGGGCCGGCTGACCTGTGCCCGCTTCGCCGACGTGCGGCAGGAGCCGGTGCCCGCGCCGGTGCCGGGGCAGTGGCACGGCCCGGCGGCCGGTGACTGGGCGTCGTCCCTGGACCGGGCCGCGTACCGGGCGGCCGTGGACCGGATCCGGGCGCACATCGCGGCCGGCGAGGTCTACCAGGCCAACCTCTGCCGGGTGCTGTCCGCACCGGTCGCCCCGGACGCCGACGTGGACGCCCTGACCGCGCTGCTGGCCCGCGGCAACCCGGCGCCGTACGCCGGAACGATTCGCCTGCCCGGACACGGCGTGGAGATAGCGACCGCCTCGCCCGAACTCTTCCTGCGCCGGACGGGACGGACCGTCGAGAGCGGGCCCATCAAGGGCACCGGCCGGACCGAGGCGGACCTGCTGGAGAAGGACTACGCCGAGAACGTGATGATCGTGGACCTGGTCCGCAACGACATCGGGCAGGTCTGCGCCACCGGCACGGTGACCGTCCCCGACCTGTGCGCGGTGGAGAAGCACCCGGGGCTCGTCCATCTGGTCTCCACGGTCCGCGGCGAGCTGCGCGCGGACGCCGGCTGGCCCGAGCTGCTCGCCGCCGCCTTCCCGCCGGGCTCGGTCACCGGCGCGCCGAAGTCCAGCGCGCTGCGGATCATCGAGGCCCTGGAGACCGCGCCGCGCGGCCCGTACTGCGGCGGCATCGGCTGGGTAGACGCGGACCGGGGTGTCGGCGAGCTGGCCGTGGGGATCCGTACCTTCTGGATCGACCGGACCGCCGAGGACGCCGCCATGCTCCGGTTCGGCACCGGCGCCGGGATCACCTGGGGTTCCGACCCGGAGGGTGAATGGCGGGAGACCGAGCTGAAGGCCGCCCGGCTGCTCGCGGTAGCGTCGGGTACGTACGACGTGAACGAAGGGGGCCTCGGGTGAGGATCTGGCTGGACGGCGAGCTGCGGGACGCCGAGTCCGCGCGTGTCTCCGTCTTCGACCACGGGCTGACCGTGGGGGACGGCATCTTCGAGACGGTGAAGGCGACGGACGGCGAGCCGTTCGCGCTCACCCGCCATCTCGACCGGCTGACCCGCTCGGCGCGGGGCCTCGGCCTGCCCGACCCCGACCACGACGAGGTGCGCCGGGCCTGCGCGGCGGTCCTCGCCGCCAACCCGATGCCGCTGGGCCGGCTGCGCATCACCTACACCGGCGGCCACGGGCCCCTCGGCTCCGACCGCGGCGACCGCGGGCCCACCCTGGTGGTCGCCCTCGGCGAGACCGGCCGCCGTGCCGACTCCACCGCCGTGATCACGGTCCCCTGGACCCGCAACGAGCGGAGCGCCCTCACCGGCCTGAAGACCACCTCGTACGCCGAGAACGTCGTCGCCCTGGCCCGCGCGAACCGGCACGGCGCCTCCGAGGCCCTGTTCGCCAACACGGTCGGGCAGCTCTGCGAGGGCACCGGCTCCAACGTCTTCGTCGTCCTCGACGGCGAGATCCACACCCCGCCGGTCGCCTCCGGCTGCCTGGCCGGCATCACCCGCGCCCTGGCCGTCGAGTGGACCGGAGCCAGGGAGACCGACCTTCCGCTGGACGTCCTGGAGCGGGCCGACGAGATCTTCCTCACCTCCACCCTGCGCGACATCCAGGCCGTGCACCGCGTCGACGACCGTGAACTCCCCGGCGCCCCGGGCCCGGTGACCGCCAAGGCGATGCGCATCTTCGACGAGCGGTCGGGCGAGGACCTGGACCCGTAGGGGTTGCCGGAAAATGGGCTGCTGTGCGGCCTCTCCACGGGTAGAACACCCCTGATGACCACGACCCTGCGGCCGACCGAGCCGCTCCAGCACGGCGCCGACGGGGCGCTGTCCCGGCGCTTCCAGGTATGCGTGAACAGCCGGCCCGTCGGCACCCTCCACCTCGGCACCTCGCCGAACCTCGGCGCCCGGGTGGCCCGCATCGTCGACCTGAGCGTCGAGGAGCCCGACCGCCGCCGGGGCCGGGGCACGGTGGCCGCGCTCGCCGCCGAGGAGGTGGCGCGCGGCTGGGGCTGCCGGCAGATCGAGGCACATGTGTCCGCCGCCGCGGAGCCGGCCCTGCACCTCGTGCGGGCGCTCGGCTACGTCCTGCGCAACCGCGGTATGGAGAAGCAGCTCGGCCGGACCCCGCACGCGCTGCCGGCGGGCAGCGAGGGCCGCGACATGACCGAGGCCGAGTTCGAGGCGTGGCTCGCCCACGAGTCCGAGCACTACGCGCGCGTGTGGATCGGGTACGGCGTGCCCGAGGCCGAGGCCTTCGAGAACTCCCGGATCGGCCACGAGAAACTGCTGCCCCAAGGGCTCGCCACGGACGGCATGCGGTTCAGCGTCCTCGAACACGAGGGAACCCGCGTCGGCGTCCTGTGGGTGGCCTTCCGGGACAGCGGCGCGTGGGTGTACGACGTCGAGGCCGACGCCGCCCACCGTGGCCAGGGGCACGGCCGCACCCTCATGCTGCTGGCCGAGAACCAGGTGATCACCTCCGGCGGCAGCACCCTCGGCCTCAACGTCTTCGCCGGCAACACCCCGGCCGAGCGGCTCTACGACTCGCTGGGGTACGTCACCATGTCGCACTCCTTCTACAAGAACCTGACCTGACCACCAGGACTTGAGCCGACTGCGAGGACCTGCGCCGACTGCGAGGAGTGGAGCCGGCTAAGAGGATCTGGGCCGGCTAAGAGGAGCTTGAGTCGGTTGCGAGGACTCGGGCCGGCTACTGGGACCTGAGCCGACTGGGAGGACTTGAGCCGACTGCGAGGATCCGGGTCGGCTACGAGGCCCTGCGCCGACCGCGAGGTCTGATCCGAGTTCCGGTCAGGCCTGCTCGGCCAGCAGCCGGTCCGTGATCTCCTCGACGCGCTCCCGCAGGCCCTGCTGGCTCTTGCCGCCGTCGAGGCGCTCGCCGCCGATGACATAGGTCGGGGTGCCGGTCACGCCGATGGCCTTGCCCTCGGCCTGGTCGGCGTCGACGATCAGGATGTGTCGGCCGTCGATCAGCGCGGTGTCGAACTCCTCGGCGTCCAGGCCGAGTTCACGGGCGACCTCGACCAGGAACGGCTCGCCCCGGCGGTCCAGCTCCTCGACCCGGCCGAGGACCGCCTCGACGTACTCCCAGCCCTTCCCCTGCTCCAGCGCCTCCTCGGCGGCCTGCGCGGCGGCGAACGCGTGCTTGTGCTTCTCCAGCGGGAAGTGGCGCAGCCGCAGCTCCAGCCGGTCGCCGTACCGGGCCCGCAGGGCGCGGACGTCGTCCAGGGCGCTGCGGCAGTCGGGGCACTGGAGTTCGCACCAGACGTCCAGGACGGGGGCGCCGGGGGCGCCGGGGGCGGGGGAGGAGTCGTTCATGAACGCCAGTCTTCCAGGCCGGGCTCCGGCCACCCAATCGAGACGGTGGGCCGCGGCCCACGGCTGATGAGGCGAGGGCTCGTACCTGGGGTGGAGACGACCCGGAGCGGACCCCGAGATCGCCCTGATTGTCGGGCCTGGGCATGGATCGCACGGGCCGGGCGGTGCACGATGGAAGGGGCGAAGCACCACACGTGCCGCGCCCGAGGCACCGCATGCCCGACCCAGCCCGCCAGGAGGACCGGATGATCGCCGAGACAATCTGTTCCGCCGTGTCCGCGGCCGGCCTGGGCATCGCCGTGGTCACCGCCTACCGCAAGCGGTATCTGGCGGCCGCCCGTATCGCCGCCTACTCGCTCGTGCCCGTCGGCCTGGTCATGACCGGAGTCGTCGGCTGGCTCGCCGACACCGCCTTCAGCCCCACCGCCTGGGCGGGCTTCGGTGTGCTCGGCGTGGCCTGGGCCCTGTTCTCCACCACTCGTGCCGTGGAGCGCCGGCGCGGCGGCACCCGTGCCGAGCGCAAGGCGGCCGCCCGGGGTGCGCAGCGTGACGCCGTCGCCCCCACCGCCTCGGCCCCCTCGCTGAGCCCTGCCACCCGTCCGGCGGCCAAGCCCGCGGCGGCGCCCCGGAGCGGCACCTCGGGCGACGACTTCAGCGACATCGAGGCCATCCTCAAGAAGCACGGCATATGACATTCACATAAGGCATTGAAACGACACAGTGCGCCCGCGGCACGCACGCAACCGTTCACAGGGCGGGCGGAACCGAAACGGACATCACGGAATTCGGCGAACTCCCGCCCATTGCGGGCGTGTTGATCGCGCGGCGGGTGTCTTCTAGGTCATCATCGCCGCGAGATGCTGGACACGAAACAGAGCGAGGCCGCGTCGCCGAAGGACGAGCCGCGCGGGTGCCTCTTCGCCCTTTCCCAGCCACCGCTGATGATCTTCCTTGCGGTGATCGGGTGTCTGCTCCTCATGGCTGCGCTGCACGACCTGCTGTGGCTGTGAGCCGTACCCGCCCGTCCCGGCGCCATCCGCCGGGGCAGGCGTCGGCATCCAGCCGATCAGCCCGCCGCCTCCTTGCGGCGCGCCCGGTACGCGGCGACGTGCAGGCGGTTTCCGCAGGTCCGGCTGTCGCAGTAGCGGCGCGAACGGTTGCGGGAGAGATCGACGAAGGCGCGCCGGCAGTCCGGGGCCTCACAGCGCCGCAGCCGCTCCTGCTCCCCGGCGACGACGAAGAACGCGAGCGCCATCCCGCAGTCGGCGGCGAGATGGTCGGCGACCGAGGCGCCGGGTGCGAAGTAGTGCACATGCCAGTCGTAGCCGTCGTGGTCCGTGAGCTGGGGTGTGGTGCCGGCGGCCGCGACCAGCTCGTTGATCATCCCGGCCGCGGCCCGCGCGTCCGGGGCGGCGAAGACCGCCGCGAACCGTCCGCGGATCTTGCGCACCGCCGACAGGTCGAACTCCGACAGCACGCCGACATCGCTCATGTCGTGGCTTCGTACGAAATTCTGGAGGGCCGGGACATCGAGCAGCCCGTCCACCGCCGTGTCGTCCTCCGGCGCGGTGTTCACCAGATCCACCACAGCGTCGAGGGAACACCGGGTGTCGTGGGTGATCAGCACGTTTCGCTCCCTGGCCTGGGGGTCGGGCGGGCGCCCGCCGATGGTGGCCGATGGTAGCGACATACGGAGGCCCCGCACCGTGCCCTGCCCCACTGATGGCTGTCCCGTAGAACGGCCGGGGCCCGGCGGAGGTTCCCCGGGGCACACGGACACACCGGCGCCGCCCCGTGACCGAACACGGTGGCGGCGCCGGTGCTGCCGTATGCGGTTGTCTAGGCCCGAGCCGTCTCCCCGAGTGGACGGCGCCGGGCGGCTTTCAGGGGCGGCGGCCTAGCTCTCCGCCAGAATGTGCGAGAGCTCCTGATCGAGATCGAAGTGCCGGTGTTCCGTGCCGGGCGGCACGGCGGCGTCTGTTCGCTTCAGGAAGGACTCCAGGGCCCGCGCCGGGGCCTCGAGCAGAGCTTCCCCCTCCGGGGAGCTCAGGGCGATGCACACGACGCCCTGACCGTGGCTGCGGGACGGCCAGACGCGGACGTCGCCGGTGCCGGTGGGGCGGTGCAGCCCCTCGGCGAGGAGGTCGCGGGCGAACACCCACTCGACGGTCTCCTCGGCTCCGGTGTGGAAGGTGGCGTGCACGGCGTAGGGGTCGGCCGTGTCGTACCGCAGGCCTGCGGGGACAGGCAGGGAGGACTCGCTCGACACAACGAGGCGCAGGTGCAGCTCGCAGCTGACCGTGGTGTTCATAAGCGCCAGGGCCTTTCGCTCAGTGTGCGCTCGGGGATTCGCACGTCGGCGAAATCGACATGCCACCTACGGTGCCGTTGTAAACCCCTCTGAGTGTTTTGCGTGTGTTTACGTAACTCTTCCGGCCGAGAAGCTGAGCATGATCTACGACCATTCCGGTGACCGGAATCGCTCAGGTAGGGTTTGGTCGTATGAATACGGGGAGTAACGAACCGGGCGAGGTCGCCGTGGCCTCGGACGGGAACGAGGCGGACGGGACGACGGTGGACGGGGCACGCGACGAGCGGGGGCTCGGTTCGAGGGCGCCCGGCTTCGTCAAGGCGCGCCGGGTGCTGCACCTGAGCTGGCAGGTCGGGGTCTTCGCGGTCGGCCTCGCGGTCGTCGCCGTGGGCATCGTCCTGCTGCCGTTGCCCGGCCCGGGCTGGGTGGTCATCTTCGGCGGCATGGCGATCTGGGCGACCGAGTTCGTCTGGGCGCAGCTGGTGCTCCGCTGGACGAAGCGCAAGGTCACGGAGGCGGCCCAGAAGGCGCTCGACCCCAAGGTGCGCCGCCGCAACATCACGCTGACGACGGTCGGCCTGGTGATCGTGGCCGGCCTGGCCGGGGTCTATCTGTCCAGGTTCGGCGTCGTGATGCCATGGAAGATCGAGGAGTGACCCGGCCGTCGGTCGCGGGCCCCGGCGACTGGTCGGGGGCACCCCCTGACATGGGGTAATGTTCTTCCTGCGTCCGGGCGATTAGCTCAGTGGAAGAGCGCTTCGTTCACACCGAAGAGGTCACTGGTTCGAACCCAGTATCGCCCACCCGGAGCTACGGCCCACCTGCGAGACAGCAGGTGGGCCGCAGTCGTTTCCGGGGTCGGGGTAGTGAGGTCGCCGGACACGGTCCGTGGTCGAGGGGCGGCTGCCGTCGGAGGGCGCGGTCGATCTTCGGGACGGGCCGCGCGGGCGGGGTGCACCGGCTGTGGTGGTCGGAGGTGTCCGTCTCCCGTCCGCTCCGGGGCCGTCGGGATCACCGGCGCAGGCCCGCACCCGTCCCCGGGGCGAGCCGACGGATCCTCGTCGTGACGAGCCGATGGATCTTCGCCGCGGTCGTGGATCCGTGCGGTCTGCCGGAACCCCTCGGCCGCCCCGCAGCGGATCTTCGCCGCCCCCTCGCCGTCGGCCCGCCCCGGCGTGAACCGCTCGCCGAGGCCAAGCCGTAACCCCGGCGCCGGTCCGGCCGCCTGACGTTCGGTCACCCGACCGCGCGGCCCTCACCTGCGACGTCACCGGCCTCCCGGCCGCCGCGCCGGTGCGGCGCCACCCCGCTCGGCCGCCCCCGTCCACAAGAAAATCCTGTCCGAATCATTGACGCCTCACCGGGCCCTCCGTAACTTGTGCCAGCAAGCGCTTACTTGAAACGATTCATGCAGGCGGCGGCGACGCTGCGGGGAGGGGCCCGACTGTGGGAACCAGCAGGAATGTGGAGCGGCGGACCATCCTGAAGGCGGCCGGCGTCTCGGCGGCCGCGCTCGGTCTGGGAGCGACGACCGCGTGCGGTGGCGGCAGTGGCTCCGGGGACGGCACGGTGACGATCCGTTACTCGTGGTGGGGTGCCGACGAACGCGCCAAGAAGATCAACCAGACCATCAAGCTCTTCGAGAAGAAGTACCCGAAGATCAAGGTGAAGACGGACTTCCAGGACTACCAATCGTTCTGGGAGAAGTTCCAGACGCAGGCCGCGGGCGGAAATCCCCCGGACGTTTTCCAGAATGCTGTCGGATTTCTTCGGAAGTACGACAAGAGAGGAATTCTGCTCGACCTCAACTCCCAGGTAAAGGCGGGCAACCTGAGCCTGGATCACTTCCGGGCGGGCGTCACCAAGGTCGGCGAGGTCGACGGCAAGCAGCTCGGTGTCCCGGTCGGTTCGAACACCATGGCGCTGGTCATCGACAAGAAGGTGTTCGAGAAGGCGGGCGTGGACCCGCAGACCGGCTGGACCTGGGACGAGTACTTCAAGGCCCTGAAGACCATCCACGACAAGACGAAGATCGCGGGTGACACGGGCTACTTCTCCATCATGTACCTGTACGACCTGTACCTCCGCCAGAACGGCAAGGCCTTCTTCACCAAGGAAGGGCTCGGTTTCGACCAGGCCGACCTGACGGAGTGGTGGCAGGACGGCTACAGCAGGGTCAAGGCGGGCATCGTCACCGACCCGAAGATCGTGGCCCAGGACTCTCCCAAGTCCTCCCTCTCCTCCGGCCACGCGGCCTCCGAGTTCACCTGGGACAACTTCACCGTCCGCTACTCGGCGGAGGGCACCAGCACCTACGGTCTCGGCCCGATCCCCACCACCGACGGCAAGAACACCGGCCAGTACCTGGCCTCCCTGATGCTGAGCGCCTCCGCCCGCACCGCGCACCCCAAGGAGGTCGCCCAGTTCATCGACTTCATGGTCCACGACCCCGAGGTCGGCACGATCATGGGCTATGACCGGGGCATCCTCGCCAGCACCGAGCAGTACGCGGCGTTCAAGCCGACCGACGCGGTCAGCAAGGAGATCGCGCAGTACGAGGACGACACCGCCAAGGCCGGTGTCCTCGGCACGATCACCCCGCACCCCTCCGGCGCCGACACCATCGAAGCCGCCTTCCTGCGCATCGGCGGCGACATGTCCCAGGGCAAGACCAAGGTCTCCGACGCGGTGAAGCAGTTCTTCTCCGAGTCCGAGGCCGCCTTCCAGGCCTGACCAGTCCGATGGGAACCGCCGTGACGCTCGTCAAGGACACCGCTCCCGCCGCCCGCAGGGCACACCCCGCCGCCCCCGCCACAGCGCGGCGGCGGGGCCGCCGGGAGAACCTCGCCGGCTACCTCTTCATGTCCCCGTGGATCGCGGGCTTCCTCCTGCTGACCGCGGGCCCCATGGTGGCCTCGCTGTACTTCGCCTTCACCGACTACAACCTCTTCAACACCCCGAAGTGGGTCGGCCTCGACAACTTCACCCGGATGTTCGACGACCCGCGGTGGCAGAAGTCGGTCGAGGTCACCGCGAAGTACGTGATCATCGGCACCCCGATCAAGCTGCTGCTCGCCCTCGGTGTCGCCCTGCTGCTCGCCCAGAACCGCCGCGGCCAGGCCTTCTACCGGGCCGCCTTCTACGCGCCGTCGCTGATCGGCGCGAGCGTCTCGGTCGGGTTCGTCTGGCGGTCGCTCTTCTCCGACGGCGCCGTCGTGGACCGTACCCAGTCCTTCCTCGGCTTCCATGTCGGCGGCTGGGTCGGCAACCCCGACTGGATCCTCTACTGCCTGGTCGCCCTGACGGCGTGGCAGTTCGGCGCCCCCATGGTCATCTTCCTCGCCGGACTCAAGCAGGTCCCCAAGGAGCTCTACGAGGCCGCCGAGATGGACGGGGCCGGGCCGTTCCGGAAGTTCTGGAACATCACCCTGCCGATGATCTCCCCGGTGCTCTTCTTCAACGTGCTCCTGGAGACCATCCACTCCTTCCAGATCTTCGGCTCGGCGTATGTCGTCTCCAACACCCAGTGCGGTCCGGCCGACGCCACGCTCGTCTACACCTGTTACCTCTACCAGCAGGGCTTCAAGAACGCGCAGATGGGCTTCGCCGCCGCGATGGCCTGGATGCTGCTGCTCGCGGTGGCCCTGGTGACGGCCGTCCTCTTCTGGTCCCAGAAGAAGTGGGTGCACTACGAGGAGGACGCCCGATGAGCGCGACCACCAGCAAACCGTCCCTGCTGAGCCGCCGCCGGAGCGGTTCCCTGGGCTGGCACCTCGGCGCCCTGCTGATCCTCGCCGTCATCCTCTACCCGGTCGTCTGGGTCCTCGGGGCGTCCTTCAAGCCCAGCAAGGACATCATCAACAGCCTCACGCTGTTCCCGTCCCACCCGATCCTGGACAACTTCAAGGGGCTCGCCGACGGCATCGCGGACGTCTCGATCTGGACCTTCTTCCAGAACTCCCTGTTCTACGCCGGCGGAGCCGTCGTCGGCGTGCTCGTCTCCTGCTCGCTCACCGCCTACGCCTTCGCCCGCATCCGGTTCGCCGGCCGCAACCTGCTCTTCTCCCTGATGATCGGCACGCTGCTGCTGCCGTACCACGTGCTGCTGATCCCGCAGTACGTGATGTTCCAGAAGCTGGGCTGGATCAACACCTACGTCCCGCTGCTGATCGGCAAGTACCTCGCCACCGAGGCCTTCTTCGTCTTCCTGATGGTGCAGTTCATGCGGAACCTGCCCAGGGAACTCGACGAGGCTGCCCGGCTCGACGGCTGCGGGCACTTCCGTATCTACTGGTCGATCGTGCTGCCGCTGTGCCGGCCCGCCCTCATCACCAGCGCGATCTTCACCTTCATCAACGCCTGGAACGACTTCATGGGCCCGCTGATCTACCTCAACGAACCCGGCAAGTACACGGTCTCCCTGGGCCTGATGATGTTCCGCGACTCCGACGGCGTGGCCGCCAACTACGGCGGCATGATCGCCATGTCCCTGGTCGCGCTGCTGCCCGTGCTGCTGTTCTTCCTCGCCTTCCAGCGCTATCTGATCGACGGAATGGCGACCTCCGGACTGAAGGGCTGAGGCCATGGCCGACGACGCGCGAGTGAAGCCGACGCCCCTCTCGGACCGGTTCGGCGTCTTCGCCGAGTCCCTGCTCACCGGGGTGTGGATCGCCGTCGCCTCCCTGGGGGTCGTCACCTACCCGGCAGCCTTCGCCGCCGGTGCCCGGCATCTGCGCCGCCGCACCGGTCAGGTGGGCGGTGGCTGGCGGGAGTTCGTGAGCGACTTCCGGGCCGCGCTGCCCGGCGGCGCGCTCGTCGGGCTCGCCGGCTGGGGCGCGGTCGCGGTCGCCTGGGTGGACGTCCAGGCGGTGCGCGCCGGGCTGCCCGGCGGGCCGCTCGTGGGGGCCGTCGGCCTGTTCGCGGTGATCGGCCTCGCGGTCGCGGGGCTGCGCGCGGCGGCCGTCTGGGCGCCCGGCGACCGCTGGCGCACCCTGCTCGCGGCGGCCGGCCGCCGTACCGTCCTCGACCCCGGCGGATCGTTCCTGCTCGTCGGGGGAGCGGTCCTCGTGATCTGTTCAGCCCTGCTCGTCGCGCCGCTGGCGGTCCCCGTGCTCGGTGCCGTCGCGGCGGCGGCCGTCGCCGTGGAGGAGCGCCACCGGCGCCGTCACTGACGGGCCCCGCACCAGGGGCGGCGCCCGGTCGGCGCCGCACCTCCATCTGTCATGCCCCTGACCACCCTTGCGTGTGCACGGAAAGGAAAGGCGGACTATGTCTCCCATCCCTCGCAGGTCCCTCCTCAAGGCGGCCGCGGTCGCCGGTGCCGCCGCCCAGTTCAGCTGGGCGCTCGGGGCGAAGGACGCGCAGGCCGCGCCCAGAACCGAGGCCGCCGACGCGGACCCGGTGACCCTGGACTGGCTGGAGGACGGCGGCCTCGGCGCCGCGCCCGGCTCGACCGTCGGCGTGCCCTGGCCGATGGGCGCGTTCCAGGAGGACCAGACCTTCGCGCTGACGGACGCGGACGGCAAGGACGTGCCCGTCCAGTCCTGGCCGATCGCCTACTGGCCGGACGGCTCCCTCAAGTGGACCGCCCACGCGGTGAGTTCGGGGAGCGGAAAGCTCACCCTCGCGGCGGGCGACGCGGCCGCGCCGGACAAGAAGGTCACCGTCGACAGGAGCGGCGGGACCATCGACGTGTCGACCGGCGTGATCGCGGTGAAGATCGGCAAGAACGGCTCCACGCTGATCAAGTCCGTCACCCGGGGCTCCACCGAGATCGCCACGAACGGGCGGCTGGTCCTCGTCCGCCAGCCCGAGGTCGAGGACGAGGACCAGGGCACGGTCAAGACCGAGCGCTTCGACGGCGCGATCGACTCCGTCACCGTCGAACAGGACGGCCCGGTCCGCGCGGTCGTCCGTATCGACGGCAAGCACCGCAAGGGCAGCCGGAGCTGGCTGCCGTTCTCGATCCGTCTCTACTTCTACGCGGGCGCCGATTCCTTCCGCATGGTCCACACGATCACCTACGACGGCACCCAGGAGCCGGGCAAGGCCAGCGGCGACTTCATCCGCGGGCTCGGTGTCCGCTTCAGCGTGCCGATGCGCGACGAGGCCTACGACCGGCACATCCGGATCGGAGGCGAGGGGACCGGCCTGCTGCGGGAGGCCGTCCAGGGCATCACCGGGCTGCGCCGCGACCCGGGCGCGGCGGTCCAGGCGGCCCAGTACGCGGGCCAGAAGCTGCCCGACCCGGCCACCTGGGACCAGCGCGTCACCACCCGCCTCCAGTACATCCCGCACTGGGGCGACTACACCCTCTCCCAGCTCTCCGCCGACGGCTTCACCCTGCGCAAGCGCACCAGGAAGGGGTACGGCTGGATCGCGGCCGGCGGCGGCAGGCGCGCGTCCGGATTCGGGTACGTGGGCGGCGCGAGCGGCGGATTCTCCTTCGGGCTCAGGGACTTCTGGGAGAAGTTCCCGGCCCAGCTCGACATCCGCGACGCCCACACCGACGCGGCCGAGGTCACCCTCTGGCTCTGGTCGCCCGAGGCCCAGCCGATGGACCTGCGCTTCTACCACGACGGCATGGGCCAGGACACCTACGCCGAACAGCTCGAAGGCCTCAACATCACCTACGAGGACTACGAACCGGAGTTCGGCACCCCCTACGGCATCGCCCGCACCTCGGAACTCCTCTTCTGGGCCAACGAGTCGACGCCGACCCCGGAGGCACTCGCCGACCAGGTCGAAGCGGTCCGGGTCCTGCCGCAACTCACCGCCCCGCCCGCGCAGTTGATCAAGTCCAAGGTCTTCGGCCCGGGCCTGTACTCCGAGCCCGACCGCTCCACCGCCGCCAAGGCGAAGATCGAGGACCACCTCGACTTCCTCTTCACCTACTACAAGGACCAGGTGGAGCAGCGCCGTTGGTACGGCTTCTGGGACTACGGCGACTTCATGCACACCTACGACACCGTGCGCCACCAGTGGCGGTACGACGTCGGCGGCTACGCCTGGGACAACTCCGAGCTCTCGCCCGACCTGTGGCTCTGGTACGCGTACCTTCGAAGCGGCCGTTCGGACATCTTCCGGTTCGCCGAGGCGCTCACCCGGCACACCGGCGAGGTGGACGTCTACCACATCGGCCAGTGGGCGGGCCTCGGCACCCGGCACGGCGTCCAGCACTTCGCGGACAGCGCCAAGCAGCAGCGCATCTCCAACACCACCTACCGCCGCTTCTACTACTTTCTCACCGCCGACGAGCGCGTCGGCGACCTCATGGCCGCCAACGTCGACTCCGACGAGACGTTCCTCGTCCTCGACCCGCTGCGCAAGGTCCGCACCGACCCCTACACCCCCGACCGGCACGCCCTGTCCATCGGCTTCGGCACCGACTGGAGCGGCCTGGTCTCGGCCTGGCTCACCGAGTGGGAACGCAAGGGCCCCAAGTGGGAGAAGGCCAAGGCGCGCGTCCTGTCCACCATGGAGGGCATCGCCGCCCAGCCCAACGGTTTCGTCCAGGGCAGCGGCCTCTACGACCTCGACACCGGCAAGTTCGCCACCGCCGCCACCCCGGTCGTCTCGGTCTCCCACCTCTCGGCGGTCTTCGGCCTCAACGAACTCTGCGCCGAGCTGATCCACCTCGTCGACATGCCGAAGTTCAACGAGGTCTACTTCGACTACTGCCGCTACTTCAACGCCACCAAGGCCGAACAGGCGGCACGCTACGGCTCCAACTTCGGCACCCTGCTGCTCTTCCAGGGCCACTCGCGGCTCGACGCGTACGCCGCCGTACAGACCGGCGACGAGACGCTGGCCAAGCGCGCGTGGACGAAGTTCTACAGCTCCGACGGGTACCTGGAGTCCTCGCCGTGGAAGACCGAGTCGCTCTCCGGGCCGGTCACCCTCGTCGCGGGCAGCGAGGCGAGCTGGGTGTCCTCGAACGACACCGCGCTGTACGGCCTCGCGGCCATCGAGAACCTGGCGCTGCTCGGCGACAAGATGCCGTCGTAGCAGGTGAGAGGGGGAGCGCCGTCGCACGGGCGGCGGCGCTCGTACGGTGAGTGTGGTCCAGGTCACTCCGTAGGGGCATGAGTACGCGTACTCAGATCGCCTGCCCGGGCAGACTCCGCCCATGGACTGGACCCACTACCGCTTTCTCAGCCTGTGGCAGCTGCCCTACGGGGTCGCGGCCGTCTACCGGGCACTCGAACGCGTCGAGGACTATCCGGACTGGTGGCCCCAGGTGCGTTCGGTGAGCCGGCTGAACGACACCACGGGCGTCATCACCATCCGCTCGGTCCTGCCGTACGACATGACCTTCACCGCCCGCGAGACCCGACGCGATCCCGAGGCCGGCCTGCTGGAGATCGCCATGACCGGGGACATCGAGGGCTGGGCCCGCTGGACGGTCGCCGCCGACGCCACCGGCACGCTCGCCCGTTACGACCAGGTCGTCGACGTCAACAAGCCGCTGTTGCGGCGACTGGCCGTGCCCGGACGGCCCTTCTTCCGCGCCAACCACCGGCTGATGATGTGCGCCGGGCGGCGCGGACTGCTCGGGCACCTGCAAGCGGTTTGAACGAAACGCGCCGGTCCCTGTATTGTTCACTCCGGTCCCGGGCGATTAGCTCAGTGGAAGAGCGCTTCGTTCACACCGAAGAGGTCACTGGTTCGAACCCAGTATCGCCCACCACCGGGAAGGCCGGTCTGCCTACGCAGACCGGCCTTTTTCGTGCGGACTGTCACGCGGCCGTCGGCAGGTCCGGGCGGAGTGGCCAGTCCTGGTTCACTGTTTCCGGTGTGCCGCTGCGGTTGAACCATGCCTGGAGGCCGCGGGCCTGCGCCGCGTGCCAGGTCGTCTGCAGGGTGTGCAGTTCGGCGGGGGACAGGCGCTCCAGGCGGGCGGCGAAACGGCGGCCCAGGGCCCGTACGACCTCCAGGGACGCGAGCGCGTCGGCGCCCGCGTCGTGCGCGCCCTCGAGGGTGACCTCGTAGTGTGCGCACAGGTCGGTCAGGGTGCGGCGGCCCTTGCGGTAGCGGTCCAGATGCTTGTCCAGGACCCGGGGGTCGAGGACGAGCAGGGGGCTCGCCTCGAACCAGCGGTCCAGCGAGGACGCCCGATGCCGGCGCAACTCGCGGTCCAGCAGGGTCAGATCGAACGGCGCGTTCATCACCACCAGCGGGCGGTGCATCGCCGCGTGCTCGGCCAGTTCCTCGGCTATCTCATGCATCACCGGCGCCGGCCAACGGCCGTTGCGCTGGAGGTGCTCGTCCGTCAGCCCGTGCACCGCCGTCGCCGCTTCCGGCACCGGCACACCCGGGTTGACCAGCCAGCGGGTCACCCGGGGTCGGGTGCCCGGGGCGTCCTGGACGACGACCGCGGCGGACACGATGCGGTCGGTCTCCACGTCCACGCCCGTGGTCTCCGTGTCGAAGGCCGCCAGGGGCCCCTCGTACCAGCACGTCATGCCAATACAACTCCTCGTTCACCCACGGCAGATGACGTACCGTCTTCTGCCCGTTTGGTGATACCCGGGCCGTTTGCGACGTACGCCGGAAGGACACAACAGGAGTGCGGGTCTTTGCAGTTCAGCGGCCCGCCACGGGGAAACTCTTTGGCTGGGAAGGCTGTTGGTCATGGCGATAGCGCAGCCCGAGCGGGGCGGGCTGCTGCCCGAACGCACGGGCCCCCATCGCGGCACGCTCGCGACCACCGCCTGCATGGAGACACTGCAGGTGGGCTATCTGCATGCCGTCGCGGCGGCGGCCGGCTGCTCGCTGTCGCAGCCGTTTCCGGACAACGGCATCGACTGGCACGTCAGTCATGGCTCGCCCGGGCACACCGTCGACGACGAGGTGACCATCAAGGTGCAGCTCAAGTGCACGTACCAGATCGCACCCAACCCGCCGGGGCGTTTCTTCTCCTTCACGCTGGACAACGACCACCTGCGCAAGCTCGCCCGCACACCGGTGTCGGTGCACAAGATCCTGGTGGTGATGCTGGTACCGCGCTCCCAGGACGACTGGCTGCGCGCCAGCCACGACCGGCTCGATCTGCGCCACTGCTGCTACTGGGTCAACCTGGCAGGGCAGCCGATCACCGGCCGGCACCGGACCACCGTGCGGATTCCGACTTCGCGCATCTTCGACGACCGGGCGCTCTGCGAGATCATGACGCGGGTCGGGACGGGAGGCAGGCCATGAGGCACCGTCCGTACGAGGAGCAGCTGCGGGAGGTTCGCCCGCATCCCGACGATCTCCACGGGCCGCACTGGAACCATCCCCCCGAGCCCGCCGAGGTCGACCCGGTCGTGCTCGGCGCCCTGCTGCGCCGGCACGGCTGGCAGCGGCGCGGGGGAGCACCGGGCCGGTACGGCCGCTGGACCCCACCCGGGCCGGGCAACACCGGCACCAGCCTGCTGGTACCCGAGAGCCGCGCCTTCCCGGACAGTGACGACCTGCTCGGGGAGGCGCTCACCGCTCTCGTGCGCAGCGGCACGCCCGCCGCCCGTGAGGTGCTCGTCGGGCTCGCCGTGCCCAGCGACGAGATCCGCTGGTGGCGGGATGTCCCGAGCGGCCCGGCGGACGCCGCGTCCTGGACGGCCGAGGAGCAGTTGCGCACCGCCGCCCGGCAGACCCTGCTGGCCGGCGCGCTCGCCACCCGCGCGCGGGCCGGCTACTACGGCGCCCGGCACAAGCGCGCCGCCGCCGCGCTGCTCGACTCCGTCCTCGTCGGCTCGGCGGAGGGCGGGCGCGGACTGACCGCCTTCGTGCCCGTCGGCACCGGCCGGCCGCTCGCCGTACGCCTCCACCAGGCGCTGTACGCGGCCCGCGAGGCCATCGACTACCAGCGGGCCACCGGCGGCATGGACGCCTTCGACGGGGCGGTCGAGGCCGGTGTCAGCCGCGAGCTGACCGACGCCCTCGTCACGCTCGTACGCGGCACCGAAGGCGCCCGTATCTCCGTGGAGTGGGCGCCCGGCGCCGGGGTCCCCGACGACTGCGCGTCGGCCGCCGAACCCGTCGAGTTCTCGCCCGGCGACCTGCCCGTGCTGCGCGAGGCGAGCGCCCGCTACCTGCGCGACGAACCCTCGGTGGCCGTCCGCGTCACCGGCACCGTGGTCCGGATGCGCCGCTCCGAACCGCGCGGCGAGGGTGCGGTACGGCTGCGGGTGCTGGCCGGGGCCGACGTGCCCTACGTCCGGGTCACCCTCGACGAGGAGGACTACCGGATCGCCGGACAGGCGCACATCGTCGGACTCCCGGTGCGGGTGCACGGGCGGCTGGAGAGCCGCGGCGGCTTCCGTCGGCTGTCCGGCGCCTCCGGGGTCGTACCGGTGCAGGTGGAGGAGGCGGAGCGGGACCGGCTGATGAAGTCGCTCCAGGAGAACCTCGACTTCTTCGAGGAGGCGTGCAGCGGCGACGACTGCGACTGAGGGCCGACTGTCGGTAACCGTTTCGCAGTCGGTGGGGCCGGGTCGGTACGATCCGGTATGGCGTGCGCTCCGGTACGGCGCCCGCATCCACCTTCAGTCAGGAGAGACCGGTGTCAGACGTCCGTGTGATCATCCAACGCGATTCCGAGCGGGAAGAACGCGTGGTGACGACGGGCACTACGGCCGCCGAGCTCTTCGCCGGCGAGCGCTCGATCATCGCCGCCCGGGTCGCCGGAGAGCTCAAGGACCTCGCCTACGAGGTACGGGACGGCGAGACCGTCGAGGGCGTCGAGATCTCCTCCGAGGACGGCCTGGGCATCCTGCGCCACTCCACCGCGCACGTCATGGCGCAGGCCGTCCAGGAGATCTTCCCGGAGGCCAAGCTGGGCATCGGCCCGCCGGTCAAGGACGGCTTCTACTACGACTTCGACGTGGCGAAGCCGTTCACGCCGGAGGACCTCAAGGCCGTCGAGAAGAAGATGCAGGAGATCCAGAAGCGCGGGCAGAAGTTCGCCCGCCGTGTGGTCACCGACGAGGCGGCCCGCGAGGAGCTGGCGAACGAGCCGTACAAGCTCGAACTGATCGGTCTCAAGGGTTCGGCGTCCTCGGACGACGGCGCGGACGTCGAGGTCGGCGCCGGTGAGCTGACGATCTACGACAACCTGGACGCCAAGACCGGCGAGCTGTGCTGGAAGGACCTCTGCCGCGGTCCCCACCTGCCCTCCACCCGTCTTATCCCGGCGTTCAAGCTGATGCGCAACGCGGCCGCCTACTGGCGCGGCAGCGAGAAGAACCCCATGCTCCAGCGCATCTACGGCACCGCCTGGCCGTCCAAGGACGAGCTGAAGGAGTACCTGGACTTCCTCGCCGAGGCCGAGAAGCGCGACCACCGCAAGCTGGGCAACGAGCTGGACCTGTTCTCCATCCCGGAGCAGATCGGCTCCGGCCTCGCCGTCTTCCACCCCAAGGGCGGCATCGTCCGCCGGGTGATGGAGGACTACTCGCGCCGCCGGCACGAGGAGGAGGGCTACGAGTTCGTCTACACCCCGCACGCCACCAAGGGGAAGCTCTTCGAGACGTCCGGGCACCTGGACTGGTACGCCGACGGCATGTACCCGCCCATGCAGCTCGACGAGGGCGTGGACTACTACCTCAAGCCCATGAACTGCCCGATGCACAACCTGATCTTCGACGCGCGCGGCCGCTCCTACCGCGAACTGCCGCTGCGCCTCTTCGAGTTCGGGACCGTGTACCGGTACGAGAAGTCCGGTGTCGTGCACGGCCTGACCCGGGCCCGCGGCTTCACGCAGGACGACGCGCACATCTACTGCACCAAGGAGCAGATGGCGGAGGAGCTCGACAAGACGCTCACCTTCGTCCTGAACCTGCTGCGCGACTACGGCCTCACCGACTTCTACCTGGAGCTGTCCACCAAGGACCCGGAGAAGTTCGTCGGCTCCGACGAGGTCTGGGAGGAGGCGACCGAGACGCTCCGCGCGGTCGCCGAGAAGCAGGGCCTCCCGCTCGTCCCCGACCCGGGCGGCGCCGCCTTCTACGGCCCGAAGATCTCCGTGCAGGCCAAGGACGCCATCGGCCGCACCTGGCAGATGTCCACCGTCCAGCTGGACTTCAACCTGCCCGAGCGTTTCGACCTGGAGTACACCTCCGCCGACGGCTCCAAGCAGCGCCCGGTGATGATCCACCGCGCCCTGTTCGGCTCCATCGAGCGGTTCTTCGCGGTGCTCCTGGAGCACTACGCGGGCGCCTTCCCGGCGTGGCTCGCGCCGGTGCAGGCGGTGGGCATCCCGATCGGGGACGCGCACGTCGACTACCTGCACAAGTTCGCCGCCGAGGCCAAGAAGAAGGGCCTGCGCGTCGAGGTCGACGGCTCCTCCGACCGGATGCAGAAGAAGATCCGCAACGCCCAGAAGCAGAAGGTGCCCTTCATGGTCATCGCGGGCGACGAGGACATGGCGGCCGGTTCGGTCTCCTTCCGCTACCGCGACGGCTCGCAGGAGAACGGCATCCCGTTCGACGAGGCCATCGCCAAGATCGTGAAGGTGGTCGAGGAGCGGGCCCAGGTCTGATCGCACTCGGTCGCGCGGGGCCCCCGGAGATCAGTTCTCCGGGGGCCTTCCGGCGTTCTCGCTCCCCGAGAACCGCTGCAGCATCCAGGACGAGAAGGATCCGGTGACCGTGCCCAGCAGGGCCAGACCGCAGGCCATCAGTCCCGCGGCGATGAACCGCCCCAGGGTGGTCACCGGGACGTAGTCGCCGTAACCGACCGTGGAGAGGGTCGAGCAGGTCCACCAGAGGGAGTCGCCGAAGGTCCGGATGTTGGCGTTCGGGGCCGAGCGTTCGGCCTGGTAGACGGCGAGGGCGCCGGAGAAGCCCAGCAGCGAGATCGACAGCGCCGAGTAGGCCGCCACGCGCGCGTGCAGCCCCATCCGGGGCTCACCGTGCCGGCGCTGCATCGCCTCGTACGTCCGCACGACCCGCACCGGCCGCAGCAGGGGCAGCACCAGGACGACGGTGTCCAGCCAGTGCCGTCGTACGAACCCCGGACCCTCGCGGCTGAGCCGCCAGCGCACCGCGTAGTCGACGGCGAACATCGCCCAGGTCGCGTAGGTCAGCGACAGGAGGACGGCGTGCACGGCCTCGGGCAGGTTCGGCTCCAGCACATGCACCGCGTACGAACCCAGGAAGACCAGCGACGCGATACCGAGCGGCAGGTCGGTCCGTCGGTCCCAGCGGTCCAGCCGGCTGTCGTCGTCCATCCGCCCAGCTTCGCCGCCGAGCGGTTTGGGCTGGCCCCGGCGACACGCCGCGAACGGGCGAAGCCATATGCTTTCTGGCATGACGAGTGAGCCGGAGCAGCAGATCGGAGTGGGGACGCAGGACGCGTTCCAGCGCCTGTGGACGCCCCACCGGATGGCCTACATCCAGGGCGAGAACAAGCCGACCGGCCCCGGGGCCGACGACGGCTGTCCCTTCTGCTCGATCCCGGCCAAGTCCGACGAGGACGGGCTGATCGTCCGGCGCGGTGAGCACGTCTACGCGGTGCTCAACCTCTACCCGTACAACGGCGGCCACCTGATGACGGTGCCGTACCGCCATGTCGCCGACTACACGGACCTGACCGGCCCGGAGACCGTCGAACTCGCCGAGCTGACCAAGCAGGCGATGACGGCCCTGCGCGGCGCGTCCGGCGCCCACGGCTTCAACATCGGCATGAACCAGGGCACGGTGGCGGGCGCCGGCATCGCGGCCCACCTGCACCAGCACATCGTGCCCCGCTGGGGCGGCGACACCAACTTCATGCCGGTGGTGGGCCATACGCGCGTGCTGCCACAGCTGCTGGCCGACACCAGGAAGATGCTGGCCGAGGCCTGGCCGACGGCCTAGGCCCGACGGCTCCCCACTCCTGCGGTTCCCCTCCCTCAAGCCGGGGGAGGGCTCACGCGTCGTACTTGTCGGCCTTCTTGGGCGACGCCTCCTGGACCGACCCGCTGAGGGCGCCCGCGCGCGACGTGAACTTGTCGGTGTTGACGTCGTGTTCCTTGAGCACGCTGAGCGCGGCCCGGTGCACCGCGCGGAGTATCGGAGTGGCCGCGCGCAGCGCGTCGTCGGCCATGAAACGGTGGTTCCAGGGCTGGTCGGCCCAGGCGTGCCGCAGGCCGAACGGCTCGGGCAGGCCTATGGAACCGCCGAGCCACTTCAGCAGCGGCGGGTACCAGCTGACCGTCGCCCGCGCGGCGAGCCGGACCACCTCGTCCGGGGTGACCAGCGGCAGCTTGATGGTCCGGGTCTCCCAGAACCGCACGGTCTTGGCGACCGTCTTCGTGGGCGCCTCGGGCTTGCCGCTGAACAGGCCGTTGACCGGGCCCAGGGCATGGCCGGTGACCTCGATGCGGAGGGTCTCCTTGAGCACGGTCACGGTGGCCATCATCGTGATGATCAGCTCGCCGTTCCACAGGTGCGGCCACTGCACGCCCAGGTAGTGCCGGTCGCCCTTGTCGAAGTGGTTCTTGTTGCAGATGTCCTCGACGTCCTTGGGCCCCACCTTGTAGTCGGTTCCCTCGGGCCGGGACACCGCCTTGGCACCCTCTCCGACATGGCTGACGATCCAGTGCCTGACCTGCGGTTCGGGGAAGCCGCCGGTCTTGAGGTGCTGCCGGTGCAGCACGCTCAGCTCCTTCTCGATCTCCCGGACCACCGTCCAGGCGCGGAACTCGTGGATGCCCTTGACCGGGTCGAGCGGGACCAGCTCCTCCGCGAGGTGCCAGGAGCCCCAGCGGGTGCCCATGCCGAGTATGCCCTTGGAGCCGGCGTAGAAGACCGCGTTGGACTGCTGCTCGGCGCTGAGCCGGGCCAGGGACTGGCGCAGCTGCTCGGCCGCGGCCTGGTCGGGGCTGGTCGGCACCGCCTCGGGGACCTTCGCGCCGACGCTGCCGCCGGAGAGCAGACCGCCCCAGGCCTCGCGCAGGTCCTTCGCGGTGGTCTCGCACAGCCGCTTGGCCAGGTACCAGCCGACGACCGGGAGCACGATGCAGCCGCGCGCGTACCAGCCCCAGAAGCCGGTGAGCGGCATCCGGATCAGGAAGATCACCGCGACCACGCCGACGGCGGCCAGCAGGGCGCTGCCGAGCCCGGAGACCCGCTTGTTGTCGGTCTTCAGCATGGTGGCCCGGAGCTGGAAGACGAGCAGCCAGATCAGCAGGCCGGGCAGGAAGAGCACCCCGCACAGGAACATGATGGCGGTCAGCCGCTGGTCGCGTTCCCGGCGGATGCGGTTGGCGGCGAGGCAGTGCTCGACGACCACCTGGGGCTCGCTGCCGAAGGACTGGATGAGCGGCTTGCGGCCGACGCCCAGCATGCGGTCGATGACGGCCTGGGAGTACGCCTCACCGAAGTTGGGCCGGAAGATCTTCGCCCACTTGCGGCCCTCGTTGACCGCGGACTGGTGCCACTCGTTGTCGGCCTTCTTGATCTCCTCCATCGGGGTGTCCCGGTAGGCGGCCGAGGCCAGGGCGTAGGTCGGGGCCTGCGCCTCGCCGCCCGGCCTGGGCACCTGCGGCCCGAAGAAGTCCTCGAAGCTCATTCCCGCCCCCACTTGCCGCCGTCCCGCTTCTGCGGCTTTCCCGACTTCCGTACTCCGCACACCTGTTGATCAAGTACTCAGAGTATCCCCAGCCACCGACAACCGTCGGCGGACGGCCGAAGCCGCCCGCCGAACACCGTTGTTGTCGACTATGAGGGCACCTACGAGGCTTCCTTCGCCTGTTCACGGATCCGGTCGGCGATCTGCGGGGGCATCGGCTCGTGCCGGGCGTAGGAGCGGCTGAAACGCGCCGTCCCGTGCGACAGCGAGCGCAGGTCCACCGCGTACCGGCCGATCTCGAACTCGGGCACCTCGGCCTTGATGAGGGTGCGCCCGCCGCTGGTCTGCTCGGTGCCCAGCACCCGGCCGCGCCGCCCGGACAGGTCGCTCATCACCGCGCCCACGTAGTCGTCGCCGACCAGCACCGACACCTCGGCCACCGGCTCCAGGAGATGGATCCTGGCGTCCGCGGCCGCCTCCCGCAGCGCCAGCGCGCCCGCCGTCTGGAAGGCCGCGTCGGAGGAGTCCACCGAGTGCGCCTTGCCGTCGAGCAGGGTGACCCGCACGTCGATCAGCGGATAGCCGGCGGCGACCCCCTTGGCGGCCTGGAACCGGATGCCCTTCTCGACGGACGGGATGAACTGCCGGGGTACCGCGCCGCCGACCACCTTGTCGACGAACTCGATGCCGGAGCCGCCGGGCAGGGGTTCCACCTCGATCTCGCAGATCGCGAACTGCCCGTGCCCGCCGGACTGTTTGACGTGCCGGCCGCGCCCGCCGGACTTCCCGGCGAACGTCTCCCGGAGGGACACCCGGTGCGGTACGACGTCGACCTGGACGCCGTACCGGCTGCGCAGCCGCTCCAGGGCGACGTCCGCGTGCGCCTCGCCCAGGCACCACAGCACCACCTGGTGGGTGTCCTGGTTCTGTTCGAGCCGCATCGTCGGGTCCTCGGCGACCAGGCGGGACAGGCCCTGCGAGAGCTTGTCCTCGTCCGGCTTGCTGTGCGCCTGGATGGCGAGCGGCAGCAGCGGGTCGGGCATCTCCCACGGCTCCATGAGCAGCGGGTCGTCCTTGCCGGAGAGGGTGTCCCCGGTCTCCGCCCGGCCGAGTTTCGCCACGCACGCGAGGTCACCGGCGATGACATGGGTGACCGCGCGCTGCTGTTTGCCGAACGGGGTGGACAGGGCGCCGACCCGCTCGTCGACGTCGTGGTCCTCGTGGCCGCGGTCGGCCAGGCCGTGCCCGGAGACATGGACGGTCTCGTCGGGGCGCAGGGTGCCGGAGAAGACCCGGACCAGGGAGACCCGGCCGACGTACGGGTCGGACGCGGTCTTCACGACCTCCGCGACCAGCGGACCGCCGGTGTCGCACGGTTTGATCTCGCGCGGTGTGCCGTCGAGGGTGGTGACGCCCGGCGTGGGGTGCTCGAACGGGGTCGGGAATCCGCCCGTGACCAGTTCGAGGAGTTCCACCGTGCCGAGCCCCTGGCGGGCGCCGTCGGCGGCCGGGGCGGCGGCCAGGACGGGGAAGAACGCCCCGCGGGCCACGGCCCGCTCCAGGTCCTCGATCAGGGTCTTGAGATCGATCTCCTCGCCGCCCAGATAGCGGTCCATGAGGGTCTCGTCCTCGCTCTCCGAGATGATCCCCTCGATGAGCCGGTTGCGGGCCTCCTCGATGTCCGGCAGCTGGTCGGGGCCCGGTTCGGCCTCCTTGCGCTCCCCGGAGGAGTAGTCGAACAGCTTCTGGGTGAGCAGCCCGACCAGACCGGTCACGGGCGCGTGCCCGTCCGGGCCCGCCGCGCCGTGCAGCGGCAGGTAGAGCGGGAGCACGGCGTCGGGGTCGTCGGCGCCGAACGCCTCGGCGCACACCCGGGTCATCTCCGCGAAGTCCGCGCGGGCGGCCTCCAGGTGCGTGACGACGATCGCCCGCGGCATCCCGACCGCCGCGCACTCCTCCCACACCATCCGGGTCGAGCCGTCCACCCCGTCCGAGGCCGAGACGACGAAAAGGGCCGCGTCCGCCGCGCGCAGACCGGCCCTCAGCTCACCGACGAAGTCGGCGTATCCCGGGGTGTCCAGGATATTGATCTTGATTCCGTTCCAGTCGACCGGTACCAGCGACAGCTGTACGGAGCGCTGCTGCCGGTGCTCGATGTCGTCGTAGTCCGACACGGTGCCGCCGTCCTCCACACGGCCCGCCCGGTTGACGGCTCCCGCGGTCAGCGCGAGAGCCTCCACCAAGGTGGTCTTGCCCGATCCGGAGTGGCCGACCAGCACCACATTCCGTACGGACGCGGGGTGGTCGGCCGCCGTAGCCCTGCCGGCGGCCCCAGGGTGTTCCTTGATCTTGTCGCCCATGGCTATGCCTCCCGTGCACGGTGAGGTCTCTGTGGGCGCGGGCGAGCATGGCGGGCCGCGTGCGGTGGCGGCTCCGATGACGCCCGCGGTTATTCGAGCTTTCCACTCCCGTCACGGTGCGTCCATACGGACGACGCGATCGTGCCCGCGGGAGCCGTCCCGGAGGGCCGCCGGTGCCGTCTGCGAGTGCCCGCCCGTCGCACACACGCGCGCGTGGCTACGATGGGCCAGCCGGGGTGGCCAGCAGGGGCCGCACGGCGCTACGACCGTCGGGAAGGCCATGCTGAACAAGTACGCGCGTGCATTCTTCACGCGTGTCCTCACACCGTTCGCCGCGTTTCTCATCCGCCGGGGCGTGAGCCCGGACACGGTCACGCTCCTCGGCACGGCCGGAGTGGTCGCGGGCGCACTGGTCTTCTTCCCCAGGGGAGAGTTCTTCTGGGGCACGATCGTGATCACGCTCTTCGTCTTCTCCGACCTGGTCGACGGCAACATGGCCCGCCAGCTGGGCCGCACCAGCCGCTGGGGCGCCTTCCTGGACTCCACCCTGGACCGGGTCGCCGACGGCGCGATCTTCGGCGGCTTCGCCCTCTGGTACGCGGGCAACGGGAACGACAACGTCCTGTGCGCGGTCTCCATCTTCTGCCTGGCCAGCGGCCAGGTGGTGTCGTACACCAAGGCGCGCGGCGAGTCGATCGGGCTGCCGGTGGCCGTCAACGGCCTCGTGGAGCGCGCCGAGCGCCTGGTGATCTCGCTGGTGGCGGCCGGTCTGGCCGGTTTCCACAAGTTCGGCGTGCCGGGCATCCAGATCCTGCTCCCGATCGCCCTGTGGGTGGTCGCCGCCGGCAGCCTGGTCACCCTGATCCAGCGGGTCGTCACGGTCCGTCGCG
The DNA here is from genome assembly GCF_043201555.1 of Streptomyces sp. NPDC048288. Taxonomy (NCBI): domain Bacteria; kingdom Bacillati; phylum Actinomycetota; class Actinomycetes; order Kitasatosporales; family Streptomycetaceae; genus Streptomyces; species Streptomyces sp. NPDC048288. The sequence continues at coordinate 384,313 of NZ_JBICZD010000008.1, forward strand.
AGTCCGCCGAGGCGGAGGCGGCGGCCGAGCGCGAGAAGGCCTCGCACGGGAGCGAGGCCTCCCAGTGAGCGCCGCCGACCGGCTCACCGACGCCTTGTACGGACTCGGCTGGGGCACCGTGAAGAAGCTCCCCGAGCCGGTCGCCGTGCGCCTCGGCGACTCCATCGCGGACCTCGCCTGGCGGCAGCGCGGCAAGGGCGTCCAGCGGCTGGAATCCAACTACGCGCGCGTGGTGCCCGACGCGAGCCCGGAGCGGCTGCGCGAGCTCTCCCGCGCGGGCATGCGCTCGTACCTGCGCTACTGGATGGAGTCCTTCCGGCTCCCCGCCTGGAGCGAGGACCGTGTCCGGGGCGGATTCGACGTCAAGGACGTCCACCACCTCACCGACGGCCTCGCCTCGGACCGGGGCGTGATCATCGCGCTGCCGCACCTGGCCAACTGGGACCTGGCCGGCGCCTGGGTCACCACCGAGCTGAAGACCCCGTTCACCACGGTCGCCGAGCGGCTCAAGCCCGAGACGCTCTACGACCGGTTCGTCGCCTACCGCGAGGGCCTCGGCATGGAGGTCCTGCCGCACAGCGGCGGCACCGCCTTCGGCACCCTGGCCCGCAGGCTGCGCGACGGCGGCCTGATCTGCCTGGTGGCCGACCGCGACCTGTCCGAGTCGGGGGTGGAGGTCGACTTCTTCGGCGACACCGCGCGGATGCCCGCAGGACCGGCCCTGCTGGCCCAGCAGACCGGCGCGATCCTCCTGCCCGTCACGCTCTGGTACGACGACACCCCCGTCATGAAGGGCCGGGTGCACGCCCCGGTCGACGTACCCGAGTCAGGTGACCGGGCCTCGAAGACGTCTGTCATGACACAGGCGCTGGCCGACGCCTTCGCCACCGGGATCGCCGACCATCCGGAGGACTGGCACATGCTGCAGCGCTTGTGGCTCGCGGACCTCGACCCCGCGAAGGGACCGTCGTGAGGATCGGCATCGTCTGCCCCTACTCCTGGGACGTCCCGGGTGGCGTCCAGTTCCACATCCGCGATCTCGCCGAGTACTTCATCCGGCTCGGCCACGAGGTCTCCGTGCTCGCCCCCGCCGACGACGACACCCCGCTGCCGCCCTACGTCGTCTCGGCGGGCCGCGCGGTCCCGGTGCCGTACAACGGCTCGGTGGCCCGCCTCAACTTCGGGTTCCTGTCCGCCGCGCGGGTGCGCCGCTGGCTGCACGACGGCGCGTTCGACGTGGTCCACATCCACGAGCCGACCTCGCCCTCCCTCGGCCTGCTGACCTGCTGGGCCGCCCAGGGCCCGATGGTCGCGACCTTCCACACCTCCAATCCGCGCTCCCGCGCGATGATCGCCGCCTACTCGATCCTCCAGGCCGCCCTGGAGAAGATCAGCGCCCGGATCGCGGTCAGCGAGTACGCCCGCCGCACGCTCGTGGAGCACCTCGGCGGGGACGCGGTGGTCATCCCCAACGGTGTCGACGTCGACTTCTTCGCCAAGGCCGAACCGCGCCCCGAGTGGCAGGGCGACACGATCGGCTTCATCGGCCGGATCGACGAGCCCCGCAAGGGCCTGCCGGTCCTGATGAGGGCCCTCCCGAAGATCTTCGCCGCCCGCCCGAAGACCAGGCTCCTGGTGGCCGGCCGGGGCGACGAGGAGGCCGCGGTCGAGTCCCTCCCCGCCGAGCTGCGCTCCCGCGTGGAGTTCCTCGGCATGGTCAGCGACGAGGACAAGGCCCGCTTCCTGCGCAGCCTCGACCTGTACATCGCGCCCAACACGGGCGGCGAGAGCTTCGGCATCATCCTGGTCGAGGCCCTGTCCGCGGGCGCTCCCGTCCTCGCCTCCGACCTCGACGCCTTCGCCCAGGTCCTGGACCAGGGCGGGGCCGGCGAGCTCTTCGCCAACGAGGACGCGGACGCGCTGGCCGAGGCGGCGGTACGGCTCCTGGAGAACCCGGAGCGCCGGGCCGAGCTGCGGGAACACGGCAGCGTCCATGTGCGGCGCTTCGACTGGTCCACGGTGGGCGCGGACATCCTGTCGGTGTACGAGACGGTGACGGCGGGCGCGGCGGCGGTGGCGGCGGACGAGCGGTCGGGGTTGCGGGCGCGGTTCGGGTTGGCGCGGGATTAGTGAGCCGCGAGAGGTCGTCCGATCTGGTGCGGCTTCGTTGTGGCTGGTGGCGCAGTTCCCCGCGCCCCTGACGGGGCGCTGCCGCGGGTGCTTCCTATAGCGTTCCGCCCGTGACCGCAACGCTCATCTGGACACTCTGGATTCTTGTCGCCCTTGTGGTGGTCGGCCTGTACCTGAGCTGGACCGCAGGCCGACTCGACCGGCTGCACGCGCGTATCGACGCGGCCCGTGCCGCCCTGGACGCCCAGTTGCTGCGGCGTGCCTCGGTGGCGCAGGAGCTGGCGACCTCGGGGGTGCTGGATCCTGCGGCCTCGATGGTGCTGTACGAGGCGGCGCACGCCGCGCGGCAGGCCGAGGAGGAGCAGCGGGAGGTCGCGGAGAGTGAGCTGAGCCAGGCGCTGCGGGCGGTCTTCGAGGACCCGCAGCAGGTGGAGGAGGTTCGTGAGGCGCCCGGTGGCGAGGCCGCGGCGACCGAGCTGGCCGAGGCCGTACGCCGGGTCCCGATGGCCCGCCGCTTCCACAACGACGCCGTCGGCGCGGCCCGCCGGCTCCGTGAACACCGCAAGGTCAGGTGGTTCCGGCTGGCCGGACACGCGCCCTTCCCGCTGGCCTTCGAAATGGACGACGAGCCGCCGACCGCACTGGTCGAGCGGGCCGCCTAGGGCCAAAACGATCCACCGGCTTCCCATTGGCCCTTGCTGTGGACTGGTCCGCTCGCGTTTCCTCGGTGTTCGCAGAAACCCTCTTTCACTTCAGCGAGGTCACCCGTGTCCACCATCGACAACCAGGCCCCCGAGACCGGTACCGCCCGCGTGAAGCGCGGCATGGCCGAGCAGCTCAAGGGCGGCGTGATCATGGACGTCGTCACGCCGGAGCAGGCGAAGATCGCGGAGGACGCGGGCGCCGTCGCCGTCATGGCCCTGGAGCGGGTCCCGGCCGACATCCGCAAGGACGGCGGGGTCGCCCGGATGTCCGACCCGGACATGATCGAGGGCATCATCGAGGCCGTCTCCATCCCGGTCATGGCCAAGTCCCGCATCGGTCACTTCGTCGAGGCCCAGGTGCTGCAGTCCCTCGGCGTCGACTACATCGACGAGTCCGAGGTCCTCACCCCGGCCGACGAGGTCAACCACTCCGACAAGTGGGCCTTCACCACGCCGTTCGTCTGCGGCGCCACCAACCTCGGTGAGGCCCTGCGCCGGATCGCCGAGGGCGCGGCCATGATCCGCTCCAAGGGCGAGGCCGGCACCGGCAACGTCGTCGAGGCCGTCCGCCACCTGCGCCAGATCAAGGGCGAGATCGCCAAGCTGCGCGGCTGCGACAACAACGAGATCTACGCCGCCGCCAAGGAGCTGCGCGCCCCCTTCGAGCTGGTCAAGGAGGTCGCCGAGCTCGGCAAGCTGCCGGTCGTGCTGTTCTCCGCCGGTGGTGTCGCCACCCCGGCCGACGCCGCGCTGATGCGCCAGCTCGGCGCCGAGGGCGTCTTCGTCGGCTCCGGCATCTTCAAGTCCGGCGACCCGGCCAAGCGCGCCGCCGCCATCGTGAAGGCGACCACCTTCTACGACGACCCGAAGATCATCGCGGACGCGTCCCGCAACCTTGGCGAGGCCATGGTCGGCATCAACTGCGACACCCTCCCCGAGTCCGAGCGCTACGCGAACCGGGGCTGGTGATGACCACTCCCGTGGTCGGAGTGCTCGCACTCCAGGGCGACGTACGGGAGCACCTGATCGCCCTGGCCGCGGCCGACGCCGTGGCCAGGCCGGTCCGGCGCCCCGAGGAACTCGCCGAGGTGGACGGCCTGGTCATACCCGGCGGCGAGTCCACCACCATCTCCAAGCTGGCCGTCCTGTTCGGCGTGATGGAGCCCCTCCGCGCGCGCGTGCGGGCCGGTCTGCCCGTCTACGGCACCTGCGCGGGCATGATCATGCTCGCCGACAAGATCCTCGACCCGCGCTCGGGCCAGGAGACGATCGGCGGCATCGACATGATCGTGCGCCGCAACGCCTTCGGCCGTCAGAACGAGTCGTTCGAGGCGGCGGTCGACGTACGCGGCGTCGACGGCGATCCTGTAGAGGGCGTGTTCATCCGCGCCCCCTGGGTCGAGTCCGTGGGCGCCGACGTCGAGGTGCTCGCCGAGCACGAGGGCCACATCGTCGCGGTCCGCCAGGGCAACGCGCTCGCCACGTCGTTCCACCCGGAACTGACCGGCGACCACCGTGTGCACTCCCTGTTCGTCGACATGGTGCACGCCAACCGGGCGACGGAGTCCTAGTAGGATCTCTGGCGTTCGTTGTTTGGATGGGTTACGCGAAGGAGACAGGCAGATGTCCGGCCACTCTAAATGGGCTACGACGAAGCACAAGAAGGCCGTGATCGATGCCAAGCGCGGCAAGCTCTTCGCGAAGCTGATCAAGAACATCGAGGTCGCGGCCCGGATGGGCGGCGTCGACATCGAGGGCAACCCGACGCTCTACGACGCCATCCAGAAGGCGAAGAAGCAGTCGGTCCCCAACAAGAACATCGACTCCGCGGTCAAGCGCGGCGGCGGCCTGGAGGCCGGTGGCGCCGACTACGAGACGATCATGTACGAGGGCTACGGCCCGAACGGCGTCGCGGTGCTCATCGAGTGCCTCACCGACAACCGCAACCGCGCCGCCTCCGACGTGCGCGTCGCCATGACCCGCAACGGCGGCAACATGGCCGACCCGGGCTCGGTGTCCTACCTCTTCAACCGCAAGGGCGTCGTCATCGTCCCCAAGGGCGGGCTGACCGAGGACGACGTCCTCGGTGCCGTCCTGGACGCGGGCGCCGAGGAGGTCAACGACCTGGGCGAGTCCTTCGAGGTGCTCAGCGAGGCCACCGACATGGTCGCCGTCCGCACCGCCCTCCAGGACGCCGGGATCGACTACGACTCCGCCGAGGCCAACTTCGTCCCGACCATGCAGGTCGAGCTGGACGAGGAGGGCGCCAAGAAGATCTTCAAGCTGATCGACGCGCTCGAGGACAGCGACGACGTGCAGAACGTCTTCGCCAACTTCGACGTCAGCGACGAGGTCATGGAGAAGGTCGACGCGTAACGCCGCATCGGGCCGCATCAGGCTGAACGGACCGAACGGGCCGACGGGACACACCCGTCGGCCCTTCGTCATGTCGGCCGTTGTCGGTGGTACCGGATAGCCTGCACAAACAGGTGACCCGAAGGGAGGGGGCGCGTGCGCGTACTGGGGGTGGACCCAGGGCTGACCCGTTGCGGTGTCGGGGTCGTCGAGGGCGTCGCCGGTCGGCCGCTCACGATGGTCGGCGTGGGGGTCGTACGGACGCCGGCGGATGCCGAACTCGGCCATCGGCTCGTCGCCATCGAGCAGGGCATCGAGCAGTGGCTGGACGAGCACCGGCCCGAATTCGTCGCCGTGGAGCGGGTGTTCAGCCAGCACAACGTACGGACCGTGATGGGCACCGCCCAGGCCAGTGCCGTCGCCATGCTGTGCGCCGCCCGCCGGGGCATCCCCGTCGCCCTGCACACCCCCAGCGAGGTCAAGGCCGCCGTCACCGGCTCCGGACGCGCCGACAAGGCCCAGGTCGGCGCCATGGTCACCCGGCTGCTCCGGCTCAGCGCCCCGCCCAAGCCCGCCGACGCCGCCGACGCCCTCGCGCTCGCCATCTGCCACATCTGGCGCGCCCCCGCCCAGAACCGACTCCAGCAGGCCGTCGCCCTGCACGCAGCCAACGCAACGAAAGGCCGTACGGCATGATCGCCTTCGTCAGCGGCCCGGTCGCCGCCCTCGCCCCGGACTCCGCGGTCGTCGAGGTCGGAGGGATCGGCATCGCCGTCCAGTGCTCGCCCAACACCCTGTCCGGGCTGCGCATGGGCCAGCAGACCAAACTCGCCACCTCCCTCGTCGTACGGGAGGACTCGCTCACCCTGTACGGCTTCGTCGACGACGACGAGAAGCAGGTCTTCGAGCTGCTGCAGACGGCGAGCGGTGTCGGCCCCCGGCTCGCCCAGGCGATGCTCGCCGTGCACAGCCCTGACGCGCTGCGCCGCGCGGTCGCCACGGGTGACGAGAAGGCGCTGATCGCCGTGCCCGGCATCGGCAAGAAGGGCGCGCAGAAGCTGCTGCTGGAGCTGAAGGACCGGCTGGGCGAGCCCATCGGCGCCCCCGCGATCGGCGCGCCGGTCAGCCAGGGCTGGCGGGACCAGCTGCACGCGGCCCTGATCGGCCTCGGCTACGCGACCCGGGAGGCCGAGGAGGCGGTGACCGCCGTGACCCCGCAGGCCGAGGCGGCGGGCGGCACCCCGCAGGTCGGCCAGCTGCTGAAGGCCGCCCTCCAGACCCTCAACCGCGCCCGCTGACCCCACCACCGCTGAGGCACATCACTTATGAACTGGGACGACACGACCGACACCGGCGCCGACGCGGAGCGGCTGGTGGGCGCCGTCGCCGACCGTGAGGACCAGGCCGTCGAGGCCGCGCTGCGCCCCAAGGACCTGGGCGAGTTCATCGGGCAGGAGAAGGTCCGCGAGCAGCTCGACCTGGTCCTGCGCGCCGCACGCGCGCGGGGGGCCACTGCCGACCACGTGCTGCTCTCCGGCGCGCCCGGCCTGGGCAAGACCACCCTCTCCATGATCATCGCGGCCGAGATGGGCGCGCCGATCCGCATCACCTCCGGTCCCGCCATCCAGCACGCAGGCGACCTGGCCGCGATCCTCTCCTCCCTCCAGGAGGGCGAGGTCCTCTTCCTCGACGAGATCCACCGCATGTCCCGGCCCGCCGAGGAGATGCTGTACATGGCGATGGAGGACTTCCGCGTCGACGTGATCGTCGGCAAGGGCCCGGGCGCCACCGCGATCCCGCTGGAGCTGCCGCCGTTCACGCTGGTCGGCGCCACCACGCGCGCGGGCCTGCTGCCGCCCCCGCTGCGCGACCGCTTCGGTTTCACCGCGCACATGGAGTTCTACGAGCCCACCGAGCTGAAGCGGGTCGTCCATCGCTCGGCCAACCTCCTCGACGTCGAGATCGACCCCGCAGGCGCCGCCGAGATCGCCGGCCGCTCGCGCGGCACGCCCCGGATCGCCAACCGGCTGCTGCGCCGCGTCCGCGACTACGCGCAGGTCAAGGCCGACGGGCTGATCAACCGCGAGATCGCGCACGCGGCGCTGGCCGTCTACGAGGTGGACGAGCGCGGCCTCGACCGCCTCGACCGCGCCGTCCTGGGGGCCCTGCTCAAGCTGTTCGGCGGCGGCCCGGTGGGCCTGTCGACGCTGGCGGTGGCGGTGGGGGAGGAGCGCGAGACGGTCGAGGAGGTCGCCGAGCCCTTCCTGGTCCGCGAGGGCCTGCTCGCCCGCACCCCGCGCGGCCGTGTCGCCACCCCCGCCGCCTGGGCCCACCTGGGCCTGACCGCGCCGCGCGGTGCGGCGGGCGGAACCGGCCAGCAGGACCTTTTCGGCACGTGACGCCCCTGCGGCGGGGCCGGCGGACGGGTCGCCGCCCGTCCGCCAGGGCCCGACGCCAGACGTGATCTCTTCGTGACGGCGGGGTATTGGCGGGCGCAGGAACCCAGGTGCCATGCTGAGCGTTGTTCCATGCGCGCGGACTCGCTTAGACTCCGCCGATGCCGCCTTTGCGGGCGGCGCCGACCACGCCCCCATCATCCAGGCCGCTCACCGCCGCGGCTGCGCGAAGGAAATTCCGTCCCGTGAATACCTTGACCCTTCTCCCGCTCATCGTGCTCATCGCGGCCATGTTCCTGCTGACGCGGTCGAACAAGAAGAGGCAGCAGCAGGCCCAGAACATGCGGAACGAGGTGCAGCCCGGCAGCGGTGTCCGCACCATCGGCGGCATGTACGCGACGGTCAAGGAAGTGAACGACGACACGGTCCTGCTCGACGCGGGCCCGGGCGTCGAGCTTCTCTTCGCGAAGAACGCGATCGGCTCCGTCCTCACCGACGACGAGTACAACCGCATCGTCCACGGTGTCGAGCACGACCTGAAGTCCGACGCCGCCGTCGTCCCGGACGACGCCTCCTCCCTCACCGAGACCGACGACGAGTCGGCCGACGCTGCCGCCGCCTCCGACGACAAGGCCGTCGACCTCGGCAAGAAGGACGAGGCCGAGGAGACCGCCGAGGCGAAGACCGAGGCGAAGACCGAGGACAAGGCCGAGGACGAGGTCGAGGAGGCCGGGACCGTCGAGGCGAAGGCCGGCGAAGAGCCGAAGAAGACCGACGGCGAGACCGACGCGAAGTAGCCGCGACCCGGGGGGTGGGGGGGGGGGGCGCCCCCCCCCCCCCCCCCCCCCCCCCCGGGGGGGTACCCCCCCCCCCCCCCCTCGTCGGCTCAGTAGACGGCTGCGGCCGCCC
>NZ_JBICZD010000008.1:392816-557444 GCF_043201555.1 Streptomyces sp. NPDC048288
GGGGCCGGGCCGGCGGGGGGCCCCGCCGCCCCCCGCCCAACACCCCCCCCGCCGCCCCCCCCCCCCCCCCGCCCCGCGCGGGGGGGGGGGGGGGGCGCCCCCCCCCCCCACCCCGCACCCCGGGCGCGTCTGTTTCCCGCAAGGGATCCCGACACCAGTCATGGCCGACCGCGCCGACCAGGCGCGCGGCGGCCCGAGAGGGAGTACGAGAAGGTGGCAGCACCTAAGAGGGGCCGGAGCGCGAGCGCCCAGAGCAAGCCAGGGCGCTCGCTGGCCCTGATCCTGATCGCCATCGTGGCGCTCACCGGCGGAATGTTCGCCTCGGGGCACACCACTCCGCGCCTGGGCATCGACCTCGCCGGCGGCACGAGCATCACGCTGCAGGCGAAGGCCGACCAAGGGTCCGCGATCAACAAGGCCAACATGGACACCGCGGTCGACATCATGAACCGCCGTGTCAACGGTCTCGGTGTCTCCGAGGCGGAGGTGCAGACCCAGGGGACGAGCAACATCATCGTCAACATCCCCAAGGGCACCAACTCCGAGGAAGCCCGTCAGCAGGTCGGCACCACCGCGAAGCTGTACTTCCGCCCGGTCCTGGCCAGCGAGGCCAGCGCCGGCGCCGCGGCGAGCGCCTCCCCGAGCGCGTCCGCCAGCGGCAGCTCCACCGCCTCGCCCAGCGCGACCCCGTCGAGCAGTGCGTCGGCGTCCGAGAAGGCGACCGGAACGTCCTCCGCGTCCCCGTCGTCCTCCGCCACCTCGCAGGGCCGGGCCGTCACCGACGCCCTGAAGGCCGACTCCACGCCGTCCTCCTCGGCCAGCGCCTCCTCCTCGGCGAGCCCCTCCGTCGACGCCTCGGCCTCCGCGAGCGCCTCGGCCGCCGCCTCGAAGCTGGAGGCCGAGTACACCGCGCTGGACTGCTCCAAGCCCGCGCAGCGCGCCACGGCCGGCAAGAAGGCCAAGCCGACCGACACGACCGTCGCCTGCGGCAAGATCTCCGGCGTCTGGTACAAGTACGTGCTCGGCCCGGCCGCCGTCGACGGCACCGAGGTCAAGAAGGCCCAGGCCGTCTACGACACCCAGGGCGCCTCCGGCTGGCAGGTCCAGATGACCTTCACCGGCAACGGGTCCAAGAAGTTCGCCGACATCACCGGCCAGCTCGCCAAGAACTCCCAGCCGCAGAACGAGTTCGGCATCGTCCTGGACGGCGAGGTCGTCTCCAGCCCGTACGTGAGCCAGTCCATCGTCGGCGGCCAGGCGGAGATCTCCGGCAGCTTCACCCAGGAAGAGGCCCAGAGCCTCGCCAACGTGCTGTCGTACGGCGCGCTCCCGCTCTCCTTCCGCGAGGAGAGCGTCACCACTGTGACCGCGGCGCTCGGCGGTGAGCAGCTGCACGCCGGTCTGCTGGCCGGTGCCATCGGCCTCGCGCTCGTCATCATCTACCTGGTGGTCTACTACCGGGGCCTGTCGCTTGTCGCGATCGCCTCGCTGCTGGTCTCCGCGGTCCTGACCTATGTGCTCATGGCCCTGCTGGGCCCGGCCATCGGCTTCGCGCTGAACCTGCCGGCCGTCTGTGGTGCCATCGTCGCGATCGGTATCACAGCGGACTCGTTCATCGTGTTCTTCGAACGCATCCGGGACGAGATCCGCGAGGGCCGCACGCTGCGCCCCGCCGTCGAGCGGGCCTGGCCGCGCGCCCGGCGCACCATCCTGGTCTCCGACTTCGTGTCGTTCCTGGCCGCCGCCGTGCTGTTCATCGTGACCGTCGGCAAGGTCCAGGGCTTCGCGTTCACCCTCGGTCTGACCACCGTGCTCGACGTCGTCGTCGTCTTCTTCTTCACCAAGCCGCTGATGACGATCCTCGCCCGGCGTAAGTTCTTCGCGGGTGGCCACAAGTGGTCCGGACTCGACCCGAAGGGCCTGGGCGCCAAGCCGCCGCTGCGCCGCACCCGCCGTCCCGCCGGTCCCGTCGCCGGCCCTGTCGACCCGAAGGAAGCGTGAGCGATGTCGAAACTCGGCAACCTCGGCGCCCGACTCCACCGCGGCGAGATCAGCTACGACTTCGTCGGCAAGCGCAAGATCTGGTACGGCATCTCCATCCTGATCACCATCACGGCCATCGTCGGCCTGGCGGTGCGCGGCCTGAACATGGGCATCGACTTCCAGGGCGGTGCCGTCTTCACCACCCCGAAGACCAGCGTCTCGGTGTCCCAGGCGGAGACCTACGCGAAGGAGGCCGCGGGCCACGAAGCGGTCGTGCAGAAGCTCGGCTCGGGCGGTCTGCGCATCCAGATCGCGGGCATGGACACCGCCAAGTCCGACGCCACCAAGGCGAAGCTCGCCAAGGACATGAACATGTCCACCGAGTCGATCGCCGCCGACCTGGTCGGCCCCAGCTGGGGTGACCAGATCGCCAACAAGGCCTGGGAGGGCCTGGCGATCTTCATGGTCCTCGTGGTGATCTACCTGGCGATCGCCTTCGAGTGGCGGATGGCGGTCGCGGCCCTGGTCGCGCTGATCCACGACATCACCATCACGACCGGTATCTACGCCCTGGTCGGCTTCGAGGTCACGCCCGGTACGGTCATCGGTCTGCTGACGATCCTCGGTTACTCGCTCTACGACACGGTCGTCGTCTTCGACAGCCTCAAGGAGCAGACGAAGGACATCACCAAGCAGACCCGGTTCACCTACAGCGACATCGCCAACCGGTCGATCAACGGCACCCTGGTCCGTTCGATCAACACCACGGTCGTCGCGCTGCTGCCGGTCGCCGGTCTGCTGTTCATCGGCGGCGGCTTCCTCGGCGCGGGCACGCTCAACGACATCTCGCTGTCGCTGTTCGTCGGTCTCGCCGCCGGTGCCTACTCCTCGATCTTCATCGCCACGCCGCTCGTCGCCGACCTCAAGGAGGCCGAGCCGCAGATGAAGGCCCTGAAGAAGCGCGTCCTCGCCAAGCGGGCCCAGGCCGCCGCCGAGGACGAGCTGGCCGAGACCCGCGCCGGTGCCGACGAGCCCGACGACGCCGCCGCGGCCGTCGTCGGCCCGCGCAACCAGCCCGCGTCCCGCACCCGGGGCGGCCGTGGCCGGCCCTCGGGGAAGCGCCGATGACCGACGTCAGGGAACTGCTGCTCAGCCGCATCCGGGACGTCGAGGACTACCCGGAGCAGGGCGTGATGTTCAAGGACATCACGCCGCTGCTCGCGGACCCGGCCGCGTTCACCGCGCTCACCGACGAACTGGCCCGGATCGCCGCCGCCACCGGCGCCACCAAGGTCGTCGGCCTGGAGGCCCGGGGCTTCATCCTGGGCGCCCCGGTCGCCGTCCGCGCCGGCCTCGGCTTCATCCCGGTCCGCAAGGCGGGCAAGCTCCCCGGAGCCACCCTGCGCCAGTCCTACGAGCTGGAGTACGGCTCGGCCGAGATCGAGGTGCACGCCGAGGACCTCGGCCGGGACGACCGGATCCTGATCGTCGACGACGTGCTCGCCACCGGCGGCACCGCCGAGGCCGCGATCCAGCTGATCCACCGGGCCGGCGCCGAGGTCGCGGGCGTCGCGGTCCTGATGGAGCTGGGCTTCCTCGGCGGCCGGGGCCGCCTGGAGCCGGCCCTGGACGGAGCGCCGCTGGAGGCCCTCCTCCAGGTCTGAGCGCCGTACGACCGGCAGAACGCCCGCCTCTCGGAGGCGGGCGTTCGCGTGTTCCGAGGGCCCCCGGCCACCCGGCGGACGCCCCGGTGGAATCCCGCTGCAGCCTCGTGTGTTTCTCCCGTATACGGTTCCCGGTCCGGCCTGCAGGAGATGACCTGGCCCAGGATCGCTACCATGGGGTCTCCGGAACCTGACCGGGGGACCCGGATCGCGCACGAGGAGCCCTCTTGCCAGACGAGGCCCAGCCACTGACAGCCGCCAAGCCCGAGCCCGCCTCGGCGCCCGCGGCCAAGCCCGCGCCGAACGTGTCGCAGACGAAGAACGACACCCGTGGGCCGGTCGAGCATGCCCAGTCCGCGCCCGCCGAGAAGTCGGCCGAGACCTCGCGCCCCAAGCCGGCCCCTCCCGAGCGCCCCGCCGCCCGCCCCAACACCGGCCAGCCCGCGCGCTCCGGCTCCTCCAACCGCGTCCGCGCCCGCCTGGCCCGCCTCGGCGTGCAGCGCGCCAACCCGTACAACCCGGTCCTGGAACCGCTGCTGCGCATAGTCCGCAGCAACGACCCCAAGATCGAGAACGCCACCCTGCGCCAGATCGAGCGCGCCTACCAGGTCGCCGAGCGCTGGCACCGCGGCCAGAAGCGCAAGAGCGGCGACCCGTACATCACGCACCCGCTCGCGGTCACCACGATCCTCGCCGAACTCGGCATGGACCCGGCGACCCTGATGGCCGGGCTGCTGCACGACACCGTCGAGGACACCGAGTACGGCCTGGAGGACCTGCGCCGCGACTTCGGCGACGTGGTCGCGCTGCTGGTCGACGGCGTCACCAAGCTGGACAAGGTCAAGTTCGGCGAGGCCGCGCAGGCCGAGACCGTGCGCAAGATGGTCGTCGCCATGGCCAAGGACCCGCGCGTCCTGGTCATCAAGCTCGCCGACCGCCTGCACAACATGCGCACCATGCGCTACCTCAAGCGCGAGAAGCAGGAGAAGAAGGCGCGCGAGACCCTGGAGATCTACGCGCCGCTCGCCCACCGCCTGGGCATGAACACCATCAAGTGGGAGCTGGAGGACCTCGCCTTCGCGATCCTCTACCCCAAGATGTACGACGAGATCGTCCGGCTGGTGGCGGAAAGGGCGCCGAAGCGCGACGAGTACCTCGCCATAGTGACCGACGAGGTCCAGTCCGACCTGCGCGCGGCCCGGATCAAGGCGACCGTCACCGGCCGCCCGAAGCACTACTACAGCGTCTACCAGAAAATGATCGTCCGCGGCCGGGACTTCGCGGAGATCTACGACCTGGTGGGCATCCGCGTCCTGGTGGACACCGTCCGCGACTGCTACGCGGCCCTGGGCACCGTCCACGCGCGCTGGAACCCGGTTCCGGGGCGCTTCAAGGACTACATCGCGATGCCCAAGTTCAACATGTACCAGTCGCTGCACACGACGGTCATCGGCCCCAACGGCAAGCCCGTCGAACTCCAGATCCGCACGTTCGACATGCACCGCCGCGCCGAGTACGGCATCGCCGCGCACTGGAAGTACAAGCAGGAGGCCGTCGCCGGCGCCTCCAAGGTGCGCACCGACGTGCCGAAGGCCGGCAAGGGCAAGGACGACCACCTCAACGACATGGCGTGGCTGCGCCAGCTCCTCGACTGGCAGAAGGAGACCGAGGACCCCAGCGAGTTCCTGGAGTCCCTGCGCTTCGACCTGTCCCGCAACGAGGTCTTCGTCTTCACGCCCAAGGGCGACGTCATAGCGCTCCCGGCCGGCTCCACCTCGGTGGACTTCGCGTACGCGGTGCACACGGAGGTCGGCCACCGGACGATAGGGGCGAGGGTCAACGGCCGTCTCGTCCCGCTGGAGTCGACGCTCGACAACGGCGACCTTGTGGAGGTCTTCACCTCCAAGGCGCCCGGCGCCGGACCCTCCCGGGACTGGCTGGGCTTCGTCAAGTCGCCGCGCGCCCGGAACAAGATCCGCGCCTGGTTCTCCAAGGAGCGCCGGGACGAGGCGATCGAGCAGGGCAAGGACGCCATCGTCCGCGCGATGCGCAAGCAGAACCTGCCGATCCAGCGCATCCTCACCGGCGACTCCCTGGTCACCCTCGCGCACGAGATGCGCTACCCGGACATCTCCTCGCTGTACGCGGCGATCGGCGAGGGCCATGTGGCCGCGCAGAACGTCGTGCAGAAGCTGGTGCAGGCGCTCGGCGGCGAGGAGGCGGCCACCGAGGAGATCGACGAGGCGGTCCCGCCGTCCCGCACCCGCGGCCGCAAGCGGCGCAGCAACCAGGACCCCGGCGTGGTCGTGAAGGGCGTCGACGACGTCTGGGTCAAGCTGGCCCGGTGCTGCACGCCGGTTCCCGGCGACCCGATCATCGGCTTCGTGACACGCGGCAGCGGGGTGTCGGTGCACCGCAGCGACTGCGTCAACGTCGAGTCGCTGTCCCGTGAGCCCGAGCGCATCCTCGAGGTCGAGTGGGCGCCCACCCAGTCCTCGGTCTTCCTGGTCGCCATCCAGGTCGAGGCCCTGGACCGCTCCCGGCTCCTGTCGGACGTCACCCGGGTGCTGTCCGATCAGCACGTCAACATCCTCTCCGCGGCCGTCCAGACCTCCCGCGACCGGGTGGCCACCTCCCGCTTCACCTTCGAGATGGGCGACCCGAAGCACCTGGGCCACGTCCTGAAGGCGGTACGGGGCGTGGAGGGCGTCTACGACGTCTACCGGGTGACCTCGGCGCGGCAGCAGCGTTAGTCCTGCGGGGCACATCTCCGTTACCGCACGGAGATTGCCCCCGGGGCGGCGGACGCCGGACCATCGGAGGAGACGTAACCGGGGGGTGGCGTGGCCGAGTTAGGGGTCATCGGGGACCGTTACGAGATCGGTCGGCAGCTGGGCGCGGGCGGCATGGGCCGGGTCTACGAGGCGCTGGACATGCGGCTGGGGCGCCGGGTCGCGGTCAAGGTGCTCAGCACCGGCCTGGCCGACGCGGACCTGCGGGAGCGCTTCATGCGCGAGGCCCGTGCGCTCGCGCGGATCAGCCACCCCAACACCGTCGTCCTGCACGACTTCGCCCTCCACGAGGACACGCCCTACCTCGTCATGGAGCTCCTGGAGGGCGTCGACCTGGCCCGGCTGCTGGGCATCCGGCGCACCCTGCCGCACGCCCTGGTCCGGGCCATCGGCGCCGGCATGACCTCCGGCCTGTCCGCCGTGCACAACGCCGGGATGCTGCACCGGGACGTGAAACCGAGCAACGTCCACCTGACCCGCGAGGGCCGGGTGGTCCTCCAGGACTTCGGCATCTCCCACCTCCTGGACGCGGCCCACTCCCGGCTGACCGCCACGGGCGCCTTCATCGGCACCCCGCTCTACATGGCGCCCGAGATCATCAGCGGTGACCGGGCCGGACCGTACTCCGACCTCTACGGCCTCGGCACCTGTCTGTACGAGATGCTCAAGGGCGAGCGCCCCTTCGACGGCGGCTCCCCGATGACCACCCTGTACCGCGTGGTCCAGGAGGAGGCGCCCTCGCTGGCCGGCGTTCCGGGCGTCCCCGACGACCTCGCCGCCCTGGTCGCCCACCTGATGGCCAAGGACCCCGCACAACGCCCGGGCGACGCCGAGGTGCGCGACCTGCTGCGCGCCCCGCCCAACGCCGCCGAACTGATCGCCGAGGCGGCCACCGGGGAACTGCGGGAACGCGCGGTGCGCGGCTTCACGGCCCCCGCCGACGAGGACCGGACGCCCACGCTCCTCCGCGCGCGGCGGCCCCTGGAAGCCCTCCCGGACGACTGGCCGCCGGCGGACGGGACGTCGCCGCCGCACACTGCCGCGGGCCGTCACCGGCGCGGCGGGAGCGAGCTGGGCCTGAGCAGCGCCACCCTCCACCAGATCCGGCGCGGTATCTCCCCGGAGATGGCCGAGGCCCGCCAGCGCGAGGCCGTCGACCTGGTGCTGCGCGGCTCCCTGGCCGAGGCGGTCGAGCTGCTCGGCACGGTCGCCGAGGTCTGCCGTACGTCCTTCGGCAGCCGCCACCCCGTGACCCTCACCTGCCACTACTGGCAGGGCGTCTGCCTGGCCCGGCTCGGGGCCGGCGGCGAGGCGGTCACCATGTTCGCCGATGTCACGTCCGCGGTGACCGAAGCGCTCCAGGAGCAGGTGTGACAGCCGGTGGCGGACCGGCGGAAGGGGGAACCGTGACCGCGATCGAGGTCCGGGTGCACGACGTGGCGGACCCGGAGACGGAATTACGCTCGCTGCTGCGCTGGCTGACGGCCGACGAGGAGGTCGGCCGCGCCGTGCACGGCAGGCTGGCCGGCTCCGCACCCGCCCGACCGGACCACCAGGGCACCCTGATCGACCTGATCTCCCTGGCGGTGAGCGGCGGACTGTCCGCGGCCCAGCTCTCCTTCGCCGTCGACCAGTGGCGCACCCAGCGCCGGGGCTCGCCCCGGGTCACCCTGCGCCGGGGCGGCCTGGAGGTCGAGGTGGACGGAAGCGACGAGGAAACCCTGCGCAAGGTCGTCGCACTGCTGGAGAGCGAGGAGCGGACCGGTGACGGCGGGACTGCCTGACCCCTCGGCCTCCGCCGCCGTCCTGATCGGGACCTCCCGCTACGCCCACCTGGCCCAGCTGCCGGCCGTGGAGAGCAACCTCGCGGAACTCGGGACCGTCCTGCAGGACCCGACGGTGTGGGGGCTGCCCGAGGCGCACACCCTGACCGTGCGCGAACCGGAGAACGCCACCGCGCTGCTCGACCCCGTGTACAGCGCGGGGGAACGGGCCGTCGACACCCTGATCGTCTACTACTGCGGGCACGGCCTGAGGGACTCGGAGTCCGCCGACCTGTATCTCGCCCTGACCGGATCACGGGAGGGCGCCGGATACACCGCGGTCGAGTACCGGCATCTGCGCAGCGCCATCCTGTCGTCCCCGGCCCGCCGCAAGATCGTCGTCCTGGACTGCTGCTTCAGCGGGCGCGCCGCGCGCACGCTCGCCGCGCCCAGCGCGCTGGCCGCCCAGGCCGGCATCCAGGGCGCCTATGTGCTCACCGCGTCCCCGAAGGACCATGTGGCGCTCGCCCCCGAGGGGGAGCGGCACACCGCGTTCACCGGCGAGCTGCTGCACGTCCTGCGGCAGGGCGTGCCCGACGCTCCCGAGACCCTGGACCTGGAGACCGTCTACCGGGCCGTGGACCATCGGCTCGGCGCCCGCAACAGGCCCCGGCCGCAGCGCAGCCAGGAGAACGACGTGGGCCGCCTGCCGCTGGTGCGCAACCGGGCCCGCGCTTCGCGACGCGCCCCGGCCGGGCCGGTGATCGACGCCGAGGTCGAGGCGGCGATGATCTCCTCGGGGCTCCAGCTGGCCCGGCTGCTCAGATCGGTGGGCCGCACCCGCGACGCCCTTCCGGTGCTGCGGATGATCCTGCAGAGCGGCACCCCGGACGCCGACGGCGACAGCGTCATCGTCCATCTGGAACTGGCCGAACTGCTCACCGAGTCGGGCCAGGACCGGCAGGCCATCGAGGTGCTGGAGAGCGCCTTCCAGCTGACGCACAAGCGGTTCGGCCCCGAGGCGGTCACGGTGTGCCGGCGCCTCGCCGAACTGCTCCAGTCCGCCGGCAACCACAGCCAGGCCTGCGAAGTGCTCCGGCACGCCCTGGACACCCTGGAACGGGGCATGCGGTCCCGCTGACGGCAGCACGCGACCCCGCCACCCGGAGAGGGCGACGGGGTCGCGTGGGGACCACGACGGGGCGCGGGACGTCAGCCGCCGAACTCCTGCAGGCCCTTGAGAGCCTGGTCCAGGAGCGCCTGGCGGCCCTCCAGCTCGCGCTCCAGCTTCTCCGCCTTGGACGCGTTGCCCTGGGCGCGGGCCTGCTCGATCTGCGCCCGCAGCTTGTCCACGGCGGCCTGCAGCTGGCCGGTCAGACCCGCGGCACGCGCGCGTGCCTCCGGGTTGGTCCGGCGCCACTCGGCCTCCTCGGCCTCCTGGATGGCCCGGTCGACCGTGTGCATCCGGCCCTCGACCTTGGGACGCGCGTCACGCGGCACATGGCCGATGGCCTCCCAGCGCTCGTTGATCGAGCGGAAGGCGGACCGCGCGGACTTCAGGTCGGTGATCGGCAGGAGCTTCTCGGCCTCGCCGGCCAGCTCCTCCTTCAGCTTCAGGTTCTCCGTCTGCTCCGCGTCCCGCTCGGCGAACGCGGAACCGCGCGCAGCGAAGAACACGTCCTGGGCGCCGCGGAAGCGGTTCCACAGGTCGTCCTCGTGCTCGCGCTGGGCGCGGCCGGCGGCCTTCCACTCCGTCATCAGCTCGCGGTAGCGCGCGGCCGTCGGCCCCCAGTCCGCCGAGTCGGACAGCGCCTCGGCCTCGGCGACCAGCTTCTCCTTGGCCTTGCGGGCGTCCTCGCGCTGCGCGTCGAGCTGCGCGAAGTGCGCCTTGCGGCGCTTGGAGAACGCCGACCGGGCGTGCGAGAAGCGGTGCCACAGCTCGTCGTCCGACTTGCGGTCCAGCCGCGGCAGACCCTTCCAGGTGTCCACCAGGGAGCGCAGCCGCTCACCGGCGGCCCGCCACTGGTCGGACTGGGCCAGCTGCTCCGCCTCGACGACCAGGTCCTCCTTGGCCTTGCGGGCCTCGTCGGACTGCTTGGCACGCTGGACCTTGCGCTCCTCGCGGCGCGAGTCCACGGTCTTCACCAGCTCGCCGAGCCTGGTGCGCAGCGCCTCCAGATCACCGACCGCGTGGTGCGCCTCCACCTGCTCGCGCAGGTGGTCGATGGCGACCTGGGCGTCCTTCGCGGACAGGTCGGTGGTCTGTACTCGCTTCTCGAGGAGGCCGATCTCGACAACCAGGCCCTCGTACTTGCGCTCGAAGTAGGCCAACGCCTCCTCAGGGGAGCCCGCCTGCCAGGAACCGACGACCTGCTCGCCGTCGGCCGTACGCACGTACACGGTCCCCGTCTCGTCGACGCGGCCCCACGGGTCGCTGCTCACAGCGCCTCCTCCACATGATGCCTGCGAGGGGCCTCTGTGCCCCCGGGCATCGTCCACAGTTTCGTCACGGCCAACATAGGCGACCAGCGGGTTGCCTGTCCGCATCCCGCGCGACCGAAATTTCGCAGTTGGTGGTCAGGATTTGGTGACCGTGGCCTTGTTGATCACGACCGTCGCGTTGGGTGCTCCGTCACCCGCTCCGGTGTTCTCACCCGCGGCGGCGATTTTCTTCAGGACCTTCAGTCCGGCCGCGTCGACCGTGCCGAACGGGGTGTAGCTGGCCGGCAACTGGCTGTCCTGGTAGACCAGGAAGAACTGGCTGCCGCCGGTGTGCTTCTGACCCGTGTTGGCCATCGCGACCGTACCCGCCGGGTAGACACCGCCCTTCAGGCTTTTGTCCTTGAGGTTCTCGTCGGGGATCGTGTACCCCGGACCGCCGCTGCCGGTGCCCGTCGGGTCACCGCACTGCAGCACGTAGATGCCGTTGGTGGTGAGCCGGTGGCACTTCGTGTGGTCGAAGTAGCCCTTCGAGGCAAGGAAGTCGAACGAGTTGACCGTGTGCGGGGCCGCCGCCGTCTTCAGCGCGATGCCGATGTCACCGCAGGTCGTCGCCAGCGTCATCGTGTAGTCGGCCGACGTGTCGATCGACATCGCCGGCTCCTTCTTCCAGCTCAGCTTCTGCACCTTGCCGGCCGCGGCCTTCTCGCACGGGTCCGGCGCCTTGCTGGCACTGGGCGAGGCGCTGGGCGTCGTCTCCGAGCTGGCGTTCGCCTTGTCGTCGTTCTTGAACACATTGGTCGTGTACAGCGCGACACTGCCGATCACGATCACGCCGAGCACGGACGCGATCACGGAGTTGCGCATGCGTGACTTGCGCCGTGCGCTGGTGCGCCGCTGCTGCTGCCGCAAGAACTTCTCCCGGGCGAGCTGACGCCGCCGCTGCTCCTGGCTGACCACCGGGTTCTCTCCTCATGCGTGTCGTGTGTCGACCGGTACGCGTGCGTCCTGAGCGCTGTGTGAGCCGACCGCTGCGTGTGCCCCGTACCGTATATGGGTTCGCTGAGGAAACGGCAGCGCCGGTAGGCTCTGGACCACAGCTTGTAGCCACCCGAACCGACACAACGAAGGACGATCGTGCTCATTGCCGGGTTCCCCGCCGGGGCCTGGGGGACGAACTGTTATCTCGTCGCCCCCGCCGCCGGTGAGGAGTGCGTGATCATCGACCCCGGCCACGAGGCCGCCGAAGGCGTCGAGGAAGCGCTGAAGAAGCATCGGCTCAAGCCCGTCGCCGTCGTCCTCACCCATGGCCATCTCGACCACGTGGCCTCGGTCGTCCCCGTCTGCGGAGCGCACGACGTACCGGCCTGGATCCACCCCGAGGACCGGTACATGATGAGCGACCCCGAGAAGGCGCTCGGCCGGTCCATCGGCACGCAGCTGATGGGCGAGCTGACGGTGGGGGAGCCGGCCGACGTGAAGGCACTGACCGACGGCGCGCGGCTCGCGCTGGCCGGTCTTGAGTTCTCCGTCGCGCACGCGCCGGGCCATACCAGGGGGTCGGTGACGTTCCGGATGCCGGAGACTCCCGAGATCCCCTCGGTGTTCTTCTCCGGTGATCTGCTCTTCGCCGGCTCCATCGGACGCACGGACCTGCCGGGCGGCTCCATGGACGACATGCTCGCCTCGCTGGCCCGCGTGTGCCTGCCGCTCGACGACTCCACCGTGGTGCTGTCCGGCCACGGCCCCCAGACGACCATCGGCCAGGAGCGCGCCGCCAATCCGTACCTACGGGAGCTGGCCGCCGGCCCGGGAGCGAACGCCGATGCCGCTCCCCGACGAGGAATGTGACGAGAGACCTTCCGTGAGCACCTTTCAGGCCCCCAAGGGCACGTACGACCTGATCCCGCCGGACAGCGCCACGTACCTGGCCGTCCGTGAGGCGATCGCCGCTCCGCTGCGCAACTCCGGCTACGGCTACATCGAGACCCCGGGCTTCGAGAACGTCGAGCTCTTCGCGCGCGGTGTCGGCGAGTCCACCGACATCGTCACCAAGGAGATGTACGCCTTCGAGACCAAGGGCGGCGACAAGCTGGCCCTGCGTCCCGAAGGCACGGCCTCCGTGCTGCGCGCCGCCCTGGAGGCGAACCTCCACAAGACCGGGAACCTCCCCGTCAAGCTCTGGTACTCCGGCTCGTACTACCGCTACGAGCGTCCGCAGAAGGGCCGTTACCGCCACTTCTCGCAGGTCGGTGCCGAGGCGATCGGCGCCGAGGACCCGGCGCTGGACGCCGAGCTGATCATCCTCGCCGACCAGGCGTACCGCTCGCTGGGCCTCAGCAACTTCCGCATCCTGCTGAACAGCCTGGGCGACAAGGAGTGCCGCCCGGTCTACCGCGCGGCCCTGCAGGACTTCCTGCGCGGCCTGGACCTGGACGAGGACACCCTGCGCCGGGCCGAGATCAACCCGCTGCGCGTCCTGGACGACAAGCGTGAATCGGTCCAGAAGCAGCTGGGTGACGCGCCCCTGCTGCGGGACTACCTCTGCGACGCCTGCAAGGCGTACCACGAGGAGGTCCGCGAACTGATCACGGCGGCGGGCGTCTCCTTCGAGGACGACCCGAAGCTGGTCCGCGGCCTGGACTACTACACGCGTACGACCTTCGAGTTCGTCCACGACGGTCTGGGCTCCCAGTCCGCGGTGGGCGGCGGCGGCCGCTACGACGGACTGTCCGAGATGATCGGCGGCCCCGCGCTGCCGTCCGTCGGCTGGGCCCTCGGCGTCGACCGCACGGTCCTCGCCCTGGAGGCCGAGGGCATCGAACTCGCCCTCCCCTCCGCCACCAGCGTCTTCGCGGTACCGCTGGGCGAGGAGGCCCGCCGGGTCCTCTTCGCCAAGGTCACCGAACTGCGCCGGGTCGGCGTCGCGGCGGACTTCTCCTACGGCGCCAAGGGCCTCAAGGGCGCCATGAAGAACGCCAACCGCAGCGGGGCCCGCTACACCATCGTGGCCGGCGAGCGCGACCTCGCCGAGGGCGTCGTCCAGCTGAAGGACATGGAGTCCGGCGAGCAGACGGCGGTGGGCGTGAACGAGATCGTGGCGGAACTGGAGTCCAGGCTGGGCTGACGGCCCGCCGGGGCGGCGGGGGTGCTCTCGGGCACCCCGCCACCCCCGGTCAGCCGTCGCGCCGGCTCTTCCACCGGAAGGTCAGCAGACACAGCACCAGTCCGCCGACGCACCAGGCGGCCAGCACCAGCGCGATCCGCCCGAACTCCCAGTCGCCCGCCTGCTCCAGAGCCTTCGCCGAGTCGGGCAGGAACACCCCGCGCAGGCCCTGGCACAGCCACTTCAGCGGGAACAGCGCGCCGATGTCGAGCATCCAGCCGGGAATGGTGTCGACCGAGATGTAGACCCCGGAGATGAACTGCAGGACCAGGAACGGCAGTACGACCACCGAGCTGGCGCTCCTGGCCGACTTCGGCACCGAGCTGATCGCGATGCCGAGCAGCGCGCATCCGGTCAGCCCCAGCACGAAGATCCAGGCGAAGTCCAGCCAGCGCCCCGCGTCCGACGGGAGCGAGACGTCGTAGAACGTGGTGCCGACGGCGAGCAGGATCGCCGTCTCCAGGACGCCCGTGAAGAGCACCAGCCAGATCTTGCCCAGGAAGTAGGCGGACGGCGGCATCGGCGTCCCGCGCAGCCGGCGCAGGACCCTCTCGTCCCGTTCCACCGCGATGGAGATGCCCAGCGACTGGAAGCTCGTCGACATGATCCCGGAGGCCATCATGGCCGGCACGTACAGCTGGGACGCCGTGACCCCGCTGCCCTCGACGTCGTCGTGGAAGATCGACGCGAAGAGGAAGAGGAAGACGACCGGGAAGGCGAAGGTGAAGACGACCTGGTCGCGCTGGCGGAAGAACTGCCGGATCTCCAGGGCGCCCCGGCGCAGCCCGAGCGGCCAGGCGCCCGGCAGGCGGGCGTCGCCGTCGCGGGTCCGGGCGGGCGCGGTGGTCGTCGCGGTCATCGCGCGGCCTCCTGTCCGGTCAGCCTGAGGTAGACGTCCTCCAGGGTGGGGCGGCTCACCCGCAGCCCCGGGATCTCGCCGTCGAAGCGCCGCATGAGCTCACCGACCGTCCTGGTCGGGGTCTGTGTGTGCTCCGCGCGCGTGGTGCCGTCGGGGTCGGTCCACTCGACGGTGGCGCCGGTGCCGAAGCGGTCCCGGAGTTCCTGCGGCTCGCCCTCGGCGACCACCCGGCCCCGGGCGACGATCGCCAGCCGGTCGGCGAGGGCCTCCGCCTCCTCCAGGTAGTGGGTGGTGAGCAGGATCGTCGTGCCCTCGTCCGCGAGGAGGCGGATCAGCTCCCAGAACCGGCGCCTGGCCGCCGGGTCGAAACCGGTGGTCGGCTCGTCCAGGAGCAGCAGCTCGGGTCCGCCGATCACCCCCAGCGCCACGTCCAGGCGGCGGCGCTGGCCGCCCGAGAGGGCCTTGATCCGGCTGTCCGCCCTGGCCTCCAGACCGACCAGCCCGATCACCTCCTCCGGGTCGCGCGGCCTGGGGTAGTAGTGCGCGAAATGCCGTACCGTCTCGCGGACCGTCAACTCGGCGGGCGCCGATTCGTCCTGCCAGACGATGCCCACACGGGACCTCCACGCGCGCGTGCCCGCCGCCGGGTCCGCGCCCAGGACCGTGACCTCGCCCGCGTCCCGGGTCCGGTTGCCCTGGAGGATCTCCACCGTCGTGCTCTTGCCCGCTCCGTTGGGCCCGAGCAGGCCGAACACCTCGCCGCGCCGGATGCCCAGATCGATGCCGTCCACCGCGGTCACGTCGCCGTACCGCTTGCGCAGCCCCCGGACGTCCACCGCGAATTCGTTCGCGTGTGCTGTCATGCCACGAGGGTCGGCCAGAACCGAGCGTTCCGGGACCTCCTTGCGTACTTCCTTATGCGCACCGAACGGTGGACAGGGCGCCTCGTGCGGCACAATGGCCCCTGCCCGAAGAAGTTCCAACTCTCAAACAGACGGAATCGGCGTGATGAGCAAGACGACAGTCAAGGACGTCTCCACCGAGCCCGAGCCCGAGCACGCCTCCGCGGCACCGCGCACGGAGGGCGGCAGTCTCGCCTTCGCGCTGCTGCTGATCATCACGGGCGCCGCCGGCCTGCTGGCCGCCTGGGTCATCACGATCGACAAGTTCAAGCTGCTGGAAGCCAAGGTCGAGGGCAAGACGTTCACCCCCGGGTGCAGCCTCAACCCGGTCGTCTCCTGCGGCAGCGTCATGGAGTCCAAGCAGGCCGCCGCCTTCGGCTTCCCGAACCCGATGCTCGGCCTGGTCTGCTACGGCATCGTCATCTGCGTCGGCATGAGCCTGCTGGCCCGCGCCCGCTTCCCGCGCTGGTACTGGCTGACCTTCAACTTCGGCACGCTCTTCGGCGTGGGCTTCTGCACCTGGCTGCAGTTCCAGTCCCTGTACCGGATCAACGCGCTGTGCCTGTGGTGCTCGCTGGCCTGGGTCGCCACGATCACCATGTTCTGGTACGTGACCTCCTTCAACATCCGCAAGAGCTTCCTGCCTGCCCCGAACTGGCTGAAGTCCTTCTTCGGCGAGTTCACCTGGGTGCTGCCGGTCCTGCACATCGGCATCATCGGCATGCTGATCCTGACCCGCTGGTGGGACTTCTGGACCAGCTGACAGCGCGCGCCGCGTTGTCAGTGCGGTGATTTAGGGTTTCAGCGTGGAACCCGACCTGTTCACCGCAGCCGCCGAAGAACGCCAGGAGAAGGACCCGACCGGCAGTCCCCTGGCGGTGCGGATGCGTCCGCGCACCCTCGACGAGGTGGTGGGCCAGCAGCACCTGCTGAAGCCGGGATCCCCGCTGCGCAGACTGGTCGGCGAGGGCAGCGGCGGTCCCGCCGGACCCTCGTCCGTCATCCTCTGGGGACCGCCCGGCACCGGCAAGACGACCCTGGCGTACGTCGTCTCCAAGGCCACCAACAAGCGGTTCGTGGAACTCTCCGCGATCACCGCCGGGGTCAAGGAGGTCCGCGCGGTCATCGACGGCGCCCGCCGCGCCACCGGGGGATACGGCAAGGAGACCGTCCTCTTCCTCGACGAGATCCACCGCTTCAGCAAGGCCCAGCAGGACTCCCTGCTCCCGGCCGTCGAGAACCGCTGGGTCACCCTGATCGCCGCCACCACCGAGAACCCGTACTTCTCGGTGATCTCCCCGCTGCTCTCCCGCTCGCTGCTCCTCACCCTCGAACCCCTCACCGACGACGACGTGCGCGGCCTGCTGCGCCGGGCCCTCACCGACGAACGCGGTCTCAAGGACGCCGTCACCCTCCCCGAGGACACCGAGGAACACCTGCTGCGGATCGCCGGCGGCGACGCCCGCCGCGCCCTGACCGCCCTGGAGGCCGCCGCCGGGGCCGCCCTCGACAAGGGCGAGCAGGAGATCGGCCTGCAGACCCTGGAGGAGGTCGTCGACCGCGCCGCGGTGAAGTACGACCGCGACGGCGACCAGCACTACGACGTCGCCAGCGCCCTCATCAAGTCCATCAGGGGCTCCGACGTGGACGCGGCCCTGCACTACCTGGCCCGGATGATCGAGGCCGGCGAGGACCCCCGCTTCATCGCCCGCCGCCTGATGATCTCGGCGAGCGAGGACATCGGCCTCGCCGACCCGAACGCCCTGCCCATGGCCGTGGCCGCCGCCCAGGCCGTCGCGATGATCGGCTTCCCCGAGGCCGCCCTCACCCTCAGCCACGTCACCATCGCCCTCGCGCTGGCCCCCAAGTCCAACTCCGCGACCATGGCGATCGGCGCCGCCCTGGAGGACGTCCGCAAGGGCCTGGCCGGCCAGGTGCCCCCGCACCTGCGTGACGGCCACTACAAGGGCGCCGCCAAGCTCGGCCACGCACAGGGCTACGTCTACCCGCACGACCTGCCCGAGGGCATCGCCGAGCAGCAGTACGCCCCGGACCCGATCAAGGACCGCGAGTACTACACCCCGACCCGGCACGGCGCCGAGGCCCGCTACGCCGACGCCGTCGAGTGGACCCGGAACCACCTCGGTCGCAGGCGGTCCTGAGCAGCCTGTAGAATCCCTCGAAGCGCTGAGTCCCGCGCTGTCAGAGCGGGACAACCAGCCGGAACCTCCGCAAGGGGGATCCAGGAGCGTCGCGCACCGTCGAACGGTGTCGCGGGCCGCCCACCACCATCCGTCGCACGACGGGACCGGTCGGTGGGCCACTCGCGTGCTGCACGTATGTGCCCAGACCAGGGGAGCGGCTGCCCACCAGGCCCGGCAACGGGTCCCGGCGGGTTTCCCCGGCTGCGGATTGCGACCTCCCTCAACCCTGACAAGCCGAATAGTCAGAAGGAAGAAAGAGACAGTGGCGAACCAGTCCCGCCCCAAGGTCAAGAAGTCGCGTGCCCTCGGCATCGCGCTGACCCCGAAGGCCGTCAAGTACTTCGAGGCCCGTCCCTACCCGCCGGGTGAGCACGGCCGCGGCCGCAAGCAGAACTCGGACTACAAGGTCCGTCTGCTGGAGAAGCAGCGTCTGCGCGCGCAGTACGACATCTCCGAGCGTCAGCTGGTCCGCGCCTACGAGCGTGCCTCCAAGGTGCAGGGCAAGACCGGTGAGGCTCTGATCGTCGAGCTCGAGCGCCGCCTCGACGCGCTGGTCCTGCGTTCGGGCATCGCCCGCACGATCTACCAGGCCCGCCAGATGGTCGTCCACGGCCACATCCAGGTCAACGGCCAGAAGACCGACAAGCCGTCCTTCCGGGTCCGCCCGGACGACGTCGTGCAGGTCCGCGACCGTTCCAAGGACAAGACGCTCTTCCAGGTCGCCCGTGAGGGTGGCTTCGCCCCCGACGGCGAGACCCCCCGCTACCTGCAGGTGAACCTCAAGGCCCTGGCGTTCCGCCTGGACCGCGAGCCGAACCGCAAGGAAGTTCCGGTCATCTGCGACGAGCAGCTCGTCGTCGAGTACTACGCCCGCTGATCACCGGCCGGGTGTAGCACCGCAGCGTCAGCCCGCCGTCTCCCCGCCCTTCCGGGTGGGCGAGGCGGCGGGCTTCCGCATGTCGGCGGCGTCCCGCCGCTGCCGCACCGGCCCGCGCGGTGTCGGCAGCGCCTCCAGCGGCCGGACCCCGAAGTACCCCAGCGCCCGGGCCACCGCCGCCTCCCGGTCCAGCCCGGTGCCCTGCCGTACGCACTCCGCGTACCGCTCGTCGCCCAGCGCCCGCCGGGCCGTCGCCTCGCACAGCTCGTGCGGGGCGTTGTAGTACGCCGAGCCGAACAGCGGCAGCCCCACCGACGGCCACATCCGCCCGGCCGCGCCCTGCAGCACCGCCGCCTCCGCCGGATCGCCCTGCGCCACCGTCACCAGGGCGAGCAGCTCGATCGACAGCACCGAACCCAGCAGGTCACGGAAGCCGTGCGCATGGCGCAGACAGTCCGTCAGCAGTTCGCGGGCGGCCGGGTGGTCGCCGTCCTGCCAGGCCGCGTACGCCAGGACGTACAGCGCGTACGAGCGGGCCCAGTGCTCGCCGTGGTCCTCGCACACCCGGCGCACGTCCTCGCACAGCCGCACCGCGGCCGGCAGATCACCGAGGAACGCCCGGGTCATCGCGAGTTCGACCTGGCCCATCAGCACATTGCTGTTCAGCTCGCCGATCTCCTGGTAGCGGTCGAGAGCCGAACGCAGCAGGGTCTCCGCGCGGGGCATGTCATCGGTGACCAGGGCCAGGCAGCCGGTGCGGTGCTCCGCGTACGCCACCGCCGTCGGGTCGGCGACCAGCTCGGCCTCCTCACGGCACTCCTGGAGCGCGGCCAGCGCGGGCACCGCGTCCCCCTGGAGGATCGCCACATAGCCGAGCACCCACAGCGCCTTCAGCCGGGACTGCGGATACTCCGAGTCCAGCTCCAGGCTCCGCTCCAGCCAGCGCCGGCCCTCCGAGAGCCGGCCGCAGCCCGCCCAGTAGAACCACAGCGAGCCCGCCAGGTACTGGCCCAGGTGCGCCTCGTCCGGCTCGGTCAGGCAGTGGTCCAGGGCGGCCCGCAGATTCGGCAGCTCGGCCTCGACCCGCGCGGCCACCTCGCCCTGCCGGGGCGAGAACCAGTCCAGCTCGCACCAGGTCGCCAGGCCCATGAACCAGTCCCGGTGGCGGCGCCGCAGCCGGCCCGCGTCCCCCGTCGCCGCCAGCCAGTCCGCGCCGTACGCCCGCACGGTGTCGAGCATCCGGTAGCGCACGCCCGTCGGGGTCTCCTCCCGCGCCACCACCGACTGCGCGAGCAGCTCCGCCAGCACGTCCAGGACGTCCTCGGACGCCAGCCCCTCCCCGCCGCACACGTACTCGGCGGCCTCCAGCTCGAAGGTCTGCGCGAACACCGACAGCCGCGACCACAGCAACCGCTCGGCCGGGGAGCACAGTTCATGGCTCCAGCCGATCGCCGTGCGCAGCGTCCGGTGCCGGGCGAGCCCGTCCCGCCCGCCGCCCGTCAGCAGCCGGAACCGGTCGTCGAGCCGCTCCAGCAGCTGCCCGGGCGACAGCGCCCGCAGCCGCCCGGCCGCCAGCTCGATCGCCAGCGGGATCCCGTCCAGGCGCCGGCACACCTCCCGTACGTCCGCGCGGTCCCGCACGTCAAGACCCTGCCGCCCGGCACGCTCGGCGAACAGCTCCACCGCCTCGTCCTCGCCGAGCGGCGCCAGCGGGAACAGCCGCTCGCCCGCCACCCCGAGCGGCCGCCGCCCCACCGCCAGCACGGTCAGCTCGGGCAGCCGGCGCAGCAGCTCGGCCACCAGCTCCGCGCACGCGTCGGCCAGATGCTCGCACCCGTCCAGCAGCAGCAGGATCCGGCGGGCGGCCAGGTGCTCCAGCAGCGCCTCGCGCGGCAGCCGGGTGGTGTGGTCGGTCAGGCCCAGCGCCTCCACGACCGCGTACTCCACGAACTCCGGGTCGCGCACCGGCGCCAGCTCCACCCGCCACACCCCGTCCCGGGGCGCCGCGCCGGCCGCCGCCCGGGCCGCGAGCCGCGACTTGCCGACCCCGCCGACCCCGGTCACCGTCACCAGCCGGGCGGACTCCAGGGCCCGGGCCAGCTCGCCGAGTTCGGCCGACCGGCCCACGAAGGCGGTGAGTTCCAGGGGCAGATTGCCGTCCGCCGAAGAGCCGGGGCGCTGAGGACCTCGCATGGGACACGGAGCGTACTTAACCGTGTTCGGTCCGTACAATCGCTTCCCGGAAGTCCGCCTGCCACGCGCGGTAATCCGGTACGGAGCCCCACCCCCGGCGCGATAGGCTCGGTGCAGACTTTTCGATGTTGAGGCACGTTTCAGGGAGCGGGTGCGCGCAGTGTCCGGTGGAGAGGTGGCCGGGATCCTGGTGGCCGTCTTCTGGGCGATCCTGGTCTCCTTCCTCGCCGTCGCACTGGCGAGGCTGGCCCAGACGCTCAAGGCGACCACCAAGCTCGTGGCGGACGTGACCGACCAGGCCGTCCCGCTGCTCGCCGACGCCTCCGCGGCCGTACGCTCCGCGCAGACCCAGATCGACCGGGTCGACGCGATCGCCTCGGACGTCCAGGAGGTCACCTCCAACGCCTCCGCGCTGTCCTCCACCGTCGCCACCACCTTCGGCGGCCCGCTGGTCAAGGTCGCGGCCTTCGGCTACGGCGTGCGCCGGGCGCTGTCCGGCCGCAAGGCGGACGTGCCCGTGAAGGAGCCCAGGCGTACCGTGATCGTGGGCCGGACGGTCCCGGCCGCACGGCGGAAGAACCGGGGAAAGTAGGAGCCAGGCCATATGTTCCGCCGTACGTTCTGGTTCACCACCGGTGTCGCCGCCGGGGTCTGGGCCACCACCAAGGTCAACCGCAAGCTGAAGCAGCTGACCCCGGAGAGCCTCGCCGCCACCGCCGCCAACAAGGCGCTGGAGACCGGCCACCGGATCAAGGACCGGGCGGTCGGCTTCGCGCTCGACGTCCGCGACAACATGGCCCAGCGGGAGGAGGAGCTGGGGGACGCGCTGGGCATCAACGCGGACCCGGAGCTCCCCGCGCCCCGGCGGTTCGCCGCCATCGAGAACCGCAGCAACCCGAAGTACCCCGACACCACGAGGTACTCGCACAACCGGAATGAGGACCACTGATGGAGTCGGCAGAGATTCGCCGCCGCTGGCTGAGCTTCTTCGAGGAGCGCGGGCACACCGTCGTCCCTTCGGCGTCGCTCATCGCGGACGACCCGACTCTGCTGCTCGTCCCGGCCGGCATGGTGCCCTTCAAGCCCTACTTCCTGGGTGAGGTCAAGCCGCCCTTCGACCGCGCCACCAGTGTGCAGAAGTGCGTGCGCACCCCGGACATCGAAGAGGTCGGCAAGACCACCCGGCACGGCACCTTCTTCCAGATGTGCGGCAACTTCTCCTTCGGCGACTACTTCAAGGAAGGCGCCATCAAGTACGCCTGGGAGCTGCTCACCAGCTCCCAGGACAAGGGTGGTTACGGCCTGGAGCCGGAGAAGCTCTGGATCACCGTCTACAAGGACGACGACGAGGCCGAGCGCATCTGGCACGACGTCGTCGGCGTGCCCAAGGAGCGCATCCAGCGCCTCGGCATGAAGGACAACTACTGGTCCATGGGCGTCCCCGGCCCCTGCGGCCCGTGTTCCGAGATCAACTACGACCGCGGCCCCGAGTTCGGCGTCGAGGGCGGCCCCGCCGTCAACGACGAGCGGTACGTGGAGATCTGGAACCTCGTCTTCATGCAGTACGAGCGCGGCGAGGGCATCGGCAAGGACAACTTCGAGATCCTCGGCGAACTGCCCAGCAAGAACATCGACACGGGCCTCGGCATGGAGCGTCTCGCCATGATTCTGCAGGGCGTGCAGAACATGTACGAGATCGACACCTCAATGGCCGTCATCAAGAAGGCCACCGAGCTGACCGGCGTCCACTACGGCGAGGCCCACGCCTCGGACGTCTCGCTGCGGGTCGTCACCGACCACATGCGCACCTCGGTGATGCTCATCGGCGACGGCGTTACCCCCGGCAACGAGGGCCGCGGCTACGTCCTGCGCCGCATCATGCGCCGCGCCATCCGCAACATGCGCCTGCTCGGCGCCACCGGTCCGGTCGTCCTCGACCTGATCGACACCGTGATCGCCATGATGGGCCAGCAGTACCCGGAGCTGGTCACCGACCGCGAGCGCATCGAGAAGGTCGCCGTCGCCGAGGAGAACGCCTTCCTCAAGACGCTGAAGGCCGGCACCAACATCCTCGACACCGCAGTCACCGAGACCAAGGAGTCCGGCGGCACGGTCCTCGCCGGCGACAAGGCGTTCCTGCTCCACGACACCTGGGGCTTCCCGATCGACCTCACCCTCGAAATGGCCTCCGAGCAGGGCCTCTCCGTGGACGAGGAGGGCTTCCGCCGCCTGATGAAGGAGCAGCGGGAGCGCGCCAAGGCCGACGCCCAGGCCAAGAAGACCGGGCACGCCGGTGCCGGCGCCTACCGCGAGATCGCCGACAGGACCGGCGAGACCGACTTCATCGGGTACTCCGACACCGAGGGCGAGACCACGATCGTCGGCATCCTCGTCGACGGCGTCTCCTCCCCGGCCGCCACCGAGGGCGACGAGGTCGAGATCGTCCTGGACCGCACCCCGTTCTACGCCGAGGGCGGCGGCCAGATCGGCGACACCGGCCGGATCAGGGTCGACACCGGTGCCGTCATCGAGATCCGCGACACCCAGAAGCCGGTCCCGGGCGTGTACGTCCACAAGGGCGTCGTCCAGGTCGGCGAGGTGACGGTCGGTGCCAAGGCCCACGCCTCGATCGACCAGCGCCGCCGGACCGCCATCGCCCGCGCCCACTCGGCCACCCACCTCACCCACCAGGCGCTGCGCGACGCCCTCGGCCCGACGGCCGCCCAGGCCGGTTCCGAGAACCAGCCCGGCCGCTTCCGCTTCGACTTCGGCTCGCCGTCCGCCGTTCCGACGGCCGTGATGACCGACGTCGAGCAGAAGATCAACGAGGTGCTCGCCCGCGACCTCGACGTGCGCGCCGAGATCATGGGCATCGACGAGGCCAAGAAGCAGGGCGCCATCGCCGAGTTCGGCGAGAAGTACGGCGAGCGGGTCCGCGTGGTGACCATCGGCGACTTCTCCAAGGAGCTGTGCGGCGGTACGCATGTGCACAACACCTCCCAGCTGGGCCTGGTGAAGCTGCTCGGCGAGTCCTCGATCGGCTCGGGTGTCCGTCGTATCGAGGCCCTCGTCGGGGTCGACGCCTACAACTTCCTGGCCCGTGAGCACACGGTCGTCGCCCAGCTGCAGGAGCTGATCAAGGGCCGTCCGGAGGAGCTGCCGGAGAAGGTCTCCGCCATGCTCGGCAAGCTGAAGGACGCCGAGAAGGAGATCGAGAAGTTCCGCGCGGAGAAGGTGCTGCAGGCCGCCGCCGGTCTCGTCGAGTCCGCCAAGGACGTCCGCGGCATCGCCGTCGTCACCGGCCAGGTCCCGGACGGCACCACCCCGGACGACCTGCGCAAGCTCGTCCTCGACGTGCGCGGCCGCATCCAGGGCGGACGCGCCGCCGTGGTCGCCCTGTTCACGGTCAACAACGGCAAGCCGCTCACGGTCATCGCCACCAACGACGCCGCCCGCGACCGCGGTCTCAAGGCCGGTGACCTGGTCCGCACCGCCGCCAAGACGCTCGGCGGCGGCGGTGGCGGCAAGCCGGACGTCGCCCAGGGCGGCGGCCAGAACCCGGCCGCGATCGGTGAGGCCATCGACGCCGTCGAGCGTCTGGTGACCGAGACCGCGAAGTAAGGAAACGGTCGGAAATGCGCAGAGGACGTCGGCTCTCGATCGACGTCGGGGATGCCCGGATCGGGGTCGCCTCGTGCGACCCCGACGGGATCCTCGCCACCCCGGTCGAGACCGTCCCCGGCCGGGACATCCCCGCCGCCCATCGCAGGCTGCGGCAACTGGTCGAGGAGTACGAACCGATCGAGGTCGTCGTCGGACTCCCTCGCTCCCTCAAGGGGGGCGAGGGGCCGGCCGCCGTCAAGGTCCGCGCCTTCGCCCAGGAACTCGCCAAGGGCATCAAGCCGGTACCGGTCCGGCTGGTCGACGAGCGGATGACGACAGTAACGGCGAGCCAGGGACTGCGCGCTTCTGGAGTGAAGGCCAAGAAGGGCCGCTCGGTCATCGACCAGGCCGCGGCGGTCATCATCCTTCAGCAGGCACTGGAATCCGAACGGGTGTCAGGTAAACCACCCGGCGAGGGCGTCGAAGTAGTCATCTGATCGCGATACGGTAACGTTCCGCGCGATGCGATGGTTTTCGAACAGCCACCGCACAGCAAGAGGCGGAACGGGAACCGGCCCACCAGCCGCGCACCGTACCGCCTCGCGGCTCTAGGGGATCGATGACTGAGTATGGCCGGGGCCAAGGCTCCGAACCGTGGCATCCGGAGGACCCGTTGTACGGGGACGACGGATGGGGCGGACAGCAGGCCCACGTGGGCCAGCAGTCCCCCTACGGCGGCCAGCCACAGCACTACCCACAGCAGTCGCAGCAGTCGCAGCAGCAGTACGGCGACTGGGACCAGCACCCGCAGGGCGGCTACGACCAGCAGCAGTACGCCACGTACTACGACGAACAGGGCAACCTCCGGTACGCCGACGGACAGGGCCAGCAGCACTACGACCAGCAGCAGTACGACCAGCAGTACGCCGGGCATGCCCCCCAATACCACCAGGGCGGCTGGGACGCGACCGGCACCCACGGCCAGGTCCCCTACGCCGCCGACCCGGGCGACCCCTACGGCCAGCAGCCCGTGGCCTACGGCGGGGAGCAGCCCGACTTCTACGGCACCGAGGACGCCTACCCGCCGCCGGAGCCGCCCGGCCGCCGGCGCCCCGAGCCGGAACCGCAGCCGGAGCCCGCGGTCGAGGAGGAGGAAGAGGAGCAGCACCCCTTCTTCACGGGCGCCGATGACGACGGTGACGACGGCGAGGACGGCGACGACCCGAAAGGGCGCCGCGACAAGGGCCGGGGCAAGGACGCCAAAGGCGGCAAGGGCGCCAAGAAACGCCGCAGCGGCTGCGCCTGCCTGGTGGTCTGCCTGGTCTTCGGCGGCGGCGCGAGCGTCGTCGGCTACTACGGCTGGCACTTCTACCAAAATCGTTTCGGCGCGTCCCCGGACTACGCGGGCAGTGGCAACGGCGAGACCACGACCGTCTCGATCCCCAAGGGCGCGGGCGGCTACGACATCGGCCGCATCCTGAAGGCCGCCGGCGTGGTCGAGAGCGTCGACGCCTTCGTCTCCGCACAGACGGCGAACCCCGACGGCAAGACGATCCAGGACGGCGTCTACACGCTGCAGAAGGAGATGTCCGCGGCCAGCGCGGTGGAGCTGATGCTCAACCCGAAGAGCCACAGCAACCTGGTCATCGCCGAGGGCCTGCGCAACTCCGCGATCTACGAAATGATCGACAAGCGGCTCGCCGTGAAGAAGGGCACCACCGCGGCCGTGGCGAAGAAGGACTACAAGTCCCTCGGCCTGCCCAAGTGGGCGCTGAACCACGCCAACCTGAAGGACCCGCTGGAAGGATTCCTCTACCCCTCCAGCTACGCCGTCTCGAAGGGGCAGGAGCCCAAGGCAGTCCTCACCGAGATGGTGGCCCGCGCCAACGACCAGTTCCAGACGCTCGGCCTGGAGAAGAAGGCCGCCGGCCTCGGCCTCGACGGGCCCTGGCAGCTGCTCACCGTGGCCAGCCTCGTGCAGGCCGAGGGCACCAGCCACGACGACTTCCGCAAGATGGCCGAGGTGGTCTACAACCGCCTCAAGCCCGGAAACTCCGAGACCTACGGCGCGCTGGAGTTCGACTCCACGTACAACTACGTGAAGAACCAGAGCAAGATCGACCTGTCGATCGCCGAACTGCGCCGCTACAACAACCCCTACAACACGTACTACGTCAAGGGACTGCCGCCCGGGCCCATCGACAACCCCGGCGAGGAGGCGCTGCAGGGCGCCCTCAACCCGACCGACGACGGCTGGTACTACTTCATCTCGATGGACGGCAAGACCAGCGAGTTCACCAAGACGCTCGCCGAGCACGAGAAGCTCGTGAACGAGTGGAACGCCTCACGGAAGAAGAGCTGAGCCGCGCGCGCCAGCGGCGCGGCCCCGCTCCTGTACAAGGACAGATTCGATGCCACCTCGGGCAACCGATGCCCGCCGGGCCGCCGTGCTCGGTAAGCCCATCGCCCACTCCCT
The DNA here is from genome assembly GCF_043201555.1 of Streptomyces sp. NPDC048288. Lineage (NCBI taxonomy): Bacteria > Bacillati > Actinomycetota > Actinomycetes > Kitasatosporales > Streptomycetaceae > Streptomyces > Streptomyces sp. NPDC048288. Next base: position 419,738 of record NZ_JBICZD010000008.1, read on the forward strand.
CTCCCCGGTGCTGCACCGGGCCGCGTACGCCGAACTCGGGCTCACCGACTGGTCGTACGAGCGCTTCGAGGTCGACGAGGCCCAGCTGCCCGGCTTCCTCGGGGAGCTGGGACCGGAGTGGGCGGGGCTGTCGCTGACCATGCCGCTGAAGCGGGCGGTCATCCCGCTCGTCGACGAGATCAGCGAGACGGCGGCCTCCGTCGACGCGGTCAACACCGTGGTCTTCACGGAGGACGGACGGCGCGTCGGGGACAACACCGACATCCCGGGCATGGTCGCCGCGTTGCGCGAGCACGGCATCGAACAGGTCGACTCCGCCGCCGTCCTCGGCGCCGGCGCCACCGCCTCCTCCGCGCTGGCCGCGCTCGCCCGGATCTGCACCGGCGAGGTCGTCGCCTACGTCCGCAGCGAGGCCCGCGCCGCCGAGATGCGGGAGTGGGGCGAGCGGCTCGACGTCGAGGTGCGCACCGCCGACTGGGCCGACGCCGAACAGGCCCTGCACGCCCCCCTGGTGATCGCCACCACCCCCGCGGGCAGCACCGACGCCCTCGCCGGCGCCGTACCCGAGCGCCCCACCACCCTCTTCGACGTGCTCTACCACCCCTGGCCCACCGCCCTCGCCGCCCGCTGGTCCATGTTCGGCGGGGCCGTGGTGAGCGGCCTCGACCTCCTGGTGCACCAGGCCGTGCTCCAGGTCGAGCAGATGACCGGCCGCGCTCCGGCGCCGGTGGACGTCATGCGCCGGGCCGGGGAGAAGGCGCTCGCGGAGCGCTGACCTGATCTGTTCGCGTCCGACTGCTGGACCGGCGGCCGGGTTCGGTGGCCGGACGTGGGAGGATCGGAGGCGGCGGACCGGGGCCGCGCACCCGGTCGGGCCGTCGCCGTACGCGAGGACACGCGTACGCAGGGCAGTAGTACCAGGGCGCGAGCACTGAGGAGCATCGTTGAGCAGGCTGCGTTGGCTGACCGCGGGGGAGTCCCACGGTCCCGCACTTGTCGCGACGCTGGAGGGCCTTCCCGCCGGCGTGCCGATCACCACGGAGATGGTCGCGGACCATCTCGCGCGGCGGCGGCTCGGCTATGGCCGTGGTGCGCGCATGAAGTTCGAGCGTGACGAGGTCACCTTCCTGGGCGGCGTCCGGCACGGGCTGACGCTGGGCTCCCCGGTGGCGATCATGGTGGGCAACAGCGAGTGGCCCAAGTGGGAGCAGGTGATGGCGGCCGACCCGGTGGATCCGGAGATCCTCGCCGGGCTGGCCCGCAACGCCCCGCTGACCCGCCCGCGTCCCGGCCACGCGGACCTCGCCGGTATGCAGAAGTACGGCTTCGACGAGGCCCGCCCGGTCCTGGAGCGCGCCTCCGCCCGCGAGACCGCGGCACGGGTCGCGCTCGGCGCCGTCGCCCGCTCCTACCTGAAGGAGACGGCGGGCATCGAGATCGTCTCGCACGTCGTCGAGCTGTGCTCCGTGAAGGCCCCGCAGGGCGTGTACCCCACCCCCGCCGACGTCGAGAAGCTGGACGCCGACCCGCTGCGCTGCCTGGACGCCGACGCCTCGAAGGCGATGGTCGCGGAGGTCGACCAGGCCCACAAGGACGGCGACACCCTCGGCGGTGTGGTCGAGGTGCTGGCCTACGGCGTCCCGGTCGGCCTCGGCTCGCACGTGCACTGGGACCGCAAGCTGGACGCCCGTCTCGCCGGGGCCCTGATGGGCATCCAGGCGATCAAGGGCGTCGAGATCGGCGACGGCTTCGAGCTGGCCCGGGTGCCCGGCTCGAAGGCGCACGACGAGATCGTGGGCACGCCCGAGGGCATCCGGCGGGTCTCCGGCCGGGCCGGCGGCACCGAGGGCGGACTCTCCACGGGCGAGCTGCTGCGCGTCCGCGCCGCGATGAAGCCGATCGCGACCGTGCCCCGCGCCCTGCGGACCGTGGACGTCACCACGGGCGAGGCCACCCAGGCCCACCACCAGCGCTCCGACGTCTCCGCCGTGCCGGCCGCCGGCATCGTCGCCGAGGCCATGGTCGCGCTCGTCCTCGCGGACGCGGTCGCCGAGAAGTTCGGCGGCGACTCGGTCCCCGAGACCCGCCGCAACGTGCGGTCGTACCTCGAGAACCTGGCCATCCGGTGAGCGGCGGCGTGCCGATGGTGGTGCTGGTCGGACCGATGGGCGTGGGCAAGTCCACGGTCGGGCAGCTGCTCGCCGAGCGGCTCGGCGTCGGCTACCGGGACACCGACGAGGACATCGTGGCCGCCGAGGGCCGCACCATCGCCGACATCTTCGTGGCCGAGGGCGAGCCCGCCTTCCGGGCCATCGAGAAGCGGGCGGTGCACACCGCGCTGGCCGAGCACGAGGGTGTCCTCGCCCTCGGCGGCGGCGCGATCCTCGACGCGGACACCCGCGCGCTGCTCGCCGGGCAGCGGGTGGTCTACCTCTCGATGGACGTCGAGGAGGCCGTCAAGCGCACCGGCCTGAACGCGGCCCGGCCGCTGCTCGCCCTCAACCCGCGCAAGCAGTGGCGCGAGCTGATGGAGGCACGGCGGCACCTGTACGAGGAGGTCGCCGCGGCCGTCGTGACGACGGACGACCGTACGCCCGAAGAGGTCACCCAAGCAGCCCTGGACGCACTGGAGTTGAAGGAAGCATGAGCGAGGCAGTCACCCGGATCCAGGTCGGCGGCACGGCGGGCACCGAGCCGTACGAGGTCCTGGTGGGCCGTCAACTCCTCGGCGAACTGGGCGCACTGGTCGGCGAGAAGGCCCAGCGGGTCGCGATCGTGCACCCCGAGGCGCTCGCCGAGACCGGTGACGCGCTGCGGGCCGATCTGGCCGAGCAGGGTTACGAGGCCGTCGCCATCCAGGTGCCCAACGCGGAGGAGGCCAAGACCGCCGAGGTCGCCGCCTACTGCTGGAAGGCGCTCGGCCAGTCCGGCTTCACCCGCTCCGACGTGATCGTCGGCGTGGGCGGCGGCGCCACCACCGACCTGGCCGGTTTCGTGGCCGCCAGCTGGCTGCGCGGGGTCCGCTGGATCGCCGTCCCGACCACCGTGCTCGCCATGGTGGACGCGGCGGTCGGCGGCAAGACCGGCATCAACACGGCCGAGGGCAAGAACCTGGTCGGCGCCTTCCACCCGCCGGCGGGCGTGCTCTGCGACCTCGCCGCGCTGGACTCGCTCCCGGTCAACGACTACGTCTCCGGGCTCGCCGAGATCATCAAGGCCGGCTTCATCGCCGACCCGGTGATCCTGGACCTCATCGAGTCCGACCCCGAGGCCGCGCGCACCCCGGCGGGCCCGCACACGGCCGAGCTGATCGAGCGCTCCATCCGGGTGAAGGCGGAGGTCGTCTCCTCCGACCTCAAGGAGTCCGGCCTGCGCGAGATCCTCAACTACGGCCACACGCTCGGCCACGCCATCGAGAAGAACGAGCGCTACAAGTGGCGGCACGGTGCCGCGGTCGCCGTCGGCATGCACTTCGCCGCCGAGCTGGGCCGGCTGGCCGGGCGCCTGGACGACGCGACGGCGGACCGCCACCGCACGGTCCTGGAGTCGGTCGGCCTCCCGCTGCACTACCGCTACGACCAGTGGCCCAAGCTCGTCGAGACGATGAAGGTCGACAAGAAGTCCCGCGGGAACCTGCTGCGCTTCATCGTCCTGGACGGTCTCGCCAAGCCGACGGTCCTGGAGGGCCCTGACCCGGCCGTGCTGCTTGCCGCGTACGGCGAGGTCGGCCAGTAGGTCCGCCTCGCGGCACGGGCACTTCGGACCGCCCCCGGCCGTTTCACCAAACGACGACCGGGGGCGGTACCGTTCGGTAACGAGCGCAGCCGAACATGACGAGACGGAGTGGCACCGGATGCAGCACGCAGTGGGATCTCCGCTGCCGCCGCCCCATCAGCCGGGGCAGGGACCGACCGGCTGGCAGCCGGCCGCACAGCACCCGGGAGCGCCCCAGGGCTCCGCGCCCGTGCCGCCACCACCGGCCGCGCCGCCGCACCCGACGGTTCCGCCACCGCCCTCGGCCCCGCCGCCGCCCGACACCACGGGCCACGTCCCGCTGCCGCCGGGCGCCCCGGTGGGGATGCCGAGCGCGCCGCCCGCCGCCACGGTCCCCGACCCGACGACCACCACCCTGGCCGTCCTCCTGATCGGCCCGGCGGGCGCGGGCAAGACCAGCGTGGCCAAGTACTGGGCCGACCACCGCCGGGTCCCCACCGCCCACATCAGCCTCGACGACGTCCGCGAATGGGTCCGCTCCGGCTTCGCCGACCCCCAGTCCGGGTGGAACGACCACTCGGAGGCCCAGTACCGCCTCGCCCGCCGCACCTGCGGCTTCGCCGCGCGCAACTTCCTGGCCAACGGCATCTCGTGCATCCTCGACGACGCGGTCTTCCCGGACCGCCCGGTCGTCGGCCTCGGCGGCTGGAAGCGCCATGTCGGCCCCGGCCTCCTCCCGGTCGTCCTCCTCCCCGGCCTCGACATCGTCCTCGAGCGCAACGCCGAACGCCGCGGCAACCGCCGCCTCACCGACGAAGAGGTCGCCCGCATCCACGGCCGCATGGCCGGCTGGTACGGCTCCGGCCTCCCCATCATCGACAACTCCCAACTGGACGTCCCCACCACAGCCAGAGTCCTCGACGAGGTCCTCTCCAGGTCCATAGCCAGCCCCCCAACCTGGTAACCAGCCCCCAACAAAGCAACCCAGGGGCGCGGGGAACCGCGCAAATGCCCCCACCGACCGGCAGCCGAAGACCGGCCTGTCTCCCCCCCCCCCCAGGGGCGCGGGGAACTGCGCGAAAGCCCCCCACCGGCCGGCAGCCGAAAAACCGGCCTGTCTCCCCAGGGGCGCGGGGAACTGCGCGAAACCCACCCACGGACCCGCACTCGACAACGGCGCCCCGTCACCCCACTCGGCCCCCCTCAACCGGCACAAAACGCCTATTCCTCCTACGCTCGACTCATGTCAGACGTGTACGCGGCCCGCAGAACCAGGCTGAGGGAACGCTGCAACGCGGCCGGCAGCCAGTCCGCCGTCATCTCGCACCCCGCCAACGTGAGATACCTCGCCGGCGCCGCCCCCCACGGCTCCGTCCTGCTGCTCGGCAAGCGCGAGGACCTCCTCGTCTGCCCCGGCCCGCCGGACGACCGCCCCACCGAGGCCCGCGCCGACGAGTCCCTCCGGCAGCACCTCCTGGAAGGCCCCGGCGGTGACCCCGCCGTGGCCGCCGCCGACCTCGCCGCCGCCCAGGACGCCGACGTCCTCGCCGTCGAGGAGCACCACCTCACCGTCGCCCGGCACCGCGCCCTCGGCTCGGTCGCCCCCCAGCTGCGCCTGACCGACATCGGCGCCGCCGTCGAACAGCTCAGGGTCGTGAAGGACGAGGAGGAGATCTCCTGCCTCCGCATCGGCGCCGAGATCGCCGACCAGGCCCTCGGCGAGCTGCTGGAGTCGATCCTCGTCGGCCGCACCGAACGCCACCTCGCCCTGGAGCTGGAGCGCCGCCTGGTCGACCACGGCGCCGACGGCCGGGCCTTCCCCACCTCCGTGGCGACCGGACCCAACTCCGGCCGCCGAGGCCACCGCCCCACCGACCGCCGCGTCGAGGAGGGCGACTTCCTCTCCGTCTGCCTCGGCGCCACCTACCGCGGCTACCGCTGCGAGATCGGCCGCACCTTCGTCATCGGCACCTCGCCCGCCGACTGGCAGATCGAGCTGTACGACCTGGTCTTCGCCGCCCAGCGGGCCGGCCGGGAGTGCCTCGTACCCGGCGCCGCCTACCGTGACGTGGACCGTGCCGCCCGGCAGGTGCTGGGCTCCGCGGGCCACTCCGAGGGCCTGCAACCGCTCACCGGGCACGGCGTCGGACTCGAAATCGACGAGGAGCCGCAGCTGGCCCCCTCGGCCATGGGTAAACTGGACGCTTGCGTGCCGGTCACCGTCGAACCGGGGGTCCACCTCCCGGGCCGGGGCGGTGTCCGGATCGATGACACGCTCGTCGTGCGCCCCGAGGCGGACGGCGGACCCGAGCTACTCACCATCACGACCAAGGAGCTGCTCGCACTATAAGGAAGGTGCGTGCCCCGGGGTCGTCCACGTCAGTCCAGGAGATTCCGCAACCGTGGCTTCCACGAACGACCTCAAGAACGGCCTGGTGCTCAAGCTCGAAGGCGGCCAGCTCTGGTCCGTCGTCGAGTTCCAGCACGTCAAGCCCGGCAAGGGCCCCGCCTTCGTGCGCACCAAGCTCAAGAACGTGCTGTCCGGCAAGGTGGTCGACAAGACCTTCAACGCCGGCGTCAAGGTCGAGACGGCCACTGTCGACAAGCGCGACATGCAGTTCTCGTACATGGACGGCGACTACTTCGTCTTCATGGACATGGACACGTACGACCAGCTGCACATCGACCGGAAGACCGTCGGCGACGCCGCGAACTTCCTGATCGAGGGCTTCACGGCCGTCGTCGCCCAGCACGAGGGCGAGGTGCTCTTCGTCGAGCTCCCGGCCGCCGTCGAGCTGGTCATCCAGGAGACCGAGCCGGGTGTCCAGGGCGACCGCTCCACGGGCGGCACCAAGCCGGCCACGCTGGAGACCGGTCACCAGATCCAGGTCCCGCTCTTCATCACCACCGGTGAGAAGATCAAGGTCGACACCCGCACGAGCGACTACCTCGGCCGGGTGAACAGCTAACCGTGGCTGCCCGCAACACGGCCCGCAAGCGCGCCTTCCAGATCCTCTTCGAGGGCGACCAGCGCGGGGCCGACGTCCTGACCGTGCTCGCGGACTGGATCCGGCTCTCCCGGGACGACACCCGGCAGCCGCCGGTGAGCGAGTACACGATGCAGCTGGTCGAGGGCTACGCCGAGCACACGCGGCGGATCGACGAGCTGATCGCCCAGTACGCGGTCGGCTGGACGCTCGACCGGATGCCGGTCGTCGACCGCAACATCCTGCGCCTCGGCGCCTACGAGCTGATCTGGGTCGACGAGACGCCGGACGCCGTCGTCCTCGACGAGATGGTGCAGCTGGCGAAGGAGTTCTCGACGGACGAGTCGCCCTCGTTCGTGAACGGGCTCCTGGGGCGGCTCAAGGAGCTGAAGCCGTCGCTGCGCCGGGAGGCGTAGCCGACGAACGCCGGAAGGCCCGCAGCAGCTTGCTGCGGGCCTTCCGGCGTTCGTGTGCCCAATGGGGTGGGTGGGGCGGTCTTCGGGCGGCTGACGGCCGTCTGGGGCTGGTCGCGCAGTTCCCCGCGCCCCTGGGTCTCTTGCGGCTGCCCTGCGCCGAGAACCAGAGCCTGTCATCGCAAAAAGAACCGCCGGGGCAGCCGGAACCATCCAGTTCCAGCCACCCCGGCGGCACGTTTCTGCTCAGGTGTGGTGCGGGTCAGGCGTCTTCGTGGGTGGCGACGGCGCGGCGGGCGTCCGCGTCCAGTACGCCCCAGCTGATCAGCTGCTCGGTGAGGACCGAGGGGGACTGGTCGTAGATGACGGCCAGTGTGCGCAGGTCGTCCTGGCGGATCGACAGCACCTTGCCGTTGTAGTCACCGCGCTGGGACTGGATCGTCGCCGCGTAGCGCTGCAGCGGGCCCGCCTTCTCGGCCGGCACGGTGGCCAGTCGCTCCAGGTCCAGGACCAGCTTCGGCGGGGGCTCGGCGGCACCGCCGGGGGTGGTGCCCGGCAGCAGCTCCTGCACCGGCACACCGTAGAAATCCGCCAACTCGGCAAGGCGCTGCACGGTCACGGCACGGTCGCCGCGCTCGTACGAACCGACCACCACGGCCTTCCAGCGCCCCTGGGACTTCTCCTCGACACCGTGGAGGGAAAGGCCCTGCTGGGTGCGGATGGCCCGGAGCTTGGCCCCGAGCTGTTTGGCGTATTCGCTGGACATATAGCTCCCCGGACACTGTGTCGACGCGGCCGGCCTTGGTTCCCGCCGCGCGGCTGGTAACTCACTGTGAGGTTACGCAGCGTTACTCTCCTGCGTCAAGCCGAATGGTCCGCACCGACTCTTCCGTGGTAGCGATGGCCGATTACGCCAAGGGGGTGATCGGGGGCCTCTCCGCCACCTGCTACGGTGGATGGCGCAAATCCGACGTCCTTTAAGGTCCGTCCCGTGAGGCGGAGAAGGGGGTCCGTTTCGTATGGACAAGCAGGGAAAGCCTGACCTTCAGGCAGGCGACGCACGGCCCGTTCTCGAAGGGCCCGACATCGCGCGGGTACTGACCCGCATCGCCCACGAGATCGTCGAGCGCGCCAAGGGCGCCGACGACGTGGTGCTCCTCGGCATCCCGACCCGCGGCGTCTTCCTCGCCCAGCGGCTCGCCGCCAAGCTCGAGCAGGTCACCGACCGGAAGATTCCCGTCGGTTCGCTCGACATCACCATGTACCGCGACGACCTGCGCATGCACCCGCCGCGTGCGCTGGCCCGCACCGAGATCCCCGGTGACGGCATCGACGGCAGACTGGTCGTCCTCGTCGACGACGTGCTCTTCTCCGGTCGCACCATCCGCGCCGCCCTCGACGCCCTCAACGACATCGGGCGCCCGCGCGCGGTCCAGCTGGCGGTCCTCGTCGACCGCGGCCACCGTGAACTGCCCATCCGCGCCGACTACGTCGGCAAGAACCTCCCCACGTCGTTGCGGGAGACGGTCAAGGTCCTGCTCGCCGAGGAGGACGGTCGCGACACCGTGCTGCTCGGCGCCAAGCCGACCCAATAGCGAGCCGAGAGGACGCGCCGGTCCGGCGCGCCCACGCCTGCCCGCAATCTCCCGATATGTGAACTGCCTTACGGAGCCTGACAGATGCAGCGTCATCTCATCTCGGCCGCCGACCTCACCCGCGACGACGCCGTCCTGATCCTCGACACCGCCGAGGAGATGGCCCGGGTCGCCGACCGGCCGATCAAGAAGCTGCCGACCCTGCGCGGCCGCACCGTCGTCAACCTGTTCTTCGAGGACTCGACCCGGACCCGGATCTCCTTCGAGGCCGCCGAGAAGCGCCTCTCCGCCGACGTCATCAACTTCACCGCCAAGGGGTCCAGCGTCTCCAAGGGCGAGTCCCTGAAGGACACCGCCCAGACCCTGGAGGCGATGGGCGTGGACGCCGTCGTCATCCGGCACGGCGCCTCCGGAGCGCCCTACCGCCTCGCCACCTCCGGCTGGATCGACGCCGCCGTCATCAACGCCGGCGACGGCACCCACCAGCACCCCACCCAGGCCCTCCTCGACGCCTTCACCATGCGCCGCCGACTGGTCGGCCGGGACGCCGGGATAGGGCAGGACCTGGCCGGCAAGCGCATCACGATCGTCGGCGACGTCCTGCACAGCCGGGTCGCCCGCTCCAACGTCGACCTGCTGCACACCCTCGGCGCGGACGTCACCCTGGTCGCCCCGCCCACCCTGGTCCCGGTCGGCGTCGAGCGCTGGCCCTGCGAGGTGTCGTACGACCTCGACGCCGTCCTCCCCAAGTCCGACGCCGTGATGATGCTCCGCGTGCAGCGGGAGCGCATGAACGCCGCGTTCTTCCCGACCGAGCGCGAGTACTCGCGGCGCTACGGCCTCGACGGCGAGCGCATGGCGAAGATGCCCGAGCACGCCATCGTGATGCACCCCGGCCCGATGGTCCGCGGCATGGAGATCACCGCCGAGGTCGCCGACTCCGAGCGCTGCACCGTAGTCGAGCAGGTCGCAAACGGAGTCTCCATCCGGATGGCCGTTCTGTACCTCCTGCTCGGCGGCAACGAACCCGCCGTCAGCCACGCCCGCACCACCGAGGAGAAGTAAGACCCATGAGCAAGATCCTGATCCGTGGTGCGAAGGTGCTCGGCGGTGAGCCGCAGGACGTACTGATCGACGGCGAGACGATCGTGGAGGTGGGCTCCGGGCTGTCCGCCGACGGGGCCGAGGTCGTCGAGGCCGCCGGGAAGGTGCTGCTGCCGGGGCTCGTCGACCTGCACACCCACCTGCGCGAGCCCGGCCGCGAGGACTCCGAGACGGTCCTCACCGGCACCCGCGCGGCGGCGAGCGGCGGCTACACGGCCGTCTTCGCCATGGCCAACACCTTCCCGGTCGCCGACACCGCCGGTGTGGTCGAGCAGGTCTACCGGCTGGGCCAGGAGCACGGCTACTGCGACGTCCAGCCCATCGGCGCCGTCACCGTCGGCCTGGAGGGCAGGAAGCTCGCCGAGCTGGGCGCCATGCACGAGTCGGCCGCCGGGGTCACCGTCTTCTCCGACGACGGCAAGTGCGTCGACGACGCCGTGATCATGCGCCGCGCCCTGGAGTACGTGAAGGCCTTCGGCGGGGTCGTCGCCCAGCACGCGCAGGAGCCGCGGCTGACCGAGGGCGCCCAGATGAACGAGGGCGTCGTCTCCGCCGAGCTGGGGCTGGGCGGCTGGCCGGCGGTCGCCGAGGAGTCGGTCATCGCGCGCGACGTGCTCCTCGCCGAGCACGTGGGGTCGCGGGTGCACATCTGCCACCTGTCGACCGCCGGGTCCGTCGAGATCGTGCGCTGGGCCAAGTCCCGGGGCATCGACGTCACCGCCGAGGTCACCCCGCACCACCTGCTCCTCACCGACGAGCTGGTCCGGTCGTACAACCCGGTCTACAAGGTCAACCCGCCGCTGCGCACCGAGCGCGACGTCTTCGCCCTGCGCGAGGCCCTCGCCGACGGCACGATCGACATCGTCGCCACCGACCACGCCCCGCACCCGCACGAGGACAAGGACTGCGAGTGGGCCGCCGCCGCCATGGGGATGGTCGGCCTGGAGACCGCGCTGTCGGTGGTGCAGGAGACCATGGTGGACACGGGCCTGCTGACCTGGGCCGGTGTCGCCGACCGGATGTCCTTCAAGCCCGCGCGGATCGGACAGGCCGCCGGCCACGGCCGTCCCGTCTCGGCTGGTGAGCCCGCCAACCTCACCCTCGTCGACACGGAATACCGTGGCCTGGTGGACCCCGCGGGCTTCGCCTCGCGCAGCCGCAACACCCCGTACGAGGGGCGCGAGCTGCCGGGCCGTGTCACCCACACATGGCTGCGGGGCAAGGCGACGCTCGTGGACGGGAAGCTGACGTGACACCTCTGATCCTGCTGGCCGACGAGAAGAAGTCGGCCGCGGTCACCGACTGGGCCGCGCGCATCGGCTGGCTCGTCGGTCTGGCCCTCTTCGTCGCGCTCGTCTACTGGCTGATGCGCGAGGGCTGGAAGTGGCGCGGCACCCTCCAGGGCGACCTGCCCGAGCTGCCCACCGCGCCGGACGAGCCCGGCGAGGCGAAACTGACCATGAGCGGCCGCTACCACGGCTCCACCACCGCCGGGCAGTGGCTGGACCGCATCGTGGCCCGCGGCCTCGGCTCCCGCAGCCGGGTCGAGCTCACCCTGACCGACGCGGGCCTGGACGTCGTACGCCCCGGGGCGACCGACTTCTTCATCCCCGCCGCCGCGCTCCGCGAGGCCCTGCTCGGCAAGGGCATCGCGGGCAAGGTCCTCACCGAGGGCGGACTCCTCGTGGTGACCTGGCAGCACGGCGACCGGCTGATCGACTCCGGATTCCGCTCGGACCACGCGGCCGAGCACGGCGAGTGGGTCGACGCCATCAACTCCATGACCAAGACACCCAGCACGGAAGGCGCCGAACGATGACGACCTCCACCAGGGGAGCCGGCAAGGTTCCCGCAGTACTCGTCCTGGAGGACGGCCGGATCTTCCGCGGCCGCGCCTACGGGGCCGTGGGGGAGACCTTCGGCGAAGCCGTGTTCTCCACCGGGATGACCGGCTACCAGGAGACCCTCACCGACCCCTCGTACGACCGCCAGATCGTGGTCGCCACCGCCCCCCAGATCGGCAACACGGGGTGGAACGACGAGGACGACGAGTCCAGCCGCATCTGGGTCTCCGGCTACGTCGTGCGCGACCCCGCGCGCGTGCCCTCCAACTGGCGCGCCAAGCGTTCGCTGGACGCGGAACTGGTGGCGCAGGGCGTGGTCGGCATCTCCGGGATCGACACCCGCGCCCTCACCCGCCACCTCCGCGAGCGCGGCTCGATGCGCGCCGGCGTCTTCTCCGGCGAGGCGATCGCCACCGACGCCGAACTCCTCGCGCGCGTGCAGGCCCAGCCGCACATGAAGGGCGCCTCGCTGTACGAGGAGGTCGCCACCAAGGAGGCGTACGTCGTCCCCGCGGTCGGTGAGAAGCGATTCACCGTCGCCGCCATCGACCTCGGCATCAAGGGCATGACCCCGCAGCGGATGGCCGAGCGCGGCATCGAGGTGCACGTGCTGCCCGCGACCGCCACCGAGGACGACGTGTACGCCGTCTCCCCGGACGGCGTGTTCTTCTCCAACGGCCCCGGCGACCCGGCCACGGCCGACGGCCCGGTGGCCCTGATGACCGCCGTCCTGGCGCGGAGGACCCCGCTCTTCGGCATCTGCTTCGGCAACCAGATCCTCGGCCGCGCGCTCGGCTTCGGCACCTACAAGCTGAAGTACGGCCACCGGGGCATCAACCAGCCGGTCCAGGACCGTACGACCGGCAAGGTCGAGGTCACCGCGCACAACCACGGCTTCGCCGTGGACGCGCCGCTCGACCGGATCAGCGACACCCCGTTCGGCCGCGCCGAGGTCTCGCACGTCTGCCTCAACGACAACGTGGTGGAGGGGCTGCAGCTGCTCGACCAGCCGGCCTTCTCCGTCCAGTACCACCCCGAAGCGGCAGCGGGCCCGCACGACGCCGCCTACCTGTTCGACCGCTTCACCTCTTTGATGAGCACAGTCCTGATGGAGGGCCAGCGTGCCTAAGCGCACCGATATCCAGTCCGTCCTGGTCATCGGCTCCGGCCCGATCGTCATCGGCCAGGCCGCCGAGTTCGACTACTCCGGCACCCAGGCCTGCCGCGTGCTGCGCGCCGAGGGCCTGCGGGTCATCCTCGTCAACTCCAACCCGGCGACGATCATGACCGACCCGGAGATCGCCGACGCCACCTACGTCGAGCCGATCACCCCGGAGTTCGTCGAGAAGATCATCGCCAAGGAGCGCCCCGACGCCCTGCTGCCCACCCTGGGCGGCCAGACGGCCCTGAACACCGCGATCTCGCTCGACGAGAACGGTGTCCTCGCCAAGTACGGCGTCGAGCTGATCGGCGCCAACGTCGAGGCCATCAACAAGGGCGAGGACCGCGACCTCTTCAAGGAGGTCGTGGAGGAGGTCCGCCGCAAGATCGGGTACGGCGAGTCCGCCCGCTCGGTCATCTGCCACACCATGGACGAGGTCATCGCGGGCGTCGAGGAACTCGGCGGCGGCTACCCGGTCGTCGTCCGCCCCTCCTTCACCATGGGCGGCGCCGGCTCCGGCTTCGCGCACGACGAGGAGGAGCTGCGCCGCATCGCGGGCCAGGGCCTCACGCTCTCCCCGACCACCGAGGTGCTCCTGGAGGAGTCCATCCTCGGCTGGAAGGAGTACGAGCTGGAGCTGATGCGCGACAAGCACGACAACGTCGTGGTCGTCTGCTCCATCGAGAACTTCGACCCCATGGGCGTGCACACCGGCGACTCCATCACCGTGGCGCCCTCGATGACGCTGACCGACCGCGAGTACCAGATCCTCCGGGACATCGGCATCGCCGTCATCCGCGAGGTCGGCGTCGACACCGGCGGCTGCAACATCCAGTTCGCGGTCAACCCCGAGGACGGTCGCGTGATCGTCATCGAGATGAACCCGCGCGTGTCCCGGTCCTCCGCGCTCGCCTCCAAGGCCACCGGCTTCCCGATCGCGAAGATCGCGGCGAAGCTGGCCGTCGGCTACACCCTGGACGAGATCCCCAACGACATCACGCAGGAGACCCCGGCCTCCTTCGAGCCCACGCTCGACTACGTGGTCGTCAAGGCGCCGCGCTTCGCGTTCGAGAAGTTCCCGCAGGCCGACTCCACGCTGACCACCACCATGAAGTCGGTCGGCGAGGCCATGGCCATCGGCCGCAACTTCCCCGAGGCCTTCCAGAAGGCGCTGCGCTCGCTGGAGAAGAAGGGCAGCCAGTTCACGTTCGTCGGCGAGCCCGGCGACAAGGACGAGCTGCTGCGCGAGGCGGTCCGGCCCACCGACGGCCGGATCAACACCGTCATGCAGGCCATCCGCGCGGGCGCCACGCCCGAGGAGATCTTCGAGTTCACGAAGATCGACCCGTGGTTCCTGGACCAGCTCTTCCTCATCAAGGAGATCGCGGACGAGCTGGCCGAGGCCGCCGAGCTGACCCCCGAGCTGCTCGCCGAGGCCAAGCGGCACGGCTTCTCCGACCAGCAGATCGCCGAGATCCGCGGGCTGCGCGAGGACGTCGTCCGCGAGGTCCGGCACGCGCTGGGCGTGCGCCCCATCTACAAGACGGTCGACACCTGCGCCGCCGAGTTCGCGGCCAGGACGCCGTACTTCTACTCCTCCTACGACGAGGAGACGGAGGTGGCGACCCGCGAGAAGCCGGCCGTCATCATCCTGGGCTCCGGCCCCAACCGCATCGGCCAGGGCATCGAGTTCGACTACTCGTGCGTGCACGCGTCCTTCGCGCTGAGCGACGCGGGCTACGAGACGGTGATGGTCAACTGCAACCCGGAGACCGTCTCCACCGACTACGACACCTCCGACCGGCTGTACTTCGAGCCGCTCACGCTGGAGGACGTGCTGGAGATCGTCCACGCCGAGCAGCAGGCCGGTCCGGTCGCCGGTGTGGTGGTCCAGCTGGGCGGCCAGACGCCGCTGGGCCTGTCGCAGGCGCTCAAGGACAACGGCGTGCCGATCGTCGGCACGTCCCCGGAGGCGATCCACGCGGCCGAGGACCGGGGCGCCTTCGGCCGGGTGCTCGCCGAGGCGGGCCTGCCGGCCCCCAAGCACGGCACCGCCACCACCTTCGCCGAGGCCAAGGCCATCGCCGACGAGATCGGCTACCCGGTCCTCGTCCGCCCGTCGTACGTCCTCGGCGGCCGTGGCATGGAGATCGTCTACGACGAGACCCGCCTCGCCTCCTACATCGCCGAGTCGACCGAGATCAGCCCCTCCCGGCCGGTACTCGTCGACCGCTTCCTCGACGACGCGATCGAGATCGACGTCGACGCGCTGTACGACGGCGAGGAGCTGTACCTCGGTGGCGTCATGGAGCACATCGAGGAGGCCGGCATCCACTCCGGCGACTCGGCCTGCGCCCTGCCGCCGATCACCCTGGGCGGCTTCGACATCAAGCGGCTGCGCGCCTCGACCGAGGCCATCGCGCGCGGGGTCGGGGTACGCGGTCTGATCAACATCCAGTTCGCGATGGCCGGGGACATCCTCTACGTCCTGGAGGCCAACCCCCGCGCGTCCCGCACGGTCCCCTTCACCTCGAAGGCGACGGCGGTACCGCTGGCCAAGGCCGCGGCCCGGATCTCGCTGGGCGCGACCGTCGCCGAGCTCCGCGCGGAGGGGCTGCTGCCCGCGCGGGGCGACGGCGGCGAGCTGCCCTTCGACGCGCCGATCTCCGTGAAGGAGGCGGTCATGCCGTGGTCGCGGTTCCGCGACATCCACGGCCGGGGCGTCGACACCGTGCTCGGCCCGGAGATGCGCTCCACGGGCGAGGTCATGGGCATCGACTCCGTCTTCGGCACGGCGTACGCCAAGTCGCAGGCGGGGGCGTACGGGCCGCTGCCGACCAAGGGCCGCGCGTTCATCTCCGTCGCCAACCGCGACAAGCGCTCGATGATCTTCCCGGCGCGCGAGCTGGTCGCCCACGGCTTCGAACTCCTCGCCACGTCCGGCACGGCCGAGGTGCTCAAGCGCAACGGCATCAACGCGACGATCGTGCGCAAGCAGTCGGAGGGCGTCGGTCCGCAGGGCGAGAAGACGATCGTGCAGCTCATCCACGACGGCGAGGTCGACCTCATCGTCAACACCCCGTACGGCACGGGGGGTCGCCTGGACGGGTACGAGATCCGGACGGCGGCGGTGGCACGGTCGGTGCCGTGTCTGACGACCGTGCAGGCGCTGGCGGCGGCTGTGCAGGGGATTGACGCCCTGAACCACGGGGACGTCGGGGTGCGGTCGCTGCAGGAGCATGCGGAGCGATTGACTGCCGCGAGGGACTGAGCGGCGGTAGTTCGGCTGCGGGCCGGTTGTGGCTGGTCGCGCAGTTCCCCGCGCCCCCCAAAAAAAGGGGCGCGTTGCCCAGCTGTCTGTTTGGGGGGCACCGGAAATCGGTGTCCCCCTCCGCATGAGGACTCCATGTACAAGATCTTCTTCAATCTCGTGTTCAAGCGGATGGATCCGGAACAGGCCCACTACCTGGCCTTCCGGTGGATCCGGCTCGCCGCCCGCATCCCCGTGCTGCGTACCTTCGTCGCCGCCGTGCTCGCGCCGCGCCACAAGGAACTGCGTACCGAGGCCTTCGGGCTGCGGATGCACGGGCCGTTCGGGCTGGCCGCCGGGTTCGACAAGAACGCGGTCGCGATCGACGGGATGTCGATGCTCGGGTTCGACCATGTCGAGATCGGCACGGTGACCGGGGAGGCGCAGCCGGGCAATCCGAAGCAGCGGCTGTTCCGGCTCGTCGCCGACCGGGCGCTGGTCAACCGGATGGGGTTCAACAACGACGGATCGCTGGCCGTCGCCGCGCGGCTGGCGACCCGTGAGCCCGTGTTCAGGACCGTCGTGGGCGTCAACATCGGCAAGACCAAGGTCGTACCGGAGGCCGAGGCGGTCGGTGACTACGTGAAGTCCGCCGAGCGGCTCGCGGCGTACGCGGACTACCTGGTCGTGAACGTGTCGTCGCCCAACACGCCGGGGCTGCGCAACCTCCAGGCCACCGAGGCGCTCGGGCCGCTGCTGAGCGCCGTGCGCGAGGCCGCGGACCGGGTGGTGGCGCACCGCAGGGTGCCGCTGCTGGTGAAGATCGCGCCGGACCTCGCCGACGAGGACGTCGACGCCGTCGCCGACCTGGCCGTGGAGCTGGGTCTGGACGGGATCATCGCGACCAACACCACCATCGCGCGGGAGGGGCTGGGGCTGCGGTCCGACCCCGGCCTGGTGCGGGAGACCGGGGGGCTCTCCGGGGCCCCGCTGAAGGCGCGCTCCCTGGAGGTGCTGCGGCGGCTGTACGCGCGCGTGGGCGACCGGATCACCCTGGTGGGCGTGGGCGGCATCGAGAACGCCGAGGACGCCTGGCAGCGCATTCTGGCCGGTGCCACGCTGGTCCAGGGCTACAGCGCCTTCATCTACGAGGGACCCTTCTGGGGCCGCGCCATCCACAAGGGCCTCGCGGCGCGCCTGCGCACCAGCCCGTACGCCACCCTCGCCGACGCGGTCGGCGCCGATGTGAGGAAGACCGTATGAGCCCCCTGGAGCCCTTCGGCGCCCGGCTGCGCCGCGCGATGGACGAGCGCGGCCCGCTGTGCGTCGGTATCGACCCGCACGCCTCGCTGCTCTCCGAGTGGGGTCTGAACGACGACGTGGCGGGCCTGGAGCGGTTCAGCCGCACCGTCGTGGAGGCGGTGGCGGACCGGGTCGCGGTCATGAAGCCGCAGAGCGCGTTCTTCGAGCGGTTCGGCTCGCGCGGGGTCGCCGTCCTGGAGCGGGTGGTGCGGGAGGCGCGGGCGGCCGGGACGCTGGTCGTCATGGACGCCAAGCGCGGCGACATCGGCTCCACCATGGCCGGATACGCGGAAGCCTATCTGATCAAGGACGCCCCGCTCTTCTCGGACGCCCTGACCGTTTCCCCGTACCTCGGCTACGGCTCGCTCAGCCCGGCCGTGGCGCTGGCCAGGGAGAGCGGGGCCGGCCTGTTCGTGCTGGCGCTGACCTCGAACCCGGAGGGCCCCGAGGTGCAGCACGCGGTGCGCGCCGACGGCCGGACGGTCGGCGCGACCATGCTCGCCCACCTCGCCGCCGAGAACACCGGGGAGGAGCCGCTGGGCTCCTTCGGCGCCGTCGTCGGTGCCACGGTCGGCGACCTGTCGTCGTACGACCTCGACATCAACGGTCCGCTCCTCGCGCCCGGGGTCGGCGCACAGGGGGCGACGGCGGCCGACCTTCCCGCGGTCTTCGGTCCGGCGGTGCGCAACGTGGTTCCAAACGTGAGCCGAGGTGTTTTGCGTCACGGTCCCGACATCGGGGCGCTGCGGGCGGCCGCGGACCGGTTCGCGGGTGAGATCCGGGACGTCCTCGCAGGTGGATGACGACTCCGGCGAGTGCTCGGGCAGCGCTCCGGCGGGTCTTTCGGTGACGGTTCAAGCGTGAATACATCCTCAAATCCGGGGCAGTATGTCTGAAATGTCTGGCCTGGCGCAGGCTGACCAGGACTTTTCCGCTGTTCTCGCTGACTCTGGCGGACTTGCCCGCTAGTCTCCGAGCAGAGTCAACGGGCAAGCGTGTTGCTCGTAGCTCCCCTGGTGTGGGGCGACTAGGTTCCTCACCGGTCCGTATCCGACAGTTCGACATCCGAGGTGACGTAGGCGTGGCTCTTCCGCCCCTTACCCCTGAACAGCGCGCAGCCGCGCTCGAAAAGGCCGCCGCGGCTCGCCGGGAGCGGGCCGAGGTCAAGAATCGACTCAAGCACTCCGGCGCCTCTCTCCACGAGGTCATCAAGCAGGGTCAGGAAAACGACGTCATCGGCAAGATGAAGGTCTCCGCCCTGCTCGAGTCCCTGCCGGGCGTGGGCAAGGTCCGCGCCAAGCAGATCATGGAGCGACTCGGGATCTCCGAGAGCCGCCGCGTGCGTGGCCTCGGGTCCAACCAGATCGCTTCCCTGGAGCGCGAGTTCGGCAGCACCGGCTCCTGATCGCCGGATCGCCCGGGAGGGCCGTCCCGGGCAGTCCGCGATTGCTGGAATAATCGCTGCATGGCTGCAACATTCCGGGGGACGACCCCCGAGCCCCCGGACGTACGTCCGCGGCTGACCGTGCTCTCCGGCCCCTCCGGGGTCGGCAAGAGCACGGTCGTCGCTCATATGCGCAAAGAACACCCCGAGGTCTGGCTCTCGGTGTCGGCGACCACCCGCAAGCCGCGCCCGGGCGAGAAGCACGGAGTCCACTACTTCTTCGTCACGGACGAGGAGATGGACAAGCTGATCGCCAACGGCGAACTCCTGGAGTGGGCCGAATTCGCCGGCAACCGCTACGGCACCCCGCGACAGGCGGTGCTGGAGCACCTGGAGTCCGGTGTCCCCGTCCTCCTGGAGATCGACCTCCAGGGTGCCCGGCAGGTCCGCGAGTCCATGCCGGAGGGCCGGCTGGTGTTCCTGGCCCCTCCCTCCTGGGAGGAGCTGGTCCGCAGGCTCACCGGGCGCGGCACCGAGGCGCCCGAGGTGATCGAGCGGCGGCTGGACGCGGCCAAGGTCGAGCTCGCGGCCGAGCCGGAGTTCGACGAAACCCTGGTCAACACCTCTGTCAAGGACGTGGCGCGTGAGCTGCTAGCCTTGATGGACGTTGTGTGATCGTTGCTGATCATTCAGACTGAATCTTTCCCATCCATCGGAAGGCAGAGCGTGTCCTCTTCCATCACCGCGCCCGAGGGCATCATCAACCCTCCGATCGACGAGCTCCTCGAGGCCACCGACTCGAAGTACAGCCTCGTGATCTACGCGGCCAAGCGCGCCCGCCAGATCAACGCGTACTACTCGCAGCTCGGCGAGGGCCTCCTCGAGTACGTCGGTCCGCTCGTCGACACCCACGTCCACGAGAAGCCGCTCTCCATCGCCCTGCGCGAGATCAACGCGGGTCTGCTGACCTCCGAGGCCATCGAAGGCCCGGCGCAGTAGTACTTTCGTATCGCAATTGCTTTATCCACAGGCCCGGCGCACGACTGCCGGGCCTGTGGTGTGTCATGGAGTCGTGAGTTCGTGGATTCGACGAGGGGAGGCCCGGTGAGCAAGCCGAAGGTCGTGCTGGGGGTCAGTGGCGGGATCGCCGCCTACAAGGCCTGTGAGCTGCTGCGAAGGTTCACCGAGTCGGGGCACGACGTCCGGGTGGTGCCCACCGCCTCCGCGCTGCACTTCGTCGGCGCCGCCACCTGGTCCGCGCTCTCCGGCAACCCCGTCTCCACCGAGGTCTGGGACCACGTCGAGGAGGTCCCGCACGTCCGCATCGGCCAGCACGCCGACCTGGTCGTCGTCGCCCCCGCCACCGCCGACACGCTCGCCAGGGCGGCCCACGGCCTCGCCGACGACCTGCTCACCAACACCCTCCTCACCGCCCGCTGTCCGGTCGTCTTCGCCCCCGCGATGCACACCGAGATGTGGGAGCACCCGGCCACCCAGGAGAACGTGGCCACGCTGCGCCGCCGTGGCGCCGTCGTGATCGAGCCGGCGGTCGGCCGCCTCACCGGCGTCGACACCGGCAAGGGCCGGCTGCCCGACCCGGCGGAGATCTTCGAGGTCTGCCGCCGTGTCCTCGCGCGGGGCGTGCGGGAGCCCGACCTGGCGGGCCGCCATGTCGTCGTCTCCGCCGGCGGCACCCGCGAGCCCCTCGACCCCGTCCGCTTCCTGGGCAACCGCTCCTCCGGCAAGCAGGGCTACGCCCTCGCGCGCACGGCCGCCGCGCGGGGCGCCCGGGTGACGCTGGTCGCGGCGAACACCACAGGGCTGCCCGACCCGGCCGGGGTGGACGTCGTCCCGGTCGGCACCGCCGTCCAGCTGCGCGAGGCGGTGCTGAAGGCGGCCGCCGACGCCGACGCCGTGGTGATGGCCGCCGCTGTCGCCGACTTCCGCCCCGCGGTCTACGCGGCCGGGAAGATCAAGAAGAAGGACGGGCAGGAACCCGAGCCGATCGTCCTGGTGCGGAATCCGGACATCCTCGCGGAGATCTCGGCCGACCGGGCGCGGACCGGACAGGTGATCGTCGGCTTCGCCGCCGAGACCGACGACGTGCTCGCCAACGGCCGGACCAAGCTGGCACGCAAGGGCTGCGACCTGCTCGTGGTGAACGAGGTGGGGGAGCGGAAGACCTTCGGCTCCGAGGAGAACGAGGCCCTGGTGCTCGGTGCCGACGGCAGCGAGACGCCGGTGCCGCACGGGCCCAAGGAGGCTCTCGCCGACATCGTGTGGGATCTGGTCGCGGCCCGTTTGGGTTAACTTATTTCAGCCATATGTCAACTTTCCCGGACGGCACATTCCGGTGTGGTGGCTCTGGTCAAGGCCGCCGGCCATTGGGCAGAATGCGCGTGCCGCAGGTCACAGCACTTCCGAGTGTCGAGACAGGTGGGCCGTCGGCAGAGTGCGACCGATAAACTGTTCTCGGACGGTGCCCGGGTGCAGCCCCCGTGTCGTCCGCCAATGATCAGCCAGCAGCCGCTGCAACCCCAGGGAGCGTTGTGTCCCGTCGCCTGTTCACCTCGGAGTCCGTGACCGAGGGTCACCCCGACAAGATCGCTGACCAGATCAGCGACACCATTCTCGACGCGCTTCTGCGCGAGGACCCGACCTCCCGGGTCGCCGTCGAGACGCTGATCACCACCGGCCTGGTGCACGTGGCCGGCGAGGTCACGACCAAGACGTACGCGGACATCGCGACGCTGGTCCGCAACAAGATCCTCGAGATCGGCTACGACTCGTCGAAGAAGGGCTTCGACGGCGCCTCCTGCGGCGTCTCGGTGTCGATCGGCGCGCAGTCCCCCGACATCGCGCAGGGCGTGGACACGGCCTACGAGAACCGCGTCGAGGGCGACGAGGACGAGCTCGACAAGCAGGGCGCCGGCGACCAGGGCCTGATGTTCGGCTACGCCACCGACGAGACGCCCACCCTGATGCCGCTCCCGATCTTCCTGGCGCACCGCCTCTCCAAGCGCCTCTCCGAGGTCCGCAAGAACGGCACCATCCCCTACCTGCGCCCCGACGGCAAGACGCAGGTCACCATCGAGTACGACGGCGACAAGGCCGTCCGCCTCGACACGGTCGTCGTCTCCAGCCAGCACGCCTCCGACATCGACCTGGAGTCGCTGCTCGCCCCCGACATCCGCGAGTTCGTCGTGGAGCCGGAGCTGAAGGCCCTGCTGGACGAGGGCATCAAGCTCGACACCGAGGGCTACCGCCTGCTG
Source organism: Streptomyces sp. NPDC048288 (assembly GCF_043201555.1). Taxonomy (NCBI): domain Bacteria; kingdom Bacillati; phylum Actinomycetota; class Actinomycetes; order Kitasatosporales; family Streptomycetaceae; genus Streptomyces; species Streptomyces sp. NPDC048288. Next base: position 441,765 of record NZ_JBICZD010000008.1, read on the forward strand.
GTCAACCCGACCGGCCGCTTCGAGATCGGCGGCCCGATGGGCGACGCCGGCCTGACCGGCCGCAAGATCATCATCGACACCTACGGCGGTATGGCCCGCCACGGTGGCGGTGCCTTCTCCGGCAAGGACCCGTCCAAGGTCGACCGTTCCGCCGCCTACGCCATGCGCTGGGTCGCCAAGAACGTGGTCGCCGCCGGTCTGGCGTCCCGCTGCGAGGTCCAGGTCGCGTACGCGATCGGCAAGGCCGAGCCCGTGGGCCTCTTCGTCGAGACCTTCGGCACCGCCAAGGTCGACGCCGAGAAGATCGAGAAGGCCATCGACGAGGTCTTCGACCTGCGTCCGGCCGCGATCATCCGCGACCTCGACCTGCTCCGCCCGATCTACGCCCAGACCGCCGCGTACGGCCACTTCGGCCGTGAGCTTCCCGAGTTCACCTGGGAGCGCACGGACCGCGTCGAGGCCCTGCGCAACGCCGTCGGCCTCTGAGCCACCGGCACCCGGCACATCTGACATCGGCTCCCGTCCCCACCGCTCGGTGGGGACGGGAGCCGACGTCGTTCCCGCGACTTCTAGGACACGCGCGGCTGCTCGCTCGCGGTGTCCGTGGCGTCGGTGGTGTCCGTGGTGTCCGCGGCGGGTGTCGCGGACACCGGGGCGTCGGCGGTGCGGGTCCCCCGGAGGTGGCGGGCCGCGAGGATCGCCAGCAGGGAGGCGGCGGAAAGGGTGTAGAGGCCGCCGTTGGTGCTGCCGGTCGTGTCCTTGAGGTACCCGAACAGGAACGGGGAGACGAAGCCGCCGAGGTTGCCGATGGAGTTGACGAGCGCCAGCCCGGGTGCGGCGATCCGCAGATCCAGGCCGGTCTGGGCCATCGGCCAGAACAGCGTCGCCGCGCACTTGGAGCCGACCCCGGCGAGGGTGATCGCGGCGAGTCCGAACCAGGGCGAGCCCAGCGTGGCCAGGTAGGTGCCGACGGCCGACAGCAGCAGGGTCACCGCCAGGTACGGGCGCCGGTCGGGCGCGCGGTCGGTGAAGTGGCTCATCGAGTACATCGCGATCATGGAGGCGATCGCCGGTATGGCCGAGAGCAGGCCGACCTCGAAGGGCGACAGTCCCTTGATCTCCTCGATGAGGCTGGGCAGCCAGAAGGTGATCGCGTACCCGGTGAGGGTCATCGCGAAGAACGCCCCGGTCAGCAGCGCGACCTGCGGATGGAACATCAGCCGCAGCCGCGAGACGCGCGGCGCCCGCTCCCGCCGCGCCTCGTCCCTGGCCACGGACGCCCGCAGGGCCCCCTTCTCCTCGGCGGACAGCCAGCGCGCGTCCTCGATCCGGGAGACCAGGAAGAACCCGGCGATGACGCCGACGACGACCGAGAGGGTGCCCTCGATGCCGAACATCCACCGCCAGCCGGCGACACCGCCCGCGCCGTGCAGTTCGAGCAGGGCGCCGGTGACCGGTCCGGTGACGATGCCGGCGGCGGCCGAACCACCCAGGAAGAGCGCGGTGGCCCGGCCCCGGCTGGAGTCGGGCAGCCACTGCGTGATGTAGAGCATCGCGCCGGGGAAGAAGCCCGCCTCGGCGACACCGAGCAGGAAGCGCAGCACGTAGAACGTGGTGACGTTGTGGATGAAGCACATCGCCACGATCACCAGACCCCAGGTGATCATGATCCGGGTCAGCCAGACCCGGGCGCCGAAGCGCTCCAGGAGCATGTTGCTGGGCACCTCGAACAGCGCGTACCCGATGAAGAACAGCCCGGCCCCGAGCCCGTAGGCCGTCGCACTGACGCCGACGTCCGCGCGCAGCTCGTCCTGGATGAAGCCGACGTTCGTCCGGTCCAGGTTGTTGACCAGCAACATCAGCACGAGGATCGGCATCATCCGGCGGAGGAACTTCCCGGTCGCCCGTTGCTCGGCCGTCACCTGGGGCCCGGCCGCCACAGCCGCGTCTGACATCGTTGTCTCCCGCTCTTTGTGCATGTACATGAATTGCAGTCACGTAGATGGGCAGATTAGGGAAGCCGATCTTCCGGGTCAATGGGTTGAACCTGTGGACATGAATGTGAACGCAGGGGCTGGCGGGGGCGGAACGGCGCCTCGCGGTACGGCCGTTGTCAGTGGCGTTTGGTAAGAATGCAAGCGTGAGCAGCGAGAACGGGCAGGAGAGCGGAGGCGCCGCAGGGGTGCCGCCGGAGCAGCTCGCGCTCATCCGGGAGAGCGTGCGGGAGGCCAAGGTGCCGCGGGCCAAGCCGCGGACCTGGCGGGGGGCCGCGCTGGCCGAGCGGCTGCCGGTCGCGCGGGTGCTCGTCGACAAGGGCGTGCTCCATCTCGACCGGTACTTCGACTACGCCGTCCCCGCCGAGCTGGACGCCGAGGCGCAGCCGGGGGTGCGGGTGCGGGTGCGGTTCGGGGCCGGGCGGCACCGGGTGCGGGACGGGCGCCGGGAGGGCGGGGGGCTCATCGACGGGTTCCTGGTGGAACGGCTCGCCGAGTCCGACTACTCGGGACCGCTGGCCGCGCTGGCCCAGGTCGTCTCGCCCGAGCCGGTGCTGAGCGAGGAACTGCTGCGGCTCGCGCGGGCCGTCGCCGACCGGTACGCGGGAAGCCTCGCCGACGTGCTGCAGCTGGCGGTGCCGCCGCGCAGCGCGCGGGCCGAGAAGCGCCCGTCCCCCGAACCGCTGCCACCCCCGCCGGCGCCCGACGCCGGTACCTGGACGCGGTACGAGCACGGGCCGGCCTTCGTCGAGTCCCTCGCCTCCGGGGGCGCGCCGCGCGCGGTGTGGACCGCCCTGCCCGGACCGGAGTGGAGCGCCGAGCTCGCCCGGACCGTCGCCGCCACGCTCGCCTCGGGGCGCGGCGCGCTCGTCGTCGTACCGGACGGACGGGCCGCCGCGCGGGTCGACGCCGCGCTGACCGAGGTCCTCGGCGGGGGACGGCACGCGGTGCTCACCGCCGACGCCGGGCCCGAGAAGCGGTACGCGCAGTGGCTCGCCGTCAGCCGGGGCGCGGTACGGGCGGTGGTGGGGACCCGGGCGGCCATGTTCGCGCCGGTGCGGGACCTCGGCCTGGTCGCCCTCTGGGACGACGGGGACGACAGCCACAGCGAGCCGCACGCACCGCAGCCGCACGCGCGGGACGTGCTGCTGCTGCGGGCGGCCCTGGACAAGTGCGCCTTTCTGCTGGGGGGCTGGAGCTGCACGGTGGAGGCCGCGCAGCTCGTCGCGAACGGCTGGGCCCGTCCCCTGGCGGCCGGGCGGGACCAGGTGCGCCGTGCCGCGCCGCTGGTGCGGACCGTGGGGGACGGCGACCTCGCGCGGGACGAGGCCGCGCGGGCCGCGCGGTTGCCCACGCTCGCCTGGCAGGCCGTGCGGGACGGGCTGCGGCACGGTCCCGTGCTGGTGCAGGTGCCCCGGCGCGGCTATGTGCCCCGCATGGCCTGCGCGCAGTGCCGGGAGCCCGCGCGCTGCCGGCACTGCGCCGGACCGCTGGAGGCGCGGGACGCGGGAGCGCTGTGCTGCGGGTGGTGCGGGCGCGAGGAGAGCGACTGGCACTGTCCGGCGTGCGGTGGCTTCCGGCTGCGGGCCCAGGTGGTCGGGGCCCGGCGGACCGCCGAGGAGCTGGGGCGGGCCTTTCCCGCCGTTCCCGTACGGACCTCCGGGCGGGAGCATGTGCTGGACACTGTGCCGGGGACGCCCGCGCTGGTGGTGAGCACACCGGGCGCCGAGCCGGTCGCCGAGGGCGGCTACGCGGCCGCCCTGCTGCTGGACGGCTGGGCCATGCTGGGACGGCCGGATCTGCGGGCCGGCGAGGACGCGCTGCGGCGGTGGATCGCGGCGGGGGCGCTGGTGCGGCCGCAGGGGGACGGGGGGACCGTGGTCGTCGTGGCGGAGCCGACGCTGCGGCCCGTGCAGGCGCTGGTGCGGTGGGACCCGGTCGGGCATGCGGTGCGGGAGCTGGCCGAGCGGGCCGAGCTGGGGTTTCCGCCGGTGTCGCGGATGGCGGCGGTGTCGGGGACGGCGGCGGCGGTCGCGGAGTTCCTCGGTGCGGCGCAACTGCCGTCGGACGCCGAGGTGCTGGGGCCGGTGCCGCTGCCCGTGGTGCGGGCCGGTGCGCCCCGGCGGGTGGGGGCGCCGCCGCCCGGGGAGCACTGGGAGCGGGCGCTGGTACGGGTGCCGCCGGGGAGCGGTGCCGCGTTGGCGGGGGCGCTGAAGGCGGCGCAGGCCGCGCGGATGGCCCGGGGGAGCGGGAGCGGGAACGCGAGTGGGGGAGGGGCGGGGGACGCGGTGCGGGTGCGGATCGATCCGCCCGACATCGGGTGAGGGTCGGCTGAGCGGACGGTGGTCGGGACGTACGGCTGCCCTCCCGGGTGCTTGCCGGGAGGGCAGGGGCGGGCGGGTCAGCCCTCGAGGTCAGCCGTGGCGTGGTCGAGCCGTCGCGTGGGGCGGGCCGTGGTGATGGCGGGCCGTCGCGTGTGTCGGTGGTCGCGCATGCCTGTGGTCGGTCGCGTACATGGGCCGCTGCGGACGTCAGCGGCGGGTGTACGTCGGCCGTGGGGTACCTCGGTGGTTGCGTACGACAGCTGCCGCGGACGTCGGCTGTTGGCCGCGGACGTCAGCTGTTGTGTGCGTCGGCCGTTGGGTACGTCAGCTGTTGCGTACGTCAGCCGTTGCGTACGTCAGCCGTTGCGCGGGCCGGGGAAGGCGGTCGGCCGTGCCTCGTCGCGGAGGGTGGGGCTGCCCGCGGTGGGCTGGGTCGGCATGGAGCGGGCGGCCGGGACCGTCGGCACGGTGGGCAGACCGCCGCCCATGTTGAGGGTGCGGGTGCCCGACGGCTCCGTCGGCCGTTCGGCCTCGGCGGTCGCGGTCGTCTGGGCCGTGGTGCGACGGGCGCCGTAACGGCGGTGCACCGCCTGCTTGGTGACCCCGAGCGCGGAGCCCACCGCGTCCCATGAGAAGCCGAGTGAGCGGTCGAAGTCCACGGCGGCCGTGACCAGGGTTTCGACACTGTCCCGGAGTTCCTGGGCGAGACGGACCGTCGGGGCGGGGGCGCGTCCGTAGACGACGAAGCCCGTGGACGGGCCGGAGCGGCGCGGGCGGTAGACGTTGCCCAACTGGGCGGTGAGCGTGCGCAGTGCGTCCACCTGGCGGCGGACCCGCTCGATGTCCCGCACCAACAAGTGCAGGCTGGCCCGGGCCTGGGCGTCGTGGGTTGCGTGGTCGGCCATGAACAAGCCTCTCGAACCGGCGGTGAAAGGAATGGGCCGCGCGTATGCGGCCCGTTGTGGTCAACTCTGTCTTGACCAACGCGTGGACGCTCCGCTGGTCACGGTGTGGGGGCGTATGGGCATATGCGTACGCCGTGCGGCTCGCTGTGCACCACCGTTTCCTCTCCCACCCGCGCACCGCCCGTCCGCGGTCGGGGGCGGGGGTGCCGTCGGCGCCTTGCGGGTGGTGGGTTGTGGGCTGTGGGGTTGCTCCGGTGGGGCGGCATAGACTTGTGCGTTGCCCGTAAGTGACCCCGTCCGAGAGGCTCTCAGCCGCCCATGAAGCTTGTCTTCGCCGGTACTCCCGAAGTCGCCGTTCCCGCTCTGGACGCTCTCATCGCCTCCGGGCGGCACGAGGTGGCCGCCGTGGTCACGCGGCCCGACGCGCCGGCCGGGCGGGGGCGCAGGCTGATCGCTTCTCCCGTGGCCGAGCGGGCGGCGGAGGCCGGGATCGAGGTGCTGAGGCCGCTCAAGCCGCGTGATCCGGAGTTCCTGGCGCGGCTGGCGGAGATCGGGCCGGACTGCTGCCCGGTGGTCGCCTACGGCGCGCTGCTGCCGCGGGTCGCGCTCGACGTGCCGGCCCACGGGTGGGTCAATCTGCACTTCTCGCTGCTTCCCGCCTGGCGCGGGGCGGCGCCCGTCCAGCACTCCGTCATGGCCGGGGACGAGATCACCGGCGCCTCCACCTTCCTCATCGAGGAGGGGCTGGACTCCGGGCCCGTCTACGGGACCGTCACCGAGCAGGTCCGGCCCACCGACACCAGCGGCGACCTGCTGACCCGGCTCGCCTTCGCCGGGGCCGGGCTGCTCGCCGCGACCATGGACGGGATCGAGGACGGCACGCTCAAGGCCGTACCGCAGCCGGCGGAGGGCATCACCCTCGCGCCGAAGATCAACGTCGAGGACGCGAAGGTGGAGTGGTCGGCGCCCGCGCTGCGCGTGGACCGGGTCGTGCGCGGCTGCACCCCCGCCCCCGGCGCCTGGACCGTCTTCCGCGGTGAGCGGCTCAAGCTGATCCAGGTCACCCCGGTGCCCGAGCGGACCGAGCTCGCGCCGGCCGAGATCGCCGTCGGCAAGAACAGCGTGCACGTGGGGACAGGGTCGTACGCCGTGGAACTGCTCTGGGTGCAGGCCCAGGGCAAGAAGCCGATGCGGGCCGCCGACTGGGCGCGCGGCGCGCGCATCGGCACCGGCGAGACCCTCGGCGCCTGAGCCCCCTTCTCAGCAGCGGCTTTCCGGTGTGCGCGGCGTACGCTGGGAGTCGCCTCATTCCCGTACCCGGAGCACCTTTTTCGTGAGCGAGCAGTCCCGGCGGCCGCGCAGGCCCGCCAAGCCCTACCGTCGTCCCCAGAAGGACCCCGTCCGCATCCTCGCCTTCGAGGCGCTGCGCGCCGTGGACGAGCGGGACGCGTACGCCAACCTCGTGCTGCCGCCCCTGTTGCGCAAGGCGCGGGAGAAGGGCGACTTCGACGGGCGGGACGCCGCGCTCGCGACCGAGCTGGTGTACGGGACGCTGCGCCGGCAGGGCACCTACGACGCGATCATCGCCGCCTGTGTCGACCGGCCGTTGCGCGAGGTCGACCCGCCGGTCCTCGACGTGCTCAGCCTGGGCGCCCACCAGCTGCTCGGGACCCGGATCCCGAGCCACGCCGCCGTGTCCGCCTCCGTCGAACTGGCCCGCGTGGTGCTGGGGGACGGGCGGGCCAAGTTCGTCAACGCCGTGCTGCGCAAGGTCGCACAGGACGACCTCGACGGCTGGCTCGCCAAGGTCGCGCCGTCCTACGACCAGGACCCCGAGGACCATCTCGCCGTCGTGCACTCGCATCCGCGCTGGGTCGTCTCCGCGCTCTGGGATTCGCTGGGCGGCGGACGCGCGGGGATCGAGGAACTGCTGGCCGCCGACAACGAGCGGCCCGAGGTGACCCTGGTCGCCCGGCCGGGGCGGGCCACCGCCGAGGAACTGCTCGGCGAGGAGGCGGCCGTCGCGGGGCGCTGGTCGCCGTACGCGGTGCGGCTCACCGAGGGCGGCGAGCCCGGTGCCATCACCGCCGTGCAGGAGGGCCGGGCCGGTGTGCAGGACGAGGGCAGCCAGCTGGTCGCCCTCGCGCTCGCCAACGCGCCGGTCGAGGGGCCGGACGCGAAGTGGCTCGACGGGTGCGCCGGACCCGGCGGCAAGGCGGCGCTGCTCGCCGCGCTCGCCGCGGAGCGCGGGGCCGCGCTGCTCGCCTCCGAGAAGCAGCCGCACCGGGCCGGGCTCGTCGAGAAGGCACTGCACGGCAACCCCGGGCCCTACCAGGTCATCGCCGCCGACGGCACCCGGCCGCCGTGGCTGCCCGGCACCTTCGACCGGGTCCTGATGGACGTCCCCTGCACGGGGCTGGGCGCGCTCCGCCGCCGCCCGGAGGCACGCTGGCGCCGCCGCCCCGAGGACCTCGACAACTTCGGCCCGCTCCAGCGTGCCCTGCTGCGCACCGCGATCGACTCGGTGCGGGTCGGCGGAGTGGTCGGGTACGCGACCTGCTCCCCGCACCTGGCGGAGACGCGGGCGGTGGTGCAGGACGTGCTGAAGCAGCGTCCGGACACGGAGCTCCTGGACGCCCGTCCGCTGCTCCCCGGGGTACCGGACCTGGGCGAGGGCCCGGACGTCCAGCTGTGGCCGCACCTGCACGGCACGGATGCGATGTACCTGGCCTTGATCCGGAGGACTGGCTGAGGGCGGGGGCGCAGCCGAGTGAGCCCCCCACCCCCGAACCCCACTCGGCCCACCCCGCCAGGGCATGGCACGCTTGGGGCATGGCCGCGCAGATCAACCCCAGCATCCTGTCCGCCGACTTCGCCCGCCTCGCGGACGAGGCGAAGGCGGTCGAAGGCGCCGACTGGCTCCACGTCGACGTCATGGACAACCACTTCGTCCCGAACCTCACGCTCGGCGTGCCGGTCGTAGAATCCCTGGCCCGTGCTACGGACATCCCGCTGGACTGCCACCTGATGATCGAGGCCCCCGACCGGTGGGCACCCGAGTACGTCGAAGCGGGGGCTTCCTCCGTCACCTTCCATGTGGAGGCGGCGGCCGCCCCGGTGCGGCTCGCCCGCGAGATCCGGGCGAAGGGCGCCCGCGCCTCCATGGCGCTGAAGCCCGCGACGCCCATCGAGCCGTACGAGGACCTGCTCCCCGAGCTGGACATGCTGCTCATCATGACCGTGGAGCCCGGTTTCGGCGGTCAGGCGTTCCTCGACATCATGCTGCCGAAGATCCGCCGCACCCGGGAACTGATCAGCAAGCACGGACTGGAGCTGTGGCTGCAGGTCGACGGCGGGGTCTCGGCGTCGACGATCGAGCGGTGCGCGGAGGCCGGGGCCGATGTTTTCGTGGCTGGATCGGCGGTGTACGGGGCAAACGACCCGGCAGAGGCGGTACGTGCACTACGCACCCAGGCGGAGTCGGCCACCGCCCAGGCGTCGTGGGCGTGCGACCACTGAGGTACGGGAACGTGAACGGCTCCGATCAGGGCTGATCAAGTGCGCCGGATCTGCAAGGATGAACGGCGTATCCAGAGTGTGAACAGCAGTGAGGAGATGGCCGTGTCGGGTATGTCGGCGGGCCGGTCAGCCATGCGGATGGGACCCGCTGAGCTGGTGCAGGCGGCGGCCATGGCCCGCCGCTTCTACCTCGAGGGCAAGTCCAAGATCCAGATCGCTGAGGAGTTCGGCGTCAGCCGCTTCAAAGTGGCCCGGGTACTGGAGACTGCCCTCGAAAGGGATCTCGTACGCATCGAGATCCGTGTGCCGGCCGAACTGGACGCCGAGCGCTCGGACGCGCTCCGCGCCCGCTACGGCCTGCGGCACGCCGTCGTGGTCGAGTCCCCGGCCGAGGCGGAGGAGACCCCGGACCCCGAGAACCTCGGCGAGGTCGCCGCGGACCTGCTCGGCGAGCTGGTCAACGAGGGGGATGTGCTCGGTCTGGCCTGGGGCCGGTCCACGATCCACATGGCGGCGGCGCTCGACCGGCTGCCGCCGTGCACGGTGGTGCAGCTGACGGGCGTGTACGACGCCGGGACCTCCGAGCGCGGGTCGGTCGAGGCCGTCCGGCGCGCCGCCCAGGTGTCGGGCGGGGACGCGCACCCCATCTACGCGCCGATGCTGCTGCCGGACGCGGCCACCGCGGCCGCGCTGCGCAGCCAGACCGGCATCGCCCGGGCCTTCGAGTACTTCGACAAGGTCACGGTCGCCTGTGTCTCCATCGGCTCCTGGGAGCCCGGCATCTCGACGGTGCACGACATGCTCAGCGACGAGGAGCGGGCGCACTACGCCACGCTCGGTGTCGCCGCCGAGATGGCCGCGCATCTCTTCGACGCCGAGGGCCGCCGGGTCGGGCGGGACCTGGGGGAACGTTGCATCACGGTCAAGGCCGACCAGTTGCGCCGGATCCCCGAGGTCGTCGCGATCGCGGGCGGGCAGCGCAAGGCGGCCGCGATCGACGCGGTGCTGCGGTCGGGGCTGGTCACCAGCCTCGTCACCGACACCTCGGCGGCCGACTATCTGATGACGGTGGGTTCGACGCCCAAGTCGACGCTGAACCGCTCCGACCCGGACGGTTCCTGACGCGGGACGGCGCGGCGCCGCGGCGGCACCGGTGACAACGCTGCCGCGGCGCCCGCCTCCGGACTCTCAGCGGGGGTCCGCCAGGGCCGCGTCGATCAGGGCGCCGGCCGCCTCCCGGGCGACCGCGCCCGCCGACGGGTCGCGGTCCATGCGGGCGGAGACGCCGCCCCCGTCGTACAGCAGGTGGAGCTGGCGGCCCAGGGTCTCGGGATCACGGGCGCCGGCCTCCCGGGCGAGGTCGGTGAGCAGGGCGCGGACCCAGGTGCGGTTGGCGTCGGAGGCCTCTTCGACGGCGCTGCCGGGCTTGGCCTCGGCGCTGGCCGCCACGAAGGCGCACCCGTGGTAGTTCTGCTGGGTGAACAGCTCGGCCTGCGCGTCGAAGACCGCGAGGAGTCGCTCCCGCGGGGTCCCGGCCGCGTCGACCCGGCGCAGCAGCCGCTCGGTCAGCCGGGCGTGCCGGGAGTCGAGGTAGGCGCGGATGAGCTGTTCCTTGCCGCCGAAGGTGTTGTACAGCGAGGCCTTGGCGACCCCGGCGTGCTCGATGATCCGGTCGATCCCGACCGTCTGCACGCCCTCCGCGTAGAACAGCTCGTTTGCCGCCGAGAGCAGCCGCTCCCGGGCCGTGGGGGCCTTGGCACTCACCGTCTTCGTCATGCCACTCACCTTCTCGACTTCCTCAGTCTACGGCTGACCAGACCGGTCTACTCAGTCAGCGGACCGCGTCCGCGTGCTCGGCCCGGCCGGCCGCGACGGGCTGCGAGCCGCCGGAGGCCACCAGCACCCCGGGCGCGCTCTGCGGCCGGCCGCGCACCAGCAGGGCGGCGAGGGCCAGCAGGGCCAGGGCGATGACCACCGCGCCGTACTCCTCGGAGGTCGGCAGCAGCCCGCCGCCGTGCACCACCAGCGCGCCGGCGGCCACGGAGGGGACGCCCATGCCGAGGTAGGCGACGACGAACAGCAGGGACAGCACACCGGAGCTCTCATGCGGCTCGGCCAGCGGCAGCACGGTACGGATGCCGCCCTGGAAGCCGCTGCCGAAGCCGAAGCCGGCGACGGCCGTGCCGACGAAGAACAGCGCCGGTGCGCTCTGCGCGACCGACACCAGGGTGAGGGCGACCCCGGCGACCAGCGCGCCGATGCCGGTGTACATCACGGTCGTCGCGGCGGCCCTGCGCAGGGCGAGCACGGAGCCGGCGGCGACGAACGCGAGGACGAAGAGGCCGAGGCCGCCGTAGACGGCGGAGGTGGAGCCGACCAGGGTGCGGACCAGGGCGGGGCCGAGGGAGCCGTAGAACCCGGCGAGCGCCCAGACGGCGAAGATGACGGGCGAGGCGGCGAGGACGGCACCACGGACCGAGCGCGGGAGCCTGATCTCGGGCACCAGGCTGGCCAGGGCTCCCGGCGCCTTGGTGACGGTCTCGTCGATCAGGACGAGGGCGATCGCCTGGGCCACGAACACGCCCAGCAGGGCGAGGTAGATCGTGTGGGTCGGAGCGGGCAGGTACTGCACGACGAAACCGCTGACCAGGGCGCCCGTCGCGGTGCCGAGACCGGGGGCGAAGGCGTTCGCCAGCGTGCCTCGGGAGCGGTTGACGTCCATCATCGCGGCGCCCACCGCGCCGAGGGCGGCACCCGTGGACAGGCCCTGCACCACGCGGGCGACGAGCAGTTCGCCGACGCCCCCGGCGGTGGCGAACACCAGCATCGCGGCGGCCTGTGCGGCGATCGCGGCGATCAGGACGGGTCGGCGGCCGACGTGGTCGGAGAGCTTGCCGAGGACCAGCAGGCCGGACAGGACGGCGATCGCGTAGACGCCGAAGACCAGGGTGGTGGTGATCGGGGTGAAGCCCCACTCGGCCTGGTAGGTCGCGTACAGCGGGGTGGGCGCGCTGGAGGCGGCGAGGAAGGAGACGACGACGGAGGCGAGCACATAGAACGCCGCGCGGGGCGGGATCGGCTTGTGCGACGCCTTGGTGCGCGCGGTTCGCTCGTGCGGTGCGAGGTGGTTCATCGGAGATCCTTCGCGGGGACGGGGCCGAAGAGCGTCGGTGCTGAGGCCCGTACCGGCCGGTCCTCAGTGAGTAGACCGGTCTGTCTGTCTGCTCGCCCTGGTCAACCCCATAGACAGGTCTGTCTATTCCGTCGGCGGGAAAAATTTCCGAGCACCCCGGCGCCGTCTCCCGTGTTGTGTTCGACTGGACGCCGTCGGCCCCGAGTATGGGTACGACGACAGGCCGAGCGCCGAACCGATCGGGAGGACGCGTTGACCACTGGATCCCAGCCCGGGCCCGGAGCGGAACCACAGTCCGTGCTCAGGCCGTTGACGACCGCCGCGATCTTCCTGGTGGTCGGCGTACGTCCCGGCGGCGAGGAGACCGCGCGGGAGGTGCTGGGCGATCTGAGCGCGCTGCAGCGCAGCTTCGGGTTCGGCGCGCCGGACGCCGCGCTGAGCTGTGTCGCGGGCATCGGCTCCGACGCCTGGGACCGGCTGTTCGACCATCCGCGCCCCGCGGGGCTGCACCCGTTCCGGCCCCTGGAGGGACCCCGGCACAGCGCGGTCGCCACCTCCGGCGACCTCCTCCTCCACATCCGGGCCACCCGGTTCGACCTGTGTTTCGGGCTCGCCACCGAGATCATGCACCGGCTGCGCGACGCGGTGACCGTCGAGGACGAGGTGCAGGGCTTCCGGTACCTCGACGCCCGCGACCTGCTGGGCTTCGTCGACGGCACCGAGAACCCGGTCGGCGCCGCCGCCCGCCGGGCCGTCCTGATCGGCCAGGAGGACCCCGCGCACGCCGGCGGCAGCTATGTGATCGTCCAGAAGTACCTGCACGACCTGGACGGCTGGAACGCGCTGCCGGTCGAGACGCAGGAGCGGATCATCGGCCGTACCAAGCTCACCAACATCGAACTGGAGGAGCCGGCCTCCCATGTGGACCTGAACACGATCACCGGACCGGACGGCGAGGAACAGCAGATCCTGCGCGACAACATGCCGTTCGGCAGCCCCGGCCACGGAGAGTTCGGCACCTACTTCATCGGGTACGCCCGTACGCCGGACGTCATCGAGCAGATGCTGCGCAACATGTTCCTCGGCACCCAGGACGCCACCCACGACCGGATCCTCGACTTCTCCACGGCGGTCACCGGCACGCTCTTCTACGTGCCGTCCGGGGACTTCCTCGACGACCTCCCCCCGGCGCCCAAGGCCGCCGAGGCCGCCGGGAACGGGTGACGGGGTGTCCGCGCGGGTGATCGCCGCGTTGTCACCCGGCCCGCCGGTGGGATCTACTACACCGGGTCCCACCGGTCCCACCGGTCCCACCGATCCCCCCCCAACTCCCCCCGGACGGTACTGAGATGACGTCGCATCCGAGTCCCCACCTGGTCACGCTCGATCTCGCCGGGGTCGCCGACAAGGCGGCCCTGATGGACCGGGCCGTCGCCGCGCTGAGCCTGCCCGACTGGTTCGGCCGCAACTGGGACGCCCTCGCCGACAGCCTCCGCGACCCCTCGGTCTGGCCGCCGCAGGCCGTGGACCACGGGCTGCTGGTCGTCGTCACCGGCTGGCAGGAGTACGCGCGGACCCGGCCCGACGAGTGGAAGGTCGCCCAGGACGTCTTCGGCCAGGCGGTCGCGGGGGAACCGGCCCTGACGGTCGCCCTGGCTCTCGGCTGACGTCTTGGACGTTCCTCCCAAGCGCCGCTGACCTGCCTGGACGTTCGTCCCGGGCATCACATACCGGCCCCCATGGGACAATGAAGTACGTGCTCTTCCCCTTGGCCGGCCGGTCCGGGGGTCACCTCTGATCGACTGGGATGTGCGGCACGTGCGTTTCCTCAATGACCTCCAGCCCCCGTACGACCTGACGTACGACGACGTCTTCATGGTGCCGAGCCGCTCCGCGGTCGGCTCGCGTCAGGGGGTGGACCTCAGCTCGCCGGACGGCACGGGCACCACCATCCCGCTGGTCGTCGCCAACATGACCGCGATCGCGGGCCGGCGGATGGCCGAGACGATGGCCCGGCGCGGCGGGCTCGTCGTGATCCCGCAGGACATCCCGATCGACGTGGTCACCGACGTCATCACCTGGGTGAAGAGCCGCCACCTGGTGCTGGACACCCCCATCGTGCTCGCCCCGCACCAGACCGTCGCCGACGCGCTGGCCCTGCTGCCCAAGCGCGCGCACAACGCCGGTGTCGTCGTCGACGAGGACGGCCGCCCGGTCGGTGTCGTCACCGACCGCGACCTCTCCGGTGTCGACCGCTTCACCCAGCTCGCCGAGGTCATGTCCCGTGACCTGCTGCTGATCGACGCGGACATCGACCCGCGCGAGGCGTTCAACAAGCTCGACGGGGCCAACCGCCGCTACGCCCCGGCCGTGGACCGCGACGGCAAGCTCGCCGGCATCCTCACCCGCAAGGGCGCCTTGCGCGCCACCCTGTACACCCCGGCGACCGACGCCGACGGCCGGCTGCGCATCGCCGCCGCCGTCGGCATCAACGGCGACTTCGTGGACAAGGCCAAGCAGCTCCTCGACGCGGGCGTCGACACGCTCGTCATCGACACCGCGCACGGCCACCAGGAATCGATGATCAACGCGATCAAGCTGGTCCGCGACCTCGACCCGCGAGTCCCGATCGTGGCCGGCAACATCGTCTCCGCCGAGGGCGTCAAGGACCTCGTCGACGCGGGCGCGGACATCATCAAGGTCGGCGTGGGCCCCGGCGCCATGTGCACCACCCGCATGATGACCGGCGTCGGCCGCCCGCAGTTCTCGGCGGTCCTGGAGTGCGCGGCCGAGGCGAGGAAGTACGGCAAGCACGTATGGGCCGACGGCGGTGTCCGCCACCCGCGCGACGTGGCGATGGCGCTCGCCGCCGGCGCGTCCAACGTGATGATCGGATCCTGGTTCGCGGGGACCTACGAATCGCCGGGCGACCTCCAGCAGGACGCCGACGGGCAGCTGTACAAGGAGTCCTTCGGCATGGCCTCCGCGCGTGCGGTGCGCAACCGCACGTCCGAGGAGTCGGCCTACGACCGGGCCCGCAAGGCGCTGTTCGAGGAGGGCATCTCGACCTCCCGGATGTACCTCGACCCGGCCCGGCCGGGGGTGGAGGACCTGATCGACTCGATCATCGCGGGCGTGCGGTCGTCGTGCACCTACGCGGGCGCCGGATCCCTGGAGGAGTTCGCCGACAAGGCGATCGTCGGCATCCAGAGCGCGGCCGGCTACGCCGAGGGCAAGCCGCTGCACGCCAGCTGGAGCTAAAGGCTCCGCCGGGGGCGCCGTGCAATGAAAGTTCGCGTCGCCGCCGTGGACGCAACGATCTTGCGTATATGGGCAAGGTTGCTGCATTACGTCCGTGAAGTGTCGGCTCATAGGGTCGTGCGCTGTACGTGGCGTGGCCGGGACCCCGCTCGGTGGGGCCCTGCGGGAGGGGCGCCGCCGGTTCCGGCCGCCCTCACCCGCAGCGACGAAGGAGCCGCGCGTGCTCGACCAAGGCCAAGGCGCACCCCCACGAACCGACGTCCCCCCGTCCCTCGGCGCCCGGCTCATGCGCCGGAAACCGGTGGAACGGCTGGTCGCGGAGGGCGGACAGGGCGAGGGCGGATCGCTTCGGCGTTCGCTCGGGCTCTGGCAGCTGACCATGATCAGCATCGGGGCCACCCTCGGCACCGGCATCTTCGTGGTGCTCGGCGAGGCCGTCCCCAAGGCCGGCCCGGCCGTCACGCTCTCCTTCGTGATCGCCGGGCTGACCGCGCTCTTCTCCGCGTTCTCCTACGCCGAGCTGGCCGGCACCATCCCGGTCGCCGGCTCCTCGTACTCGTACGCGTACGCGACCATGGGCGAGCTGGTCGCCTGGGTCTGCGGCTGGTGCCTGCTCCTGGAGTACGGCGTCTCGGTGGCCGCGGTCGCCGTCGGCTGGGGCGAGTACCTCAACGAGCTGCTCGACGGCACGATCGGCGTCACCATCCCGCAGGCCCTGTCGGCCCCGCCCGGCGACGGCGGCGTCTTCAACCTGCCCGCGCTGATCGTCGTCCTGCTCGCGATGGTGTTCCTGCTCGGCGGGGCCAAGGAGTCGGCGCGCGCCAACACGGTCATGGTGTGCGTGAAGATCGCCGCGCTGGTGCTGTTCTGCGCCATCGGCTTCATGGGCTTCAGGTCCGGCAACTACGCCCACTTCATGCCGCTGGGCATGGCCGGGGTCAGCGCGGCCGGGGCGACGCTCTTCTTCTCGTACATCGGCTTCGACGCCGCCTCCACGGCCGGCGAGGAGGCGAAGGACGCGCAGCGCGACCTGCCCCGGGCCATCATGCTGTCGCTGGTCATCGTGACCGCGCTGTACGTCCTCGTCGCGGCAGTCGCCGTCGGCGCGCGGCCGTGGCGCACGTTCGCCGGCTCCGAGGCCACCCTCGCCCAGATCATGCGGGACGTGACCGGCCAGAGCTTCTGGGGGACGCTGCTGGCCGCTTGCGCGGTCGTCGCCATCGCCAGCGTCGTACTGACCGTGCTCTACGGCCAGACCCGCATCCTCTTCGCGATGTCCCGGGACGGGCTCGTGCCGAAGGTGTTCGCCCGCATCCACCCGAAGACGGGCGCGCCGCGGGCCAACACCGTGATCGTCTCCGTGTTCTGCGGGGTGCTGGCCGCCGCGATCCCGCTGGGCCAGCTGGCGGACGCCACCAGCATCGGCACCCTGTTCGCCTTCGGCCTGGTGAACATCGCGGTGGTCGTGCTGCGCCGGACCCGCCCCGAGATGCCCCGCACCTTCCGCGTCCCGCTGTCCCCGCTGCTGCCCGCGCTGGGCCTCGGTTTCTGCGTCTGGATGATGGGCAGCCTCTCGGCCGTCACCTGGGTCGTCTTCGGTGTCTGGATGGCGGCCGGGCTCGTGTTCTACTTCGTATACGGCTATCGCCGGTCCCGTCTTGCAACACCTGAGAGCTGAACGACCCCTTGCTGAACGATCTCGACGAACGCATCGTGCACGCCCTCGCCGAGGACGCCCGCCGCTCCTACGCGGACATCGGGCAACTGGTCGGCCTGTCCGCGCCTGCCGTCAAACGGCGCGTGGACCGGCTCCGCGCCACCGGAGCGATCACGGGTTTCACCGTGCGGGTCGATCCGGCGGCCCTCGGCTGGGAGACGGAGGGGTTCGTCGAGATCTACTGCCGGCGCAACACCTCTCCGGAGACGATCCAGCGGGGGCTGGAGCGGTACCAGGAGGTGGTGGCCGCGTCGACGGTCACCGGCGAGGCCGACGCGGTCGTGCAGGTCTTCGCGTCCGACATGCGTCACTTCGAGCGGGTGCTGGAGCGGATCGCCGGCGAGCCGTTCGTGGAACGGACCAAGTCGGTACTGGTGCTGTCGCCGTTGCTGCGCCGGTTCTCTTCGGGGGCGCCGGGGTGAGAACGGGGTAGGGGGCGGGGGTGCCGGTCCGGTGCCGGGTGCGGGTGCGTGGGGGCTGGCCGCGCAGTTCCCCGCGCCCCTAAAAGCGGCTCAGCCGGTCCCGCTTGAGCCCACCCCCACCCCCTACTCCGCGGTCTTCCGCGACAGCGCGTTGCTGCCGATGGAGTTGTGCACGCTGAAGCTGACCGCGTCGGACCGGTACCGGTCGTCCGACCACTCCACCGGGCGGCCCTCGCGCGTCGTCGTCACCCGGCGCACCCGCAGCAGCGGACTCGTCCGGCGTACCCGCAGCAGCTCGGCGTCCTGCGCGCCCGCGGCCACCGCGTCGATGACGTGCTCGCCGTAGGCGAAGACCAACCCCTTGTCCTCGTAAAGGCGTTGGGTCACCGAGGGGCACTCGGGCTCTATCGACTCGACCGCCGGGGAGATCCAGTCCGCGTACACCGTGCGCTCCAGCAACACCGGCTCGCCGTCCAGGCCGCGGACCCGGAGGACATGCAGCACCGGCGTGCCGGCGACCAGTTGGAGGCGGACGGCGTCCTCCTGCGCGGCGGGCCGGTACTCCTGGGCCACCACGTGGCCCGTCGCCTCGCGGCCCATCGCCTTCGCCCACTGCGCGAAACTGCGCAGCTCCGCGAAGCTCTGGCTGCGGCGGCTGGCCAGCACCACCCGGCGGGCGCCCTGGCGGGAGCCGATCAACCCCTCGGCGGTGAGCGCGGCGACGGCCTGGCGGACCGTGCCGCGGGACACGCCGTACTGCGCGGCGAGCTCCGTCTCCGAGGGCAGTCGACTGCCGACGGTGTACTCCTCGCGGTCGATGGCCTGCCGCAGCTCGTCGGCGATCTCCTCGTGTCGCGCCGTCATACTTCCCCTCTGAGTCGGCGACTGTGCACAGCGTGACCAGCCTAATCGACGTTCCCAGGTGATTCGTGTCAGCCCATACCCGGCCTGGATTGTGCAGGGAATCAGGGGCTGGAGTTTCGTCGCCGTTCATGAAGGGGAAACCCACGGCGGGCGTACTAGGGCCAACTTGTTCAGACAAGTTCGCTCGGCGCCACCCCAAGCGCCACCCACCCTCGTGCGTACTCCCTGGAGAGACCGTGACCGTGTCCCTGCCGAGAACCGCCCTCCTCGGCGGTTCCCTCGCCACCGTTGCCGCGCTCGCCCTGAGCGCCTGCGGCGCCGCTCCCGACAACGCGTCGTCCACCACGTCCGGTGGCAAGAGCGCCGCCACCGCCACCTCCGCCGCCGACCTCGGCGGGATGGACAAGCTGATCGCCGCCGCCAAGAAGGAGGGCACGCTGCACATCATCGCCGTGCCCCGCGACTGGGCGAACTACGGTGCCATCATCGACGGCTTCAAGGCGAAGTACGGCATCAAGATCGAGGACGAGAGCCCCGACGGCTCCAGCCAGGACGAGATCAACGCCGTGACCTCGCGCAAGGGCCAGGACCGGGCGCCGGACGTCCTGGACCTCGGTTCCTCGTTCGCGCTCAGCGCCGCCCAGCAGGGGCTGCTCGCGCCGTACAAGGTCACCTCCTACGACGACATCGCCGAGGGTCAGAAGGACCCGAAGGCCCAGTGGTACAACGACTACGGCGGCTACATCTCCATCGGCTGCGACGCGAAGCGGGTGAAGACCTGCCCGACGACCTTCGCCGACCTGCTGAAGCCGCAGTACAAGGGACAGGTCGCCCTCAACGGCAACCCGACCAAGTCCGGCTCGGCCTTCGGCGGCGTGTACGCGGCGGCGCTCGCCAACAAGGGCTCCTTCGACGACATCCAGCCC
The DNA here is from genome assembly GCF_043201555.1 of Streptomyces sp. NPDC048288. NCBI lineage: Bacteria > Bacillati > Actinomycetota > Actinomycetes > Kitasatosporales > Streptomycetaceae > Streptomyces > Streptomyces sp. NPDC048288. Next base: position 460,830 of record NZ_JBICZD010000008.1, read on the forward strand.
GGCCTGGACTTCTTCGCCGAGCTGAAGAAGAACGGCAACTACACGCCCGTCGAGTCCACCCCGGCCACCGTCGAGAAGGGCGAGACGCCCATCTCCATCGACTGGGACTACCTCAACGCCGGTTACGCCGACGAGTTCAAGTCCAAGGGCGTGGACTGGAAGGTGTCGATCCCGAGCGACGGCCAGTACGCCCAGTACTACTCCCAGGCCATCAACAAGGACGCCCCGCACCCGGCGGCCGCCCGCCTGTGGCAGGAGTACCTGTACAGCGCCGAGGGCCAGAACCTGTGGCTCAAGGGCTACGCCCGCCCGGTCCTGATGTCCTCGATGGAGAAGGCCGGCACGCTCGACAAGACCGCCGCCGCCAAGCTCCCCGCGGTCACCGGCACCCCGTCCTTCCCGACCGAGGCCCAGCAGGACAAGGCCAAGACGGTCCTCTCGTCCGGTTGGTCGAAGGCCGTCTCCGGATGACGACCACGCTCACGCGGGCCGACACGGCGTCCGCCGCTTCCCAGAAGCGGCGGCGCCGTGTCCCCGGCTGGCTCGCCGTCGTCCCGCTGCTCGCCTTCACGGCCGTCGCCTTCGGGCTGCCGGCCGTGGCCATGCTGAACGGCGCCTTCACGGTCAAGGACCCGACCAGCGGCGCGAGTTCGTACACCGCGAGCAATCTCAGCGACTCGCTGCAGGGGCCGTACCTCACCGCCCTCGTCGGCAGTGTGAAGCTGTCCGCGCTCTCCGCCGTCATCGCTGCCGTCCTCGGGCTGCCGCTGGCGCAGGCCGTGGTCAGCTCGCGCTCCCGGGCGCTGCGCGAGGCCGTGCTCACCGCCTCCGGTGTGCTCGCCAACTTCGGCGGTGTGCCGCTGGCGTTCGCGTTCGTCGCGACCCTCGGCAACGCCGGTGTGCTGACCGTGCATCTGCACCTCGCGGACCACGGCTGGGACCTCTACAGCTTCTGGGGTCTGGTCCTCGTCTACCTGTACTTCCTGATCCCGCTGATGGTCCTCACCATCACCCCGGCCCTGGACGGCCTGCGGGTGCAGTGGCGGGAGGCCGCGCGGAACAACGGCGCGACCGGCGTGCAGTACTGGCGGTTCGTGGCCCTGCCGGTCCTCGCGCCCTCGCTGCTCGGCGGGTTCGTGCTGCTCTTCGGCAGCGCCTTCGCCGCCTACGCCACCGCCGCCGCGATGGTCGGCAGCGCGGTCCCGCTGGTCACCTTGCAGATCGCCGACGCCCTCTCCGGCAACGTCCTGGTCGGCCAGGAGAACGTGGCCCTCGCCCTGAGCCTGGACATGGTGCTGGTGGCGGGACTGGTGATGGCGGTGTACCTGCCCCTGCAACGACGGAGCGCCCGATGGCTCGACGCCTGACCCCCTGGCGCTGGGCCGTCCTCGGCCTGGCCGCCCTCTACTTCCTCGTCCCGCTGGGCGCCTCGGTCCTCTTCACGGTGGACGTGCCCGGCCAGGGCATCACCTTCGACGCCTACACCCAGATCGTCTCCGCCGACGGATTCGTCTCCAGCCTGCTGCTCTCCCTTGAGCTGGCCGTCGCCACCATCGCCGTCGTACTGCTGCTGATGGTGCCGGCCGTGGTCGCCCTGCGGCTCAGCGCGCCCAGGCTGCGTCCGGTCGTCGAGATCGTCTGCTCGCTGCCGCTGGTGGTGCCGCCGATCGCGTTCGTGGCCGGCATCGTGACCGTGCTGAAGTGGGGACCGGACCATCTGTCCAGGACCCCGCTGTTCGAGACGTTCGTCGCCGTCCAGAACCCGACCTTCCCGGTCGTGCTGGTCCTCGCCTACGTCGTGATGGCGCTGCCCTTCGTCTACCGGGCGCTGGACGCCGGGCTGCGCGCGATCGACGTGCGCACCCTGGTCGAGGCCGCGCGGAGCTGCGGTGCCTCCTGGCCGCAGGCGCTCGTCCGGGCCGTCCTGCCCAACCTGCGCGGCGCGCTGCTCAACGCGTCCTTCCTCACCCTGGCCCTGGTGCTCGGCGAGTTCACCGTCGCCCGGCTGCTGGGCTACCAGCCCTTCGCGGTGTGGATCTACAACGTCGGCGGCTCGCAGGCCCAGATGTCCGTCGCCGTCTCCGTGCTCAGTCTCCTGGTGACCTGGGCCCTCCTCCTCGCGCTCGCCGGTGCCGGCGGCCGTGACCGAACCGCTTCCTCCCGGGGATGAACCATGAGTGTCAGCACGCTTGAGAAGGCGTCCACCAAGGCAGCCACCGTCGAATTCCGCGGCCTGCGGCGGGAGTTCGGTGCCACCGTCGCCCTCGACGGACTCGACCTGACCGTGCGGCCGGGGGAGTTCCTGGCCCTGCTCGGCCCGTCCGGCTGCGGCAAGACCACCGCCCTGCGCATGCTCGCCGGGTTCGAACACCCCGACTCCGGCGCCGTGCTGGTGGACGGCGAGGACGTCACCCGGGTCCCGGCCCACCGCCGGGACGCCGGGATGGTTTTCCAGTCGTACAGCCTCTTCCCGCATCTGAACGCCGTCGACAACGTGGCGTTCGGACTGCGCATGCGCAAGGTGGGGTCGGCCGAACGCCGGTCCCGGGCCGCCGAGTTGCTGGAGCTGGTCGGGCTCGGAGACAAGGGGGAGCGGTTCCCGCACCAGCTCTCCGGCGGCCAGCAGCAGCGCATCGCGCTCGCCCGTGCCCTGGCGCTGCGGCCCCGGGTGCTGCTGCTCGACGAGCCGCTGTCGGCGCTCGACGCCAAGGTGCGGCTCTCGCTCCGCGAGGAGATCCGCCGGCTCCAGCAGGAACTCGGCATCACCACCCTGTTCGTGACGCACGATCAGGAGGAGGCGCTGTCCATCGCCGACCGGGTCGCCGTGATGCGCGCCGGGCGGCTCGAACAGTGCGCGGAACCCGCCGAGTTGTACGGCCGTCCGGCCACCGCGTTCGTCGCCGAGTTCGTCGGCACGATGAGCCGGATCCCGGGGACGGTCCAGGACGGCTCGGTCGAGGTGCTCGGGCAGCGGCTGCCGGTCGACGGAGAGGTGCCGGCCGCGAGCGAGGTCGACGTGCTCGTACGGCCCGAGGCGGTCCAGGTGCGCGGGGACGGGTCCGGTACGGCCACCGTCGTCGCCACCGCCTTCCTGGGCGCGGTCGTCCGGGTCACCGTACGGCTCGCCGACGGCACCGAGGCCAAGGCCGACCTGCCCGCCCACGAGGCCGCCGAACTGGGCGCCGGATCCGCCGTGAGCGTGTCGCTGCCCGAGCGGCCGGTGCTCGTGGCGGAACGTGCCCAGAAGTAACGCGTGCAGAAGTAACGCGTGCAGAAGTTACGCGTGCGGAAGTACGCGTCCAGAAGTCCCGAAGCGTCCGGAAGCCGTGCCCCCAGGCGACGCAGTGTCCGGAAGCCCAGCAGTGAGGAATGACAACAACGTGACCCCCCACCTCCGGCTCCCGCTCCAGGCCGTCCTGTTCGACATGGACGGAACGCTCGTCGACACCGAGCGGCTGTGGTGGGAGGCGGTGGAACAGGTCGCCGGGCGGCCGCTCACCGAGGCCGACGAGCCGGAGGTGCTGGGCCGCCCGGTGGAGCACACCGCCGACTGGCTCGCCGCCGCCACGGACCGGCCGGCCGCCGGTCTCGCGGCCGAGCTGCACCGGGAGTTCGCGGACCGCGTCCGCACCGGAATCGTGCCCCGCCCCGGCGCCCTCGACCTGCTGGACGCGCTCGCCGCGGCCGGCGTCCCCACCGCCCTGGTCACCGCGTCCCCACGCGCGGTCGCCGCCCTCGTGCTCGACGCCCTCGGCGCCGGCCGGTTCGCCGTCTCGGTCACCGCCGACGACACCGGCCGCACCAAGCCCGCCCCCGACCCGTACCTCGCCGCCTGCCGCGCGCTCGGCGTCGACCCGGCGGCCTGTGTGGCCGTCGAGGACACCGAGACCGGGGTCGCCTCCGCCGAGGCGGCCGGCTGCGCGGTCCTCGCCGTGCCCTCGCTCGCGCCGATAGGCGGCGCACCCGGCCGGACCGTCCGGGACACCCTCGTCGGGGTCACCCCGAAGGAGCTGAGCGGGATGGTCGCACCGGAACTGCGGGTCATGTCCTGGAACCTGTGGCTCGGCGGCAGCCGGATCGACGACCACCGCGCCAAGCAGGTCAAGGTGATCCTCGACGCGGGCGTGGACGTCGTCGGCCTCCAGGAGACCGCCGGGACCAGCGCCCGGGAACTCGCCGAGGCGCTCGGCTGGCACCACCACACGGCGGGGGAGAACCTCGGGATCATCAGCCGGTATCCGGTCACCGCCCGGCTCGGCGACCCCGGCGTCGGTTTCTACGGGGCCGCCGGGGTGCGGATCGCCGTCCGGCCGGGCCGCGAGGTGGAGATCTGGACGGCGCATCTGCACTACACGCCGTACGGGCCCTACGAGTTCCACTTCGACGGGCTCGGCGCGGACGAGCTGGCCGCCCACGAGGACGTACGGCTCGGACAGATGCGGGAGACCCTGCGCCGGATCGGGACGACCGGCGTACCCGTGGTCCTCACGGGCGACTTCAACTGCCCGTCCCATCTGGACTGGGCGGCGGTCGAGTGGCCGGTGACCAGGGCCGCCGAGGAGGCCGGGTTCCGCGATTCCTACCGGGAGGCGCACCCCGACCCGGCCGCCGCGCCCGGGCACACCTGGTCGCCGATCCACCCCGTGCACGAGGACGGCAGCGGGCGGACGGAGCCGCAGGACCGGATCGACTACGTGCTGCACAGGGGGCTGCGCGTGGTCGACTCCCGGACCTGGGTGAGCGGAGACCCGGCGCCCTGGCCCGACGTGGCGGACAACGACTGGCCCTCCGACCACGCGGCCGTCGTCACCACGTTCGCCGTCGAGCCGTAGCCCGGGGTTACTCGGGGTTACCTGGGGCAACCATTGCGGTCGTGGTGGGGATCCCGTAGGTTGTGCCAGCCCTCCTTACTGACTGGTAACACCGGCAGGTAACCCATGCGCTGGCCAGTAGGCCGACCCACCACCGTCCGCGCGCGGATCGTGGCGCTCGCCCTCGCCCCGGCCGTCGCGCTGACGGCACTGTGGAGCTTCGCCATGGTGTCCGTCACCGCCGAACTGCGCGCGCTGATCCGGATCCAGGGGGTGTACGACGACTTCGGCACCCCCGTCGACACCGCCGTGGGGCAGATCCAGATCGAACGGCGGCTGTCGGCGGCCTACCTGGGCGCCCGCCCCGACACGGCGACCGCCACCGGCCTGCTCGCCCAGCAGCGGCGCACCGACCGGGCGGTGGACGCCATGCGGGACGCGGTCCGGGACGGCGACCGGGGCCGCCTGACGGACCGCCAGCGCCAGTCCCTGGACGCGATGGTGACCGCCACCGACGGGCTGGAGCGCCTGCGCGCGCGGGTGCTGTCCCGGACGATCTCCTGGGACACCGCCGTCGCCGACTACAGCGCCCTCGTGGAGCCCGGCTTCGACGTCGAGTCCACCCTCACCGCCCTCCAGGCCGGACAGCTGGCCCGGGAGTCGCAGGTCGTCGTCGAGCTGGTGCGGGTACGGGAGTTCGTCTCCCGCGAGGACGCGCTGGTCGCCGGGGCGCGGGCCGCCGGACGGCTCACCGACCGGCAGTACGACACCCTCACCGCGACGATCGAGGACCGCCGCGTCTTCGAACGGACCTACGTCCCCGACCTGCCGTCGGACTCCCGGACGCTGTTCGAGACCTTCCAGGGCGGCGAGCTGCACCGCTCGCTGGTGCGCGGTGAGGACGCCCTGCTGCGGGCGGGCGCCGACCGGGCCGGGGCGGCCGTCGCCGCGGACACCTGGCGGTCGACCACCGACCGAGCCGTCAAGCGGTACATGCTGCTGTGCACCCGGTCGGCCGAGAACTCCGCCGCACGCGGCCGGGCCTTCGCCTATCGCGAGCTGGCCAAGGCGGCCGTCGTCGGCGTGGCCGGGCTGGCGGCCGTGGGCCTCTCGCTCTGGTTCGCGGTGCGCGGGGCCCGGCGCATCTCACGCCGGCTGGAGCTCCTGCGGGACGCGGCCGATGTGCTGACGGCCCGCCAACTGCCCGCGCTGATGGAGCGGTTGAGCGCCGGCGAGGACGTGGACGCGGTCACCGAGGCACCGCCGCTGGCCGCCGGGGAGGCCGGGGACGACGAGATCGGCGACGTCGGCCGGTCGTTCAACCGGGCCCGGCTGGCCGCCGTCGAGGCCGCCGTCCGGCAGGCCACGCTGCGCCGGGGCCTGTTCGCGGTCCTCCTCAACATCGCCCGGCGCAACCAGGCCCTCGTCCACCGCCAGCTGAAACTCGTCGACACGCTGGAACGGCGCACCGACGACCCGGCCGTGCTCGGCGAGCTGTTCCACATCGACCACCTGACCACCCGGATGCGCCGGCACGCGGAGAGCCTGATCATCCTCTCCGGCGCCACCCCCGGACGGCGCTGGCGGCGGCCGGTGCCGATCGCCGACGTGGTCTCCTCTGCGGTCGGCGAGATCGAGGACTACACCCGGGTCGTGGTGCCGCCGATGCCCGAGGTGGGTGTGGCCGCGGACGCCGTCGCCGACGTCGTGCACCTGGTCGCCGAGCTGCTGGAGAACGCCACGGTGTTCTCGCCGCCGCACACCCGGGTCACCCTGCGCACGGCCCGGGTGGGCCACGGCTTCACCCTGGAGATCGACGACCGGGGACTCGGCCTCGATCCCGAGCAGCTCACCGAGGCCCACCGCACCCTCACCGCCCCCGACGCCTTCGACCCCACCCGCCACGACCGCCTCGGCCTCTACGTCGTCGGCCGCCTCGCCGCCCGGCACGGCATCGAGGTGACCCTGCGGGACTCCCCGTACGGGGGAACGACGGCCGTGGTGCTGCTGCCGGAGGCGGTGCTGGCGGATGTCGAACCGGAGAGCGGCCGACGGGACGGCTCGGCGGCCGGCGCGCTGTCGTCGTACGGCGGGGCGCCGGCCGCCGAGCCGTCCCGTGACAGCGGGTTCGGGCACAGGCCGGTGCCGGGTCCGTCGGCGGACCGCGCCCCCGGCGCGACCCCGCCCCTGCCCACCCGCACCCGCCAGGCCTCCCTCGCCCCCGAGCTGCGCACGGAGCGGGCCGCGGGCGAGACGCGCGACCTGGACGCCGACGAGATGCGGGCGGTGTTCGGGGCCTTCCAGCGCGGCCTGGACCGGGGGCGCAGAGGACTGCCGGCCGGACCCGAGGAGCCGGACCACACCGAGGAGAGGACGCGCGCCGACCATGACCAGTGACGACCGACCCCAACCCGCCGAAACCGCGTCAGCGCCCGGCGTCCAGCCCGGTACCGGCCTCGGCTGGCTGCTCGACGATCTCGTCGCCCGGACCGACCACGTCCGGCAGGCCGTGCTGCTCACCGCCGACGGGCTGCCGCTCAGCCACACCGACGGCATGCGGCGCCGGGACATCGAACATCTCGCGGCCGTGTGCTCGGGCTTCCACAGTCTGGCCCGGTCGGCGGGGGAGCGGTTCGGCGCCGGAGAGGTGCGGCAGACCATGGTGATGCTCGACGACGCCTACCTCTTCGTCACCCCGGCCGGGCACGGCAGCCGGCTCGCCGTCCTCAGCGACGTCCGCACCGACGTCGGCCAGCTGGCCCACGAGATGGCCCTGCTCGTCCGCCGCCTCGGCCGCCACCTGGACGCGGCCGTCCGCTCGGCCCCCTGACACCGCGGTGAGCGACGAGCACTGGTACGAGGACGAGACCGGCTCGCTCGTCCGCCCCTACACCGTCACCCGGGGCCGTACCGAACCCTCCGGCCGACAGGCCATCGACCTGATGTCGCAGGTCACGGCGGTGGAGGCGGACGCGACCCAGCCGGACCTCGACCACGCCCGGGCCGCCCTGCTCGCCCTGGTGCGGCGCGGGGCCCGCCCGGTCGTCGAGCTCGCCGCGGACGCCGACCTGCCGCTCACCGTCGTCCGCGTACTGCTCGGCGATCTCGCCGAAGCCGGCCTGGTCCGGATCGACGAGCCCCGCCGGCTGGAACCGGCGGGCCCCGCCGCCGACCCCGAGCTGCTGAAGGTGATCGTGGAGCGGCTGCGGGAGCTCTGACCCCGCGCAACGAATCGCCGCCGGACGGCCGCATCACGCAATGAACCGCTCGCCGACGCGCAACAGGTCCTTCTTGTCCGGTCCGGCCCGCCGACCGTACCGTCTAACTGGCCCCCAGACCCCCTTCCGTACCCGGTGAGGACCAGCATGCGCACCGCCCTGCTCCAGAGCTCCGGCCGCCCCGGCTCCACCGTCGAGAACCTCAAGGTGCTCGACGAGGCCGCCGGCCGGGCCGCCGCCGCGGGCGCCGCGCTGCTCGTCGCCCCGGAGATGTTCCTGACCGGCTACGCGATCGGCGACGACATCGCCCACCTCGCCGAGCCCGCCGACGGCGACAGCGCGGACGCGGTCGCCGAGCTGGCCCACCGGCACGGTCTGGCGGTCGTCTACGGATACCCGGAGCGCGACGGCGAGGCCGTGCACAACTCCGCCCAGCTGATCTCCGCCGACGGCACCCGGCTCGCGAACTACCGCAAGTCCCACCTCTTCGGCGGCTTCGAGCGGGACCACTACACCCCCGGCGACCAGCCGGTCGTCCAGGCCGAACTCGGCGGCCTCACCGTCGGGATCATGATCTGCTACGACGTCGAGTTCCCGGAGCTGGTCCGCGCCCACGCCCTGGCCGGCACCGACCTGCTCCTCGTGCCGACCGCGAACATGCACCCGTTCCAGCTGGTCGCCGAGTCCCTGGTCCCGGTGCGGGCCTGGGAGAACCAGATGTACGTCGCCTACGCCAACCGGGTCGGCCACGAAGGGGAGTTCGAGTTCTTCGGGCTGTCCACGCTGGCCGGACCGGACGGGGTCGCCCGGGTCCGCGCCGGCCGCGGCGAGGAACTCGTCGTCGCCGACGTCGACCCCGCCCTCCTCGCCGCCTCCCGCGAGGCGAACCCGTATCTGAAGGACCGCCGCCCCGGCCTCTACGGGTCCCTGTCCTGACCTTCCCCCGCTCTTCCCCGCCGCTCTTCTTCCCGTCGTCTTCCCGCGTTCTTTTCGCATGTCGCAAGGAGTCCGTACCCCATGACGTCCACCGTGCCCAACGCCGTCGAGCACGCAGACGAGCAGCAGCCGCCGATCACCATGTTCGGCCCGGACTTCCCTTACGCGTACGACGACTTCCTCGCCCACCCGGCGGGCCTCGGCCAGATCCCGGCGACGGGGCACGGCACGGAGGTCGCGGTCATCGGCGGCGGCCTGTCCGGCATCGTGGCCGCCTACGAGCTGATGAAGATGGGCCTGAAGCCGGTCGTCTACGAGGCCGACGAGATCGGCGGGCGGCTGCGGACCGTCGGCTTCGAGGGCTGCGACCCCGAACTGACCGCCGAGATGGGCGCGATGCGCTTCCCGCCCTCCTCCACCGCCCTCCAGCACTACATCGACCTGGTGGGACTTCAGACCCGGCCGTTCCCCAACCCGCTCGCGGAGACCACCCCTTCGACGGTGGTCGACCTCAAGGGGGAGTCGCACTACGCCGAGACCGTCGACGACCTGCCGCAGGTCTACCGTGATGTCGCCGCCGCCTGGAACAAGTGCCTCGACGAGGGCGCCGACTTCTCCGACATGAACCGCGCCATGCGCGAGCGGGACGTGCCGCGCATCCGCGAGATCTGGGCGAAGCTCGTCGAGAAGCTCGACAACCAGACCTTCTACGGCTTCCTCTGCGACTCCGAGGCGTTCAGGTCCTTCCGGCACCGGGAGATCTTCGGCCAGGTCGGCTTCGGCACCGGCGGCTGGGACACCGACTTCCCCAACTCCATCCTGGAGATCCTGCGAGTCGTCTACACCGAGGCCGACGACCACCACCGCGGCATCGTCGGCGGCAGCCAGCAGCTCCCGGTCCGGCTCTGGGAGCGCGAGCCGGAGAAGATCGTGCACTGGGCGTACGGGACGTCGCTCGCGAAGCTGCACGAGAACGGCGAGCCGAAGCCCGCCGTGACCCGGCTGCACCGCACCACCGGCAACCGGATCACCGTGACCGACGCGGACGGCGACATCCGCACCTACCAGGCCGCGATCTTCACCGCGCAGTCCTGGATGCTGCTCTCCAAGATCGCCTGCGACGACTCGCTCTTCCCGATCGACCACTGGACCGCGATCGAGCGCACCCACTACATGGAGTCCTCGAAGCTGTTCGTGCCGGTCGACCGGCCGTTCTGGCTGGACAAGGACGAGGACACCGGACGGGACGTCATGTCGATGACGCTCACCGACCGGATGACCCGCGGTACTTACCTCCTCGACGACGGCCCCGACAGGCCCGCCGTCATCTGCCTCTCCTACACCTGGTGCGACGACAGCCTGAAGTGGCTCCCGCTCTCCGCGCACGAGCGGATGGAGGTCATGCTCAAGTCGCTCGGCGAGATCTATCCGAAGGTCGACATCAGGAAGCACATCATCGGCAACCCGGTGACCGTGTCCTGGGAGAACGAGCCCTACTTCATGGGCGCGTTCAAAGCCAACCTGCCCGGCCACTACCGCTACCAGCGGCGCCTGTTCACCCACTTCATGCAGGACCGGCTGCCCGCCGACAAGCGCGGCATCTTCCTCGCCGGCGACGACATCTCCTGGACGGCCGGCTGGGCCGAGGGCGCCGTCCAGACCGCGCTGAACGCGGTCTGGGGCGTCATGCACCACTTCGGCGGAGCGACCGACACGACCAACCCGGGCCCGGGCGACGTCTACGACGCCATCGCACCGGTCGAACTCCCCGAGGACTAGACCCCGGCGGCCCGCGCCTTCTCGTACACCTCGGCGGCGACGTCCTTGAGCTCCTGGGCGTCGCGCGGGGTGGTGGTGAGGTCGATCAGGATCTCCTCCAGGCCGACGGCCGCGTGCGCGACGAGGTCCTCGACGATCTGCTCGACGCTGCCCTGGAAGGGGCGGCGGTCCGCGCCGTCGTAGGCCTTCGGCGTGTACGTGGTGTTGACCCGCAGGACCGTCTGGATCGGTTCCGTGCGGCCCCGCTCGGCCGCCAGCTCCTGCAACTGCGCCCACTGGGCGGCGAGCTGCTCGACACCCATGCCCACCGGCAGCCAGCCGTCCGCGTGGTCGACGAGCCGGCGCTGCGCCCTCCTGTTGTTCGCGGCCAGCATGATCGGGATCGGCCGGGCGGGCTTGGGACCGACCACGGCGGAGGCGATCTTCGTGATCCGCCCGTCGTAGCGCACCGGATCAGGGCCCCACACCGCGCGGCACACCTCGATGAGTTCGTCGAGCACCTGCCCGCGCTCCTCGAACGGCCGGATCGCGCTGGCCGCGTACTCGTCCAGGGACCAGCCGGTACCCAGTCCCGCGATCACCCGGCCGCCGCTCGCCGCGTCCAGCGTGGCCAGGGCCTTGGCCAGGTGGAAGGGGATGTGCAGCGGCGCCACCAGGACGCTGCTGCCCAGCCGGACCCGCTCGGTGACCGCGGCGGCGAGGCTCAGCGTGACCAGCGGGTCGGCCACACTCCGGTACTGCTCGGGCCAGGGCACCCCCTCCATGCCGTACAGGCCCTGGGTGGCGGGCTCCGGGAACAGGGCCCGCTCGAAGACCCAGAGGCTGTCGTAGCCGATCTGTTCGGCGGTGCGCGCCACGTCGGTGACGTCGGTGGCGAGGGAGTACTGCTGCATCTGGGGAAGGCTGAGGCCGAGTCGGGTCGTCATACCGGTGCTCCTCTGCGGTCGGGTGCGTGCCGTCAACGTAGAACGATCACGACGGATTCCGGGGTGGCCCGGGCGCCGATCGGATCAGGCCAACTCAGTCGCGCAGCGGCGTGAGCAGCATCCGGCCCGCCAACCCGACCGCCGCGTCCAGCCGTTCGGCGAACTCCTCGACCAGGTCGTCGAACCGGCGCAGCGCCCACAGCGCCCGCGCGGCCGACCAGGTCGCGTCCCGCGCCCGCTCCAGGCTCCAGGAACCGAGCAGATGGGTCAGTGGATCCGCGATCTGGAGCAGGTCGGGGCCCGGCATCAGATCCTCGCGGATGCGCTCCTCCAGCGAGACGAGGAGTTCGCCCACGCGGTCGAACTCGTCCTCCAGGTCCGCCGGTTCGCAGCCGAGCGTACGACAGGCGTCCACCACGGCGAGCGCCAGGTCGTGCCCGATGTGCGCGTTGATGCCCGCCAGCGCGAACTGCAGTGGTCGTACCCCGGGATGGCGGCGGAACTGGAACAGCGGCCGCCAGCAGGCGGGCGGACGGCGGTCGCCCTCCGCCGCGTCCACGGCGGCCAGGTAGCGCTCCGCGAACCGCACGTCCAGCGTCTCGGCGGCTCTCGGATCACCGAACCGGCCCGCGTCCAGGCGCCGTTCGACCTCCTCCGTGACGGCGAGGTAGACACGGTTGAAGACCGCGATCCCGTCCCGCTCGGGCAGGGTCGCGTCCAGGGCGCGCATCCGGGAGACGACGGTGCCGACCGGAGCGGTGAGGTGTTCCGACTGCGCCATGGGGGAAGGGTCCCAGCCCTGGGCTGACGCGCGTGCCGACGGGCCCGGCGCTTCCCCGGAACGGGGGAACGGACCCGTCGCGCGGGAGGGGGAGCACAGCGTGCCTGGCTCACACGCCCGGCGCCGGGACGGGCGGAAGCGGGCGGTCATGCTCGCCGTCGCCTCGGCCGTGGTCGCCGTCGGTACCGCGACCGGGATGCTCTCGGCGCTCGGCGAGGAGCGCGGTGGCGCGGCCGGCGGATCGGCCGTGGGACAGGACCGGCCCGCGGTGACGTACGCGACGACGTCGGCCCCGCCGGCCCCCGCACCGTCCGCCTCCGCGACACCTTCCGTCCGGCCCGCACCGTCCGCGTCCCCGCGGCGGACCACGGCGAGCCCCGCCCCCACCGTGGCGGAGCGGCGGACGCCCCGGCTCTACCGCCACCCCGACTCCCAGGTCGCCGACTGGGTCCGGGCCCACCCGGACGATCCCCGCGCCGCCGTCATCGGGAACCGCATCGCCGACCGGCCGGCCGCCGTGTGGTTCGCCGACTTCGCCCCGGCGGCCATCGCCTCCCGGGTCCGCGCCGTCACCTCGGCGGCCTCCGCGCAGGGCCTGGTGCCGGTGCTGGTGCCGTACGCGATCCCGGACCGGGACTGCGGCGGGGCCTCGCGGGGCGGGGCGCCGGACCTCGCCGCGTACGACGGCTGGATCGACGCCTTCGCCCGGGGGCTGGGCTCCGGAGAGGTGATCGTGATCCTGGAGCCGGACTCGGTCGCCCAGGCGGACTGCCTCTCCGCCGCCGACCGCGCCGCGCGGTTCGCCTCGCTGGCCCGCGCCGGCCGGGTGCTGAAGGCGGCCGACCCCGGGGCGCTGGTCTACTACGACGCCGGTCACTCCGGCTGGCACCGGCCCGGCCGGCAGGCGGCCCTGCTGCGGCAGGCGGGCGCCACGGCCGCCGCCGGGATCTTCAGCAACGTCGCCAACTTCCAGACCACCGAGGACGAGATCGCCTACGACCGTCAGGTCCTCGACGCCCTCGGCGGACCGGCCTCGCTCGGCGCGGTGATCGACACCAGCCGCAACGGCAACGGCGCCCCGGCGAACGGCGCCTGGTGCGATCCGGCGGGGCGGCGGATCGGCCGGGCGCCCACCCTCGACACCGGTCAGGCGCGGATCGACGCCTATCTGTGGGTGAAGCTGCCGGGGGAGTCGGACGGCTGCAAGGGCGCCGCCGGGAGCTTCACCCCGTCGTACGCCTACGACTTGGCGTCGTCGTCGTAGGAACTGGTGCCCTCGTCCAGCAGCGGCTGTGTGGACTTGAGGTGGGCCGGGGCCAGGGCGCGCAGCGCGTGGTAGCCGATGACGACGACCAGGGTGCCGAGCGCGATGCCGCTCAGCGAGAAGGTGTCGGTGAACTTCAGGCTGACGTTGCCGACGCCGATGATGATGCCCGCGGCGGCCGGGACCAGGTTCAGCGGGTTGCGCAGGTCGACCTTGGCGTGCAGCCAGATCTGGGCGCCGAGCAGGCCGATCATGCCGTACAGGATGACGGTGATGCCGCCGAGGACCCCGCCCGGGATCGCCGCCACCACCGCGCCGAACTTGGGGCAGACGCCGAAGAGCAGCGCGAAGCCGGCGGCGGCCCAGTAGGCGGCGGTGGAGTAGACGCGGGTCGCGGCCATCACGCCGATGTTCTCGGAGTAGGTGGTGTTGGGCGGGCCGCCCACGGCGGTGGAGAGCATCGAGGCGACCCCGTCGGCCGAGATGGCGGTGCCGAGCTTGTCGTCCAGCGGGTCGCCGGTCATCTCGCCGACGGCCTTGACGTGCCCGGTGTTCTCGGCGACCAGGGCGATGACGACGGGGAGGGCGACCAGGATCGCCGACCACTGGAAGGACGGGCCGTGGAAGGTCGGCAGCCCGATCCAGTCCGCCTTGCCGACGCCGGAGAGGTCGAGCCGCCAGTGGTCGGTGACCTGGCCGCTCGGGCTCATGGAGTGGATCTTTCCGAAGATCCGGTCGAGGGCCCAGGACAGGACGTACCCGAAGACCAGGCCCAGGAAGATCGCGATGCGTGACCAGAAACCACGCAGACAGACGACGGCCAGAGCGGTGAACAGCATCACCAGCAGGGCGGTCCACTGGTCCTGCGGCCAGTAGGTGGAGGCGGTGACGGGCGCGAGGTTGAAGCCGATCAGCATCACGACCGCGCCGGTGACGATCGGCGGCATCGTGGCGTGGATGATCCGGGCGCCGAAGCGCTGCACGGCCAGGCCGATCAGGAACAGCACGGCACCGACCACGAAGACCGCGCCGGTCACGGTGGCGCTGCTGCCGCCCTGGGCGCGGATCACGGCGGCCACGCCGACGAAGGAGAGGGAGCAGCCCAGGTAGCTGGGCACCCGGCCGCGGGTCGCGAGCAGGAAGATCACGGTCGCGGCACCCGACATCATGATCGCCAGGTTGGGGTTGAGGCCCATCAGTACCGGGGCGACGAAGGACGCGCCGAACATGGCCACCACGTGCTGGGCGCCGAGCCCGACGGTGCGGGGCCAGGAGAGCCGTTCGTCGGGGCGTACCACCGCTCCGGGCGCGGGCGTGCGCCCGTCGCCGTGCAGTTTCCAGCGGACGCCGAGATCCATGGTGGGGCTTCGCTTTCCTCGTACATGAAGTTGGTCCGCACCATTGTCACGGCTACCTCGCGGTTCTACGCTCGCACGGTCCTACTCATGAACTGAGTTCACGTATCTGATCCACGCCTGATGTCCGATCGGAGTGCTCGATGAGTGGAAGATCCCGCGTGGCCGTCGTCCTGACGGCGCTGGCGGCCGTCGGCGCCGTCCTCGTCCCCTCCGCCCACGCGACCGCGAGGGCGCCCAAGGCCCCGGACACCGCCGTCCTCGACGGCACCCGCCTCCAGCGGACCCGGGCCGGACTCGACCACGGCGACCCGCGACTGAGGCGCGCCGTCAAGGACCTGACCACCCGCGCCGACGCCTGGCTCGGCCAGGGCCCCTGGACGGTCGTCGACAAACCGAAGCCCGCCCCCGGCGGGGACGTCCACGACTACCTGAGCCAGGCCCCCTACTGGTGGCCCACCACCACCCCCACGGCCGACAACCCCTGGGGCTGCCCCTACGTCCAGCGCGACGGGCAGCGCAACCCCGAGGTCGACAGCGGCACCGACCGCCAGGACGTGGAGAAGGTCTTCGACTCGACGTACGACCTCTCCCTGGCCTGGTACTACACGGGCCGCCGCGAGTACGCGGAGAAGGCCGGGCAGGTCCTGCGCACCTGGTTCCTGGACCCCGCGACCCGGATGAACCCCAACCTGAACCACGCCCAGTTCATCCCGTGCAAGTACGACGGCCGGGCCATCGGCATCATCGACTTCTCCCAGTCGTACACCAGCGTGGTCGACGCCCTGGCCATCCTCGGCACGGGCGCCCCCGGCTGGAGCGCAGGGGACCGCGCCGGGATGCGGAGCTGGAACACCGACTTCCTCGGCTGGCTGAAGAGCAGCGCCTTCGGCAAGGAGGAGGGCGCCGCCGCCAACAACCACGGCACCTTCTACGACATGCAGCTCGCCGCCCTCGCCTACGCGACCGGCGACAAGGCGCTGGCGAAGAAGGCCGTGCTGGACGCGCGGGCCAGGCGGATCGACCCGCAGATCGCGGCCGACGGGAGCCAGCCGCAGGAGCTCTCCCGGACCAGGAGCTGGCACTACTCCACCTTCGACCTGGTCGCCTATACCCGGCTCGCGGCCATCGGCCGGCACGTCGGGGTGGACCTCTGGAGCTACCGGGGACCGGACGGGCAGAGCCTGTCCCAGGCCGTGGACTACCTGCTGCCCGCCGCGACCGGGGCCGCCGCCTGGCCCTACCCGGAGCTGGAGTTCCACCGCTACGCGGCGAGCGACGTCGTGCACGCGGCGGCCGACGCCGGCGACCGGGCGGCCCGGCGGGCGGTACGACGGCTGGAGGCACCGCCCGGCGGCGACCTCTGGGCGCTGCGGCCGGCCGCCGAGCAGCTGGACTCGATCGCGGGCTGAGGGTGCCCACGGAGGGGTTCCTGAGCGCTCGCTTAGGATGGGTGCCGTACCCGAAGCTCAGGAGCCCCGCCCGTGACCGCCGAAGCCCTGCCCGCCCCCGCCCTCTCCTACGGCCGACTGCTGCCGGTGAGCGTCCACTTCGACGACCTCGACGCGCTCGGGATGCTGCACAACGCCCGTTACCCGCTGCTGGTCGAGCGGGCCTGGACCGAGCTGTGGCACGAGCACGGCGTCCGCTTCGACGGCGACTGGGCCACCGCCGGGGACGCCTGCAACGTGGTCAGGGAACTGCGGATCGGCTACGAGGCCCCGGTGACCAGGTCGGGTACCTATGCCGTCCACCTGTGGCTGGAACGGCTCGGCACCACCGGCCTCACCTACGGCTTCCGGTTCTGCTCGGCGGACGGCGCGCTCACCTACGCACAGGGCACCCGGGTCCTGGTCCGGCTGGACGCGGCCACGCTCCGCCCCGCCCCCTGGAGCGAGGGCTTCAGGGCCGCGGGTCGGGCACTGCTGCGGCCGCGGGACTGACCTCGGCCCGCCTGCCCCGCTCTCCGGCGCGCAGCACGCCCGCGAACACCACCAGCCCCAGCGCCAGCACCGTGACCAGGCAGAACGACACCACCAGGCTGGTCGCCTGGGCCACCCCGCCGATCAGGCTGGGTGCGATCAGGCCCGAGGTGTAGGTGATCGTCGCCACGCCCGCGATCGCCTGACTGGGGTTCGGCCCGGCGTGCCCGGCCGCCGCGAAGCACAGCGGTACGACGACCGCGATACCGAGCCCCATCAGCCCGAACCCGGTCATCGCCACGGCCGGATTCCCGGCGAGCACCACCAGCAGACCGCCGAACGCGGCCAGCACGCCCCCGGCCCGCACGGTGCGGACCGCGCCGAAGCGGTTCACCACCGCGTCCCCGCTGATCCGGGCCACCGCCATGGCCAGCATGAACCCCGTGGTGGTGGCCGCCGCGAGCCCGGCCGAACTGTCCATCCGGTCCCGCAGGAACACCGCCGACCAGTCCAGGCTCGCGCCCTCCGCGAACACCGCGCAGAAGCCCACCGTGCCGATCAGCAGGGCCGAGCGGGGCGGCAGCGTGAACCGCGGCGGCGGCTCCTCGTCCGCGTCGGGCTGGATGTCGAGGACCCAGCCGGCGGCCAGTACACCGAGCACGGTCAGCACGGCCGCCGCCAGGGCGAAGTGCACCCGCGCGTCCGTGCCCAGGTGCGCGGCGAGGGTGCCCGCCGCCGAGCCGACCAGGGTGCCCGCGCTCCACATGCCGTGCAGCCCCGACATGATCGACCGGTCCAGCAGCCGCTCGATCTCCACGCCGAGCGCGTTCATCACCACGTCCGCCATGCCGGCGCTCGCGCCGTACACGAACATCGCCAGGCACAGCGTGTAGAGGTTCGTCGCCAGGGACGGCAGGATCAGTGACGCCGTCCACATCGCGATCAGCCCGCGCAGTGCCGCACGGCTGCCGAACCGGTGGCTGATCCGGCCCGCGAGCGGCATCGAGCACGAGGCGCCGAACGCGGTGAACGCGAGCGCGAAGCCGAGCTGCCCCGCGCCCAGCCCGGCATGTTCCTGGATCCAGGGCACCCGGGTCGCGAACGAGCCGGTGACGGCGCCGTGCACGGTGAACACGGCCGCGACGGCGTACCGCGCGCGCTTCACCCCGTGCTGCTCGTAGCCCACGTCTTTCATGGTCCTGCCCCTCCCCGGGTGGGTGCCGCCCCGCTGTCTCCGCCGTACCGCTGTTCGGCCGTAAACTATCAGGGACCCTGCCTGATAGATAGAGAGATATGCGGCCGTCCCGGGCCGCGCGGATCTGGGAGGATGCCCGTCATGCCCGCATCACCGAGCACCGCCCGGGCCATCAACGACCGGCTCGCGCTGAGCCTGCTCCAGCAGGAAGGCCCGCTGACGGCAGGGCAGTTGAAACAGCTCACCGGGCTCTCCCGGCCGACCGTCGCCGACCTCGTCGAACGGCTCACCGCCTCCGGTCTGATCACGGTCGTCGGCGAGTCCGGCGAACAGCGCCGGGGCCCGAACGCCCGGCTCTACGGCATCGTCGCCGGCCGCGCCTGCCTGGCCGCCCTCGACGTCCGCACCGAAAGCGTCTCGGTACTCGTGTCCGACCTGGTGGGACAGGTGCTGGCCGAGGGGGCGGTACCGGTGGGGCCGGAGGCGGGGGAGGCGGCGGCCGTCGAGCAGGCGGTGGGGCTGGTCGAGCGGGCAGTGAAGGAGGCGGAGGGATCGGGCGAGGGGCGGCTGCACACCGTCGGCATCGGCGCGCCCGGCCTCATCGACCCGGCCACGGGCGACCTGCGCGACTCGGCGGGGCTGCCCGCCTGGCACCGCCGCCTGGTCGCCACCCTCCAGGAACGCTTCCCGCACACCCGGGTCACCGTCGAGAACGAGACCAACCTGGCCGCCCTCGCCGAACAGCGCGAGGGCGTCGCCCGGGACCGGGACACCTTCGTCCTGCTCTGGCTGGGCCACAGCTGCGGCGCCGCCGTCGTCCTCGACGGCCGCCTGCGCCGCGGCGCCTCCGGCGGCGCCGGCGAGATCGGCTTCCTCCCGGTACCGGGCACCACCGCACTCCCCTCCGCCACGGACTGCTCCGGCGGCTACCACTCACTGGTAGGGGCAGCGGCCATCACCCAACTGGCCGCCGAACACGGCCCGGAACTGGACGGGCCGAGCGCGTCGATCGCGGCAGAGGCATCCCGGCTCACCTCTGTAGCGACCCGCAGGGGCGCGGGGCGTATCGATATGCGGCTCCGCCGTGTGGGCGCGACCAGCCCCCACGCACCCGCAGACAACCGACGACCCACCAAGCCGAACCCCGACTTCCTGGACACCCTCGCCGACCGCATCGCCCTCGGTGTGGCCGCCCTCGTCGCGGTCCTCGACCCCGGCTGCGTAGTCCTCGGCGGCGAGATCGGCGCGGCCGGCGGCGCGTCGCTCGCCGCCCGCGTAGAGGACCGCCTGCGCGGGATGTCCCCGCTCGCCACCGAGGTGCGGGCGAGCGCGCTCGGCGGTGCGGCCGTGCTGCGCGGCGCTCTGCTGACCGCCCGGGAGCGCGCCCAGGACGAGCTGTTCGCGCCCCCGGACCGCGGATGAGAGACCCGGCGGCGGGCAAGGGCCGTCGTCACCGCCACCGGGCCCGATCGCACCCTAAAAGGACTAGACCATTAGGGTCAATAGGTTTGGATCAAAGTCAAGATCCCTGGTCCGAGGCCCAGTTGGGCACATGACGAGCTGTCAGGGAAGTCCAGCGACATGGGTTGTGAGGCACCCCACACAGTTCCCCTGTATGGACCACCACCCGGCGTGGCACACTGGCGGTGTACCAGAAGCAGCGCACTCCGGGGTCGGTGAAAGTCCGAACCGGCGGTTATAGTCCGCGACCCGTCCGCTTCCAGCGGCCGGTTGACCAGGTGAAATTCCTGGACCGACGGTTAAAGTCCGGATGGGAGGCAGTGCGCGGCGGGCGAGCATGTACCTGTGCGCGCCGCCGTATCTGGTCCCGTCCGTGACGGACGGGGCCTTGTCGGCGTCGCCCCGGTGTGTTCACCCGTACATTCTGTCGTCCGTCGACAGGCCCCGGAGTCCGTGCCCCGTTGAGGCAGGAGGACCCGGGAAGTGTTCACCGGAATCGTCGAAGAGCTGGGTGAGATCACCGCCGTCGAGAATCTCGGCGACGCCTCCCGTTTCCGGCTCCGTGGCCCCGTAGTGACCGAGGGCGCACAGCACGGCGACTCCATCGCCGTGAACGGGGTCTGTCTGACCGTCGTGGAGCACGAGGGCGACGAGTTCACCGCCGACGTCATGCAGGAGACCCTCCGGCGCTCCTCCCTCGGCGCGCTCGGCGTCGGCTCCCGCGTCAACCTGGAGCGCCCCACCGCCGTGGGCTCGCGCCTCGGCGGCCACATCGTGCAGGGCCACGTGGACGGCACCGGTCAGGTGCTGGCCCGCACCCCCTCCGAGCACTGGGAGATCGTCAAGGTCTCCCTCCCCGCCGACCTCGCCCGCTACGTCGTCGAGAAGGGCTCCATCACCGTCGACGGCATCAGCCTCACGGTCGTGGAGGCGGGCCCGGACTACTTCACCGTCAGCCTCATCCCCACCACCCTCGACCTGACCACGCTCGGCCACAAGCAGCCCGGCGACCCGGTCAACCTCGAGGTCGACGTCGTCGCCAAGTACGTGGAGCGGCTGCTCGCGAACTCGCAGGGAGCGGGCAAGTGAACTGGCTCAACTCCGAGGCCTTCGTCCTGTTCGGCCAGCACATCCTCTGGTCGGACATGATCGGCAACATCCTTGGCCTGATCGCCCTGGCCCTCGGCTGGCGCCGCGACCTGTGGAGCTGGCCGGTCCAGTTCGCCTCCGGCCTCATCCTCTTCGGAGCCTTCTTCGGGCACCTCACCGGCAGCGCGGGCAAGCAGGCCGTCGTCATGGTCGTCGCGCTGTACGGCTGGTGGCAGTGGAACCGCAACAAGGGCCAGGGCACCGATGGTCATATCGCGCCCCGCTTCGCCACCTGGCGCGAGCGCGGCGCGATGGTCGCCGCGGCCGCCGTCGGCACGGTCGCCGTCGCCCTGCTCTTCAAGGCCTACCCGTCCCTGTCCTGGGACCCCTGGCCCGACGCCTACATCTTCGTCGGCACGATCGTCGCCATGTACGCCCAGGCCCGCGGCATGGTCGAGTTCTGGTTCGCCTGGCTCCTGGTCGACCTGGTCGGCGTCCCGCTGAACTTCGCCAACGGCTACGCCTTCTCCGGCTTCGTCTACGTCATCTACGGCGCGCTCGTCCTGTGGGGCATGCGCGACTGGTGGCTGCGCTCCCGCCAGGGCACGCGGCCCGCTCTGGAAGGAGCACCCGCATGACCGCGGCACCCATCCTCTACCGCACCGACGGCGCCGAAGACCTCACCCTCGACCCCGTCGAGCAGGCCATCGCCGACATCGCGGCCGGCCGCCCGATCGTGGTCGTCGACGACGAGGACCGCGAGAACGAGGGCGACCTCGTCATCGCCGCCGAGAAGGCCACCCCCGAGATCATCGCCTTCATGATGAGCGAGTGCCGCGGCCTGATCTGCGCCCCCATGGAGGGCGAGGAGCTGGACCGGCTCCGGCTGCCGCAGATGGTCGACGACAACACCGAGTCGATGAAGACCGCGTTCACCGTCTCCGTGGACGCCTCCGCCGCGCACGGCGTCAGCACCGGCATCTCGGCCGCCGACCGCGCGACCACCCTCCAGCTGCTGGCGAGCGGTACCGCCGAGCCCTCCGACTTCGTCCGCCCCGGCCATGTCTTCCCGCTGCGCGCCCGGCCCGGCGGCGTCCTGACCCGCAACGGCCACACCGAGGCCGCCGTCGACCTCGCCCGGCTCGCGGGCCTGCGCCCGGCCGGCACGATCGTCGAGATCGCCGGCGAGGACGGCCGGATGCTCCGGCTGCCCGAGCTGATCCCGTTCGCCCGCAAGCACGGCCTGACGATCATCTCCATCGCGGACCTGGTCACCTACCGCCGGGCCGCCGAGCCCACCGTCCGCCGCGAGGCCGAGGTCAGCCTCCCCACCCGGCACGGCGCCTTCACGGCGTACGGCTACCGCTCCACCCTCGACGGCGTCGAGCACGTCGCCCTCGCCCACGGCGAGATCGGCGACGGCGAGGACGTCCTGGTCCGGATCCACTCCGAGTGCCTCACCGGGGACGTCTTCGGCTCGGCCCGCTGCGACTGCGGCCCCCAGCTCGACTCCGCCCTGGACCGGATCCAGGAGGAGGGCCGGGGAGTCGTCGTCTACCTGCGCGGACACGAGGGCCGGGGCATCGGACTGCTGTCCAAGCTGCGCGCCTACGAACTCCAGGAGCGCGGCCGCGACACCCTCGACGCCAACCTCGAACTCGGCCTGCCCGCCGACGCCCGCGACTACGGCGCCGGCGCGCAGATCCTGGCCGACCTGGGCGTGCGCAGCGTCCGCCTGATGACCAACAACCCGGACAAGAGCGACGCGCTGCTCAGCCACGGCCTCAGGATCAGCGGCCGGGAGCCGATGCCCGTGCAGGCGGGCGAGCACAACCTCCGCTACCTGCGCACCAAGCGGGACCGGATGGGCCACGACCTGCCGTGGCTGGACACGCCCGCCGTGGCCGGCTGCGCGAACCAGTAAGAAACAGCACTTCAGCAGAGCAACAGCACCGAGGAGAGACGTGAGCGGCAAGGGCGCACCGGAACTGTCCGTACGCAATGTCAGCGACCTGCGGGTCGCCGTCATCGCGGCCCAGTGGCACGAGAAGGTGATGGACGGACTGGTGGACGGCGCGCTGCGCGCCCTCGGCGACCTGGGGATCGACGAGCCGACCCTGATCAGGGTCCCCGGCACCTGGGAGCTCTCGGTCGCCGCCAAGGCCCTCGCCGGCCGCGGCTACGACGCGGTGGTCGCCCTCGGTGTCGTCATCCGCGGCGGCACCCCGCACTTCGAGTACGTGTGCCAGGGCGTCACCGCGGGCCTCACCCAGGTCTCCGTCGAGACCGGCGTCCCCGTCGGCTTCGGCGTGCTCACCTGCGACAACGAGGAGCAGGCCCTGGACCGCGCGGGTCTTGAGGGCTCCCACGAGGACAAGGGCCACGAGGCGGTGACGGCGGCGGTGGCGACCGCGGCCACCCTCCGCTCAGTATCTGAACCCTGGCACTGAGCGACGCGGCGATTGGCGTAGTCTGGCGCTCACCATGTCCAACAAGACTTTCGAGGAGCTCTTCACCGAGCTCCAGCACAAGGCCGCCCACGGCGACCCCGCCACCTCCCGCACCGCAGAACTGGTCGGCAAGGGGGTCCATGCCATCGGCAAGAAGGTCGTCGAGGAGGCCGCCGAGGTCTGGATGGCCGCCGAGTACGAGGGCAAGGAAGCCGCCGCCGAGGAGATCTCGCAGCTGCTCTACCACGTCCAGGTGATGATGGTCGCCCGCGGCATCTCGCTGGACGACGTCTACGCCCACCTGTAAGCCACCCAGTTCCAGCACCCACCCCATCACGCAAAGGAAGCCGACCTCATGCTGCGCATCGCCGTCCCCAACAAGGGTTCCCTCTCAGGCCCTGCGGCGGACATGCTGCATGAGGCCGGCTACCGGCAGCGCCGGGAGTCCAAGGAACTGCGCATCGTCGACCCGGTCAACGACGTCGAGTTCTTCTACCTCCGCCCGCGCGACATCGCGATCTACGTCTCCTCCGGCCGCCTCGACATCGGCATCACCGGACGGGACCTGCTCGTGGACTCCGCCGCCAACGCCGAGGAGATCCTGCCGCTCGGCTTCGCCCGCTCCACCTTCCGCTTCGCCTCCAAGCCCGGCGCGGCGAGCACCCTCGCGGACCTCAAGGGCAGGACGGTCGCCACCTCCTACGAGGGGATCGTCGCCAAGCACCTCACCGACAGCGGTGTCGACGCCTCCGTGGTCCACCTGGACGGCGCCGTCGAGACCGCCATCGAGCTGGGCGTCGCCGAGGTCATCGCCGACGTCGTCGAGACCGGCACCAGCCTGCGCAACGCGGGTCTGGAGGTCTTCGGCGAGCCGATCATGAAGTCCGAGGCGATCGTGATCCGCCGCACCGGAGCGGACGCCGAGGAGCCCAAGGTCCAGCAGTTCCTCCGCCGCCTCCAGGGCGTCCTGGTCGCCCGGACGTACGTGATGATGGACTACGACTGCCGGGTCGAGCAGCTGGAGAAGGCCGTCGCCCTCACCCCCGGCCTGGAGTCGCCCACCGTCTCCCCGCTGCACAACGAGGGCTGGGTCGCCGTCCGTGCCATGGTCCCCACCAAGGAGGCCCAGGGCATCATGGACGACCTGTACGACCTCGGTGCCCGCGCCATCCTGACCACGGCCATCCACGCCTGCCGCCTCTGAGGGACACGCACGAGATGTCCGAGCTTCCCGCTCTGCCCGTCACCTTCCGGCCGGGCCGCACCCGCGCGATCCTGCTCACCGCCGGGGTCGCGATATTCGCCACCATCACCGCGGTCGCGCTGCTCCTGGAGCAGCTCGGCCCGGGGGAGCAGCTCAGCTTCGTCGTCACCGGCGCGCTGATCTTCTGGGTGCTGGCCCAGCTGGCCCGGGTGAAGGTCGTCGCCGACGAGACCGGGGTCACCGTGGTGAACATCGCCAGCAGGCGGCGTCTGGAATGGGCGGAGATCCTCCAGGTGAACCTCCGCCCGGGTGACCCGTGGGTGTTCCTCAACCTCAGCGACGGCACCAGCCTGCCCGCGCTCGGCATCCAGCCGGGCGTCGCCAAGGAGCGCGCCATCAGCGACGCCAAGGCCCTGCGGGCCCTCGCCGAGGCCCACGCGCCGCACGACCCCGAGCAGCATCAGGGCTGAGATCACGCAACTTCGGGGCCGCCTCCGGGTCGTCGCCCCTGCCGCTGCGGCCCATGTCTTGATTAATCTGTTGGCGGAGGCTTTTCACGTCCCGCCTCCGCCCCTGTCGCGCGCCCCGCGCACAGGGGTTCCTGCTACCCGAGGAGTGACCCTCTCCGGCGATGGACGGATCGTCCTGTAGTACCTGCGCCGCCCCCTCCCGACATACCGCGGACCTCCGATTCGAGGTCCGCGACGATGCGGAGGCGGCGGCATCATGACCACCCCCCTGCTGCTCCTGGCAGCCGCGTTCCTGCTCATCCTGGCCAACGGCTTCTTCGTCGCCGCCGAGTTCGGCCTGGTGACCGTGGAGCGACCGGAAGCCGAGAAGGCCGCCGCCGACGGCGACCGGCGCGCCCGTACGGTCGTCGAGTCGCTGAAGGAGCTGTCCTTCCAGCTCTCCGGCACCCAGCTCGGCATCACCATCACCTCGCTGGTCGTCGGCATGCTCGCCGAACCGGCACTGGCCGAGCTGCTGCGCGGCCCGCTCACCGCGACCGGCCTGCCCGAGGGCGCGGTCTCCGGTATCGCGGTCGTCATCGGCATGCTGCTCGCCTCGGCGATCCAGATGGTGATCGGCGAACTCGTCCCCAAGAACTGGGCGGTCTCCAAGCCCCTCCAGGTCGCGCGCGTCGTGGCCGGCCCGCAGGCCCGCTTCTCCCGCCTGTTCCGCCCGGTGATCGCGGCGCTGAACACGGTCGCCAACCGGCTCGTCCGCGCCCTGGGCGTCGAACCCGCCGAGGAGCTGGCCTCCGCCCGCACCCCCGGCGAGCTGGTCTCGCTGGCCCGGCACTCCGCCCAGGCGGGCGCCCTGGAGCAGGACACGGCCGACCTGTTCGTCCGCACCCTGTCCCTGGGCGAGCTGACCGCACAGCACGTCATGACCCCCCGGGTGAAGGTCGGCGCGCTCCAGGACTCGGCGACCGCCGAGGACGTCGTCAACCTCACCCGGGCCACCGGCCTGTCCCGCTTCCCGGTCTACCGGGAGAAGATCGACGAGATCGTCGGCATGGCCCACCTCAAGGACGCGCTGGCGATCCCCGTGCACGAACGCCTGCACACCCCCGTCGGCCGCATCGCCCGCCAGGCCCTGCTCGTCCCGGAGACCCTCCCGGTCCAGCCCCTGCTGGCCCGGCTGCGCTCCGAGCAGCCCATCGCGGTCGTCGTCGACGAGTACGGCGGCACGGCCGGCGTCGTCACCCTGGAGGACATCGTCGAGGAACTCGTCGGCGAGGTCCGTGACGAGCACGACAGCCCGGACGCGCCGGAACTCGCGGCGGCCCCGCCGCAGGACGGCAGGCCGGCCTGGGACGTCGACGGCAGTGTCCGCGTCGACATCCTCCAGCGGATAGGCCTCGACGTGCCCGAGGGCCCGTACGAGACGGTCGCCGGCCTGGTCGCCGACCTGCTCGGCCGGATCCCGGCGCCGGGCGACCGCGCGGAGCTGCCCGGCTGGCGGCTGTCGGTCCGCCGGGTCGGCCACTACCGCGCCGAGCGGGTCCGTCTGGTCCGCACCGCCCCCGTCGTCGCGGAGGCCGTCCGATGAGCGTTCTCCAACTGGTCTTCGCCGGGCTGCTGGTCCTGGCCAACGGCTTCTTCGTCGGCGCCGAGTTCGCCCTCGTCTCCGTCCGCCGCAGCCAGATCGAACCCCTCGGCACGGCACGGGCCCGCCAGGTCCTGTACGGCCTGGAGCGCCTGCCGCAGATGATGGCCGCGGCCCAGTTCGGCATCACGGTCTGCTCCCTCACGCTCGGCGCGGTCGCCGAGCCGACGGTGGCGCACCTGCTGGAGCCGGTGTTCGAGGCGGTGCGTCTGCCGGAGGGCGTGATCCACCCCCTGGGCTATGTGATCGCGCTGGCCGGAGTGGTCTTCTTCCACCTGGTCATCGGCGAGATGGTGCCGAAGAACCTGGCGATGGCGGCGCCCGAGAAGGCGGCGCTGTGGCTGAGCCCCGGTCTGGTGGCGTTCGCCCGGGTCTGCCGGCCGATCACGGTCGCCCTCGGCGCCTGCGCCCAGGGCATCCTGAAGCTGTTCCGGGTCGAGCCGAAGGACGAGGTCGAGGCCGTCGTCACCAGCGAGCAGCTCAACCGTCTCCTGGAGGACTCCGGCCAGGCCGGACTTCTCGACCCGGAGGAGCGGGAGCGGCTGGAGGACGCGCTGGAGCTGGGCTCCCGCCCGGTGACGGACGTCCTGCTGCGCCGTGAGTCGCTGATCACGGTGCCGCCCTCGGTCACCCCGGGCCAGATCGTCGAGCTCACCGCCCGCACCGGTTACTCCCGCTTCCCGGTCGCGACCGAGTCCGGTGCCTTCATGGGCTATGTGCACGTGAAGGACGTACTCGACCTGGAGGACTCCGACCGGGCGGTCCCCCAGCAGGTCTGGCGCCCCATGACGACCCTCCGGGCCGAGCTCCCGCTGGACGACGCCCTCACGGTGATGCGCCGAGCCGCGACCCACCTGGCCCAGGTGGCCGACGGCAAGGGCCGGGTCCTCGGCCTGGTCGCCCTGGAGGACGTACTGGAGTTGCTCGTCGGCGAGGTGACGGACCCGGCACACCGGGCACAGCCGACACCGCCGCTCAGGACACCGGAGCCGCGCTCCAGCGGCGAGCCGGAGGAAGTCCCGGTGGGCTGAGGTGGCGGGGAGCTGCGGGCCGGTGAGGGCCGGTCGCGCAGTTCCCCGCGCCCCTGACGGGGCGCTACATCCCGGCCGACGGATCCTGTGGCCCCCGTCCCGACAGCACCTCTCCGTACGCCTGCATGAGGTCCGGCAGGCGGAGGGTCGCGAGGTCGTCCCGGGACAGTGCGCCGGGGTAGCCGGACAGCCGGAGATCCCGGTAGGCGCAGCTCTTCTCGTACAGGGTGCGCAGGAAGCGGCCGTTGCCGAGTTCGTCGATCCAGCCCTGGTCGACGACGTGCCCGGCGATCGACCGGAGCTCGTCCAGGGCCTCCTCGTCCCAGGCGTCGCCGTTCTCGGCGGCGAGCACCTCGCCGATGGAGGTGAGTTCGAGGGGGCGGTAGGAGGGGAAGTCCACGCGGGTCGTGAAACGGGAGGAGAGGCCCGGGTTGGCGGCCAGCAGGCGGTCCATGCCCTCGGGGTAGCCCGCGAGGATCACGACCAGGTGGTCGCGGTTGTCCTCGGCCCGCTTCAGCAGCACCTGCAGCGCCTCGTCGCCGTAGGCGTCGCCCTTGCCGTAGCCGGAGTTGGAGAGGGAGTAGGCCTCGTCGACGAAGAGCACCCCGCCGATCGCGGAGTCGATGAGTTCGTTCGCCTTCACGGCGGTCTGGCCGAGGTACTCGCCGACGAGGTCGGCCCGCTGCGCCTCCACCAGGTGGTCCCCGCCGAGCAGTCCCAGGGCGTAGAACACCCGGCCGAGAATCCGCGCGACCGTGGTCTTCCCGGTCCCGGACGGTCCGGAGAAGACGAAGTGGCGTTTCGGCGGCTGCACCGGCAGCCCCTGCCCGGCCCGCAGCCGGGCCATGTTCAACTGCGCGGACAACGCCTTGACCTGCCGCTTCACCGGTTCCAGGCCGACCATGCGCTCCAACTCCGCGAGCGCCTCCTCAAGTAACGCGGGGTCGGTCGGCCCGGCGGGCAGCGGCGGCGACGGTACGACCTTCTCGCGCACCGACGGGTCGATCACCGACGGCATCGCCCCGGCCGGCGGCTCCGGTTCGCCGAGCCGCAGATCGCGCCCCTCGGTGCCGAAGAGCGGGTCGAGCAGGTCCGGCCCGTCCACGACGTCCCCGGCGCCGGTGAGGGTGATCGCCGCGAGGTCGGCCGTGTCGTCGTACCCGTCGCCCTCGGCGATCGCGGCCAGCCGCGCCGAGGTGTCCATGAAGGCGGGGTCGACCCGGTGCACGGCCCGGTAGAGGGGGAGCGCGGCGGCGCTGCGGCCGGTGCCCTCGTGGGCCCGCGCCAGCCAGTACCGCAGCTCCTTGCGCTGCGGCTGCTCGCTGCGGCAGCGCATCAGCGCGGCGGAGAGCAGTGGTTCCGCCTGGCCGTACATCTCCAGGCGGACCCGGGCCATGCCGCCGAACAGGCCCGCCTCGATGCCGAGCATGGGATCGTCGAGGAGCGGGTCGGTGTGCCGTACCAGCTGCTCCCAGTCCTTGACGAGGTAGGACCGGCAGGCGTGCAGGAAGCGGACCTGGGGGTCGGCGTCCACCGGCGGGAGCCCGGCGAGGGCCCGGTCGAGTTCCGGGACGTGCCGGCCGTCCAGCCAGTGCGAGGCGTGCGCGAGCAGCAGGTCGCGCGGGCTCTCCAGGACCGGCTGCACCCACCAGCCGAGCCAGTACCAGGAGTTGAGCGTGCGCCGGTGCCGGCCGCGCTGTTCGCCGAAGCGGTCCCGGTGCCGGAACATGCGCAGCAGCGCGGTCGTCGTGTCCACGCGCAGCGCGTGCAGCCCGAGCCAGGCGTCGGCCATCCCGGGATCCATCCGTACCGCGGCGCGGAACTCCTCCTCCGCCTGCGGATAGGCGCCCATCGTGTAGGCGTCCACGCCTCGCAGCCAGGCGAGGTCGGCCGGGGCCTCAAGGCCCTGCGTGCCGAATTCCATCACGTCCCCCACAAACCGTGCCCCCGTGGTTGGCCCCCGGGCTCCCCCCGATGGCCGCCGTTGGTCGAACCGCTGTGCCGCGGACCGGAGTTGCAGGTGCGCGAAGCAGCCGTTCGAAGGTCGCACCGAGGGCATCGTACCTGCGCTTCCACCACCCTTCGAAGGGTGCCGCACAGGCCGTTTGACGAGGTGGGAGCAGACAGGGCGCACAGCACTCGGTGACCGAGGGTGAGCGGGGAAGTGCGCGCGGCACACACAAAAGGGGTAAAGGGCAGAACGAAGCCCCCGATCACGGGGGAACAACCGGGGGCTTCGCGACTGCGGGGCGGCTCCCAGGGGCCGCTCATTCAGAACGTAAGACCTGTACGGCCCCCGGGTCAAGCCGAGTTGAGGTACTCGGGCAACTTCTTGGAGGCGCGTCTTCACAAGTTCAGCACACTGCGGACGGTCCATCACGGTGGGTGACCGTCTGGTCCGGTCCAACGGTTCTCGCAGGCCCCGGCAGCACCTCGTACCCCTCCTGTGACTGTGTCACCAGAAGGTGGGCGTACGGCCGGGAGGGATCCTCGGCGAAATGTGTGCGCTCCGCCCTGACCCACTCGCCCCAGAAGTCCCGTTGCTCCGCACCGTCCCGCGTCCTGCCCCGCGTCCAGGACTCCTCGTCCGGCAGCTCCATCCACAGCAGCCGCGCCAGGAACGGGCGCAGTGCCCGGCGGCCGGCGCCGACGCCCTCGACGAGGACCACGGGGGCGGGCGGCAGCGGGCGGGGCGGGCCGAAGCGGCGGGCGCGCCAGTCGTAGGGGGAGTAGTGCGCGGTCGTGCCGTGGCCGAATGGCTCGATCACCTGGGTCAGCAGCCGGGCGGTCCAGGTGAACAGCTCCTCGTGGCTGGCGATGTCGTCGAGATGGAGCACCGGCGCCCCGCCCAGGGCGGTGGCCAGCCGCCCGGCGAAGGTGGTCTTCCCGGAGCCGGCGTGCCCGTCGACGCCGACGAGACGGACCGGGCCGCAGGACGGCGGCAGGTCCCGGAGGGCGGAGGCGAGGCGGTGAATGGCGATTCCCGAGGTGTGCTGCGGTGTGGGGCGTTTTCCGGAAACATTCTAGTAGTGCGGCGCATAGCGGGCGTTTGCGCCCCCGGAAAGTCGCGGCTTGAACTAAATTCGAGCCGTTCTCCACCGCCCTCGCCAATATTTCCGACCGGCTGACCGATATGTCGATATCGGGCGTTCCCGGTGTGCTGTCCGCTGAGTAGGGTGCGTGCTGCGCGACTGCGACGCGTCGAAACGGGGACGGACAGGGGAAAGATGGCCGCGGAGTTATTCGAAGGGCAGTACGTATGGCATCCGGCGGCCGATGACCGCTTGCTCGCGAGCGTATGCGTGGACGTACGCGCCGGGAGATATCGCAGTGCCCGCGAGGCCCTCGCCGAGACCCGTTCCGACTTCGCGCTGCGCGCCCACCGCTCCCTGGTCCTGGCCTCCGAGGCGGCCGGCACCGATCTGGTCGAGCGCTGGCTGGCGGAGGAGCCCGGCCCCGAGTCCACGCTGATGTGGGCGCGGGTGGCCGTGCAGCGGGCCATCCGGGCGGCCGACGCCCGGGACGAGCGGGCCGAGGCGCTGGAGCGGATCGCCCTCGCGGCCTGCGACCGGGCCAGTGCCATGAGCCCCGCCGACCCCACGCCCTGGGCGGCCAAGCTGGCCATGGCCCGGCTGCACCGCCCGCACGACCCCGCCCCCGGCGGCCTGCTCACCTCCCCGCCCGGCCCCTGGCGGCTGTTCGCGCACACCCTCGCCCTCGACCCCTGGCACCGCGAGGCCCACCACCGCTTCCTGTCCTTCTTCTTCACCCGGTACGGCGGCTCGGTCAACGCGGCCTGGGACGTCGCCGCCTTCCTCGGCCAGCGCGCCCCCGCCGACTCCGTGCTGCGGCTGCTGCCCCTGGTCGCGCTGGTGGAGAGCCACAACCCCACCCAGCTGCTCGCCGAACGGGTCTGGGAGCAGCCCCAGTGGCGTTCCACCGCGTTGTCGATCTACCACAACTGGCTGCCCGCGGTGGCCGGATACCGCTTCACCCCGGTGCTGGACCTGGCCTACGTCGCGCACGCGCTGGTCATGGCCCAGCGCGAGTTCGAGGCCCGGGCGGTGTTCGCGGCCATGGGGCCGTACGCCTCGCGGATGCCCTGGAGCGTCTTCGGGGAGCCCGCCGAGCAGCTCTCCCGGGCCCGCCGCGCCTGCGGCCTGTCCGTCCCCTCCTAGTCCCTCTGGCGAAAGGCCGGCAAGTGTCAGAACGCACAGCGGATCCGGTCGTGCTCGACGACGACGCGACCCTGCACGCCATGGGTTATCCGCGAAAACTCACCCGCCGATTCCAGGCGTTCGACAATTTCGCGATCTCCTTCACCATCATCAATATCCTCTCGGGAATCTTCTCCTCTTTCGGATTCGGTATGAACGCGGGCGGCCCCCGCATTCTCGTGTTCGGCTGGATCGGCGTCTGTTTGATGGTGCTGTGCATCGGGGCCGCCATGGCGGAGGTGGCCTCCGCCTATCCGACGAGCGGCGCGCTGTATTTCTCCGCCGGTAAACTCGCCAAACGCCACAAGGGCGCCTGGTCCTGGTACACGGGCTGGCTGAACTTCGTGGGCCAGATCGGCGGGACGGCGGCCACCGGCTACGCGGCCGCCACCTTCATCCAGGCCTTCATCGCCCTGCAGTGGACCTCGTACGTGCCGACCGCCCACCAGACGGTCCTGATCACGGCGCTGATCATCGTGGTTCAGGGGCTCGCCAACACGTACACCGTCCAGCTCGTCGCCGTACTGAACCGGATTTCCGTGTGGTGGCTGCTGATCGGACTCGTGGTGATCGTGAGCACACTGATCGTGATGCCCGATCACCACCAGTCGGCGTCCTTCGTGACGCATTTCGTGAACAACACCGGTTTCACCAACGGCCTTTACGGCGGCATGCTCGGCCTGCTGGTCACCAGCTGGACCTTCACCGGCTTCGACGGCAGCTTCCACATGTCCGAGGAAACCGTCCAGGCGACCGTGAACGCGCCCCGGGGGATCATCCGGTCGATCGGCTATTCGGCGATCACCGGGCTCGTCCTGATGCTCGCGCTGGTGTACAGCATCGGCGACTACGCCAAGGTGGCGGGCTCCTCCGCGCCGCCCGTCCAGATCCTCATCGACGGACTCGGCATGGGCTGGGCCAAGGCGATGCTGCTCGTCGTCATCGGCGCCATGCTCTTCTGCGGCCTCGCCAACCTCACCAGCAACACCCGGCAGATCTTCGCCTTCTCCCGGGACGGCGCCATGCCCGGCTCCCGCCTCTGGCACTCGGTCTCGCCCCGCACCCGGACGCCCGTCAAGGCCGTCTGGCTCGCGGTGGCCTGCTCGCTCGCGCTGGTGGTCCCGGGCTGGTGGTCGCACACGGCGTTCACCGCGATCGTCAGCGTCAATGTCGTCGGCCTGTTCCTCGCCTACGCCGTGCCGGTCTTCCTGCGGCTGCGTCTCGGTGCCGCGTTCCAGCCGGGGCCCTGGAACCTCGGCCGCTGGAGCAGGCCCGTCGGCTGGCTGGCGGTGGTCTGGATCTTGCTCAGCAGTGTCCTGTTCATGCTGCCGCAGGCCTCGCCGATCACCGTCGACACCTTCAACTACGCGCCGATCGCCCTGGCCGCCGTCCTGATCGTGGCCACCGTCTGGTGGTTCGCCACCGCCCGCCGCCGCTTCCAGGGCCCGGTCAGCTACGGCCGTCCCGACGAGGTCGCCGCGATGGACCTCATCTGACGCCCCGACACCTGACCCTCGAAAGGGCTCCGGCGGAGGGCGCCGGAGCCCTTTCAGCGGACAGGATCCACATTGGTGGGCGTGGCATGGGCGGAAGTGCTGGCAGGGGCATGGCGCCTGTTCCATAGTGGGCGCACAGTCTTGCTCCGGACCAGTCGCGTCGCGCACCCCTGGGGGTCTCCCACGCATGAGCAGATCCGAAAAGCCGTCCCGCAGAACCGTTCTGGCAGCCGCCGCCTCCGTCGCGGCGGCGGCCGTGGCCCAGGGAGTGGTCCCGGCGGTCCCCGCCGCCGCGGCGCCGGAGACCGAAGCCGAGGAGTCCGGCCGGGCCGACACCCGGCCGATCGAGTACCGCTCCTGGACGACCTACAGCGACTGGAAGACCGGCACCGCCAAGGGCGCCGGAGCCGTCGCGGGGGACCGCCCCGGCGTGGTGATCGGCACCCCGGCCGGCACCACCACCTACACCGACCCGCACACCGGCACCAAGGCCTCCTGGGAGTACGCCACCTGGACCGGCCCGGTGCAGCAGCTCGCCGTCCCCGCGACCGAGACGATCGCCTCCTGGAACGCGGACACCCCGGCCGGCACCTGGATCCAGGTCGAACTGCACGGCACCTACTCCGACGGCACCCAGACCCCCTGGTACGTGATGGGCCGCTGGGCGGCCGGTGACCAGGACATCAAGCGCACCTCGGTGGACGGTCAGAGCGACGGCAAGAGCACCGTCTGGACGGACACCTTCGCCATCGACGACGCCACGACCGGCCTGCGCCTCACCTCGTACCAGCTGCGGCTGACCCTCTACCGCAAGCCCGGCACCAAGCTCACCCCGACCGTCTGGCGGCTCGGCGCGATGGGCTCGGACATCCCGGACCGCTTCACGGTCCCCGCCTCGACGCCGGGCCTGGCCCAGGAACTGAAGGTCCCGCGCTACTCGCAGGAGATCCACAAGGGCCAGTACCCCGAGTACGACAACGGCGGCGAGGCCTGGTGCAGCCCCACCTCCTCGCAGATGATCGTCGAGTACTGGGGCGCCCGTCCCACCGCCGCCCAACTGGCCTGGGTCGACCCCTCGTACGCCGACCCCCAGGTCTGCTACGCGGCCCGCTACACCTACGACTACCAGTACGGCGGCTGCGGCAACTGGCCCTTCAACGCGGCCTACGCCTCCACCTACAAGGACCTCCAGGGCGTGATAACGCGACTGGCCTCCCTCACCGACCTGGAGACCCTGATCGCGGCGGGCATCCCGGCCATAACGTCACAGTCGTTCCTGTCCTCGGAGCTGACCGGCGCAGGCTACGGCACCTCGGGGCACCTGATGACCGTGATCGGCTTCACCGCGGACGGCGACGTGATCGCCAACGACCCGTTCTCGGCCAGTGACGACGCGGTCCGACGGGTCTATCTGCGGCGGGAGTTCGAGAACATCTGGCTGCGCACCAAGCGGTACAACGCCAGCGGCAAGGTCGTCTCCGGCACCGGGGGCGTCTGCTATCTGTACTTCCCGGCCTGCCCGAGCCCGAGCCAGCTCAAGGCGCTGGACGCGGTGGGCGTGCGCTGACCGGGCACGACGGCGGCCCTCGCAGACCTGTGGGGGCCGCCGCCTGTGACCAAGCTCTCCGCCGCAAAAGCCGCAAGCGGTGGCATGGTGGACGGTATGACCACGCACTCCGCCACCGCCGCCCGCACCCGCACCGGCGGCCCCGAGTCCGACGGCCCGAAGGTCCTGGAACACATCGTGGGCTGGACCCTTGTCGTGGTCATCGCCATGCTGGTCACTCAACTCGGTCTGCTGTGACCTGACCCACGACCCGACCTGACATACTGCGGATGTCCCGCAGCCCGTTGAGACCAGGGTCCGAATTGAATATTAGTCAACAACGTGCCGCCGCCCGTCCCCGGGCGCGCGGCACCGAGCGCTCGGTGGCGCGTCGTGCCGAACTCATCGCCATCGGGCGGAAGTTGTTCGCCGACACGTCCTATGACGCGCTCTCCATGGACGACATCGCCAGGCAGGCGCATGTCGCCAAAGGGCTGATCTACTACTACTTCCAGTCCAAGCGCGGCTACTACCTGGCGATCATCCAGGACTCCGTCGCCGACCTGGTCACCTATGCCGCCAGCGGCCTTGAGCTGCCCCAGGTGGACCGCGTCCACCGCACCATCGACAGCTATCTGCGCTACGCCGAGCACCACCAGGCCGCGTACCGCACGATCGTCAGCGGCGGGGTCGGCTTCGACGCCGAGGTGCACGCCATCCGGGACGGGGTGCGCGAGGCGATGATCGGGACCATCGCCGAGGGCGCCTACGGCCGCGCCGACATCGCCCCGCTCGCCAGGATGGGCCTGCTGTCCTGGCTGTGCAGCGTGGAGGGCGCCACCCTGGAGTGGATCGACCGCCCCGGACTCTCCCGCGAGACCATGTGCGAGCTGCTGGTCAAGACGCTCGGCGGCACCCTGCGCGCCATCGAGGAACTCGACCCGACCCACCGTGCCCCGGCCCCGGCCCGCCGGGACGGCTGACCCGACGAGGGGCGGAGGTCTCGTGGAACCCCCGCCCCAAGCCCCGCGTGACCGGGGTCAGTTGATGGCCTTGATCAGCTCACCGCCCGTGGTGTCACCGCTCAGCTCCCAGAAGAAGGTGCCGCCCAGGCCCTGCTGGTTCTTGTAGGTCATCTTGGTCGCGATGGTCGACGGGGTGTCGTAACTCCACCAGTCGCTCCCGCACTTGGCGTACGCCGTGCCGGCCACGGTGCCGGTCGCCGGGCACTTGGTCTTGAGTACCTTGTAGTCGTCGATGCCCGCCTCGTACGTCCCCGCCGCCGGCCCGGTCGCCGTGCCGCCGGGGGCCGCCTGGGTCACGCCGGTCCAGCCGCGGCCGTAGAAGCCGATGCCGAGCAGCAGCTTGGCCGCCGGGATGCCGAGTCCCCTGAGCTTGGCGATGGTCGCCGAGGTGTAGTAGTTCGCCGTCGGGATGCCCGAGTAGGAGTTCAGCGGCGAGTGCGGCGCGGTCGGGCCGGTGGACGCCCAGGCGCCGAAGTAGTCGTACGTCATCGGGTTGTACCAGTCGACGTACTGTGCGGCGCCCGCGTAGTCGGCCGCGTCGATCTTGCCGCCGCTGGTGGCGTCGGCGGTGATCGCGGCGGTGACCAGCGAACCGCTGCCGAACTTCGCGCGCAGCGCCGCCATCACCTTCTTGAAGGCGTCCCGGCCGCTGGTGTCGCAGGTGTTGCCGCAGGCGTTCGGGTACTCCCAGTCGATGTCGATGCCGTCGAAGACACCCGCCCACTTGGAGTTCTTCACCAGGTCGTAGCAGGACTGGGCGAAGGCCGTCGGGTTCTTCGCGGCCTCGCCGAAGCCGCTGGACCAGGTCCAGCCGCCGAAGGACCAGAGGATCTTGAGGTTCGGGTGCTTCTTCTTCAGCTTCAGCAGCTGGTTGAAGTTGCCGCGCAGCGGCTGGTCCCAGGTGTCCGCCACGCCGTCCACGGACTCGGCGGCGGTGTAGGTCCGGTCGGTGGCCGCGTAGGAGTCGCCCATCGCGCACTTGCCGCCGGTGACATTGCCGAAGGCGTAGTTGATGTGGGTGAGCTTCGCGGCCGAGCCGGAGGTCTCGACGTTCTTGACCAGGTACTTGCGGTCGTAGGTACCCCATTCCGTGAAGTAGCCGACGACCTTGGAGCCGGCTTTCACCTGGGGAGCGGACGGGGCGGCCGCGGACGCGGTGCCCGCGCCGGCCAGCAGCCCGGCGCCGAGGACGGCACAACAGGCCGCGGAGAGCAGCGCCCGGAACCGGGAGCGGAGAGGGAGGTGCATCGGGTGTCTCCTCCTGGGGGAGAGGGGAACGCGCGCCGATTGGCATGAACGCGGTAAAGCGTTGGTCATGAACCCTAGGAGGACTAGACCAGTCAGGTCAATGGTTCGGACCAATTTCGGGGTGAGTGAATGTTGGCCTGGAATTCCTGAAGTAAGCGGTCGTTAACTGGTGACGGGAGGTCCCGGATCGGGCATACTCACTGCGCAGCCGCAGGTCAGCAGCTTCCGAGACCCGGAAGCGGGCCGCGGCCGGACCCGAACGAAAGACGGCGTGGCCCCTACCCGAAGGCCCCTGCCGCCCGTGCCCGACAGGGAGGAGACGGACGCCATGTCCGACCGCGACCCGCAGCCGGTGGAGCGTCAACTGCCCACGGAAGAGGCGAGGGACCTGCTCTCGCTGGTCCGCGAGATCGCCCAGCGCGAGATCGCGCCGAAGGCGGCCGAGGAGGAGGACGCCGGACGCTTCCCGCGCGAGATCTTCACCCTGCTCTCGGAATCAGGCCTGCTCGGCCTGGTCTACGACGCCGAGTACGGCGGCGGCGACCAGCCCTACGAGGTCTACCTCCAGGTCCTGGAGGAGCTGGCGACGGCCCGCCTCACCGTCGGCCTCGGTGTCAGCGTGCACACCCTCGCCAGCTACGCGCTCGCCGCCTACGGCACCAAGCAGCAGCAGGTCGAGCACCTGCCCGCGATACTCGGCGGCGGCCTGCTCGGCGCCTACTGCCTCTCCGAGCCCGCCTCCGGCTCCGACGCCGCCTCCCTGCGCACCAGGGCCGTCCGGGACGGCGACTCCTGGGTGATCAACGGCACCAAGGCCTGGATCACGCACGGCGGCATCGCCGACTTCTACACGGTCATGGCCCGCACCGGCGGCGAGGGCTCGCACGGCATCACCGCCTTCCTGGTCCCCGGCGACGCCGAGGGCCTGAGCGGCGCGATGCCCGAGAAGAAGATGGGCATGAAGGGCTCGCCCACCGCCCAGGTCCACTTCGACGACGTCCGGGTCCCCGACGAGCGCCGGCTCGGCGAGGAGGGGCAGGGTTTCGCCATCGCCCTCTCCGCGCTGGACTCCGGCCGGCTCGGCATCGCGGCCTGCGCGATCGGCCTGGCCCAGGCCGCCCTGGACGAGGCGGTCGCCTACGCCACCGGGCGCCGGCAGTTCGGCCACCCCATCGCCGACTTCCAGGGCCTGCGGTTCATGATCGCCGACATGGCCACCCAGATCGAGGCCGGCCGGGCCCTGTACCTCGCGGCGGCCCGGCTGCGGGACGTGGGCCGGCCCTTCGCCAAGCAGGCCGCCATGGCCAAGCTGCACTGCACCGACACCGCGATGAAGGTGACCACCGACGCCGTCCAGATCCTCGGCGGCTACGGCTACACCGCGGACTTCCCGGTGGAGCGCTACATGCGCGAGGCCAAGGTCCTGCAGATCGTCGAGGGGACCAACCAGATCCAGCGGATGGTCATCGCCCGTCAGGTGGCGGGGCCGGAAAGCCGCTGAACTGCCCGCGGGAGACCGTCGGGGCCGCCAGCCTGATCCACTCCGGGTCGTGGCGGCCCGGCAGGGTGCGGCCCCGGTCGGCCCAGGTCCGCATGAGATCGCGGTAGATGGGCGGATCCTGCGGCACGGGCGGCGGAAGCGATTCCGCGGGCGGCGGCACGAAGATCCGGCGCTGACGGCCGAGGGCGGCGTAGGTGGTCGTCATGCCCGGCCAACGCGGCGGGCGCCGCGCTGGTCACCGATCGCCCGAATCGCGCGTGAGTTCGTGGACGTCCGCTCCCGGATCTGGCCACTCCCCGCTTTCTGACGTACCGTCACCCGGACCGTCTCCAGCCTCCGGGGAGGCCCGCCATGGCCGACGACCGTCCCGTACCGCTCGACGAGTACCCCGTGCACCAGGTCCCGCTCTCCATGAAGCACGTCGCCACCGGGGACCGGAACGCCTACGACCGCTGCATCTTCCACGTCCTCGACCACAGCGGCCACGCCCTGCTCATCCTGGGCCTCGGCGTCTACCCGAACGTCGGTGTCACCGACGCCTACGCCACCCTGCGCACCGGCGACACCCTGCACGCGGTACGCGCCTCGGACGCCCTGGGCGAGGACCGGACGCGGCTCGCGGTCGGCCCGCTGCGCATCGAGGTCGAGGAGCCGCTCCGCCGCTTCCGCCTGACCTGCGAGGACGACGCGCTCTCCTACGACCTCACCTGGACCGCCGACTTCCCGGCCCTGTGGGAACCCCACCACCTCCAGCGCCGGGGCGACCGGCTGACCCTGGAGGGGCGCAGGTTCGTGCAGGCCGGGGGAGTCTCCGGGGTGATCCGGGCCGGCGGCGAGGAGTTCCGTGCCGACCCCGCGGGCTGGACCGGCACCCGGGACCGCAGCTGGGGGGTCCGGCCGGTACCGGGGGAGGAGGGCGGGCGGCTCGCCGAGGCACACCCGACCGAGGGCTTCCACTGGATCTGGTGCCCGGTCCGCTTCGAGGACCGCTTCCTGATGGTCGTCACCCAGGAGGACGCCGACGGCTACCGCACCCTGAACGACGCCACCCTGGTCCGCCCCGGCCGCCGCGACCGCCAACTCGGCTGGCCCCGGACCGAGATCGGCTACCGCTCCGGCACCCGGCACCCCGAGCACGCCGTCGTCCACCTCGGCGACCCGCGCAAACCCCAGGAGCTGGAGGTGGAGATCCTCGCCTCCTCACCGCTCGCGGTCGGCGCCGGCTACCCACCGGCCGACGACTGGCAGCACGGCACCTGGCAGGGCCCCGGCTGGGTCGACCGCCGTACCTACGACATGACCGCACCGCACCCCCGCGCGGCCTACGGCGTCACCGACCACTCCGCCCGCTTCCGCCTGGACGGACGCGTCGGACATGGCATCTTCGAGCACGGCTCGTTCGGCAGACACGATCCGAGCGGCTTCACCGGCTTCGACTCGGTGGCGCCCTGAGGGAGGAGGCCGGCATGACGACGAAACCGCGCCCGCGCACCACCACCCGCGACCCGGAGGACCTCACCCGGCGGCTGACCGCCTGGCTGGGCACCCGGCTCCCCGGCGCCCGGGCCGTCGGCGTCACGGTCCCCGCCTCCAACGGCATGTCCAGCGAGACCCTGCTCTTCGAGATCGCACACCCCGAACCGCCGCTGCGCCACTGCGCGTTGCGGCTCGCCGCCGACCCCTCGGCGTACACGGTCTTCCCCTCGTACGACATGACCCGCCAGTACCGCACCCTGCGGCTGGTCGCCACGCACACGGACCTCCCCGTGCCCCGCGTGCTGTGGCTGGAGGAGGACCCGGAACCCCTCGGCGCGCCCTTCTTCGTCATGGAGCGGGTCGAGGGACGGGTGCCGCCGGACGTCATGCCCTACACGTACGAGGGCAATTGGCTGCACGCGGCGAGCGACGCCGACCGCGAGCACCTGGAGGCGCGCTCCGTGGGCCTGTTGGCCCGGCTCCACGACCAGGTCCCCCCGGCGCAGGCCGAGTTCCTCGCCCTGCCCGGCGACGGCGACGCCCTGCGCCGGCACGTCGAGTCCCAACGCGCCTACTACGCCTGGGTGGTGGACGGAGTGGCCCGCTCACCCCTGATCGAGGCCGCGTTCGACCGGCTGACGGAGCTGTGGCCGGACGACACCGGCACGCCCGTCCTCAACTGGGGCGACGCACGCATCGGGAACGTCGTCTACGACGGCTTCGACCCCGTCGCCGTCCTCGACTGGGAGATGGCGGCACCGGCCCCGCGCGAGGTGGACCTCGGCTGGACCGTCTACCTGCACCGCTTCTTCCAGGACCTCACGGCCGCCTCGGGACAGCGGGGGCTGCCCGGCTTCCTGCGCCGGGACCGGGTCGAGGCCCGCTACGCCCGGCTGACCGGCCACACTCCGCGGGACATGGACTTCTACACCCTGTACGCCGCCCTGCGGCACGCCATCGTCATGCTGCGCGTCGCCTATCGGCAGGTGCACTTCGGCGAGGTCGCCGTCCCGGCGGATCCGGACACACTGATCCTGCACCACGGCAGTCTGCGCGCCATGGTGCAGGGCAGCTACTGGGATGCGGTGCGGTGACTCAGGCAGCCTGGCGGCCGACGGCGTAGCCGCCGAGGCGCATCGCCGGTACCCGCATCGGGCGCGAGCCCGCGCCGCCGACGTGCGAGAAGGGCTGCGTCCGCCAGTCCAGACCCTGCGGAAGGGTGAGCAGGAGGGCGGTGTCCTGCTCCTGCGACTCGACCGAGTCGTCGGCGGACGGCACGTCGTCCGCCGCGCGGCCCGTACCGGCACAGACCGTGAGCCCGAACGGGTTCCACGGCGAGGCGCACAGCGCGTGCTCCGGCAGGAACTCCTCGTCCGCCAGCAGCGCGATGGACTGCGCGCAGTCCGGGCAGATCACCCGGAACATCTCGAAGGTGTCGTAGGTGTCCGGCTCGCCGACCTCGTAGAGGTCGGGTTCGACGCCCTCCGGCTCGGGCTCGACGACCAGCTGCGGGCGCTTGGGCGTGGTGCGACCAGGGCGCTTGAGACTCTGCATGGGTAACTCCCCCTCGGGCTGGGCCGTAAGGCGCTGCGGCCTCGACCACAGCAAGCACTTCCCGTCCGCTCTCGGAGGTAATCACGAGAGCATCACGGAGCCCGTTCGGGGGCTGTGGCGTTCGTCACATGCCGCCCGCAGGTGCCCGGTGCGGTGGTTTTGTCCCTCAGGCGGCTCACAGCATCCCCCGCGTCACATCACGAACCGGCCATGACCTGCGCCGCTGAGGTATCCCAGGAGATCAGGCGCAATGTAGTTTTTGCGCCATGGAGGAGCTGGACCGTCAAATTGTGCAGCTGCTCGTCAAGGACGGGCGGATGAGCTACACAGACCTGGGCAAGGCCACGGGTCTTTCCACGTCGGCCGTGCACCAGCGGGTGCGTCGGCTGGAACAGCGTGGCGTGATCCGCGGCTATGCCGCGGTCGTCGACCCGGAGGCCGTCGGGCTGCCCATGACGGCGTTCATCTCGGTGAAACCGTTCGATCCCAGCGCCCCCGACGACATCGCGGACCGGCTGGCCGGCGTTCCCGAGATCGAGGCGTGCCACAGCGTGGCGGGCGACGAGAACTACATCCTCAAGGTACGGGTGGCCACGCCGCACGAACTGGAGGAGCTGCTGGCGCGGCTGCGGGGCCTGGCGGGGGTGTCCACGCGGACGACGGTGGTGCTGTCGACGCCTTATGAGGCGCGGCCGCCGAGGATTTGAGCGCCGTGGGTCCAACGGTCGGCGGAGCCGCATATTTGATACAGCCCCGCGCCCCTGACGGGGCGCGTTTCGGGTGCCCCTCGTCAAAGGTGATCGGTGTGAGGGGTGAGACTGGTCCTCATGAGTGAGCCTGCCGCCGAGTCCAAGACCGTTCTTCTCCGTCGTGGAGAGGTGCACAGTCCCGCCGATCCGTTCGCGACCGCGATGGTGGTGGAGCGGGGGCAGGTGGCCTGGGTCGGGTCCGAGGGGGCCGCGGACGCCTTCGCGGACGGGGTCGACGAGGTGGTCGACCTGGACGGTGCGCTGGTCACCCCCGCCTTCACGGACGCCCATGTGCACACCACGTCCACCGGGCTCGCGCTGACCGGCCTCGACCTGTCCGGGGCGGGCTCTCTGGACGCGGCGCTCGCACTGGTGCGGGACTTCGCCGCCGGTCGCCCGGGGGACCGGGTACTGCTCGGGCACGGCTGGGACGCCTCGCGCTGGGCCGAGGGCCGTCCGCCGAGCTGCGCCGAGCTGGACGCGGTCACCGGTGGACGCCCGCTGTATCTCTCCCGGATCGACGTCCACTCGGCGGTCGTCACCACGGCGCTGCTGGACCTGGTCCCGGGCGTGGCACCCCGGGAGGACGCCCCGCTGACGAGCGACGCCCACCACGCCGTACGCGCGGCGGCGTTCGCGGCCGTGACGCCCGTACAGCGCGCC
The DNA here is from genome assembly GCF_043201555.1 of Streptomyces sp. NPDC048288. NCBI lineage: Bacteria > Bacillati > Actinomycetota > Actinomycetes > Kitasatosporales > Streptomycetaceae > Streptomyces > Streptomyces sp. NPDC048288. The sequence continues at coordinate 503,839 of NZ_JBICZD010000008.1, forward strand.
GAGGCGCAGCGCACCGCGCTGGCGCACGCGGCCTCCCTCGGTATCGGCACCGTGCACGAGTGCGGCGGGCCGAAGATCTCCTCCGAGGACGACTTCACCGGCCTGCTGCGGCTCGCGGCCGAGGTGCCCGGACCCCGGGTGGTCGGCTACTGGGCCGAGGAGAATCCGGACAAGGCGCGTGAGCTGGGCGCGGCCGGTGCGGCCGGTGACCTGTTCGTCGACGGGGCCCTCGGCTCGCACACCGCCTGTCTGCACGAGCCGTACGCCGACGAGACCCACACCGGCTCCGCCTACCTGGACACGGCCGCCGTCGCCGCCCATGTCATCGCCTGCACCGAGGCCGGCCTCCAGGCGGGCTTCCACGCCATCGGCGACGCCGCCGTGACCTCCGTGGTCGAGGGGGTGCGCGCCGCCGCCGAGAAGGTCGGCCCGGCCCGCGTGCGCGCCGCCCGGCACCGGGTCGAGCACGCCGAGATGCTCACGCCCGAGCACATCGCCGCCTTCGCCGAGCTCGGCCTGATCGCCTCGGTGCAGCCCGCCTTCGACGCGCTGTGGGGCGGGGCGGCGGGGATGTACGCGCAGCGGCTCGGCACCGAGCGGGCCCGCACCCTCAATCCCTTCGCGGCCCTTCTCAAGGCCGGGGTCCCGCTCGCCTTCGGCTCCGACAGCCCGGTGACGCCCCTCGACCCCTGGGGGACCGTCCGCGCCGCCGCCTTCCACCACACGCCCGAGCACCGGGTCTCGGTCCGCGCCGCGTTCACCGCGCACACGCGCGGCGGCTGGCGGGCGATCGGCCGCGACGACGCGGGCGTCCTCGTGCCCGGCGCGCCCGCCGACTACGCGGTCTGGCGCACCGACGAACTCGTGGTGCAGGCCCCCGACGACCGGGTCGCCCGCTGGTCCACCGACCCGCGCTCCGGCACCCCCGGCCTGCCCGACCTGACCCCCGGCCGCGACCTGCCGGTCTGCCTGCGCACGGTGGTGGGCGGCCGGACCGTGTTCGTACGACCGGGCGAGTGACCCGGCGCATTCGTACGGCCGGGCGAGTGATCTCCCGGGGTGGCGTGATCGTGATCGTCGGCCACCGGCCCGTCGCGCGACCTGCGCATCCTCCGCGCTGACCAGGGGTTTGAGGTTGTCTGCGCAGGTCAAACGGCTGTTGACAGCCAGCGGCAGCGGGCCGGTAGGTTCGGCCGAGTCCACCACCGGACGCCCGACCGGGGAGCAGTTCGCGCACTCGTCGCAGCGCCGCTGGGTCAGGGACGGTGTGCCGCACCGGGGCACCGTCACTGGGAGCCAGGCTCAGCGCCCGCGCCGACGAGGGAACGTTCCGGCCGGTCGGGAGGTGTGACCCGGGTGGGGCCCGGAGCTCAGTAGACAACGGCTTTCGGTCGACCCGCAGCCAGCGGGTCCCAGGTCGGCCCGAAGGGCGCCGGGCCCCCATCCGTAGGGGAACAGAGTGGCTCCGCGGGCGAACAGGATGGCGAAAGAACGGATGACCGCCACCCGAAACGGGCATCCTTACCCCGCTCTTGCGGAATCGACACCACCATACGAATGAGCTGTCACGTCAGCGCAGGCAGCGGCCACTATGGTGGACCCCTGCGTACGACATGAAGGGGCAGCAGTGAACGACGGCGACGGGACCCTCGCGGCACAGGCCCAGGGGAGGCGGTTCGGCCCGCTCGGCACGGCCTTGGTGATCATTCCGACGTACAACGAGGCGGAGAACATCAAGTCCATCGTCGGCCGGGTGCGCCAGGCCGTCCCCGAGGCACATGTGCTGGTGGCGGACGACAACAGCCCCGACGGCACAGGCAAGCTCGCCGACGAACTGGCCGCGGAGGACGACCACGTCCAGGTGCTCCACCGCAAGGGCAAGGAGGGCCTCGGCGCCGCCTATCTCGCGGGCTTCCGCTGGGGCATGGACAACGGCTACGGCGTGCTCATCGAGATGGACGCCGACGGCTCCCACCAGCCGGAGGAGCTGCCCCGTCTGCTGACCGCGCTGAAGGGCGCCGACCTGGTGCTCGGCTCCCGCTGGGTGCCCGGCGGCCGGGTCGTCAACTGGCCGAAGTCCCGCGAGTTCATCTCCCGGGGCGGCTCCCTGTACTCCCGCCTCGCCCTGGATCTCCCGATCCGGGACATCACCGGCGGCTACCGCGCCTTCCGCCGGGAGACCCTGGAAGGGCTGGGGCTCGGCGAGGTCGCCTCGCAGGGCTACTGCTTCCAGGTCGACCTGGCCCGCCGTGCCATCAAGGCCGGGTTCCATGTCGTCGAGGTGCCCATCACCTTCGTCGAGCGTGAGCTGGGCGACTCCAAGATGAGCCGCGACATCCTGGTGGAGGCCCTGTGGCGGGTCACCTCGTGGGGCGTCACCGAGCGGGTCGGCAGGATCACCGGCAAGGGCAGGACGTCCTAGCGGACACAGATCCGGCTGATCAACCCCTTATCCCGCACTGAGCCGGGCCCAGGCACACTGGACGCATGACGACTGGCGCGCAGACCCCTCCGTACACCGACCGGCCCCGGCGCTCCCGGCTTGCCAGATACCTGCCGCTGGGCATCGCCGCATGGCTGGTGCTGGAGGTCTGGCTGCTGACCGTGGTCGCGGGCGCGGCGGGCGGCATGACCGTGTTCCTGCTGCTGGTGGCGGGTTTCGTCGCGGGTTCCGTGGTCATCAAGCGGGCCGGCCGGCGTGCCTTCCGGAGCCTCAACGAGGCGATCCAGCGCGGCGGCTCCCCGGAGAGCGGCGGTGGCAACGGCCTGATGATGCTGGGCGGCCTGCTGCTCATGATCCCCGGCCTGGTCTCCGACGCCCTCGGTCTGCTGCTCCTGCTGCCGCCGGTGCAGAAGGCGGTCTCCCGCCTCGCGGAGCGCACCTTCGAACGCAAGCTCCGCGCCGCCGCCCCCGGCACCCTGGGCAACGCCTTCCAGCAGGCCCGTATGCACCGCCCCGACGGCAAGGTGGTCCAGGGCGAGGTGATCCGCGACGCGGGCCCGCAGCCGGGCGACGGCACGCAGGGAGAGCGGCCGCCGCTGACGCGGTGACCGCCCCGGGCCGGGCAGCAGCCGGAAACGGCTCCCCGGGCGGGCACGCGGAAACGAGGGCGCCGCACGTTCACTGAACGTGCGGCGCCCTCGGTTTTTGGTTGTGTCGGCTTCCCGTTGGACGGGACTATGCGGACTTGCGGCTGTCCCTGGGATGAATCGCGATGTTCATCGCCCCGGAACGCAGAACCGCCAGACGCTCCTCGAGGACCTCTTCGAGTTCCTCGCGGGTGCGCCGCTCCATCAGCATGTCCCAGTGGGTACGCGCGGGCTTGGCCTTCTTCTCTTCAGGGCCGTCGCCGTCCACGAGGAGTGCCTGGGCCCCGCAGACCTTGCACTCCCACTCCGGCGGGATCTCCGCCTCGACCGAGAAGGGCATCTCGAACCGGTGCCCCTTCTCGCATGCGTACTCCACGGCCTGGCGCGGGGCCAGGTCGATACCGCGGTCCGTCTCGTAGCTGGTCACCACGAGGCGCGTACCGCGAAGAGCTCGCTCACTCATGAATCGTGCCTCCCGGGCTTGTCGCCCACAGGACAGGTGTCGCTGTCGTCGTCATCCGGTCAACGTCCGGTCGGCGGTAAAGATTCCCGTTCCGGGTCATGCGTCGCCGTCGTAGCCGCCCCTTGTTGTACCCACCAGCGCCCGGTTTGTCACATCTGCTAGCAGATGTCACCCAGCGTTTCGGCATCTTTGACGCGCAGTAACGGTACGCCTGGCAGGCCAAACGCGTACACTACCGCCCTTCCGCGTTGAACGCTAAATCTTCCCGCTGGATCTTTTCGCGGATCTTCCTCAGATCTTCTGCGGAACCGGGTTGCCCGCCTCGCCGATCGCCCGCCGCACCGGTACTCGCGCGAGCAGCACGAAGCCGATGACGAAGAAGGCCACCAGCGAGATGATCGCCGAGCGGTAGCTCCCGGTCAGCTGGTAGGTGACCCCGAACAACAACGGTCCCAGCCAGCTCATCCCCCGATCGCTCATCTCGTACGCCGCGAAGTACTCGGCTTCTTTGCCGGGCGGCACCAGATGCGAGAACAAGGAGCGGGACAGGGCCTGGCTGCCGCCCAGCACGAGGCCGATGCCGGACGCGAGGACGAAGAACCACACCGGTGCCCCGGCCGGCAGGAAGTACCCCGCCGCCAGCGTCACCGTCCACGCCACCAGTGAGCCGAGGATCGTGCGCTTCGCCCCGTACGTCCGGGCCAGCCGCCCCATCGTCAGGGCGCCCGCCACGGCCAGCACCTGCACCAGCAGGACGGCCCCGATGAGCGTCGACTGGCCGAGCCCGAGCTCCTCGGAGCCGTAGACGGACGCCTGCGAGATCACCGTCTGGATGCCGTCGTTGTAGACGAGGTACGCCAGCAGGAAGGAGAGCGTCAGCGGATGGCGGCGCATGTCCCGGACGGTCGCCGCGAGTTGACGCAGCCCCGGCGCCGTCGCCTCGGCCGGCGTCCGGTCGCCCCGGTCGCGCAGCCGTCGTAGCGGTACGAGGGTGAAGGCGCCCCACCACAGGCCCGCCGCGGCCAGGCAGATGCGGACCGCCTCCGTCTCGGACAGGCCGAAGGAGTCGTGCGCGGAGTACAGGACCAGGTTGACGATCAGCACCAGGGAGCCGGCCAGGTAGCCGAAGGCCCAGCCCCGGGAGGAGATCGCGTCGCGTTCCTCGGGCGGGGCGATCTGCGGGAGGTAGGAGTTGTAGAGCATCAGGGCGACGGACTGGGCGGCGTTCGCGACGACCAGCAGCATCCCGCCGAGCAGATAGCGGTCGCCGTCCAGGAAGAACATGCCCGTGGTCGCCGCGGCCCCGGTGTACGCGGCCGCGCCCAGCAGGTGCTTCTTGCGGCCGGTGCGGTCGGCGGCGCTGCCCACCAGGGGCATCAGCACCACCGCGAGGATCACCGACAGGGAGACCGAGTAGGCGAAGAAGGAGCCCGCCCGCACCGGGACGCCGAGCGGATGCACATAGCCGTCGGCATCCGCCGCGTGCTCGGCGACCGAGGTGAGGTACGGGCCGAGGAACACCGTGAGCACGCTCGTCGAGTAGACCGAGCACGCCCAGTCGTAGAAGTACCAGCCGCGCTGTTCGCGCCGCAGCTCGGCGGCCTCGTCCAAGGCCCCCGTCCGCACGGTCTCGGTGCCCACCCGTGCCCTCGCCTTTCCCGTGGCGGTGCCGTGCGCGTCTCAGAACCAGACGCCGCGGTCCCGCATGACCTCGCGCAACGTGTCGATGTGATCGGTCATGATGCCATCGACTCCCAGGTCCAGGAGCCGGTGCATCCGCTCGGGTTCGTTGATGGTCCACACGTGGACGTGCAGCCCGAGCGCGTGGGCGGCGCGCACGAAGCGCCGGTCGACCACCGGGACCCCGGACTGCGACTCGGGCACCTGGGCGGCGACGGCCGACCGGCGCACCGACGCGGGCAGCCCCCAGGAACGCAGCCGCAGCCCGACCACACCGCGGGTGCCGAACGAGGTGGCCAGCCGCGGCCCGGCCAGCCGCTGCGCCCGCAGCACCCGTGCCTCCGAGAACGACCCCACGCACACCCGGTCGTAGGCGTCCGTGCGCTCGATCAGGTCGAGCAGCGGCCGCAGCGCCGGTTCCGCCTTGGCGTCCACGTTCCAGCGGACGTCGGGGAACTCTTCGAGCAGCTCCTCGAAGAGGGGGAGCGGCTCACGGCCCGCCACCCGCGCCTGCCGTACGTCCTGCCACGGCAGGTCGGCGATCCGGCCGGCCCCGTCGGTGACCCGGTCCAGGGTGTCGTCGTGGAAGGCGACGAGCCTGCCGTCCGCCGTCGCGTGCACATCGGTCTCGATGTACCGGTAGCCGAGCTCGACCGCGCGCCGGAACTGCGCCACGGTGTTCTCCAGGCCCTCCGCGGCCCCGCCCCGGTGGGCGAAGGGGATGGGACCGGGGTGGTCCAGGTACGGGTGGCGTATCAGCGTGCTCACGGGCGAAGTATGACCTGCGCCGATGACCCCTTGGCAACGACCGTACTGCCACCGGATGCCGCCGGAACGGCGAACACCTTCAGGAACAGCTGCGCCAGCGGCCCGATGGACACCGCGTACAGCAGGGTGCCGACGCCGACGGTCCCGCCGAGCGCGAACCCCGTGACCACCACCGCGACCTCGATCCCCGTCCGGATCAGCCGGATCGACCGGCCACCGCGGCGGTGCAGCCCGGTCATCAGACCGTCGCGCGGACCCGGCCCGAAGCTCGCCGCGATGTACAGGCCGGTCGCCGCCCCGTTGAGCACGATGCCCGCCGCCATCAGCGGAATCCGCACGGCGAACGCGTGCGCCCCGGGGACGAGCGCCAGCGTGGCGTTCATCGCGAGCCCGATGACGAAGACGTTGGAGACCGTGCCCAGGCCCGGCCGCTGGCGCAGCGGGATCCACAGCAGCAGCACGGCCGCGCCCACGACGATCGACACCGTGCCGATGCTCAGCCCGGTGTGCCCGGCGAGCCCCTGGTGCAACACGCCCCAGGGCTCCAGACCGAGGCCCGCCTCGACGAGCAGCGCGGAACTCACGCCGTACAGCGTGAGCCCCGCGTAGAGCTGGACCAACCGTCGTCCGAGACGGCCTCGCGTGAACAAGGGATACCCCCCTGATGGTAAAGGTGGCCTGACCCGTGTCACTCTGTGGCTGGGTCGAGACGGCCGGCCATGGCCAATTCGGGGAAGGTGGACTGATTCGGATGGCGCAGTGGACCTCGGCGGTGGGTGCCGCGCAGCTCGCCCGGCTGCTCAACTCGCAGCAGGAACGGCCCGCCGGCCCCGGCACCCGGCGTCCGCCCGCCTATCGCGCCCTCGCCGACGGCATCCGGCTGCTGGTCCTGGAAGGACGCGTCCCCGTCGCCGCCCGGCTGCCCGCCGAACGCGAGCTGGCGCTGTCCCTGTCCGTCAGCCGTACGACGGTGGCGGCCGCGTACGAGGCGCTGCGCGCGGAGGGGTTCCTGGAGTCCCGGCGGGGCGCCGGCAGCTGGACCGCCGTCCCGGCGGGCAACCCGCTTCCCGCCCGCGGCCTCGAACCGCTGCCTCCCGAGGCCCTCGGCTCGGTGATCGACCTCGGCACCGCCGCCCTGCCCGCGCCCGAGCCGTGGCTGACCCGCGCGGTCCAGGGCGCCCTGGAGGAACTCCCGCCGTACGCCCACACGCACGGCGACTACCCGGCCGGGCTCCCCGTCCTGCGCGCGATGATCGCCGAGCGCTACACGGCGCGCGGCATCCCCACCATGCCCGAGCAGATCATGGTCACGACCGGTGCGATGGGCGCGATCGACGCGATCTGTCATCTCTTCGGCGGGCGCGGCGAACGCATCGCCGTCGAGTCGCCGTCGTACGCCAACATCCTCCAGCTGATGCGGGAGGCGGGCGCCCGTCTCGTCCCCGTCGCGATGGCCGAAGGACTCTCGGGCTGGGACGTGGACCGCTGGCGGCAGGTGCTGCGGGAGGCGGCGCCCCGGATCGCGTACGTGGTGGCCGACTTCCACAACCCCACGGGGGCGCTGGCCGACGAGGACCAGCGCCGTCGGCTGGTGGACGCGGCCCGCTCGGCGGGTACGGTGCTGGTCGCCGACGAGACGATGAGCGAGCTGTGGCTGGACGCGGACGTGGAGATGCCCCGCCCGGTCTGCGGCTTCGACCCGGCGGGCTCGACCGTCATCACGGTCGGCTCCGCCAGCAAGGCCTTCTGGGCGGGCATGCGCATCGGCTGGGTACGGGCGGCTCCCGACGTGATCCGCAGCCTGGTCGCCGCGCGGGCCTACGCCGACCTGGGGACGCCGGTGCTGGAGCAGCTGGCGGTGAACTGGCTCTTCAGCACCGGTGGCTGGGAGCAGGCGGTCGACCTGCGCCGGGCACAGGCGCGCGAGAACCGGGAGGCGCTGGTGACGGCGGTCCGGCGGGAGCTGCCGGAGTGGGAGTTCGAGGTTCCGCAGGGCGGTCTGACGCTGTGGGTGCGGACCGGGGGGCTGTCCGGTTCGCGGCTGGCGGAGGCGGGGGAGCGGGTGGGGGTACGTGTTCCCTCGGGGCCGCGGTTCGGGGTCGACGGGGCCTTCGAGGGGTATGTGCGGCTCCCGTTCACCGTGGGGGGAGCGGTGGCGGACGAGGCGGCGGTGCGGCTGGCGGCGGCGGCGCGGTCGGTGGAGGCGGGGGCGTCCGGGGGGAGCGAGTCGCCGCGGACGTTTGTGGCGTAGGGGTTTGTCTGTGGCGTAGTGGGTCGGGTGCGGGTGGGTGGGGGCTGGTCGCGCCCACGCGGCGGAGCCGCACATCGACACAGCCCCGCGCCCCTGACGGGGCGCTGTGCGGCCGTGTCTCGCCCCTGCCTCAGCCCTCGGCGACGGCGGCCTCCACCGGTACCGCGTCGTCCAGTTCCCCGCTGCGCGGCGGCAGCAGGGACAGCACCGCTTCGCGGTAGACGTCGCTCGTGGCGTCGTCGTACGGGTCGGGGGTGGCCGGTACCTGGAGGCGGAGTACCGGGCCGTGGCCGAGCCGGGCGTAGCCGCGGCCGGGCGGTACCTGGGCCAGGGGCGTGGTGTGGGGTGGGGCGCCCAGTACCGCCGCGAGTTCGTCGGGCAGGGCCGGGCCGAGGACGACACGCGCGGGGGTGTGCTGTCGTACCGCCTCGCTCAACGCGTCCGCGCTGTCGAGCTGTTCGGCGATGACCACGGTGACGTTGGCCGCGCGGCCGTGGCGGAGGGGGACCTGGAGGTGGGACTGCGGATCGGGGTGGCCGGCCGCGGAGGCCAGGTGGACGAAGGCGCTCGGGCGGTCCAGGAGGATCCACAGGGGGCGCTTGCAGTCGTCCGGCTGCGGGTGGCCGGCCTGCCGTGCGCGGTTGAGGGCGACGAGCCGGCGTTCCGTCTCGTGCGCGGCCCATTCCAGGCTGGCGAGTGCTCCGGTGAGCCCGCACTCCACGGCGAGCACCCCGTCCCGGCCGGTGAGGCACGCGTACTCGCCGGTGCCGCCGCCCTCGACGACCAGGACGTCGCCGTACTGGAGCGCCTGCAGGGCGATGGAGCGCAGCAGGGTGGAGGTACCGCTGCCGGGGCGGCCGACGACCAGCAGGTGCGGCTCGGTGGAGCGGGCGCCGGTGCGCCAGACGACCGGCGGGACGTCCCGCCGGTCGTCGCCGTAGGCGAGCGGGAGGGTGCGCTGGACCTCGGCGGGGTCGGTGAAGCCGAGGACCGTCTCGCCCGGCGCGGTGACGAAGCGCTGGGCGGCGATGTCGGTGGGCAGCGGGGCGAGGACGTTCACCGTGAGGTGGTTGCCCTCCTCGTCCCACGCGAAGTGGTACTCGCGGCCCCGCCCGGACTTCGCGGTGAGGAGGTTCTCGATCCGGGCGCGGGCCGCGGGCTCGCCGTCCGGGAAGTAGGCGGGGTAGCGGATCAGGAGCTGGCCGACCCGGCCCGTGTCGTCGAACTCGTGGGCGATGAAGGCCTTCTCCCACTCCCCGCCGTGTGCGTACAGCGGCGCCGGGTCCTCGGCGGCCGAGAAGTACGGCACCAGGGCCTCGTACAGGGACTGGAGCCGCTGGGTCTGCGACTCGTCGGGGCCCTCCGGCGGGGGTGGGGCGGTGTCACGGCCGTGCCAGGCGCTCGCCGCCATCAGGGTGATGACGGCGAGCAGGGGCCCGTACGGCACCAGTGCCACGACCAGGACGACCGAGGCCACCAGGAAGAGCAGTGGCCCCCGCTTGTCCTTGGGTGTCTCCGCCCATCTGCGCCGCCCGGCCGAGGCCAGCCGGCGCAGTCCGCGGGTGACGGTGATGAGCGGATGGAGGACGTCGGTGGCACTGTCGGCAGCCGTCCGGGCCAGCTCCCGGCTCCGGGCGAGCTGCATGCCGCCGTTGCTCAGAATGCGGGGAAGAGGGCGCCGGGCCACTGCTGTCTCCTGACGGTGCGTACGGACGGGAGCGGCGTCAGAACTTGATGCCGCCGAGCAGGCTGGCCAGGCTCTCGCCGCCTGCCTTGATGCTCGGTGCGATGGCCGTGCTGGCGAGGTAGAAGCCGAAGAGCGCCGAGATCGTGGCGTGCGACGCCTTCAGCCCGTCCTTCCGGAAGAAGAGAAAGACGATGATGCCGAGCAGGACGACGCCTGACATGGAGAGGATCATTTGAGGTCTCCTGGTGTCGAAGGGGGACAGTCACCATGAGTTCTTCCAGGATCACAGCAGGTATCCATACGATAAAAGGTGCAATGGGGTGAATTCTGGCGAATTTCACTCGATTGGTGGATCATTCCTGACCTGTGCTGACTGCGGTGATCTTTACCTCGGGCGGAACCGGTCATGTGCACCCGGAGCCAGTACGCTGACGATTCACTCGTACGGCCCCGCGGCCCGCCCGTTGCCGTACGCTCCACCCGTCCGCGAAAGTCCCCGCAGCACACAGGAGAGGCGGTCCGTGCGATGAGCGAAGCCCCCGACCCCGAGGTCGTGGAGCTGGCGACCAAGATCTTCGATCTGGCCCGGCAGGGGCGGACCGAGGCGCTCGTGGCCTACGTCGACGCGGGCGTTCCGGCCAACCTCACCAACGACCGCGGCGACTCCCTGGTGATGCTCGCCGCGTACCACGGGCACGCCGAGGCGGTGCGTGAACTGCTGGCCCGGGGCGCCGAGGCGGACCGGATCAACGACCGAGGCCAGACCCCGCTCGCGGGGGCGGTCTTCAAGGGTGAGACAGAAGTGATCAAGGTGCTTCTGGAGGCCGGCGCGGACCCGGCCTCGGGCACCCCGTCGGCCGTCGACACCGCACGGATGTTCGGCAAGGCGGAGATTCTGGATTTGTTCGGTACCCACTGATACGTCTGTTCTGACCAGCGAAAACACACATAACGGGGGAGGCGGTACAGGGCCGCCGAAATTTCGGTCGCGGCAGGTCGAAGTGCCGAGTCATCATGACGTCGTGATTCACGGACGCGATGGCTGGGCAGGTGTTGCCGCACCGCGCGGGCCGTGATCGGCCCGCATGGGCCACTGACGAGAGGCAGAGAGAAATGGTCTACAGCAAGCAAGAGACGGCGGGCGCTCCGACGTTGTGTCACGCGGCCAGGTAATGCGTGTTCCCCGGTTGCGTCGACGCTTGATGTGAGGCTGTTTCCCATGTTCGATCCGGTCATAGCGCCCAGCGGCACGCTGCTCGGCCTGCTCCAGCGGGGCCGAGGCGACGGCACGCTGCACGCGCTCACCGCCCCGCGCGCCGAGGCGCTCGCGGCTCTGCACCACTGTGTGCTGAGCGACCCCCGCCACGACTGGCAGGTGGAGAACCGCTCGCTCTACTACGCCCGGCTCTACCTCGACCTGAACGGCGAGCTGGACGCCATCGAGGCGCATCTCTTCGACCCCGAGGACGTCCTCGACGACGAGGAGTCCCGTACCGGCCTCGCGCTGGCCGTGCTCGGGCACCTCGCCTCCTACGGCAGGCGGGACGCGCTCCTACTGCTGCGCAGGTACGCCGCCACCGGCTCCAACTGGGCCTGGGCCCTGGACGAGCTCGCCCTGCGGGACGACGACGCGGGCCTGCGCGCCCTGGCCGCCCCGGTGCTCGCGCGCTTCACCACGGACGCCGAGGGCGAGGCCGAACTGGCCGCCGCCGTCCGGGACGCCTTCGAACCACGGCCCTGGCGGCTGTGGGCCGAGGATCCGCGCGAATCGATCGCCACGCGCGTGCGTGCCGCGCAGGAGACCGGCTGCTTCGACCGCTGGCAACGCCAGATGCGACCTACCGGGCCCCGTCCGGGGTGGAGCGTGCGGGCGGTCTTCGAGTGGGCCCAGCAGGGCGTCGACCGGGGCGCGGCCCTCCATGTGCCGGCCGCCCGCTGCCTGGTCGCCGTGGCCGGACCCGAGGACCGGCCGGAGATCCTCCAGGCCGCCAAGGACGGCACCGACGGAGCCCGCTGCACCGCGTTGCGCTACCTCGCGGACAGCAACGACCCCGACGCGCTGAACCTGATCGAGGCCGCGGTCACCGACGGCACCGCCGCCGTCCTGGAGGCGGCCGTCGACGCCTTCGAACGCATGCGCAGCATCGCCGCCGTCGACCGGGCCCGCGGCTGGGCCCGCCGGCCCGACGCCCTGGGCGCCGCCGCTGGGCGGATGCTCGCCTGCCGGGGCGGAGCCCAGGACAGCGAACTGGTCCTCGCCGCCCTCCGGGAGGCCGTACGCGGCGAAGGCCCCGACGCCCCGACGCTCTGGACGCTCGTCGACGGCACCGGACGGCTGGGCATCGCCTGCGCCGCCCCCGTCCTGCGGCACGTCTACCGCGAGACAGCCTCGTCCCATCTCCGCGGCCGCGCCGCCCGCGCCCTGGCCGCCACCGATCCCTCCTTCGCCACCGGCTTCGCCGTCGAATGCCTGTGGGACTGCGAGGAGACCACCCGCGAGATCGCCGCCCGGCACGCCGAGACCGGTGACGCCCGGGTCGTCGAACAGCTCCGCCGGCTCGCCGCCGACCCCGCCGAGGAGGCCGAGGTCCAGACGGCCGTCCGCAGCCGCATCGGACCGGACACACCCGCCGTGTGACATATCCACGGGGGACGACGGCTTCACCACGGGAACCACGGGGGGTTCCCCGCACGTTCCGTACGCGGACGACTGCCCGCCGGGTGAACAGCCCGTGACCGACAGGCCAGCCACGCATGGACGCAGGCTGGCCCGCTCGGGTGTGCAGGCCAACGCTCATGGGACGTTTAACCATCGGAAAGATCCACTTTGACGCGGCCACGTTCAGCGCGGCGACAACACCGGTATGCGTGTCGTCATCGTGACCGAATCCTTTCCCCCCGATGTGAACGGCGTGGCCCACTGCGCGCTCCAGACCGCCCGACACCTCGTCGATCGCGGTCACGCTCCCCTCGTCGTCGCACCGGCCCCCGCCCCCGGAAACAGGCTCGCCGCGGCCGCCGCGCCGTGCCCTGTCGTCCATGTCCCCTCCCTTCCGCTCCCGGGCTATCCCCAGGTCCGCGTGGCTCTCCCCAGCCGCAAGCTCGCCGCCGCGCTGATCGAGCACCGCCCCGACGTGGTGCACCTGGCCAGCCCCTTCATCCTCGGTGTCCGCGGCATGGCCGCTGCCGCCCGGCTCGGCATCCCCGCCGTCGCCGTCTACCAGACCGATCTGGCCGGATACGCCCGTACCTACGTGGGTGCCGGGGAGGCCGCCGCCTGGCGGCGGATCCGGTCCGTGCACGGCGCCGCCGACCGCACCCTCGCCCCGTCCACCGCCTCGATCAGCGACCTGGAGGCGCACGGCGTCCCCCGGATCCAGCTGTGGCAGCGCGGCGTGGACACCGTCCGCTTCCGCCCCGAGTTCCGCGACGAGGCACTGCGCCGCGAGATCGCGCCCAACGGCGAGGTCATCGTCGGCTACGTCGGCCGGCTCGCCCCCGAGAAGCAGATCGAACTGCTCTCCGGGGTCTGCGGCCTGGACGGCGTCAAGGTCGTGATCGTGGGCGACGGGCCCAGCCAGGCGCACCTCACCGAGGCACTGCCCGGCGCGGTCTTCCTCGGCCGCCGCACCGGCTCCGACCTCGCCCGGATCTTCGCCTCCTTCGACGTCTTCGCGCACACCGGCCCCTTCGAGACGTTCTGCCAGACCGTCCAGGAGGCCATGGCCAGCGGCGTCCCGGTCGTCGCGCCCGCCGTCGGCGGCCCGATCGACCTGGTCGACCACGGCCGCACCGGGTTCCTGGTCCCGCCGCGCGACGCGGGCGCCGTCCGCGAGGCCGTGGCGTCCCTGGTGGCCGACCCCGCGCTGCGGGCCGGCTTCGGCGCCGCCGCCCGCCAGACCGTCGAGGGCCGCACCTGGGCCGCCGTCGGCGACCAGCTGATCCAGCACTACGAGGACGTGCTCGCGGCACGCCGGCCGGTGGTGGCGGCATGAGCGTCTCTCCGTCCGCGCCCCTGCGCATCGTCCGGCTGGCCAACTTCGTGGCCCCGTCGTCGGGCGGTCTGCGCACCGCCCTGCGCGAGCTCGGGAAGGGCTTCGTGGCCGCCGGTCACGAGTCGGTCCTGATCGTGCCGGGCGAGCGCTACTCGGACCGGGACGAGGAGCAGGGCCGGGTCATCACGCTGCCCGGCCCGCTGCTGCCCGGCACCGGCGGCTACCGCGTCCTCGTCGACAAGAAGCGGGTGCAGACCCTCCTGGAGCGCCTCGCCCCGGACCGCCTGGAGGTGTCCGACCGGACCACCCTGCGCTGGACCGGCCGCTGGGCCCGGCGCGCCCGGGTCCCCGCCGTGATGGTCTCCCACGAGACCGCCGACGGTGTCCTGCGCACCTGGGGCCTGTCCGAGAACATGTCCCGGCGCACCGCCGACGCCCTCAACATCCGCACGGCGCACACCTACGCGCGCGTGGTGTGCACCACCGAGTTCGCCGAGCGCGAGTTCATCCGCATCGGCGCGCGCAACGTCGTACGCGCCCCCCTGGGCGTCGACCTGATCGGCCGCCATCCCTCGATGCGCGACCCCGACCTGCGGGCGCGGTACGCGCGCGACGACGAGGCCCTGCTCGTCATGTGCTCGCGGCTGTCCGTGGAGAAGCGGCCCGGCACCGCCCTGGACGCCCTGGAGGCGCTGGTACGGCGCGGGCGCCGGGTCATCCTGGTCGTCGCCGGCGACGGGCCGCTGCGGGAGCGCCTGGAACAGCGCGCGCGGGAGCGCCGGCTGCCGGTGACCTTCCTCGGGCACGTCTCCGACCGGGACACCCTCGGCTCGCTGCAGGCGTCCGCCGACGTGGCGCTGGCGCCCGGGCCCGCCGAGACCTTCGGGCTCGCCGCCCTGGAGGCCATGGCCTGCGGGACCCCCGTGGTCGCCAGCGCCTCCTCCGCGCTGCCCGAGGTGATCGGCTCCGCGGGGGCCACCGCGGCCGACCGCGGGGAGGCGTTCGCCGACGCGGTGGAGATGCTCCTGGAGCGCCCCGCCGCCCAGCGCCGGGAGACGGCACGCGCGCGTGCGGAGTGCTTCGGCTGGGGAACGGCCGTGGAGGCCTTCCTCGCCGCGCACGACGCGCCGGTGCTGTGCCGTCGTGACGAGAGCGGAGCGACGGAACCGGTCCGTCGTGTCGTGCCGGAGGGCGTGGCATGAGAGCGGTTCGTTTCGTGGCGCTCGGGGACTCGCTGACCGAGGGCGTGGGCGACCCCGCCGGTGACGGGTGGCGCGGCTGGGCCGCGCTGCTCGCCGGCGGACTCGCCGTCAAGGACGTGGACTTCACCAACCTCGCGGTCAGCGGGGCGCAGACCCGGGACGTGCTGGAACGCCAGACCCCGGCCGCACTGGACCTGCGCCCCGACATCGTCGCCGTCGTCATAGGCGTCAACGACACCTTGCGCTGCACCTTCGACATCCACGCGGTGGCCGAACGGCTCGACAGGGTCTACGCGGCCTTCACCCAGCAGGGCGCGACCCTGCTCACGGCCTGTCTGCCCGACCCCGGCTCGATGCTGAGGCTCCCGGGCGCGCTGGCCCGCCCGCTGGCCCGCCGGCAGCGTGCGGTCAACGCGGTCGTGCACGCCCTGTCGGAGCGGTACGGGGCCGTGCATCTGCACGCGGCGGAGGGCGAGTGGCTCACCAACCGCGCGCTGTGGAGCGCGGACCGGCTGCATCCGTGCGAGCGCGGGCACCGGCAGCTCGCGGTCCGCTTCCACGCCATGCTCGCCCCGATGGGCAAGGCGACGGGGACGGCGCCGTCCCCCGAGCCCGAGTTCGCGGCGCCGACCAAGTCGGCGAGCCTGTTGTGGCTGGCCACCGCCGGCACCGCCTGGGTGATCAGGCGCTGCCGCGACCTGCTGCCCCAGCTGATGCGGCTGGCCCTCGACGAGATGCGGCACCGCCGCAAGGGGACCAGCGCCCGTCTGGACCTGAGCGCGTCGGCCGCCGTCTCCGCCGCGCTCGCCGCCCTCCACCCGCCGGAGCGGCCCGCCGACGCCGCGTGAGACCGAGGGCGCCGCGTGCGACCGAGGGTGCCGCGTGCGACCGAGGGCGCCGGCCCCGCCGAACGAGCGGTGCCGTAAGGCGGTTCAGCGGCGGCGTACGGCCACGAAGCGGACCGGGGTGCCCGGGACCGCCTGGGCCGTCGCCGGGAGGTCGGCGGCGCGGACCACCGCGATCACCGGATAGCCGCCGGTGGTCGGATGGTCGGCCAGGAACACCACCGGACGTCCGTCCGGCGGCACCTGGACGGCGCCGAGGACCATGCCCTCGCTGGGGAGTTCACCGGGACGGGCCCGCTCCAGGGCGGGCCCTTCCGTGCGCAGCCCGATCCGGTTGCTCGCCGACGACACGCGGTACGCGCGCGAGGTGAACGCCCGGACGGCACCGGCCGTGAACCAGTCGGCGCGCGGGCCCAGCGTCACCCGCAGCACCAGCTCGGCCGGCGGGGACGGCTGCGGTCCGACGTCCACGCGCGCGTGCGGGCCCGCCGGAGCGCCCAGCGGCAGCACCGTGCCGTCCGCCAGCGGAGCGGGGCCGAGCCCGGAGAGCAGATCCGTGGCCCGGCTGCCCAGCACCGGCTCGACGGCGATCCCACCGGATACGGCCACATAACTCCGTACGCCGGACAGCGCCGTTCCCACCTCGAGGAGTTCCCCGGCCGGAACCACCACGGGCGCGCCCCACGCGGCCGGGCGCCCGCCCACCGCGACCGGGCACGGCGCACCGCCGACCGCGACGACCACCGTGGAACGCGGCCGTACGGCACAGCCGTTGAGCGTCGTCTCCAGGACCGCCGCGTCGGGGGAGTTGCCGACCAGCCGGTTGACGAGCGCCGCGGCCGGCCCGTCCAGGGCGCCGGACCGGGGCACCCCGAGATGCGCGTACCCGGGCCGCCCCCGGTCCTGCACGGTGGTCAGCGCCCCGGCCCGTACGACGACGAGCGCGCGGTCGGTCACAGGTCCCCCACCGGCACGAACCGCACCCGCGTCCCCGGCGTCAGCAGCGCGGCCGGCACCCGCGTGTGGTCCCACAGCACCGCCTCCGTCGTCCCGATCAGCTGCCAGCCGCCCGGCGAGGAGCGCGGGTACACCCCGGTGTACGGCCCGGCCAGGGCGACCGCGCCCGCGGGCACGGCCGTGCGCGGGGTGGCGCGGCGCGGCACGTCGTAGCGGGCGGGGAGCCCGGTGAGGTAGCCGAAGCCCGGCGCGAAGCCGCAGAAGGCGACCGTGAAGTCGGCCCCCGCGTGGATGCGGGCGACCTCCCGCTCGGGCACCCGCCAGTGCGCGGCGACCTCGGCGAGGTCCGGGCCGTCGTAGCGCACGGGCAGCTCGATCGCCGCACGCGCGCGTGGGGGAGTGGGCGGGATCGCGGCGGCGGCCAGCTCGGCGGCCCGGCGGGCCGGGTCGTCGAGGCCGTCGAGCAGGACCGTGCGGGCGGCGGGCACGATCTCGCGGACCGTCAGCGAGCCCTCCGCGCGGCGGCGCAGCAGCTCGGCGTGGAGCGACCGGGCGTCGGCGCCGGTGCCGACCTCGACGAGGAGGGCGTCGTCACCGACGAGCCGCGTGGTCATGGGCATGGTGGTACCCGTGCGGTCGGTCCCGCTCATGCGAAGGCCGCCACGGTCACGCCCGCCTCCGTGAGCCGCGCGCGCACCCGGCGCGCCAGCTCCACGGCGCCCGGGGTGTCGCCGTGCAGACAGAGGGAGCGCGCGCGTACGGCGATGCGTGCGCCGGAGTGCGCGATGACCGCGCCGGAGCGCGCCAGTTCCACCGAGCGCTCCACGACCGTCTCCGGGTCGCTCACCACCGCGCCCTCGCGCCCGCGCGGGACGAGCGTCCCCTCGTCGGTGTACGCGCGGTCCGCGAACGCCTCCGGGACGGCCGGCAGCCCCGCCTTCCCGGCCCGCTCCAGCAGCCGCGAACCGGGCAGCCCGAGCACGGGCAGCGAGGCGTCCGCTAGGAGCACGCCGTCGACCACCGCGGCGGCCTGCTCCTCGTCGTGTACGACCCGGTTGTAGAGCGCGCCGTGCGGCTTCACGTACGCCACCCGGGAGCCCGCCGCCCGGGCGAAGACCTCGAGGGCGCCGATCTGGTAGGCCACCTCGGCCGCCAGTTCGGCGGGCGGCACGTCCATCGCGCGCCGCCCGAACCCCGCCAGGTCCCGGTAGGACACCTGGGCGCCGATCGTCACCCCGCGCCCGGCCGCCAGCTCGCACACCCGCCGCATGGTGGCCGCGTCCCCGGCGTGGAAGCCGCAGGCCACGTTGGCGCTGGTGACGACGGACAGCAACTGCTCGTCGTCGGTCAGCCGCCAGCGGCCGAAGCCCTCGCCGAGATCGGCGTTCAGGTCGATCGAGGTCATGGATCCGTTGTCTCCCCTGTCAGGCCACGCGGTACTGCTCGTCGCGGGCGTCGCTGATGAACATCTGGCCCGGCGCGTGCGTGAGGGCGAACGGCGGCCGTGAGGCCATCACCGCCGCCTGCGGGGTCACCCCGCACGCCCAGAACACCGGGATGTCGTCCGGGTCGGCGTCCACCGGGTCGCCGAAGTCCGGTCGGCCCAGGTCCTCGATGCCGAGCACCGAGGGATCGCCGCAGTGCACGGGGCCGCCGTGCACCGCCGGAAGCAGACTGCTCTCCCGGATCGCGGCGGACAGATGCGCCGGGGGCACCGGGCGCATGGACACCACCATCGGCCCGCCGAGCCGCCCCGCCGGACGGCACGGGCTGCTGGTGACGTACATCGGCACGTTCCGGCCCTGCTCGACGTGGCGGATCGGCACTCCGGCCCGGGCCAGCGCCCACTCGAAGGTGAAGCTGCACCCGAGCAGGAACGACACCAGGTCGTCCCGCCAGTACGCGCGCACGTCCGTCGGCTCGTCCACCAGCTCCCCGTCCCGCCACACCCGGTAGCGCGGCAGGTCGGTGCGCAGGTCCGCGCCCTCCGCGAGGACGGTGCCGGTGGCCCCGGCGTCGGTGACGTCGAGCACCGGACAGGCCTTGGGGTTGCGCTGGCAGAACAGCAGCATGTCGTACGCCCAGTCCGCGGGCACCGAGATCAGGTTCGCCTGGGTGTGACCGGCCGCGACCCCGGCCGTGGCGCCCGTGCGGCCCTCCCGGAAGCGGGCCCGCGCGGTGTGCGGGCTCCACGCGTGCGCGTGCTCGTCCGTCAGCACGACGGGCCGGTCCTCGGTCGCGAGGACGGGTGAGCGGTCTTCCGTACGGTTCACGCCAGTTCCTTCCCGCGCGTCTCCGGCAGTCCGAACAGGGCCAGGGCGGCGAGCGCGTATCCGGCGGCGCCGAAGACCAGCGCACCGCCCACGCCCCAGCTGTCGGCCAGGAAGCCCACCAGGGTCGGGAAGACCGCGCCCACCGCGCGTCCGGTGTTGTACGTGAAGCCCTGTCCGGTGCCGCGCACCGCCGTCGGGTATAGCTCGCTCAGATACGAACCGAAGCCGCTGAAGATCGCCGACATGCAGAAGCCGAGCGGGAAACCGAGCACCAGGAGCAGGGTGTTGGCGCCGTCCGGGATGTTCGCGTACGCCAGCACAGAGACCGCCGACAACAGCGCGAACAGCCAGATGTTGCGCCGGCGGCCCAGCCGGTCGGTGAGATAGCCGCCGGTCAGGTAGCCGAGGAACGCCCCGGAGATCAGGAAGGTCAGATAGCCGCCGGTGCCGACGACCGACAGACCGCGGTCGGTCTTGAGGTACGTCGGGATCCAGGTCGCCAGCGTGTAGTAGCCGCCCTGCACCCCCGTGGACAGCAGGCCCGCGAAGACCGTGGTGCGCAGCAGCCCGGGCGCGTCGGCCGTGCCCCGCCGGAAGATCGCGGCGAACGAGCCGCGCTGCGGGCTCTGTTCCCGAACCGCGACCGCCTGCGGGGCGTCGTGCACCCGGCGGCGCAGCCAGACCACGAGCAGCGCGGGCAGCGCGCCGGTCCAGAACATCACCCGCCAGGCCATGTCGTCGCCGACGAACGAGAAGACCAGCGTGTAGACGATCGCGGCGAGCGCCCAGCCGACGGCCCAGGAACTCTGGATCGCGCCCAGCGTGCGGCCGCGGTGCCGGGCGCTCGCGTACTCGGCGACCAGGATCGCGCCGACCGCCCACTCGCCGCCGAAACCGAGACCCTGGAGCGCGCGGAACACCAGCAGCGTCTCGTAGTTGGGCGCGAAACCGCAGGCCACCGTGAAGACCGCGTAGGTGATCACCGTGATCATCAGGGCGCGGACCCGGCCGACCCGGTCCGCGACCACGCCCGCCACGGCGCCGCCGATCGCGGACACCACCAGGGTGACGGTGGTGAACAGGCCGGTCTGGCCGCTGTCCAGACCGAAGTACGCCGCGAGCGCGACCATGCTCAGCGGCAGCGTGAAGTAGTCGTATGAATCCAGGGCATATCCGCCGAAAGCACCGGCGAACGCACGCCGGCCGCGCGGGCCGAGGGCGTGCAGCCAGCCGAACGCGCCGTCCTCGGCGGCGCGTTCACCCTTGTCCGGCTGTGTGCCGGTCAGGGCCTGGGGTGGAGGAGTCGTGCTCATGTGCACCTCGCAGACGAGGGGACGGAGGGTGCGTGGACTGAGCCGTGCGGGGGCCCTAGGGGCCGTGCGGGGGCCGTGTCGAGGTGAGCGTGATGAGCACCGTAGAGGATCGTTCAACGATCCTTCAATAGGCACGTTGTTTCGTTCTTGTGTCTGCGGTTGAATTCCGGGCATGGCAGAGCAGCTGACGGGACTGGCCGACGACCGCGCCCTCCTCGGGCGCACCAGCACCGCCGAACGGGTCTCCGACATCCTCAGAAGCCGGATCGCCGAGGGGTACTTCCCACCGGGCACCCGGCTGTCGGAGGACGGCATCGGCGGTGCGCTCGGCGTCTCGCGCAACACGCTGCGCGAGGCGTTCCGGCTGCTCACCCATGAACGCCTGCTTGTCCACGAACTCAACCGGGGCGTCTTCGTCCGCGTCCTGACTGTCGAGGACGTCGAGGACATCTACCGCACCCGGACCCTCGTCGAGTGCGCCGTCGTACGCGGCCTCGGCGACCCGCCGTACGCCCTGGACGCCCTGTCGGCGGCGGTCACCGAAGGGCAGCGGGCGGCGGCCGGAGATGACTGGAAAGCAGTGGGTACGGCCAATATCCACTTCCACCGGGAGCTGGTCGCCCTGGCCGGCAGCGACCGCACCGACGAACTGATGCGCAGCGTCTTCGCCGAACTCCGCCTCGCGTTCCACGTGGTCGACGACCCGCACGCGCTGCACGAGCCGTACCTGGCCCGGAACCGGGAGATCCTCCGAGCCCTGGAAGCGGGCGACAGATACGGAGCGGAACGGCTGCTTGAGACCTACCTCACGGATTCGCTGGAACGAGTGGTGGAGGTCTATCGACGCCGGGTCGACAGCGCCCCGTAAGGGGCGCGGGGAACTGCGCGACGAGCCCCCACCGGCCCGCACCGTGGCGAACCACCCGCACCCACCCGGCCCCACCGGCGGAGCCACCTGCGTCGTTTGGGCCGATGTCAGACCCAGGACCTAGTCTGTGCACCGTGACTTCGCCTGCATCGACGGACAGCGTTCCGCCCCAGCTCGGCGCGGGGCCGCGCCCGGCACCGGGCCCGGCCGCCGACGAGGGGCTGGCGCGGCGGCTGCGCGCGCTCGCGTGCACCGCGCCGCTGCACGACCTCGACACCCGCAAGGCGAACCTGGCCGGCGAGTACTCGGTCTACGGCATGGCCGAGGTGGCCCTCTCCGCCATCGACCTGGTCACCCTCAACATGGACTTCGACACCGGCGCCGACCACGAGCAGATCGTCGCCCGGCTGATCCCGCGCATCTCCGCCCAGACCCCGCACCGCCCGGTCGCCGAGCACGAGCGGGTGGCCCGCTGGGTCCTGGAGAACCTGATCAACGTCGGCAGCGTCGACCGCGGCTTCCGCGCGGTGTACGGCACCTTCGCGCCCGACGGGTCCTACGTCCGCCGGGACTACGACTTCAAGCTCATCGAGGAGGTGCCGGGCCCCGGCGGCACGGTGTACCTGCGGACCACGGACGAGGCGGTCAACGTCCTGGTCGGCGCCCTCGACACGGACGTCACCAGCGCCCAGATCGCCGCCGAGGTCAAGCTGGAGGTGCTGGTCAACCGCGGCCGCCTCGCCGACGCCCAGCTCGCCGCGGAGCAGGCCCGCTACCGGACCGTGCAGTACTCGGAGTCCCTGCGCCGCGCCCTGGACGCCACCCGGCGCAACGTCCGCGCGGTGGACTGGCTCAACGCCGTGCCCGACATGATCGCCGAGGCCCTGGACCACGTCGCCGACCGCTACCGGCACGAGAACGCGATCCTCACCAACATCCGCAAGGCCCGCGACGAGACCGAGGAGCCCGAGAACAAGCGGCGCGCCGCCGAACTCGTCGACATCGTCAAGGACTGCATCCGACGCCATACGCAGTTGCAGTCGCGACTGCTGGAGGCGGGGCCGCTGTTCCGCGCGGAGCAGGACCGGCAGGCGTTCGCGACACCGATGACGACGTCCGGCACGGACCTGTACGGGCATCTCCTCGCGCCGCTGCTGCCGCTGCCGCTGGAGCAGGCGAGCCGGGTCACCAGCGCGTTCTTCGCGCGCGGCACCGGGCTGCGGACGCCGGTGTCGGTGCGGGTCGGCGACCTCGTCGACATACTGCTGACGCCGCCGGTCGAGCGGGAGCACCTGGGCGCGGAGATGCCGGAGCCGGACCTCATCGCCACACCGGACGACAGCCGGTTCAGCGAGGAGCAGCTGGCGGCGGCGATGGAGTTGCTGGATCTTCCGGCCGACGCGCCGCGGCGGTTGTCGGGGCTGTTGGCCCAGGCGCGGCGGTCCGATCCCGATCTGCCTTACCTGGTGGCCCTGTTGGCTGTTCACGCGGCCAGTCCGGCGGTCGGTACGGCGTATCGGCAGGGCGAGGGCAAGTTGCTGTTCGCCGTGGACGACGGGACCGAGCTGGACGATCCCGAGTTCGGTGGGGCGGATCTGATCGTGGGGACCGCTTTGCTGGACGCGGTGGGGATGGCTGCGGATCGGACCGAGGCGGCGTGATGTCGTGCGTCGGGTGCGGGTCGTTCGTGGCTGGTCGCGCAGTTCCCCGCGCCCCTGACGGGGCGCTTGCGCCGACCCCTGTTTTCAAGTCGAGGGAGTTGTCGTAGTGAGCGAGTACGTCGAGGCTGAGGTGTCTGCCGGGGCGGCGCCCGCTGCCGTCACGCCGGCCGATGCCGCCGATGCCGCGCGGCTCGTCGCCTTCGGGTTGCAGCCCAAGCTGCAGCCCGCGCGTGACCAGGAGTACACGGAGCTGCTGCGGCGGTACCGGGAGGACCCCGTGTTCGCGCGGCTCGCGGATGCCGTGGCCGCCGGGCTCGGTCTTGTGGTGCTGGAGGTGTCGCCCCGCGCGGGGATGGCCGTGACCGCCGCCGAGGACTCGGTGTTCGCCGTTCGCATGGGCGACTACGCGCGTCGTACGTCCGCCGACGGCAGCGACCGCTTCCTGCACGGACTCGCGCATCTCGCCGTTGCCGCACTGGCCTTCCCGCGTCCCGAGGACCTGGCCGACGACGGGTACATCGGGCGGATCACGGTCAACGGCGTCGACGCCTTCGTACGGCAGGCCTGCCGCCGCCTTGAGGAGCGGGCGGAGGAGCTGGGGGAGAACACCGACCCCGCCACCGACGCGCCCGGCCTGGAGGCCGCCTGGCGGATCTGGGCCAGACGCAGCGCGACCGGTGCCACCAAGGACGCCCGCCGGCTGGCCGGTTCCACCACCGGGATCATCGGCAAGGCGGTCGTCTTCCTCACCGACTCCGGGTTCCTCCAGCGGACCGGCGACGAGCAGGGCGGCACCTACCGCACGACGGCCCGCTACCAGCTCCAGGTACGGGACATGGCGGGCAGCGCCGCCATGGCCGAGCTGCTGGAGCTGGGTGTCGTCCCGGTCACCGACGGCACGGCCAGTCTGATGCCCGCCGACGACACCGAGGATCTGGACCTGGTCGCCGACGCCGGGCTGCCGTTCCACTCCTGAGCCGTCAGAACCCCTTTCCCAAGCCTTACGAGAGTCCGCCATGTACGAGCTGTCCCGGGTCCGCCTCTACTCCATCGGGCCCGCCGGTGCGCGCTACGCCGACACCGTGCTGGACCTGCGCGGTGTCGGCGAGCCCGTGCCCGACCCCGCCCCCACCCAGGCGGAGTTCTTCGAGGAGGAGCCGGTCGGCCCGCCGCGCCGGCCCGCGCCCGCAGGCGTGCTCTTCCTGGAGAACGGCGGCGGCAAGTCGGTGCTGCTCAAGCTGATCTTCTCGGTGATGCTGCCGGGCCACCGCAACACCCTCGGCGGCGCCAGCTCGGGCGTGCTGCGCAAGTTCCTGCTCGCCGACGACTGCGGGCATGTCGCCCTGGAGTGGCAGCACACCCTGACCGGCGAGTGCGTGGTCGTGGGCAAGGTGAGCGAGTGGCGGGGGCGGCAGGTCTCCAACGACCCGCGGAAGTTCGCGGAGGCCTGGTACTCCTTCCGGCCGGGTCCGGGGCTCTCGCTGGACAACCTGCCGGTCGCCGAGTCCACCGCCGTACGGCCGCCGGTGGAGGGCGCGTCCGGCGCACAGGGGCGTCGGCGGACCATGAAGGGCTTCAGGGACGCCATCACCGAGGCGAGCAAGTTCTACCCGCATCTGGAGGTGCACTGGGAGGAGATCCACGACCGCTGGATCGAGCACCTCGGCGACCTGGGCCTGGACCCCGAACTCTTCCGCTACCAGCGGGAGATGAACGCCGACGAGGGCGAGGCCGCCGGCCTGTTCGCGGTGAAGAAGGACTCCGACTTCACCGACCTGCTGCTGCGGGCCGTGACCGACACCCGGGACACCGACGGGCTCGCCGACCTGGTCGGCGGCTTCGGCAACAAGCTGGGGCGGCGCGCCGAACTGATCGCCGAACGGGACTTCACCGCCGGATCGGTGGAGCTGCTCAGCCGGATCGTGGAGGCCGCGGAGGGACGGGCCCGCGCGCGGGACATCCACGCGGGCGCCGAACGCCGCACGCGCACGCTGGCCCGGCGGCTGTCCGCGCGGGGCGTGGAGGAGCGGGTGCGCGCCGCCGAACTCGCCCAGCGGGTCACGGCCGCCGCCTACGCCGTCACCCACTCCGAGGGCGCCCGTGAGCGCAGCGCGCTCATCGCCGCCGAACTCGCCTACCGGCACGCCTCGCTGGCGCTGGCCGCCGGTGAGAAGTCGGCCGCCGCGCAGAAACGCGAGCTGGCCGACGCGCGCACCCTGCACTCCGCCTGGCAGGCCGCCGAGGCCGTGCTGCGGCACCGGGCCGCCGCCGACCGCGTCGCACGGGTGGCCGCCGCCATCCAGGAGGCCGAACGGGACGCGGCCCCCGCGCTCGCCGCCCGCGCGAAGGCCGCCGTCGACCTCGTCAGGGCCCTGCACTCGGCCGCCGAGAACGCCGAGAACCTCGCCAACGAGGAGGAGGAGCGGTCCGCCGCCCTCCAGGAGGTCAGCGACTCCGCGTACCGGGACTCGACCTCCTCCGCCACCGAGGCCCAGCGTGCCCGCAGCGAGGCCGGACATCTGCGCCAGCGCCTCGGCGAGGTCGAGCAGGAGACCGCCGAGGCGGTCCGCGCGGGCTGGCTCGACGACAGCGCCCCGGACGCCGACCCGGCCCGCGCCGCCCTCGCGGCCAGCGACGCCGAGAAGACGGCCGTGGCCGCCTGGGACACCGCCCGCGAGGCCTCCCGCAAGACCGCCGAGCACGCGCGCGAGGCGGCCTCCGCCGAGTCCCGCGCCGAGCTCACGGCAGCCCGCGCGGCGGACGCGGCGACGGCGGCCGAGCGGACGTACGACGCCGAGAAGCGCCTCGCCGAGGCCCTGGCGGCGGAGCAGCGGCTCGCCGAACTGCTCGGCCTCACCGGCTCCCGTACGGCTGTGCCACGGCCCCGGCACGAGGGCGGCGACGACACCCTCACCCCCGAGGAACTCGACCGGTTCGCCGACGAGCTGCGCGAGCTGCTCGACGACGCCGTCGGCTCCGCCGAGCGGCACCTGTTCGAACTGCGCACCGCGGCCGCCGACGACTCCCGGATCCTCGGTGCCCTGGGCGACGGCGGACTGCTGCCCCCGGGACCCGATGTGCTGGCCACCGTCGAGTTCCTCGGCGAGCACGGCATCCCGGCCCTGCCCGGCTGGCGCTACCTAGCCCAGGCCGTCGACCCGGCGGATCACGCGCGCGTGCTCGCCGCCCGCCCCGAACTCGTCGACGGCGTCATCATCACCGACCCGGACACGCACGCGCGGGCTCGCGAGGCACTCGGCGAGGCGGCCCTGCTGCCGCGTTCCGCCGTCGCCGTCGGCACCGCCGCCGCCCTGCTCGCACCGACTCCGGCCGCCGACGCCACCCCGGGCGACGTGTTCCTCGTACCGCCGAACCCGGCCATGCACGACGAGCACGCCGCCGACGAGGAACGCCAGGCGCTCCGCGCCCGGGCGACCGAGCGGGACGAGGAGATCCGCACCCTCGCCGCGCGGCTCGGCAAGGACCGCGAACTGGCCGCCCGGCTCGCCTCCTGGCGTACCGGCTGCCCGGCCGGGCGGCTGGTGGAGCTGGCACGGACCGCGGGGGACACCCGCGCGTTCGCGGAGGAGTCCGAGGCCGAACTGACCGAGGCGCGGACCGTGCGGGCGGAGACCGAGGAGGCCGCCGCCGAGGCCGCCCAGGCGCGTGACGAGCGGCAGGAGGCCGCGCAGCGGGCCCGACGGTCCGCCGACGCCCTCGCCGGCCTCGCGTTCCGGCTCCGCGAGCGGTCCGGCTGGCAGGTGAAACTGCGGGAACTCGCCGACGAGGCCGTCGAGTCGGAGGCCCGCGCCCAGTCCTGCCTGGACCGCGCCCGGGCCGCCGACGAGGACCGGCGCGCCGCCCAGCGCGCCGCCGACGACGCCCGCCGCACCGCCCGCGCGCTGCGCGCCGAGCGCTCCGAGATCGCCGGCGCCCCCGACGACGTGCCCGAGGCGGACGAGGACGCGCCCAGGTCCTCGCTGCCCGCCCTGCGCGAGGCCTACCGGGCCGCCTCCCAGGTCTACGAGAAGGTCGGTGTCGGCGCCGACCTGCGTGCCGAGCAGGCCCGCTCGGAGAGCGACGAGAGCGCCGCGCTCGCGGAACTGGACCGGCTGAGCAACAAGGTCCGCACCCGCGCGGAGCAGCTGCTCCAGTCGCCGGAAGGCTCCGACGGACCCTCCCGGCAGGCCGCCGCCGCCCGCGCGGAGGAGCTGGTGCAGCTCCTGGAGACCCGGATGTCGACCGCCAGCGAGCAGCTCGGGCGCCTGCGCGGCGAGGCCGAGCGGCACGCCCCCGAGGACGGCGAGGCGCACACCGAGCTGCCCGAGGAGACGCAGCCGCGCGACGCCGAGCACGCCCAGGCGCTGCTGCGCACCGCGACGGCCGAACTGGCCTCACGCACCGAGGCGTTGGCCCAGGCCCGCGAGGCCCACGCCGAACTGCTGGAGACCCACCGCGCCGCCGAGGACGCGGCCGGCGGCTTCGACGAGATCGCCGCCATGCTCCGCGACCTGCTGCGCGAGCACGCCCCCGAAGAAGAGCAGGAGGCGCCCGAGCCCTACCCCGGCAGCCCGGAGGAGGCCCGGCAGTCCGCCGCCGAGGCCCGCCGCTCGCTGCGCGGCTGCGCCGGTGACCTGTCCACCGCCGAGTCCGCCGTACGCGAGGCGAGCGATGTGCTGGTCCGGCACGCCAACTCCACGCGGTACGAGGCGGTCCGCACCCCCGCGCGTCAGCAGATCCGTGAACTGCCCGCCTCCGCGCTGCCCGAGCACGCCCAGAAGTGGGCCGACGCCTTCGCCCCCCGACTGCGTGTGCTGACCGATGAGCTGGCGCAGCTGGAGCGCAATCGGGACTCGATCGTGGACCGGCTGCGCGGGCTCGTCGAGTCCGCGCTCGCGACCCTGCGGTCCGCCCAGCGGCTGTCCCGGCTGCCCGAGGGGCTCGGCGAGTGGTCCGGGCAGGAGTTCCTGCGCATCCGCTTCGAGGAGCCCGACCAGGCCACGCTCACCGAGCGGCTGGGCGAGGTCGTCGACGAGGCGACCCGGGCCGCCGTGAAGAAGAACTCCGACCTGCGGCGGGACGGAATGTCCCTGCTGCTGCGGGGCGTTGCGGCGGCCCTGCAACCGAAGGGGATCGCCGTCGAGATCCTCAAGCCCGACGCGGTGCTGCGCGCGGAGCGGGTCCCGGTGGGGCAGATGGGGGACGTGTTCTCCGGCGGGCAGCTGCTCACGGCCGCCATCGCCCTGTACTGCACGATGGCCGCGCTGCGCTCCAACGACCGGGGCCGGGACAAGCACCGGCACGCGGGGACGCTGTTCCTCGACAACCCGATCGGGCGGGCCAACGCGACGTATCTGCTGGAGCTTCAGCGGGCCGTGTCGGACGCCCTGGGGGTGCAGCTGCTCTATACGACCGGACTGTTCGACACGACCGCGCTGGCCGAGTTCCCGCTGGTCATCAGGTTGCGCAACGATGCCGACCTCAGGGCCGGGCTGAAGTACATCAGCGTCGAGGAACACCTCCGGCCCGGGCTGCCGCAGCAGCTCCAGGCCGGAGAGACCGTCCACAGCGAGATCACGGCGACCCGGATGTTCAAGAAACCCTCGGCCTGAGGGGGCCCGCGCCCCCGTCACCCGCGTGTCGCCGGTGTCGCCCGTGGCGCGCTCAGGGGTGGGACAGCTGCCCGGCGTTGCCGCCGTGGCGCCGTATCCGCTCCTGTTCGCGCTCGGCGGCCCGCTCCTGGCGCCGGGCCGCCCGCCGCTCGCGGCGCAAGGTGCGCGCCGTGCTGCTCGGCTCCGAGACCACGCCGTTGCGCTGGCTCCACACCTGACGGGTCACCAGCACGTCGACCGCGCTCCAGGTGGCCACCACCGTGCTCGCCACGCTGCTGATCACCATCGGGAACGCCAGCCAGGACTCCGCCATCGTGCAGAGGAACGCCACCATGGCCTGGATCAGCGTGACCGCGATGATGATCACCGCCCGCACGGCCGAGGTACGCACCGGATCCGGCATCCGGTACCGCTTGGCGGGCTCCTCGACCCACAGCGGCCGGTACGGCACCTGCTGTCGCGTACGTGCCCCGGGTCCCGGTCGTGCCGTCGAGCTCACCACCGTGTCGTCCTCGGGCGCCAAGCGCCGCTGAGCCGTCCCCATCAACGTGTCACTCCCCACCGCCGGCAGACTCCTCGCACCGGTGTCCGACGACCCCGGCTCCCCAGTGGCTGCCCGGCTTGCGCTGTTTTACGCCGCCCGGATGCGAGATGCGGCTCCTGTGGCCGATTCCGCACCCATCTCCCATGTACAAGGACGAACGAACTCGCCCGATGATTCCCAACCAGCGAAAAATTCCGGCCAACTGATCCTTCGTCCCGTTCCCGCCCCACTCGCACGAACTCGGCGTGACCGCGGGGGCAATCTCCCGCAATGCCCGGACAACTCTCCCTGCCCGTTCGTCATGTGCCGACCCCAGGGCGGAAGTTCATCGTCCGGACACGCCTTCGAGTTATCCATGTGGCGGTAGTAGGCTCACGCCGTTTGTTGACGCACATATGTACCCCCGGCCGGCGGGGGACGAGCAGGGGGAGGACATGCGCTTTCGCGGGAAGTCGATCCGCCGGAAGATCGTGGCGCTGCTTCTCGTGCCGCTGGTGTCCCTGGCCGCGGTCTGGGGCTTCGCGACCGTACTGACGGGACGCGAGGTCACCGGACTCTTCCAGGTCTCGGCCGTCACCGAGGACATCGGCTACCCCACCGAGGACACCACCCGGGTCCTGCAGCAGGAACGCCGGCAGACCCTCGTCTATCTCGCCGACCCGCGCGCCGCCGACGCGCTGACCGCCCTGCAGCGCACGCGCGCCGCCACCGACAGCGCCGTCGCCGAACTCCGCAGGAACGCAAAGAAGCAGGGCGCCCTCGACGGGATGGACGCCGACGACCGAGAGGGCCTCTCGGCCGTGCTCGACGCCTTCGAGGGCATCGACACCCTGCGCCGCAGCGTCGAGGAGGGCACGGTCGACCGGGCCCAGGCCTTCGACCTCTACAACCGTCTCGTCGACCCGTGCTTCGCGCTGCTCACCACCCTCGACGGGCCCAGCGACGTCGAGTTGGAGAAGCAGGCCCGCGCCCTCGACAACGTCACGCTCGCCCGCGAACTCGTCTCCCGCGAGGACGCCCTGCTCGGCTCCGCCCTGGTGGTCGGGAAACTCTCCCGCGAAGAGAGCCGCGAGATCGCCGACCTCGTCGCCCAGCGCACCCTCCTGTACAACGTCGGCCTGCCGCTGCTGCCGTCCGCCGAACGCGACCGCTTCGACCGCTTCTGGAGCAACGCCACGACGGCCCCGCTCCGAGAGGCCGAGAAGTCCGTCATCGCCGCCGGGTCGGGCCTGCCCGACGACGTCGGCGCGAAGAGCTGGGACTCCGCCGCGGGCAACGTCCTCAAGGAGCTGGGCGACCTCGACGACCAGGCCGCCGACCGCTATCAGGACCGGGTCCGGCCCGCCGTCATCAGCGTGATCGTCCGGGCGGCCGCCGTCGGCGTCCTCGGCCTGGTCGCCCTGCTGTTCTCGCTCATCGTGTCCGTCCGGGTCGGCCGCGGCCTCATCCGCGACCTGCGACTGCTGCGCCAGGAGGCGCACGAGGCCTCCGGAGTCCGGCTGCCGAGCGTGATGCGCCGGCTGTCCGCGGGCGAACAGGTCGACGTGGAGACCGAGGTCCCGCGCCTGGAGTACGACAAGAACGAGATGGGCGAGGTCGGCCAGGCCCTCAACACCCTGCAGCGCGCCGCCGTGGAAGCCGCCGTCAAACAGGCCGAACTGCGCTCCGGTGTCTCCGAGGTCTTCGTCAACCTCGCCCGCCGCAGCCAGGTCCTGCTGCACAAGCAGCTCACCCTGCTCGACACCATGGAACGCCGGACCGAGGACACCGACGAACTCGCCGACCTCTTCCGCCTGGACCACCTCACCACGCGTATGCGCCGGCACGCCGAAGGCCTGGTGATCCTCTCCGGCGCGGCACCCTCGCGGCAGTGGCGCCGGCCCGTCCAGCTGATGGACGTGGTGCGTGCCGCGGTGGCCGAGGTCGAGGACTACGAGCGCATCGAGGTCCGCCGGCTGCCCCGCGTCGCCGTCACCGGCCCGGCCGTCGCCGACCTCACCCACCTGGTGGCCGAACTCCTGGAGAACGCCACGGTGTTCTCGCCCCCGCACACCGCCGTCCAGGTCCTCGGCGAACGGGTCGCCAACGGATTCACCCTGGAGATCCACGACCGCGGCCTCGGCATGGCGGCCGAGGCGCTCCTGGAGGCCAACCTGCGGCTCGCCGAGACCCCCGA
Source organism: Streptomyces sp. NPDC048288 (assembly GCF_043201555.1). Taxonomy (NCBI): domain Bacteria; kingdom Bacillati; phylum Actinomycetota; class Actinomycetes; order Kitasatosporales; family Streptomycetaceae; genus Streptomyces; species Streptomyces sp. NPDC048288. Next base: position 535,224 of record NZ_JBICZD010000008.1, read on the forward strand.
GTTCGAGCTCTCCGACACCGACCGGCTCGGCCTGTTCGTGGTCAGCCGCCTCGCCCAGCGCCAGAACGTCCGCGTCTCGCTCCAGCCGTCCCCCTACGGCGGCACCACCGCCGTCGTCTTCATCCCCGACGTGCTGCTGACCGACGACGTCCCCGACACCAACGGCATCGGCTTCCGCCTCGACCGGCCCGCCCAGGAGGCCGAGCCCGAGGAGGGCCGCACCGCCGCCCTGGCCCAGATGCCGGCGCAGCGGCCCGGCCGGCCGGCCGCGCTCCTGGACGGGCCGGTCGAGCTGGAGGCACCCGTCGACCTGGACGCCCTGGACGGCTTCCCGGGCGCCCTCGCCGACGAGGACAGCGAGCGCGGCGGGCTGTTCCGCCACCGCCGTTCCCTCGGCCGCGCGGACGAGCCCACCCCCGCCGTGGGCGAACTTCACCAGCCGGCCCTGGAGACCGCGGACGGCTTCCGCGACGAGCGCTCCGAGGACCCCGTGCCACTGCCCACGCGGCGCACGCCCAAGCTGGTCAGCTCGCACGGCAGGCCCGTCACCGAGCAGCGCTCCCGCCGCGCCGAGCCGGACCCGGCCCGTCCCGAACCGGGCGGACTCGCCCCGCTGCCCGCCCGCCGCCGCACCGACCCGTCCCCGCAGCGCGCCGCCGGCCCGGCCGACCGCGCCCCGGACCACACCGTCCCCATCACCGGCGGCCCCGGCGAACCCGCCGGCCTCCCCGCCCTGCCCCGGCGCGCCCGGCACGCCGAGCCCGCCGCCGACAGCGGCACCGAAGACTCCGTCCCGCCCCTCGGCAGCACACCCCCGGAGGCCGCATCCGGCACCCGGCCGCTGCCCAGGCGGGTACGGCAGGCCAACCTGGCCCCACAGCTGCGACAGGACCCGACACGACCCGCCACGCGCGCGGCGGAACCCGCCGAGCGCGACGCCGACGAGGTACGCAGCCGCATGGCCTCGCTCCAGCGCGGCTGGCAGCGCGGCCGTGAGGAGAACACCGCGGGCGACGGGTCCCGGAACGGCACAGCGCAAGGAACGACTAAGGGGGACGGTCGATGACCGATCCGAAGGCGACCGGCCACACGGCGACGAACAAGCGCGAGCTGAACTGGCTCCTGGACGACCTCGTGGACCGGGTCGCCAGCATCCGCAAGGCCGTCGTGCTCTCCGGCGACGGCCTGCCCACCGGCGTCTCCAAGGACCTCACCAGAGAGGACAGCGAGCACCTGGCGGCCGTGGCCTCCGGCTTCCACAGCCTCGCCAAGGGCGTGGGACGCCACTTCGAGGCAGGCACCGTCCGGCAGACCGTCGTCGAGCTGGACGAGGCCTTCCTGTTCGTCACGGCCGCCGGCGACGGCAGCTGCCTCGCCGTCCTCTCCGACGCCGACTCCGACGTCGGCCAGGTCGCGTACGAGATGACGCTCCTGGTCAAGCGGGTCGGCATACATCTGGGGTCCGCTCCGCGCACCGACCTGCCCTCGGGCGGGTAGTGGAGTGACATGAGCGGAGACGGTCAGGGAAGAAGTCACTGGTTCGACGACGAGGCCGGACCGGTCGTCCGTCCGTACGCCATGACGCGTGGCCGCACCACCAGTGCGGCCCAGCACCGCCTCGATCTGATCGCGGTGGTCGTCACGGAGCCCCACGCGGACGACCCGGAGGCCGACCGGACACTCTCCCCGGAGCACGTGGACATCGTCGAGCTCTGCCGCGACGTCCCGCAGTCGGTCGCCGAGCTGGCTTCGGAACTCGATCTCCCCATCGGAGTGGTCCGGGTCCTCATCGGCGACCTCGTCGACGGGGAACTCGTCCATGTCAACCGCCCGGTACCCCCGGCGGAACTGGTGGACGAGAGTATTCTGCGCGACGTGATCAACGGCCTCCGGGCGCTGTGACCGGCGCGGATGCGGAGTAGTGACGTGACAGGCTGGCAGTTCTGGGTCGACCGTGGCGGTACGTTCACCGACGTCGTCGCACGGCGCCCGGACGGCCGGCTGCTCACCCACAAACTCCTCTCCGACAACCCCGCGCGGTACGCCGACGCGGCCGTGGCAGGCGTCCGCGAGCTCCTCGGCGGCTCCGGTGACCCCGTCGCTGCCGTCGACGCGGTCCGCATGGGCACCACCGTCGCCACCAACGCCCTCCTGGAACGCAAGGGCGAACGCACCCTTCTCGTCATCACCCGCGGCTTCCGTGACGCCCTGCGCATCGCCTACCAGAACCGCCCCCGTATCTTCGCCCGCCGCATCGACCTGCCCGAGCTGCTGTACGAACGGGTCGTGGAGGCCGACGAGCGCGTCGCCGCCGACGGCACCGTCCTGCGCGCCCCCGACCTGGCCGCGCTCTCCGGCCCGCTGCGAGAGGCGTACGACGACGGGATCCGCGCCGTCGCCGTCGTCTGCCTGCACAGCCACCTCCACCCCGCCCACGAGCAGGCGATCGGCGAGCTTGCCGCCCGCACCGGCTTCCCCCAGATCTCGCTGTCCAGCGAGGTCAGCCCGCTGATGAAGCTCGTCCCGCGCGGCGACACTGCCGTCGTCGACGCCTACCTGTCGCCCGTGCTGCGCCGCTACGTCCGGCAGGTCGCCGACGCGCTCGAAGGCGTGCGGCTGATGTTCATGCAGTCCAACGGCGGCCTCGCCGAGGCCGGCCAGTTCCGCGGCAAGGACGCCGTCCTCTCCGGCCCGGCCGGCGGGATCGTCGGCATGGCCCGGATGTCGCGGCTGGCCGGCTTCGACCGGGTCATCGGCTTCGACATGGGCGGCACCTCCACCGACGTGTCCCATTACGCGGGCGAGTACGAGCGGGTCTTCACCACGCGGATCGCGGGCGTCCGGCTGCGCGCGCCCATGCTGGACATCCACACCGTCGCCGCGGGCGGCGGCTCGGTGCTGCACTTCGACGGCTCCCGCTACCGCGTCGGACCGGACTCGGCCGGCGCCGACCCCGGCCCGGCCTGCTACCGGGGCGGCGGCCCGCTCGCCGTCACCGACGCCAACGTCATGCTCGGCCGTATCCAACCCGCCCACTTCCCGCGGGTGTTCGGGCCCGACGGGGACCAGCCCCTGGACGCGGACCTGGTCCGGGACCGCTTCACCGGCCTTGCGCGGGAGATCCGCGAGCGGACCGGCGACGACCGCACCCCGGAACAGGTCGCCGAGGGCTACCTGAGCATCGCCGTGGCCAACATCGCCAACGCCGTGAAGCGGATCTCCGTCCAGCAGGGCCACGACGTCACCCGCTACGCCCTCACCACCTTCGGCGGGGCCGGCGGGCAGCACGCGTGCATGGTCGCCGACTCGCTCGGTATCCGCACCGTCCTGGTGCCGCCCATGGCCGGTGTCCTGTCCGCGCTCGGCATCGGACTCGCCGACACCACCGCCATGCGCGAACAGTCCGTCGAGGCCCCGCTGGAGCCCGCCGCCATGCCCGGCGTCCGCAAGACCGCCGACGACCTGGAGGCCGCGGCCCGCGCCGAACTCCTCGCCGAGGACGTCCCCGATGACCACATCGAGGTCACCCGCCGCGCCCAGCTCCGCTACGACGGCACCGACACCACCCTCACCGTCGAGCTCACCGAGCCCGACGCGATGAAACACGCCTTCGAAGAACGTCATCGCGCCACGTACTCCTTCACCCTCGACCGCCCGGTCGTCGTCGAAGCCCTCTCCGTGGAAGCCACCGGCATCACCCCACCCCCCGATCTCTCCGCCCTCGCCCCGTACGAGGGCCGCCCCGCCGCCCCGGAGACCGTCCGCCTGCACACCGGCGGCGCCTGGCGCGAGGTACCCCTGCACCGCCGGGAGGCCCTGCCTCCGGGGGTGTCCGTCACCGGCCCGGCGCTCGTCACCGAGGCCGGTGCCACCACCGTCGTCGACGACGGCTGGCGGGCCGCGGCGACGGACGGCGGGCATCTGGTCATGGAACGCGTGGCGGTCACGCAGAGTTCCGATCTCGACACGGAAGCCGACCCGGTCCTGCTCGAGGTCTTCAACAACCTGTTCATGTCGATCGCCGAACAGATGGGCGCCCGGCTGGAGTCGACGGCCCAGTCCGTCAACATCAAGGAACGCCTGGACTTCTCCTGCGCCCTGTTCGACCCGGACGGGAACCTGGTGGCCAACGCCCCTCACATCCCCGTCCACCTGGGCTCCATGGGCACCAGCGTCAAGGAGGTCATCCGCCGCCGCGGCACCTCGATGCGGCCCGGCGACACCTACGCCGTCAACGACCCGTACCACGGCGGCACCCACCTGCCGGACGTCACCGTCGTCACGCCCGTGTTCGACACACAGGGTGACCGGATCCGGTTCTACGTCGCCTCCCGCGGCCACCACGCCGAGATCGGCGGCATCGCACCCGGCTCCATGCCGGCGAACAGCCGCACCATCGAGGAGGAAGGCGTCCTCTTCGACAACTGGCTGCTCACCGAGGACGGCCGCTTCCGCGAACCGGAGACCCTCCGCCTGCTCACCGCAGCGCGGTACCCCTCCCGCAACCCGAAGACCAACCTCGCCGACCTGCGCGCCCAGATCGCCGCCAACCGCAAGGGCGTCGACGAGGTCACCCGCATGATCGACGACTTCGGCCTCGACGTCGTCCAGGCCTACATGCGGCACGTCCAGGACAACGCGGAGGAGGCGGTCCGCCGCGTCATCGACGCCCTGGAGGACGGCGAGTACGCCTACGAGACCGACTCGGGCGCCGTCATCCGCGTACGCGTGCGCGTGCACCGCCACGACCGGCGCGCGACCATCGACTTCACGGGCACCTCCGCGCAGCTGGCCACCAACTTCAACGCCCCCTTCTCGGTGGTCAACGCGGCCGTGCTGTACGTCTTCCGCACCCTGGTCGCCGACGACATCCCGCTCAACGACGGCTGCCTGCGGCCCCTGGACATCGTCGTACCGCCCGGATCCATGCTCGCCCCCGAGCCGCCGGCCGCCGTCGTCGCGGGCAACGTCGAGACCTCCCAGGCCATCACGGGCGCCCTCTACGCGGCCCTGGGAGTCCAGGCCGAGGGCTCCGGGACGATGAACAACGTCACCTTCGGCAACGAGCGCCACCAGTACTACGAGACCGTCGCCTCCGGATCCGGCGCCGGTGACGGATTCCACGGCGCGAGCGTCGTACAGACCCACATGACCAACTCCCGGCTCACCGACCCGGAAGTCCTGGAGTGGCGGCTGCCCGTCCGCCTCGACGAGTTCGCCGTACGGCCGGGCAGCGGTGGCGCCGGTCACTGGCACGGCGGGGACGGCGCGGTCCGCCGGATCCGGTTCCTCGAAGCCATGACCGTCTCCACGCTCTCCCAGCACCGCCGGGTCCCGCCGTACGGCATGGCGGGCGGCGCACCCGGCGCGCTCGGCGCCAACCGGGTGGAGCGGGCCGACGGCACGGTCACCGGACTCGGCGGCAGCGACGCGGCGGACGTCGGCCCCGACGACGTACTCGTCATCGAAACCCCAGGCGGCGGCGGATACGGACGTCCGTCACCGACCCCCGTCAGGAACGACCCCCACCTAGCAGGAGAAGAGACCGATGATCTTCGGCCGATCTGAGCGCGGCAAGCCCCCGGTCGAACCCGTCACGCTCAAGATCCTCGTGGCGGGCGGCTTCGGCGTGGGCAAGACGACCCTCGTCGGCGCGGTCAGCGAGATCAGGCCGCTGCGCACGGAGGAACTGCTCACCGAGGCCGGGCGGCCGGTCGACGACACCAACGGCGTGGAGGGCAAGCACACCACCACCGTCGCCATGGACTTCGGCCGCATCACCCTGCGCGAGGACCTGGTGCTGTACCTGTTCGGCACCCCCGGGCAGGAACGGTTCTGGTTCATGTGGGACGAGCTGTCCGAGGGCGCGCTGGGCGCCGTCGTGCTCGCCGACACCCGCCGCCTGGAGGACTGCTTCGCCGCCGTCGACTACTTCGAGCGGCGCTCCATACCGTTCGTCATCGGCGTCAACTGCTTCGAGAACGCGGCCCGCTATCCGGTGGACGATGTCCGTCAGGCCCTCGACCTCGACGCGGACGTGCCCGTCGTGCTCTGCGACGCCCGGGACCGCGAGTCGGTCAAGGAAGTACTCGTCGGCGTCGTCCAGCACGCGATGGCGTTCGGGGCGGCCCGCCGGCGGGCCGTCACCGGCTGAGCGGCGGCGACACGGCCCGTACCCCCGCCGACCGGGGTACGGGCCGTGGTCCCAGGGGGGTTACTCGTCGCCCTCCTCGATCCAGCCGAAGCTCTTCTCCACCGCCTTGCGCCAGCTGGCGTACTCCCGTTCGCGTACCGAGGCCGCCATGGCGGGCGTCCACTCCACGTCCTTCTGCCAGTGCGACTTGAGTTCGTCCAGGTCGTTCCAGACGCCGGTCGCCAGGCCGGCCGCGTAGGCGGCGCCCAGACAGGTCGTCTCGGAGACCCGGGGCCGGATCACCGGCACCCCGAGGACGTCGGCCTGGTGCTGCATCAGGAGGTTGTTCTTGGTCATGCCGCCGTCCACCTTCAGGGTGGTGATCTGCACCCCGGAGTCCTGGTGCATGGCGTCCACGACCTCCCGCGTCTGCCAGCTGGTCGCCTCCAGCACCGCGCGGGCGAGGTGCGCCTTGGTGACGTACCGGGTGAGTCCGGTGACGACCCCGCGCGCGTCCGAGCGCCAGTAGGGCGCGAACAGGCCGGAGAAGGCGGGCACGATGTAGGCGCCGCCGTTGTCGTCGACGCTCGCCGCGAGGGTCTCGATCTCGTCGGCGGTGCGGATGATGCCGAGCTGGTCGCGGAACCACTGGACGAGCGCGCCCGTGATGGCGATCGAACCCTCCAGGCAGTAGACGGGCGCCTCGCCGCCGATCTTGTAGCCCATCGTCGTCAGCAGCCCGTTCTTGGACGGCACCGGCCGGTTGCCGGTGTTGAGCAGCAGGAAACTGCCCGTCCCGTAGGTGTTCTTCGCCGTGCCGACGTCGTAGCAGGCCTGCCCGAACACCGCTGCCTGCTGGTCGCCCAGGGCGGACGCCACCGGCACACCGGCCAGCTGGCCGACGGCGGTGCCGTAGACCTCGGCGGAGGACCTGATCTCGGGCAGCACCGCCTCGGGGACGTTCATCGCGGCGAGGATGGCGGCGTCCCACTGGAGGGTCTCCAGGTTCATCAGCATGGTGCGCCCGGCGTTGGTGACGTCGGTGACGTGCCGGCCGCCGTCGGTGCCGCCGGTGAGGTTCCAGATCAGCCAGGAGTCGATGGTCCCGAAGGCGATCTCACCGCGCTCGGCCCGGTCCCGCAGCCCGGGCACGTTGTCCAGCAGCCAGGCCGCCTTGGGCCCGGAGAAGTAGCTGGCCAGCGGCAGTCCGGTCTGCTCGCGGAAGCGGTCCTGGCCGTCACTGCCGCCCAGTTCGTTGCAGAGCGCCGCGGTGCGGGTGTCCTGCCAGACGATCGCGTTGTGCACGGGCTTGCCGGTGGCGCGGTCCCACAGCACGGTCGTCTCGCGCTGGTTGGTGATGCCGAGTGCGCTCAGCTGGTCGGCGCGCAGCCCCGCCTTGGCGAGCGCCCCGGCGACCACGGCCTGCACCTTGGACCAGATCTCGGTGGCGTCGTGCTCCACCCAGCCCGGCTTGGGGAAGATCTGGCGGTGTTCGCGCTGGTCGACGGCGACGATGGCGCCGCCGTGGTCGAAGATGATGCAGCGGCTCGACGTGGTGCCCTGGTCGATCGCGGCGACGTACGTCTCGGCGGTGTCCGTCATGGCTACCCCTTGGTCGCTGGTCGGAAGGGTGCGTGGGTGGGAGGGCCGCGGTGCGTTCGAGGACCGCGCCGAGTCAGAAGGCCACGTTGTAGATCAGGCCCGCGAGCGCCCCGCCGGCCAGCGGGCCGACGACCGGGATCCAGGCGTAACCCCAGTCGGAGGTGCCCTTGTTGGGGATCGGCAGGAAGGTGTGCACGATCCGCGGGCCGAGGTCGCGGGTCGGGTTGATGGCATAGCCGGTGGGCCCGCCGAGCGACAGCCCGATGCCGACGACGAGCAGCGAGACGATCAGCACGGTGGTGCCCGACTCGCCGAGTCCCTTGGTGAGTCCGAACGCGAGGATCGGCAGGACCAGCGCGATCGTCGCGATGATCTCGGTGATGAGGTTGGCGACCGGGTTCCGGATCTCCGGGATCGTGGAGAAGATGCCGAGCGTCGGCGTCGGTTCCTCGCCCGTCTCCGGGTCGCGGACGTTGGCCTGGAACTGGGCCAGGTAGACCAGGTAGGTCAGGGCGGCGCCCAGCATCGCGCCGGTGAACTGGCCGAGCAGATAGACCCAGACCTTGCCCCACTCGCCGGTGTCGACGGCGATGCCGACGGTGACGGCGGGGTTGAGCTGCCCTCCTGACAGCGGGGCGGCGGTGTAGGCGCCGGCGAGGACGCCGAACCCCCAGCCGAACGCGATCACCACCCAGCCGGAGGCCCGGGCCTTGGAGTGTCTGAGGGTGACGGCCGCGCAGACCCCGGCCCCGAAGAGGATCAGGATGGCGGTGCCGATGACTTCGCCGACGAATATGTCTCCGTTGCTCATGGCGGCTCCTAGGGCGCTGGCCGGGGGATCACCCCGGCGCTCCGAGCAGGAACGGTTCCCTTGGCGACGTCAGCCGAAGGCAGGGAAGGCCCCGCGCCCCGCCCGGCGTCTGTGACGAGCGTGCCGTAGCAGCCGAATCGCCCATGGGGGGACAGGCCTGGAGACAGGAGCGGCCCATGGCGCAGTGCCTGAATACGCCGAGAATGTACGGCGATGTCGACCGACACCGGAAGTTTTCACCGGCACCCAGGGAGCGTCAAGGTCGCCGACGGCAACGATGACAGGCAACCCACCGGAAAACAGTTTTCACGGCTCCACCGCGACGTACCCGGCCTGGGCCGGATACGCGCCCGAGCCGCGCCGGATCTCGTGGCCCGGCAGTCCCGCCCGCCCCAGCACCCAACTCGCCCCGTGCAGCGCCTTGGCGGCCTTCTTGAGGGGCGCCAGACACGCGGCGGCCTGCCGGTGGTCGGTCACGCTGCCGGGGCCGCACACGACGGTGGCCAGGGACAGCGTGACGGGGCGCCCGCCCGCCGACCAGGACGCGTCGAGCAGGGTGGCCACGGCACCCAGCCCCGCCTCGTCGGCGAGCACCAGGAAGTCGTCCCCGCCGATGTGCCCCACGCGCGCGTGCCCGACGGCGGTCTCCTGCAGCGCCCGTCCCACCGAGCGGATCAGCTCGTCGCCCGCGGCGAACCCGGCGCCGTCGTTCACCTGCTTGAAGTGGTCGATGTCCAGCCAGCTCAGCGCGAAGATCCGGCCGTCCGCGATCCACCGGTCCACCTCACCCGTGATCGCGTCCGAACCGGGCAGCCGCGTCAGCGGGTTGAGCCCGGCCGCCTCCTCGACCCGGCTCTCGGCGAGCGACCGCACGAGGTCGGCGAGGCGTACCACGCCCACACAGCGCCCGAGCCGGTCGACGACCGCCACATCGTCCGAGGTGCGGTCCCGGCCGCCGACGGCCACCACGTCCAGCACCTCCCAGGCGGTCGCGTCGACGCCGACCGTGCGCGGGGCGTCGCCCAGCTTGAACGCCGGGCGGTCCGCGTACAGGGCGTGTCCGTAGCGGCCGGACATTGACAGCAGGAAGCGGGAGCGGTGCACCGAGCGGACGGGGGCGCCCGTCTGGTCCACCAGGAGGACGCCGGAGACGTCCGGGGAGCCGGTGAGCAGGGCCCGCACCTGCAGCGCGGACGCGGTGACCGGCAGCAGTGCGGCGGGTCGGATGAACTCCCGCACGGACGGCCCGGAGCGCGGCGGGGCGACGGCGGCGGGGGAGGGCGGCGGAACGTATACCTCCGCGACCGGGATCCGGGCCGGGGGCGCGAACAGCTCGCCCTGGGCCAGTTGCGCGCCGGCCGACACGGCGGCCGCGTACTGGAGCTCGGTCTCCACGCCCTCGACGGCCACCAGGGCGCCCAGTTCCTCGCACAGGGTGCGCATGGCCCGTACCGCAGCCGGCCGGCCGAGCAGCGAGGCGTCGAGCTTGACCAGGTCGGGGGAGAGGTCGGTGAGCAGCCGCAGCGGCACGTCCCCGTCCCCGATGCCGTCGGCGCTGATCCGGAAGCCCTGGCCGCGCAGGACCGCCACAGCCTCCAGCAGGGCCTGTTGGGGCACGTGCGTGTACGGCGGGACGACGTCCAGGGTCACCTCCCAGGGCATCCGCCCGGCTTCCCGGATGGCCTCGGGCAGCGGGCCGATGCCGCCCAGGTCGGCGAGGGTGGCCGCGAAGACGTTGATGTGCAGTGGCAGGAGCGTCTCCTTGCGGGCCGCCGCGCGGAAGGCCAGCACGGCCAGCCTGCCGTCGAGTTCGGGATTCCGGCGGGCTTCGGCGAGGATGTCGCCGGTCTCGGGGCGGGCGAGGATCTCCAGTGCGGCGATCCCGCCGGTCGTCAGATTGACCACCGGCTGGAAGGCGAAACGGAGAGCATCCGTCCAGGTGCGCACGGGAGCATGATGACCCCACCGGCGTACGCCCAGGGGCAGTTCATAAGACGTTCACGCACCATTTCGGGGTGGTCACGTACGGTGTGCGATCCCTGCTGTCACAGCCGTCCCGCTAGCGCACGGCTATCACGGAGGAGCCGTGCCCGAACAGCCCCTGGTTGGCCGTGATCCCCACGCGCGCGTGCGCCACCTGCCGGTCGCCCGCCGCCTCCCTCAACTGCCAGGTCAGCTCGCAGACCTGGGCGATCGCCTGGGCCGGCACCGCCTCCCCGAACGAGGCCAGGCCCCCGCTCATGTTGACCGGTATGCGGCCGCCCGGGCCCGTCGCGCCCTCGCGCAGCAGCTTCGCCGCCTCGCCCTCGACGCACAGCCCGAGATCCTCGTACCACTGCAACTCCAGGGCGGTGGACAGGTCGTACACCTCCGCGAGGGACAGCTCGTCGGGTCCGATGCCCGCCTCCTCGTAGGCGGCGTGGGCGATCGACGCCCGGAAGGCCCGTGCCGGGGGCGCCACCGCCGCCGCGGAGTCCGTGGCGATGTCCGGCAGGTCCAGCACCGTACTGGGATAGCGCGGCGTCACCGTGGACACCGCGCGGATCCGCACCGGCCGCGCCGCCCCGTGCCGCCGCGCGAACTCCAGGCTGGACAGCACCAGTGCGGCGCCGCCGTCGGAGGTCGCGCAGATGTCCAGCAGCCGCAGCGGATCGGCGACCACCTGGGAGGCCGCGACCTCCTCTGCGGTGACGCGCTTGCGGTAGCGGGCGTACGGATTGAGCGCCCCGAGAGCCGCGTTCTTCACCTTCACCAGCGCGAAGTCGTCCGGGGTGTCCCCGAACACCGCCATCCGCCGGCGCGCGTACAGCCCGAAGTACGTCGGGTTGGTCGCCCCGAGCAGCCGGAAGCGCAGCCAGTCGGGATCGTCGGGGCGGTCCCCTCCGGCGGGCCGGAAGAACCCCTTGGGGGCCGCGTCCGCGCCGACCACGAGCACCACGTCCGCGAGCCCCGCGAGGATCTGGGCCCGCGCGGCGGCGACCGCCTGGGCCCCGGACGCGCACGCCGCGTACACGCTCGCCACCCGGGCCCCCTGCCAGCCCAGCGCCTTGGCGAAGGTCGCGCCCGCGACATAGCCGGGGTATCCGCCACGCACCGTGTCCGCGCCCACGATCGAGCCGACGTCCCGCCACCGGAGCCCGGCGTCCTCCAGGGCCGCGCGGGCCGCCGCCGTCCCGTACTCGACGAAGCCGCGCCCCCACTTGCCCCAGGGGTGCATGCCCACGCCGAGCACCGCCACGTCCGCCGTCATGCCGCCACCCCCGTCGGCCGCCAGTGCCAGGTTGTCCAGGCCGTCTCCGCGTCCTCGCTCAGCACTCCGGGGACGGCCTCGACCTCCATGCCCACCGCCAGATCGGCGACGGTGATCCCGGGAACCGCCTGTCCCAGCACCACGATCCGCTCGGACTCCAGCTCCACAGCGATCAACGCGTACGGCTCCCACGGAAGTTCCGGATCGCTCACATAGGGTGACGGCGGCCGGTACCTGCCGTCGGTGTACGACCAGATCCGCCCGCGCCGGGAGAGCGGGACCTCCTCCAGCTCGCCGCCCGCGCACCCCGGATTGCGGCAGTGGGCGTCCTCGCGCGGGAAGAAGACCGAGGAGCAGGCCGCACAGCGGGTGCCCAGGAGCCGGAAACGGTCTCCTTCGCCGGTGAACCAGCCGTCGACCGCGGGCTTGTGTGTACGCGACAAAGCTCCTCCGGAGAACGAGATCTGACGGGACGTCAGAAGTGTGTCACGGGGCGCCGGAATTGGGCAGGCCGTCCGGCCGAACCGACCGCACCTGCCGGTTCCTGGCTTTCCCGGTTCGTTTCACTTCCGGAAGGAGACGTTCCCCTGACCGCAAGACGGCGTTCCCGTGATCGGATAAAGTCCGCGCGTGTCCGAAAATCAGCACCCAATTGCCAACTCCGCTCCGGGCTCGCACTGTTCGAGCTGCGGAGCGCCCTACGGAGCGGGAGTCTCCGGCTGGCCGCGCACCTGCCCGGCCTGCGGCCACGTCACCTACCGCAATCCGCTGCCGGTGGCGATCGCCCTCCAGCCCGTGTACGACACGAAGGGCACCGCCCTCGTCGTCATCACCCGCACCGTCGCCCCCGCGCGCGGGGGCACCGCGCTGCCCGGCGGCTATGTCGACGACCGCGAGGACTGGCGGCACGCCGTCGTCCGTGAGCTCAAGGAGGAGACGGGCATCGACGCGGCCGCCCGCGACGTACGGCTCGTCGACGCCATGAGCTCACCCGACGGGCACCTGCTGCTGTTCGGGCTCCTCCCGGAACGTCCCGTCGAAGGGCTCCCGCCGTCCGGCGCGACCGACGAGACGGAGGGCTGGAAGCTGCTGCGCAGGCCCGAGGAGCTCGCCTTCCCGCTGCACAGCGTCGCGGTACGCGCGTGGTTCGAGGGCCGCTACTGAGCCCTCCGGCTCAGCCCAGCCCCCTGACCCGCACCGGGTGGGCCGGCTCGGCCACGCCGTTCTCCCCCTCGCGCCGGACCACCACCCGCCGGCCCTCCCAGCGGGCGACGTAACGCTCGATCTCCGGCTCGTCCCAGCCGTCGCCCGCGTCCGGCACGAATAGCCCGCCTCCCGTCCGCCCCCGGGCGGGCGCCCACACCTCAAGCCGCGTCCCGCCGTCCTCGCCCCGCACGGGAAGGACGGCACCCGCGCGCGCGAGCACCGGAATCCGGGACAGCGGGGCGTCCACGAGCACCTGCCCGGGCCCCTCGTACGCCTGCTCGGTGACCGTGTCGTACCACCGTCCCCGGGGCAACTGCACCGCGCGCCGGTCGGCGCCCGGGTCCAGCACCGGAGCCACCAGCAGACCGTCGCCCAGCAGGAACGCGTCCTCGCAGTCGCGCAGCGCCCGGTCCTCCGGCGCGCCCCACCACACAGGACGCACATAGGGCGCGCCGGTCCGCCGGGCCAGATGCGCCAGTGTCATGAAGTACGGCAGCAGCCGCCGCCGTTCGAGGAGCGCCACGCGTGCGTGCTCCAGCACCTCGGCCCCGAACTCCCACGGTTCCCGGCGCCCCGCCCGCATGCTCGCGTGGGTCCGGAACAGCGGCAGATAGGCGCCCAGCTGGAACCAGCGCAGAAACAGCTCCGGCGACGGACTCCCGTCGAAGCCGCCCACGTCCGGCCCCGAGTACGGCACCCCGCACAGCCCGAGTCCCAGAACCAGCGAGAGGGACGCGCGTAGCCCCGGCCAGCCGGTGGCCACGTCACCGGACCACGTGCCGCCGTAGCGCTGCATGCCCGCCCAGCCGGAGCGCGAGAACAGGAACGGCCGCTCCTCGGGCGCCAGTTCCCGCAGACCCTCGTAGGCCGCCCGCGCCATGCAGAGCGCGTAGACGTTGTGCGCCTCCCGGTGGTCGCCGCCCCGGCCCTCCAGGGAGTGCCGCGAGGAACGCGGCAGCGTCGACTCGCCGAAGGCGCTGAAGGACGTCGGCTCGTTCATGTCGTGCCAGAAGCCCGCGAAGCCCTGCGCGAGCCGCTCCTCGTACAGCCCGCCCCACCACTTGCGCACGCGCGCGTGCGTGAAGTCGGGGAACACCGTCTCCCCGGGCCACACCACGCCCTCCACCACCCGCCCCGACGGATCCCGCACAAAGGCGTCGACCGCCGCCCCGCTGTCGTGGACCGCGTTGCCCGGCTCGGCCTTCACCGCCGGATCCACGATCGACACCAGCCGGATCCCGTCCCGCCGCAACTCCTCGGCCAGCGTCGGCAGCTTCGGGAAGCGCTCGTGGTCGACGGTGAACACCTGATGGGCGTCGTAGTGGTCGATGTCCAGATGGACGGCGTCCAGCGGCAGGCCGCGCTCCTGGTAACCGGCGACGATCCGCCGTACCTCCTGCTCGCTGCCGAAACCCCAGCGCGCGTGGTGATGGCCCAGCGCCCACTTCGGCGGCAGCGCGGGCGCGCCCGTCAGCGAGGCCCAAGTGTGCAGCACGCGCGCGGGCGTGCCCACCATCACCCAGCAGCGCAGCGGACCGCCGTCCATCCGCAGCTCGGACCGCCCGGTCCGGTCATGGCCGGAACCGGCCCCCTCCTCGCCCTCCCGGAGGCTCACCGTCCCGTCCCACGAGGTGTCGTGGAACACCAGATGCGCGGCCGCGTCCGCCACCACCAGCTGCACCGGCATGGTGATGTACAGCGGATCGTCGCCGGGCCCGAAGGCGCGTCCGGGGTCGGTGTTCCACAGGCGGTAGGTTCCGTCACGCAGCCGCGGCCCCGAGGCGCGCCCGCCGAGACCGAAGAACCGCGCGTCCGCGGCCACCTCCGAGCGCTGCACCCAGCGCGCCGTGCCCCCGTCCACCGGCTCCCACCATCGGGGCGGCAGATCCCGCCGCAGCAGCACGCCACCGGGCGTGCTCACCTCCACCGCGCCGTGCCGGGAGACGCTGACCGTCACCCGCTCCGCCACCACCCGCCAGCCGCCGTCCGTGTCCGGCTCCAGGACCGCCCGCGGATCCGGCTCCGGGCAACGGCCCACAAGCGCGTACGACGGCTCGGCACCGGCCCCGTCCCAGCCCCAGAACACCGCCCCGTTCACGGCGACCGTGATGCGCAGCTCGGACCGGCTGAAACGGATCACACCGCCCCCCGGCCCCGGCTCCGCGCTCTGCACCGGCCCCGGCACCCGGGCCCGCTCCGCGCCCCGCGCGGGCAGCGCGGCGGCATCGATCCGCCTCCTGCG
Source organism: Streptomyces sp. NPDC048288 (assembly GCF_043201555.1). Taxonomy (NCBI): domain Bacteria; kingdom Bacillati; phylum Actinomycetota; class Actinomycetes; order Kitasatosporales; family Streptomycetaceae; genus Streptomyces; species Streptomyces sp. NPDC048288. The sequence goes on from NZ_JBICZD010000008.1 coordinate 550,468, forward strand.
CCACGCGGCCCGTACGGTACGCAACCCCTGAGCCGCATTCCTCGAACCGACCACTCTCACCGAACGCACCAGGTCACGACCGTCCATGCTGCTCACCCTGCCACTCAGCGCTCCACACGCGCGTGCCGTTCAACTGCCGTTCACCCGTGCCGGGACCACATCTTCACGACACGGACTATGTGGAGCGCACCCTGGTGTAGAAGTCGATCACATGGCATCGTCCCTGTCAGCCGCGTCACGCGCACACCCCAGCCCGTGCGCGCCCCTCGCACACCAGCGCAGAAGCCCGGGAGCCGCCCCATGTCGACCGCGAACCCCCAGCCGCTCTGGCAGCCCGACCCGGAACGCATCGCCCAGGCACGCGTCACCAGGTTCCAGTCCTGGGCGGCGGAACACCACGGAGCCCCCGCCGAGGGCGGCTACCCGGCCCTGCACCGCTGGTCCGTCGACCAGCTGGACACCTTCTGGAAAGCCGTCACGGAATTCTTCGACGTAAGGTTCTCGACGCCCTACGCGCGCGTGCTCGGCGACCGCTCCATGCCCGGCGCCGAGTGGTTCCCCGGCGCCACGCTGAACTACGCCGAGCACGCCCTGCGCGCCGCCGCCACCCGCGCGGACGAACCGGCCCTCCTGCATGTCGACGAGACCCACGAACCCCGCCCGGTCACCTGGGCGGAGCTGCGCCGCCAGGTGGGCTCCCTGGCCGCCGAACTCCGCGCGCTGGGCGTCCGCCCCGGCGACCGTGTCAGCGGCTACCTCCCGAACGTCCCGCAGGCCGTGGTCGCCCTCCTCGCCACCGCCGCCGTGGGCGCCGTCTGGACCTCCTGCGCCCCCGACTTCGGCGCCCGCAGCGTCCTGGACCGCTTCCAGCAGGTCGAACCGGTCGTCCTGTTCACCGTCGACGGCTACCGCTACGGCGGCAAGGAGCACGACCGCCGCGAGGTCGTCGCCGAACTCCGCCGCGAACTGCCCACCCTGCGCGCCGTCGTCCACATCCCGCTGCTCGGCACCCCGGCCCCCGAGGGCGCCCTGGAGTGGTCGGCCCTCATCTCCGCCGACACCGAGCCCGAGTTCGAACAGGTCCCCTTCGACCACCCGCTCTGGGTGCTCTACTCCTCCGGCACCACCGGCCTGCCCAAGGCCATCGTCCAGTCCCAGGGCGGCATCCTGGTCGAACACCTCAAACAGCTCGGACTGCACTGCGACCTGGGTCCCGAGGACCGCTTCTTCTGGTACACCTCGACCGGCTGGATGATGTGGAACTTCCTCGTCTCCGGCCTGCTGACGGGCACCACGATCGTCCTGTACGACGGCAGCCCCGGCCACCCCGACATCAGCGCCCAGTGGCGGGTCGCCGAACGCACCGGAGCCACCCTCTACGGCACCTCCGCCGCGTACGTGATGGCCTGCCGGAAGGCCGGCGTGCACCCCGCCCGCGACTTCGACCTCTCCCGGGTGCAGTGCGTCGCCACCACCGGCTCGCCGCTGCCCCCCGACGGCTTCCGCTGGCTGCACGACGAGTTCGCCGACGGCGGGGCCGACCTCTGGATCGCCTCCGTCAGCGGTGGCACGGACGTGTGCTCCTGCTTCGCGGGCGCCGTCCCCACCCTCCCGGTCCACACCGGCGAACTGCAGGCACCCGGCCTCGGCACCGACCTCCAGGCCTGGGACCCGGCCGGCCGGCCCGTCGTCGACGAGGTCGGCGAACTGGTCGTCACCAACCCCATGCCCTCGATGCCGATCCACTTCTGGAACGACCCCGACGGCAGCCGCTACCACGACAGCTACTTCGACACCTACCCCGGTGTCTGGCGCCACGGCGACTGGATCACCGTCACCTCGCGCGGCTCGGTCATCATCCACGGCCGCTCCGACTCCACGCTCAACCGCCAGGGCGTACGGATGGGCTCGGCCGACATCTACGAGGTCGTCGAGCGCCTGCCCGAGATCAAGGAGTCCCTGGTCATCGGCGTCGAGCAACCCGACGGCGGCTACTGGATGCCCCTGTTCGTCCACCTCGCCCCGGGCGCGGTACTCGACGAGGCCCTGCTGAACCGCATCAAACAGGCCATCCGCGAACAGCTCTCACCGCGCCACGTCCCCGACGAGGTCATCGAGGTCCCCGGCGTCCCGCACACCCTCACCGGCAAGCGCATCGAGGTCCCGGTCAAACGCCTCCTCCAGGGCGCACCCCTGGAGAAGGCCGTCAACCCCGGCTCCATCGACAACCTCGACCTGCTGTCCTTCTACGAGGACCTGGCCCGCAAACGCGGCTGACCCTCCCCAGGGACGCGATCAGCCGCCGTAGGTGGCCTCGGACTCACCCAGCACGGCGGCGAAGTCCGAGGCCAGCCGTACCGCGTCGGCCGGCTCCAGCCCCGCGGTCGAGATCCGCACACCCGGCCCGGCCGACAGCCGGAACCGTGCCCCCGCGGCCACCCACCAGCCGTACGACCGCAGCCCGTTCACCACGGCCGACTCGTCCCGCACGGGCACCCACAGGTTCATCCCGCTCGCCCCGTGCGAGGCGATCCCGCGCCCGGCCAGCTCCTCGGCCAGCGCCTCCCGGCGCAGCGCGTACGTCTCCCGCGCGCGTGCCCACGTCCGTCATCAGCCCGAGCACCGTCTCCTGCAGCAGATGGCTGACCGGCCGCCGCCCACCGCAGGCCGGTACCGAGGAACTTGCTCACCGTCCGCACATGCACCCAGCGGGTCGGCCAGGGCCCGGCCAGTGAGTTCAGCGGGGCGTCGGTCACCGAGGACGCGTGATCGTTCTCCACCGCCAGGACGTCCGGCTCCTCCCGCAACACCTCGGCCAGCACGTCCCGGCGTGCCACCGAGAAGCACCCACCGTACGGATTCTGCGCCCGAGGGCTGTCACGGAAGTCGGCACCCTCGCCGCCGTATTGGGCGCCATCGGCATCGCGGGAGCCCCACTGGGCGGCCGTATCGCCGACCGCCTTCCCCTCACCCGCGTCCTGATCACCCTCCAACTCCTGCGCGCCCTCGCCTCCTTCGCCCTCCTCACCACCCACGACTACGCCCTGCTGCCCGCCATCTCCGCCGTCGGAGCCCTCGGCGACCGGGCCGCCAACGTGCTCACCAAGCTCTACGCCACCCGTATCGCCGGCTCCGACCGAGTCCGCTACCAGGCACTCAACCGCACCATCGCCAACGCGGGCTGGGCCCTGGGCGGCCTCGCCACCGCGGCAGCCCTCGCCGTCGGCACCACCACCGCCTACCGCTGCCTGCTGGCCGGCGACGCAGCCATCGCCCTGACCTGCGCAATTCAGCACCGCCTGGTCCGCGACCGACTGCCGCAACCCGCATTGTCAGTGGCGCCGATTACTGTGAGTGAGCATTGATCGACCGCTCACAGGGGGAACCATGGCACACACCGACCACCGCACCATGCGACGTGTCCTGCGCCGCGAAATCGCCGGCACCATCGGCCTGCTGACCGACGAACACGATTTCCGCGCCATGCGGCGCTACCGCACCTTCACCTTCCGCGACCACCCCACCTACCTCCGGCAGATCGAAGCCCTCCTCAGGACCCGCGCCGCGGCGGGCACCCACACCACACTCGCCCTGTTCGACCCCGAGGAATACGCCGAGTTCTGCACGGACACCGGACTCGACCCGGACCACCCATCGAGCCGCACCCGCTTCACCGCCGACCTGGCGGCCACCGGCGCCACCATCCCCTACGACGGCAGGCCGCTCACCGACCTGGTCCCCGCCCTCGTCGACGAAGCCGTACGCCAGGCCACCTGGGAGTACGCCAGCACCCTCCTCGCCCGCCTAGGCCCCTGCACCACCTGCGGCGAGGACCTCGGACGCGCCGCCTTCACCCGCGCCTCCCACCTCCTCACCCGCATCCTCGACACCGCCCCACCAGGCGACCGGCACCTCGTGTGCAGCGTCTCCGGACCACCCGAAACCCTCATCACCGTCCTCCACGCCGACCAGGGCGCCGAAGGCACCACCCACCTCGACGAAGCAGAAGCCCTCGAATTCACCAGCGTCCTAGCCCTCGGCCTGGCCACCCGCACCTCCGGCGGCCTCGTCATCCGCACCACCGCCCCCGGCACCGCCGACCGCGTCTACGGCTGGCGACTGCGCGGCGACGGCCTCACGCCCCTCACCGCCGGCGAGGTCTTCGACGCCTACTGCACCGACGTCGAATCCGGCGACCTCATCTCCCCGGAATCCGACGTCGACTACAGCGCACCCCCCGACCTCGGCGACCAGGAGACGCCACCGGGCCACCACCACTGAGACGCACCAGGGGCGCCCCACCCGTCAGGTGGAGCGCCCCTGGAAGAACAGCCGGTCACGGCCGCCGGCCGACTACTCGCCGGACAGCACCGCCTGCGCCGCGGCACGAGCCTCGTCCGCGCTGTCGGTTGCCCGCGCGGCGGAAGCCGCCCGCTCGCACTGAGCCAGCGTGTACTTGGCAAGCGACGCCCGGACATAGGGAATCGACGCCGCACCCATGGAGAGAGAGGTGACACCCAGACCCGTCAGCACACACGCCAGCAGCGGATCGGCCGCGGCCTCGCCACACACGCCACAGCTCTTGCCCTCCGCCTTGGCGGCCTCCGCGGACAGCGCGACCAGGTCGAGCAGCGCGGGCTGCCACGGGTCCTGCAGCCGGGACACCGCACCCACCTGACGGTCCGCGGCGAACGTGTACTGAGCCAGGTCGTTCGTGCCCAGCGACAGGAACTCGACCTCCTGGAGAATCGAGCGCGCCCGCAGCGCGGCCGACGGAATCTCCACCATCGCGCCGAACTTGGCCCGCAGACCCGCCTCGCGGCAGGCATCGGCGAACGCCTTGGCATCGGCACGGTCCGCGACCATCGGCGCCATGACCTCAAGGTGGACCGGGAGCCCCTCGGCCGCCTTCGCCAGCGCGGTCAGCTGGGTGCGCAGTACCTCCGGGTGGTCCAGCAGCGTCCGCAGACCCCGCACGCCCAGCGCCGGGTTCGGCTCGTCCGACGGAGTCAGGAAGTCCAGCGGCTTGTCGGCCCCCGCATCCAGCACGCGCACGACGACCCGGCCCTCGGGGAACGCCTCGAGCACCTGACGGTAGGCCTCGACCTGCTTCTCCTCGGACGGCGCGTTCTTGCTGTCGTCCAGGAACAGGAACTCGGTACGGAACAGACCGACGCCCTCGGCACCGGCCTCCACGGCCGCCGGCACATCCGCCGGACCGCCCACGTTGGCCAGCAGCGGCACCTTGTGCCCGTCAGCGGTGACACCCGGGCCGGTCGAAGCGGCCAGCGCGGCCTTGCGCGCGGCGGCCGCCGCCTCCAGCTCCGCCTTCTTCTCCGCACTCGGGTTCACGAAGATGTCCCCGGTGCTGCCGTCGACGGCGATCATCGTGCCCTCGGCCAGCTCACCGGCACCCGGCAGCGCCACCACGGCCGGCACCCCGAGCGCCCGCGCCAGGATCGCGCTGTGACTCGTCGGCCCGCCCTCCTCGGTCACGAAGCCGAGCACCAGGGTCGGGTCGAGCAGCGCGGTGTCCGCCGGCGCCAGATCCCGCGCGACCAGCACATACGGCTCGTCGCTGTCCGGGACACCGGGCATCGGAACCCCCAGCAGCCGGGCGACGATACGATTCCGCACGTCGTCCAGGTCGGCCACCCGGCCGGCGAGGTACTCGCCCGCTCCGGCCAGCAGTTCGCGGTACGCGGCGAACGCGTCGTACACGGCACGCTCGGCGGTGCTGCCGACGGCGATCCGCCGCTCCACGTCCGCCATCAGCTCGGGGTCCTGGGCCATCATGGCCTGCGCCTCGAGCACCGCCTGCGCCTCGCCGCCCGCCAGGTTGCCGCGCGCCATCAGGTCGGCGGCCACCGCGTCCACGGCCTGACGGGCGCGTCCCTGCTCCCGCTCGGCCTCTTCCGTGGCGATCTGCTTGGCAGGCGGCTCCAGCACCGCCGTTCCCATGTGCCGAACCTCGCCGATCGCCACACCGTGGCTCACGCCGACGCCTCGCAGCGTTGTCTCCATCTCACCCGTCTCCGATTAGTGCGCGGCGGGTCCCGCCGCCGCGATGGTTGTCGTGGTCGTCAGCTGGTCGTCAGCCAAAGACAGAGGAGTCAGCTCCAGGTGAAGAGGCTGTCGCCGGCCTTCACGTCACCGTCTTCACGGAGTTCGGAGAGGGAGTCGGCGGTCGCCTCCAGAGCCACGACGGGGCACACCGGGGACTTGCCGGCGGCCTCGACCTCGGCCGGGTTCCAGCGCACGATGCCCTGGCCGCGGGTGACGGTGTCGCCCTTGTTGACGAGCAGTTCGAAGCCCTGGCCGTTGAGCTGCACCGTGTCGATACCGAGGTGCGTGAGTACGCCGTGGCCGCTCTCGTCCACGACGACGAACGCGTGCGGGTGCAGAGAGACGATGACGCCGTCCACGGGCGCCACGACCTCGGAAGGCTCGCGCGCGGGATCGATCGCGGTGCCCGGACCGACCATGGCCCCGGAGAAGACCGGATCCGGCACGGCGGCCAGTCCGATGGCACGTCCTGCGAGCGGGGACGTCACGGTGGTCATGGGAAGCCTCCCGGGAGTGGAGCTGCTTACGGGCCGTCACTGGCTGTCCCGGACGGCACTGAGCAGCAGCGTATGTCATATGAAGTGGCGGTTCCGCATGGAAGCTACCAGGTAGTGGTCTAGACCACCACCCTAATCGATTTGCGCGCCCTTCGAGGCCCCGTGTACAGTCGTACTCCTGCTTGAGACCGAGCGGCGCGATAAAAAGCGTCCTTGCTCAGCAGCACCCAAACTCGTCAGATCCTAACTCGGGATCATCTTCCGCATGCCTGCGGGACGGTGGTCAGAGAGACGGAAAAACACTGATAGAGTTTGGAACACCGAAGGGAAGCCCGGAGGAAAGCCCGAGAGGGTGAGTACAAAGGAAGCGACCGTTCCTTGAGAACTCAACAGCGTGCCAAAAGTCAACGCCAG
>NZ_JBICZD010000009.1:0-165032 GCF_043201555.1 Streptomyces sp. NPDC048288
TGCGTTTCCGACTCTATCAGACCGTTTTCCGATCCGATTTCCTCGGCGCTTTCCAGGTTTCCGCTCTCGCGTTTCCCTTTCCGGCGGTTCCGACTTTATCAGAAGTTCTGAGTCGGAATTTCCACCCGGTCCGGGTGACCGGGTCCAGTCCATGAAGCACTGGGGTTCCCCGTCGGGCGGAGCCGTAAACGTACTGGAGCGGGGTCCCTCGATGCAAATCGAGGGACCCCGCTCCGGGTTGGGTCAGACCTCCACGACCACCGGGAGGATCATCGGCCTGCGCCGATACGTGTCCGAAACCCACTTGCCGAGGGTCCTGCGGATGAGTTGCTGCAGCTGGTGGGGTTCCACGACGCCGTCCTGGGCCGAGCGCTCCAGGACCTCCGAGATCTTCGGGATGACGTCGGCGAACGCCGAGTCGTCGATGCCGGAGCCCCGGGCCTGGACGTGGGGACCGCCCGTGATCTTGCCGGTGGACGAGTCGACGACGACGAAGACCGAGATGATGCCCTCGTCGCCGAGGATCTTGCGGTCCTTGAGGGCCGGTTCGCCGACATCGCCGACGGAGAGGCCGTCGACGTACACGTAGCCCGCCTGGACCTTGCCGGAGATCTTCGCCTTGCCGGCGACGAGGTCGACGACGACACCGTCCTCGGCGATGACGATGCGGTCGTGCGGGACGCCGGTGAGGGCGCCCAGCTCGGCGTTGGCGCGCAGGTGCCGCCATTCGCCGTGGACCGGCATCAGGTTCTTCGGCCGGCAGATGTTGTAGAAGTACAGCAGCTCGCCGGCGGAGGCGTGGCCGGATACGTGCACCTTGGCGTTGCCCTTGTGGACGACGTTGGCGCCCCAGCGGGTCAGGCCGTTGATGACGCGGTAGACCGCGTTCTCGTTCCCGGGGATGAGGGACGAGGCCAGGATGACCGTGTCGCCCTCGACGATGCGGATCTGGTGGTCGCGGTTGGCCATCCGGGACAGGGCCGCCATCGGCTCGCCCTGGGAGCCCGTGCAGACCAGGACCACCTCGTGGTCGGGCAGGTCGTCGAGCGTCTTGACGTCGACCACCAGGCCCGGCGGGACCTTGAGGTAGCCGAGGTCCCGGGCGATGCCCATGTTGCGGACCATGGAGCGGCCGACGAAGGCGACCCGGCGGCCGTACTCGTGAGCCGTGTCCAGAATCTGCTGGATGCGGTGGACGTGGCTGGCGAAGCTCGCCACGATGATCCGCTTGCGGGCTCCGGCGAAGACCTGGCGCAGGACGTTCGTGATGTCGCGCTCGGGCGGGACGAATCCCGGCACCTCGGCGTTGGTCGAGTCGGCCAGGAGGAGGTCGATGCCCTCCTCGCTCAGCCGTGCGAACGCGTGTAGATCTGTCAGCCGGTTGTCCAGCGGGAGCTGGTCCATCTTGAAGTCGCCGGTGTGGACGACCATGCCGGCGGGGGTCCGGATGGCCACGGCGAGGGCGTCCGGGATGGAGTGGTTGACGGCGATGAACTCGCAGTCGAAGGGACCGACGCGCTCGCGCTGGCCCTCCGCCACTTCCAGGGTGTAGGGGCGGATCCGGTGCTCCTGGAGCTTGGCCTCGATGAGGGCGAGGGTCAGCTTGGAGCCGATCAGCGGGATGTCCGGCTTCTCGCGGAGGAGGAAGGGGACGCCGCCGATGTGGTCCTCGTGGCCGTGCGTGAGGACGATGCCCTCGACATCGTCGAGGCGGTCCCGGATGGACGAGAAGTCCGGCAGGATCAGGTCGATTCCGGGCTGCTCCTCCTCGGGGAAGAGCACTCCGCAGTCGACGATCAGCAGGCGGCCGCCGTACTCGAAGACGGTCATGTTTCGGCCGATCTCGCCGAGGCCGCCGAGCGGGGTGACCCGCAGGGCGCCTTCGGGGAGCTTCGGCGGCGGGGCGAGTTCAGGATGCGGATGACTCAAAAGACTCTCCTCACCACGCACGCCACGTACCGGTCGGGCACGTGGCGTGCGTGACGTTCGTGCATAAGCAGTTGTCGTTGTGTGGGTGCGGGCACACCGGTGGTCCCGCTTATTCAGTTGTGAAGCCTTGCTGCGCGGACAGCCGCGCGAAGTCTGTTGTCAGATCTGTACCCCGCCAGCAGCAAGATCGATCTTGAGCTGGGCGATCTCCTCGGCCGAACATTCGACCATCGGGGCGCGCAGGGGTCCGGCGGGCAGTCCCAGGAGGGCGAGCGCGGCCTTGGTGGTCATGACGCCCTGGGTGCGGAACATGCCGGTGTACACCGGGAGCAGCTTCTGGTGGATCTCGGCGGCCTTGACGACATCACCCGAGGTGTAGGCGTCGACGAGCGCCCGCAGGTCGGGGGTGACCAGGTGGCCGACGACCGACACGAATCCGACGGCGCCCACGGAGAGCAGCGGCAGGTTGAGCATGTCGTCGCCGGAGTACCAGGCCAGACCGGACCGCGCGATGGCCCAGCTCGCGCGGCCCAGGTCGCCCTTGGCGTCCTTGTTGGCGACGATCCTCGGGTGCTCGGCGAGGCGGACGAGTGTCTCGGTGTTGATCGGGACGCCGCTGCGGCCGGGGATGTCGTAGAGCATGACGGGCAGCCCGGCGGCGTCGGCGACGGCCGTGAAGTGCCGGTACAGGCCCTCCTGCGGGGGCTTGTTGTAGTACGGCGTGACGACGAGCAGGCCGTGGGCGCCGTCGCGCTCGGCCTGGCGGGCCAGCTCGATGCTGTGGTGGGTGTCGTTGGTGCCGACGCCGGCGACGACGTGGGCGCGGTCGCCGACCGCCTCCAGTACCGCTCGTACCAGCTCCGATTTCTCCGCGTCGCTGGTGGTGGGCGACTCACCGGTGGTGCCGTTGATGATCAGGCCGTCGTTGCCTGCGTCCACCAGGTGGGTTGCGAGCCGCTGCGCGCCGTCGAGGTCGAGCGCGCCGTCCGCCGTGAAGGGCGTGACCATGGCGGTGAGGACCCGCCCGAAGGGGGTCTGCGGAGTGGAGGTCGGAGCCATGGGTTACACGCTACTCGGTGCTCACGGCGCGGTCTGCCCTTGGGGTGCGGGGAAAGTCCGGACAAATGCGGAGCCCGGCACTGCCTGCTCGGGGGTTCAAGCAGTGCCGGGTCCGTTTGATCAGGCTAGATGAACTTCGCTAAATGCCGCAATACGGACACTTCAGGAGGCTGATCCGTACATCTGTGCCGAGCGCGAGCAGAAGGCCGGGTTACGGCGCGACACGGCCGTTGGCGTTGAAGGCGGCGTGGGTCAGCGGCATGAGCCTGGCCCACTCCGCCTCCATCTTCTCGCCCACCATCTCGATCTCCCGCTGCGGGAAGGACGGCACCTTGGCCAGCTCGTGCTGGGTACGCAGCCCGAGGAAGTGCATCAGCGAGCGGGCGTTGCAGGTGGCGTACATGGAGGAGAACAGCCCGACCGGAAGCACCGCACGAGCCACCTCACGGGCGACACCGGCGGCGAGCATCTCCTGGTAGCGCTCGTACGCCTGGATGTACGACTCCTGCATCGAGCGCTCCACGATCTCCTGCTGGGCCGTGGTGCCCGGCACGAACTCGTACTTGCCGGGACGCCCCTGCTGCACCAGCTTGCGGTCCTCGCCGGGGACGTAGAAGACCGGCTCGAGCTCGCGGTAGCGGCCGGACTCCTCGTTGTACGAGTTGTGGACGACGAATCCGTTCGCAAGGAAGTTGTGCCAGGGGCCTTCCACGGAGAGGTCGTACGTCATCTCCTCGCCGTCGGCCTCGATGGCGACGACCTGGTCCGGCACCGCCTTGGCGACCTTGCCATCGCGCTGGGCCAGCGCCTGCTCCCCCGCGCTCTTGGTCGCGTGACACGGTTCGCAGGCCGGAGCGAGGTTCTTCTCGTCGAGGGCCTGGAGCAGGTCACCGGCCACCGGGACGACGTGGTCCAGGGCGAGTTGCTCGCGCGGGAAGTCCCGACCGCACAGATGGCAGGTGTCGGTCTCCTTGATCAGCCGCTCGCGCTGCATCGAGCTCCACACGCCGATGCCGCGGCGCAGGCTCGGCGGGACCAGCCCCTGCGACGGGCGCGGCGCCGTACCGGAGACCAGGACGGCGTCCCCGACGGTGAGCTCTCCCGCCTTGCACCATCCCTCGGGGGTGAAGAGGGCGTGGTCGACCGTGCAGCGGAGGGTCTTGCCCGAGGCTGTGGTGATCTTGATGAGCGGCTTCACACCCGACTCGATCACGTCGACGATCCTGGCGCGCTGGGCGAGCAGGGTCTCCTCGTCATAGCAGCGCACGTGGTTGCGGCGGACCGATTCGAGCTTGCGGATACGGGTGCTGGGGTGCAGCTCCCGGAACTCCGCGACGGCCGACTCGGCCGCCTCGCGGTTCTCGTACAGGCCGAGGTAGTGGTTGGTGTCGCCGCGTCGCACCTGGGCCATCCACTTGCCCGCCCGACTGTGCCAGGTGACACCACCGGCCGAGTGCGGCAGACGGTCCTCGACACCCAGGTGCCAGAGCTTGTACAGGTCGGCGATGGTGCGACGGCGCAGCTGACCGGCCTCGCTCTCCAGCGTGATCTCCGTGTCCCCGGCGATGCACCACCCCACCCGGTGCCGCATGAACTCGCGGAAGACGAAGATCGGGGCGCTGATGAAGAAGGTCATCGAGTTGTGCTCGAAGGGGCTGCCGTGCCGGTCGCGCATGAGGTAGTTGATGAGGCCCTTGGAGCGCTCCGGGTCCTTCTTCAGCTCGTCCAGGGACTGCTCGCCGGCGGTGGAGACGCGGGCGGCCCACAGTACGTCGGAGTCGGCCGCGCTGTGCTTGACCAGTTCGACGGTGACATCGCTCCGGAAGCTGGGCTTGAGGTCGTCGGCGGGGGTGTCGGTCACGGCTCGGAGGGTCCTTCCATCACTTCTCTCGGGCGGCGCCCACTCTACGGCCCGGCACTGACATCGGGGCGTTCGGTGCCGGGGCACGACATACGGCGGCGAATTTCTGTGAATTCGGCGAAACCGGGCACCTTTTGGGGCACTCGCCCGTCTGTGTAGATGACAGACATTCTTTCGATCTCCGAGAGGAGAAGCACCACCATGCTCCGTCGGCGTGAACCCGTCCCGTTCGCCTTCCTCGCCGAAGCCGACAGGTTCCGCAGCAATGTCGCTCCCCCACCCCGTCAGCGGTCGTCCGCCGGTCAGATAGCCGGGCGGTGGCTGCTCGGGCTCACTCTCGTGGCCGGGCTCGTGGGCTCCCTGGTCCTCGCCATGCCGGCGCTGTCCACGCCCTCCGACACGCAGACCCAGCAGTCACAGGCCTCCCAGGGGCACTGACTCTTCCAGCCCCCCGTGAGTGGTGAGCGGGGACATGGCCGGATAGCCTCACCGGGCACAGCCCACGCATGGATTGAGTGAGGACCAGCCGTGCCCCTGCCCTTCCTGACGGCCGACCGCACCTTTGACGCGGCACCCGACACCGCGCTGCCCTACGACGACCGGGAGCGCTGGCGGCGCCCCTACCGGCCCGGGCCGTGGCGTGTGGGCGGGGCCGCCCTGTGGCTGCTGCTCGCCTCGTTCGTGCTGTTCGCGGCGGTCGCGCTGGCCCTGACCGGTTCGCTGTCCTCCGCCGGGGCGGTTCTCGGCATCGCGCTGCTGATCATCGCCGCCGCGCTGCGGATATTGCGCATGGGCGTGTGGGTGAGCGCGCACGGAGTGCGCCAGGTGGGTCTGCTGTACACGCGGACCGTGCCCTGGAAGCGGATCGTCTCGGTGCGTACGGCACAGCAGCCGGTGCGCTGGCTGGGGCTGCCGCGCACGGTGCAGGGGCAGGCGCTGACCCTCGTACGCAAGGACCGGTCGGCGGAGGACATCGCGCCGCTGCTGACCACGCACGGGATGGATTTCGTGGGCCGGTCGTCGGCCTTCGATCTCGCGGCGGACGCGGTGGAGGCGTGGGCCTCGGAGTACGGGCGCGGGTAGCTCCGCGGGACGTGCCGTGATGTGGCGTCTTTCGTCTGCGGCGCCGTTGTTGCTGGTCGCGCAGTTCCTCCCCCAGCCTTCGGCCGGGGCCCCCAGCGCCCCTTCAGGGCGCGACCGCTCAGGCCTCCACCGGCCTGCCGTCGTGGAGGGCGATGGCGCGCTGCATCGCCTTGCGGGCGCGCGGGGTGTCGCGGGCGTCGTGGTAGGCGACGGCGAGGCGGAACCAGCTGCGCCAGTCGTCGGGAGCGGCCTCGGTCTCGGCCTTGCGCTTGGCGAAGACCTCGTCGGCGGAGTCCCGGTCGATGCGGCCGCCGGGGGTGCGCTTGAGCTCGTCCACGGGCAGGCCGCCCTCGGCGTCGAGTTCGGTGGCGAGGGCGTTGGCCTTGCGGACGAACTGGGTGTTCTTCCAGAGGAACCAGAGACCGATGACCGGCAGGATCAGCACCGCCACGCCGAAGGTGACGGTGAGGAGCGTGCCGGTCTGGATGAGCATCACGCCACGGCTGCCGACCAGGACGAAGTAGAAGAGCAGGACGGCGGCCGTGACGGCGTAGGAGATCTTCGCGCGCATGTCAGAGGTCCCGTATCAGCCCAGGTCGAGGAAGTTCTCCAGGCCGAAGGTCAGGCCCGGAGTGGTGACCACGCGGCGGGCGCCGAGCAGGATGCCCGGCATGAAGCTGCTGTGGTGGAGGGAGTCGTGGCGGACGGTGAGGGTCTCGCCCTCGCCGCCGAGGAGGACCTCCTGGTGGGCGAGGAGGCCGCGGAGGCGGACCGCGTGGACCGGGATGCCGTCGACGTCGGCTCCCCGGGCGCCGTCCAGGGCGGTCACCGTGGCGTCCGGGGCCGGGGCGGTGCCGGCCGCGCGGCGGGCCTCGGCGATGAGCTGAGCGGTGCGGGTGGCGGTGCCGGAGGGGGCGTCGACCTTGTTCGGGTGGTGGAGCTCGATGACCTCCACCGACTCGAAGTACGGGGCGGCGATCTGGGCGAACTTCATGGTCAGCACGGCGCCGATGGAGAAGTTCGGGGCGATGAGCACGCCGGTCTCCGGGGACTGGGCGAGCCAGCCCGTCAGCTGCGCGAGGCGTTCGTCGGTCCAGCCCGTCGTGCCGACGACCGCGTGGATGCCGTGGCGCACGCAGAAGTCGAGGTTGCCCATGACCGAGGCGGGGGTGGTGAGTTCGACGGCGACCTGGGCGCCGGACTCGGCCAGCGCCTCCAGCTTGTCGCCCCGGCCGAGGGCGGCGACCAGCTCCATGTCCTCGGCGGCCTCGACGGCCTTGACCGCCTCGGAGCCGATCCGGCCCTGGGCGCCGAGGACCGCCACGCGCAGCTTGCTCATCTTCGTTCGTTCCTTACGGGAGGGGCCTTACCGGTGGGGTGTCAGGCGACGGCGTCGTGCAGGCGTGCGGCCTGTTTGTCCTTGAGCGGGCCGATGACCGACAGCGAGGGGCGCTGTCCCAGGATCTCGCGGGCGACCGAGCGGACGTCGTCCGGGGTCACCGCCGCTATCCGGGCCAGCATGTCGTCGACGGACATCTGCTCGCCCCAGCACAGTTCGCTCTTGCCGATACGGTTCATCAGCGCGCCGGTGTCCTCCAGGCCGAGGACCGTGGAGCCCTGGAGCTGGCCGATGGCACGGCCGATCTCGTCGTCCGGCAGGCCGTTCTCGGCGACCTGGTCGAGTTCGTCCCGGCAGATCTTCAGCACGTCGTGGACCTGCGAGGGGCGACAGCCGGCGTAGACGCCGAACAGGCCGCAGTCGGCGAAGCCGGAGGTGTACGAGTACACGCTGTAGGCCAGGCCTCGCTTCTCGCGGACCTCCTGGAAGAGCCGGGAGGACATGCCGCCGCCGAGGGCGGTGTTGAGCACGCCGAGCGCCCAGCGGCGGTCGTCGGTGCGGGCGAGCCCTGGCATGCCGAGGACGACGTGCGCCTGCTCGGTCTTGCGGCCGAGGAGTTCGACGCGGCCGGCGGTGCGGATCGTACGGCTGCCGTCGCGCGGGGCGATCGGGGCGGCCGCGGCGGTCTTGAAGGCGCCCGCCTTCTCGAAGGCCGCGCGGACCTGTCGTACGACCTTGTTGTGGTCGATGTTGCCGGCCGCTGCGACCACCAGGTGGGTGGGGTCGTAGTGCTTCTTGTAGAAGCGGCGGATGCGGTCGGCGGTGAGGGCGTTGACCGTGTCGACGGTGCCGAGGACCGGGCGGCCGAGGGCGTTGTCGCCGAACATGGTGTGCGCGAACAGGTCGTGCACGCAGTCGCCCGGGTCGTCCTCGGTCATGGCGATCTCTTCGAGGATCGCGCCCCGCTCGACGTTGACGTCGTCTTCCAGGATCAGCGAGCCCGTCAGCATGTCGCAGACGACGTCGATGGCGAGCGGCAGGTCGGTGTCGAGCACGCGCGCGTAGTAGCACGTGTACTCCTTCGCCGTGAACGCGTTCATCTCGCCGCCGACCGCGTCGATGGCGGAGGAGATGTCCAGGGCGGAGCGGCGCGTGGTGCCCTTGAAGAGCAGGTGCTCCAGGTAGTGGGTGGCGCCGTTCAGGGCGGGGGTCTCGTCGCGGGATCCGACGTGGGCCCAGATGCCGAAGGTCGCGGAGCGGACCGAGGGCAGGGTCTCGGTGACGATGCGCAGGCCGCCGGGGAGGGTCGTCTTGCGGACCGTGCCGATGCCGTTCTCGCCCTTGATCAGGGTTTGGGTACGGGCGACGGCCCGCGCCTCCGAGGAGGTGCGGGCCGTCGCCGTGGAGCTGCTCGACGTCACTTGTCGGTGTCGTCCTTCGCGTCCTCGTCGGAACCTTCCTCGCCCTCGATCACGGGGATGAGGGAGAGCTTGCCGCGGGAGTCGATCTCGGCGATCTCGACCTGGACCTTCTGGCCCACACCGAGGACGTCCTCGACGTTCTCCACGCGCTTGCCGCCGGCCAGCTTGCGGATCTGCGAGATGTGCAGCAGACCGTCCTTGCCGGGCAGCAGGGAGACGAACGCACCGAAGGTGGTCGTCTTCACGACCGTGCCCAGGTAGCGCTCGCCGACCTCGGGCATCGTCGGGTTGGCGATGCCGTTGATGGTCGTACGGGCGGCCTCGGCGGACGGGCCGTCGGCGGCACCGATGTAGATGGTGCCGTCGTCCTCGATGGTGATCTCGGCGCCGGTGTCCTCCTGGATCTGGTTGATCATCTTGCCCTTGGGGCCGATGACCTCGCCGATCTTGTCCACGGGGATCTTGACGGTGATGATCCGCGGGGCGTTCGGGGACATCTCGTCCGGCTTGTCGATCGCTTCCATCATCACGTCGAGGATGTGGAGGCGGGCGTCCCGGGCCTGCTTCAGCGCGGCGGCCAGGACGGAGGCCGGGATGCCGTCCAGCTTGGTGTCGAGCTGGAGGGCGGTCACGAACTCCTTGGTGCCGGCGACCTTGAAGTCCATGTCGCCGAAGGCGTCCTCCGCACCGAGGATGTCGGTGAGGGTGACGTAGTGCGTCTCGCCGTCGATGTCCTGGGAGATCAGCCCCATGGCGATACCGGCGACGGGGGCCTTCAGCGGCACACCGGCGTTCAGCAGCGACATGGTGGAGGCGCAGACCGAGCCCATGGACGTCGAGCCGTTGGAGCTCAGGGCCTCGGAGACCTGGCGGATCGCGTAGGGGAACTCCTCGCGCGTCGGCAGGACCGGCACGAGGGCGCGCTCGGCGAGGGCGCCGTGGCCGATCTCGCGGCGCTTCGGGGAGCCGACGCGGCCGGTCTCGCCGGTGGAGTACGGCGGGAAGTTGTAGTTGTGCATGTAGCGCTTGCGGGTCACCGGGGAGAGGGTGTCCAGCTGCTGCTCCATCCGGAGCATGTTGAGGGTGGTGACGCCCAGGATCTGGGTCTCACCACGCTCGAACACCGCGGAACCGTGCACCCGCGGGATGGCCTCGACCTCGGCGGCGAGCGTACGGATGTCCGTGACACCGCGGCCGTCGATGCGCTTCTTCTCCTTGATCACGCGCTCGCGGACCAGCTGCTTGGTGAGCGAGCGGTACGCGGCGGAGATCTCCTTCTCGCGGCCCTCGAACTCCGGGAGCAGCTTCTCGGCGGCCAGACCCTTGACGCGGTCCAGCTCGGCCTCGCGCTCCTGCTTGCCCGCGATGGTCAGCGCGGAGGCCAGCTCCGGGCGGACGGCGGCGGACAGCGCCTCCAGGACGTCGTCCTGGTAGTCGAGGAAGATCGGGAACTCGCCGGTCGGCTTGGCGGCCTTCGCGGCGAGGTCGGCCTGCGCCTTGCAGAGGACCTTGATGAAGGGCTTCGCGGCCTCCAGACCGGCGGCGACGACCTCCTCGGTGGGCGCCTCGGCGCCGCCCTTGACCAGCTGGATGGTCTTGTCGGTGGCCTCGGCCTCGACCATCATGATCGCGACGTCGCCGTCCTCCAGGGCGCGACCGGCGACCACCATGTCGAAGACGGCGTCCTCGAGCTCGGTGTGCGTCGGGAAGGCGACCCACTGGCCGTTGATCAGCGCGACGCGGACGCCGCCGATCGGGCCGGAGAAGGGCAGGCCGGCCAGCTGGGTGGACGCGGACGCGGCGTTGATCGCGACGACGTCGTACAGGTGGTCGGGGTTGAGCGCCATGATCGTGGCGACGACCTGGATCTCGTTGCGCAGGCCCTTCTTGAAGGACGGGCGCAGCGGGCGGTCGATCAGGCGGCAGGTGAGGATCGCGTCCTCGCTCGGCCGGCCCTCACGGCGGAAGAAGGAACCCGGGATCTTGCCGGCGGCGTACATCCGCTCCTCGACGTCCACCGTGAGGGGGAAGAAGTCGAGCTGGTCCTTGGGGTTCTTGGAGGCGGTGGTGGCCGACAGCACCATGGTGTCGTCGTCCAGGTACGCCACGGCGGAGCCGGCGGCCTGCTTGGCCAGGCGGCCCGTCTCGAAGCGGATGGTGCGGGTGCCGAAGGCGCCGTTGTCGATGACGGCCTCGGCGTAGTGGGTCTCGTTCTCCACTAGCGTTTTCTCCGTTACTTGTCGTCTTTCGTCACTCCCTGCCCGTGTGGCAGGGGGACGGTGGCGGAGAAGCGCGCCGGTCGTGCGGGCCGGTCTTCGATCGAAGCACCCGGGGCTCGCTTCCCCCCGGGGGCCACTACCGAGGACCGGCGGCGGCTTGGGTGCGCTTCTCCTGATTCGTTGTCGTGCTGTGTCGTCCGTACTGCGTTGTGCTACCACACTACAAAGCGTGAGTGACACTCCGCACGTTTCCGCACGTACGGCCGGGCGTGCGGTCGTACGTCCGGCGCTGTTTTCAGCACGTACGGCAAAGGGAGCGGTCCCGGGTGTCTCCGGGAACCGCTCCCTTCACGGCGTCTTACTTGGCGCCCGCCGCACCACGGCGGATGCCCAGGCGGTCGACCAGCGTACGGAAGCGCTGGATGTCCTTCTTCGCCAGGTACTGCAGGAGGCGACGGCGCTGACCGACCAGGATCAGCAGACCACGACGGGAGTGGTGGTCGTGCTTGTGGGTCTTGAGGTGCTCCGTCAGGTCGGAGATCCGGCGCGAGAGCATGGCGACCTGGACCTCGGGGGAGCCGGTGTCACCCTCCTTGGTACCGAACTCCGAGATGATCTGCTTCTTCGTGGCGGCGTCGAGCGACACGCGTACTCCTCAGGCTGTGAGTGGCCACCGAGCGCCCCGGTCTTCATCGCGGGGAAGCTTCCACTACTCGGGTGGCGAGGTCCGCTGGGCGCTGCCTCCGGGGTCCGCTGGGGATTCCGGAGGTGCGTACACAAACGGCCGTCGTCCAGGGTACCAGTGCCGGTGGGCGGCTCCGACCGGGGATCCACAAGCCCCGACGGGCCGATACGACCGCCAGTAGTGTGACCGTCACAGCTTACGTACGTCGGGAAGGGGTCGCTGCGGGATGAGCGAGACGGCTGAGGAGATGAAGGCGCGCAAGGAGCGGGAACGGGACGCGCTCTACGCGCTCGACATCTCGGGCGTCGAGTGGCACTGCGCGCCCGGTACCGAGCAGGACGAGGAGCGGGTCGAGATCGCCTATCTGCCGGAGGGGGCGGTGGCCATGCGGTCGTCCCTCGACCCGGACACCGTGCTGCGGTACACGGAGGCGGAGTGGACGGCGTTCGTGCTGGGCGCGCGGGACGGCGAGTTCGACCTGGAGCCGAACGAGCGCAACGGGGGCCTCGCCGCCCAGTAGACGGGTGACGCGGCGGACGGGGGACATGGGGCGCGGCACGCGCGGGTGCCGCCCCGGCCGGGCCCGGCCCGTGGGCCGACTGCGCGGTCAGCCGTTCCCGGCGCCGCCGACGCGCTTGTCGTCGGCGGCGGGCCTCGCGGACTGAGGGCGTCCGCGCGCGCCACAGCTTCTTGTCGGTGTTCGGGTCGACGATGACCACCTCGCCCTCGTCGCGGATGCCGGCGATCCTCGTGCCGGTGCCCTGGACCAGGGGCCGGGGCGCCCTCCTTGGGGAGGCTCTCCTCGTAGTGGTCTGCCGTATCTCGTCCCCGGCGGCAGGCGCGGACACACTCCCCCGCCCTCCGTCGCATTCGCGCGCAATGCCCCGTCTTCTGGGGCCAGTTCGTCGGTGCTCGCGCGAACACGCGCTCACCCTGCCCCCGCCCCCACCGCGGACTCGACGCCCGAACTGACGTTTCTTGCCCGTTTCGTTCACGGATTGTTCGGCAAGAGGAAGGCTGTGCACACCACTTCCGGGCACCGTGTGACCAGGTGGGCGTCCGCAGAGAGACGGACGGGCCTGCCGAGGTGCGGCTCGTGGTGATTAGGCTGGGAGGGGGCGCGACGTCAGGACCGTGAACACGGCGTCGGTGCTCCCGGGGGGAGAGCCGGTGGATCGGACTACCTCACACGAATACGGATGCTGAGAACGACACGACATGGTCGTCGCGCCGGCACGGCATGAGGGTGCTCGACCACACCAGGAGGAACTGTGAGCAGCGATCGGGACGGGACGCGCGGGGGCTGGGCCACACCCGGCGATGACCAGCCCGACGCCGAGTCCCTCAACGAGATGACGGGCGAGTTCACCATCGACTACGCCCCGCCCGCCTGGTACACGCAGAACGCGGCCGAGGGTTCCGGTGGGCCGGGGACGGACGCCGGTGGGCCGGGGGATGGTGCGGGCTCGGGGGCAGGGGCGGGTGCGCCTGGTTCCGGTACGACGCCTGCCGGTCATCCTCGTTCACCGTTCCCGCCGGGTGCGCCAATCCCCGGGCTGACGCCGCCTCCGCATGCCCAGCAGGGGGGTGGGGCGCCGGGACCGTTCACTCCGCCGCCGACCTCGACGCCGGGGGCGCCGTTCACCCCGCCGGCCGCGTCAACGCCCGCGGCGCCGTTCACTCCTGCGCCCACGTCGACGCCGGGTGCACCCTTCACCCCGCCGCCGCCTACGACGACGCCTGGAGCACCGTTCACGCCTCCGGCCGCCGCCGCGCCGAGTCCGCCGTTCACTCCGCCGGCACCGGCACCGGCACCAGTGCCAGTGGCACCACCGGCACCGGTCGCTCCGCCGGAGCCGGTCGCTGAGCCCGCCGCGCCCGTCGCCGGCCCGACCGCCGTGCCGAAGCTGCCGGTCGGTTTCGAGCCGCAGCGGCCTGCCGCCGAGGAGCAGGCAGCCGAGCCCGCGCGGGACCTGGAGCCGGAGACGAACCTGACGCCGGAGCCGGAGCCGGACAACGGTGACCTGGAGAGCGGGGCGACGATGCGGTTCTCCGCCGTCGCGCTGAAGCGCGAGATGGCCGAGGCCGCCGAGCAGGGTCGTGCCGAGGAGAAGGAAGCCGACGTCGTCGTGCCCTCGGCGGACGCCGAGGCAGAGGAGGCGGCCGAGGCTCCCGAGCCGGTCGCGTCCGTCGGCGTGGCCGATGTCGCCGACTCGGCCGACGCCACCAGTGACGTCATCGGCGACGAGGACGAGCAGGCCGCAGGGGACGGCGACGAGGAGGTCTCCCTCGACGCCGCCGACACGGTGGACGAGGACGACAGCGCCGACAGCGCCGAAGAGGACGAGCACCAGGACGCGGTCGTCGACGGCGAGGAGGAAGTCGGCTCCGACGGCGAGCCGGACACCGCGGCCGAGGACGCCGTTGCCCCCGTAGCCGCCGAGGACAGCGCGGAGCCCGAGGACGACGCGCCCCCCGCGCCTCAGGACGCCGTACCCGCCGCTCCCGCGCCGCAGGACGCGCCCCCGGCTCCCGAGGACATCGTGGCCACCCCTTGGGCCGCACCGCCGACGCCGCCCGCGGTGGTGCCGCCGCTGCCGCCGTCGTACCAGCCCGCGGCCCCCGCGCCGGCCGCCCAGTGGCCGGCCCAGCCGACGGTGGCGCCCGAGCCCACACCGGGGCCGCCGCAGCCCCAGCCGATCGCAGCACAGGGCCCCGCGGGCGTGCCCGAGCCGCCGCAGCCGTTCCAGCCGCAGGCTCCGCAGCCCGCCCCGGCCGCCTGGCACCAGCCCGCGCCCCCGCAGCCGGGCCAGCCGTACGCGGCGCAGCAGCCGCAGCAACCGCCGCAGCCGCCGGTCCCGCAGCCCCCCGCGCCCGGCGCGCAGGGCGGTTACGGCTTCCCGCAGCCGGGTGCCCCCGTCCCGCCGCAGGCGCCGGGCGGCTACGGCTACCCCGGCGCTCCCGTGCCCCAGGCACCCGCGCCGGCCGGCTACGGCTTCCCGCAGCCGGCCGCGCAGCCCCCCGTGCCCCCGGCCCAGCCCGGCGGCTACGGCTTCCCGCAGGCACCGCAGGCACCGCAGGCACCGCACGCCCCGCAACCGCCCCAGCAGCCGCAGGCCCCCCAGGACCCGCGCGCCGCCCAGCCCGCTCCGGCCCCTCGGCCCGAGTACGAGGTCCAGGCACCGCAGGCGCCCCAGGCACCGCAGGCGCCCCAGCCTCCGGTCGACCCCCGTGCCGGTGCGGCCTGGCCGCAGCCCATCCAGCACGACCAGCGGCAGATGACCAACCCCGGTGCCGCGCCGCTCGGTTACACCGCTGCCGTGGAGCTGTCGTCCGACCGGCTGCTCAACAACAAGAAGCAGAAGGCCAAGAGCGGCCGGCCCGCCGCCGCGTCCTCCCGGTTCAAGATCGGCGGTAAGAAGGAGGAGGCCGAGCGGCAGCGGAAGCTGGAGCTGATCCGCACGCCCGTGCTGTCCTGCTACCGGATAGCGGTGATCAGCCTCAAGGGCGGGGTCGGCAAGACCACCACGACCACCGCGCTCGGCTCGACCCTCGCCACCGAGCGGCAGGACAAGATCCTCGCCATCGACGCCAACCCGGACGCCGGCACCCTCGGCCGCCGGGTGCGCCGGGAGACCGGGGCCACCATCCGTGACCTGGTCCAGGCGATCCCGTACCTCAACTCCTACATGGACATCCGGCGCTTCACCTCGCAGGCCTCGTCCGGCCTGGAGATCATCGCCAACGACGTCGACCCGGCCGTCTCGACCACGTTCAACGACGAGGACTACCGGCGCGCGATCGACGTGCTCGGCAAGCAGTACCCGATCATCCTCACCGACTCCGGCACCGGTCTGCTCTACAGCGCCATGCGCGGGGTGCTCGACCTCGCCGACCAGCTGATCATCATCTCGACGCCGTCGGTGGACGGCGCGAGCAGTGCCAGTACGACCCTGGACTGGCTGTCCGCGCACGGCTACGCCGACCTGGTGTCCCGCTCCCTCACGGTCATCTCCGGGGTGCGCGAGACCGGCAAGATGATCAAGGTCGAGGACATCGTGTCGCACTTCGAGACGCGCTGCCGGGGTGTGGTGGTCGTTCCCTTCGACGAGCACCTGTCCGCCGGTGCCGAGGTCGACCTCGACATGATGCGGCCGAAGGTGCGCGAGGCGTACTTCAACCTCGCCGCGATGGTCGCCGAGGACTTCGTACGGCACCAGCAGATGCACGGCCTGTGGACCAGCGACGGCAACCCGCCGCCGGTGGCCGCCCCGCCGATGCCCGGCCAACCCTTCCCCGGCCAGCCCGGCCCGCAGCAGTACGCGCCGGGTCAGCCGCAGCAGCCGTACGCGCCCGGACAGCCGTATCCGCAGCAGCCGCCGCAGCCGTACCCGCCGCAGCAGGAGCTCTACGGCCAGCCCCAGCCCCCCGCCGCCCAGCCGCCCTATCCGCCGCAGCAGCCCCCGCAGGTACAGCCGTATCCCCCGCAGCCGCAGCCGCAGCCGCAGCCGGGATACGGCTACCCGCAGGCCGGTGCCCAGCCGCCCGTCGCTCCCCCGACCCCGCCGCCCGGCGGCTACGGCTTCCCGCAGCCGGGCCAGCCCGGTCAGCCCGGTCAACCCGGCGGTCAGCCCGTGCCGCCGGCACCCGAGCAGGCGGCGGCCCCGCAGCCGCCCCAGCAGCCGCAGGGACCGCCCCCGCAGGGACCGCAGCAGTAGCCGAAACGCCGAAGGGCGGCCGGTGCGTCAGCGCACCGGCCGCCCTTCGGCGTAGGGGACCCGGAGGTCAGGCGTCCTCGGCCGCCACCAGTTCACGGCAGCGCTTGACGTCCTCGGCCATCTGCTCCAGCAGGGCGTCGAGGGAGTCGAACTTGGCCTGGCCGCGGACGTAGGCCAGGAAGTCGACGGCGACGTGCAGGCCGTACAGGTCGAGGCCGACGCGGTCGATGGCGTACGCCTCCACCGTGCGCTCGGTGCCGTCGAACTGCGGGTTGGTGCCGACGGAGATCGCGGCGGGCATGATCTCGCCCTGCGCGTGCAGGTAACCGGCGTAGACGCCGTCGGCGGGGATCGCGGTGTGCGGGAGGGTCTCCACGTTGGCGGTGGGGAAGCCCAGCTCACGGCCGCGCTGGGCGCCACGCACGACCACGCCCTCCACCCGGTGCGGGCGGCCCAGGATCTCGCGGGCGCCCGCGAGATCGCCCTCGGCGACCAGGCGCCGGGTCAGGGTGGAGGAGAACGGCTCGCCGCCGCCCGCCTCGCCGCGCACGAACAGGTCGACGACCTCGACCTCGAAGTCGTACACCTTGCCCTGCTCGATCAGGAACTCCACGTTGCCCGCGGCCTTGTGGCCGAAGCGGAAGTTGGGGCCCTCGACGACCGCCTTGGCGTGCAGCTTGTCGACCAGGACCTTCACCACGAAGTCGGCGGCCGACAGCTTCGAGAACTCGGTGGTGAAGGGCAGGATCAGCACCGCGTCCACGCCCAGGTCCGCCATCAACTCGGCGCGGGTGTGGTGCGGGGCGAGCAGCGGCGGGTGGCTGCCGGGGCGGACGACCTCGCTGGGGTGCGGGTCGAAGGTGACGACGACGGCCGGGATGCCCAGCTGACGGGCGCGGTCCACGGCATGCCGGATGATCAGCTGGTGACCGCGGTGCACCCCGTCATAGGAACCGATGGTGACGACGCTGCGCCCCCAGTCCTCGGGGATGTCCTCCAAGCCACGCCAGCGCTGCACTGTGTCCGCTCCTCGAACCTGTGTCCGTTGTCCCTCTTACGCAGGTCTAAGGGTGCCATGTTTGGCGCACTCGGCTCACACCGGCACGGTCGCTGTGACCGGGCGCACGTGTCGGCGGTCACGCGGGGACCCGGACGCCCGCCAGGTTGCCCAGCATCCGGCGGGTGCTGGGGCCGACCACCGCGGCCCATTCGTCCGGGGTGTCGGTGAGCCAGCGGGCCATCAGGGCGGCGAATCCGGGCACGTGCCGGCCGAGGTCGACCAGTCCGCGGTCGAACCGGGTCGCGCCGTCCGGGGTGCGGACCAGCAGCAGCCCGGTGCGCCGGACCAGTTCCCGCTTCTGGTCGCCGTCCTCCCCACGCTGGGCGGCGGCCGCGTGCAGCAGCGCGTCCAGGACGCCCGGGTCCCGCTCACGCGCGAGCAGGAACTCCAGCAGTTCCCGGCGCAGCGGGCGCGAGGCGGCGGGACCGGCCGCGCCGAGCACGGTCGCGAGGGCGGCCCGCACCGGCTCGGGGCCGTCGTCGAGCAGCCCGGTGACCAGCGGGAGGAGTACGGTGCGGGCCTCGGCGCCGCGGCCGAGGCGCCGTTCGACGAACCCGGCCACCTGTCCGGCCAGCTCCGGCCGCAGTTCGGCGGCCTCCAGGACGATCTCGGTGACCCGCTGGGCGTGCGCGGGCACGATGACCTCGGCGAGGGTGCGCAGCACGGGTCCGGCCTCCGGTCCGCGCAGCCGGGCCCGGAAGGCCTCCAGGACTTCGTCGGGGTGGCTGGCCAGGGCGGGGACCAGGGCGGCGGGCGTGAGCTGGAGGTCGCCGGCGGTGAAGTGCCGTAGCGCCTGCGGGAGATGGCGGGCGCGGGTGCGCGGGTCGCGGACCAGGAGGGCGAGGGCGCCGCCGTGCAGGGTGCAGTCGGCGGGGCGGGCGAGCAGGGCGAGCGCGGCGTAGCGGAGGAGTTCGCGGTCGGGCTCGCTGCGGACGTGCGGGGCGGCGCGCAGCCCGTGGGCGACGGCGGCCACCCGGCGGGCCGGGCGTTCGTCGTGCGCCCAGCGGTCGACGGCCCGGCAGAGCGCCGACGGCTCGTCCTCGGCGAGGACGCCGAGCAGTTCGTCGGCGCGCCGGTGTGCCGCGTCCACCAGCACCTCGGTCAGGTCGTCCAGCGCCCTCCGGCGATGGGTGTGCAGCAGCGCCTGGGCCGCGGTCGCCACGGTGGCGTGCGGCATCGCGGGCAGCGGCCGCTCGTCGTCGAACCACCGGGTGAGATACGGCTGTACGACGGCGGAGTGGGCGGCGAGCAGCCGGGCGACGGCGTCCAGATAGCGCGGCTCCTCCCGGCCCTGGGTGTCCTCGGCCACCGGCCGGGCGCCGAAGCGCCCGACGCCCGCGGTCTCCGGCAGCGGCTCGTCCGCGAGCACCAGCCGCCGCAGCAGGTCGAAGCGTTCGGCGTCGGGGAGCGCGAGCGCGGTCCAGAAGTCCGGTCCGAACTCGGCGGGCGCGCTGCGCTGCCGACCCACGACCCGGTCGGCGAGCAGCCGCAGCACCCCGGTGTACGGCATGGCGTCGGGCAGCCGCAGCAGGGTCTGGGCGAGCAGTCGCGCGGCCCACCAGGAGCCGGGGTCCAGGTCCAGGGCGTGCGCCAACTCGTCCAGTCTGGGCGCGAGTCGGGACGGGCCGTACTCGCGGTCGAGGAGCAGCAGGGCCTGCACGACCGGGCCGACCCGGTGGTGCGGGACGGGCAGGGGGTGGGCGCCCTGGGGGGTGCGCGGGCGGTGGACGAGGGCGTGCAGGGCCTCGTCGAGGTCCAGGTGCATGCCCTGGATCCAGTCGGCGAACTCCTCGTGGGCGAAGCGGTAGCCGCCGCCGGCGGGCACCAGCAGGCCCTCGGTGAGCACGGCGGAGGCCCAGCCGGAGCCGGCGCCGAGGTGGGCCGGGACGGGTCCCCAGGGGAACACCGCCTCGAACGACTCGCGGTCCAGCTCGCCCTGGCCCGGGCCGAGGCTGCGCCGGGCGGCCTCGTGCACCTGGCCGGAGACGCGGGCGGCGAGCCGTCGTACGGCCGTACCGCGCAGGCCGTTCTCGGCGGCCAGCCGGACCGCGATGCGCAGGCACATCAGGTCGAGGTGGGCGGCGAAGACGTCGTGCCGGTCGAGCGGGCCGTCGGCCGGTGTGTCGGCGCCCGGGAGGGCGGCGCGGACCTCGGCGAGCAGGCGCAGGGCGAGCGGGTGCCGGGCGTCGCGGTCGGTGAGGAGGCCGTCGGGGATGCCGTAGCGGGAGCGGGCGCTTCGGGCCTCGTCGGGGGTGAGGTCGGTGAGCCGGACGCAGGAGGGTTCACCGGTGCCCTGGTGCAGCAGGTCGGGCGGGAACTCGGTGCCGGCGCGCTCCCAGTACTCCTCGCGGCAGGCCAGCAGGAGACGGGTGCCGGTGTCGCGCAGCCAGTCCGCGGTGCCCGCGGTCCAGGCCGGCAGCCGGTGGGCGAGGACGGGGGGCATCTCCTCGGGGCCGTCCAGCAGGAGCAGGAGCGGGCGGCCGGCGCGGGCGGCGAGGCGGGCCAGCCGTTCGACGGTGAGGTCGCCGAGGTCGCCGGGGAGCTGGGAGCGGGAGGCGGCGACGATGCGTACGGCGCGCTCCAGGGAGCGGCGGGCCGCGTCGGCCACGGAGTCGTCGGCGTCCTTGAGGTCGGCGCCGCGGAGCCAGAGGGTGGGGGTCGCTTCGCGGTTGCGGCGGGCGGCGAGGGCGGCGAGTTCTGTGGTGCGGCCGGTGCCGGGGGAGCCGACGAGGGCAAGGACCGTGCCGTGGCCGCGGGTGCCTTCGGCGAAGGCCGACAGTTCCCTTGAGATGGCCGCTCGTTCCACGGGTTGTACGGGGTCGGTGTATTCCGCAGAGAGTGGTGCGGAAGGTGAGTGAGGGGCTGCGGGTGAGTGGGGGCTGGTCGCGCAGTTCCCCGCGCCCCTTTGGGGCGCTCCGGTGCGGGGGGTGGACATGCGAGGGCGGCCCACATAACCGGCCAGGGTGCCCGGGGGGCCGTCCTGGCCCACCGAGGTCGCCGTCAGTTCCAGGAGGCCGGCGAGGTTGAGATCGGGGCCGTAGGCCGGGACGGTCGCGGCGTTGCGGGTGAGGAGGTCGGTGAGGGGGGTGGTGTCGGGGTGGTGGAGGGGGACGGCGAAGCCGACGTCGCGTTGGCCGGACTGGAGGGCTGTGCCGAGGACGGCGAGGACGGCTCCGGTCTCGGCGTCCAGGACCGGGCCGCCGGCGGCGCCACCGCCCAGGCGCAGGGCGTCGCGGCCCGCCGTGCCGATCGCCAGCTCCAGGGCGTCCTCGAGGAGGTGGAAGCGGTCGGTGGCGGTGTAGGTCACCTGGGTCGCGGCCAGCACCCGGGCCTCGCGCCAGCGGTCGGCGGCGATGCGGACGTAGGTGCCGGCGGGGATGCGCTCCCGTACGGTGATCGGGAGCGGGTCCACGCCGAGGCCCTCGGTGCGGATCAGGGCGAGGTCGTGGGCGGGCAGCGGGGTGACCGCGTCCGAGGCGACCACGCAGGTGCGGCCGTCGGCCGCGTGCAGCACGATCCGGGCGAGGCCGTCGACGGCCTCGTGGCTGGTGACGAGCGTGCCGTGGTGGTCGGCCAGGAAGCCGGTGCCGCGCGGGCGCCCGGCGAGGTCGCGGACCCGGACCAGCCGCTCGTCCAACCCCGCGCCCGGGTCCTGGCCCGGGTCCTGCCGTGCCTCCCGCGGACCGTCCGCCGTCCGGCGACCGCTCCCGGTCCGCGGGCCGCGTACCGCCATGATCGAACCTCCCCGCCCGTACACCCGTGCCTCGTCTTCGACCGTAGGCGCGAAATGATCAGCGGGACAGAGCGGGCGGTGAACGCGCCCCCCTCCGCTCCCCCGGTTCACTCCGAGCGCCTGCTCGGTCGGGTGAATAGCCCGGGGCGGGTGGATACACCCTAGGGGTGGGGGAACCGAGGGGGGACCGTGGAGCGGCGGCGGCGCCAGACCCCGTGGTCGCCGCTCCACGGGCACACCGGGTGGTTCAGCCGAAGACGGCGAGGCTCTTGGCCTTGCCCTTCTGCTCCTCGACGAGCGCGAGGAAGCGGCCCTCGGGGTCGAACACGGCGACGGGACCGGCGTCCGCGTACACCTCGGGCATCTCCAGGCGTACGCCGTTGAGCAGCAGCCTGGCCCGCTTGGCGTCGACGTCCCAGCGCCGGAAGGCGGCCCCGGCGGCCTCGGCGATCGGCATCACGGTCAGCTCCTGCTGGAGCTGGTCGAGGGTGCGCGCGGAGTCCAGCTTGTACGGTCCGACGCGGGTGCGGCGCAGCGCGGTGAGGTGCCCGCCGACGCCGAGGTCGGCCCCGAGGTCGCGGGCGAGGGCGCGGATGTAGGTGCCGGAGGAGCAGACCACCGAGACGACCAGGTCCAGGACGGGGGTGCCGTCCTCGGCGACGGCGTCCCGGATGTCGTACACGGCGAAGGAGGAGACGGTCACCGGGCGGGCCGGGATGTCGAAGTCCTCGCCGTCCCGGGCGCGCTTGTACGACCGGACACCGTCGATCTTGATGGCGCTGACCTTGGACGGCACCTGCATGATGGCGCCGGTCAGCTTGGCGATGCCGGCGTCGACGGCCTCGCGGGTGACCTTGGAGGCGTCGGTGGACGAGGTGATCTCGCCCTCGGCGTCGTCCGTGACGGTGTTCTGCCCGAGGCGGATCGTCCCCAGGTACTCCTTCTCCGTGAGGGCGAGGTGCCCGAGGAGCTTGGTCGCCCGCTCGATGCCGAGGACGAGGACGCCCGTGGCCATGGGGTCGAGGGTGCCGGCGTGCCCGACGCGGCGGGTGCGGGCGATGCCCCGCATCTTGGCGACGACGTCGTGCGAGGTGAAGCCCGACGGCTTGTCGACGATGACAAGGCCGTCGGGCGGGGTGGGCTTGCTGGTCATTCGGTGGCGTCGTCCGTCTCGTCGGCCGTCTCTTCGCCCGGCTTCTTGTACGGGTCGGCGTCCCCGGCGTAGTCGGCGCCCGCGGAGGCCTCGCGGACCGCCGCGTCGGACTGGCGCGCCCGGTCGAGGAGGTCCTCGATGTTCCGGGCGGTGTCCGGGAGGGCGTCCGCGACGAAGGCGAGGGTCGGCGTGAACTTCACGCCGGCGGCACGGCCGACCTCGGACCGGAGAATGCCCTTGGCGCTCTCCAGACCGGCGGCGGCCGCCTTCCGCTCCTCCTCGTCGCCGTACACCGTGTAGAAGACGGTCGCCTCCCTGAGGTCACCCGTGACCCGGGTGTCCGTGATGGTGACGTGGGTGCCGAGCCGCGGGTCCTTGATCCCGCGCTGCAGCTTCTGGGCCACCACCTCTCGGATGAGGTCCGCCAGCCTTTTAGCCCGCGCGTTGTCGGCCACTGGTCCGTCTCCCGTTCTTTCTTCTTGTCGTTCTCAAGTCTCAGGTCTAGTCGTCGTCGCCGTGGAAACGCCGTCGCACGGACAGCAGTTCCACCTCGGGGCGGCCGGCGACCAGCCGTTCGCACCGGTCGAGTACGTCGGTCAGGTGCGCGGCGTCTCCGGAGACCATGGCGAGGCCGATACCGGCCCTGCGGTGAAGGTCCAGATGGTCCACCTCGGCGGCACTCACGGCGTACTTCCGCTGGAGTTCGGCGACGATCGGGCGGACGACGGAGCGCTTCTCCTTCAGCGAGTGGATGTCGCCGAGGAGGAGGTCGAAGGACAGGGTCCCCACGTACATGTGTGTAACCGGTTAACCCGCCGGCTCGGGATCGATGGCCCTGCGACGACGGTACCCCGTCCGGGCCCGTGGCTCGACGGGGTTTTACCGCACCCTGGGCTGCGGCGCAGGTCCCGGGGCGGCGCCCCGGACCCAGGGAAAAGTGCCGGCCGACGGAAGCGGACTCCCGTCGGCCGGCACCAACCGTGGGTGTTACACCCGCGGCTTCTCGCGCATCTCGTACGTCGCGATGACGTCGTCGATCTTGATGTCGTTGAAGTTTCCGAGGTTGATACCGCCCTCGTAGCCTT
The DNA here is from genome assembly GCF_043201555.1 of Streptomyces sp. NPDC048288. Lineage (NCBI taxonomy): Bacteria > Bacillati > Actinomycetota > Actinomycetes > Kitasatosporales > Streptomycetaceae > Streptomyces > Streptomyces sp. NPDC048288. The sequence goes on from NZ_JBICZD010000009.1 coordinate 23,346, forward strand.
CGCGGATCTCGGTGACGTCGTCCTTGAAGCGGCGCAGGCCCTCGATGTTGAGGTTCTCCGCGATGACCTTGCCGTCGCGGACGAGGCGGGCCTTCGTGTTGCGCTTGACCTCGCCCGAGCGGATGAGGACACCGGCGATGTTGCCCAGCTTGGACGACTTGAAGACCTCGCGGATCTCCGCCGTACCGAGCTCGACCTCCTCGTACTCCGGCTTCAGCATGCCCTTCAGGGCCGCCTCGATCTCCTCGATCGCCTGGTAGATGACCGAGTAGTACCGGACGTCCACACCCTCGCGCTCGGCCATCTGCGCCGCGCGGCCGGCCGCGCGGACGTTGAAGCCGATCACGATGGCGTCGGAGCCCATCGCCAGGTCGATGTCGGACTCCGTGACCGCACCGACGCCGCGGTGCAGGACGCGGATGTCGACCTCTTCGCCGACGTCCAGCTGGAGCAGGGAGGACTCGAGGGCCTCGACGGAACCGGAAGCGTCACCCTTGATGATGAGGTTGAGCTGCTGGATCTCGCCGGCCTTGAGCACCTTGTCCAGGTCCTCCAGGGACACGCGACGCGTGCGCTTCGCGAAGGCCGCGTTGCGCTCGCGCGCCGCACGCTTCTCCGCGATCTGGCGGGCCGTACGGTCCTCCTCGACCACGAGGAAGTTGTCGCCGGCGCCCGGGACGTTGGTGAGACCCAGGACCTGCACCGGCGTGGAGGGGCCGGCCTCGGCGACGTTGTTGCCGTTGTCGTCGAGCATGGCGCGGACGCGACCGTAGGCGTCGCCCACGACCATCGTGTCGCCGACCCGCAGGGTGCCTCGCTGGACGAGGACCGTCGCCACGGCACCGCGGCCGCGGTCGAGACGGGACTCGATGGAGATGCCCTGCGCGTCCTGGTGCGGGTTGGCCCGCAGGTCGAGCGAGGCGTCCGCGGTGAGGACCACGGCCTCCAGCAGCGAGTCGATGTGCAGACCCTGCTTGGCGGAGATGTCGACGAACATGGTGTCGCCGCCGTACTCCTCGGCCACCAGGCCGTACTCGGTCAGCTGACCGCGCACCTTGGTCGGGTCGGCGCCCTCGACGTCGATCTTGTTGACCGCGACGACGATCGGGACGTCGGCCGCCTTGGCGTGGTTGAGCGCCTCGACCGTCTGCGGCATGACGCCGTCGTTGGCCGCGACGACCAGGATCGCGATGTCCGTCGACCGGGCACCACGGGCACGCATGGCGGTGAACGCCTCGTGACCCGGGGTGTCGATGAAGGTGATCGCGCGGTCCTCGTCGTTGACCTGGGTCGAGACCTGGTAGGCACCGATGTGCTGGGTGATGCCGCCGGCCTCGCCCGCGATGACGTTCGTCTTGCGGATGGCGTCGAGCAGTCGGGTCTTACCGTGGTCGACGTGACCCATGACGGTGACGACCGGCGGACGGACCACCAGGTCGTCCTCGTCGCCCTCGTCCTCGCCGAACTCGATGTCGAAGGACTCGAGCAGCTCGCGGTCCTCCTCCTCGGGGCTGACGATCTGAACCTCGTAGTTCATCTCGCCCGCGAGGAGCTGCAGCGTCTCGTCGGAGACGGACTGCGTGGCCGTGACCATCTCGCCGAGGTTCATCATGACCGCGACGAGCGACGCCGGGTTGGCGTTGATCTTCTCCGCGAAGTCGGTGAGCGACGCGCCGCGGGAGAGACGGATGGTCTCGCCGTTGCCGCGCGGCAGCATCACGCCGCCGACGCTCGGGGCCTGCATGGCCTCGTACTCCTGGCGACGCTGCCGCTTCGACTTGCGACCGCGACGCGCCGGACCGCCGGGACGGCCGAAGGCGCCCTGCGTGCCACCACGGCCGCCGGGACCGCCGGGACGACCGCCAAAGCCGGGACGACCGCCGCCGCCACCGCCACCGGGACCGCCGCCGAAGCCGCCGCCACCGCCACCGGGGCCACCGCCGCCGGGACGGCCGGCGAAGCCGCCGCCACCACCGGGACGGGCACCGCCGCCACCGCCGCCGGGACGGCCGGCGAAGCCGCCGCCACCACCGGGACGGGCACCGCCGCCACCGCCGGGACGACCCGCACCGCCGGGACCGCGACCGCCGCCACCGGGGCCGGGACGCGGGCCGGCAGCGGGACGCTGCGGCATCATGCCGGGGTTCGGACGCGGACCCGCGGAGCCGCCGCCGGGACGCGGACCGCCCTGCGGACGGGGCATGCCGGACGGGCTCGGACGGGAGCCGCCGGGAGCCTGCGGACGCGGACCGCCGCCCTGGGCGCCGGGCGCCTGCGGACGGGGACCGCCACCGGGGGCACCGGGGCCACCCGGGCGCGGACCGCCCTGCGGGCGCGGGGCCTGCGGACGGGCCATGCCGGTGGAGCCACCGGACGTGAAGGGGTTGTTACCGGGACGCGGACCGGCCGGACGGGCACCGCCCGGACGCTGGCCCTGGCCACCGGGGCGCGGCGCACCCTGACCCGGACGGGCCTGGCCCTGACCGGGGGCGGGACGACCGCCGGGACGCGGAGCACCCTGGCCCTGACCCTGACCCTGGCCCTGACGCGGACCGGAACCGGGACGCTGGCCCTGTGCGGCGGCCGGGCTCGGTGCCGCGGCGGCCGGAGGGGCCGGCGGAGCGGTGAACTCGGGCGCGGCCGGAGCCGGGCGCGGGGCGGGCTTGGGACCCGGGCGCGGGCCGGAGGCGGCCGGCGCGGGGGTGACCGGCGCGGGGGTGACCGGAGCCGGAGCCGCCGGAGCCGGAGCCGCGGGCGCGGCCGGGGGCTGCGGGGCGGCCGGACGCGGTGCACCCGGCTTCGGGGCACCCGGACGGGCCGACTGCGCCGGAGAGGGCGCGCCGGGCTTGGGGGCAGCCTTGCGCGGGGCAGGCTTGCCGCTGCCGCCGCCCTGGAGGGCGTCGGTCAGCTTGCGTACAACGGGCGCCTCGATCGTCGAGGACGCCGAACGGACGAATTCACCGAGTTCCTGGAGCTTGGCCATGACGACCTTGCTCTCAACCCCGAACTCCTTGGCGAGTTCGTATACCCGGACCTTAGCCACTTCGCTCCTTTTAGGTCCGGGTGTGTCCGGACCGTCGCTACTTCATGGGCGTACTCATCGCGTGCTCATCGAGTGCTCATCGCAATCTCGACCTACTTCCAACTCGCGGGGTACCAGAGCCGCACGGACGTTCCGGACGACGCTTCTTACGGTGTTACTGCTCGACGTACCGGCGCAACGCCTTTACGTCGAGCGGGCCCGGGACGCGGAGCGCCCTCGGGAGTGCCCGGCGGCGTACCGCCTGGTCCAGACAGACCTGGGCGGGGTGTACATATGCACCCCGGCCGGGCAGCGTACCGCGAGGATCGGGGACGCATTCGTCCTCGACCACCACGATCCGCAGCAGTTCGGTCTTGGCCGCTCGCTGCCTGCACCCCACACAGGTGCGCTCAGGGCATGCGCGGGCACGCGTCCGGCCAGACACCGCTAAGTCTACCTCCCCGTACCGACCTCACCCCTTCGGGGCAAAGATCGAACGGCCGTTGTCGTAATCCCAGCCACCTGCGGCTGGGAACTATTCCCCCCGTCCGGGTGAACCCCGGACCGGGGTGGGCGTCACCCGCCCGATGATCTACTCGGACACCTGTTCGGTATCCGGGCGGATGTCGATCCGCCAGCCGGTGAGCCGGGCGGCGAGCCGGGCGTTCTGTCCCTCTTTGCCGATCGCCAGCGACAGCTGGTAGTCCGGCACGGTCACCCGGGCCGACCGGGACGCCAGGTCCACGACCTCGACCTTGGAGACCCGGGCCGGGGACAGCGCGTTCGCCACCATCTCGGCCGGGTCGTCCGACCAGTCGACGATGTCGATCTTCTCGCCGTTCAGCTCGCCCATCACGTTGCGGACCCGGCCGCCCATCGGGCCGATACAGGCGCCCTTGGCGTTCAGGCCCGAACGGGTGGAGCGGACCGCGATCTTCGTCCGGTGACCGGCCTCGCGGGCGATGGCGGCGATCTCGACGGACCCGTCGGCGATCTCCGGCACCTCCAGCGCGAAGAGCTTCTTCACCAGGTTCGGGTGCGTACGGGAGAGCGTGACGGAGGGACCGCGGACGCCCTTCGCCACCCGGACGACGTACGACCGCAGCCGCAGACCGTGCTGGTACGTCTCGCCGGGCACCTGCTCCTGCACCGGCAGGATGGCCTCCAGCTTGCCGATGTCCACGAGCACGTTCTTCGGGTCGCGGCCCTGCTGGACCACACCGGTGACGATGTCGCCCTCGCGGCCGGCGTACTCGCCGAGCGTGGCGTCGTCCTCGGCGTCGCGCAGTCGCTGCAGGATCACCTGCTTGGCGGTGGTGGCGGCGATCCGCCCGAAGCCCGACGGGGTGTCGTCGAACTCGCGCGCCTCCTGCCCCTCCTCCAGGTCCTCGGGATCCTCCTTCGCCCACACGGTCACGTGCCCGGTGTTCCGGTCGAGCACCACGCGCGCGTGGCGGCGGCTTCCCTCGGTGCGGTGGTAGGCGATGAGGAGGGCCGACTCGATCGCCTCGACCAGCAGGTCGAAGGAGATCTCCTTCTCCCGCACCAAGCCCCGCAGGGCGCTCATGTCGATGTCCACGGCTACGCCTCCTCCTCTTCCTTCATGTCCTTCTTGTCCTTGCGGTTGAACTCGACCTGCACCCGCGCCCGGTCGATCTCGGCGAAGCCGAGTCTGCGGGCGGTGGCCTTGCGGCCCTTGACTCCGGGCACCTCCAGATCGAGGCCCTCGTCGTCGACGTCCAGAATCCTGGCGACCAGCTCGCCGCCCTCGGCCAGCTGGAACCTCACCAGGCGGTCCACGGCACGCGCATAGTGCCGGTGCTCGCTCAGGAGGCGCTCCGCGCCGGGGGTGCCGACCTCGAGGGTGTACTCCCCCTGGCCCATCGCGTCCGTCTCGTCGAGCTTCGCCGAGAGCTCACGGCTCACATCGGCGATCTGGTCCAGATCCGCCCCGGTGTCGGAGTCGACGACCACACGCAGCACCCGCTTGCGTCCGACGGAGTCCACGGCGATCTCTTCGAGATCCAGTCCCTGGGAGACGACGAGCGGTTCCAGGAGCTCTCGCAGCCTCTCGCTCTGGGTGGTGCTCATCCGGGTGACTCCTCGGCCGCGTGTGCTGTTGTGGGATGGGTCGCGCGTCTGGTCAAAGGGTATCGGGTCGCAGGGTGTGTTGCCGTCCACATGTGCCGCCGGCGGCGGGGCCGGAGCGCCCCGGAGCCCGGGCGTCCGCGGTGCGTCGAGCCGGTGACGCGGGTCGACGGGATGCGCGGGTAACGTGATCACGGCGGGCCGCCCTCCCGCCCGTGTGTTCGTACGAGCCCCCCGAGGACGTCTGCCGTGTCGTTCCCCCCGCCCTCGCGTACCCCCTGGGGAGTACGCAGAAGGAGCCTGATCGTTTCGGCGGCCTCGGCCGCCGTGCTGGCGGGCTGCTCCACCGACTCCGGCTCCGCGAGCGGCGCCGGCAGCCCGTCGCTCTCCGCGCGGGCACGCGCGCGTGCGGCCCGGGACAGCGAGGGGCTGCTCCGGAGCTACGACGCCGTCCTCGCCGCCCATCCGACGCTCGCGGAGCGGCTGCGACCGCTGCGGGCGGAGGTCGCGGCGCACGCGGCCGCGTTCCGGGAGGGCGCGGCGAAGGAAAAGGCAGCCGGTGGGAGTACGGCGAGCGCGGGGACCACGGCGACGGGTTCGCCGTCGGCCTCCGCGCCGGAGGTGCCCGCCGACGAGAAGTCCGCGCTCGCCTCGCTGGCCACCGCCGAGCGGAGCCTCGCCGACCAGCGGGCCAAGGCGCTGCTGGAGGTGCCGGGCGAGCTGGCGCGGCTGCTGGCCGGGGTGGCGGCGGCCGGTGCCGGGCACGCGTACCTGCTGACGAAGGGGGACCAGTGAGCGACCAGGCCAAGACCGGCGAGCTGACGGCGGTGCAGGCCGCGCTGTCGGCGGAGCACGCGGCGGTGTACGGGTACGGCGTCGTCGGCGGCCGGATCGGCGCGGGGCGGCTGGCCGAGGCGCGTTCGGCGTACGACGCGCACCGGGCCGGCCGGGACGCGCTCGCCCGTGCGGTGCGGGACCTGGGCGGTGAGCCCGTCGCCGCGAGCGCGGCGTACGCGCTGCCGTTCGCCGTGACGGACTCGGCGACGGCTGTCCGGCTCGCCGCCGAGTTGGAGGACCGGGTGGCCGACGTGTACTCCGACCTGGTCCGGGCGTCCACGGGCGCGCGGCGCGGGTCGGCGGCCGGGTCGCTGCGGGAGGCGGCGGTGCGGGCGGTGCGCTGGCGCGGGGAGAGCGTAGCCTTCCCTGGGCTCGCCGAGCGGGGCGCGCCGCTGGGCGAGGCCGGTGGTTCCGCCTCGCCGTCGGCGTCGGCTGAGGCTTCGGCTTCGGCTTCGGCTTCGGCTTCGGCGACTCCCTAGGGCGGAGCCTGGAGCACGGCTCAAGACAGGACTGGAAGCAGGAAGGGAACGACTCGCGTATGGCTTTCGAACCGCCGCGGCGCCTGGTGAGGGCGCTCGGTGAGACGGCGCCGGACGGTGACGAGTGGCTGGAGAAGCTGCCGGGTGCGGCGGAACAGGCCGTCGCGCTACGCGAGTTGACCGTGGAACGGGTCCAGGTCCCGGGCGGGCGCAGCAGCCTCGTCCTGCTGGTACGGCGGGCGGACGGGACCCCGGCCGTGCTGAAACTGGCGCCCGGACGGGCCCGGCCGGAGAGCGAGGCGGCCGCGCTGGCCCACTGGGGCGGACTCGGTGCGGTGCAGTTGCTGGAGGCCGACGGGGCCGCGGGGGTGCTGCTCCTGGAGCGGCTGCATCCGGAGGTGTCGGTGCGGTCGCTGCCCGAGGCGAAGGCGCTGCTGGAGGCGGCGGGGACGCTGCGGCGGCTGTGGGTGGAACCGCCGGCGGATCATCCCTTCGAGACCGTGGCCGGGCGCACCGGGCGGCAGGCGGCGGTGCTGCGGGCCACGGCCGACCCGGAGGTGGTGCCGCTGGTCGACGCGGCGCTCACGGCCCGGGAGGAGCTGCTGGCCGCGCCGCCGGAGCGGCGGCTGCTGCACGGCACGTTCCGGCAGAGCAAGGTGCTGGCCGGGGAGCGGATGCCGTGGCTGGCGGTGGGGCCGGATCCGGTGGTCGGGGAGTGCGCGTTCGATCTGGCGCGGCTGGTGCGGGACCGGGTGGAGGATCTGATCGCCTCGCCGTCGGGGGCGTCGATCACCCGGCGGCGGATCAAGCGGCTCGCGGAGTCGCTGGAGGTGGATCAGGAGCGGTTGCGGGGGTGGACGCTGTTCCGGGCGGTGGAGTCGGGGGTGCGGGCGCGGAGGGTTGGGCGGCCGGGGGATGCGGAGCTGTTGCTTGAATTCGCCGGGTGGGTTTGACGGATTTTGGGTGCGGGTTCGGTGGGGGCTGGTCGCGCCCACGCGGCGGTAGCCGCATATCGAATACAGCCTCGCGCCCCCAGGTAATTACTCTCCCCTCAGTTTGAGAGCCAGGACCGGACAGTCAGCCGCTGCTCTGCGGGCTCGCTTCCTTGTTCGGGGTGGGATGGGGCGGCCGTCGACCAGTGGGTAGCCCCATTCGTCCAGGGTGATGTGCTCGGGGAGGAGTTCGGCGCAGAGGCCGTGGCCCTGGCAGGAGGTCCAGTCGATGTCGATGTGCTGGTCCATGTCAGATCTCTTCGGTGGGTACGGGCAGCAGGGGGGTGCGGTCGGTCGCGGTGCAGAAGCCGCTGGCGTGGGCGTCGAGTTCCGTGGTGAAGGTGGTGAGGGCGCTGCGGACGAGGCGGATCGTGCCGTCGGGGTGGTGGCAGGCGCCTCGGCCCGCCACCAGGCCCGCCCAGCGGGAGATGTCGGTGCGGGCGGTGCCCTGGGGACCGGGGGTCGCGAGGGTCTGGAAGGCCGCGGCCATGCGCGGGAGGCCGTTGAGGCAGGGGCCGCACTGGCCCGCCGACTGCAGGGCCAGGTAGCGCAGGACGCGGGCGGTTTCGGCCAGGCCGCAGCGGTCGGTGGGGAGCGCGGCCAGGACGCCGGCGCCCAGGTGGGCGGCGGAGAGCGGGACCTGTGCCGCCTCCGCGGCCGGGATCCAGGTGCCGTGGTAGCCGCCGATCAGGGCCGCGGAGGCACCCTCCAGCGGGAGCAGGCGGCCCACCGGCATGCCGAACGGGGCCTCGACGACGCGGACTTCACGGCCGGGGACGTGCAGGGTGCACAGGACGCTGCCGGGTTCGCCGGGGGTGCCCGCCGTGCGGAACCACTCCGCGCCGTAGCGGGCGATCAGGGCCAGGTGGGCCAGGGTCTCGACGTTCTGGACGAGGGTGGGGGCGCGGCGCACCCCGCGTTCGCGGACCGGTGGGGTCGGGTGGGCGGGGCGGGCCGCGCCGCCGGACAGGTACTGGACCAGGGCCGAGGCCTGGCCGGAGAGGAAACGGGCGGGCAGCCGTACGACCTGGACGCGGACCGGGTCGCGGCGCTGGGCGAGGGCCGACTCCAGGTAGGAGGCGCCGTCCTCGACGGCGAGGTACGCCTCCGCCGCGCCGGTCGCCTCGGCGGCCAGCTGGAGTCCGTCCAGCACCAGGTGGGGTGAGAGCCGGAGCAGGGTCTTGTCCTTGTGGCTGGCCGGCTCGCTCTCCGCGCCGTTCGCGACGACGACCGGCGCGCGCTCGGTGCGGCGGGCCGCGTCGGCGACCGCGACGAACTTCCGGTACGCCGGGAAGCCCGCCCCGCCGCGTCCGGTGAGGCCGGATTCGGCGAGGGTGCGCAGCAGGGCGGCCGGGTCGCCGTGCGCGAGCGGGCCGTAGCGCTGCTCGTGGGTGGCGAGGTCGGCCGGGGTGCCGCCGGGGGCGAGCAGCCGTGGGGACATGTAGACATCCGTGAAGAGCGTGGTCATCAGTGGGCCCCTTCGGTGTGCAGGAGGGCGGCGGGGGTCCGGCGGGCGGCCCGGACGGCGTGCGCGGTGCGCAGCGCGAAGGCGGTGATCACCGTCGCCACGCAGGCCACGGTCAGCCAGGTCATCCAGTCGGTGCCGGCGTCCGTGCCGATGCCGATGCCGTGGACGAGGGCGACCGGCCAGGAGGCGTACGCCAGCCAGTGCACGGCCCGCCAGGCGCGGTGGCCCAGGCGGTCCCGGAGCAGGCTGGTGACCAGGACCGCGAGCATCAGGTCGAAGGCGACCGTGCCGAGGCCGAGCCAGAGCGGCTGGTAGTCGGAGACGAAGGGGACGAGGGCGTCGAGGGGGCTGATGCTGACGTAGCCGTCGACGACCGCCGTGGTGATGTGCAGGGCCAGGAAGGCGGTGGCGGAGAGGGAGAGCGTGCGGTGCAGGCTCATGGTGCCGAAGCGCGGCAGGCCGGGGAGGCGGCCGCGGAGCCGGACGGCGATGCCGAGCAGTACGACCACGGTGAAGAGGACCAGGCAGACGGCGCCGGTGGCCCGGTTGGCGTACCAGAGGGTCTCGGAGGTCATGCCGCCGCCTCCAGCGCCGGGGCGGAGACGGGCCAGCCCGGTGTGGTGAGGACGGTGCCCCGGTGGGTGACCAGCCGGGCGGGCAGGCCCAGGCGGGTCAGCCAGCGTTCCGCGCCCGCACCCTTGACCAGGGCGGCCGTGGTCGCCGCGTTGGCGTCGGCGCAGCTCGCGGCGGCCACCGAGACCGTACGCCACGGGGAGCGGACCGGCAGGCCGGTGCGCGGGTCGACGATGTGGTGCAGGTCGTGGCCGCCGCGCTGCCAGCGGCGGGCGGTGGTACCGGAGGTGGCGAGGCCCCCCGAGCGCAGGCCGACGGTGTCGTACGACCCCTGCGCGGGCTGTTCGTCGACCGGTCCGGTGATGTCCTGGACGCGGATCTGCCAGCCGCCCGCCGGGGGTTCGCCCGCGACGGCCGTGTCGCCGCCGAGGCTCACCAGCACCCCGCAGCCGGCGGTCCGCGCCAGCGTCCGCGCCGCCCGGTCGGCGGCCCAGGCCTTGGCGGTGGCGCCCAGGTCGAGGCGGACGCCCTCGGGGACGGTGACCGTGCCCGTCTCCTCGTCCAGGGTGACCCGGCGCCAGCCCGGGGCGCGGCGCACGCGCAGGGAGACCGGGCGGTCGTCCTCGCGGACGAGGGTGAAGTCGCGGTCGTAGCCGATCGCCTCCATCGCCGAGCCGACGGTCGGGTCCACCGCGCCGTCCGTGGCCTCGGCCGCCCGCAGGGCGACCGCGAGGGCCTCGGCGAGCAGCGGGCTGACCCGCACCGGGCGGCCGTGGGTGGTGTCGAGAGCGGCCAGTTCGGAGTCGCCGCGGAACCGGCTGCAGGCCGCGTCCACCTCGGCGAGCTGCCGGGCGAGCAGCAGGTTGCAGGAGTCCAGCAGGGCCGGGTCGGTGACGACCAGGCGGACGGTGGTGCCGAGGGCACGCCACTCGGCGGCGGCCGTCGTCCGGAGAGCGCGGGCGGTCATGACGCCCCCGAGGTGGAGTCGGTGGAGCCACTGCCGGAGGTGAGACCGTCGGAGGAGGACTGGAGGTCCGAGGACGACGAGGAAGTAGACGAAGACGAAGAAGAAGACGACGAGGACGACGAGGACGACGACGAAGAAGATGAGGTCGAGGAACTGTCCTTGCTGGAGCCGGAGTTGCTGTCGGCGGTGCTGCTGCTCGTCGTCGTGGCGCTGCCGCTGCTCGCCGTCGTCTCGGCGTCCGACTGCATCGTGCCGACCAGGGCGAACACCCCGGCCGACGCGGCGAGTGTGATCGCCGCCGCCAGGGCCGCCGTACGCCTGGTTCCCCTGCGGACGGCCGCGGCCGCCCCCCGCTGCTCTCTCTCGGTCATGACCGATCCCCTCCTGCGTGACTGTCTGTCACGCATTACGTTCGGGTATCGGCCTGAGAGAAGTCTGTGAGGTGCCCATACGGATCGGAAGAACCGTCTGAGAGGTTCCTGAAAAGACGCGAGGGCCGCCGGTGGTCACCGGCGGCCCTCACTAAGGGAGTTGGGTTCAGTGGGCGGTCAGGCGGGCGATCGCCTCGTCGACCGTCAGCTCCTCGCGCTCGCCCGTCTTGCGGTCCTTGAGCTCCAGGACGCCCTCGGCGGAGCGGCGGCCAGCGACCAGGATCTGCGGGACGCCGATGAGTTCGGCGTCGGTGAACTTCACGCCCGGGGAGACCCCGGCGCGGTCGTCGACCAGGACGCGCAGGCCGGCCGCGCGCAGCTTCTCGGAGACGTCCAGGGCGAGTTCGGTCTGCAGGGCCTTGCCCGCGGCGACCACGTGCACGTCGGCCGGGGCGACCTCGCGGGACCAGACCAGGCCGTGCTCGTCGGCGGTCTGCTCGGCGAGGGCGGCGACGGCGCGGGAGACGCCGATGCCGTAGGAGCCCATGGTGACGCGGACCGGCTTGCCGTTCTGGCCGAGGACGTCGAGCTTGAGCGCGTCGGCGTACTTGCGGCCGAGCTGGAAGATGTGACCGATCTCGATGGCGCGGTCCAGCTTGAGGCCGGTGCCGCACTTCGGGCAGGGGTCGCCTTCCAGGACGACGACGACATCGACGTACTCGTCGACGGTGAAGTCCCGGTCCGCCACCACGTTCTTGGCGTGCGTGCCCGCCTTGTTGGCGCCGGTGATCCAGGAGGTGCCGGGGGCCACGCGCGGGTCGGCGAGGTACTTCACCTTCTCGCCGAGGCCCTGCGGGCCGACGTAGCCGCGGACCAGGTCGGGGCGGCCGGCGAAGTCGGTCTCGGTGACCAGCTCGACGGTGGCCGGGGCGAAGTGCTCCTCGACCTTGCCCATGTCGACCTCGCGGTCGCCCGGGACGCCGACGGCCACGATCTCCCCGTCGACCTTCACCAGGAGGTTCTTCAGGGTCTCGGAGGCCTGGACGCCGAGGTGGGCGGCGAGGGTCTCGATGGTCGGGGTGTCCGGGGTGGGGATCTCCTCCAGCGCGGGCACGTCGGTGGCGTCGACCGGCTTCAGCGTGTACGCGATCGCCTCGGTGTTCGCCGCGAAGTCGCAGTTCGGGCAGTCGGCGAAGGTGTCCTCACCGGCCTCGGCGGGGGCCAGGAACTCCTCCGACTTCGAGCCGCCCATGGCGCCGGCGGTGGCCGCGACGATGCGGTAGTCGAGGCCGAGGCGCTCGAAGATGCGCTGGTAGGCCTGGCGGTGCAGGGCGTAGGACCGGGCGAGGCCGTCGTCGTCCAGGTCGAAGGAGTAGGAGTCCTTCATCAGGAACTCACGGCCGCGCAGGATGCCGGCGCGCGGGCGGGCCTCGTCCCGGTACTTGCTCTGGATCTGGTAGAGGATGACCGGCAGGTCCTTGTACGAGGACGCCTGGTCCTTCACCAGGAGGGTGAAGATCTCCTCGTGGGTGGGGCCGAGGAGGTAGTCGCCGCCCTTGCGGTCCTGGAGGCGGAACAGTTCGGCGCCGTACTCGTCCCAGCGGCCGGTCGCCTCGTAGGGCTCGCGGGGCAGCAGGGCCGGGAGCAGCACCTCCTGGGCGCCGATCGCGTCCATCTCCTCGCGGACGACGCGCTCGATGTTGGAGAGCACCTTCAGGCCGAGCGGCAGCCAGGACCAGATGCCGGCGGCCGTGCGGCGGACGTAGCCGGCGCGGACGAGGAGCTTGTGGCTGAGGACCTCGGCGTCCGCCGGGTCGTCACGCAGCGTCTTCGCCATCAACTGGGACATGCGTTGGACCGGTGCGTTCGCCATGGTTCTTGTACTCCTGCCGGGAAACGTTGATGGCTAGGAGGTTAGCCGGGCTTGCTGTGCCGGTGGAAATCCGTTAACGGCGATCGGCTCAGCGGCGGCGCAGCGGAAGCGGGGCGCCCATCACGGCGTACGGCTTCGGGGCGCTCGGGAAGTGGACCTGACGGGCCAGGTCGGTGTAGCCGAGGGAGTGGTAGAGGCCGCGGGCCGGGCTGTCGGTGTCGATCGCGGAGAGGATCGAGCGGGGCTCGGCGGCGCCGTCGGTGATCTGGGTGATCAGCCGGCGGCCGACGCCGCGGTTCTGGTGGCGGGGGTGGACGTGCAGCTCGGTGATGACGAAGGAGTCGTCGAGCCAGTGGGCGTTGCCCTGGGCGCGGAGGTAGGGCTCCACGACGGTGGACCACCAGTGCGTGCGGCTGTTCGGCATGCCGTAGACGAAGCCGACGAGCAGCCCTTCCGCGGTGGCGCCGAGGGCTCTGGCCCCGGGGTACTGCATGTGGCGGAGGACGATCTGGCGGCGGACGGCCACCTCGTCGGGGCCGAGGCCGAAGGCGATCGCCTGGACTGCGAGGGCCTCGTCGACGCGGGAGGGAAGGTCCAGGGGGCCGATCACGAGGTCCATGCGGGGAGCGTACAGGGGGTGGAGCGGTGTCGTCCGGGCGCGCGTGGGTTGTGGCTGGTCGCGCTCACGCGGCGGTAGCCGCATGTCGAATACCGCCCCGCGCCCCCGGCGGGGCGCGGGGCCTGGACGTCGGTCTAGAACAGCACGCTCATGAACGCGCCGACCTCCTGGAAGCCGACGCGCAGATACGTCCTTCTCGCGGCCGTGTTGAAGTCGTTGACGTAGAGGCTGACCACCGGGGCCACGTCGGCGAGGGCGTAGCGCAGGACCGCCGCCATGCCGGGGGCCGCCAGGCCCCGGCCCCGGTACTCGGGGGCCACCCAGACGCCCTGGATCTGGCAGGCCTCGGCCGTCGCCGCGCCGATCTCCGCCTTGAAGACGACCTTGCCGTCCTCGTCGAGCCGGGCGAACGAGCGGCCGGAGCCGACCAGTTCGGCGACCCGCGCCTGGTAGAGGAGGCCGCCGTCGCCGGCCATCGGGGAGACGCCCACCTCTTCGGTGAACATCGCCACGCACGCCGGCATGATCGCCTCCATCTCGTCCTTGCGGATGCGGCGGACGTACGGATCCGGGGCGATGTCGGCGGGCATGCGGTCGGTGACCATCAGGGGCTGGTGGCCGCGGACCTCGCGGGCCGGGCCCCAGTGCGGTTCCAGGAGGCGCCAGAGCTGGGCGGTGGCCTCGGAGGGGCCGACGATGGAGGAGCAGCGGCGGCCGGCCCGGCGGGCGCGGTCGGCGAAGGCGCGGACGGCGCGCGGGGTGGCGCAGATCGGGACGAGGTTGGCGCCGGCGTAGCAGAGGGACGTGAGCATGCCGTCCTCGTACCAGCCCCACATCTCGCCGCCGAGGCGCCAGGGGTCGAGGCCGGCCACCTGCACGCGCGAGGTCACGAAGGCGTTCGTGACCGGCTCGCGGTCGAGTACGGCGAGCGCGGCGTCCAGGTCACTCGGTTCGAGCACCCGTGAGGTGGTCTGCGTCAACACGTGCGGGGCCTCACGCTGAGGGGTTCTGCTGATCTCCGCACTGTACCTGCGGAAGCTTGGCAGTGCCGCCCCGTGTCCGTGAAGTGGCCGCCGGCCGCGGTTCCGCCCCTGGGGGCTGCCGCCCCCAGCCCCCCGCACCGGCCTCGTCCGTCTGCTTATTCAGCCCCTCCGGCGTTTGAGGGGCGGGGTCCAGGGGCGGGGTCCAGGGGCGGGGTCCAGGGGCGGAGCCCCTGGCGGGGTCGAAGGGGCGGCGCCCCTTCAGGACGGGACGGGTAGGGGCGGCGGGGGCGAGAAAATCCCGCCCGAGGACGGTCTCAGCCCGCCACCGACACCGACGGCTCGCCCGACTCCGTACCCTCCGCCTCCATCTGCTCGGCCAGCTTCATGGCCTCCTCGATGAGGGTCTCGACGATCTTCGACTCGGGGACCGTCTTGATGACCTCGCCCTTGACGAAGATCTGGCCCTTGCCGTTGCCGGAGGCGACGCCGAGGTCGGCCTCGCGGGCCTCGCCCGGGCCGTTGACGACGCAGCCCATGACGGCGACGCGGAGGGGGACCTCCATGCCGGTGAGGCCGGCGGTGACCTCTTCGGCGAGCTTGTAGACGTCGACCTGGGCACGGCCGCAGGACGGGCAGGAGACGATCTCCAGGCCGCGCTGCTTGAGGTTGAGGGACTCCAGGATCTGGTTGCCGACCTTGACCTCCTCGACCGGAGGAGCGCTCAACGACACCCGGATCGTGTCGCCGATGCCCTGGGAGAGGAGGGCGCCGAAGGCGACGGCGGACTTGATCGTGCCCTGGAAGGCCGGGCCCGCCTCGGTGACGCCGAGGTGGAGGGGGTAGTCGCACTGGGCGGCCAGCTGGCGGTAGGCCTCGATCATGACGACCGGGTCGTTGTGCTTGACCGAGATCTTGATGTCCCGGAAGTCGTGCTCCTCGAAGAGGGACGCCTCCCACAGGGCGGACTCGACCAGGGCCTCGGGGGTCGCCTTGCCGTACTTCTGGAGCAGTCGGCGGTCCAGGGAACCGGCGTTCACGCCGATGCGGATCGGGGTGCCGTGGTCCTTGGCGGCCGCCGCGATCTCCTTGACCTTGTCGTCGAACTGCTTGATGTTGCCGGGGTTGACGCGGACGGCGGCGCAGCCGGCCTCGATCGCGGCGAAGACGTACTTCGGCTGGAAGTGGATGTCCGCGATCACCGGGAGCTGGGACTTGCGGGCGATGGTCGCGAGGGCGTCCGCGTCGTCCTGGGTCGGGCAGGCCACCCGGACGATCTGGCAGCCGGAGGCCGTCAGCTCGGCGATCTGCTGGAGGGTGGCGCCGATGTCGGACGTACGGGTCGTGGTCATCGACTGGACCGAGACCGGGGCGTCTCCGCCGACCGCCACGGAGCCGACCTGGATCTGCCGGCTCTTCCGGCGCTCGGCGAGCTTGGTCGGAACGGACGGCATGCCGAGAGAAATCGCAGTCATCTGCTGTGCAACCCCAAGTCGTGGATCTAGGTCCAGGTCCCGCCCGAGACGGGTTCCAGGCTTCGAGATTACGGCACCGGGCCGGGCACGGGCACATCCCCCATCCGTAAACCCACTCAATGGGAGCGGCCCGGAACAGAGCGTTCCGGGCCGCTTCGAACATCGTGTGGCTAGGAGATTTTCACCGGGTTAACCACGTCGGCGATCAGGACGAGGATCGTGAAGCAGATGAAGACTCCGGCCACCACATAGGCCACCGGCATCAGCTTCGCCACGTCGAACGGGCCGGGGTCCGGGCGGCGCAGTACCCGGGCGAGGTTGCGGCGCAGGGACTCCCAGAGGGCGCCCGCGATGTGGCCGCCGTCCAGCGGCAGCAGCGGGAGCATGTTGAAGAGGAAGAGGGACAGGTTGAAGCCCGCCACCAGCATCAACGCCATGGCGAGCTGCTGGGTGGGCGGGATGTCGAGGGTGAAGATCTCGCCGCCGACGCGGGCCGCGCCGACCACGCCCATCGGGGAGTCCGGCTGGCGGGGGGCGCCGTCGAAGGCCGCGTCCCACAGGGCCGGGATCTTGCCGGGCAGGCCCGCGATGGAGTCGACGGCCTCGCCGAGGCGGTCGCCCATCCAGGTCACCGACTGGCCGAAGTCCTGGCGGACGATGCCGGTGGCGGCGCTGAAGCCGAGGAAGCCGGCGGTGACGTACTGGCCCTGGACGATCTGGCCGCTGGAGTCCTTCTTGGCGACCTGGTTGGTGGCGATCTTCGCGTGCAGGGTGACGTCCTGGCCCTTGCGGTCGACGACGATCGCGACGTCCTTGCCGGGGGTGGCGCGGATCAGGTCGGAGAGCTGGTTCCAGCTGGTGGTCCGGACGCCGTCGAAGGAGAGGATCTTGTCGCCCGCCTTGAGGCCCGCGGCGGCGGCCGGGGCGGCCGCGTCGGTCTTCTTGCAGGTGTCGCGGTTCTGGCTCTGCGCGATCACGCACTGGGAGACCGAGCTGACCGTGGTGGTCTGCTGGCTGATGCCGAAGCCCATCAGGACGGTGAGGAAGAGGGCGACGGCGAGGACCAGGTTCATGAAGGGGCCCGCGAACATCACGATCACGCGCTTCCAGGGGGCGCGCGTGTAGAAGAGCCGGCTCTCGTCGCCGGGCTGGAGCTCCTCGAAGGCGGCCGAGCGGGCGTCCTCGATCATGCTGCGCCAGGGCGAGGTGGAGCGGGCGGTGACCCGGCCGTCCGCGCCGGGCGGGAACATGCCGATCATGCGGATGTAGCCGCCGGCCGGGATGGCCTTGATGCCGTACTCCGTGTCGCCCTTGCGCCGCGACCAGATGGTCGGGCCGAAGCCGACCATGTACTGCGGGACGCGGATGCCGAAGAGCTTGGCGGTGGAGAGGTGGCCCAGTTCGTGCCAGGCGATCGAGACCAGCAGGCCGATCACGAAGACGACTATGCCGAGGATCATCATCAGGGCTGTCATGCACGCGCCTCCGCGGTCGCCTTCTGTGCTGTCAGTTCCCGGGCCCGGGCCCGTGCCCAGGTCTCCGCTTCGAGTACGTCCGGCACGGTGAGCGAAGTTCCCGTACGAGGGGTGCCGTGTTCCTCGACCACCCGGATCACGGTCTCCATGATCCCGTTGAAGGGAAGCAGACCGGTCC
This sequence comes from Streptomyces sp. NPDC048288, assembly GCF_043201555.1. Taxonomy (NCBI): domain Bacteria; kingdom Bacillati; phylum Actinomycetota; class Actinomycetes; order Kitasatosporales; family Streptomycetaceae; genus Streptomyces; species Streptomyces sp. NPDC048288. The sequence goes on from NZ_JBICZD010000009.1 coordinate 40,743, forward strand.
GGAAGGCCTCGACGCACTCCTCGTTGGCCGCATTGAACACCGCCGGAGCGGTGCCCGCGAGCTCTCCGACGTGCCGGGCGAGGTTCACGGAGGGGAAGGCCTCGTTGTCCAGCGGGAAGAACTCCCAGGTGGAGGCCTTGCTCCAGTCGAAGGCGGGCGCCGCGTCCGGGACCCGTTCGGGCCAGCCGAGACCGATGGCGATCGGCCCACGCATGTCGGGGGGCGTCGCCTGCGCGATCGTGGATCCGTCCGTGAACTCGACCATCGAGTGGACATACGACTGCGGGTGCACGACCACCTCAATGCGGTCGAAGGGAATGTCGTAGAGGAGGTGCGCCTCGATGACTTCCAGCCCCTTGTTGACCAGGGTGGCCGAGTTGATCGTGATGACCGGCCCCATCGCCCAGGTGGGGTGGGCGAGCGCCTCCTCGACGGTCACCCGGGCCAGGTCGGCCTTGGTGCGGCCGCGGAACGGCCCGCCCGACGCGGTGACGACCAGCTTCCGCACGTCGGCGCGCGTCCCGCTCGCCAGCGACTGGAAGAGGGCCGCGTGCTCGGAGTCCACCGGGATGATCTGGCCGGGCTTGGCCAGCGCCTTGACCAGCGGGCCGCCGACGATCAGCGACTCCTTGTTGGCGAGCGCGAGGGTGCGGCCCGCCGCCAGGGCGGCGAGGGTCGGGGCGAGGCCGATGGAGCCGGTGATGCCGTTGAGTACGGTGTGACATTCCACCGAACCGGCGCCGGCGACCTGCGTCGCCGCGTCGGGTCCGGCGAGGATCTCGGGGAGCGGCTCACCGGGGCCGTAGAGCCCCGCCAGGGCCTCGCGCAGGGCCGGTACGACGTCCTCGCGGGCGACCGCGACGGTCCGTACCCGCAGCCGGTGCGCCTGCTCGGCGAGGAGGGCGACCCGGCTGCCGTTGGCGGACAGGGCGGTGACCCGGAAGCGGTCGGGGTGGCGCAGGACGAGGTCGATGGCCTGGGTGCCGATGGATCCGGTGGAGCCGAGGATCACCACGTCCTTCGGGCCGTCGCCCGCGAGCGGGTCGTAGACGAGGTGGGGGTCGGCGAGGGGTGCCGGACGGGCGGGACTGTCGGTCATCCCCCCATTGTTGCCGCAACCGGCGGCCCGGCGGACAGCGCGTCCCTCACGCGGGTGCCTTATCAGCTCTTGGCGCCGTATGGAGCGGAATTCCCTTTGTGAGGTTCAGGTGAAGATCGTGTGATAACACTTCTGTCGAGCCGTCGGATGAACGGCTCGATCCGGATCCAGGGGGGATCTCTCCATGCGTACTGTGCGCATACGCGCCGCCGTGCCCGCGCTCGCGGGGGCCGCGCTGCTCACCGGCACCCTGCTCAGCACCCCGGCCCAGGCGGCCGGCGGTGTGACCGTCTACCACGTCTGGTTCGACAGCCCGGGCAGCGACGACCGCTCCAACGCGAGCCTCAACGCCGAGTGGGTGCAGATCAAGAACACGAGCGGCTCGGCCGTCTCGCTCAAGGGCTGGGTCCTGAAGGACGTCTCCAACCACCGGTACGTGTTCAAGGACGTGAAGATCGGCGCCCACAAGACGATGAAGGTGCACACCGGCCGGGGCACGGACACCGCGTCGAACAAGTTCCAGAACCGCCGTGCCTACGTGTGGAACAACACCAGCGACACGGCGACGCTGACCAAGGCGAGTGGCACCAAGGTCGACTCCTGCTCCTGGACGACGCGGGATCCGAGCGAAACGTACTGCTGAATCGCTACTTCAGGGGACGGCGGACGTTCTCCCGGGTGGCCGGACCGGGCGTCGCGTCGGCGATCCACGGGCCCTCGCCCGACGGGTCGACGACGCCCCGCTCCAGCCACTCGAAGGAGCCGCCGAGCACACCCTTGACGACCTTGCGGTCCAGGTCGTCGGTGTTGGACCAGAGGCGGGTGAACAGCTCGTCGACGCGGATGCGGGCCTGCCGGCAGAACGCGTCGGCGAGCTGGTAGGCCTCGCGTCCGTGGTCGCCCTGGCGGCGCAGCAGTTCGGCGCGGACACAGGCCGCGCTCATCGCGAACAGCTCGGCGCCGATGTCCACGATCCGGCCGAGGAAGCCCTGCTTGGTCTCCATCCGGCCCTGCCAGCGGGACATGGCGTAGAAGGTGGAGCGGGCCAGCTTGCGGGAGTGGCGTTCCACGTAGCGCAGATGCGGGGAGAGGTCCACGCCGTGCTTGAAGTCGCCGTACGACGTGGGGAGCTGGCCCGGGCCCGCGACCAGCTTCGGCAGCCACTTGGCGTAGAAGACGCCCGCGTTCGCGCCCGCCTTCGCCTTGTCCTGGAGGGACTTGTCGGGGTCGATGAGGTCGCCGGCGACGGAGAGGTGGGCGTCGACGGCCTCGCGCGCGATCAGCAGGTGCATGATCTCCGTGGAGCCCTCGAAGATCCGGTTGATGCGCAGGTCGCGCAGGATCTGCTCGGCGGGGACCGCGCGTTCGCCGCGCGCCGCCAGGGACTCCGCCGTCTCGAAGCCCCGGCCGCCGCGGATCTGGACCAGCTCGTCGGCCATCAGGCAGCCCATCTCGGAGCCGTAGAGCTTGGCGAGGGCGGCCTCGATCCGGATGTCGTTGCGGTTCTCGTCGGCCATCTGGGAGGACAGGTCGACGACCGCCTCCAGCGCGAAGGTGGTGGCCGCGATGAAGCTGATCTTGGAGCCGACCGCCTCGTGCAGCGCGACCGGCTTGCCCCACTGCTCACGGACCGCCGACCACTCCCGGGCGATCTTCAGGCACCACTTGCCGGCGCCCACGCACATCGCGGGCAGCGAGAGCCGGCCGGTGTTGAGGGTGGTGAGCGCGATCTTGAGGCCCGCGCCCTCGGGGCCGATGCGGTTCGCGGCCGGGACCCGGACCCGGTGGAAGCGGGTGACGCCGTTCTCGATGCCGCGCAGGCCCATGAAGGCGTTGCGGTTCTCGACCGTGATGCCCTCGGAGTCCGCCTCGACCACGAAGGCCGTGATGCCCCCCTTGCCGTCCTTGCCGTCCTTGCCGTCCTCGGACTTCGGGACCCGGGCCATGACCACGAGCAGGTCGGCGACCACGCCGTTGGTGGTCCACAGCTTCACGCCGTCGAGGACGTAGTCGTCCCCGTCGCGTACGGCGGTGGTGGCGAGGCGCGCCGGGTCCGAGCCGACGTCCGGCTCGGTGAGCAGGAACGCCGAGATGTCGGTGCGGGCGCAGCGGGGCAGGAAGGCGTCCTTCTGCTCCTGGGTGCCGAAGATCTTCAGCGGCTGCGGGACGCCGATCGACTGGTGGGCGGAGAGCAGCGCGCCGACCGCCGGGTTGGCCGAGCCGACCAGAGCGAGGGCCTTGTTGTAGTAGACCTGGGTGAGGCCGAGGCCGCCGTACTTGGTGTCGATCTTCATGCCGAGGGCGCCGATCTCCTTGAGACCGGCCACGACCTCGTCCGGGATGCGCGCCTCGCGCTCGATGAGCGCCGAGTCGATCTTCGTCTCGCAGAACTCGCGCAGCCGGCCGAGGAACTCCTCGCCGCGCTGTACGTCCTCGTCCGCCGGGAGCGGATGAGGGTGGATGAGGTCGAGCCGGAAGCGCCCGAGGAACAGTTCCTTGGCGAAACTGGGCTTGCGCCAGTCCTGTTCCCGGGCGGCCTCCGCCACCTGGCGGGCCTCCCGCTCGGTGACGGTGGGTTTCTTGGTGGTGGGGGCGGACATTGAGGCTCACCTCGCCGCGAAAGGGGACGTTGACGACCGTTCGTTACCGACCAGTGCTACTGGATCGTTGGTACCCGAAACGGGCCGCCCCCACCAGTCCTCGCGGTCCGATCGGAGGACGGACCGGCCATCGCGACCGGGACCGCTCAGCCGATGCCGACGGAGTAGGACGTGGTGTCGAGCCGCCCCGAGCCCTTGAAGACCTCGCTGCCGGACTCGATGCCGGAGACGTACTTGTCGTCGCTCAGCAGCTTGCGGCGGACCAGGGCCTGGGTGAAGTCGTCCAGGTTCAGCGTGGCGCCGGTGGTGTTGGCGCGGCGGACGAAGGAGTAGACCTTCCAGCCGATGTCGCCCTGGTAGAGGTCCCACATCGCGCCGCCGAGGCTGACGCTGCCGTACTTGGTGCCCAGGGGTCCGGCGCCGCCCTGGCGGTTGAGCCAGATCATGATCTCGTCGGTGGGCTGGTCCTGCCAGTCCGCGGTGCTCTTGCCGTGCAGCCACAGGTCGTAGGCCACGTTCATGGTGCCGGGGTTCGAGCTGAGGGTGAAGTTCCACTTGGCGGTGACCTTCTTGCGGTCGCCGACCCGCAGCGGCAGCCCGGTGGTCGCCTTGTCGACCTTCCAGCCCCAGTGCCAGCCGAGGACCGTGCCGGCGTACGACTTCACGTCCGAGTCGGTGCCCTTGCTGTTGTTCGCCCAGCTGTACGACGTCCCCCAGGAGATCGTGGAGCCCGACCGGGAGTTGTCCCAGACGCACTGGCTGCCGGTGCCCTTGTCCTGGCCCCAGAGGTTGTTGTTGACGTAGTACTTGCCGAGCGTGACGGTGTCGAAGGCGGTGCACTTCTTGCTCGACTCGCCGGCCTGCGCCACGCCGACGCCCGCGGCGGCCGCGAGCGCGACCGCCGCCGAGAGGAGCGTCTTCGCCTTCTTCGACAGGCGTGGTCTGCGGTGTTGCATCAGGGGGTCCTTCCGGGGGACGGTTCGGGTACGACCCGTCTGACGGCCGTACGACCTGTTTGTGGCCGCCGCCCTCCCGAAAGGTTGCCGAGAGCGGCCCGTGAATTGGGTGTCGAAGCGCTTCGACAGCCTATGGACACCCACCCCCACTGAAGCTACTGTCGATACACCCTCACTCGCCCTTGTCAGCAATGCGCACTGTCGAAGCGCTTCACAAAGCTTGGAGAGCTGGATGGTCACCCTCGCCGAGGTCGCCCAGCACGCCGGAGTCTCGGCGAGCACGGTGAGCTATGTCCTCAGCGGCAAGCGGTCCATCTCCACCACCACCCGGCAGCGGGTCGAGCAGAGCATCCGGGAGCTGGGCTACCACCCGAACGCGGGCGCCCGCGCCCTGGCCAGCAGCCGGTCGAACATCATCGCGCTGATGATCCCGCTGCGTACGGACATGTACGTGCCGGTGATGATGGAGATCGCGATCGCGGTGGCCACCACGGCCCGCATCCACGGCTACGACGTCCTGCTGCTCACGGGCGAGGAGGGCCCGGACGCGGTCCGCCGGGTCACCGGCAGCGGACTGGCCGACGCCATGATCCTGATGGACGTGGAACTGGAGGACGAGCGGCTGCCGCTGCTGCGCCAGACCGACCAGCCCTCCGTGCTCATCGGGCTGCCCGCCTCCACCTCCGGGCTGACCTGCGTCGATCTCGACTTCGGGGCGACCGGCGCGCTCTGTGTGGAGCACCTGGCGAAGCTCGGTCACCGTGACATCGCTGTCATCGGCGAGGCTCCCGCGGTCTACGAGCGGCACACCGGCTTCGCCGAGCGCACCCTCGACGGACTGCGGTCCCGGGCCCGGGAGTTGGGCCTTCGGGTACTGCACCGGCCGTGCGAGGGCGGGTACGACGCGATGGCCGCCACCCTGGCCCGGGTCTTCGACGAGCGCCCGGGCACCACGGGCTTCGTCGTCCAGAACGAGTCCGCGGTGGAGCCGCTGCTCGCGCTGCTGCGCCAGCAGGGCCGGGCCGTGCCCGAGGACGTGTCGGTGGTGGCGATCTGCCCGGACCAGGTCGCCGTCCAGGCCTCGGTGCGGCTGACCTCGGTCGCCATCCCCGCCCAGGAGATGGGCCGGTACGCCGTGGAGCACCTGGTCGCCAAGCTGGACGGCCGGGGCAGTGACGAAGTCGTCCTGATCACACCCGAGTTGACGGTACGGGCGAGCACGGGACCGGCGCCGGCCGGCTCCTGAACCGTTCCCCTTCCGGCTCGGCCGCAGTGCCCTGCCCTGCCGGGGCGCCCCCTGCCCCGGCCAGGGCACCCCCCTGTCTGCACTCCTCCAGGAGCACGTGACATGAATCAGCCTGCCGAAAACCAGCACGCGGACACCCAGCCCAAGGTCAGCCTGGCGCAGTCCTCCCCCACCGTCGGCACCTTCCGGGAGCGGGACGGTGCCCTGGAGTGGAGCGGCCGTCAGGAGACACTGCGGATCGAGCCGTGGGGGCCGGACGCGGTCCGGGTGCGGGCCCGGCTCGGCGGCCCGGTCCTCGACGGTCTGCCGGGCGCGCTGCTCGACGGGCGTCCGGCCACCGAGTCGGCCGTCAAGGTCACCGACGGCGAGGGGCGGCTGACGGTCGGCGGCCTGACCGTCGAGGTCTCCGCCGAGGGCCTGGTCCGCTTCCTGCGCACGGACGACGGCTCCGAGGTGCTGGCCGAGGAGCGCGCCCACTTCTGGTGGCCGGGCTCCCGCCTCTACACCGCCGTCGGCAACGGCCACCACCGTCTTGAGCAGCGGTTCGCCGCCTACGAGGGCGAGAAGCTGTTCGGCCTGGGCCAGCACCAGCACGGCCGCCTGGACCAGAAGGGCCTGGTCCTGGACCTGATCCAGCGCAACGCCGAGGTCTCGATCCCGGTGCTGGTCTCCAGCCGCGGCTACACCCTGCTCTGGAACAACCCGGCGATCGGCCGCGTCGAACTGGCCGGCAACGGCACCCGCTGGGTGGCGGACTCGGCGCGCCAGCTCGACTACTGGATCACGGTGGGCACTCCGGCCGACGGCCAGCGCAACTACAGTGCGGTGAGCGGCCGTTCGCCGATGCTGCCGGAGTGGGCGGCGGGCTTCTGGCAGTGCAAGCTGCGCTACCGCACCCAGGACGAACTCCTCTCCGTGGCAAGGGAGTACAAGCGCCGGTCCCTGCCCATCTCGGCGATCGTCTGCGACTTCTTCCACTGGACCCACCTGGGCGAGTGGAAGTTCGACCCGAAGGAGTGGCCCGACCCGGCCGCGATGGTCCGCGAGCTGGACGAGCTGGGCATCAAGCTGGTGGTGAGCGTCTGGCCGTCGGTCTCCCCGCTGTCCGAGAACCACCCGGTGATGGAACAGCGCGGCTACCTCATCGGCACCCAGTACGGCCCGATGGCGCACGCCGACTGGCCGGACAAGGGGGTGGCGTCGACCGTCCAGGTGGCCTTCTACGACGCCACCAACCCGGACGCCCGTGACTTCCTGTGGGCGAGGATCAAGGAGAACTACCTCGACCCGTACGGCATCACCGCCTTCTGGCTGGACGCCTGCGAACCCGAGCTGAAGCCCGGTTTCCAGGAGAACCTGCGCTACTGGACGGGCCCCGGCCTGGAGGTGGGCAACAGCTACCCCGCCGAGAACGCCCGCACCTTCTACGAGGGGCTGCGCGCACACGGCGAGGAGGAGATCGTCACCCTCAACCGCTCGGCGTGGGCGGGCAGTCAGCGCTACGGCGCCGCCGTCTGGTCCGGTGACATCCCGACCGACTTCGCCTCCCTGCGCCGCCAGATAGCGGCCGGTCTCAACACGGCCCTGTCCGGGATCCCCTGGTGGAACACGGACATCGGCGGCTTCCACGGGGGCGACCCGGACGACCCGGCGTACCGGGAGGTGATGGTCCGCTGGTTCCAGTTCGGCGCGCTGTCCCCGCTGATGCGCCTGCACGGCTTCCGGGACCCCGGCATGCCGCTGGGCCCCGACATGACCGGCGGTCCCAACGAGGTGTGGTCGTACGGCGAGGCGGCCGGCGCGATCCTGGAGAAGTACCTGCGGCTGCGCGAGCGCCTCAAGCCGTATGTCCTGGAGGTCATGCGGGAGGCCCACGAGGAGGGTCTGCCGGTGCTGCGGCCGCTGTTCCTGGAGTTCCCCGAGGACCAGACGGCCTGGACCGTGGACGACGCCTACCTGTTCGGCCGGGACCTCCTGGTGGCGCCGGTCCTGACGGCGGGCGCCACGGCCCGGACGACGTATCTGCCGGCGGGCGCCCGGTGGACGGACGCGTGGACGGGCGAGTCGTACCCGGGCGGTACGGCGGTGACGGTGGACGCGCCGCTGGATCGTATTCCGCTGTTCCTCCGGGACGGGGCGGAACTGCCGGTGACGGAGTAGCTCCGGCCCGTTGTCGTTACCAGCCGGTAAATGTCTCAACTCGGCGGTGTGGTGGAGCAGTTGGAGGGGGTAGTCAGTATCCCCTCCCCCTGTCCCCCCACGAAGGGTTCCGTCACCGTGCCCGCTGCCGCGTCCTCAGGACCGCTCCCCCTCACGCTCGCGAACCTGCTCCTGCGGCCCTCCGCCCGCTCCCGCCGTACCCCGGACCGGGCCTTCGACCGCCTGCTCGACACCGCCGGGCAGGCGGCGGGCGACGAGCGGTTCACCGACGGCTTCCGCCACCTGCTGCGATGTTGGTCCGGCGCCGAACACCTCACCCCGGTCGGCTGGCTGTCCGCGCGCGGGCACGTCGGCCGCCACCTGGCCAACCGCGCCCGGATCCGCCGGCTGCTCGCCGAGCACCCGGCCATCGAGCGGGAGCCCGTCGAGCGGCCGGTGTTCGTGGTGGGCCTGCCCCGTACCGCCACCACGCTCACGCACGGCGTGCTGTCCCTCTCCGCCGACCACCGCTGCCCGCTGCTCTGGGAGTTACTGACCCCCGGCCTCGAACCCGACGCGGCGGAACGGGAGAAGGCGATCGCGACCGCCCGCCGCCTGGTCGGCGGGATCAACCTGTTCGCCCCGCGCTTCCGGCACATCCACGCGCTGCGCCCCGAGGGCCCGGAGGAGTGCACCTTCGCGCTGCCGCACACGGTGATGCCGCTGTCCCAGGCAGTGATCCCGGAGTACCTGCCCTGGCACGAGGCCCATGACTTCGGGCCCGACTACCGCTACCTCAAGCAGATCTACCAGGTGCTCCAGTACGGCCGTCCGCGCCGCCGCTGGGTGCTGAAGTCCCCGCTGCACCTGGAGAACCTGGACGCGCTGCGCGCGGTCTTCCCGGACGCCACGATCGTGTGGACGCACCGCGATCCGGCCACCGCCGTGGCCTCGTTCTGCAGCCTGGTCGAGCACGGCATGGCGGTCAACACCCGCCCCCTGGACCTGGACCGGATCGGTGCCACCTGGCTGGAGCTGCTGGCCCGCTCCGCCGCCCGCGGCCTCGCCGCCCGCGCCCGCATCCCCCGCGAGTCCCTCGTCGACGTGCCGTACTCCTGGCTGGGCGCCGACCCGGCGGCGGGCGCCCCGAAGCTCTACGCGGCCGTCGGCGCCCGCTGGACCGAGTCCGACGCGGCCCGCCTCCCCGCGGTCACCGCCCGCCCCCGGGGCACCCGCGTCCACTCCTACGACCTGGCCCGCTACGGCCTGACCCGCGCGGACGTCGACGCGGCCTTCGCCGGCTACAACGCGCTGCGCGCCGAGGTCGACCGGGCGTGACCGCGTAGAGGGCCGCGCAAAGGACCGCGCAAAGGACCGCGAGAAGGGCCGGCCCCGCACCGCACGCGGGGCCGGCCCGGTCACTCAACTGCTGCTGACGCTCTCGCTGTTGACGGCGAAGTCCAGCCCGCCGGAGGAGGACGTGATCTCGAAGCCGAACTGGAAGTCACCGATGGTGACGTTCCCGAACCAGCCCTTGGTGTCCTTGATCCACTTGAGGATCGGCAGGACGTTGACGGTGCCGGAGGACGAGTTCGAGGTGCGCACGAACGAGAAGACGTCGTTGGAACCGTTGTTGCCCTTGTACACGGTCCAGGTGTGGCCGCCCAGGGTCAGCGTGCCCTGCGAGGTGCCGAGCGGGCCGACGGCGCCCGTGTAGTTCATCCAGAGCATGATCTCGTACTTGTAGCCCGTGTCCCAGATGTCGTACGACGTGTTGTACGCGCCGGACGACGGGACCGTGACGTTGTAGCTGCTGGTGAGCGTGGCGAGCGAGGTGATCGACTTGCTGATCACCGCCTTGGCGTTGGGGTAGGACTTGATGCCGCCGGTGTTGGGGTGGTTGGCCCAGACCCCCCAGTTGGTACCGGAGTTGGCCCAGATGCACTGGCTGCCGGCGCCGGAGCCCCAGATGTTGTTGTAGAGGGTGTAGCCGTTCAGCGAGGTGTTGCCCCACTGGTCGCAGGAGCTCCAGACGGCGGCCGAGGCGGGGGCCGAGGCGAGGCCGACGGTGGCACCGAGGGCGAGCGCGGGGGCGATCAGGGCCTTGGCGACCCTGCGATACGTGCGTGTTGCCATGGTGTCCCTTCCATGGGTGGGGGGAGGTGCGGTGGCTACCACGTCCCCAGGGTGAGGACGTGGTCTTCGCCGGCGACGAGGTCGAGCGGCCGACCGCCGGAGGAAGTCCACAGGTCGACACGGAGCGTCCGGTGCGGCTTCAGGACGGCTCGCGCGCCGTCGGGGGTCCAGGAGAGGTCGAGTACGGCTCCGAAGCGGGTGCGGATGCCGTGCAGCCGGCCTTCGGGCAGCGCCCGCGGCCGCGCGGGGAGCAGGACCAGCCTGTCCGGGGTGGACTGGACAAGGGCCTCGATCAGCACGGCGGGCAGGGTGTGCGCGGCGTCGGCGTTGTAGACGTCGAGGTCCGGGTAGTGGGAGCTCATCAGGGAGGCGTGGAAGAAGTCGCCGTCCAGGACCCGGGCGAGGGCGGCGGCGACCCGTTCGCCGTCCCGCAGCCGGGCCGCGACGAGCGCGTGGTGGAGATGCCCGTGCGCCGAGTCGTTCTCGGCGCCGCGCAGTTCGAGCGCGCGGTGCGCGGCCGCCGCGAGGTCCGGGGTGTCGTACGGGGTGATCTCGTCGAGCGGCCAGACGCCGTAGAGGTGGCTCAGATGGCGGTGGTCGTAGCTGTCGTCGAGCCCCGGCCAGGCCCATTCGGCGAGCGCGCCGTCGGCATTGACGCGGTGTGCGGGCAGCCGGTCGGCGAGGGCGCGCCAGCGCTCGGCGTCCGGGCCCGGGTGGTAGTCGGCGGCCGTACGCAGGGCGTGCCGGGCGGCCGAGAGGTCCATCGCCGCGTTGACCGCGCCCCAGCTGCCCTGCGCGGGCCGGTTCTCGGGCGAGTAGGAGGGGACCACCACGATCCGCCCGTCGGCGTCGGTCCGGGTCAGGAAGTCCTCGTAGAACACGGCGACTTCGGCGAGCACGGCCGCCGTGCGCGGGTCGCGCTCGCCGCGGATCTCGTCGTGCTCGACGAGCGGCTCCAGCAGCCAGTCGGCACCGGCGGTCCACAGGTGCAGGGGGTACTCGCGGCTGAAGTGGTACGACAGCCCGGACTCCCCGTCGCTGTGCGCGGGTGCGACCACGCCCCGGGCGCCGAACACCGCACGGGCGTTCTCCCGCCAGTCGGCCACCTGACGATGGATCAAGGACGCCTGTGCCTCGGTGACTTCGGGCAGGTCGGCCGTGGCCGCCGAGGCGGTCTGGAGATTGACGTTGGCGTCGTTGGTGAAGGCGCCGGACCAGGCGGTGTCCCAGTCGCCGGTCCACAGGCCGGTCAGGCGGGGCGGGTTGAGGCCGGAGGCGGAGAGCAGGTGGTAGCGGCCGGCGGCGAAGAGCCGTTCCAGCAGCGCGGCCTTCGACGGCCGCTTGATCAACTCGGAGCCGGGGAGCGCGCGTTCGGCCGGACCGGCGGCCAGGTCGAGGGTGACGCGGGTGTAGGCGGTGCGGTGCAGGTCGAGGTGGCGGGCGAGGAGGGTGTCGTACGACTGCCCGTCGGCGAGGAGTTCGCGCAGCTCCCGTGCCTCCGCGTTGACGTCGAGCTCGCCGGTGTGGCGGCGGACGCGGGTGAGGAGGAGCACGGTGGAGGCTCCGGCGGCCCGGACACCGGGCGGGGAGAGTTCGGTGGTGCCGCCGGTGACGGCGACGAGGGTGACGCCGGTGTAGGCGCGGTCGCTGTCGGGGTAGCGGGCGCGGAGGCTGAGCAGGGCGCCCTCGGGGGTGCGGAGGGCGCCGTGGCCGACGCCCAGGGCCTGCGGGGCGCCGGGGAGCCGGTGGTCGAGGGAGATGTCGAGGTCGCCGGCGGTGGTGACCCGCTGCACGATCACGTCGTCCGCGCGGGAGACGAAGACACGGCTGGTCCAGTCGGTGGCGGTGGCGGTGACCTCGCCGGTGGTGAAGTCGACGGAGCGGCGATAGCCGTCGGCGCCGCCGGTCGCCGTGCGGCGCAGCCGGGTCTGGAAGGCGGGGTGGAAGGGCTGGACCCACTGGAGGGGGCGGCCGTCGGTGAGGCCCTCGGCGGCCTTCAGGTCCCCGGCGAGCAACCGGTCCTGGACGTCGGCGAGTTCGGCCGCCAGCCGGGGCGGACGGGCGTGTTCGCCGCCGTTCGGGCGGACCAGGGTGTGCTGGGTGACGATGACGCGGTCGTCGTTCGGATCGCCGAACACGAGGGCGCCATGGTGGCCGTTGCCGCTCAGGAAGCCGTCCTCCCAGCGGGCGGCCGGGGCGGGCTCCCAGGTTCCGTGGACGGGGCCGGTGGTGGTCATGGCTTGAGCACCGCCACTCCGTAGCGGCCGAGGACGGTCTCGCCGCTGACGGTCGTACCGGTCAGCAGGTCTCGATGTGTTCCCATGAGAGCGATCTTCACATCGTCGCGACCGTGGTTGAACAGGAACAGCAGCTCACCCCGCCGGACCGCCTCGACGCCCTTCGGCAGCCCGTCCAGCACCGGCCGGACCCCCGCGCCGGCGGCGATCCGGCCGACCAGCTCCCGCAGCGCCTCCGGTTCCGGGAGCGTGGAGACGTACCAGGCACGCCCGTTGCGCAGTACGGCCGGGAGCCCGTCGAGTTCGCCGCCCCGGTAGGCCACCGTCTCGTCGACCCCGGGCGCGGCCTCGATCTCCTCCGACCACAGGGTCCCGCGGAAGCCTTCGCACGCGACGGTCTCCTCCGCGTCCAGCGGCCACCACTCGTGCAGGGTGCGGATGCCGAACAGCTCCCGCAGCCGCGCGTCCATGCCACCGGGGCGGACCCGGTCGTCCTCGTCGGCGACGCCGGTGAGGAAGCCGCTGACGAGGGTGCCACCGCCCCGGACATAGGCGAGGAGGTTGTCGACGGCGGTGTCGGTGAGCAGGTAGAGCTGCGGGACGACCACCAGCTTGTAGGCGGACAGGTCCTGGCCGGGATGGGCGAAGTCGGTGGTGAGGTTCGCCTCCCACAGGGCGCGGTGCCAGGCGTGCAGGACGTCGGGGAGGTCCACCTCCGTGGAGAGGCGGCCTTCGTGGGCGCCGGCCCACCAGGAGTGCCAGTCGTGGAGCACGGCGATGTCGGCGCGGATATGACGGTCAGTCACCTCGGCGCCTATGCGCGCCAGTTCGGCGCCGAGCCGTGCGACCTCCCGGTAGGTACGGCCCTCCTCCCCCGCATGGCTGACCATCCCGGAGTGGAACTTCTCCGCGCCCTGTCTGGACTGCCGCCACTGGAAGTAGCAGACGGCGTCCGCGCCACGGGCCACCGCCTGGAGGGACCACTGCCGGTTGAGGCCGCGGGGTTTGGGGTGGTTCACCCCGCGCCAGTTGACCGGTCCGGCGGCCTGCTCCATCAGCATCCAGGGGCCGTGGGCCTGGGAGCGGGTGAGGTCGTGGACGAGGGCGCCGTGCTGCGCGCCCAGCGGGTCACGCGGATCGGGGTAGAGGTCGACGGAGACGACGTCCTCCTCGCCGGCCCAGCGCCAGGCGTCCTGGCCGATCCAGAGCGGCATGAAGTTGGTGGTCACCGGGATGTGCGGGGTGTGCCGGGCGACGATGTCCCGCTCGGCCGTGTAGCACTCCAGGAGCATGTCGGAGGTGAAGCGGCGGAAGTCCAGCACCTGGGTGGGGTTCTTCAGGTAGTGGGCGTGACGCGCGGGCAGGATGGCGTCCCAGGTGTCGTAGCCCTGGCTCCAGAACGCCGTTCCCCAGGCGGAGTTGAGGGCGTCCAGGGTGCCGTAGCGCTCGCGCAGCCAGCGGCGGAAGGCGGCGGCGGCCTCGTCGCCGTGGTCGAAGGTGCAGTACTCGTTGTTGATGTGCCACATGGTGAGGGCGGGGTGGCCGCCGTAGCGGGCGGCGAGGTCCTCGGTGATGGCGGCGGCGTAACGGCGGTAGGTGGCGCTGGAGTGCGAGAAGTGCTGGCGGCCGCCCCACCACTCGGTACGGCCGTCGGCGTCCCGGGGCAGCGTGTCCGGGTGCAGCCGGCCCAGCCACGGCGGCGGGGCGGAGGTCGGGGTGGCGAGGACGACGCCGATGCCGTTCTGGTGCATCAGGTCCATGAGCCGGTCCAGCCAGCCGAAGTCCCGCTCCCCGGGCCGGGGTTCGAGCTTCGCCCAGGAGAAGACACCCATGGTCACGGAGTTGACGTGCGCGGCCTTCATCAGCCGGACGTCCTCCCGCCAGGTCTCCTCGGGCCACTGCTCGGGGTTGTAGTCACCGCCGAAGAGGATGCGGCCCCGGGTGGCGTCGGAGAGTCCGGGGCGTCCGGGGCGTCCGGGTGCGGCCGTCATACCGGGTCTCCGTACTGGATGCCGCGTCCGTTGGTGGCGAGGTAGACCCGCCCGTAGACCCGCGGGTCACCGGTGACGGCCTGCCCGGTCCAGCCCCACTGGTGCCGGTCGTCGTTGATACGGGTCCAGGTCGCGGCCTCGTCGTCGGAGCGGTGGACGGCGGTGACGGCCTCGGTGGAGCCGACGAGGTAGATCGCCGGGTAGTCGGCGCCGGGCGCCGCCTTGCCGAAGCCGAGGGTGTAGGCGGCCCAGCAGCTGCCGACCTTGGTGAAGCCGGCGCCGCCGTCGACGGACCGGTACAACCCGTTCCACTTGACGCTCAGCCACAGGTCACCGGACCGGCCGGGCGCCGCGACCAGCTGGAACTGGCTGTCCCCGGCGGGCAGCCCGGTCGCACGCACGGTGAAGGTGCGGCCACTGTCAGTGCTGGCTTGTAGCGTTCCTGTGTCGGAGTCGTACGCGTAGAAGAGCGTCGGGTCGGCCGGGTCGGCGACCGGCGTGGCGCCCTTCGGGAAGGAGGAGATCTCGGTCCAGGTGGCGCCGTTGTCGTCCGACCGGTGGGCGGGGTACTTGGTCCCGTCCCAGTGCACGAAGGACCACAGCAGCGCGCTGCCGTCGGCGTTGGTGGCGATCGGCCCCGGTGCGTCGTGGGCGAGGGAGGGCTGGGCGGCGAAGGGCGCCCAGGTCCGGCCCCCGTCGTCCGAGTACGCGCCGTTGCCGTGGTCGCCCCAGCCGGTGCGGACCACGTACGCCGGCCTGCCCGCGGCCTGCGCGAGCCCCGTCGCCGACCCGAACACGGGGTTCGCGGCCATACCGCGGGACGGAGACGCGGTCAGCCGCTCGTGGTACATCACGCCGATGTCCCCCGAGCCGCTCAGCAGGTGCGCCTCCCCGACCGGGGGCGACACCAGCCGCACCACGGACGTCTCCTCCAGGCCGCGGACCCGCGGCGCCCAGTGGACGAGGTCGCGGGTGCCGTAGAGGGTGGCGCCGGTGCCGTACACGAGGTGCCGGGAGTCGAACGGGTCCACCGCCACGGCCTGGATCCACCACCCGAACTTGGGCTGGTCGCCGCCCCACTTCAGGAAGGGAGTCTCGGACACGTCGAAGACAGCGGAGTCCTTGAGGGACGTCCACGTCCGGCCGCCGTCGGTGGTCCGGTACAGGGTGTCGACGGCCGCCCAGCGGTTGTTGGTGGAGACGACGACGGTGCCCGGGCGACGGGCGTCCACGGCGACCCCGCCGTAGCCGAAGGTGTCGCTGCCGCCGGGCACGGCCGGGGTGACGTCGGACCACCGGCCACTGCCGACGGCCAGCTTGTGCACGCTTCCGTCCGCCTGGCCGTTGGGACCGGGGGCGTCCGCGTACGTCACGTACAGCTCGCGGGCGTGGCAGTCGTAGGCGGCGCGCACCGGGATCTTGGCGGCGGTGCCGGTGGGCTGGTCCGGGACGGCCTCCCACGCCGCCCCGTCGGAGGTGCGGTACAGGTTGACGGCGCTCGCCCCGCCGTCGCCGTCCGCCCAGCCGGCGTAGACGGCACGGCCGACGGCCACGAGCAGGCTGACGCCCTGCCCGGAGGCGGTGGGGGTGGCCGGGAAGCCGGGCGCCGCCGCCCAGGTGGCCCCGCGGTCCGTCGACCTCAGCAGTCCGTCGTGCCGGGTGCCCAGCCACAGGGTGTCGCTGTCCCGGGGGTCGACGAGGAGGCGCTCCCCCATGCCCCGGCCGTCCTCGTTGGCGCCGAGCTTCACGGTGAGATCGGTCCGGGTCCAGCTGGCGCCCCGGTCCTCCGAGCGCAGGATCGCGCCGTTTCCGGCCCAGGACTGGGCGTAGGTGCCGAGCGCCAGGTAGAGCCGGTCCGGGTGCGCGGGGTCGACGGCCAGCGCCTCCACCCCGAGCAGGTTCCAGTCGTCCCAGCCGAGCTGGTCCGTGAGCGGGGTCCAGCGAGCGGTCCGGTCGTCCCAGCGGTAGGCGCCGCCGATGTCGGTACGGGCGTAGGCGAGGCCGGGGGTGGTGGGGTGGAACAGGACACCGGTGACGAATCCGGTGCCGCCGATCACCGCGTTGCGCCAGCGGTACGCCTGCGGCTGGGGCTCGGCCGCGTGGGCGGTGGCCGTGAGGGTGGGCAGGGCCGTGACGGCGGTCGCTGCTGCCGTACCGGCAAGGACGGTTCTGCGGCTCAGGGTGGGCATGGGGAACCTTCGGTGGGCGTGGGTGGGTTGGTGATCCGGGGTGGGGGCTGGGGTACCGGGGTTTCGCTCGCCCGCGCTCGCGGGGTGCCGCTGCGCCCACCCGTGCCGCCCCAGGCGGCACGCATGCCCGCAGCTACGGCGACTGGGCAGTAGCGGCGACCGCGGCGACCCGTCAGGGGCGCGGGGAACTGCGCGACCAGCCCCCACCGGCCTGCAGCCGCCGGCGTTCCCCGCCACCCCCCTCAGAAGGCGCCAGTCGGCTACCCCTTGACCGCCCCGGTCAGCATCCCCTTCTTGAAGTGCTTCTGGACGAAGGGCGAGAGGACCGCCACCGGCAGCAGCGCCATCACCATCACCGCCATCTGCACCGCCAGCCCCGACAGCTCCCCCGTCTTGATCGCCTGGCCCAGCCCCACCGGGGCCTGCTGCTTCTGGACCAGCTGGATCATGACGTTCTGCAGCGGCATCTTGTCCTGGTCGTTGAGGTAGAGGGACGCGTTGAACCAGGCGCTCCAGTACCCGACCGCGTAGAACAGGGTGATCACGGCCAGCACCGCCCGGGACAGCGGCATGACGATCTGCCACAGGATCCGGAAGTCGCCGGCGCCGTCGATGCGCGCGCTGTCGATGAGTTCCTGCGAGATGCCCATGAAGAAGCCGCGCAGGACGAGGATGTTGAAGACGCTGACCGCGCTCGGCAGGATCAGGGCGAGGTAGCTGTCGGTCAGGCCCAGGGACTGGACCAGCAGGTACGTCGGGATCAGGCCCGCGCTGAAGAACATCGTCGCGAGCAGCAGCATCAGGAACCAGCGGTGGCCGAGCGAGCCGATGCGCGAGAGGCCGTAGGCGCACAGGACCGACACCGCCATCGAGAACACCGTGCCGACGAGGGTGATGAGGACGCTGATGACCGTGGCCCGGGTGACCTGGCCGCCGCTCAGCAGCTCCTGGTAGGCGACGAAGGTGATGCCCTTGGGCACCATCACCAACCCGCCGGCCTGGTCGATGGTCTTCCGCGACGAGAGGCTGGTGACGACGATGATCCACAGCGGGAAGAGAACGCCCAGGCAGGCGAGGACGAGGACGAGTCCCTTGCCGGCCGCTCCGGCCCTGCTGGGCTCCTCCTCCCACACCGGCCGGGGCGGCGCGGCCCACCGGGACGGTTCCCGTACGGGCGGCTTGTCGATGACGGCGGTCATTTCTTGTACACCCCCTGCTCGCCCATGAGATGGGCCACCTTGTTCGCGGCGAGGACCAGGCCGAGGCTGACCACGCCCTTGATCAGGCCGGCGGCGGCCGCGTAGCCGAAGTCCTGGTTGCGGACGCCGTTCCACCAGACGAAGGTGTCGAGGACCTCCGCGGCCCCGGGGCCGACGGCATCGCGCTGCAACAGGATCTGTTCGAAACCGACCGTCAGCGCGTCCCCCACCCGCAGCACCAGCAGCAGGGCGATCACCGGCCGCAGGGCGGGCAATGTGACATGCCACATGCGGCGCCAGCGGCCCGCCCCGTCCATCGCCGCCGCCTCGTAGAGGTCCGGGCTGACGGACGCCAGCGCCGCCAGGAAGACGATGATCCCCCAGCCGGCGTCCTTCCAGACACCCTCCGCCGTGACCAGGAACTTGAAGGTCGACGGGTCGGACATGATGTCGAGACCGTCGTAGCCGTGCTGCCGCAGCAGCTGCGACAGCAGACCGGCACCGCCGAAGATCTGCTGGAAGACGGAGATGACCAGCACCCAGGAGAAGAAGTGCGGGAGGTACAGGACCGCCTGGGCGAGCGCCCGTACCCGGGGCCGGACCACGCTGTTGATGAGCAGGGCGAGCGCGATCGGGATCGGGAAGAACAGCACGAGCTGCAGGAAGAACAGCACCAGGGTGTTCTTCACCGCGTTCCAGAACGCCGAGTCGGCGAAGATCTGCTGGAAGTTCTCCAGGCCCACCCAGGCGCTGTGCAGCATGGAGACGATCCCGTTGTCGCTGACGTAGGGGTCGTAGTCCTGGAAGGCGACGATGTTGCCGAGGATCGGCAGGTAGTTGAAGACCAGGAGCAGCAGGATCGCCGGCAGGGTCATCAGGATCAGTACGCGGTCGCGTCTGAATCTGAGACGCAGGCTCAGTTTCCCGGCCTTCTCCTTCTTCCGGGTTCCGGTGGTGCCGTCGGACGCCACCGGAGTCCTCCCCGCTCTGTCGTCTGCCTCGGCCCTGCTGCGAGGCACCGTGCTGTGGGACACGGCCGTTCTCCTTGCCTCGGTGCCTGGTCAGCTCGCGGACGAACCGTTGTCGTCGAGCAGCTTCTGGTACCAGTCGCGCAGCCTGTCGCCGCCCTTGCTCTTCCAGTCGGAGACGGCCTGCTGCATGTCGCTGATCTTCTTGCGGCCGCGCGTGATGTCGTCCTCGAGCTGCTCGAAGTCGTTCATGAGGTTGGTGTAGCGGGACGGTTCGGTGATCATCTGGCCGAAGAAGCTGGACTTCTTGGTGAAGGAGCCCATCCGCTGCTGCCACTCGACCTGGGCCTTGGCGACCTCGGGGAAGTCGGGGTGGGCGATGGTGGAGGCGGGGCTGGCGACCATGACATAGGCGTTGATGACCTCGTTGTTGCCCTGAGTGGTCTTGGTGGGCACACCGTTCTTGACGGTGTAGTGGGTGCCCTCGACGCCGTAGTTGGTGGCCATGTACTCCTTGGTGCCGTACGGCGCGGCGGTGGTGTTGGCGACGGCCAGCACGTCGTGGATCACGGACTCCGAGGCCTTCTTGTTGATGAAGGCGAAGATGCCGGCGGGCTGTTCGGCCCAGACCTGCGGGTTGCCGCCGTCGTGGGCGTAGACGTCCATGCCCCAGATCTTGTAGTCCGGGTTCTGGGTGGCCTGTTCGGCGGTGCGGCTCCACCACTGGCTGATGTCGTTGGGGTAGATCAGGAACTCGCCGGCCGCGAACTTGGGGCCCGCGTCAGGGGCGTTCTTGCCCAGCATGGAGTCGGGGTGGACGACCCCGGCGGCGAAGAGCTTGCGGGTCCACTCCAGCGCTTCGAGGTATTCCTGGGTCTCGATGCGGTTGACCAGCTTGCCGTCGACGAGGTTCCAGCCGAGCGGCTTCTCGCTGCCGGAGAGCACGCTGAACATCTGCCAGGCGGTCCACTTCATGTCCATGCAGGCCCAGCGCTTGGCCTTGGCGTTGGTGATCTCCTTGGCCAGGGCGAGGAACTCGTCCGCCGAGCGCGGAACCTCGTAGCCCTTCTTGTCGAAGATGTCCTTGCGGTAGAAGGGCACGATGTTGGTCACGTACGAGGCCGGCATCGGCAGGCCGCGCAGCTTGCCGCCGAAGATGCAGCGGCGCCAGGCGTCGGTGGGGATGGCGGCGAGGTTCGGGTAGTCCTTGACCTTGTCACCGGACAGGTAGGGCCCGAGGTCGGCGAACTTGCTGATGATGGCGGTGGGTATCTTGCCGCCCATGTTCCAGTTCGGGACGACCACCACGTCCGGCACCTCGCTGGAGGCGAGGACCGCGCCCAGCTTCTGGTCGTAGGTGTTGCCGTCCTGGTTCTGCCACTCGACGTCGACGCCGATCATGCTGTTCATCGCCTTGTAGTAGGCGTTGTCCTGCTTCGGCGGGGAGCCCCAGAACGGGGCCATGATGGTGACCTTGCCGCCCTTGCCGAGCTTCTTGGGGACCGAGGTCTTCAGGGTGGCCAGGTCGAGCTTGCCGGTGAAGCCGATCGAGGAGCCGTTCTTCGACGGGATGTCCGGCGTCACCACGTTGTTGGCGACGTACGACGGCAGCAGCTTCTTCGCGTCCTTGCCCGAGGAGGAGCCCCCGCCCGACCCGGTGTCCGACGCCCCGCAGGCGGCGAGCAGCGGCATCCCGCCCGCCACCGCCGCGGTGGCGACTGCAGTGGAGGCGAGGAAAGTTCTCCGGCTCGGCCCGGAGGGGGCAGAAGCGGCGTTCGGCGTCATTGCGTCAACCCTTCATGGCGCACCAGGACACCCGGCGGTGGCCGTCGGCTGCGGTGTCTCGAGTGGAACTGGCTGAGCTGAAGCGATCCTCCGACCTACGACCCCTGTGGTGCGTCCCCGGCCGTGTGGCGCTGGGGCGGACCGGCTAGTCGAAGCGCTTCGATGTTGCTGCGAGGTTAAGTGAACACCCGGGGGTGCACAAGGGTCGCTTCCAAGATTCCTCCAAGCCGACGCGGGTGACCTCTTCGTATGCGCTGCTTGAAATATCGATGTGCGTCTCTTGACACCCACCCCTGCGTCGAATGAGCATCGAAGCGCTTCGAAAGAGCCTCGCCGCTCCATCGCAAGGGGAACCGCACGTGACCGCAAAAACGCCGACTACGCCGCCTTTCCGCGATCCGCACCTGCCGTTCGCGAAGCGCATCGACGACCTGCTGACGCGGCTCACCCTGGACGAGAAGGTCTCCTTCCTGCACCAGTTCGCGCCCGCCGTGGACCGTCTCGGCATCGCCGCCTTCCGCACCGGCCAGGAGGCCCTGCACGGGGTGGCCTGGATGGGCCCGGCGACGGTGTTCCCGCAGGCGGTGGGACTGGGCGCGACCTGGAACACCGAGCTGGTGCGCCGGGTCGGCGAGGCCGTGTCCAAGGAGGTCCGGGCGATGCGCGCCCGCGACGACCGCGTCGGCCTCAACGTCTGGGCCCCCACGGTCAACCTGCTGCGCCACCCCCTCTGGGGCCGTAACGAGGAGGGCTACTCGGAGGACCCGAGGCTGACCTCCGCCATCGCCACCGCCTACACCCGCGGCCTGCGCGGCGACCACCCGGTGTACTGGCGCACGGCCCCCGTCCTCAAGCACTGGCTGGCCCACAACAACGAGACGGACCGCGCCACTTCCTCCTCCTCGGTCCGCCCGCGCGTGCTGCACGAGTACGACCTGCGCGCCTTCAGGGAGACCGTGGAGGCGGGCGCGGTGGCCGGGGTGATGCCCGCCTACAACCTGGTCAACGGCCGCCCCAACCACGTCTCCCCGTACCTGCGCGAGCACCTGCGCACCTGGACCGACGAGGACCTGCTGGTCTGCTCGGACGCCGGCGCGCCCTCCAACCTGGTCGACCACGAGCACTACTTCGACACCCACGAGGAGGCCACGGCGGCCGCCCTGCTCGCCGGCGTGGACAGTTTCACGGACCACGGCACGGACGGCTCGCAGATCACCGCGCGGCTTCAGGGAGCCCTGGAGCAGGGCCTGCTGACCGAGGCGGACATCGACACGGCGGTCCGCCGCCAGCTCTCGGTCCGGTTCCGCCTCGGCGAGTTCGACCCGCACGACGACCCGCATCCGGGCACCGCGGAGTTCGACACCCCGGCACACCGGGCCCTCGCCCAGGAGGCGGCTGAGCAGGCGGTCGTCCTGCTCAAGAACGACGACTCCCTGCTCCCCCTCGCCTCCGACACCCGGCTCGCGGTGGTCGGCCTGCTCGCCGACGAGTGCAAACTCGACTGGTACAGCGGCACGTTGATCCACCGCTCGACCCCGCTGGAGGGCCTGTACGAGCGGTTCGGCGCGGAGCGCGTGGAGTTCGCGGAGGGGGTGGACCGGGTCCGGCTGAGGCTCGCGGACGGCACCTTCCTGCACGTACCGCCGGCCACCGAGGCGGCCGACGAGGTGCGCGGCGCGGCGGGCGCCCTGGACCCGGCGCTGCTCGCGGGCCGCACGGACCTGCCGCCGCTCACCGCCGACGCCACCGGCACCGAGTTCGCCCTCGTCGACTGGGGCGAGGGGGTGCTGACGCTGCGCGCGCCGGACGGCCGCTACCTCTCGGTCGCCGACGACGGCTTCGTCCGCGCCGCCGCGGACCAGCCCGGCGGCTGGGTCGTCCAGGAGACGTTCCGCCTGGAACCCCACGACAACGGTCACCTCCTCCGGCATCTCGGCTCGGGTCGCCATGTCTCTGTCGCCGCCGACGGGGTGCGGGTTGCCGCCGAAAACGCTTCCCTCTTCGAACTGATCATCGTCGAACGGGGTGCGGACGCCGTCGCCAGGGTGGCCGCCGCGGCCGACGCGGTCCTGGTGGTCGCGGGCAACGACCCGCACATCAACGGCCGCGAGACCGAGGACCGTACGACCCTGGCCCTGCCCCCGCACCAGGAGCGGCTGCTGCGCGCCGCCCGCGCCGCGAACCCGCGGACCGTGCTGGCGCTGACGTCCGCCTACCCCTACGCGGTGGACGTGGCCCGCCTCCCGGCCGTGCTCTGGACGGCCCACGGCGGGCAGGCCGCCGGCACCGCCCTCGCCCGTGTCCTCGCCGGTGACGTCTCCCCCGCGGGCCGCCTCCCGCAGACCTGGTACGCCGCCGACGCCGACCTGCCCGGCCTCCTCGACTACGACGTCCTGGGCGCCCGCCAGACCTACCTCTACTTCGAGGGCACCCCGCTCTTCCCGTTCGGCCACGGGCTGTCCTACGCGTCCTTCTCCTACGCGGACCTGACGACCGAGGTGACGGCCGGGACCCTCCGCGTGACCTGCACGGTCACCAACACCGGCGATGTCACGGCGGACGAGGTGGTCCAGCTCTACACCCGGGCCGTGGAGCCGTCGTCGACCCGCCCGCGCCGCGAACTCCTCGCCCACCGCCGCCTCACCCTGGCCCCCGGCGAACGGGCCGGCACGGACTTCGAGGTCCCGCTCTCCGCCTTCGCGTTCTGGGAGGTGGCGCGTGACGGATGGCGCCTGGAACAGGGTCCGTACGACGTGCTGGTCGGCGCGTCCAGCGAGGACGTCCGCCTGCGGACGACGCTGGTCCTGGACGGCGAGCGGGCGGCACCGCGCCCGGTCGCCGAACGCGGCCTGGACGCGGTCGGCTTCGACGAGCAGTCGGGCATCGCGATCGTGGACCGCACGAAGTCCGAGGGCGACGCGGTCACCCCCGAGGGCGAGGGCCCCGGCGAACTCGTCTACCGCAACTGCGACTTCGGCCGGGGCGCGACGGAGGTGACCGCACGGGTGTCGGGCGCGGGCACGCTGGAACTCACCCTGGACGGCGGCCCGCCACTGGCCCTGCTGACCCTCCCCGGGCCGACGCCGGATCCCTACACCTACATCTCACTCACCGCCGGCCTCGTCGCCGAGGGCGTCCACGACGTCCACCTCACACTGCGCGGCCCGCTGCGGCTCGCGCACGTCGGCTTCTCCGGTTGAGGGTCCGGAGCGGTCGGCACGGAGAACGGCCGCAGCCCCCGCACAGCGGGCTGCGGCCGTTCTGTCGCTCTCCGAGCCGTCCGTGGCAGGTCAGAGGGCGAGGCCGGTGAGGACCAGGACGCGCTCGTAGGTGTAGTCGTCCATCGCGAACCGGACGCCCTCGCGGCCGACGCCGGACTGCTTGACGCCGCCGTACGGCATCTGGTCGGCGCGGTAGGAGGGGACGTCGCCGACGATCACGCCGCCGACCTCCAGCGCGCGGTGGGCGCGGAAGGCGGTCTGCAGGTCGTGGGTGAAGACGCCCGCCTGGAGGCCGTACTTGGAGTCGTTGACGGCGGCGAAGGCCTCCGCCTCGCCGTACACCTTCTGCACGGTGAGGACGGGTCCGAAGATCTCCTCGCAGGAGACGGTGGTGTCGGCCGGGACGTCGGTGAGGACGGTAGGCGCGTAGGTGGCGCCGTCGCGGTCGCCGCCCGTGAGCAGGGTGGCGCCGTCCTCGACGGCCTCCTTCACCCACGCCTCGACGCGCTCCGCGGCCGCCTCGCTGACCAGCGGGCCGACGTCGGTCTTGGCGTCCGCCGGGTCGCCGGTGACCTGGGCCTCGACGGCGGCGACGATGCGCGGGAGGAGACGGTCGTAGACGGACGCGTCGGCGATGACCCGCTGCACGGAGATGCAGGACTGGCCGCCCTGGTAGTTGGAGAAGGTCGCGATGCGGGTGGCGGCCCAGTCCAGGTCGGCGTCGGAGGCGTAGTCGGCCAGGACGACCGCGGCGCCGTTGCCGCCGAGTTCCAGGGTGCAGTGCTTGCGCGGCACCGAGTCCATGATCGAGTAGCCGACCTTCTCGGAACCGGTGAACGAGATGACCGGGAGGCGCTCGTCCTGGACGAGGGCGGCCATCTTGTCGTTGGCGACCGGGAGGATCGACCAGGAGCCGGCCGGGAGACCGGTGGTCTCGGCGAGCAGGTCACCGATGATCAGGCCGGAGAGCGGGGTGGCCGGGGCCGGCTTGAGGATGATCGGCGCGCCGGCCGCGATCGCCGGGGCGATCTTGTGGGCGCAGAGGTTGAGCGGGAAGTTGAAGGGCGCGATGCCGAGGACGACGCCCTTCGGGAAGCGGCGGGTCAGCGCGAGCCGGCCCTGGCCGCCGAGGTCGGTGTCCAGGCGCTGGGCCTCGCCGCTGTTGAAGCGGCGGGCCTCCTCGGCGGCGAACCGGAAGACGGAGACGGCACGGCCGACCTCGCCGCGCGCCCACTTGATCGGCTTGCCGTTCTCGGCGGAGATCAGCTGGGCTATCTCCTCGGTGCGCTCGGCGAGCCGGCGGCTGACGTGGTCGAGGGCGGCGGCGCGTACGTGGGCCGGGGTGGCGGCGAACTCGTCCCGTACGGCGTACGCGGCGGCGACCGCCTCCTCGACCTGGGCGTCGGAGGGCACGCCGACCTTGCCGACGAGGCGCCCGTCCCACGGGCTGGTGACGTCGAAGGTGTCCTCGCCGGTGACCTGACGGCCGGCGAGCCAGAAGGCGTGGGTGGAGGTCATGTGCGAGTCCCGGCCCTTCCGCGTAGAGGGGTGTGTGCGTGGCTTTCGACTCCACCGTAGGTCGGCGCGGGCGGAGGTGCGTTTGTCCGGGGTGTAGTGGTCGGGGCGGGGGCTGTGCCGGATTGGTGCGGTCAGGCCCAAGGGGCGCGGGGAACTGCGCGACCAGCCCCCCACGACCCGCAGCCGGCACACGACCTGCCGCCCCCGCTCACTCCCCCGACGTCGCCTTCAACGCCAGCCACAGCTCCATCCGCACGTCCGGGTCGTCCAGCGACCGGCCCAGGATCTCCTCGACCCGTCGCATCCGGTAGCGGAGCGTGTGGCGGTGGACGCCCAGGTCCGCGGCGGCCGCGTCCCACTGGCCGTGCCGGGACAGCCAGGCCCGCAGGGAGGCCACCAGGTCGCCCCGGCCGGTCGCGTCGTGCTCGTGCAGCGCCCGCAGCAGACCGTCCGCGAACGCCTTCACGGCGTCGTCGGCCAGCAGCGGCAGCACCGACCCCGACGCCAGCTGCTCGTGCTCCACCAGGACCCGCCCCCGCCGCCGCGCCACCGACAGCGCCTGCTCGGCCTGCTTGTAGGCCGCGGCGGCCGCGATCGGACCGGACGGCGCGGACATGCCCACGACCAGGTCGTCCTCCTCGGCGGCGCCGCCCTGCTCCGGCACCGCGCGGGCCGCTTCCCGGGCCGCCGCGTACTCCACGCAGGCGCCCACCGCCGCGCCCGCGTCCGCGGCCAGCACCACCAGCCGCTCCCCCTCCGGCACCACCAGCAGCGCCTCCCCGGCGCGCGCCGCCGCCGACTCCACCGCCTCCGTGAGGCCGGCCAGCAGCTCGGCGCCCGCGTCCGCGACGATCATCCGGAACGGTGCGTCGAGCAGCCCGCCGTACAGGTCCCCGGCGACGCCCCGGGCATGGTCCGGCTGCCCGGCGAGCAGCATCCGCAGCACCGCCGCGCCGACCCGCTGCTCGGCCGCGCGCAGTGAGCGGGAGCGTTCCGTCGTGAGGGTGAGCAGCGCGATCGCGGAGTGGACAGCGTAGCGCTCGGCCGTGCCCAGCGCCGACGCCGTACCCACCGCCAGGGCCGCCCTGGGGCGGCGGCCCGTGCCGAGCGAGTGCAGTTCCACCCGGTCCTCGTTGTCCGGGCCGCCGACCACCGAGGAGGCCGGTGCCGGGCGCTCCCGGAGGCGTTCCACCTCGGCCGTCAGCCGGGCCGCCCTGCGGCCGGCCCACTCCGGTGCCGTGGCGACGACGGCGCCGGACGCGTCGTACAGCGCGGCCCAGCCGTCCACCTGGGCCGCGAGGGCGGCCAGCACGCCCTCCGGGCCGGCGTTCAGCGCCTGCCGGGTCAGCTCGCGCTGGGCGGCGAAGCCCGCGGTCACCGCCCGGTACTGGTCGGCCGCGATCGCCGCCGAGACCGCCTTGCTGATGGCGAGGAAGGGGGTGCGGCGCGGTACCTCCAGCAGCGGCAGGCCCTCCTGCTCCGCCGCCTCGACCAGGGCCCCGGGGATCTCCTCGTAGTTGACCCCGACGGCGAAGCCGAGGCCCACCACACCCGCCCCGACCAGGCGTTTCACATAGCGCCGCATGGCCTCCGGATCCTCCGCGTCCAGCTTCAGCGCGGTGATCAGGAGCAGTTCCCCGCCCTCCATGTACGGCACCGGGTCGGCGAGTTCGCTGACATGGGCCCAGCGCACGGGCACGTCGAGGCGGTCCTCGCCCGCGCGCACGGTCAGCTTGAGCGCGGAATGGTGGACGAGCGAGGCGAGCGTCGGTGGCATCGGGCCGTCAGATCTTCTCTTCGGTCGTGAACAGGGACTGGGTCAGGGACAGGGGCTGGGACTGGGACAGCGGGGCAGGGCGGCGGGAGAGTCATGGCCTTTGGCCGTCGCGTATGAACGGCCTCTCTCGATTCTGCCTCACTGTACGGTCGCGTGTGCGCCCCTGTTCAGACCCGGCCGCCGCCCCTCAGATCCACCAGCAGCGGCGGCGCGTGCTCGCCCTTGACGGTCGTCAGGGAGAGGACCGCGTGGCCCGGCGGCACCCCGTGGGCCAGTTCGGAGGCCGACCAGCGTTCCCGCTCCACCTGCCGGACGGTGACCGCCCGCGCGGTGGCCGCCTTGCCGGTGATGACCCGGCGCACGACGTGCAGCGCCTTGCCGGCCGGGGTCTCCGCGATGATCTGGCGGTCGGTGACGTCCCGGGCCTCGATCCACTCCTTGCCCCAGACCTCGGCGAAGTCCTGGCCGTCCCAGGGGGTGAGGCCGGAGAAGGCCATCCGGCAGCCGGCGGCGCCGAGCAGGGGGCTGCGCAGCGGACGCGGTACGTCGTCCAGGGTGCGCAGGGTGAGCGCCACGCCCGCGTTGGCCGAGCGCAGCCGCTGGATGCCGCGGACCGCCTCCGGCGTCACCACGCCCGTGGCGTC
This sequence comes from Streptomyces sp. NPDC048288, assembly GCF_043201555.1. NCBI lineage: Bacteria > Bacillati > Actinomycetota > Actinomycetes > Kitasatosporales > Streptomycetaceae > Streptomyces > Streptomyces sp. NPDC048288. The sequence goes on from NZ_JBICZD010000009.1 coordinate 68,448, forward strand.
GTCCAGGAGCAGACAGGCGAAGAGCGAGCGGTCGTCCCGGACCGTGACGCTCGCCGTGAACTGGGCGAGCACCAGGCGGGCCAGGATGCGGGAGGCGTCCGCGTGACCGCGCTCGGGCAGGTCGATGCGGACCCGGACCGGGTGGTCGAGGGCCTTGAGAGAGAAGGGGCGGGACGAGCCGGAGGTGTCGAAGAACCCGGCGAAGGCGGGGCGGTCGAGGAGCGCGATGCGGTCGGCCAGGACCGCGCCGACGTCCCCGGGGTGTCCCATCTGGCGTTCCCGCGCGTCGAGTTCGCGCAGCAGCGACTCGTGGCCGGTGTCCGTCAGCGCCTTGCGGAGCGCGGCGAGCGGGCCGGGGGCGCCGTCCAGGAGCCGGCGGAGTTCGGGGACGGACGGGAAACGGCCGTGGACCGCCTTGAACGGTCCGATCAGCTGGGCGAGGACGGTGGTGGAGCGGCGGCTGTCGCTGCCGGGGTGCGGGTCGGCGAGGTCGCCGGCGAGGGCCTCGGCGAGTATGGCGGCGGCCTCGTCGGGGTCGGTGGTGCCGCCGTACAGGTCGAGGTCGTAGACGGACTCGGGGTGGGCGATGCGGACGACGACGTCGTAGGCGTCGGCGGGTCCCAGCCCGGCGCCGGCCGCGCCGACGACGACCACGGAGGCGCGTCCGGCGAGCGCGTGCAGGCACAGCGACTCGGCGAGCGGGCGGACCAGGCTGCCGGTCTTGCCGGAGCCGGCCGGGCCGACGGCGAGCAGGGAGGTGCCGAGCAGGTCGGGGCCGAGGGCGAGGCCGGTGCCGCGGTACTGGTACGGGTTGCGGGGGTCGTCGGCCGTCGTGCCGAGCCGGACCTGGCCGGTGACCATGTCGTGCTGCGCGTGCCGCGCGGGCAGGTCGCGCTCGCCGGAGGGGTGCAGACAGGCGGCGGCACCGTCCTTGACCACGGCCGCGGTGAACGTCGCCATACTGTGCCGGCCGCTCCGCACCCCCTGCCAGGCCCGGGCGATCCGAGCGTGGTCGACGTCGCGCATCAGGCCGGTCCGCGCGTCCCCGGCAAGCCGGTCGGCGGCATCGCCCGCCCCCGCCTGACGGAGGTAGAGGAACTCGGCGGGGTCCTGCTCGGGGGCGGGGGGCCGTTCCGGGGTGGGCGCGGCCCGGTTCCAGGCGGGCGGACCGTAGCGGCGCCAGACCTCGCCCCAGCGGCCGAGCTTGCCCACGACGGCCGCGATGAGGAGGGCTACGAGGATCTGGTAGCCCCGGTACAGCATGAGTACGCCGACCTCGCCGAGCGAGCTGTCCCCGCCTCGCCAGGAGTGGGGGACGATCAGGTCGAAGGGGACCCACCACCACGCCCCCAGATAGCCGTTCTGCAGCAGCGACCAGACCAGCCAGCCGACCAGGAACGCGATGAGCGCGCCGCTCAGCAGCTGCCGGGCCGGGACCTGGTCCGGCTCCTGCTCCGGCCGGGGCTTGTACCCGAACCGCCACACCCCGGGCACCGTCTCGGGCCTCGGTGTGCGCAGCCAGCCCAGGAAGGCCGAGCCGTCCGGGAGCGGGGGCATCGTGGGGGGTGCCGTCGGTCGCGGCGGTACCGCGGGCTTGGCCTCGGCCGGCATCCCGCCCCCGTCCTGCGGCCCCGCCGGACGCGGTACAGGATTCGCATGCGTACCCCGCGTGTCCCGCGTCCCGTCGCTGTCCATCGCTCTCGCTCCCTGACCAGCCGTTCCGTCCACCGTCAGCGGCCAATCTAACGCCCTCACAAGGGGAGTTCACCGCTTACGCGGCCGAGGAACCTCCCGGCGCGGCCACCCGCACTATGTCCACCACGGACAACGTCACCCTCCGACAACGCCCACATGGAGCATGCCCACCTCTCATACCCGGCCCTAGCCTGCGAAGAAAGAAGGAAAGCGTCCGAAAACGCACCACCGGAGCCGCCGGACGGGACCGTCCGGTACGCAACGGCTCGCACCACTCATCAGGGAGCCCCCATGACCGCACTTCCGCAGGAGCGCCGCGTCGTCACCGCCATCCCCGGCCCCAAGTCGCAGGAGCTGCAGGCCCGCCGCCTCGCCGCGGTCGCGCAGGGCGTCGGTTCCGTGCTGCCGGTGTTCACCGCCCGCGCGGGCGGCGGCATCATCGAGGACGTCGACGGCAACCGTCTCATCGACTTCGGTTCCGGTATCGCCGTGACCAGCGTGGGCGCCTCCGCCGAGGCCGTCGTACGGCGCGCGAGCGCCCAGCTGGCCGACTTCACCCACACCTGTTTCATGGTCACGCCGTACGAGGGGTACGTCGAGGTCGCCGAGGCGCTCGCCGAGCTGACCCCGGGCGACCACGAGAAGAAGAGCGCCCTGTTCAACTCCGGTGCCGAGGCCGTCGAGAACGCCGTCAAGATCGCGCGTGCGTACACCAAGCGGCAGGCCGTGGTCGTCTTCGACCACGGTTACCACGGCCGGACCAACCTGACGATGGCGCTCACCGCCAAGAACATGCCGTACAAGCACGGCTTCGGTCCGTTCGCGCCCGAGGTCTACCGGGTGCCGGTGGCGTACGGCTACCGCTGGCCGACCGGTGCGGAGAACGCCGGTCCCGAGGCCGCCAAGCAGGCCATCGACCAGATCAGCAAGCAGGTCGGCGCCGACAACGTCGCCGCGATCATCATCGAGCCGGTGCTCGGCGAGGGCGGCTTCATCGAGCCGGCGAAGGGCTTCCTGCCGGCGATCAGCCAGTTCGCCGAGGACAACGGCATCGTCTTCGTCGCGGACGAGATCCAGTCCGGGTTCTGCCGTACGGGCCAGTGGTTCGCGTGCGAGGACGAGGGGATCGTCCCGGACCTGATCACCACCGCCAAGGGCATCGCGGGCGGCCTGCCGCTCGCCGCCGTCACCGGCCGCGCCGAGATCATGGACGCCGCGCACGCCGGCGGCCTCGGTGGTACGTACGGCGGCAACCCGGTCGCCTGTGCCGGTGCGCTCGGGGCCATCGAGACGATGAAGGAGCTCGACCTCAACGCGAAGGCGAAGGCCATCGAGGCGATCATGAAGCCGCGGCTCACCGCCATGGCCGAGAAGTTCGACGTGATCGGCGACGTCCGCGGCCGTGGCGCGATGATCGCGATCGAGCTGGTCAAGGACCGTACGACCAAGGAGCCGAACCCGGAGGCGACCGCCGCCCTCGCCAAGGCCTGTCACCAGGAGGGCCTGCTGGTCCTGACCTGTGGCACCTACGGCAACGTGCTGCGGTTCCTGCCCCCGCTCGTGATCGGCGAGGACCTCCTCAACGAGGGCCTCGACATCATCGAGCAGGCCTTCGCCCGCATCTGAGCCACAGGGTCCCCGCAGCCCGCCCCCAGGCTGTCGAACCCCTGTGCCACAGCCGCCCCACCCCCCTCACCTGGCGTGATGCGAGGGGCCGGGGCGGCCCCCGTCAGGCCGTGTGAAGAAGGTGTGCGAGGTGCATGACGGGACGCGATTCCGCCTGTCTTCGCACCGCGCCCTGCCGTAGGTTCTATCCAGATGAGAGATACACCCCGTCCACAGGGGACTGTGGGCGATTTCAGGCCGGGGCCTCCCCAGCTTCGACCTGGTCGTGCCCTCGCGCACACAACCGGCGCCTTTGGCTCCGGATCTCCTCACCGATCGGACGGTCGCTCGCCCCAAACCCCCCGGGGCGCGCGGCGTTCCGATCCGGACGGCCGCCTCGGAACTACCCCCCCTGTTCCGGGGCGGCCGACCTCCTTCCTTCCCTTTCTGCTCGTGGGACTCCTGGCCCTTCCGGCCCTCCTCTTCGCGCTGATCACCTGGCAGGTCGTGGCCCATGGCCCCCTGCTGCGCCTGGACAGCCGCCTGAGCAGCGCACTCGTCCACCCGGACAAGTTCTCCTCGGGCCTCTCCGATCTCGGCAACGTGCAGGTCGCCGTCCCGGTCCTGGTGATCGTCATCGTCTACGTCGCCCGCCGCGGCCGTGCCATTGGTACAGACCGCTGGTGGCTGCCGCCGACGGCCGCCGCCGTGCTGATGGCCCTGGTCCCCGCGATCATCGTGCCGCTGAAGGACTGGACCGCCCGGCCGGGGACCCCTGTGGTGCCCCCGGCGGTCGGCTACTTCCCCTCCGGCCACACGGCGACCGCGGCGATCGCGTACGGCTCCGCCACCCTGATCCTCCTGCCGTGGCTCGGCTCCGCGAGGGCCCGCCGCACCGCCGTCGGGATCTGCGCGGCCCTGGTCCTCGGCGTCTCCTTCGGCCTGGTCCGCCGGGGCTGGCACTGGCCGCTGGACGTGGTGGCCAGCTGGTGCCTGGGCAGCGTCCTGCTGACCGTCCTCGCCCTCTTCCTCAGCCGAAGTAGGCGTCGAAGTTCTTCTGGAACTCCCAGTTCGAGTACCGGTCCCAGTTGACCGACCAGGTCATCAGGCCGCGCAGCGCGGGCCAGGTGCCGTGCGTGGCGTACGACCCGCAGTTCGTCTTCTTCGTCAGGCAGTCCAGGGTCTTGGTGACCTCGGACGGGGCCACGTAGCCGTTGCCCGCGTTGACCGACGCCGGCATGCCGATCGCGATCTGGTCGGGGCGCAGCGGCGGGAAGACGTTGTTCGCGTCGCCCGCGACCGGGAAGCCGGTGAGCAGCATGTCGGTCATGGCGATGTGGAAGTCGGCGCCGCCCATGGAGTGGTACTGGTTGTCGAGGCCCATGATCGGGCCCGAGTTGTAGTCCTGGACGTGCAGCAGGGTCAGGTCGTCCCGCAGGGCGTGGATGACCGGGAGGTACGCCCCGCAGCGCGGGTCCTGGCCGCCCCACTTGCCGGTGCCGTAGTACTGGTAGCCCATCTGCACGAAGAAGGTCTCCGGGGCCATGGACAGCACGAACTTCGCCCCGTACTTCGCCTTCAGGGTCTTCAGTGCCGAGATCAGGTTCACCACCACCGGGGTGGTCGGGTTCCTGAAGTCCGTGTCGCTCGCGTCCAGGGAGAGCGAGTGGCCCTCGAAGTCGATGTCCAGGCCGTCCAGGCCGTAGGTGTCGATGATGTTCGAGACGGAGGAGACGAAGGTGTCCCGGGCCGCGGTCGTGGTCAGCTGGACCTGGCCGTTGGCGCCGCCGATCGATATCAGCACCTTCTTGCCGGCCGCCTGCTTGGCCTTGATCGCCGTCTTGAAGTCGGCGTCGCTCTCGACGTTCGGGCACTCCGTCACCGAGCAGCGGTTGAACCGGATGTCCCCCGAGGTGGCCGAGGTCGGCTCGCCGAAGGCCAGGTCGATGACGTCCCAGCTGTCGGGGACGTCGGCGACCCGGGTGTAGCCGGAGCCGTTGGCGAAGGAGGCGTGCAGATAGCCGACCAGGGCGTGCGTCGGCAGGTCGCCCGAGCCGCCGGAGGAACCGGCGGTCGTGGTCGCCGTCACCGCGGCCGACTTCGCGGACTCGCCGGCACCGTTCACGGCGGTGACCTGGAAGCTGTAGGCGGTCGAGGCGGACAGGCCGGTCACGGTGGCCGAGGCCCCGGTCGCCGTCTGGACCTTCGCGCCGTCCCGGTAGACCGCGTAGCTCGTCGCGCCCGTGACCGCGCTCCACGACAGGGCGACACTGGAGGACGTGATCGTGCCGGTCTTCAGTCCGGTCGGCGCGGCGGGCGGCTGGCCCGCGGAGGCCCCCGGCCCGACCAGGGACACGTCGTCGGCGTAGTAGGCGCCGGTGCCGTACCAGCCGTGGGTGTAGATGGTGACCTTGGTGGTCGAGGCGCCGGTGGTGAAGGTGGTCGTCAGCTTCTGCCAGTCGGGGGCGGACTGGGTCCAGGTGGAGACGTCGGTGGTGCCGGTGCCGCTCGCGCCCAGGTAGACGTAGGAGCCGCGGACGTATCCGGACAGGGTGTACTGCGCGCCCGGCTGCACGGTCACCGTCTGCGCGCACTGGGCGTTGTCGCTGCCGGCCGGGGTCGCCTGCAGCGCGGAACCTCCGCCGTGCACCGGTGAGTTGACCGTCGTACCGCTGCCCGCCGTACAACTCCAGCCGGACAGCCCGGACTCGAAGCCACCGTTGACAGCGAGGTCCGCGTCGGCCGCACGGGCGGCCGACGAGAGCGCGGTGATACCGGGCACGGCCAACAGCACGGCCGTGAGAAAGGTGAGGACAGGTCTCGCGCGCACCACAAGTACCTCCGAACATGGGGGATTTGGAGGACGGAAACGCACTCAACTTGGTCCAGACCAATTCACTTGTCAATACCTGCGGCAGCGCCCCGTCAGGGGCGCGGGGAACTGCGCGACCAGCCACGACGACGCCGCGGCCGACCGACATCCCTGCCGCGAACGGCGTCTAGTCGTCAGCCAACCCCGCCGCCGCCTCATGCATGGCCAGCTCCAGCAACGCCGGATCCGTCAACGTCCCCGACCCGTCCGGCGCCACCAACCACCGCACCCCCTGTGTCGCCCGCCCCGGATACGGCACGACGATCCACGTCCCGGCCCCCGCCGTACGGATCCCCGTACCGAGCCACCGCGCGGCCGTTCCGGGCGGCACGAAAAAGCCCACCCGGTTGTCCCCGAAGTCGGCCAGGACGGGCCCTGGCTGGTCGAGGACGCGGGTGAGCACGTCGAGGGTGGGATAGCCGAGCCCGCCCGGCAGGATCAGTACGTCCCAGGCCCGGCCGGCGGGCAGAAGCGCGACCCCTAGTGGGTTGCGCTCCCATTCCCAGCGGCAGGACTCGGGATCCGGTGCGACGGATGCCAGCCATTCGACCGCCGTCTTCGCCCCAGTCATCAGAGGACCTCCCCATCTCACACGTGGACGCGGGCTTCGCGTCACGGGGAGAGAGGGAGGTCTTCCATCGGCATTACGCGGGTTCCGGCACCCAATTCGAGTGACCCGGATCACACCCCGAAGGGGTCAGCTGTCGAAGCCCAGCCCCATCCGGTCCATCGCCCGAAGCCACAGGTTCCGGCGCCCGCCGTGCGCGTCGGCCCGGGCCAGGGACCACTTGGTGAGGGCGATACCGGTCCAGGCGAACGGCTCGGGCGGGAACGGCAGCGGCTTCTTGCGGACCATCTCAAGGCGGGTGCGCTCGGTCTCCTCCCCCGCCAGCAGGTCCAGCATCACGTCGGCGCCGAACCGGGTGGCTCCCACGCCCAGCCCCGTGTACCCGGCCGCGTACGCCACCCGCCCCTGGTGGGCCGTGCCGAAGAACGCCGAGAAACGGGAGCAGGTGTCGATCGCGCCGCCCCAGGCGTGGGTGAAGCGGACGCCCTCCAGCTGCGGGAAGCAGGTGAAGAAGTGCCCGGCGAGCTTGGCGTAGGTCTCCGGACGGTCGTCGTACTCGCGGCGCACCCGGCCGCCGTAGTGGTGGATCGCGTCGTAGCCGCCCCACAGGACGCGGTTGTCGGCGGAGAGCCGGAAGTAGTGGAACTGGTTGGCGGAGTCCCCGAGGCCCTGCCGGTTCTTCCAGCCGATCGCGCCGAGCTGCTCGGCGGTGAGCGGTTCGGTCATCAGGGCGTAGTCGTAGACCGGGACGGTGTAGGCGCGGACCCGCTTGAGCAGGTTCGGGAAGATGTTGGTGCCGAGCGCGACCCGCCGGGCGCGGACCGAGCCGTACGGGGTGCGTACGGCCATGCCGGCGCCGTACGCCTTCAGGTCGAGGGCGGGGGTGTGCTCGTACACGCGGACGCCCAGCGCGAGGCAGGCCTGCTTGAGGCCCCAGGCGAGCTTGGCCGGGTGGAGCATGGCCACGCCCCGGCGGTCCCAGAGGCCCGCCTCGAAGGTGGGCGAGGCGACCTGGGCGCGCACCGCGTCGGCGTCGAGGAACTCGATGTCGTCCGCGAGGCCCTTCTGCTCCAGCTCCTTGTGCCAGTCGCGCAGTTCCCAGGCCTGGTAGGTCTCGGTGGCGACGTCGATCTCGCCGGTCCGCTCGAACTCGCAGTCGATGCCGTGCCGGGCGACGGCGGCCTCGAACCCGTCGAGGTTGCGCCGGCCCAGCTCCTGGAGCTGGTGGATCTCCTCGGGCCAGCGGGCCAGCCCGTTGGGCAGCCCGTGGGTGAGGGAGGCGGCGCAGAAGCCGCCGTTGCGGCCCGAGGCGGCCCAGCCCACCTCGTGGCCTTCCAGCAGGACCACATCGCGCCCGGGGTCGCGCTCCTTGGCGTTGAGCGCGGTCCACAGTCCGCTGTACCCGCCGCCGACGACCAGCAGGTCGCAGGTGTCGGCGCCGGTGAGCGCGGGCTCGGGGTGGGGCTTGCCGGGGTCTTCGAGCCAGTACGGGACCGGCTGTGCTTCGGAGAGTGACTTGGTCCAATCTGCCTGACGGCTCATGGCGCTTGGGGCCATGATTTCCAACTCCCTACAGAGTCAATTAAGGGCTATGCCTTTTGCCTGTTGCGGCGGTTGTTGACGAGCATCGATACCAGCACGAGCAGTACGGCGACCAGGAACATGGCCGTGCCGATGACGTTGATCTGGACGGGCGTGCCGCGCTGTGCCGAACCCCAGACGAACATGGGGAAGGTGACGGTGGAGCCCGCGTTGAAATTGGTGATGATGAAATCGTCGAAGGAGAGCGCGAAGGAGAGCAGCGCGCCCGCCGCGATTCCGGGGGCCGCGATGGGGAGGGTGACCCTGACGAACGTCTGCACCGGTCCGGCGTAGAGGTCGCGGGCCGCCTCCTCCAGGCGCGGGTCCATCGACATCACGCGCGCCTTGACGGCGGTGACGACGAAGCTGAGGCAGAACATGATGTGGGCGATCAGGATGGTGTAGAAGCCCAGCTGGGCGCCCATGTTGAGGAACAGGGTGAGCAGCGAGGCGGCCATGACGACCTCGGGCATCGCCATCGGCAGGAAGATCAGCGAGTTCACGGCGCCGCGGGCGCGGAACCGGTAGCGGACCAGGGCGAAGGCGATCATCGTGCCGAGGAGCGTGGCGCCGATCGTGGCCAGGGCGGCGATCCGGAGGCTGATGGAGAGCGAGCCGCACATGTCGGCGACCCCGCACGGCTGCTTCCAGGCGTCCAGCGAGAACTGCTGCCATTCGTAGTTGAAGCGCCCCTTCGGTTTGTTGAAGGAGAACACCGTGACGATGACGTTCGGCAGCAGGAGATATCCGAGGGTCACCAGTCCCGCGATGACGACCAGATGCTTCTTGAGCCAGTTGACGAAGGGCATTTAGACCAGATCCTCCGTCCCGGACCGGCGGATGTAGATGGTGACCATGGCGAGGATCGCGGCCATGAGGATGAAGGACAGCGCGGCCGCCGTCGGATAGTCGAGAATCCGCAGGAACTGCGTCTGGATCACGTTTCCGATCATGCGGGTGTCGGTCGAGCCGAGGAGTTCGGCGTTGACGTAGTCACCGGCCGCCGGGATGAAGGTCAGCAGCGTGCCGGAGACCACGCCCGGCATCGACAGCGGGAAGGTGACCTTGCGGAACGTCGTCCACGGCTTGGCGTACAGGTCACCGGCGGCCTCGTGCAGCCGGCCGTCGATGCGCTCCAGCGAGGTGTAGAGCGGCAGGATCATGAACGGCAGGAAGTTGTACGTCAGACCGCACACCACCGCGAGCGGGGTGGCGAGGACGCGGTCGCCGGCCGTCCAGCCGAGGAAGTCGGTGAGGTCCAGGATGTGCAGCGAGTTCAGCACGTGCACGACCGGGCCGTTGTCGGCGAGGATCGTCTTCCAGGCCAGGGTGCGGATCAGGAAGCTGGTGAAGAACGGCGCGATCACCAGGATCATGATCAGGTTCCGCCAGCGTCCCGCGCGGAAGGCGATGAGGTACGCCAGCGGGTAGCCGAGCAGCAGGCACAGGACCGTGGCCGCCGCCGCGTAGAAGACGGACCGCAGGAACTGCGGCCAGTACTCGCTGAGCGCGTCCCAGTAGGTCGCGAAGTGCCAGGTGACCTTGTAGCCCTCTTCCAGGGAACCCGTCTGGATCGACGTGGACGCCTGGTAGATCATCGGGAGGGCGAAGAAGATGACCAGCCACAGGATGCCGGGGAGCAGCAGCCAGTAGGGGGTGAACCGGCCGCGCTTGCGCGGGGGCTTCTTCTCGGGGGCCGGCGCCAGGGGCGGCGGCGCTTCCGTCAGCGTGGCCATCAGGCGGCCTCCTCCTCGGTGCCGGCGTCGATGTCCTGGGCGGCGTCGAGACCGAAGGTGTGGGCCGGGCTCCAGTGCAGGACGACGTCGGCGCCGGGGACGAGCCGGCCGTCGCGCTCGACGTTCTGCACGTACACCGCGAACTCGGGGCAGACCGCGCTGTCGATGACGTACTGCGTGGAGACGCCGATGAAGCTGGCGTCGGCGACCTTGCCGGTGATGCGGTTGCGGCCCTCGGGGATGGAGCCCGCGTCGTCGGCGTGGGTGAGGGAGATCTTCTCGGGCCGGATGCCGACGAGCACCTTGCCGCCGGTCGCGGTCGGCGCCGAACATCGCGACTCGGGCAGCACCAGCTTCCCGCCGCCCGCCTTGAGGACGATGTCGTCCCCGTTCTTCGTGTCGACCTCGGCCTCGATCAGGTTCGAGGTGCCGAGGAAGTTGGCGACGAACGTGGTGTTCGGGTTCTCGTAGAGGTCGGCGGGCGAGCCGAGCTGCTCGACGCGGCCCGCGTTCATCACGGCGACCGTGTCGGCCATGGTCATGGCCTCCTCCTGGTCGTGCGTGACGTGGACGAAGGTGATGCCGACCTCGGTCTGGATCCGCTTGAGCTCCAGCTGCATCTGGCGGCGCAGCTTGAGGTCGAGGGCGCCGAGCGGCTCGTCGAGCAGGAGCACCTTGGGGTGGTTGATGAGGGCGCGGGCCACCGCGACGCGCTGCTGCTGGCCGCCGGAGAGCTGGTGCGGCTTCTTGCGCGCCTGCTCGCCGAGCTGGACCAGCTCCAGCATGTCCTCGACCTGCTTCTTCACGCTCTTGATGCCGCGCCGGCGCAGGCCGAAGGCGACGTTCTCGAAGATGTCGAGGTGCGGGAAGAGGGCGTAGGACTGGAAGACCGTGTTCACCGGGCGCTTGTACGGCGGCAGATGGGTCACGTCCTGGTCGCCGAGGTGCACGGTGCCGGTGGTCGGCTCCTCAAGGCCCGCGATCATGCGCAGGGTGGTGGTCTTGCCGCAGCCCGAGGCACCGAGGAGGGCGAAGAAGGAGCCCTGCGGCACGGTCAGGTCCATCGGCTGTACGGCGGTGAAGCCGTTGTCGTACGTCTTTCCGATGCCGGTGAGACGGACGTCGCCGCTGCTGTCTTTCGTCATGGTGTCGTCACGCCCCTGTGAGCTTCGCGAACTTCTGCTGGTAGGCCGTCTCTTCCTTCGAGCTGAGGGCTCGGAAGGCGTGGGACTTGGCCTGCATGGCCTTGTCGGGGACGATCAGCGGGTTGCTCGCCGCCCCCTTGTCGATCTTGGCGAGGTACGGCTGCACGTCCGCGACGGGGCTGACGTAGTTGACGTAGGCGGAGAGTTCGGCGGCCGGTTCGGGCTCGTAGTAGTAGTCGATGAGCCGCTCGGCGTTCGTCTTGTGGCGCGCCTTGTTCGGGATCAGCAGGTTGTCGGTCGACGTCATGTAGCCGCTGTCCGGGATGACGTAGGCGACGTCCGGGTTGTCGGCCTGGAGCTGCACGATGTCGCCGCCCCAGGCGACACAGGCCGCGAGGTCGCCCTTGCTGAGGTCCGAGGTGTAGTCGTTGCCGGTGAACCGGCGGATCTGGCCCTTGTCGACGGCCTTCTGGAGGCGGGCGATCACCGCGTCGTAGTTGTCGTCGGTGAACTTCCCCGGGTCGATGCCCATGTCGAGCATGGTCATGCCGACGGTGTCGCGCATCTCGGTCAGCAGGCCGACCCGGCCCTTGAGCGCGGGGTTGTCGAGCAGGTCGGAGACCGACTTCACCTCGACGCCGTTCAGCGCCTTCTTGTTGAAGGCGACGACCGTGGAGATGCCCTGCCACACGTACGAGTAGGCACGGCCCGGGTCCCAGTCGGGGCTGCGGAACTGGTCCGACAGGTTGGCGAAGGCATGCGGCAGGTTCGACGCGTCCAGCTTCTGGACGTAGCCGAGCCGGATCATGCGGGCGGCCAGCCAGTCGGTGAGGACGATCAGGTCCCGGCCGGTGTCCTGGCCGGCGGCGAGCTGCGGCTGGATCTTGCCGAAGAACTCGTCGTTGTCGTTGATGTCCTCGGTGTACTTGACGGTGATGCCGGTCCGCTTGCGGAACGCGTCCAGCGTGGGATGCGTCTTGCCGCTGTCGTCGACGTCGATGTACTCGGGCCAGTTGGAGAAGTTGACGACCTTCTCCGTGGCCGAGTGGTCGTCGGCGGAGACCCCGCCCTGGGACTTGCCGGCCGCGGGAATACCGCAGGCGCTCAGCGCCCCGACGCCGCCCACCGCGAGCGCGCCGCCCAGGAACGACCGGCGGGCCAGGGCGGCCCGGCCGTTGCGGAGACTGCGCCGCATGGCGGCCACTTCGACCGGGGTAGGGCGGTCGGGCTCGTACTGCCTCATGCGCTAGATGCCCTTTCGGGAAGCCGGCCGCGCCGAGCGGCCGGAGGTGTGACTATCGGTCCCCGAAGATCGTGCGGTGCCAGTCCTTCCGAGCCACCGCCATATTGTCGAACATTACGTGCTTGACCTGGGTGTACTCCTCGAACGAGTACGCCGACATGTCCTTGCCGAAGCCGGACGCCTTGTAGCCGCCGTGCGGCATCTCGCTGATGATCGGGATGTGGTCGTTGACCCATACGCATCCCGCCTTGATCTCCCGGGTCGCGCGGCCCGCCCGGTAGACACTCCCGGTCCACGCCGAGGCGGCCAGACCGTAGGGAGTGTCGTTGGCCAGCCGGATGCCCTCATCATCACTGTCGAACGGCAGAACGACCAGCACGGGCCCGAAGATCTCGGACTGGACGATCTCGCTGTCCTGCGGGGCGTCCGCGATCAGGGTGGGCCGGTAGTACGCGCCGCTCTTCAGCTCGTCCTGCGGCGGCTCGCCGCCGGTCACCACGCGCGCGTAGCCGCGCGCCCGCTCCACGAATCCGGCGACCCGGTCCCGCTGGGCGTGCGAGATCAGCGGCCCGAGGTCGGTACCGGGCGCGAACGGGTCCCCCAGCCGCACGGTCTCCATCAGGGCGGCCGTCCGCTCCACGAAGGCGTCGTAAAGCGGCCGCTGTACGTACGCGCGCGTGGCGGCCGTGCAGTCCTGCCCGGTGTTGATGAGCGATCCGGCGACGGCTCCGTTGACGGCCGCCTCCAGATCGGCGTCGTCGAAGACCACGAAGGGGGCCTTGCCGCCGAGCTCCAGGTGGAGCCGCTTCACGGTCGCGGTGGCGACCTCGGCGACCCGCTTGCCGACCCCGGTGGACCCGGTGAAGGACGTCATGGCCACGTCGGGGTGCCCGACGAGATGCTCACCGGCCTCCTTCCCCGTCCCCGTGACGATGTTGACGACACCGTCCGGGATGCCGGCGGCCGTCGCCGCCTCCGCGAAGAGCAGCGAGGTCAGCGGGGTCAGCTCGGCCGGCTTGAGCACGATGGTGTTGCCGGCCGCGATCGCCGGGAGGATCTTCCAGGCGGCCATCTGGAGGGGGTAGTTCCAGGGCGCGATGGAACCGACGACGCCGATGGGCTCGCGGCGGATGTACGAGGTGTGGTCGCCGGAGTACTCACCGGCGGCCTGCCCCTGCAGATGCCGGGCGGCCCCCGCGAAGAACGCGGTGTTGTCGATGGTCCCCGGCACGTCGAACTCGCGCGTGAGCTTCAGCGGCTTGCCGCACTGGAGGGACTCGGCCCGGGCGAACTCCTCCGCGCGCTCGGCGAGCACGGCGGCGAACCGGTGCAGCGCGTCGGAGCGCTCGCCGGGGGTGGCCCCGGCCCACGCCGGAAAGGCCGCGCGGGCCGCCGCGACCGCCGCGTCGACGTCGTCGGTCCCGGCCAGCTCGTAGGTGTAGACCTCCGCGCCGGTGGCCGGGTCGACGACGGCGTGCGTACGGCCGGACGTGCCCTTGGTGAACCGTCCCGCGATGTACTGCGCGCCGTCCGCGAGCCGCTCCTGCGCGGGGAAGGTCTCCGGGGTGGCGGTGCCCGGGTTGTCCATGTCGCTTCTCCTCCGCCGTCACCCCGCCCAGAGAGGCGGGTGGCGTAGCTCCAGCTCGATTTGACTGCCGATCCTGACAGAGCAAGGGGAGTCCAACAAGTGATTCCGTTGTTGCCTTTTGGTTACGCGACGGAATCTGTCGACCAGGTGTCGAGTCGGAAAGGTAAAGGCAGGACGGAGTGTCAGTGGTGCCTGCCAGACTGGCGTGCATGGCGAAGATCGATTCTGTGGAGGCCCTGATCAGGGCGGTCCAGGCGGGGGCCAGGATCAGGTACCTGCACTTCTGGGGACACCGCCCGAGGCCCGACGGGCAGGTCTCGGCGAGCTGTCTCAGCCAGTGGTGGCCGTCACCCTTCGTGGTCGACGGTGTCACCTACGCGACCGCCGAGCACTGGATGATGGCCGGCAAGGCAAGGCTTTTCGCAGACCCCGAGGCCGAGGCCCGGATCCTCGCGGCGGCCCACCCCGCCGAGGCGAAGAAGGCGGGCCGCCTGGTCCGCGGCTTCGACGAGGCGATATGGCAGCGCGAACGCCTCGCCCTCGTCACCGAGGGCAGCGTCCACAAGTTCCGGGCCGACCGTGAACTGCGGGACTTTCTGCTGGGGACCGGCGACCGGGTCCTCGTCGAGGCGAGCCCCGTGGACCGCGTATGGGGCATCGGCCTGGCAGCCAAGGACGAGGCTGCGGAGGACCCGGCCCGCTGGAGGGGGCTGAACCTTCTGGGGTTCGCGCTGATGGAGGCAAGGGCCCGGCTCTTGGCCGACGGAAGCAGCCCCACCTAAAGGGACGGGACTTCTGCCCAACAGAGACTGGTCCCACCTAAAGGGGCGCGGGGCTGTATCCATATGCGGCTCCGCCGCGTGGGCGCGACCAGCCCCCACCGCCCCGCACCCGCCCACTACCTACTGCTCGCCACCACGATCAACGCGATGAACCCGACGGCCAGCGCCAGCCCCGCCGACCCGCAGATGATCCCGGCCAGCGCCTGCCCCCCGTTGGTGGCCTCCCCCCGCTTCACCCGCCCCCGCCCGATCGCCCCGAACACGATGGCCAGCACCCCCATCACCAGGGCCACCGGCCACAGGCAGAACCCGACCGCACTGATGATCCCGGTGACGAGACTGGCCGTCCCCAGCCCGTTGTTGGGCATCGGCTGCATCCCCGGCCAACCGCCGTACCCCACCGGCCCGGCCGGGTACGAGGGCAGGGACTGCCCGGGATAGCCGTAACCGGGGCCGGGCACCCCGGGCCCGGGACCGGGCGCGGCCGGGTAGCCGTACGGCACCTGCCCCGGCCCGCTCGGCGCGATCGGCGGCGGAGGCACCGCCGCACTGTGCGGCTGCTGCGGCGGGGGCGGCGCGTAGGGGTTGGGCGCCGCGTGCGGGCCCGGCGCCGCGAACGGGTTCGGCGGCGGTGCGGGAACCGCGTCGGACGGCGCCCCGTAAGGGCTGGCCCAACCCTGCGGCGGGGCGTCGGCCGACCGGCCGACCGGTCCCGGCATCGCCGCGACCGTCCGCTGGTCATGGACCGACGGCGGGACCGGCGTCGCCGCCCCCGCCCCCGGCCCCTCTCCCGCCGCGGCCGTCTTGTCCAGCCGTATCTTCGAAGTCTCCGGCGCCTCGTCAGCCATCTCTCGATGTCCCCTCTCCTGAACGCGTGCCGTCGCCATGCTAAGGCCCGGATCACGCCGTACGCCGGGCCCGGCCTACGATGAGCCCGGACCACCGATCAGCCGATCACCGCGCAGGGCCCCACGGCCGTACCCCCGCCGTGGGCGGACCCGCGCCGTTCCGGGGAGGAACCCTTGACCGACCGTCACGCCGAACCCGCCGTCCACCGCGATCTGGCGGCCTTCATCGCCGGACTGCCGAAGGCCGAACTGCACGTCCACCACGTCGGCTCCGCCTCCCCCCGCATCGTCTCGGAACTGTCCGCCCGGCACCCCGACTCCAAGGTCCCCAGCGACCCCGAGGCCCTGGCCGACTACTTCACGTTCACGGACTTCGCGCACTTCATCGACGTCTATCTCTCGGTCGTCGACCTGATCCGCACGCCCGAGGACGTCCGGCTGCTCACCTACGAGGTGGCCCGCGACCTGGCCCGCCAGCAGGTGCGCTACGCCGAGCTGACGATCACCCCGTTCTCCTCCACCCGGCGCGGGATCGACGAGCGGGCCTTCATGGACGCGATCGAGGACGCGCGGAAGGCGGCGGAGGCCGAGTTCGGCACGGTCCTGCGCTGGTGCTTCGACATCCCCGGCGAGGCGGGCCTGGAGGCCGCCGAGGAGACGGTCCGGCTGGCGACCGACGACCGGCTGCGCCCGGAGGGCCTGGTCTCCTTCGGGCTCGGCGGGCCCGAGATCGGCGTGCCCCGGCCGCAGTTCAAGCCGTACTTCGACCGGGCCGTCGCGGCCGGTCTGCACTCCGTCCCGCACGCGGGCGAGACCACAGGACCCGGCACGGTCTGGGACGCGCTGACCGAGCTGCACGCCGAGCGCATCGGGCACGGCACCAGCTCCGCGCAGGACCCGAAGCTCCTGGCCCACCTCGCCGAGCACCGCGTCGCGCTGGAGGTCTGCCCCACCTCCAACATCGCCACCCGCGCGGTCCGCACCCTGGAGGAGCACCCGATCAAGGCGTTCGTGGACGCGGGTGTGCTGGTCACGGTCAACTCCGACGACCCGCCGATGTTCGGCACCGACCTCAACAACGAGTACGCGGTCGCCGCCCGCCTCCTCGGTCTGGACGAGCGCGGGGTGGCCGGCCTCGCCAAGAACGCGGTGACGGCGTCCTTCCTGGACCCGGCGGGCCAGGCGTCGATCGCGGCCGAGATCGACGCGTACACCGAGGCGTGGCTCGCCCCCTGACGATCCGCGGCCGGCCCCTGACACCATGGGCTCATGCAGACCGTGACCGCCGTGGCCCATCGCGGCGACCCCTACCGTTTCCGCGAGAACACGCTCGACTCCCTGCGTTCCGCGCTCCGCCGGGGCGCGGACGCGGTGGAGATCGACGTACGCCTGACCCGTGACGGCGTCCCCGTGCTGCTGCACGACGAGACCCTGGACCGCCTCTGGGAGCACGACCGTCCGCTGAGCGCGCTGTCGGCGGACGAGGTGCGCGGCCTCACGGCGGGCGGCGTGCCGACCCTCGCCGAGGCGCTGACGGCGACGAAGGACAGCCGGGTGATGATCGACCTGCCCGGAGACCCGAGCGAGCGCGCCGTGGCCAGGATCGTGGCGGTGGCCCGGGAGTGCGGCGCGGCGGACCGCGTCTACTACACCGGGGACGCCCCGTCGATGCTGGCGGTACGGGCGGCCGACGCGAAGGCCGAGATCGCCCTGACCCGCAAGACGCTGGCCCCGGCCCGCCCGGCGCTCCTGGACGTGATCCGCCCCCGCTACCTCAACTACCGCTTCACCCTGCTCGACCACGATCTGACCGAACACGTCCACCGCGGCGGCCACCTGGTCTCCTGCTGGACCCCGGACACCCGCCGCTCGATGCGCCGCCTCCTGGAGACCGGCGTCGACTCGATCACCACGAACAGGGTGGACGTGCTCAACGCGCTGCGGGGTTACACGGCCGAGCGCTGAGCCACCGTCGCCGGGTCGCTCGGCGTCTTCCGCGTGACGTACTGCGGAACCGGCGCCGAGTCCGTCCCGTCGTCCCGGACCAGCCCGTACCGGATCGCCCCGTCCGGGGGCCCGTACAGCACGTCCTTCTCCGCCGCGTCCCAGGTCGACGGGAAGACGCTCAGCCCGTAGTCGGCGCCCCGCTCGTTCACGGTCAGCGTGACGCTTCCGTCGACGTAGAAGTACTCGTTCTGCCACATCTGCTGGGTGCCGGAGGGCAGCACCGCGTAGCCCACGGCCGAGTTGCCCATGCCCGTGGCGGAGCTGTCGGTCGTGCTCACCCGGTCGTCCATCCGCCGGCCGCCGCCCGACGCCACATGGAAGATCTTCCCCTTGAGCCCGGTCCAGGACGGCATGACCAGGTTCCCGGCCCGGTACTGCGGTGAGATCTGCCAGCGGACCAGCACATAGCCCTGCCCGCTGAGCGTGACGCTGTCGCCCCGGTGGTTCATGACGGCGTGCGCGCCGCCCGTGCTGGTGATCCCGGCCTCGGGCCGGTGCGGCAGCGCGCCGGGCCTGGTGTCCGGGTCCGGTGCCGTGTCGACCGCGTCGACGACGGAGCCGTAGACCGCCGAAGCGGACGGGGACGGGGTGGGGGAGGCGGACGGCGAGGCCGTCGGGGACGGGGTGGGGGTGGCCGCCGGCGCCTGCGGCACCGCGCTGCTGACCACCGCCGTCGGCGACACGGCCGTACGCGGTGCCGATCCGTGCGGGGTCTGTACGACGACGTAGGCGCCGCCCGCGACGATCGTGGCCCCCGCGGTGACCGCCACGGCCGGCTTGGTCAGCGCGCCCAGTACCTTGGCCGACCAGCCGGCGGACGTGACGGAGGTCGCCGCCACCGCCGTCTTGCCGCCGAGCGCCAGCGACAGGGTGAAGCCCACCGGCACCGGTACCAGCGCGATCCCGACCAGCAGCCGTTCCGCCGGGACGACGGAGTCGCGCGCGTCGCCGCAGTAGCCGCAGCCGCGGACGTGCCGGGCCAGCCGCTTGCGCCAGACGGAGTCGGGCCGCCCGTCCCAGCGGGCGGTCAGCTCGCGCAGTTCCGGGCAGGCCCCGGCCAGTGCGCGCACGATGCCGCGCGAGACCTCCAGCCGTTCCTTCATCCGCTGGACACGCACGGCCGCGTGCTGCCGGCTGATGCCGACGGCCGACGCCAGCTCGCGCCGGGTGAGTTCGCCCGAGACCTCCAGCCACCACAGGGACACCAGCTGCCGGTCCTCGGGGTCCAGCCAGCGCACGGCCTCCGCGACCTCCCGCCGCTGGCCCTCCAACTGGAGCCGCAGCACGGTGAGTTCGGCGAAGTCGGCGCCGCCGTCCGGGACCCGCTCGTCCAGTTTCCGGTCCTGCCTGCGGCGCGCCCGGTCCCGTATCTGGCGCATGGCGATGGCCACCAGCCAGGACCGGAAGCTGTCCGGGTCGCGCAGGGTGCCGAGGTTGCCGACGGCGCGCAGCATGGTCTCCTGGACGACGTCGTCCACGTCGGCATGGCCGTTGAGGGCCCGGCCGACGACGTTGTAGACCAGCGGCAGCCAGCCCTCGACCAGCTCGTCCAGCGCCCGCCGGTCGCCCGCCTGCGCGGCCGTGACCGTGCTGCGCCACTGCCGGGGCAGGTGCACGTCCGTCCTCATAAGGGCACCCTCTCAGCCGGTGCGGCGGCCTGTGCAAGGTCGGGGATCACAGTGTGGAGACGGAGTGCGGGACTCCGGGATAACACTTTTTTCCGTCCCGGGGCCCGCGCCGCCCCGCGTCCCCTAAGGGCGAACCCCGGCAACTCCCCTATTTTCAGCGTGAGTTGATGGGTGACGGCTCAGGGGCGCACGCCCTCCTCGCCGACGATCCGGCCGACCGCCGCGCCCCCGGAGGATGACCGGGTCCCTTCACCGGTCCCCTCCCTCTCCCCTGGAGTCCACGCATGCGTGTCCGCACCCGGAGCACCGCTCTCGCCGCTTCTCTCCTCCTGGCCCTCACGGCCGGTCCCCTGGCGGCACCCGCCCTGGCCGCATCGGCCGAGGCACCGGCGTCAGCACCGGCATCGGCGGCGGCCCGGGCCGTCGCCCCCGACGCCGAGGCGCTGCGCGCCGCCCTCGCCGGACTGCCCGACGCGGACGCCACCGCCGCGCTCGTCCGGGTGGGCGGCACCGACGGCACCTGGCGCGGCAGCGCGGGCGTGCACGACCTGGCGAGCGGCCGGGCGGCGGACCCGGACGCCCGCTTCCGGGCCGGTTCCACGACGAAGGTGGTGACGGCCGCCGCCGTACTGAGGCTGGCGGCGCAGGGCCGGATCGACCTCGGCGCGCCCGTCCAGCGCTACCTCCCGGGCCTGTTCACCCGGGACTTCCGGCCCATCACCGTACGGCAGTTGCTCAACCACACCAGCGGCATCCAGGCCGGCGACGGCTGGGGCGACTCCTTCGAGGCGCAGTACGCGCACCGCTTCGACACGCTCACCCCCGAGCAGGTGGTGCGGTCGGCGGTGGCGAAGGGGCCGGAGTTCCGCCCCGGCCGGAAACAGGACTACCTCAACGTCAACTACACCGTGCTCGGGCTGCTGATCGAGAAGGTGACCGGGCAGTCGTACGCCTCCGCGGCCGAGCGGCTGGTGCTGCGCCCGGCCGGGATGCGGGACACGTACTTCCCCGGCACCGACCCGCGCATCCGCGGTCCGCACAACCACGGCTACCAGAAGGTGACGCGGGCCGACGGGACCACGGAGTTCGTGGACGTCACCGAGTGGAACCAGGCGGACCGGTTCGCGGCCGGGGACATGATCTCCACCACCGCCGACCTGGAACGCCTCCTCACCTGCCTCTTCCGGGGGCGGATCGTGCCGCCGGGACCGCAGCTGGAGGAGATGTTCACGGTCCCGGCGCACATCGAGGGCGCCACCTACAGCGCCGGGCTGCAGCGGTTCGTGTACGAGGGGCGGGTGTACTGGCTCAAGTCGGGCTCCCGGTACGGCTACAGCGCCGTGCTCCTCGGGACCCGCGACCTGAGCCGGACCCTCGTCTACTCGGTCGGCTCGACCGACGCCAAGGGCGAGGAGATGAACCCGGTGGCCCAGCGGATCGCGCTGGCCGCGCTCAGGCAGGGGTGAGGGTGAGCGCGCCGGTGTAGGTGGTGCCGGGGGTGAGGGCGGTCGCCGTGCCGTCGACGGTGAGGGTGAGGGTCCGGCCCGCCGGGGCCCGTACCACCGCGTCCGCGTCGACGACCAGCTTCGTCAGGTACGAGGTGCCGGTGACCGTCCAGACCGATCCGGCGCCCAGCTTCACGAGCACGCCGTTGTTGACCGTGGCCTGCGGGGTGTTGGTGACGTGGTTGATCTGCCGCCACTCGGCCGAGGTGATGGTGGCGACGGCGTGCCGGGACACGGAGGCGGAGATCACGCCCTCGATCCGGGTGCGTACGAAGGACGCGACCAGGTTCTTGCCGGTGCGCATCGCGTTGTAGAAGTCGCCGCGGAGCGTGATGTCGGTGAAGGCGGCGGTGGCGTCGGCGGTGTGCTCGGCGGTGACGTCGAAGGCGGTGTCCTTGGCCGGGGTCCCGGTGGGCTCGGTGTAGGTGCCGGTCATGGAGCCGGGGTCGTCGGTCTCCATGATCTGGACCAGGACGCCGTTGCCGGCGTGCAGCCGGGCGCCCCGGGAGCCGTCCACGGTGATGGCGATCTGCCGGGCCTTGTCGAGGAACATGGTCTCGGCGGTGGTGAACCGGGTGACGCCGCCGATGGTCACCGAGCCGCCGTCGCCGCTGTGCCACATGACGCCGAAGCCGCGTGAGGTGACGACCGACGGCCGCGGTTCGATCGCCGCCAGCTCCCGTTCGGTGAGCCGGAGATCGAGTTCGGTGTTGAGCGCGGCCACCGCCTCCCGGGTGCTGTCCCCGAAGGTGACCGGGCTGCCGGTGGAGATGGCGGCGAAGGTGGCCACGTCGAAGCGGGTGCCGAGGAAGAGGTCCCGCTGGCTGTTGCCGTCGGCGTAGGTGCCGTAGCCGGAGTCGCCGGTGAGGGTGACGGTGCTGTTGATCGCGGTGAGGCGGGAGTTGCGGACCGAGTCGGTGGAGAGCACGCCCCAGGACTCGGAGGAGACGGCGGTGTCGAGGTAGGTGGCGGAGGTGTTCTCGCCGAGGACGTTGGTGGCGCGGACGTTGCCGCTCAGGCCCAGCATCCAGGGCACGGTCATCATGTTCGCGCCGAACCCGGGCTGGTAGTCGGCGGGGAGGACGCCCTCACGGGTGTGGATGCGGGAGTTCCTGACGATCACGTTGGCGCCGTCGCGGGCGATGACCCCGGTGCGGACCGCGCCCCGGTTGTCGATGTCCGCGCCGTCCACGACCAGCCGGGTGCCGTCCCCCGCGCCGGTGACGGCTGAGCCGTAACTGGCGAAGTCCAGGCGGCCGTTGCCGTCGAAGCGGATGCGGGGGTTCGCCAGGAGGTACGAGGCGCCGTCGGCCACGAAGAACCCGTTGAACGCCTCGCCGGTGGAGGTGAGGCCGACGTTCCTGGCGCTGGCGTCGGTGAGGCGGCCGCCGCGTACGGCGGACAGCACCGAGTTCGCCTGTACGACCCCGGTCGCGCCGACGTAGACGGCCTGGCGGAGGTGGAAGGTGGCGCCGGCGAAGGACTCCAGGTGCTCGGCCGCCGGGGTGACGACCACGTCCCCGCGATAGGTGCCGGCCGCGATCACGGTGGTCCAGCCGTAGGTGCCGTCCAGGGCGGAGCCCGTCTCCACGCCGTTCACGGTCAGGGAGAGGATGGAGCCGTCGGGGGCGGTGAGGACGGCGCCCTCCTCGACGACGAGTTCGTCGAGCCGGGTGATCTCCGTCACCTCCCAGGTCTCCCCCGCGGCGACGGTCCTGCTCCGCCGCCCCGCCGCCCGTGCCGCGGTGGGCGCGAGCAGCCCGGGCGCGGCGGCGGCGCCGGCGACGACGAGCAGCGCGCGCACCCGCGCCCGCAGGGGCACCCCGCGCTCGGCGCGGGCCTGTTCCTCGGTCCTCACGGTGTTTTCGGGCATGCGGAACTCCCTTGTGCCCCATGGCTGTTCATGGGGCGATCGACGTCAGGGGGTGCGGGACGGAGTGAATCAGCGCCCGGGGGACCGCAGAAGTGAGCCGCCCCTGTGAATCGGCCGTCGTGCCATGGCCATGCGAGATATGAACCATGGCTCCCGGCCGGCACGACACCGAGATCACCGAGCGGCTCGCCCTGACCGACCCCCCTCTCCCGGGGCCGGGAATCCAGGCGTAGCATGTGAACGAAACAGTTTCGTTCACGAAACGGACCTCGCACGGAACGGACCTCGCATGGAGAAGACAGGCATGGTCTCCGTACTCGTCGTCAACGACCAATCCCTCCAGCGCCTCGCCCTGCGCATGCTGCTCACCGCCGAGCCCGGACTCACGGTGGTCGGGGAGGCGGCGGACGCGGACGAGGCGATCCGTGCGAGCGCCGCCCTCCGCCCCGACGTCGTCCTCATGGACAGCCACCTGTCCCGGGCGGACGGCATCGAGACCATCCGGCGCCTCGCCCACCCCGCCCAGCGCACCCTGACCCCCGGATTCGCGGGCGAGGAGGCGTCCACCCCCCGGGTGCTGGTGCTGACCGCGGCCGACCAGGAGGCGGACGCCTGGGCCGCCCTGCGCGCGGGCGCCGGCGGCTTCCTGCTCGACGACGCCGACCCGGCCGAACTCACCGCGGCCATCCGGGTGGTGGCCGCCGGCGACGCCGTCATCACGCCCGGCCTGACCCGCGCGCTCATCGACGCCGTCCGGCTGCAGCACACCGTCCGCCCCCTCCCCCGCGCCTCGGGGCTCGGCGCCCTCACCCAGCGCGAGCGGGACGTCCTCGTCGCCGTGGCCTCCGGCTGGTCCAACGCCGAGATCGCACAGTGGCTGTCCATCGCCCCGACGACCGTGAAGACGCACGTCAGCAACGTCCTCGCGAAGATCGGCGCCCGCGCCCGGGTGCAGGCGGTGACCTTCGCCTACGAGTCGGGGCTGATCCGCCCGGCGGCCTAGAAACCCCGCCGGCCACGACGACGGCCTCGGGTGTGCCGTCGGGCACGAGACGCCTCCGCCCGGCACTGCGGCCCCCGGGACGGCCGGGTGAACCGGCTTCCAACACCCCCTGCGAACCAAGGTGTTCCCGGCCCCGGAAGCAACCCGGTCGCCGACTCTTCACCCCCACCGCCGGCCGGCCGAGGAGCCCCATGCCGGCCGCGAAGCCCGATCCGGTGCTGCCTCGTCCCACTCTTGTCGAGCGCGCCCCGGTCAGCTTCGGGCTCTTCGCCCGGGACGGCCAGACCCAGGCCGAGCTGCAGCAGGCGGTCGGGCTCGACCACTCGACGGTCTCGCGGTCGATCCGCCGCATGGAGGACGCCGGCCTGGTCGCCCGGGCCCGCGCCGAGCACGACCGCCGGGCCTTCGTCGTCTCCCTCACCGACGGCGGCGAGGCGCTGCGCCGGCCCATCGCCGAGGGCGCCGGCTTCCTCACCACCGTCGCGGAGCTGGAACGCGCCCACGCCACGGCCCGCCGGATCCGGCTACGTCACACGGCTGCCCCTCCCCGCCGCCAAGAACCCGCAAAGCGCGCAGGTGGCGCCGTACGCATGCACCGGGCTCATGAGTTACTTCGTTTTCAGGCATTGGACGTATGTGTGCGAGGCGGCCGAGGCTTGCGGAAGCCACGGAGCAGAGCCGGACGCGACAAGGAGCCGATCATGAAGACCCAGTGGAACGCCGCCGAGGGGCGCCTGGAGACGACCGCCCGGGGCCGTGCGGTGCTCTCCCAGCCCCGCCTCAACCGGGGCACCGCCTTCACCCCGGAGGAACGGCGGTCGCTGGGTCTGGTCGGCCTGGTGCCGCCGGCGGTGCTGACCCTGGAGCAGCAGGCCGAACGGGCCTACCGGCAGTACGCCGCACAACCCACCGACCTGGCCAAGAACGTCAACCTCACCGCGCTGCACGACCGCAACCAGGTGCTCTTCTACCGGCTGCTCGGCGACCACCTCGACGAGATGCTGCCCATCGTCTACACCCCCACCGTCGGCAAGGCGATCCAGCGCTACAGCTACGAGTACCGGCGCCCGGCCGGGGTCTACCTGTCGGTGGACTCCCCGGAGGAGATCGAGGGCGCGCTCACCGCGGCGGGCCTCGGCCCGGACGAGGTCGACCTGATCGTCGCCACCGACGGCGAGGCGATCCTCGGCATCGGCGACTGGGGCGTGGGCGGCATCGACATCTCGGTGGGCAAGCTCGCCGTCTACACGGCCGCCGCCGGCATCGACCCGAACCGCACCCTGGCCGTGATGCTGGACGTCGGCACCAACCGCCAGGAACTCCTCGACAGCCCGTTCTACCTCGGCAACCGGCACCCGCGCGTGGACCGGGAGACGTACGACGCGTTCATCGACGCCTATGTCACCACCGCCCGCCGGCTCTTCCCGGACGCCCTGCTGCACTGGGAGGACTTCGGCCCCGCCAACGCCCGCCGGATCCTGGACCGCTACCGTCCGCACGAGTTCACCTTCAACGACGACGTCCAGGGCACCGGTGCCGTCAACCTGGCGGCCGTGCTGTCCGGGGTGAAGGCCAGCGGGATCGCGCTGCGCGACCACCGTGTGGTGATCTTCGGCGCGGGCACGGCCGGGATGGGCGTCGCCGACCAGCTGCGGGACGCCATGGTCGCCGACGGGCTGACCGACGAGGAGGCCACCGCCCGGATCTTCGGTGTCGACCGGTACGGCCTGCTCACCGCGGACCAGGCGGAGCTGCGCGACTTCCAGGTCCACTACGCCCGCCCGGCCGCCGAGGTCGCCGACTGGCACCGGGACGAGAAGGTGGGCGGCATCGCGCTGGCCGAGGTGGTCGGGCGGGTGCGCCCGACCGTCCTGATCGGCACGTCCGGGCAGGGCGGCGCCTTCACCGAGGACCTCGTCCGCACGATGGCCGCGCACACCGACCGCCCGATCATCCTGCCGATGTCCAACCCGACGGACCTGGCCGAGGCCGTCCCCGCCGACCTGCTGGCCTGGACGGAGGGCCGCGCCCTGATCGCCACCGGCAGCCCGTTCCGGCCGGTCGAGCAGGACGGGGTGGTGTACCGGATCGGACAGGCCAACAACGCGCTGGTCTTCCCCGGCCTCGGGCTCGGCGCGATCGTCTCCCGCGCCACCCGCGTCACCGACGCCATGCTGGCCGCCGCCGCCCACGCCGTCGCCGCCCAGACCGACGCCACCTCCCCGGGCGCGCCGATCCTGCCCCTCACCGGCCGGCTCCGCGAGACCTCCGTCGCCGTCGCGATCGCCGTCGCCCACGCCGCGGCAGCGGACGGCGTGGCCCGCACCGCCGTCGACGACACCATCGAGAACCGGGTCCGCGCGGCCATGTGGGAGCCGGTGTACCCGCCGGTCAAGGGCGTCTGAACCCCCCGCCCGCCCCCTCCGATACCCCCGGCTCCTGACTCCACCCGGTCCGATGCCGCAGGAGAATGGGTTCATGGATCTTCAAGTGCTGCGCTCCTTCCAGGCCGTGGCCGAGGGGGTGACCGTCACCGAGGCCGCGGCGGCGGCACACCTCACGCAGCCGGCGCTGTCCCGGGCGCTGAACCGGCTGGAGGCGGAGGTCGGGGCGGAGTTGTTCCAGCGGGTGGGGCGGGTGCTGCGACCGACGCCGGCCGGGCGGGTGTTCAAGGAGTACGTCGACTCGGTGCTGGACGGTTACGACCGGGGGCGGCGGGCCGTGGCCGAGGTCGTCGACCCCGACACGGGTGTGGTGTCGCTGGCCTTTCTGCACACCCTGGGCACCTGGCTGGTGCCGGAGCTGGTCACGGGTTTCCGGCAGCGGTTCCCCGCCGTCCGGTTCGAACTGCACCAGGCGGACGAGAACGGTCTCGCCCAGCACCTCCTGGACGCCACGGCGGACCTGATCATCACCGGCAAGGACCCCGGCCACCCGCTCATCACCTGGCGCCGGCTCCTGGTCGAGCCCCTCTGGCTCGCCGTCCCGGCCCGGCACCGGCTCGCGCAGCGCCGGCGGATCCGGCTGGCCGAGGTGTCCGCCGAGCAGTTCATCGTGCTGAAGCCCGGCTACGGCCTGCGCAGCGTCACCGAGACCCTGTGCCACCAGGCCGGTTTCCGTCCGCTCGTCGGCTTCGAGGGCGAGGAGGTGGAGACCCTGCGCGGCCTGGTCGCGGCCGGCCTCGGCGTCTCCCTGATCCCGGCCGCGCCGGAGGCCGCGGCGGCCCCGGAGACCAACCCGGACCTCCCCATCCGCTACCTCAGCCTCACCGACGTCCGGGCCGCCCGCGACATCGGCATCGCCCGCCTCGCCTCCCGCACCCTCCCGCCGGCCGCCCGGCGCTTCGCCGACCACGCCTCGCAGACGGCGCCCGGACCGGAAGGGGTACCCGCGCCGGGCGCCTGAGCACCGCCGTCGACGCCCACCCGGCGGCCTCACCGGCCCGGCTCGGCGGCTCAGCGGCTCAGCGGCCGTGGTGGTGCATCACGTGCTTGGTCCGCGTGTAGTCGTCGAGGGCGTAGATCGACAGGTCGCGGCCGTAGCCGGAGCCCTTGAAGCCGCCCCAGGGGACTTCGCTGGCGAGGACGAGGTGGGAGTTGACCCAGACGGTGCCGAAGTCGAGGCGGGCGGCGATGTCGTGGCTGCGGCGGGCGTTCTCGGTCCATACGGACGCCGAGAGGCCGAGCGGGACGTCGTTGGCGCGGCGGACCGCTTCGTCCTCGTCGGTGAAGGTCTCCACCGTGACGACCGGGCCGAAGATCTCCTCGCGGGCCGCCTCGGCCCCCTCGGGGACGTCGACCAGGACGGTCGGGGCCACGAAGTGACCGGGCCCGTCCAGGGCCCCGCCGCCGGTCGCGACCCGCACCCCCTCCTTCTTCGCCCGTTCCAGGTATCCGGTGACCCGGTCGAAGTGGGCCTTCGACACCATCGGGCCGACCTCGACGTCCGCTCCGGCGGCAGGCTCGCCGACGACCAACGCCCGTACCTCGCCGACGAGTTGCTCGATGAACTCATCCGCGACCGAATCGTGGACGAGGACGCGGCAGGCGGCGCCGCACTCCTGGCCCGAGTTCCAGAAACCGGCGACGCGCAGCGCGGACGCGGCGGCCGCGAGGTCGGCGTCCTCGAAGACGACCACCGGGGCCTTGCCGCCGAGTTCGAGGTGGACGCGCTTGAGGGTGTCGGCGGCGGCGCGGGCC
Organism: Streptomyces sp. NPDC048288; assembly: GCF_043201555.1. NCBI lineage: Bacteria > Bacillati > Actinomycetota > Actinomycetes > Kitasatosporales > Streptomycetaceae > Streptomyces > Streptomyces sp. NPDC048288. The sequence goes on from NZ_JBICZD010000009.1 coordinate 96,326, forward strand.
ACGGCACGGCCGCTGCCGACCGAACCGGTCAGGGCGATCATGTCGACGTCCGGGTGCTCGGCGAGCCGGGCACCGACCGTCGCGCCGTAGCCGTTCACCACGTTCAGCACACCGGCCGGCAGCAGGTCGGCGACGAGTTCGGCGAACTTCAGGGTGGTCAGCGGAGTCTGCTCGGACGGCTTCAGGACCAGGGTGTTGCCGGCGGCGAGGACGGGGGCGGTCTTCCAGGCCGCCATGAGGAGGGGGTAGTTCCAGGGAGTGACCACACCGATCACGCCGAGCGGTTCGCGCAGGATGACCGACAGGTGGTTCTCGGCGTACTCGCCGGCGGCCAGGGACGTGGTCGCGCGCACCGCGCCCGCCATGAACCGGAAGGTGTCGATCGCCTGGCCGACGTCGTCCGTCGAGACCGCGAGCGGCTTTCCGGTGTTCGCCGACTCCAGCCTCGCCAGCAGTTCGGTGTTCCCGGCGAGCCGGTCGGCGATGGCGTGCAGCAGTTCGGAGCGCTCCCTGGGGAGCCGCCGCCCCCACGGGCCCGCGGCCGCCAGCGCGGCGGCCACCGCCCGGTCGACGTCCTCGGCGGTTCCCTCGGGCACCCGGGCGATGACGTCCTCGGTGCTCGGGTCGACCACGTCGATGACCCGGTCGGTGGACGGCTCGACGAAGGTCCCGTCGACGAAGTGCCGGGCCGGGGGCAGATCGGCGGCGCCGATCAGGGGGGACGGGTCGGCGGCGCGCCGGACGGTGGCCGGCGTGGGGTCGGCGGCAGTGGTCATGAGCGGTGGCTCCTCGTGTCGTACGGCCGGAAACGCGGTGGCTGTCGTGCGGTTCGTCAGTGCGCGGCGGACAGGTGCGGCAGCGTCGACCCGACCAGGGAGGAGATCCTGGCCGTCGTGGCGGCGTCGAGGCCGAGCAGCGGTTCGCGGGGGCCGCCGACCGGGACCCCGGCCGCGTTCAGCGCCACCTTGACCGCCTGGATGAACGGGGCGGACATGATCGCGTCCATCAGCGGGTAGAGCCGCGCCCACTCGGCCCGGGCCCGGTCGAGGTCGCCGGCGAGCAGGGCGCGGTGGACCGAGACGAGTTCGGCCGGCATGAGGTTCGCGGTCCCGGCCATGACACCGGCCGCGCCCTCGGTGAGTGCCTGGAGGAGGAGGCTGTCCCAGCCGACGAACGTCGAGACGACGTCGCCGTGATGGTGGATCAGCCGTCCCGCCTGGGCCATGTCGGCACTGGTGTCCTTGATGTACCGGATGTTCTCGACCTCGCGGGCGAGCCGTCCGACGGTGTCGGGATCGAGGTTGACGCCGGTGGCACCCGGCAGGTTGTAGAGCATGACCGGGATCTGTACGGCGTCGGCGACCGTGCGCAGGTAGTGCAGGGTCTCGTCCATGGTCAGCGGCTCGTAGTACGGGGTGACGACCATGAGGACGGCGGCGCCGGCGGCCTCCGCGTGCCGGGACAGTCCGACCGCTTCCCTGGTGCTCACCGCGCCGGTCTGGGCGACGACGGGGACGCGTCCGGCGGCCTGGTCGACGACGGTCTCGACGAGCAGGCGCCGCTCGTCACCGGTCATCGCGGCGAACTCCCCGGTGGAGCCGCAGGCGACGACGCCGTCGACCCCGCCGTCGACGCTGCGGTCGACCAGGCGGCGCAGCACCTTCTCGTCGAGCTGCCCGTCCGCGGCGAAGGGGGAGGCGAGCGCGGTCAGGACACCGCTGAGCTGTGCCGACATGTCTGGGATCTCCTCGGTTTCAGGTGGAGAAAGGGGGCGGTGGAGGAAGGAGAGGCGGTGGGTCTACGACGCGCTGCGCGCCGGGGTCAGGTCGCGCGCGGCGGTCTGCCGGCCGGTGGCGAGGAGGCTGCGGACCTCGTGCGCGGCGGAGAGGCCGGTCTGGATGGCGGTCTCGGTGTAGAGGGTGCCGAGGTAGTCGCCGGCCAGGAACACCCGGCCGCCGCGCCGGGTCAGGGTCTGCTGGAGCTTTCCGCGGCCGGGGAAGCAGTACGGGGCGCCGGTGGGCCAGCGCTGGACCTCGGCCTCCACGACGTTGCCGGCGAAGCCGGGCAGGACCTGGTCCAGGTCGTCCAGGTAGATCCGGCGGATGGTGTCGTCGTCGTGCTCCAGCAGTTCGCGGGCGAGGCTGCCGGGCGAGAAGGTCATGATGCTGCTGCCCGGCCGCCGTTCCCGTGCGTAGCCGTGGACGACGTTGGACATGTTCAGCGCGACGTTGAAGGAGCGCTTGGGGGCGGCGATGCCGTAGGCGTCGTCCCAGACCTGGCGGCCGCTCTCGTCGGAGAGGAAGGCGGCGCTGACATAGGGGCCGTAGACGATCTTCGAGAGGGCCTCGCGGACGTCCCGGTCGAGGTCGACGGCGATCCGGTGGCTGACGGTCGCCGGGGTGGCCAGGACCACGTAGCGGGCCTCGGCCTCCCGCTCGACGCCGTCCTGCCGGTAACGGACCACGACCGAGGCGTCCTTCTGGACGATCTCGTCGACGGTCGCGTTCAGCCGCACCCGGTCGGACAGGGCCGCCGCGATGGACTCGGTCAGGGTGGACGGACCGCCCAGGATGCTCTGCGAGAGACCGCCGCCGATGTTCCACACCAGGCTGAAGTAGCCGACGCCGGCGCCGGCCGAGAGCTGGTCGATGTCGGCGGAGGAGCGGGTCACCGTCGGCTTGAAGAGGGCCTCGGCGTCCTCGGGGAGGTCGCCGAGGAAGTCCTTGAAGGAGCGGTCGTTCATGAAGTCGTAGATCCGCTGCTGGTGCTGGGCGGGGCTCTCGTCGCGCCGCCGCCGCACGATCCGCGCGTAACGCGCCACCCGCAGCGCGACCTTGGCGCCCGCCGTGACCATGCCGACCCGCGATGCCATGGACATGGGGATGCGGAAGGGGTACGTCTCCACACGGCCCTTGAGCAGCAGCTTGCCGTTCATCGCCAGGCCCGCCAGCGAGCCGGGCACCGGGACCGAGTCGACGCCGGTGTTGTCGAGCAGCCAGCCGGTCGCGGAGTCGCCGCCGGCGTAGACATGTCCGCCCCAGTTCAGCCAGTACGGGCCGCGGCGCTCCGAGCGGATACGGCCGCCCACCCGGTCCTCGGACTCCAGCAGCAGGGTGTCCCAGTGCCGCAGCCGCCAGCCGGCGGCCAGACCCGCGATGCCACCACCGACGATGACCACGTCCTTCATGGAAAACCTCCTGCGTGTTCAAAAGGGCAAAGGGGCAAAGCGGCAACGGGGCAAAGCGGCAAAAGGGCAAGGGGAAAGGGCTCGGCTGCCCGGCGGGGCCCCACGAGCGGGGCCCCGCCGGTGGCGGTCAGACGGCGGCGGGACGGCCGACCGGCTCCGCCGGCGTGGATGACAGTGCGGCGGCCTCGTGCAGGGCCATGCCGCGGGTCTCGGGCGCCCACAGGACGGAGACCGCGGCACCGACGGCGTTGATGGCGGCGGCCGCGATCATGGTGCCGCCGATGCCCCAGCCGGTCAGCGCCATGGGGACCAGGTAGGTGCCGACGGCGGCACCGATCCGGCTGGCGGAGGAGGCCAGACCGACCGCGGAACCGCGCACCTCGGTCGGGAACAGCTCGTTCGGGTAGACCCACTGCAGGATCTGGGTGCCGCCGATGATGACCGCGTAGGCGGCGAACAGCACCATGATCACGGCGGCGGGCGCGTCCGGGAAGATCCCGAGCAGCAGCAGCGCCAGGCCCGACCAGACGAAGCTGTGGATGACCAGCGGGCGACGGCCCACCCGGTTCACGAGGAACAACGCGATCACACAGCCGACCAGGAACATGACCGTGATCAGGGCCGAGCCGACGTTGGCGAGCGAGCCTTCGAGGTGCAGCGCGCCGAGGATGGCCGGGCCGAAGGCGTAGACGGCGAACAGCGGCACGATGGAACAGGTCCAGAACACGGAGATGTACAGCATCCGCCCGCCGTAGCCGGCGCGCAGGATCGCCTTGAGGTCGACGTTCTCGCGCTCTTCCTCCTCCGGCAGGTCGGCGATCGACGCGTCAGGACCGTAGACCTTCCTCAGGACGTCCTCGGCCTCCTCGATCCGGCCCTTGTTCGCCAGCCAGCGCGGGGACTCGGGCGTGCCCAGGCGCAGCAGCACGATGACCGTGGCCGGCAGCGCGGCGCTCGCGAGCATCCACCGCCACCCGTCGTCGCCGGTCTTCAGCAGCAGTTCGCCGACGATGTACGCGACGGCGGCACCCACGAACCACATGACGACCAGACCGCCCAGCAGCGGACCCCGGTAGCGCCGGGGCGTGAACTCGGCCAGCAGCGAGGTCGCGATCGGGTAGTCGGCGCCCACGGCCATGCCGATCAGCAGCCGCAGCACGAACAGCCACACCGGGTCGTCGGCCCAGAACTGGGCCACGGAACAGACGATGATGGCGACCAGGTCGATGGTGTAGAGGACCTGCCGGCCGAACCTGTCCGTCAGGTACCCGCCGGCGAAGGCGCCGAGGAAGATGCCGATGAGCGCCGACGCGCCGATCAGGCCCTGGGCGGAGCTGGACAGCTGCAGTCGCGGGGTGATCTGCACCATGGCGACGCCGATGATGCTCAGCACGTAGCCGTCGAGGAACGGACCCCCCGAGGAGTACAGCGCCAGTTTCTTGTGGAAGCGCGACAGGGGCGCGTCGTCCACCTTGTTTCCTGCGGTTTCTGTCATCACGGCCTCCGGGAGCGATACCCGGGCGTACCTCTTCAAAGGTATGCCCGGTCCAGGCGGGGATCGATGGCGTGCGGGGAGGAGGACCACGACCCGTCGTGCGCAGGGACGGGCGGTCGGAGTCGTGGTGGCGAGGCGAATTCTCGGTTTCCGGGGGACGCCGGCGGCATGGCCACCGGGTTGCCTCGAAGTATGTGAAGGCCGTGGCGGGCCAACAACGGTCCCGTCACCGCGGGGGTTCGGGGGTCCTTCCGAGTCAGAAGTTCGGCTACGGTTGCCGTATGGCCGGCCGCCCCCGTGACGCCGTGGTCCTCACCGAGGACGAACGGGCCGCACTCCTGCTGTGGACCCGCAGTCGCGCCTGCTCACAGGCGCGGGCCCTGCGCGCCCGCATCGTGCTGGCCTGTGCGGGCGGGGCCACCAGCACCGCCGTGGCCGAACACCTCGGCGTCTCCCGCGACATGGTCGGCAAGTGGCGCGGCCGTTTCCTCGCCGAGCGGCTGGCCGGCCTGGACGAGCAACCCCGGCCGGGACGGCCGCCGGCGGCCGACGACGACACGGTGGCGCACGTCCTCGTCCGTACCCTCACCCCGCCGCCGCCCGGTGCCGCACGGGGCTGGTCGACCCGTTCGATGGCGGCCGAGACCGGTCTGAGCCAGAGCACGGTGAGCCGGATCTGGCGGACCTACCGCGCCCAGCCGGGGGCGCGCGTGCAGGTCGGCCCGCGCCGGGCGTGGTCCCTGCCGGACCGCGCCGAGGAGGCGGTGGGGCTGTTCACGGCGCCCCCGGTGTGCGTGCTCGCCGTGACGGCCCGGTCCGGGCGGGGTCCGGCCGCGCGCGGCCCGGCGGCGCCCGTGGCCGGCCGGCTGTTCGGGCAGGACCGGGACGCGGCCCATGTCCTGGCGGTGGTCTGCGCCTTCGCGGCGCTGCGGGGCGAGCGGCACCTCGCGGACGTACCCGGGCTGCGGGCGTTCGTGGAACAGGTGACGTCGGCCGTGGGTGCCGGGACGAGCGTGCACCTGCTGGCCCACGGGGTGTCCGGCGCCGCCGCTCGGCCGGACGGCTCCGGGCGCTGGCACCATGCGCCCAGTTCGGAGGCGTGGACCGAGGAGGCGCACCGCTTCCTCGCCGCCGACGACCGGCTCCCCCGCGAGCCGGCGTCCCGTACGCCCCGGCTGCGCGACGCCCTGCTGACCTGGTCCACCACCTGGACCCCGGCCGCGGCGCCCTTCACCCGTGTCGCCCCGCCGCGTCCGTCGTACGTCATCCCGGCCATCTGCGGCCCCGGCAATGACTCGAACACCCCGGACACCCGCTCACTCGTCCCGCCCGGCCCGCCCGCAGCGGCGCGGAGCACCGCGCTCGACGCCGCGCCGGGCGCGCCCGTCACCTCCGATCCCGTCATCGGGCTGCTGCGCGAGGCCCTCCTCGCTACCGGCTGCCGGCCGGGCGACCGCGTCCGGGAGGCCCCGCTCGCACACGACCTCGGCCTCTCCCGCCGGGTCGTCCGCGCGGGCCTGCGGGCGTTGGCCGAGGAGGGCATGCTCGATCTGCTGCCGGGCGGTGCGACCGCGATCCCCGACATCACCGCGAAGGACGTCCTCGACCTCTATGCCCTGCGCGCGAGCCTCGGCGCCCTGCTGATGCGCCGCGTCGCCATGCTGGGCCGGGAGAACCTCGCGCCGGCCTCGGCCGCCCTGGCGGAGGTGCACGCGGCGGCCCGCGACAACGACCATCTGCGCATCCGGGAGGTCGACCTCCGCTACCAGGACGCCCTCGCCCGCATCGCGGACCTTCCCCAGGCCGCCCACACCTTCGAGCGCCTCACGGCCCGGCTGCGGATGTTCGTCACGGTCCTGGACATGAACTACAGCCAGGCCTGCGACACCATCGCGAGCGAGGACGCCGCCGTCCACGACGCGTTGCGTGACGCCGACGGGAACGAGGCGGCGCGGCTGTGGCGGGTCAAGATCGAACGCTGTGTCCGCTACATGATCGCCCAGCTCTCCGAGGACGACGTGGCGCCCTACCTGTGGACCACGCTCGCGGGCAGGCCCCGGCTGCGGCCGGGGGAGCCGCGGCTCAGATGACGCTCCGCACCGCCGCCTCGAACCCCTCCACATGCCCCTGGGCCAGGGCCACGGCCTTCTCCGCGTCGCCCTCGATGACGGCGCGCAGCAGGGGGCCGTGTTCGTGCACATGGCCCGCGAGGCCCGGGAGCCGGTCGAGGAACAGGCACCAGATGCGGGTGGCGAGGTTGTCGTACCTGATCAGGGTGTCTTCGAGGTAGGGATTGCGGGTCGCGGCGTAGATGGCGCGGTGCAGGGTCATGTCGAGCCGGATCAGGTCGGTGCCGGAGCCGGAGACGTCCGCCAGCCGGGCCAGCAGCCGGTCGAGGGCGGCGCGGTCGGCCGCACCGGCCCGCTGTGCCGCCAGGCCCGCGGCGAGGGGCTCCAGCTGGCGGCGGACCTCCGAGATGTGCCCGAGGTCGGCGATCTGCACCTCGGTGGCGAAGGTCCCGCGCCGGGGGTAGGCGACGATCAGGCGCTCGTGTTCGAGGCGTTTGAGGGCCTCCCGGACGGGGGTGCGCCCGAAGCCGAGTTCGGTGGCGATCCGCTCGTCGTTGATGGGCTCCCCGGGGCGGATCCGGAGGGTCACCAGACGGTCCGAGATGGCGCGATAGGCCTGGTCGGCCAGCGTTCCCTCGCCCAAAGTCACACCAAGCCCTCCCTTGACGCGGGCCGATCCGTCCTCTTAGCGTATCGCAACAGCAGGTTGATATATCAGTCGCCTTCCAGTCGGTTCCCAGGTCCCCAGGTCTTCAGGTCCCCAGGTCTTCAGGGAGTTCTCATGACTGCCCACGCCCCCGACCAGCAAGCGGCCCGCTCCGCGGTGCTCAGCGCCCGGCTCGACGACTTCGACCCCGAGATCGCCACGGCGATCGACGCGGAACTGGCCCGGCAGCGCGGCACGCTGGAGATGATCGCGAGCGAGAACTTCGCACCGCTCGCGGTCATGCAGGCCCAGGGCTCGGTCCTGACCAACAAGTACGCAGAGGGCTACCCCGGCCGCCGCTACTACGGCGGCTGCGAGCACGTCGACGTCATCGAGCAGATCGCGATCGACCGTATCAAGGCGCTGTTCGGTGCCGAGGCCGCGAACGTGCAGCCGCACTCCGGCGCCCAGGCCAACGCGGCCGTCATGGCCGCCCTGCTGCAGCCCGGTGACACGATCCTCGGCCTGGACCTGGCGCACGGCGGTCACCTCACCCACGGCATGCGGCTCAACTTCTCCGGCCGCCTGTACAAGGTGGCGGCCTACCAGGTCGGCGAGGACGACCACCGCATCGACATGGCCCAGGTCCGCAAGCTCGCCCACGAGCACCGGCCGAAGCTGATCGTGGCCGGCTGGTCGGCCTACCCCCGCCACCTGGACTTCGCGGAGTTCCGCCGGATCGCCGACGAGGTCGACGCCTACCTGATGGTCGACATGGCGCACTTCGCGGGCCTGGTCGCGGCCGGACTGCACCCCTCCCCCGTACCGCACGCGCACGTGGTGACCACGACCACCCACAAGACGCTCGGCGGTCCCCGCGGCGGAGTGATCCTGTCCACCGCCGAACTCGCCAAGAAGATCAACTCCTCCGTCTTCCCGGGCCAGCAGGGCGGCCCCCTCGAACACGTCGTCGCGGCGAAGGCCGTGGCGTTCCGGATGGCCGCGCGGCCGGAGTTCGCGGAGCGGCAGGCCCGCACCCTGGAAGGGGCGGCGATCCTGGCGGAGCGGCTGCTGGCCGAGGACACGAGGGCGGCCGGGGTGAGCGTGCTGACCGGCGGCACCGACGTCCACCTGGTCCTGGTCGACCTGCGCCACTCCGAACTCGACGGCAGGCAGGCCGAGGACCGGCTGCACCAGGTCGGCATCACCGTCAACCGCAACGCCGTCCCCTTCGACCCGCGCCCGCCGATGGTCAGCTCCGGGGTCCGCATCGGCACCCCCGCCCTGGCCGCCCGCGGCTTCGGCAGGGAGGAGTTCACCGAGGTCGCCGACATCGTCGCCACGGCCTTCCTGCCCGGCTTCGACGACCGGGTCGCCGCCGGACTGCGCCGCCGCGTCCAGCTCCTCACCGACCGCTTCCCGCTCTACCCCACCGCCCCGCAGCCGATGGCCGAGGAGGCCGCCCGGTGACGCACGCACCCGACACCGCCCCCGCCACGCCCGGCGACGTCCTCCCCGACCACCCCGAGTTCCTGTGGCGCAACCCCGACCCCAAGCGGTCGTACGACGTCGTGATCGTCGGCGGCGGCGGGCACGGCCTGGCCACCGCCTACTACCTGGCGAAGAACCACGGCATCACCGACATCGCCGTGCTGGAGAAGGGCTGGCTCGCGGGCGGCAACATGGCCCGCAACACCACGATCATCCGCTCCAACTACCTCTGGGACGAGAGCTCCGGCATCTACGAGCACTCCCTCAAGCTCTGGGAGACCCTCGAAGAGGACCTCGACTACCCGATCCTCTTCAGCCAGCGCGGGGTGCTCAACCTGGCCCACACCCTCCAGGACATCCGCGACAGCAAGCGCCGGGTCTACGCCAACCAGCTCAACGGCATCGACGCCGAGTGGCTGGAGCCGGAGGACGTCGCCAAGGTCTGCCCGATCGTCAACATCTCGCCGGACGTGCGCTATCCGGTGCTCGGCGCGACCTATCAGCCGCGCGCCGGCATCGCCAAGCACGACTACGTGGCCTGGGGTTTCGCCCGCAGGGCCGACGCGTACGGCATCGACCTGATCCAGGACTGCGAGGTCACCGGTCTCGACATCGTCGACGGCCGGGTGCGCGGCGTGCGGACCACGCGCGGTCCGATCGCCGCCGGCAAGGTCGCCCTCGCGGCGGCCGGGCACTCCTCCGTGCTCGCGTCCATGGCCGGGCTGCGGCTGCCGCTGCAGAGCCACCCCCTGCAGGCACTGGTCTCGGAGCTCCTCGAACCCGTCCACCCGACCGTGGTGATGTCGAACGCCGTGCACGTGTACGTCTCCCAGGCGCACAAGGGCGAGCTGGTGATGGGCGCCGGCATCGACAGCTACAACGGCTACGGCCAGCGCGGCGCCTTCCACATCCTGGAGCGCCAGATGGCCGCCGCCCTGGAGCTGTTCCCCGTCTTCGCCCGCGCCCACCTGCTGCGCACCTGGGCCGGCATCGTCGACACCACCCCGGACGCCTCCCCCATCGTCGGCCTGACACCGGTCGAGGGCCTCTACCTCAACTGCGGCTGGGGCACCGGCGGTTTCAAGGCCACCCCGGGCGTCGGCTGGTGCTTCGCGCACACCGTCGCCACCGGCGCACCCCACCCCTACAACGCGCCCTTCACCCTCGACCGCTTCACCACCGGTGCCCTGGTCGACGAGCACGGCGCCGCCGCCGTGGCCCACTGAGCGAGGAGTACCGGCATGCAGCTCATCACCTGCCCCTGGTGCGGCGACCGCGAGGAGATCGAGTTCCACTACGGCGGCCAGGCGCACGTCGCCTACCCCGAGGACCCCTACGCGCTCGACGACGAACAGTGGGCCCAGTACGTCTTCTTCCGCGACAATCCCAAGGGCCCGTTCGCCGAACGCTGGGTCCACGCGGCCGGCTGCCGCCGCTGGTTCAACGCCGTGCGCGACACCGTCACCCACGAGTTTCTCTCCGTGTCCGTGCCCCGGGCGAAGGACCAGGAGGCCACCCGATGAACACCCCCTTCCGCGCCCCCGGCCACGGCCACGTCGACCGCGCCACCGCCCTCTCCTTCACCTTCGACGGCACCGCCTACACCGGCCACCCCGGCGACACCCTCGCCTCGGCCCTGCTCGCCAACGGCGTCCACCACGTGGCCCACAGCATCAAGTACGGCCGCCCGCGCGGGATCCTGGCCGCCGGTGCCGAGGAACCCAACGCGCTCGTCCAGATCGAGTTCCCCTTCCCCGAGCCCATGCTCACCGCCACCACCGTCGAGCTGTACGACGGCCTGGTCGCCCGGGGCCTGTCCGGCCAGGGCAGGCTGAGCACCGAACCGGACACCGCCCGCTACGACACCCTGCACGCCCACTGCGACCTCCTGGTCGTCGGCGCTGGCCCGGCGGGACTGGCCGCCACCCTGGCCGCCGCCCGGACCGGCGCCCGGGTCGTCCTCGTGGACGAACTCCCGCAGCCGGGCGGTTCGTTGCTCGGCACCCAGGAACCGATCGACGGCGCACCGGCGAGTGAATGGGTCGGCTCCGTCCTCGCGGAGCTCGCCGGCCACCCCGACGTACGGATCCTGCCGCGCACCACCGCCTTCGGCCACTACGACGACGGACTCGTCCTCGCCCTGGAGAAGCGCACCGACCACCTCGGCGCGGCGGCACCCGCCCACGTCTCCCGGCAGCGGATCTGGCGGATCCGCTCCCGCCAGGTCGTGTACGCCACCGGTGCCTACGAGCGTCCGGTCGCCTTCGACAACAACGACCGGCCCGGAATCATGCTGGCCGGTTCGGCCCGTACCTACCTCAACCGCTTCGGCGTCCTGCCCGGTTCCCGGGCCGTCGTCTTCACCACGAACGACAGCGCCTACCCGGCGGCGCTCGAACTCGCCGACGCGGGTGTGCGGATCGCCGCGGTGGTCGACGTACGCGAACAGGTGCCGGAGCACTGGCGCACCGCCTGCGCCGAACGCGGCATCGGCATCCGCGCGGGCCAGGCCGTCACCGGCACCAGCGGCATCGAGCGGGTCACCCGCGCCCATGTCGCGCCCTTCGGCGAGGGCCGGCTCGGCGAGCGGCACGGCATCGACTGCGACCTGCTGCTGGTCTCCGGCGGCTGGAACCCGGCGGTCGCCCTGTTCAGCCAGGCCCGCGGCACCCTGCGCTACGACGCCGGGATCGGCGCCTTCGTGCCCGCCGACGCGCCCGGTGCCGTGCGCACGGCGGGGGCGGCCGGGGGCACCTTCACCCTCTCCGGCTGCCTCGCGGACGGTGTGGACGCGGCCCGGCAGGCCCTGTCGGCGCTCGGCAGGACGGCCCCGGAGGTCGCCCTCCCGGCCACCGCGCCGCTCCCGGCCGGTGCGCCCGCCCGGGTGCTCTGGCGGGTGCCGAGCCCCGAGGACCGTCACGACGACCAGGACGGCGCGCTCCAGTTCGTCGATCTGCAGCGCGACGCGGCCGTCTCCGACGTACTGCGGGCGACCGGGGCGGGCCTGCGCTCGGTGGAGCACGTCAAGCGGTACACCACCATCGGCACCGCCCACGACCAGGGCCGTACCTCGGGCGTGATGACCTCGGGCATCGTCGCCGAGGCGCTGGGCGTGGACGTCGCCGACCTCGGCACCACCCGCTACCGCCCACCGGCCGTGCCGGTCTCCTTCGCCGCCCTCGCGGGCCGCAACCGCGGCGAGCTCTTCGACCCGGTCCGGGTGACGGCGATCCACCCCTGGCATGTCGCGCACGGCGCCCTGTTCGAGAACGTCGGCCAGTGGAAGCGCCCCTGGTACTACCCGCGGGCCGGGGAGACCATGGAGGAGGCCGTGCTGCGCGAGTGCCGGGCCGCCCGCACCGGTGTCGCGATGATGGACGGCTCCACCCTCGGCAAGATCGATGTGCGGGGCCCGGACGCCGGCGTGCTGCTGGACCGGCTCTACACGAACCTGATGAGCACCCTCAAGGTGGGCCGGGTCCGCTACGGCGTGATGTGCGGCGTCGACGGCATGGCGATCGACGACGGCACGGTGATCCGGGTCGCCGAGCAGGAGTTCCTGCTCACCACGACCACCGGCAACGCGGCCAAGGTCCTGGAGTGGATGGAGGAGTGGCTCCAGACGGAGTGGCCCGACCTGCGGGTGCACCTGACCTCCGTCACCGAGCACTGGGTGACGATCCCCCTGGTCGGCCCCCGTTCCCGTGACGTACTGGCCCTGGTCGCCCCGGACCTGGCCGTCGACAACGACGCCTTCCCCTTCATGTCCTGGCAGGACACCACCGTCGCCGGGGTAGCGGCCCGGGTCTGCCGGATCAGTTTCTCCGGTGAGCTGGCCTACGAGATCAACGTGCCCGCCTGGTACGGCATCACGGTGTGGGAAGCCCTCTGCGCGGCCGGCGACGCGTTCGGCCTCACGACGTACGGCACCGAGACGATGCACGTGCTGCGCGCCGAGAAGGCCTACCCGATCATCGGGCAGGACACCGACGGCACCGTCACCCCGCAGGACCTCGGCATGTCCTGGGTGGTGTCGAAGAAGAAGCCGGACTTCGTCGGCAAGCGGTCCTTCACCCGCGCGGAGAACCGGCGCGAGGACCGCAAGCAACTGGTCGGCCTGCTTCCGGCCGACGAGCACGTGCTGCTCCCCGAGGGCGCCCAGATCATCGCCACCAGCGACATCCCGGCACCCCCGGTGCCCATGCTGGGCCACGTCACCTCCAGCTACCGCAGCGACGCCCTGCGGCGGACGTTCGCCCTGGCCCTGGTGCGTTCGGGCACCCACCGCATCGGCGAAACCCTCTACGTCCCGCTCGACGGCCGGACCGTCCCGGTGACCGTGACCGACCCCGTGCTCTTCGACAAGGAGGGAGCTCGCCGTGACGGTTGAGACACCCGCCCGCTTCAGCCCGCTGTCCGAGTGGCAGGACACCCTGGCCGGGTTGCCGGCCGGCATCGAGGTACGGGAGCTGCCCTTCCTGACCCACCTCACCCTCCGCCTGGAGCCGGGCGGCGCCGCGGCCCAGGCCGTCGAGTCCTGCCTGGGCGTCCCCCTGCCCGGCCCCCTGCGCGCCGAGCGGTCCGGCGACGTCGAGGTGCTGTGGACGGGCCCGGACGAATGGCTGCTGATCGCCCCGGAGGGCCGTCGGAACGACCTCTCCGCCCGCCTGCGCTCGGCGATCGGCGACGCGTTCGCCACCGTCACCGACGTCTCGGCCCAGCGCACCACGCTGGCCCTCTCCGGCGACCTCGTCCGCACCGTGCTGGCCCAGGGCTGCGCCATCGACCTCGACCCCCGGGTCACCCCGGCCGGCTCGTGCCTCACCACCCTGCTGGCCCAGGCCCCGGTCACCCTCCTGGTACGCGACGAGACACCCTGCGACCTCCGCCTCCTGGTCCGCTCCTCCTTCGCCTCCTACCTGGCCGCCTGGCTGACCGACGCCTGCACGGAGTACCGGGAGAACGGCGGATGAGCGCCCCTGCAACTACGACTACAACTACAACCCGACGATCGAGTTCCAGCGCTTGGCGAAGTCCACCCGTTCCGTCGAGGTGATGTCGCGGGCGATGGCGAGGCGCTTGCGCATCGCCGTGTTCGGGAAGATGAGGGGGTTGTCGGCGAGGGCCGCGGTGTCCTTGTCCTTGGAGTCGGCGAGGACCTGCTGGGCGGCCGGGACGGGGCAGACGTAGTTGACCCAGGCCGCCAGCTCGGCGGCGACCTCCGGCTCGTAGTAGTAGTCGATGAGCCGTTCCGCGTTGGCCTTGTGGGCGGCGCGGTCCGGGATCATCAGCGAGTCCGACCACAGCTCCGCGCCCTCCTCGGGGACGAGGAAGCGGATGTCGGGGTTGTCGGCCTGGAGCTGGATGACATCGCCGGAGTACGCCTGGCAGGCCAGGACATCCCCGCTGACCAGGTCCTTCGTGTAGTCGTTGCCGGTGAAGCGGCGGATCTGGCCGCGGTCGACCTGCTGCTGCACCTCGTCGCAGACGGCGTAGAAGTCGTCGGCCGTCCACTGGGTGATGTCGACGCCGTTGCCCTGCATCAGCAGCGCGAACGCCTCGTCGAGGCCGGAGAGCAGGGTCACCCGGCCCTTGAGGTCGCTCGCCCACAGGTCCTTGACGTGCCGGATCTCGCGGCCCAGCTTCCGGCGGTTGTAGGCGATGCCGGTGATGCCCGACTGCCAGGGCACGGTGTGGAGGCGGCCCGGGTCGAAGGCGGGGTTGCGCAGCAGCGGGTCCAGGTACTTCGCGACGTTCGGCTGGTGGGCGCGGTCCATCTGCTGGACCCAGCCCAGGCGGACGAACCGGGCGCACATCCAGTCGCTGATGACGATGATGTCCCGGCCGGTGGACTGGTGGTTCATCAGCGCCGGGCTGATCTTGCCGAAGAACTCGTCGTTGTCGTTGACCTCCTCGATGTAGTCGACGGAGATCCCGGTGCTCTTCTGGAAGGCGTCGAGGGTGGGCCGCTTGTTCGGGTTGTCGTCGTCCACGTCGATGTACAGCGGCCAGTTCGCGAAGACCAGCCGGTGGTCCCGGGCGGACAGGTCGGTGACGGCACGGTCGCCGGCCTTCACATAGGCGGCGGGCACCCCGCAGCCGGCCAGCGCGCCCAGCGCGGCGGTGCCGCCGAGCGCGCGCAGCAGGGAGCGACGGGAGAGCGCGGGCGTTCGAGGAGGATTCTGGGGCACCTGTGCAGCATGCTGCCGATGGCGTTGATCGGGCAATCGACGGTGCGTCGAGCGCCCCGTCGCGGACCGGACACCTTGTCGATGGCCCCGGTCAACACCGGGTTACATGGGCGGTCACCGGCGGTAGGGCCAGCTCGACGGTGAGTCCTCCCGTGGGGTGCGTGTGCGCCCGTACCCGGCCGCCGTGGGCCGCGACGACCGCCGCCGCGATGGACATCCCGAGGCCCAGGCCGTCCCGGTTCCGCACCCGGTCCGCCGCGCCGAGCCGCCGGAACGGCTGGAACAGCTCCGCCGCCCGGTCCGCCGGGATCACCGGCCCGCTGTTGGCGATCCGCAGCCCGGGCCGCCCGGCCGCGTCCACCCCCGTCCACACCCGCACCCAGCCGCCCTCCGGAAGGTTGTGCCGTACGGCGTTGTCGGCGAGGTTGGCCACCAGCCGCTCCAGCAGCTGCGGGTCCCCGAGCACCGGCGCCGGATCGAGCACCGCCGCCACCCGCTCCCCGGCCGGCAGCAGCTCCCTCACCACCTCCGCGAGGTCCACCGACTCCCGCCGCTCCAGCCCCCGCTGACTGCGCGCCAGCGTCAACAGCGCCTCGATCAGCCGTTCCTGCTCCCGCCCCGCCGCCCGCACCCGGACCAGCGCGGCGCGCAGCACGTCCGCCGGGGCGTGCGGGTCGGCCAGGGTGACGTCGACGAGGGCCTGCTGCAGGGTGAGCGGGGTGCGCAGCTCGTGCGAGGCGTTGGCCACGAACCGCCGCTGCGCCTCGAAGGCCCCCTCCAGCCGCGCCAGCACGTCGTCGAACGTGTCGGCCATCGCCTTGAGTTCGTCCTCCGGCCCCGGCACCGCCAGCCGCTCGTGCAGGTTGTCGGCGGAGATCCGGCGGGCGGCGGCCGTCATCGTCCGCAGCGGCGCCAGCACCCGCCCGGCCATCAGCCGCCCCAGCGCCAGCGAGGCCACCGCCGTCAGCCCCAGCGCGACCCCGCCCCAGACGAGGAGTGCGTGCAGCTGGTCCTGGTGGACGACCTCGGCGACGGTGGTGAGCGCCGGCCCGCCGGACGTACCGGCCTCCGCGAAGGAGGAGGACGTGGACACTCCGGGCCTGGACCGCGCCACCAGGACGTAGGTGACGCCCAGCAGCAGCGCGCCGGCCGCCACGAACAGGGCGGTGTAGAGGACGGTGAGCCGCCACCGGATACTGCGCAGCGGTCTCATCGGATCCGGTATCCCGCCCGCTCCACCGTCTCCACGACCGGCGGCTCCCCCAGCTTGCGCCGCAGCCTGCTGACCGTCACCTTCACGGTCTGGCTGAAGGGGTCGGCGGCCTCGTCCCAGGCCCGCTCCAGGAGTTCCTCGGTGGAGACCACGGCGCCCTGCGCGGCGAGCAGCAGCTCAAGGACCGCGAACTCCTTCGGGCTGAGCGCCAGTCGGCTCCCGGCCCGGGTCGCGGCCCGGCGCGCCGGGTCGAGCCGCAGCTCCCCGCGGACCAGCACCGGCGGCAGCGCGGGCTGCGCCCGGCGGCCCAACGCCCGTATCCGCGCGACGAGTTCGGTGAAGGCGAACGGCTTGGGCAGATAGTCGTCGGCACCGAGCCCGAGCCCCGCGACCCGGTCGGCGACCGTCCCCGACGCGGTGAGCATCAGCACCCGCGCCCGGCTGCCCTCCCCGGCCAGCGCCCGGCACACCTGGTCCCCGTGGATCCCGGGCAGATCCCGGTCGAGTACGACGACGTCGTAGCCGTTGACCGTGGCCCGCTCCAGGCCGGTCGGCCCGTCGAAGGCGAGGTCCACGGCCATGCCCTCCCGGCGCAGCCCCCCGGCCACGGTCTCGGCCAGCTCCTCATGGTCCTCGACCACCAGCACACGCATGGCGCCCAGTGTGCGCGGCGCCCGGTTACACGGCCGTAAGTCCGGCCGTTCCGCTCCGGTAACTGCCGGACCGCTTCCGTGGAGCCGCACAGAACCACCGCTACCCACCAGGAGGACCCATGGCGCTCAGGAAACACCGCCTCGCACTCGGCGTGGCCGCGCTGACGGCCGCCGCCCTCGGCACGGTCGGCGTCACGGCCGCGCAGGCGACCACGACCACACCCGCGCACACCAGGCCCGGGGCCCCGAAGGGCGCCGCTTTCGGCGTCTCCTACCGCCCCACCGCCCAGGCGCCCGGTGACGTCAACACCGCGAGCGACGCGTTCGGCGCGTGCATGGCCGACCAGGGCGTGACCACGTACCCCGCCTTCCACGCGACGAAGGACGCGAAGGGCCGGGTCCTGCTCCGGGTCCAGACCAGGGCCGGCGCCCACGACCCGTCGTCGGCGCCGTACAAGAAGGCCCTGAAGAAGTGCGCCCCGATCCTGTCGAAGGCAGGCCTGACCTTCACGGACGGCAGGCCCGGCAGGCCGGAGAAGGGCCTGCGGACGTCCACGGGCACGGACGAGGGCCCGGGCCTCACCACTTCGGAGGCCTGACAGCAATGCGCTGCCCGGGGCACATCTCTGTCCCGGGCAGCGCAAACGCCCCTGAAAGGGGCGCGGGGAACTGCGCGACCAGCCCCCACACACCCGCACCCGAACTACGGCCTATGACCTACGCCTCCAACGACGTCATCACATGCTTGATCCGCGTGTAGTCCTCGAACCCGTACCCCGACAGGTCCTTGCCGTACCCGGACTTCTTGAACCCGCCGTGCGGCATCTCCGCGACCAGCGGAATGTGCGTGTTGATCCACACGCACCCGAAGTCCAGCCTCTTGGACATCCGCATCGCACGCCCGTGGTCCTTGGTCCACACGGACGACGCCAGCGCGTAGTCGACGCCGTTGGCCCACTGAACGGCCTGGTCCTCGTCCGTGAAGGACTGGACGGTGATGACCGGCCCGAAGACCTCGTTCTGGATGATCTCGTCGTCCTGCTTCAGCCCGGAGACGACGGTCGGCGCGTAGAAGTACCCCTTGTCACCGACCCGCTGACCACCCGCCTCGACCTTGGCGTGGGCGGGCAGCCGCTCGATGAAGCCGGAGACCTGCTTGAGCTGGTTCGGGTTGTTCAGCGGTCCGTACAGCACGTCCTCGTCGTCCGGCTGGCCCGTCTTCGTCTCGGCCGCGGCCTTCGCGAGCGCCGCCACGAACTCGTCGTGGATGGACTCCTGCACCAGCACCCGGGTGGCCGCCGTACAGTCCTGCCCTGCGTTGAAGTAGCCCGCCACGGAGATGTCCTCGACGGCCTTGGCGATGTCGGTGTCCTCGAAGACGACGACCGGCGCCTTGCCGCCCAGCTCCAGGTGGACCCGCTTGAGGTCCTTGGACGCGGACTCGGCGACCTGCATGCCGGCCCGCACGGAACCGGTGATGGA
This sequence comes from Streptomyces sp. NPDC048288, assembly GCF_043201555.1. Lineage (NCBI taxonomy): Bacteria > Bacillati > Actinomycetota > Actinomycetes > Kitasatosporales > Streptomycetaceae > Streptomyces > Streptomyces sp. NPDC048288. Next base: position 114,753 of record NZ_JBICZD010000009.1, read on the forward strand.
GGCCATCGCCGGGACCGGGTGCTCGACCATCAGACGGCCGGTGTCACGGTCGCCCGTGACGACGTTGAAGACACCCTTGGGCAGGATCCCGCCGAGGATCTCGGCCATCAGGACCGTCGACGCCGGAGTGGTGTCCGACGGCTTCAGGACCACCGTGTTGCCCGCGGCGATGGCCGGCGCGAACTTCCACACGGCCATCATCATCGGGTAGTTCCAGGGCGCGACCTGCGCGCAGACACCGACCGGCTCGCGGCGGACGATGGAGGTCATCCCCTCCATGTACTCGCCGGCCGAGCGGCCCTCCAGCATCCGGGCCGCACCGGCGAAGAACCGGATCTGGTCGACCATCGGCGGGATCTCCTCGGAGCGGGTGAGCCCGGTCGGCTTGCCGGTGTTCTCCACCTCCGCCGCGATGAGTTCCTCGGCCCGCTCCTCGAACGCGTCCGCGATCTTCAGCAGGGCCTTCTGCCGCTCCGACGGAGTGGTGTCGCGCCAGCCCGGGAAGGCCGCGGCCGCGGCCGCCATCGCCGCGTCGACGTCCGCCTCGCCGGACAGCGGCGCGGTCGCGTACGCCTCACCGGTGGCGGGGTTGACCACCTCGGTGGTCCGCCCGTCGGCGGCGTCCCGGAACTCACCGTCGATGTAATTGCGCAGACGACGCAGCTCGGTGCTCACTGCCGGCCCTCCAAGTTCGGGTGTCCATTGACTGAGACACCCACACTAATCCGCGTTCCCACGTTTTCAACACCCCCGCGGCCGCCATGTCTGCGAAATCCGCAATCCCAGCCACCTCAAACAACGAATTTCATCGATACGGCCTTGCGGAACCGTCGAGACGTCGTGCACAGTGAGGTCGTGGCCAGTCGAAGCGCAGACCAGAGGGACTCGTCCCGCGAGTCCAGGAACGGCACCCCCCAGCTGGATGCCGTCTCCCTCGCCATCATTCAGCAGCTGCAAGAGGACGGCCGCCGGCCGTACGCCGCGATCGGCAAGGCCGTCGGCCTGTCCGAGGCGGCCGTGCGCCAGCGCGTCCAGAAGCTGCTGGACCAGGGCGTCATGCAGATCGTCGCCGTCACGGACCCGCTCACCGTGGGCTTCCGCCGGCAGGCGATGGTCGGCATCAACGTCGAGGGCGATGTCGAGTCGATCGCGGACGCGCTGAGCGCCATGTCGGAAGTCGAGTACGTGGTGATGACCGCGGGCTCGTTCGACATCCTCGCGGAGATCGTCTGCGAGGACGACGACCACCTGCTGGACGTCATCAACAAACGCATCCGGGCGCTGCCCGGGGTGCGCTCCACCGAAAGCTTCGTTTATCTGAAGCTGAAGAAGCAGACCTACATGTGGGGAACCCGATAACCGTGACCCAGAAGGACCTCAGCCGCACCGCGTACGACCACCTGTGGATGCACTTCACCCGCATGTCCTCGTACGAGCACTCCCCCGTCCCGACCATCGTCCGGGGCGAGGGCACCTACATCTACGACGACAAGGGCAAGCGCTACCTCGACGGTCTCGCGGGTCTGTTCGTGGTCCAGGCCGGTCACGGCCGCACGGAGCTCGCCGAGACCGCCTTCAAGCAGGCCCAGGAGCTGGCGTTCTTCCCGGTGTGGTCGTACGCCCACCCGAAGGCCGTCGAGCTGGCCGAGCGCCTCGCCGACTACGCGCCGGGCGACCTGAACAAGGTCTTCTTCACCACCGGCGGCGGCGAGGCCGTGGAGACCGCCTGGAAGCTGGCCAAGCAGTACTTCAAGCTGCAGGGCAAGCCGACCAAGTACAAGGTCATCTCCCGCGCGGTCGCCTACCACGGCACCCCGCAGGGCGCCCTGTCCATCACCGGCCTGCCGGGCCTGAAGGCCCCCTTCGAGCCGCTGGTCCCCGGCGCCCACAAGGTGCCGAACACCAACATCTACCGCGCCCCGCTCTTCGGCGACGACCCGGAGGCCTTCGGCCGCTGGGCCGCCGACCAGATCGAGCAGGAGATCCTCTTCGAGGGCGCCGACACGGTCGCGGCCGTCTTCCTGGAGCCGGTGCAGAACGCGGGCGGCTGCTTCCCGCCCCCGCCCGGCTACTTCCAGCGGGTCCGCGAGATCTGCGACAAGTACGACGTGCTGCTCGTGTCGGACGAGGTCATCTGCGCCTTCGGCCGCCTGGGCACGATGTTCGCCTGCGACAAGTTCGGCTACGTCCCGGACATGATCACCTGCGCCAAGGGCATGACGTCCGGCTACTCCCCGATCGGTGCCTGCATCGTCTCGGACAAGATCGCCGAGCCGTTCTACAAGGGCGACAACACCTTCCTGCACGGCTACACCTTCGGCGGCCACCCGGTCTCCGCGGCCGTCGGCCTCGCCAACCTCGACCTGTTCGAGCGCGAGAACCTCAACCAGCACGTCCTCGACAACGAGGGTGCCTTCCTCTCCACCCTGCAGAAGCTGCACGACCTGCCGATCGTCGGCGACGTCCGCGGCAACGGCTTCTTCTACGGCATCGAGCTGGTCAAGGACAAGGCGACCAAGGAGTCCTTCAACGACGAGGAGACCGAGCGCGTCCTGTACGGCTTCCTCTCGAAGGCCCTGTTCGAGAACGGCCTGTACTGCCGTGCCGACGACCGCGGCGACCCGGTCGTCCAGCTCGCCCCGCCGCTGATCTCCAACCAGGAGACCTTCGACGAGATCGAGCAGATTCTGCGCGCCACCCTCACGGAGGCGTGGACGAAGCTCTGATCATCGGAATTCCGATCATCGGATCAGCAGCCTGAACCGGCCCCGGCGCCGTCCGTTCGAGTGAGAACGGCGGCCCGGGGCCGTGTGCTGTCCGGGCTCCGCCCGCCCGCCCGCCTAGCGTGCACGTGACCGATCGGCCCAGCCTTCGTTCCCCCGGACGTGGGAAGGCACGGCAAAACGGATCAGAACCGAGGTGTACGCGCATGGAGGCCCCGCCGGACAACGACGTGCTGTGGGCACGCTCCCTGCACTTCCGCCACCAGGACGGCTCACCGGGCATCGTCGGCATCTCGCTGGGTGTGCGGGAGGGCGAGATCCTCGCCGTCACCGGTCCGCGCGGCAGCGGCAAGACCACGCTGCTGAGGTGCCTGGCCGGTCTGGTCCCGGCACAGGGCGGCGAGGTCTGGTTCAACAGCACGGCCGTGCACCGGATGGGCCCGGTCACCCGTGAACGGCTGCGCCGCGACCGCTTCGGCTGGATCGACCCGGCCCCGGTGCTCGTCCCCGAGCTGAACGTCTGGGAGAACACGGCACTGCCCCTGATGCTGCGCGGCACCGGCCGCCGCCGGGCCAAGGTGGCCGCACTGGAGTGGCTGGAACGCCTGGACGTGGGCGACAGGGCCCACAGCCGCCCGGCCGAACTCCGGCAGGCCGAGCGCCAGCGCGTCTCCATCGCCCGCGCCCTCGCGCCCGCCCCGACGATCCTCTTCGCGGACGAGCCGACGGCCCCCCTGCACCGCGCGGACCGCGCGCACGTCCTGCGCACCCTCACCACGGCGGCCCGCTCGCACGGCATCACGGTCGTCCTCGCCACGCACGACGCGGAGACGGCGGACCTCGCCGACCGCCGGATCCCGCTCCTGGACGGCCGCCGGGTGAACACCGTCCACCTGCCGCCGGTCACCGAGTCGGAAGGCCGGGCCGAGTGCTCGCTCTCCGTCTGACCCGCGTCGCCCACCCGGCCGTCCACCTGCGCCGCCTCCTGGTGGCGACGGCGGCCGCCGGCACGGGCTTCCTGCTGCTGTCCGCGCTCGGCTACGCGCTGGCCCACCCGGGGAACCCGACGGGGGCGCTCCTGCGGCTGTCCTGGTGCGCGATCCCGCTCGCCGCCACGGTGCACCTCGCGGTCGCCGTCGCCCGCACCGACCCCGGTACCAGGCCCCGCCCCGGCCTCTCCGCCTTCGGCCTGGGCCCGGCCCGGCTGATGGCCGTCGCGGCCCTGAACACGGCCCTCGCCTGCGTCCTGGGCTCCCTGCTGGCCCTCCTGGTCTTCCTCCACCTCCGGGGCGACCTCACCGGCATGCCCTTCGACGGCGCCGCGAAGGACTTCCTGGCAGCGGACAGGTCCCTGCCCCTCCCGGCGGCCCTGACCCTCCTGGCCGTCCCCCCGGTGCTCGCCTCCGCCGCCGTGGCCCTGACCCTCCGCCCCCGGGACCTCCCCCACCCGGGCCCCCGCGCGTACGGCCGCTTCGGCGCGTACGGCACGGGAACCCCCGAGGAGACCTTCGGCGCCTACGGCCGCTTCGGCGCCCGCCTCTTCAAACGCCCGCCCCGCCCCGCCGACGCCGACACAGCCGCCGCCGACGACGACGCCCAGGCCTCCCCGCAGGACGCCCCCTCCTCCGCCCCGCAGGACGTCCGGGCGGCCGCGGAGGACCAGGCAGTACCCGCCCTACCCGCCCCTCCCGTACCCACCCAGCCCCCCACCGGCCTCCCCTGGGGCATCGCCGTCCTCGCCGCCGGGCTCGCCGTCGAGTCCTACGCCGGCACCACCGGGGCCACCCCCCGGACCACCCTCCCCGGCGGCCTCGTCGTGGGCCCCGCCGGCGGCCTGGCCGGCTGGTCGCTCACCGCTCTCGGCCTGGTCCTCGCCGCCCCCGGTCTCACCCACCTCTGCGGCCGGCTCCTGCAGGCCGCCCGCCCCGGCGCCCGCCGCCTGCTCGCCGGCCGCGTCCTGATGGCGGAGGCCACGAGGATCGGCCGCCCCCTCGGTGTCGTCTGCGCGGTCGCCTCCGCGGCCTTCGCGGCCGGCACGCTCTACGGCTACGACGGCGCCGCCCCCGCCTACGGCCCGCTCACCGCCCTCGGCGGCCTGGTGGTCGCCGGCTGCACGGTGGCCACCCTCCTCACCGCGGCCGTGGAGGCCCGCCAGTCCCGCGCCGGCACCACCGAGGCCCTGCTCCGGCTGGGCGCCCCGGCCACCGTGCTGCGCGGTGCGGCCGCCCTGCGCGCCGGCGCCCTGCTGGCCCTCTTCGGCCCCCTCACCCTGCTGATCGCCGACCTCGCCGCACTGCCGCTCGCCCCCTGAAAGGCCGTACGAAGAAATCCGGCGACCGCCGATGACTTTCGCGGCACCCTCCGGTCCAACCCCCCGAACAGCACGTCACACCCGAGGGAGAGGCCCCCATGTACCAGCAGATGATCTTCGTGAACCTGGCCACCGACGACGTCGCCGCGTCGCGGAAGTTCTTCACGGAGCTGGGCTACACGATCAACCCGCAGTTCAGCAACGACGACTGCTCCTGTGTCGTGATCAGCGACACGATCGTCGCGATGCTGCTCGGCAGGCAGCGCTACGCCGACTTCACCAAGAAGGAGATCGCCGACTCCCGCAAGACCAGCGAGGTGCTGATCTGCCTGAGCGCGGAGAGCCGCGAGAAGGTCGACGAGCTGGTGGAGAAGGCGGTCGCGGCCGGCGGCACCGCCAACGACGACGTCCAGGACCACGGTTTCATGTACGGCCGCTCCTTCGACGACCTCGACGGCCACTCCTGGGAGGTCATGTGGATGGACCCGGCGGCCGTGCAGGGCTGACACCTAGAGTGGGCGGGTGCATCCGACACCCGCCCAGCCCGACCCCGCCCGGCCGCGGCCCACGCGGCCCCACCGCGCCGCCCACGACCGCGAGATCGAGTCGCTCGCCGAGTTCGACGAGGTCGTGGCCGGGCCCGGCACGCTCGCCCAGTACCGCGTCCAGGCCGTCGATCTGACGGACCGTACGGACGCCCTGCTCACCACCGACACCACCGGGGCCGTCTTCCTCGGCTGCCCGATGTCCCCCGAGGCCGCCGCCCGGGTCGGCGCGTCCGGCGCCCTGGTGTTCCCGCCGGTGCCGAACCTCCCCTTCGATCCGTACCGCGCCTTCGCGTACACGCCCGGCGAGTTGTTCGAGTCGCTCGCCGAGGGCTACGAGGCGACGCCGGACGCCCGTTCGTACGCCTGGTTCCAGCGGACCAGGTCGGACGGCGACATATTCGCCTCGATGCTCCGCTCGATCCACGACGACGCCGTCTCCGACGCGCTCGACGAACTCCTCGCCGGCGCCCGGGTGGTGGGCGTGATGGGCGGGCACGCCATGGCACGCGGCACGGACGCGTACGCCGGTGCCGCCCGGCTCGGCCGCGAACTCGCGCGCGCCGGGTACACGGTGGCGACCGGCGGCGGCCCGGGCGCGATGGAGGCGGCGAACCTCGGCGCGTACGCGGCCCCCTTCGACGACGGGATGCTGGAGGAGGCGCTCCGGCTCCTCGCCAAGACCCCGTCGTTCCGGCCGTCGATCACCGACTGGGCCCGCGCCGCCTTCGAGGTCCGCGAGCGCTGGCCGGACGGCGGCCCTTCGGTGGGCATCCCCACCTGGTTCTACGGCCATGAGCCGCCGAACGCCTTCGCCGCGCACATCGCCAAGTACTTCGCCAACGCCACCCGCGAGGACGGCCTGCTGGCCCGCTCCAACGCCGGTGTGGTGTTCCTGCCGGGCGCGGCCGGGACCGTACAGGAGATCTTCGACAACGCGACGCCCAACTACTACGAGTCGCGGGGCGAACCGACCCCGATGGTGCTCGTGGACGAGGCGCACTGGAGGGAGAAGCTGCCGGCCTGGCAGTTGCTGACCTCGCTCGCCGGGGAGCGCGCGATGGCGTCCCGTATCGCCCTGGTTGACCGGATCGAGCAAGCTTCACACGCGGTGAAACGTCTCAGCACTTAATAAGCAGGCAAAGTCAACGCCTGTGGACCGCATATGCATTGACACTACTTACGGAGCGCTTATAGACCTGTGAGCCTCTTGGGAATGCTGATGCCTCACCTCACCGTTGCGTCAACTTCCCCTCAGCCCCCCGCAGTTATGCACTCAGTAAGGACAAACGTGTCCATATCCCGCCGCAGTGCACGTAGTTCCGTGCGCATCCTGGGTGTCGCCGCCGCGTCGGCCGCGCTGACGCTGGGCGTCTCCGGCTCCGCCCTCGCGTGCAACATCTCCGACTTCTCCGCCGAGGCCACCTGCGACGGCGCCAACGGCTCCATCGTCGTCACCGACACGGACGCCTCCGGTACGTCGGCCACCATCACCGTCTTCCTCGAGAACAACGGGGCCGACGCCAAGCAGGTCGGCGAGGCCCAGACCGTCAAGGGCTCCAAGGCCGGCACGAAGGTCACCTTCTCCGAGGACTGGAAGCCGAACGCGGAGTACCGGGTCCACGTGGTCGTCGACACCGAGAAGTTCCAGATCGACAAGGACATCACGCCCAACCTGACGACCCCCTCCACCGCCTGCGCCACGGAGGAGAGCGCCAGCCCGTCCCCGTCGGACTCGGCCACGCCGTCGCCGTCGGCGTCGGAGTCCACCCCGGCCGAGTCGGACTCCCCGGCCCCGTCGGAGTCGGAGAGCAGCACCGCCCCGGCCGGCACGTCGAGCAACGCCCCGTCCCCGGCGGTCGGCGAGTCGAACCTGGCCGAGACCGGTGCCAACTCCAACACCGGCCTGATCGCCGGTATCGCCGCCGCGCTGGTCGCGGTCGGCGGCGGCGCCGTCTGGTTCGGCATGCGCCGTCGCGGTGCCCACAGCGGCAGCTGACGTACTTCCCCGAGCAACACCGTAACGCCAGCACCGCCGGCACCACCCAGCACACCGTCGAGGCCCGTCCCCGTATCCCCGGGGGGCGGGCCTCGGCCGTTCCCGGGGGCCTCGGTGCGATACGGCGGTCTCCGTCAGTCCAGTACGACGGTCTCCGCCGCGTCGAACTCCACGCCCACCGCGTCCCCCGCCTCCGGGGCCTCCCGCAGCGCGCAGGCCGCCTCCAGCCGGGGGCCGCCGTCCCGGGGCTGGAGGTGGACGGTGACATGGGTGCCCTGGAAGGTGCGGGCGGCCACCGTGCAGGGCAGCCCCGCGTCGGCCGCCACCAGCCGTACGCCGGCGGGCCGGACCAGCAGCGTGTGCGCCCCCTCGGGCGCGGTCCCGGGCACCGGCAGCTTCCCCCACGGCGTCACCGCGACCGCCCCCTCGACAGTCGCCGGAACCACGTTGCCGAAGCCGAGGAAGCGGGCCACGAACGCGTCGGCGGGCCGCTGCCACACCTCCAGGGGCGTGCCGGACTGGGCGATCCGGCCGTCCCGCATCACCACCACCCGGTCGGCCAGCGCGAACGCCTCGCCCTGGTCGTGGGTGACGGCGAGCACGGTCGTACCCAACCGCCCGAACAGCTCCCGGAGTTCGACCACCAGCCGCTCCCGCAGCGAGCGGTCGAGCTGGCCGAGGGGTTCGTCGAGCATCAGCAGCCGGGGCCGGGGCGCCAGCGCGCGGGCCAGCGCCACCCGCTGCTGCTCGCCGCCGGAGAGCCCGGCGACGGCCCGCCGGTCCGCGCCCGGAAGACCCACCAGCTCCAGCAACTCGCCCACCCGCTCGGCCTGTTCCGCGCGGCCGGCGCCCCGCATCCGGAGCCCGAACGCCACGTTCCCGCCCACGTCCCGCTGCGGAAACAGCTGATGGTCCTGGAACATCAGCCCGACCTGCCGCCGGTGCGCCGGCACCCGCGTCTGGTCCCGGCCATCGAGCAACACCCGCCCAAAGTCCAGCGGTTGCAGCCCGGCCACCGCTCTGAGCAGCGTCGACTTGCCGCTCCCGCTCGGGCCGAGCACACACACCACCTCGTGCTCCGCGACCGCGAGGCCGACGGCGTCGAGCACGGCCCGCCCGCCGAACCGCACGGTGGCCCGCTCCAGTTCGAGAAGGGTCATCAGAACTCCCCCGTCCGGTCGGTCCGCAGCCGTTCGAGCACCAGCAGCGCCACCGCGCACACCACCATCAGAATCGTGGAAAGGGCCATCGCCTGGCCGTAGTTGAGATCACCGGGGCGGGACAGCAGCCGGGCCACCGCGACCGGCAGCGTCGGGTTGTCGGGGCGCGCGATGAACACGGTCGCCCCGAACTCCCCCAGCGACACCGCGAAGGCGAAGCCCGCCGCGATCAGCAGCGCCCGCCGCACCAGCGGCAGATCGACCTCCCGCCACACCCGCCACGGCGAGGCCCCGAGCACCGCCGCCGCCTCCCGCAGCCGCTCGTCCACGGCCCGCAGCACGGGCAGCATGGTCCGTACGACGAAGGGCACGCCGACCAGCGCCTGCGCGAGCGGGACGAGGATCCAGGACTGGCGCAGGTCCAGCGGCGGCCTGTCGAGCGCGATCAGGAACCCGAAGCCGACGGTCACCGCGGACACCCCGAGCGGCAGCATCAGCAGCGTGTCGAAACCCCGTACGAGTCTCCCCGCGTCCCGGCGGGCCAGCGCGGCGGCGGCGAGACCGCCGATCAGCACGGCGACGGCGGTGGCGACGGCCGCGTACTGCAGCGAGTTGACGACCGACTCGATCGGCGCGACCAGGAAGGTGCCGCCGTCGGCGTCGCCGAGCGCCCGGTAGTACCCGAACCCGCCGTCGAGCGACCGCCGTACCAGCACGGCCAGCGGCAGCACGAGGAGGACGGCGACGGTGGCGAGGACCCCGCCGAGCAGCGCCCACTGCCCGGTCCCGCGCGGCCGGCGCGCGGTGGCCTCCGGGGCGACCAGGCGCAGCGCGCTCTCCCGCCGCCGCACCGTCCACGCGTGCACGGCGAGGATCGCGCCGACCGCGACGAACTGCACGAGGGTGAGGACGGCGGCCGTGGAGAGGTCGAAGATCTCCGAGGTCTGCCGGTAGATCTCCACTTCGAGGGTGGAGAAGGTGGGGCCGCCGAGGATCTGCACCACGCCGAAGGAGGTGAAGGTGAACAGGAAGACCATCAGCGCGGCGGCGGCCACGGCGGGCGCGAGCGCGGGCAGGGTGACCTTCCGCCAGGCGCCAAGCGGGGAGGCGCCGAGCATCCGCGCGGCCTCCTCCTGCCGGGGGTCCAGCTGGGCCCAGAGCCCGCCCACGGTCCGTACGACCACGGCGTAGTTGAAGAAGACATGCGCCAGCAGGATGGCCCAGACGGTGGTGTCCAGTCGTACGCCCCACAGCTCGTCGAGCAGTCCGCCGCGCCCGACGAGCGCCAGGAAGGCGGTCCCGACCACCACCGTCGGCAGCACGAAGGGGACCGTCACCACGGCCCGCAGCACCTGCTTGCCCGGGAAGTCGAGGCGGGCGAAGACGTAGGCGGCGGGCAGCGCGACCAGCAGGGTGAGCGCGGTGGAGGCGAGCGCCTGCCAGGTGGTGAACCAGAGCACGTGCCGGATGTCGGACTGGCCGAGGACATCGGCGATCCGCCCGAACCGCCAGACCCCGTCGGCCTTCAGGCCGCGGGTGACGATCGCCGCGACCGGCCAGGCGAAGAAGACACCGAAGAACGCGACGGGCACGAGCATCAGCCCGAGCCGCGCCGCGCTCCCGCGCCCGGCCGCTACTTCAGTACGAGAGACGTCCACGTCTTGACCCACTGGTCACGGTTGGCGGCGATCTTCTCGGGCGCCATGGTCTCGGGGTCCTGGGCGGCGGGACCGTACTTCGTGAACTCGGCGGGCACGCTCGCGCCCTTCACCACCGGGTACACGAACATGTTCAGCGGCATGTCCTCCTGGAACTCCTTGGAGACCAGGAAGTCGATGAGCGCCTTGCCGCCCTTGCTGTTCCCGGCGTTGCTCAGCAGCCCCGCGAACTCGATCTGCCGGAAGCAGGTGCCGGTCGCGACACCGGTGGGCGCGGTGCTGGGCTTCGGGTCGCCGTAGATCACCTCGGCGGGCGGGGAGGAGGCGTACGACACCACGAGCGGCCGGTCGCCCTTGGCCTTCTTGCCGCCCGCGGAGCCGGAGAACTCCTCGTTGTAGGCCTGCTCCCAGCCGTCGACGACCTTGACGCCGTTGGCCTTGAGCTTCTTCCAGTAGCCCTGCCAGCCGCTGTCCCCGTACTGAGCCGCGCTCCCGAGCAGGAAGCCCAGCCCCGGCGAGGAGGTGGCCGCGTTCTCGGTGACGAGGAGGTTCTTGTACTGCGGCTTGACGAGATCCGCGTACGAGGTGGGCGGGGTCAGCTTGTGCGCGCTGAAGTACGCCTTGTCGTAGTTGACGCAGATGTCGCCGTAGTCGATGGGCGTGACCCGGTGCTTGCCGGCGTCGAGCTGGTACTCCGTGCCGACCTGGGCGAGCCCCTTCGCCGCGTACGGCTGGAAGAGGCCGTTGTCGAGGGCGCGGGAGAGCAGGGTGTTGTCGACGCCGAAGAAGACGTCGCCCTGCGGGTTGTCCTTGGTCAGGATCGCCTTGTTGACGGCCTGCCCGGCATCGCCGTCCTTGAGGACCTTCACCTGGTAGCCGGACTGCTTCTCGAAGTCCCGGAGCACGTTCTTGGAGACGGCCCACGAGTCGTGGCTGACGAGGGTGACGGTCTTGGAGTCGGCCGCCGAACCCGACGACGAACACGCGGACAGCGTGACGAGACCGAGCCCTATGGCCGCGGCCACGAAGGCCTTGGTGTGCGTGGTGTGCACTGGTGTTTTCCTCCTGGGGTGGACCAGGAAGAGACGCGGCCCTGCCCGCGGTGTGCGGGCAGGGCGCAACAGCTTGAGTGATGACCGAACTTCCTACCCAGAATGACCTGGGCGAGGTTCAGAGGGTCTGCGGCCCGATTGCCGCACTCTCAGCGCTGTGGCGCTCCCCTGTCGGAATATGAAGATGTGGTGGCCAGATCCTACCGCTCGGTGGCCGCGAGCTGACCGCAGGCGCCGTCGATCTCCTGGCCACGGGTGTCCCGTACGGTGACGGGCACCCCGTGGGCGGCGATCGCCTCGACGAACGCCTTCTCGTCCTCGGGCCGCGAGGCGGTCCACTTGGAGCCCGGCGTCGGGTTCAGCGGGATCAGGTTGACGTGCACGGGCTTGCCGCGGAGCAGCCGGCCGAGCCGGTCACCGCGCCACGCCTGGTCGTTGATGTCCCGGATGAGGGCGTACTCGATGCTGAGCCGACGGCCGCTCTTCTCGACGTACTCGAACCCGGCGTCGAGCACCTCGCGCACCTTCCACCGCGTGTTCACGGGGACGAGGGTGTCGCGCAGTTCGTCGTCGGGCGCGTGCAGGGAGATCGCCAGCCGGCACTTGAAGCCCTCGTCGGCGAACCGGTTGATGGCCGGGACCAGTCCGACGGTCGAGACGGTGATGCCCCGCTGCGAGAGCCCGAGACCGTCCGGGGCGGGATCGGTGAGCGCCCGGATGGCGCCGACCACCCGCTTGTAGTTGGCGAGCGGCTCGCCCATCCCCATGAAGACGATGTTCGAGAGCCGCGCGGGCCCGCCGGGCACGTCCCCGTCCCGCAGCGCCCGCATCCCGTCCACGATCTGGTGGACGATCTCCGCGGTGGACAGGTTCCGGTCCAGGCCCGCCTGCCCCGTCGCGCAGAACGGGCAGTTCATCCCGCACCCCGCCTGCGAGCTGATGCACATCGTCACCCGGTCCGGGTAGCGCATCAGCACCGACTCCACGAGCGTGCCGTCGAACAGCCGCCACAGCGTCTTGCGGGTGGTGCCCTCGTCCGTCGACAGATGCCGTACGACGGTCATCAGCTCGGGGAACAGCGCCTCGCGCAGCTTCTCCCGGGAGCCGGCCGGGATGTCCGTCCACTGCTCGGGGTCGTGCGCGTACCGCGCGAAGTAGTGCTGCGAGAGCTGCTTGGCACGGAACGGCTTCTCCCCCGTCTCGGCCACCGCGTCCTTGCGCTCGGCGGGCGAGAGATCGGCGAGATGCCGCGGCGGCTTCTTGGCTCCGCGCGGGGCGACGAAAGTGAGTTCTCCGGGCTTGGGCATGGTGGTACCAGTGTCGCAGATCCACTTGGGTGACCTGTGACCGAAGGTTTCGCCCGGTGGGGCCCGGTGCGGGCGGGGCTCAGGCGCGGGCCGTCGTGATGAGGGCAAAGAGGGCGCCGGCGGGGTCGAGGAACATGGCGAAGCGGCCGATGCCCGGTGCCTCGGTGACCGGGATGAGGACGACGGCTCCGGCCTCGACGGCCCTGGCGGAGGTGGCGTCGCAGTCGGTCACCTCGAAGTACGGGTGCCACTCCGGCGTCGAACCGGCGTCGAGGTTGGCCTGGGGCAACTGCATCAGTCCGCCCAGGGCCGCCTGCGGGCCGGCGCCGGCCGGGGTGAGGACGGTGTAGGTCAGTCCGGGGCCCATCGGCACATCGCGCGTCTGCCAGGAGAAGAGCGAGGTGTAGAAGGCCTTCGCCGTGCTCGCGTCGGTGGTGTAGAGCTCCGCCCGGGACAGGCTGCCGGGGTCGCCGACCAGGTCCAGGCCCTGGGTGTCGCCGGGCTGCCAGACCGCGAAGTCCGCGCCGGTGGGGTCGGTGAAGGCGGCGGTCCGTCCGAAGGTGAAGACGTCCCCCGGGGCGACCCGGACCCGGCCGCCGCCCTGTTCCACGGCCTTGGCGGTGGCGTCGGCGTCCGGGGTGTGGAAGTACAGCGTCCAGGACGGGCTCGCGCCCTCCTCGGTGAGCGGGCCCAGGCCCGCGACCGTCCGGCCGTCCTGGAGGAAGAAGCCGTAGCCGCCCGCCTCCGGTCCCGCCGACCGGTGCTCCCAGCCGAGGACGGCGGCGTAGAAGGCGGCGCTCGCCCCGGTGTCGGGGCTGCCCAGGTCGAGCCAGTTCGGAGCGCCGGGCACATAGGTGGTCGTCAGCATCGCGTGGCCTCCTCGGTCACCAGGTCACGGGCAGCCTACGCGGTCCGCGGATCAGGCCCCGGCGCTGGAACTCGACCTCGCGCGGCGGAACGGCGAGCCGGATGCCGGGGAAGCGGGTGAGGACCGAGCCGATCATGATCTCGGCCTCCATGCGGGCCATGATCGCGGCCATGCAGTGGTGCGGGCCGTGCCCGAAGGCGAGGTGGGGGCCGTTGGTGCGGTCGAAGTCCACGACGTCCGGGTCGGGGAAGACCGCGGGGTCGCGGTTGGCGGCGACGTACGCGTTGTAGACGACCTCGCCGGCCCGGATCAGCTGGCCGCCGACCTCGACGTCCTCGACGGCGACCCGTGGGATGCCGACGCCGTTGCGGTGCGGGACGTAGCGGAACAGCTCGTCCACGGCCTTGGGGAGCAGCTCGGGCTCGCGGCGCAGCCGGTCCATGTGGTGGGGGCGGGTCAGCAGCGCGTACATCATCGAGCCGCTGTTGTTGCGGACCGCGTGGCCGCCGCTGACCTGGATGGCGGTGGCCAGGGAGATCGCCTCGTCGTCGGTCAGCTCGCCGTCGGCCGCGGCCTGCGCGAGCACGCCGGCGAGGTCGTCGCGGGGCTCCGCGCGGCGGCGCTGGAGCAGTTCGGCGAGCCGGGCCCGGGTGGCCCGGGCGGCCTCCCGGGCGCGTTCCTCCGCGTCGGGGCCGGCGGACAGCAGCGCCTCGCCGGTCTCCGCCCAGCGGTGCCAGTCCTTCTCGTCGACGCCGAGGAAGTCCCGGATCACGGCGATCGGGAAGGGGCCGTGCAGCTGCTCCATGAGGTCGGCCGGCGGGCCCGCCGCGGCCATCACGTCGAGGAGTTCGGCGGCCCTGCGTTCGGCCATCGGCCGCAGCCGCTGCATGGCCCGCCCGGTGAAGGCACGGGCGACGACCCGGCGCAGCCGGTTGTGTCCGGGCGGGTCGATGTACTGCAGACCGGCCGTCTGCGAGGCGACGGGCTCCGGGCGCATGCTGGTGACGTCGCGGCCGACGACCGCCTCCCGCGAGAAGCGCGGGTCGGAGGTGACGAAGCGGACGTCCTCGTACCGGGTGACCAGCCAGGCGTGCCCCTCGCCATGCGCGAGCCTGATCCGGGTGACCGGCTCCTCGCGCATCATCTCGTCCAGGAACGGGTCGGGGTCGAGGGCGGGCAGGTCGTCGACGGACCAGAACCGCACCGGCGGAGGCGGCGAGGTCGGTGACGGGGTGGAGGCCGGGGCCGGGTCGAGGGGCATGGGCACACTCCCTGCGCGTCGGAGGACACAGCGTCCTCACAGGGAGTCTGCCTCCGGCCTGTCCGACCATGCGATTTCTGCTGCGTCATCCGGGGCCGACAACCCGACGAGCCCCCGCCCTGCGAAGGACGGGGGCTCGTCTACGACGACGGGTCTACGTCAGCCACTCCCCACGAACAGCACCATCAGCAGCCACACCACCGGAGCCGTCGGCAGGAGCGAGTCCAGCCGGTCCATGATGCCCCCGTGCCCGGGGAGGAGGGTGCCCATGTCCTTGATGCCCAGGTCGCGCTTGATCATGGACTCGCCGAGGTCGCCGAGGGTGGCGCTGGCGGCGACCGCGAGGCCCAGCAGCAGGCCCTGCCACCAGGTGCCGTCGTCGATCAGGAACTGCATGCACAGCGCGCCCGCGACCATGGCGAACAGCACCGCGCCGACCAGGCCCTCGCGGGTCTTGCCGGGGCTGATGCGGGGGGCGAGCTTGTGGGTGCCGAAGCGCCAGCCGACCGCGTAGGCGCCGGTGTCGCTGACCACGGTGAGGAGCAGGAAGGTGATCACCCGCCGCGGGCCGTCGTCGGCGGTGAGCATCATGGAGACGAACGTCGCCAGGAACGGGACGTAGAACGCCGCGAAGAGGCCCGCGGTGACGTCCCTGAGGTAGCCCTCCGGCGGTTCCGTCATCCGCCAGACCAGGATCGCGAGCCCGGTGAGCGCCAGGGCGACCCAGGCGCCCTCGGCCCCCCGGGCGTAGCCGGCGACGACCATCGCGGCGCCGCCGAGCGCCAGCGGGACCAGGGGCGCCTTGATGCCCTTGCGCTCCTGGAGCCGGCTGGTCAGCTCCCACAGACCCACCACGACCGCGACGGCGACCACGCCGACGAAGACGGCCTTGACGACGAACAGGGACGCCACGATCACGACGCCCAGTCCGACGCCGACCCCTATGGCCGCACCCAGGTCCCGGCCCGCGCTCTTCTTCTGCGGCGCGGGCGCCGGCTGGGGGGCGTCGGGCATGGGCTCCGGATTCTGCGGCGCCGCCGCGTGAGGCAGGGGCTGCGCCGACGGGGTGTCGTCGCGGGACGTCCCGTCGTGGAACGTCCCCTCGCGGAACGCCTCGTCTCGGAACAAGGGGCCGCCCAGCCGAGCGGCCCCCCGATCGTCGTCCTGGTCTGAGCCGTACGCGGGTACGTCGTCGGGCACGATGGGCATGGGGCGAGTCTGCTGCGCGTCATGCGCATCGTACGCGGGACCCGCCGGGGCGGCTCCCTGGACATACCCCTGGCCGTAGCCGTGGGCATGACCGTTCCCGTACCCCTGCCCGGAGCCGTGCGCGTACCCCTGACCGGCGGCTTGACCGTAGTCGTACCCCTGGCCGGTGCCCTGATCGGTCGGCGCCCAGTACCCGGCTCCGGCCTGCGGTCCGGCCTGCCCGGTCTGCGGCCCGGCGGGCGGCGGGGCTCCCCAGGATGAGTCGTTCATCAGACTTCGAGAAGCTCCGCTTCCTTGTGCTTGAGGAGCTCGTCCACCTGTGCGACGTACTTGTGCGTGGTGTCGTCGAGCTCCTTCTCCCCGCGGCGGCCCTCGTCCTCGCCGACCTCGCCGTCCTTGACGAGCTTGTCGATCGCTTCCTTGGCCTTGCGGCGCACGGAGCGGATCGACACCCGGGAGTCCTCGGCCTTGCTCTTGGCGACCTTGATGTAGTCGCGGCGGCGCTCCTCGGTGAGCTCGGGGAACACCACCCGGATGATGTTGCCGTCGTTGCTCGGGTTGACGCCCAGGTCCGAGTCGCGGATCGCCTGCTCGATGTTGCGCAGGGCCGTCTTGTCGAACGGGGTCACGACCGCCATGCGCGGTTCCGGCACGGAGAACGAGGCCAGCTGGTTGATCGGCGTCGGCGCGCCGTAGTAGTCGGCCACGATCTTGTTGAACATCGCCGGGTGCGCACGGCCGGTGCGGATCGCGGCGAAGTCCTCCTTGGCGACCACGACGGCCTTCTCCATCTTCTCCTCGGCCTCGAGGAGGGTCTCTTCGATCACCACTTGCTCCTGCGTGTCTTGAGTAAGGCCCGGCTGCGGCGGCCGGCTGCGTCGCGTCTTCTTTCCTGCACGGTTCCCGACCGGCAGGACATTGTCCATCCCCCGGTCAGGGTGCGTCAGGCGGTGCCGGTCAGGCCCGGCCGCCCTGGTCACCCACCAGCGTGCCGATCTTCTCACCCTTGACGGCGCGGGCGATATTGCCCTCCGCCAGCAGCTCGAACACCAGGATCGGCAGCTTGTTGTCGCGGCAGAGCGTGATCGCGGTGGCGTCGGCGACCTTCAGCTCGCGGGTGATGACCTCGCCGTAGCCGAGGGCGTCGAACTTGACGGCGTCGGGGTTGGTCTTGGGGTCGGAGTCGTAGACCCCGTCCACACCGTTCTTGCCCATGAGCAGCGCCTCGGCGTCGATCTCCAGGGCGCGCTGGGCGGCGGTGGTGTCGGTGGAGAAGTACGGCATGCCCATACCGGCGCCGAAGATGACCACGCGGCCCTTCTCCAGGTGGCGCACGGCGCGCAGCGGGATGTACGGCTCGGCGACCTGCCCCATGGTGATCGCGGTCTGCACCCGGCTGTCGATGCCCTCCTTCTCCAGGAAGTCCTGGAGGGCGAGGCAGTTCATCACGGTGCCGAGCATGCCCATGTAGTCGGAGCGGGCCCGGTCCATGCCGCGCTGCTGGAGCTCGGCGCCGCGGAAGAAGTTGCCACCGCCGATGACGACGGCGACCTGCGCGCCGTCGCGGACGACGGCCGCGATCTCACGGGCGATCTTGTGCACCACGTCGGGGTCCACGCCCAGGCCGCCCCCGCCGGAGAAGGCCTCTCCGGACAGCTTCAGCAGAAACCGGCCGCGTACTTTGCCGTCGTCGCTCTTCTGGGCCTTGGTGGTCATGGAGATCCCGCCTCTTTCACGTGGTGCACATACGAAGAAGGCCATTGCCGGTGGGGTCGCTTTTCGCTGCCCATGCGCGGCAATGGCCTCCTCGTCAGATCTGCCGCCGTCCGTCACGCCCTGGGTGTGGCGGTGCGTACGGACGACTGCTGTCGAACGACCCTATCGGGATTTCCCCGCGGGTCGCGCGTCGATCGCGGTACGGACTCAGATGCCGACCTTGATGCGCGAGAAGCGCTTCAGGGTGACACCGGCCTCGTCCAGAACCTTCTGGACCGACTTCTTGTTGTCGAGCGCGTACGGCTGGCCGAGCAGCGTGGCGTCCTTGAAGAAGCCGTTCAGACGACCCTCGACGATCTTGGCGATCGCGGCCTCGGGCTTGCCCTCGGCGCGGGTGGTCTCCTCGGCGACGCGGCGCTCGGTCTCGACGACCTCGGCCGGCACGTCCTCCTTGGCGAGGTACTTCGGGGCGAACGCGGCGATGTGCTGCGCGATGCCCTTGGCGACCTCGGCGTTCGGCTTGTCCAGCTCGACGAGGACACCGATCTGCGGGGGCAGGTCGGGCATCGTGCGGTGCATGTACGCGGTCACGAAGCCGTCGGAGAACTGCGCGAAGCGGTCCAGGACGATCTTCTCGCCGAGGTTGGCGTTGGCCTCGTCCACGAACGCCTGGACGGTCTTGCCGGGCTCGATCTCGGAGGCGAGCAGGGCGTCGAGGTCGGCCGGGGAGGTCGCGGCGACGTGCGCGGCGATCTGGTTGGCGGCGGCCTGGAACTTGTCACCCTTGGCGACGAAGTCCGTCTCGCACTTCAGCTCGACGATGACACCGGAGGAGTTGTCGTCGGCGATGACGGAGACCACGGCGCCGTTCTCGGCGGAGCGGCCCTCGCGCTTGGCGACGCCCTTCTGGCCCTTGATGCGGAGCGCCTCGACGGCCTTCTCGACGCTGCCCTCGGCCTCGTCCAGCGCCTTCTTGCAGTCCATCATGCCGGCGCCGGTGAGCTCGCGGAGCTTCTTGACGTCAGCGGCGGTGTAGTTCGCCATGAGTCGTAAGTCTTTCTCGAAGTCGGAAGATCTGCCCGATCCACGATCTACACCGAGATGTAGAGCGCGAACCTATGGGTGAACGGCGGGGGCGTACGGGATGTCGCCGCCCCCGCCGTCAACGCTGACGGGTCAGGCCTGCTCGGCGTCCGCGGCCGGGGCCTCGGCGACAGCCTCGGTCTCGGCAGCGGCCTCGGCGGCCGGAGCCTCGGCGGCAGCCTCGGCAACCGGAGCCTCGGCGGCCGGGGTCTCGGCAGCCGGAGTCTCGGCAGCGGCCTCGGCCGGCTTCTCGGCCTCGTCGGCCTTCTTCTCGCCCTCGAGCAGGTCGCGCTCCCACGCGGCCAGCGGCTCGCCGGCGGCCTTGTCGCCCTTGCCCTCGGTGGCGACACGCGAGCGGGAGATGAGGCCCTCGGCGACCGCGTCGGCGATCACGCGGGTGAGCAGGGTGACGGAGCGGATCGCGTCGTCGTTGCCCGGGATCTTGTAGTCGACCTCGTCGGGGTCGCAGTTGGTGTCGAGGATCGCGACGACCGGGATGTTGAGCTTCCGGGCCTCACCGACCGCGATGTGCTCCTTCTTGGTGTCCACGATCCAGACGGCGCTGGGAACCTTGGACATCTCGCGGATACCGCCGAGGGTCTTCTCCAGCTTGGCCTTCTCGCGCGAGAGCACGAGAAGCTCCTTCTTGGTCAGACCGGACGCGGCGACGTCCTCGAAGTCGATCTGCTCGAGCTCCTTGAGACGCTGCAGACGCTTGTAGACGGTCGAGAAGTTGGTGAGCATGCCGCCCAGCCAGCGCTGGTTGACGAAGGGCATGCCGACGCGGGTCGCCTGCTCGGCGATGGCCTCCTGCGCCTGCTTCTTCGTGCCGACGAACATGACCGTGCCGCCGTGGGCGACGGTCTCCTTGACGAACTCGTAGGCGCGGTCGATGTACGACAGCGACTGGAGCAGGTCGATGATGTAGATGCCGTTGCGCTCGGTGAAGATGAAGCGCTTCATCTTCGGGTTCCAGCGACGGGTCTGGTGACCGAAGTGGACGCCGCTCTCCAGCAGCTCCCGCATCGTGACGACGGCCATGGCCGTATCTCCTTGAATTTCTCGGTTGTGCCGCGGGTACCGGACGGCTCCCGCGCCTGACGCCCGTGTGCGCTGTGCCGCGAAGGACCGAGAAGCGCTGACCCGGATCGTGTTACTGACCCGATGTCGGGGCGTGCGAAGTCGACCCGGTGACCCGGATCGCCAACAGAAGTGTACGGGACCCGCGGGGTACCGGGTGACGCCGCTGTCCACAACCCGGGAGTAATCCACAGGTACCGGCCATGATCGGCGGGGGCGCGAGACGGTTCGGGCATGGTGATCATGCGACGAGTGATGCGACAGGTGACGCGGTGGGTGGTGGCGGCGACGGTGTTGCCGCTGGTCCTGGCGGTGGCGGCGGCGCGGGCGGACACCCCTCCGTCACCACCGGTACCGGCGATCGCCCGCGCCTGGCCGGTGGGGGTACGGCCACCGGTCCTGCGCGGCTGGGAGCCGCCGGCGACGGTCTACGGCCCCGGACACCGCGGCGTCGACGTGGCCGCGTCCGCGGGCGAGCCGGTACGCGCGGTCGCGGCGGGCCGGGTGTCCTTCGCGGGGCGGGTGGCGGGGAGGGGGGTGGTGTCGGTGGCCCTGACGGGGACGGACCTGCGCACGACCTACGAACCAGTGACGGCGACGGTCGAGAAGGGGGACGAGGTCGCGGCGGGTCAGGTGGTGGGGACCGTGGAGCCGGCGGGCGCGCATTGCGGTGCGAGTGCGTGTGTGCACTGGGGTCTGTTGCGCGGGGAGACGTATCTGGACCCGTTGCTCCTGCTGCCGCCGTGGCTGTTGGACGTCGGTCCGTCCCGACTGCTGCCGGTGCTGGGGGTGCCGCTGCCGGAGGGGTGATTGCGGCGGGTTGCGCGGCCGCGGGTGGGTGGGGGCTGATCGCGCAGTTCCCCGCGCCCCTGAAGGGGCGCTGCAGCCGCGGTCTCTTTCCAGCTCGCTCAGCTGCGGGCAGGCGTGCCGCAGGGCGGCACGGGTGGGCGCGGCGGCACCCGGCCAGCGCCGGTAAGCGACCCCACCCCGACCTCAGCCCCGCACGCCCCGCAGTGCCATGGCCACGGCCGCGTCCGTGATGACGTCGGGCTCCTCGGCGGCGCCCAGCTCGATTCTGCGTACGGCCGCGTCGACGACCCCCTGCAGCAGCATCGCCGCCAGTCGCGGCTGCTCGTGACCCAGTTCTCCCAGGGCCTCCACGATCATCGCGACCAGTCCGCCGTGCGCGGCGCGGATCTTCTCCCGGGCCCCCGCGTCCAGCTCGCTCGCCGAGATCGCGACCACCGCCCGGTGCCGCCGGTCGCCGACCAGGGCCAGCTGCCGGCGCACATACGCCTCGACCTTGCCCTCGGCGGAGGCCGCGCCCCGCATCGCCGCCGCGACCTCCGCCGCCCACACGGGGAAGTCGACCTCGCACAGCTCCTCGACGACCGCGGCCCGGGAGCGGAAGTACTCGTAGACGGACGACCGGGCCAGCCCGGTCCGCTCGGCGAGCGCCGGGAAGGTCAGCGCCTCCGTCCCGCCCTCGGACAGGAGGGACCGCGCCGCGTCCAGCAGGGCGGCTCGCTGCATCGACCGGTGCTCGGCCACGGAGGCCGCTCGAATCCTTGGCACGTCAACCACTCTACGGACGCGCCGCGCCGGAGGGGAGACAGCGCGACGGGGACACGGGTCACTCCCGGCGACCGCGGCTCGAAAGCCGCCGGTCAGCGGCCGAAACTCGCCAGCTTCGCCCGTAGCTGCAGCACCGATTTGGTGTGGATCTGACTGACCCGGCTCTCGGTGACCCCCAGCACGTTCCCGATCTCGGCGAGCGTGAGGCCCTCGTAGTAGTAGAGGGTCACCACGGTCTTCTCGCGTTCCGGCAGGGTGTTGATGGCCCGCGCCAGGAACCGCCGCAGCTCCCGGTCCTCGGCCACCTCCACGGGGTTGTCCGCGGCGGTGTCCTCCAGCGTGTCCATGACGCTGAGCCCGTCCCCGCCCTCACCCCCGACGTGCAGCAGCTCCTCCAGCGCCACCACGTTGGCCAGCGACAACTGGCTGAACACCGCGTGCAGTTCGTCGACCTCGATGCCCAGCTCACCGGCGACCTCGCCCTCCGTCGGCGTCCGCCGCAGCCGCGCCTCCAGGGTCGCGTAGGCCCGCTCGACGTTGCGGGCCTTCTGCCGCACCGAACGGGGGATCCAGTCCAGCGCCCGTAGCTCGTCGATCATGGCGCCGCGGATCCGGGTGATCGCGTAGGTCTCGAACTTGATCTCCCGGTCGACGTCGAACTTCTCGATCGCGTCGATGAGCCCGAACACCCCGGAGGAGACGAAGTCGGCCTGCTCCACATTGGGCGGCAGACCGACGCTCACCCGCCCGGCCACGTACTTGACCAGCGGCGAGTAGTGCAGGATCAGCTGCTCCCGCAGCCGGTCGTCCCCTGTCGCCTTGTACGACCGCCACAGCTCGTCGAGCGTCGAGGGAGCGGGCGGCCGCACGCTGCCACCGTCGCGGGCGGCTGGGGGGATGGCCGCCCGGTCGGACCCGGAGGTGTGCTGGGGCATTCGTCGCCTTGTGCCGTTCTGCCGTGAAGTGCCAGGAAGTGCTGTGATGTGCTGCGTGATGAGCCGATGAGGATGTACCGGGCGAGGTGTCGGTCTGATGTCGGTTGGCGCGGTCTGCGTCGGGGCTTTCGTGAGCGTAGCGTGACTGAGGAGTCGCGGTGCGCGAACAGTGCGGCTCCACCCCTGCGCGAACCCCCTGTACGGCACGTCCGGCCGCGCTCGGCGCGTCGCTCTGCGTGATCACCGGGAGGTGTCAACTCCGGGAATTCCCAAGGGCGTCGGGCGTTCCCCCGGACGGCCGAACACGCTCGGTCAGCACCGACTCCGACCGTCCCGGACCGAGATCATCGCCTGGCGTGTCAACTTCCAGCCGTCGCCGTGTCGTTCGACGTAACCAAGTGCTCGGAGTTCGTACAGCCTGGCGACGGCCTCGTCCTCGGACGTCTGCGCGCCGCGTGCCACCTCTTCGGGTGAGGCCGGCCGGTTCCCGGGCAGGGCGGCCAGGACCCGCCGGGCGACGGGTTCCAGCAGGTCACGCGGGAGGACCGGGCCGCGTCTGGCCGGGGCCAGCGCGCCCATGTCACCCACGAGTTCGACGACTTCCGCGGCGTCGGTGACCAGGACGGCCTCCCCCCGGAGCAATTCGTGCACCCCGGCCGACAGGCCGCTGGTGGCGGGCCCGGGCACGCCCATGGTGAAGCGGCCGAGCCGCTGGGCCGCCCGCGCGGTGACCAGGGAGCCGCTGCGGTGGGCGGCCTCCACCACGACGGTGCCCCGGGTGAGGGCCGCGATGACCCGGTTGCGGAGCACGAATCTGCTCTGCGTCGGGTGCTCGCCGGGCGGCAACTCCCCCACCACCAGTCCCTGTTCGGCGATCCTGCCGATCAGTTCGGTGTGTCCTCGGGGGTAGGGCCGGTCGACCCCGCAGGCCAGCACGGCGACGGTGGCCCCGCCGGCGCCGAGGGCCCCGCGGTGGGCGGCGCCGTCCACGCCGTAGGCGCCGCCGGACACCACCACCCAGCCGTGCTCGGCGAGCCCCGCGGCGAGGGTGGCCGCCATGTGCGCCCCGTACTCGGTGCAGGCCCGGGCCCCGACGACGGCGACCGCCCGCAGCGCCCACATCCGCAGGCTGGGCCGGCCGCGCACCCACAGGCCGAGGGGGCGGGCGTCACCGAGGTCGTCGAGCTGGCTGGGCCACTCCGCGTCACCGGGGGCCACGAACCGGGCGCCGGCCTCCCGGGCGACGGCCAGGTCCGCGCGGGGGTCGGCCACCGCCGCCCGGGCCAGCAGCCCCGCCCAGCGCTTGTCACCGACACCGGGCAGCGCCGCGCCCCCGCCGCACAACCGCCCCACCACCTCCCCCACGCCCCACTCCCGCACCCACCGCCCGACCACCTCGTCCCCGGGCTCGACGACCCGGGCCAGGAAGACCCGGGCGAGCAGTTCGGCGTCGCTCATGTGGCGATCCCTTCCAGGACCGCACCGCGGCGGACGCCGGTGCGCAGCTCCAGAGCCAGGTTGACGTCATTGGCCGTGGGCCGGTCGTGGCCCGCCAGATCGGCGAGGGTCCAGGCGACCCGGAGCACCCGGTCGAGGCCGCGGGCGGTGAGCAGACCCCGGTCGAGGTCCAGTTCGGCCTTGTGGAGCGCGCCCGGCTGGACATGCCAGCGGGTGCGCAGCTCATGGCCGGGGACCTCACTGTTGGTGCGCCAGGGCAGACCCTCGTAGCGGCCGACAGCCCGTTCCCGGGCCGTGCGCACCCGGTCGGCCACCGCGGCGGAGGTCTCGGCACCGGTGTGGAGCCGCAGCAGTTCCGCCCGGGCGACCGGTTCGACGGTCACCCGGAGGTCCACCCGGTCCATCAGGGGGCCGGAGAGCCGGGCGCGGTACCGCTTGATCGAGGAGGGCCGGCACTCACAGACGTCACCGGCGGTGCCGTACCGGCCGCAGGGGCAGGGGTTGGCGGCCAGGACCATGAGGAACCTCGCGGGCATCCGCAGTATCCCGGCGGCCCGGGCGACCACGACATGCCCCGATTCCAGCGGCTGGCGCAGGGCGTCCAGGACGCTGCTGTGGAATTCGGCGGCCTCGTCCAGGAAGAGCACGCCGTGGTGGGACAGGGACACCGCCCCCGGGCGCGGCAGGCCCGTCCCGCCGCCGACCAGGGAGGCCATGGTGGCCGAGTGGTGCGGGGCGCAGTAGGGCGCCCTGTCCACGAGGGGATGACCGGGCGGCAGCATCCCGGCCACCGAGTGGACGGCCGTGACCTCCAGGGACTCCTGCCGGCCCAGCTCGGGCAGCAGTCCCGGCAGCCGTTCGGCCAGCATGGTCTTGCCCGCGCCGGGCGGGCCCTTGAAGAAGATGTGATGCCGCCCTGCCGCGGCCACCTCCAGGGCGGCCCGGGCCACATGCTGCCCGGCGACGTCCGCCAGATCCGGCGCATGCTCGCCGGTCACCATGCCGGTGCCGAGTCCCATGCCGGGGAGGGCCAGCCCCGCGATGAAGGGGTCGGGGCGGATCTCTCCGGGGACCGGCTCCTCGTCGGGCACCGGTTCGTCGGTGAGGACCGCGATCAGCTGGCGCAGGCTGCGGACGCCCAGCACCGACACCCCGGGCACCAGCGATGCCTCCGGGACCGCGCTCTCCGGGACGACCACCTGCTCGTATCCGGCGTCGGCGGCGGCCAGCACGGCCGGCAGGATGCCCCGGACCGGCCGGACCCGGCCGTCCAGGCCCAGCTCTCCGATCATCACGATCTCGGCGAGCACCCGGGGATCGATCCGCTCGGCTGCCCCGAGGACGGCCGCGGCGACCGCCAGATCGAAGCCGCTGCCGCTCTTGGGCACCGACGCCGGACTCAACCCCACCGTCAGCTTCTTCGAAGGCCAGGTCGCCCCCGAGTTGACGACCGCGGCCCGGACCCGGTCCTTGCTCTCCGTGAGGCTCTTGTCCGGGAGCCCCACCAGGGTGAACGCGGCGACGCCGGGCTCCAGGTCGGCCTGGACCTCGACCACCACGCCCTCGACGCCCACCAGGGCCACCGAGCAGGTACGCGCGAAGCCCATCTCAGGCCACCCCCCGCACGTGCTCGACGACGGGTGCCCCGCGCTGGGGCAGGAGCACCCCGACCACGTCGATGCGGACGCCGCCCGGCGGTGCCCCGCCGTGGGCGTGGATCCAGTGTTCGGCGAGGCCGCGCAGCCGCTCCGCCTTCTCCGGGGAGACCGCGGCCATGGGGTGCTCGAAGACACCCGCCCGCCGGGTCTTGACCTCGCAGACGACCAGGACGTCGCCGTCCCGGGCCACGATGTCGATCTCGCCCGTCCTGCCGCAGCGCCAGTTGCGCTCCAGGACCGTCAGACCGGCCTCCGTCAGCCGCCGCGCGGCCAGCGTCTCGCCGTACTTGCCGAGTGCACTGCGTGCCAGATTCGTGTTCATGTCGGCACCACCTCCGGCGCCAACCGTCACGCATCCCCCACCCAGAAGTTGATCTTGGTGAGTTACTCAGCGGTTGTGGACAACTCCGTCACCCACACGAGCGATCACCCCAGGAGGGTCAGCCGCCCGGAAGCTCCAGGTCGGTCTTGTTCAGCTCTTCGATGTTCACGTCCTTGAACGTGAGGACACGGACCTGCTTCACGAAACGGGCCGGCCGGTACATGTCCCAGACCCAGGCGTCCGCCATGGACACCTCGAAGAACACCTCGCCCTGGACCGAGTGCACCTGCATCTCGTAGTCGTTGGTGAGGTAGAAGCGCCGTTCGGTCTCGATCACGTATTTGAACAGACCGACGACATCGCGGTACTCCCGGTAGAGCTTCAGCTCCATCTCGGTCTCGTACTTTTCGAGGTCCTCGGCGCTCATGGCATGTTCCCCTTCAGCCGTGCGATCCCACCATTGTGCGCCAGTCCCGCGCGCCCCTAGACGATTTCCGTGTCAAGGGTCACGGGCCTGACGGGGGGACCTTCGTCGAGCAGCCTACGGAACAGCTCGGCGAGTCTGGTCGGATACACCGTCTCATGTGCCCGGGTCAGTTCCTGGCACGTCCACCAGCGTGCTCCGGCGACACTGCGCCGCTCCAGCTCGGTCAGGCCCTCGGCCCGGACGGACGTCTGCGTCGTACGGGCCAGGTAGTACCACTCGTCCTGGTCCCAGCGGCGGCCGGCGAACGGGAAGGAGCACATCCGCCGCCACAGCACCGGGCCGAGTTCGACCTCCGTGATGCCGGTCTCCTCCGCGAGTTCCCGCAGTGCGGCCTGCTCACGGGTCTCGTCGCCCTCCAGTCCGCCGCCGGGCGTGAACCACCAGTCGTCGGCCCGGTCGTCCGGTTCATGGCCGTGCAGGAGCAGGATGCGGTCGTCGGGGTCGAGCAGGACCACCCGGGCCACCTTGCGCGGGCCGCCCTCGGACAGCGCCTCAGCGGGCACCGGCGGGCTCCGTACGGTCGGTACGGCCACCGGTGCGGGAACGGCTCAGCAGGTTCGCGACCGGGCCGTACGCGGCGCCCGCGAGGACCAGCACGGCACCGACCACGATCATGATCTCGATGGTGCGGATCGGGCCCGGCCGGGACAGGCTGCCCAGGGTCTCGAAGCCGGTCGGGCGCTTGAGCATGCCCTTCATCGGCCAGACGATCGAGTCCACCCGGGCGGTCACGGCACTGGTGGCGACCGTGCCCTTCGCCGCGTCCGTGAGGTGGGCGGTGGAGTCCAGGGAGCCCTGGCGCTCGTCACCGAGGAGGAAGAGCCGGCCCTTGGGCACGGTGACGGACGGGAAGTCCTGGATCTCGGCGAGGCTGCCCGCCGGCAGATACGGCTCGTCGATCTGCTTGCCGTTGACCGTCAGCTTGCCGTCCGTGCAGCAGGAGACCGTGTCCCCGCCGACCGCGACCACCCGCTTGACGACGTCCGCGTTGGTGACCCAGCTCTTGTCGTGGAAGACGACGACGTCACCCCGGCGCACCTCACTGCCGTCGATCCGCTGGGCGAGGACCCGGTCCCCGGCGTTGATCGTCGGGGTCATCGACCCGGTGGGGACGGTGTACGGCCGGTACACCACCGCGCCCCAGGCGAATCCCCCGAGGAACAGCACGATGCCCAGCGCGACGGCGACCCCGGACAACCGATGTCCGAGCCCGCTGCCGGTCTGCGCCGTGCCCGTGCTGGTGCCCGCACCGCTGCGCGGGGCCGTACGTATCGTGCTCTCGCCACCCATGAGGCCGCACCCTACCCGGCGGTACCGGGCAGGGGCAGCCCTTCTCCGGCGCCCTTGGTCACAAGCTCCCCAAGGGTTTCACATGTGCCGGTTACCGCTTCCCGAACTTGGACCCGACCCGCTCGCCCCGCCGACGGCGCCACACCGCGATCGGCAGGACGGCCGCGACGGCCACGCCCTGCGGGGCCACCGAGAGGGAGGCGGCGGCGGACGACTGCGTGTTGATGCCGGACTGGTCGAAGGTGTCCGGGACCGGCAGCGTGCCCCAGCGGTTGATCGGCCAGGCCTTGACGATGGCGCGGCCGACGACCTCCTTCACCGGGACCATGCCGTGGTGCTTGTCCGACTGGTTGTAGCGCGAGTCGCGGGAGTTCTGGCGGTGGTCGCCCATCACCCAGATGTAGCCCTTGGGCACCTTCACCGTGAACTGGCCGCCCTGGTCGTCGACGCTGCACGGGGTGTTGCCCGGGTACACATAAGGCTCGTTCAGCGCATGGCCGTTGACCATGAGCGGGCCGCTGCCCTTGCAGGAGACGGTGTCGCCGCCGACGCCGATGACCCGCTTGATGAGGTCCTTCTCCTGGGCGGACGGCATCAGGCCGATCCAGCTGAGGAAGGTCTGGACCGCGTTCGGCTGGGCGGTGGGCTCGCCCGCCAGCCAGTCGTCCGGGTCGTGGAAGACCACGACCTCGCCCCGCTCCGGCTTGGAGCCGAACCACGGGGTGAGCTTGTCGACCAGGACGCGGTCACCCTGCTGGAGGGTGTTCTGCATCGAGTCCGAGGGGATCGAGAACGCCTGCACCAGGAACGTCTTGATCAGCAGCGCCAGCACCAGCGCGATACCGATCAGGATCGGCAGCTCCTTCCAGAAGGAGCGGGGCTTCTTCGGCGCGGGCGCCGCCGATTCGCCCGGCTCCCCGTCCCGGCCGCCGCCCGCGCCGCCGGAGGACAGCATGTCCGCCGGACCGCCGTCCTGGGCCGCGCCGGTGTCATTCCCGGAGGTCAGACCGCTGTCTGCGCTGGGGACATTCTCCTCGGGGCGCCCGCTGTGCTCCTCGCCGTCGTGTCCCGACCGTGCGCCAACCGCCACATCCCCCACGCCAGCTCCTTACTCTGTGCCGCCGCCCGCGCCATCCCCGGCGCAGGCCCACCACTCCCATAACGAGCGGGAGTTCCGCAGGGGTCGGGAGTTGGATGTATCCGTTCGGATCGTCGGAGGCAACCCTATGCGACACCTGGGGGGACGCGGTCGACCCCGACACAGAGTCAGAAACGCTTGCGAAGGTTTTAGGTTCATCGAGCGAGGTCCAGTGCCCGAACGGCCAGCCGATCCACTTGGCCCGGCCCACCACGTTGCTCACCGGGACCGTGCCGCCGTAGTCGGTGTCCTGGTGCGCCCGGGAGTCGGCCGAGTTGCCCCGGTGGTCGCCCATCACCCAGAGCCGCCCCTGCGGCACGGTGATGTCGAACTCCTGGGTGGACGGCGCGTTCCCGGGATACAGGTAGTCGCCCTCGGTCAGCGGTACGCCGTTGACGGTCACCCGGCCCTGCGAGTCGCAGCACTTGACGTGGTCGCCGCCGACCCCGATGACCCGCTTGATGAGGTCCTTCTCGTTCGCGGAGGGCAGCAGGCCGATGAAGGTGAGCCCTTCCTTGACCTGCTTGACGCCCACCGGGTCGTTCGTCTTGGTGGTCTGCTCGTCGGCCAGCCAGCCGCCCGGGTCGTGGAAGACGACGACGTCCCCGCGGTGCGGCTGCCATCCGAACCAGGGGGTGAACTTGTCGACGAGGACGCGGTCGCCGATCCGGATCGTCTGCTCCATGGAGCCCGAGGGGATCACGAAGGCCTGGACGAGGAAGGTCTTCAGTACGAGCGCTATCAGGACGGCCACCCCGACCAGCAGCGGGACCTCCCGCATCGCGCCGCGCCGGCGCTTGCGCTTCACCTTGCGCTGCAGTTGGCGCCGCTCCGCGCGGCTGCGGCCGCCGGACGGGCTGGCGGCGCGCCGGGCCCCGGTGGGCAGCAGGGTGGAGACGGCGTCGGTGGGCACGCCGCGCGGTTTGCCGCGGTTACCCATGGGCCGCTCCCGCCGCCGGCACGCGCGCGTAGGCGGCGGGACGGGTGAGGCGGGTCCAGTGCGCGTACGGCCAGACGATCCAGTCGGCCCGGCCGATGACCTTCCCGACGGGGATCATGCCGCCCCCGGGCGAGCCGAGGTGGTCGCGGGAGTCGCTGGAGTCGCTGCGATGGTCACCAAGGACGAAGATCCTCCCGCCGGGGACGACGACGTCGAAGGCGACCGTGGAGGGGGTGTCCCCCGGATAGAGGAACGCGGTCTCGTCGACCGACCGGCCGTTCACTTCGATCCTCCCCTTCTTGTCGCAGCAGACCACATGGTCTCCTCCCACACCGACAACGCGTTTGATGTAGTCGGCGTCCCCGAAATACCCGGCTCCGTCGAACACGACGACATCGCCGCGGCGCGGCTCGGCACCGAAACCGTACGCCAACTTATTTACGAGAACGCGGTCTCCGATCCTCAATCCCTGTTCCATGGATCCGCTGGGAATCTGGAATGGTTGCGCCACGAAAGTGTTGAGGACGAGCAAAAACGCCAGGCAGGTGAAGAGGGTCAGCGTGATCCGGCCGCCCGGCAGCCAGTCGGTGACCCGGGTCAGCAACGCGAAACGCGACCGGTCCTCCACGGCCCCTGGTTCGGGGCAGGAGGAGCGGTCGCGCTCCGTCGGCTGTGCTTCGGTGTCCATCGGGGCCCGATGTTATCCGGCCCCGATGAGAATCCCGTCGCGCGAGATCAGCGCTCGCGCTTCTCCTTGATCTTCGCGGCCTTACCGCGCAGGTCGCGCAGGTAGTAGAGCTTGGCGCGACGCACGTCACCACGGGTGACGAGCTCGATCTTCTCGACGATCGGGGTGTGCACCGGGAAGGTGCGCTCGACGCCGACGGAGAAGGAGACCTTGCGGACCGTGAAGGTCTCGCGGACACCGCTGCCCTGGCGGCGGATCACAACGCCCTTGAACTGCTGCACACGGGAGCGGTTGCCCTCGATGACGCGGACGTGGACGTTGACGGTGTCACCCGGGCGGAAGGCCGGGACGTCGCTGCGCAGCGACGCGGAGTCGACGGTGTCGAGCAGGTGAGACATTTCGTCTGCTTTCCTCGCTGATGCCACAGGTCATCAACGGAAACTAGGTGTTCCATGAGGTCTGCCGTGCGGGTCGGGGCGGGCGTCGTGTCCCCCTGCGGCAGGGGCGCACGCCGGACGGACGCACAACAGCGACCTATTCTTCCACGCCCTCTGGCCTGCGCCAAAATCGGCCGTGCGGGGCGCCCTCCGGGTCCGGGGCCCAGCCCAGGATGGAGAGCATCTCGCGGTCCTTCTTGTCGAAGGCCTTGGGGTCGCAGCGCTCGATCAGGTCGGGCCGGTGGGCGGTGGTCCGCTTCAGCGCCTCGTCCCGGCGCCAGCGGGCGATCTTGCCGTGGTGGCCGCTGACCAGCACCTCGGGGATGTCCCGGCCGCGCCAGACGGGCGGCTTGGTGTAGACGGGGCCCTCCAGGAGGTTCGCCATCGCGCCGGGCGCGAAGGAGTCGTCCCGGTGCGACTCGGCGTTGCCGAGGACGCCGGGCAGCAGCCGCGCCACGGCCTCCGTGATCACCAGTACGGCCGCCTCGCCGCCGGCGAGCACGTAGTCGCCGATGGACACCTCGTACACCGGCATCCGGGTGGCGTACTCGTCCATGACCCGCCGGTCGATGCCCTCGTAGCGGGCCGGTGTGAAGATCAGCCAGGGCCGCTCGGAGAGCTCGACCGCGAGTTCCTGGGTGAAGGAGCGGCCGCTGGGGGTGGGGACGATCAGCGCGGGGGCGTGCGAGCCGGTCTCGTAGCCGTCGGCGAGCGCGGAGTCGAGGGCGTCGCCCCAGGGCTCGGTCTTCATGACCATGCCGGGGCCGCCGCCGTACGGGGTGTCGTCCACGGTGTTGTGCCGGTCGTACGTCCACGCGCGCAGGTCGTGCACATGGACGTCGAGCTGTCCACGCGCGCGTGCCTTGCCGACCAGCGAGACGTTCAGCGGTTCCAGGTACTCGGGGAAGATCGTGACGACGTCGAGGCGCATTACGACTCGTCCCGGGAGGACGCGATCTCGGCCTGGTCGTCGATCAGGCCGGGCGGCGGCGCGACGACCGCCTTCTGCTCCTCCAGGTCGATCTCGACGACGATCTCCTCGACGAAGGGGATCATCACCTCGCTGCCGTCGGGGCGCTCGACGATGAACAGGTCCTGGGACGGCAGGTGCGAGATCTCGGTGATCCGGCCGACCTCGGTGCCGTCGACGGTGACCACGTCCAGGTCCATGAGCTGGTGGTCGTAGTACTCGTCCTCGCCCTCGGGCAGTTCCTCCGGGTCGATCTCGGCGATCAGGAGGGTGTTGCGCAGGGCCTCGGCGCCGGTGCGGTCCTTGACGCCCTCGAAGCGCAGGAGCAGGCGGCCGCTGTGCACGCGGCCCGTCTCGATGGTGAGCGGTCCCACGCCGGCGGGATCGGTGGCGAGTACGGCGCCCGGCCCGAGCCTGAGCTCCGGTTCGTCGGTACGTACCTCCACGGTGACCTCGCCCTTGATGCCGTGGGCGCGGCCGATCCGTGCGACTACGAGCTGCACTGTGCCTGTTCTCCTGTCATCTCCTGCTCGGCCTGCTCTGCCGGCTCGGCCTGCTCATACGACTGCGGGCCGGGGACAGCCGGTTACGGCCCTCCCCGGCCCGAGCCGGTTGCGATAAGCGTCAGCGGACGTGGTCGACGTCGACGAGGTCGACGCGGACTCCGCGACCGCCGATGGCACCCACGACGGTGCGCAGGGCACGCGCGGTGCGGCCGTTGCGGCCGATCACCTTGCCGAGGTCGTCGGGGTGCACCCGGACCTCCAGCACGCGTCCACGGCGCAGGTCGCGCGAGGCGACCTGCACATCGTCGGGGTTGTCGACGATGCCCTTCACGAGGTGCTCAAGCGCCTCTTCGAGCATGCTGCTCAGGCCTCGGTCGACTCGGACTCAGCCGCGGCCTCGTCCTTCTTCTCAGCCTTCTTCTTCTGGGTGATCGCCTCACCCTTGCCCTCGTCGTCACCGCCGAGCGCCTCGAACGACGGACGCGTGGCCTTCGGAGCGGCCACGAGCAGCGGAGCCGGGGCGGGCTCGCCCTTGAACTTCTGCCAGTCGCCGGTCTTCTTCAGGATGGCGAGCACGGGCTCGGTCGGCTGGGCGCCGACGCCGAGCCAGTAGGCGGCGCGCTCGGCGTCCACCTCGATGACCGACGGGTTGTAGGTCGGGTGGTACTTGCCGATCTCCTCGATCGCACGGCCGTCACGGCGGGTGCGGGAGTCGGCGACGACGATGCGGTAGTGAGGCGAACGGATCTTGCCCAGACGCTTCAGCTTGATCTTGACTGCCACGGGAGTGGGTTCTCCTGGTTTTGACGTGGTTGGGCACGGCGAGACTGCCGCGTGGGGTTGCGGTACCCGAGTGCCCGATGGACGCGTCAGCCGGAGGAGAGAGGGGTCCTGTGCGGCTGTCGAGTACAGCTAGCCATTGTGCCACATCCTGCGGGTCGCTCTGTCCGGCGGCCGTGCGAGGGCACACCGGAGGCGCACCCGGCGTGGAGGTGGTTACGTCGGGTGCGCCGGCCGGCGTCACGGCGTGGCGATGGCTACGGCTGCCACGAGCAGTCGTCCGCCGGAGTCACGCCGCTCCGACGACCTCCGGGATGCGGAACGGCTTGCCGCAGCCGCCGCACACGATGGGGGCCTGGGCCAGGACCGACGGGACCACCCGGACGTTGCGGCCGCAGTCGCACACCGCCTTGACCCGGACGCCGCCGCCGGACGAACCGTGGCGGGCGGCCGGGCCGCGGAAGGTGCGCGAGGTGTCCGCGGAGGTGGCCACCGTGTGCGCCTTGAGAGCGCGCTGCAGTCTCTCGATGGTCGGGCGGTAGCGGCGCTTGGCCTCGGGGTTGAGCGTGACCAGCGAGAAGCCGCTGCTGGGATGCGGCTCGTCGGGGTGGTCCAGGCCCAGCTCCTCGGCGATCGCGAGGAATCTGCGGTTGTGGTAGCGGCCGGCCCGGGAGGTGTCGCGGACTCCGCGGGAAGCGGCGATGCCGTGGACTGCCTCATGGAGCAGCCGTTCGAAGGAGAGCTCGTGACCGCACGCGGACGACGACTCCCCGATCAGGGACTCTGGCGCGGCAAGGTCGGGCAGCTCGGGGTGGTACCGCTGAATGTCGGCCCACGCCTCTGCCAGCTCTGCGGCGAGAACAGGTGGTGTCTGTGTCGTGCTCACGTAATGACAACGAGCGGGGGTGCCGCTGTGTTCCTATTCCGGGCCATCCCAAATAATTTGCACGTACCCGTCAGTTGCCGCTGATGCGTGGAGACGAGTACGGGTGCGCTGATCTGCGGAGAAGCCTCACAGCTCGTACCAAGCCGGTGCGTAGTCTGACGTACGACCCGACGCGTACTCCCGGCCGGGACGCCGGGGAGGCTGTGGTCGGCGGAGGCGCAAGAGGCGTTTCGGTCGCTCTCGTGGCGGAGGACGCTACCCCGGTCAGCGTCGCCGAGGGCCCCGACGTTACTCCGGAGCCCGTCGTCGTCCGGCGTCGGCCGGTCCCCCCGGGCGGCCGACCATGGCCAGAACCGCCGTGTCACGGGTCCGATGGTAGAGCCCCACGTTGCCGGGATGTGAAATCTCGCCACAGTCACAGCGCCCGCACAAGCCGGGACCCGCGACCCCTGGACGCCACCGCGAGCCCGGAGTTATGTGGCATAGGTGGGAAGTGCGAGCGCACGGCACGGGGGCCACGGAATCGGTCAGTGCGTAACTCTCGGCGGATTGGGGCGCTTACCTATGACACCTACGCTCGTGCGGCAGCACCGGTCTCACGCGGACTCGACCCCCCGCGTGAACCTGTGGGCACGCGCGCGTGACTGGTCCGAGATCCAGGAGCGGATGCTGGTCCCGCTCTACGAGACCGTCCACGAGCGACTCGAAGTGGGCCCCGCCACCCGGCTGCTCGGCCTGCGCTGCGGATCCGGTCTCGCCCTGCTGATGGCGGCGACCAGAGGGGCCGCGGTCACCGGTGTCGACTCCTCCCCCGAACGCCTCGCCCTCGCCCGTGAGCGCCTGCTGCCCGACCCGGCCCCGGGCGCCCGCTCGCGCGGTGCCGCCCGGATCGTCGAGGGCACGCCCGGGGACCTGGCGGGCGCGCGGACACCGGCGTACGACCTGATCACCGCCTTCGACCCGATCGGCTGCCTGGCCGGTGACTCCGAAGGGCTCGCCGGCCTGCTCGCCGAGGCGACGCCGCTGGCGCGGCACGGGGCGGCCGTGGTGCTGGTCGGCTGGGGCCCGCCGGAGCGCTGTGCGACCTCGTCCGTGCTGCGGGTGGCCGCGAAATTGGCCGATCCTTTGCGCAGTACGAACAGGTGGCGTCCGGCCCGCCGGGACGATCTGGAGGAGGTCGCCGAGCGGGCGGGGCTGCGGATCGACGGTTCGGGGCGGGTCTCCTGCCCGTTCGGGTACGCCGACGCGGACAGTGCGGTACGGGGGCTGCTGTCGACGGGGCTGTTCGACGCGGCGATCGCGGCGACCGACCAGGAGCAGGTCGGCAAGGAGCTGGCGGAGGCGCTGCACCCGCACCAGCGGCCGGACGGCACGGTGTGGATGGCGAACGTGTTCCGGTACCTGGTCGCACGCGTGCGCTGACGCTCCGCTGAGGGGGCCGCCTCCTTGAGGGGGGTGCCGCCGTCGTTCGTCTGCGGCGCCGTCGTGGCTGGTCGCGCAGTTCCCCGCGCCCCTACGGGGCGCTCAGGCCTCGTCCAGGTCCTTGGTCAGGCGGGTGATGCCCGCGATGCGGTAGGCGTCCGCCTCCTCCAGGGTCTCGTTCTCCAGGAGGGCCTGGGCGAGGGCGTCCAGCTGGCCGCGGTGGTCGCGGAGTTTGCGGCGGGCCTCCTCGTAGCACTCGTCGACGATGCGGCGCATCTCGGTGTCGATGGCGTCGAGGGTCTGGGGGGCGGCGGCGAGGCCGTAGGCCTGCTGGGCGTCGCTGGGGAGGGCGGAGAGGCGGCCGACCTCCTCGCTCATGCCCCAGCGGGAGACCATGCCGCGGGCGATGCCGGTGACCTGCTCCAGGTCGCTCTCCGAGCCGGTGGTGATCACGCCGTAGACGACCTGTTCGGCGGCCATGCCGCCGAGGGCGCCGATGATCCGGCCGCGCAGGTACTCCTCGGTGTACGCGTACTTGTCGGCGTCCGGCGTGGAGAGTGTGACGCCGAGGGCGCGGCCGCGCGGCACGATGGTGATCTTGCGGACCGGGTCGGCGCCGGGCTGCAGCATGCCGAGCAGGGCGTGCCCGCTCTCGTGGTAGGCGGTCCTGCGCCGCTCCTCCTCGGGCATGACCAGGGGCCGTTCGGCACCGAGCTGGACCTTCTCCAGGGCCTCCGAGAGGTCGGACTGCGTGACCTTGTCCTGCTTGCGCTTGACGGCGAGGAGGGCGGCCTCGTTGGCGAGGTTGGCCAGTTCGGCGCCGGTCATGCCGGGGGTGGTGCGGGCGACCTGGGCGAGGTCGACGCCCTCGGCGAGCGGGATCTGACGGGTGTGGATCTGGAGGATGGCCTCCCGCCCTGTGCGGTCGGGGGGCGAGACCTGGACGACCCGGTCGAAGCGGCCGGGCCGGGTGAGCGCCGGGTCGAGGATGTCGGCGCGGTTGGTGGCCGCGATGACGATGACGCCCTCGGAGCCGGAGAAGCCGTCCATCTCGGTGAGGATCTGGTTGAGGGTCTGCTCGCGCTCGTCGTGCCCGCCCATGGAGGCGCCGCCGCCGCGGGCCCGGCCGATGGTGTCGATCTCGTCGATGAAGATGATGGAGGGGGCGACCTTGCGGGCCTCGGCGAACAGCTCCCGCACGCGGGAGGCGCCGACGCCGACGATCATCTCGATGAACTCGGAGGCGGACGCCGAGAAGAACGGCACCCCCGCCTCGCCGGCGACGGCCCGCGCGAGCAGCGTCTTGCCGGTGCCGGGCGGGCCGGCGAGCAGCACACCGCGCGGCATCTTGGCGCCCATCTTCCGGTAGGCGTCGGGGTTCTTCAGGAAGTCGACGACGTCGTTGAGCTCGCCCTCGACCTCGTCGATGCCGGCCACGTCCTCGAAGGTGGTCCGCTGCTGTCCGGGCTCCAGTTCGACCGGCTTGGGCGGCGCCTTGCGGCCCAGCATGCCGCCCGCGCCGCCGAGCCCGGCGCTCATCCGGCGGGCGATGAAGACCCACACCGCGACCAGGATGATGATCGGCGCCAGTGAGATCAGCAGATTGGCGAGAAAGCTGCGGTGCTGGACGACGGGCTCGGCGGTGACCGTCACGTTGTGCTTGGTCAGGCTGGTCCAGAGGTCGTCCCCGGCGAACGAGGGGCGCTCGGTGTTGAACTTGGTGTAGTCGCCGCCGCCCTCGGGGTTCTTCTGCTTCTTCTTGAGCTGCCCCTGGATCGAGTCGCCCTTGGCGTAGATCTTCTCGACGTTGCCCGCGTCCACCTGCTTGCTGAACTCGGTGTACGAGACGGTGGGCTCGTTCGCCTCGTCGAAGTAGGACAGCACCAGGTTGGCCAGCAGGTACACGACCAGTGCCGTGACGATGAGCCGCCACCAGCCGCCGTGCATCCGACGCCCGCCGTTCGGCGGCTTCGGGGGCTCCTCGGGAGCCCCCTCGGTACGCCAGGGCTGGTCGGGTGACTTGCGCGGCGGCGCGGGGTTGGTCATATGCGGACCGTACGACACGGACCAACCCCTGGCACCCGCACCGGTGAACTCAGCCCATGAACTTCTTGAACTCGTCGGGCAGCTCGAAGTCCTGGGCGCCCTGCTGCGGCAGGCCGAAGGCGCCGCCCTGGGCCGCGGCCTCGCGGCGCTGGGCCTCCTCCAGCTCCTGCTGCTTGCGCTTCATCGGGTTGCCGGAGCGCTGCTTGCCCTTGGCCTGCTTCGGCTGCTTCTTGGTGCGGCCGGGGCCGCCACCCATGCCCGGCATCCCCGGCATGCCCGGCATGCCGCCGCCCTGCGCCATGCGGGACATCATCTTGCGGGCCTCGAAGAACCGCTCGACGAGCCCCTTGACCGCGCTGACCTCGACACCGGAGCCCTTGGCGATACGGGCGCGGCGGGAGCCGTTGATGATCGTCGGGTCCTGGCGCTCGCCCGGGGTCATCGACTTGATGATCGCGGCGGTGCGGTCGACGTCCCGCTCGTCCAGGTTGTTGATCTGGTCCTTGATCTGGCCCATGCCCGGCAGCATCCCGAGGAGCTTCGAGATGGAGCCCATCTTCCTGACCTGTTCCATCTGGGCCAGGAAGTCGTCCAGGGTGAAGTCCTGGCCCTTCTTGGACGCCAGCTTGGAGGCCATCTTCTGGGCCTCTTCCTGGCTGAACGTCTTCTCCGCCTGCTCGATCAGGGTGAGCAGGTCACCCATGTCGAGGATGCGGGAGGCCATCCGGTCCGGGTGGAACGCGTCGAAGTCGTCGAGCTTCTCGCCGTTCGACGCGAACATGATCGGCTTGCCGGTGACCTGGCGGATGGAGAGCGCGGCACCACCGCGGGCGTCACCGTCGAGCTTGGAGAGGACCACGCCGTCGAAGCCGACGCCGTCGCGGAAGGCCTCGGCGGTCGTGACGGCGTCCTGGCCGATCATGGCGTCGACGACGAAGAGGATCTCGTCGGGCGAGACGGCGTCCCGGATGTCGGCCGCCTGCTGCATCAGCTCCTGGTCGATACCGAGCCGGCCGGCGGTGTCCACGATCACGATGTCGTGGACCTTGGCCTTCGCGAACTCGATGGAGTCCTTGGCGACCTTGACCGGGTCGCCGACGCCGTTGCCCGGCTCGGGCGCGTAGACCGCGGCACCGGCGCGCTCGGCGACCACGCTGAGCTGGTTGACGGCGTTGGGGCGCTGGAGGTCGGCGGCGACGAGCAGCGGGGAGTGGCCCTGCTCCTTGAGCCAGTGGGCGAGCTTGCCCGCGAGGGTGGTCTTACCGGCACCCTGGAGACCGGCCAGCATGATCACGGTGGGCGGCTGCTTGGCGAAGCGGAGCCGCCGGGTCTCGCCGCCGAGGATCGTGACGAGCTCGTCGTTGACGATCTTCAGGACCTGCTGGGCCGGGTTCAGCGCCTTGGAGACCTCGGAGCCGAGGGCCCGTTCCTTGACGTTCTTGATGAACGTGCGGACGACCGGGAGGGCCACGTCGGCTTCGAGGAGCGCGATGCGGATGTCCCGGGCCGTGGCGTCGATGTCGGCTTCGCTCAGACGCCCTTTGCCGCGCAGATTCTTGAAGGTCGCTGAAAGGCGATCGGAGAGAGTGTCGAACACGGCGGCGTCGGTCCTCGGAGTCGGGGGCGGTGAGCGTCTTCCAGGGTATCCGGCCGCGCAAGGAAGTAGTCCCCACCGTGCGCGACCGTGCGATCAGCCCCGCAGAGTCTCCTCCAGTTTGCGGGCCACGGAGGCCGCCTCCTCCGCGGGCAGCGGCGCGTGGTCGGTGCCGGTCACGTAGAAGGCGTCGACGGCGTTGGCGCCCAGCGTGCTGACATGGGCGCTGCGCACCCGTACCTCCGCGTCCTCCAGCGCCCGCCCGATGCGGAAGAGCAGGCCGGGGGCGTCCTGGGCGCGTACCTCGAACACCGTGGCGTGCCGGGAGGCCGCGGAGGCCACCGTCACGCGCGGCGGCGGGGCCACCCAGCCCCGGCGCCTCGGGTAGGCCGCGTCCCGTTCGGCGAGGCGGCCGGCGATGTCGAGCGTGCCGTCCAGGGCCCGCACCAGGTCGGCGCGGAGCCGGGCGGCCTGCGGCAGGGAGCCGTACTCGGCCGCGACCCGCCAGTCGAGCAGCAGCACCGTGCCGTCGTCGACGTCGTTCGGCAGTTCCAGGGCGCGCAGCTCGGCGGTGCGGACGGTGAGCCGGTGCATGGCCAGCACACCGGAGACGGCGGGCAGGACGCCCGGCTGGTCCGGTACGGCGATGAGCAGTTCCACGCCGAGCGGCTCGGGATCGCCGGAGGGCTCGTCCTCGGTCGCCGTCGGCTCGGTCTGGGCGCGCAGGGCGAGGACCGGGCCACCGGTGCGGAAGGCCTCGATGGCCAGCCGCTCCTGCTCGGCCGTGGGGGCGCCCGGCTCGGGTGCGTCGGTGGTGTCGTCGCCGGCGAGGACCGCCGAGACCCGCTTCACCAGGTCGGCGACGAGGGAGCCGCGCCAGGAGGACCAGGCCGCCGGTCCGGTGGCCAGCGCGTCGGCCTCGGTGAGGGCGTGCAGCAGCTCCAGGGTGCCCTGGGTGCCGACCGCCTCGGCGACCAGCCGGACCGTGGCCGGGTCCTCCAGGTCGCGCCGGGTGGCGGTCTCGATGAGCAGGAGGTGGTGGCGTACGAGCGTCGACAGGACCGCCACGTCCGCGCGGTCGAAGCCGATCCGGGCGGCCACGTCCTTGGCGATGATCTCGCCGGCCACCGAGTGGTCGCCGGGCCAGCCCTTGCCGATGTCGTGCAGCAGGGCGGCGACCAGGAGGAGGTCGGGGCGGTGCACGCGGCGGGTGAACTCGGAGGCGCGGACGGCGGTCTCGATCAGGTGCCGGTCGACGGTCCAGATGTGCACGGCGTTGCGCTGCGGCCGGCAGCGCACCCGCTCCCAGTCCGGGAGCAGGCGGGTGATCAGGCCCTCGGCCTCCAGCGCCTCCCAGACGTCCACGGTGGGGCGGCCGGAGCCGAGCAGGGTGACCAGCTGCTCGCGGGCCTCGGCCGGCCAGGGCGTGGACAGGGGGCGCGCGGTGGTGGCCATACGCCGTACGGCGTGCAGGGAGAGCGGGAGGCCGGCCTGGGCGGCGGCGGCCGCGGCGCGCAACGGGAGCACGGGGTCGCGTTCGGGGCGGGCGGCGCGGGCGAGCACCACCTCGCCGTCCTGCTCCACCACGCCCTCGGCGAGCGGGGAGCGCTCGGGGACCGGCTTGCCGCCGCCCAGCATGGCGCGCAGCCGCGGGCGGACGGCGCGCGAGCGCAGCACCCGCCCCACTTCACGCCAGGTGACATCGCTGGCGTACGAGATGACGCGCGCGGACTCGTAGACCTGGCGCAGCAGGGTGTCGGCGTCGAGGAGGTCCAGTTCGGCGGCGACCTGGTCCTGCTCCTGGAGGGCCAGGCGGTCGGTGGCCCGGCCGGTGGTGAGGTGCAGGGCGTCGCGGACGTCGAGGAGGAGGCGGCGGGCGTCGGCGAGGCCCTCGCGCGGGGCGTCGGCCAGCCAGGAGGCGGCGACGGCGCGCAGCGCGGTGGCGTCGCGGAGGCCGCCGCGGGCCTCCTTGAGGTCGGGTTCCAGGAGGTACTGCAGCTCGCCCTGGCGTTCGGCGCGCTCGGCGCACAGCTCCTGGAGTTCGGGGAGACGTTTCGGCGCCTGGTTGCGCCAGTCGGCGAGGATCGCGGTGCGCAGTCCCGAGGTGAGGCCGAGGTCGCCGGCGATGTGCCGGGCGTCGAGCAGGCCGAGCTGGACCTTGAGGTCCTCGCCCGCGGTCCTGCGGGCCTCGGCGGGGGTGCGCACGGAGTGGTCGAGGGCCAGGCCCAGGTCCCAGACGGGGTACCAGAGCCGGTCGGCGACCGCGGCGACCGCGCCGGAGTCGCCGCCGTCGTGCAGCAGCAGGAGGTCGAGGTCGCTGCGCGGGGAGAGCTCGCTGCGGCCGTAGCCGCCGACGGCGACCAGGGAGACACCGCCTCTGATGCCCTCGGTGGCCGCCGCGAACAGGCCGGTCAGCCACTCGTCGGTCAGCTCGGCGAGGGCGGTACGGCGCGGCGGCCCGGACCGCGCCCCCTCGGTGAGGAGGCGCAGCCGGGCCGCCGCGTAGCCGCTGGGTCCCGTGTTCTCCGCGTCGTTCCGAACTTCCGTACCCGTCACCCAGCGACTCCTGCCTGTATGCAGATGGTTCTGTTCTACAGCGCGTCCGGGCCGCGCTCGCCCGTGCGGACCCGTACGGCGGTCTCGACCGGGACCGACCAGACCTTGCCGTCACCGATCTTGCCGGTGCGGGCGGCCTTGACGACGACGTCGATCAGCTGCTCGGCGTCGGCGTCGTCGGCCAGCACCTCGATGCGGATCTTGGGCACCAGGTCGACCGTGTACTCGGCACCACGGTAGACCTCGGTGTGGCCGCGCTGCCGACCGTAGCCGCTGGCCTCGGTGACCGTGAGGCCCTGGACGCCGAAGGCCTGCAGGGCCTCCTTGATCTCGTCGAGCCGGTGGGGCTTCACGACGGCGGTGATGAGCTTCATGCGTCCACCTTCTTGCTCGTGCCGGCCAGCGACCCTCCGGAGACGGTGCTGACGACACCGCCGCCCGCGCCGCTGAAGTCGTATGCAGTCTCGGCGTGCTCGGCCTGGTCGATGCCGGAGACCTCCTCGTCCTCGCTGACCCGCATACCGATGGTCTTGTCGAGGAGGAAGGCGAGGACCGCCGAGGCGACCAGGGAGTAGGCGAGGACCGCGCCGACACCGGCGAACTGCTTCCACAGCTGGGTGAAGGAGTGGTCGCCGTAGAAGACGCCGGTCGCGGTGGACTGGCCCTTGCCGGTGGCGAAGAAGCCGATGAGCAGGGAGCCGATGATGCCGCCGACCATGTGGACGCCGACGACGTCCAGGGAGTCGTCGTAGCCGAACTTGAACTTCAGTCCGACGGCCGCGGCGCAGGCGACACCGGCGATGGCGCCGACGGCGATCGCGCCGAGCGGGGAGACCGCACCACCGGACGGGGTGATGGCGACCAGACCGGCGACCGCGCCGGAGGCGGCGCCCAGGGTGGTGAACGCGCCGTGCCGGATCTTCTCGTAGGCGAGCCAGGCGAGCATGGCGGCGGCGGTGGCGACCTGCGTGTTGACGAACATCAGCGCGCCGACGCCGTCGTCGTTGCCGAGCCAGGAACCGGCGTTGAAGCCGAACCAGCCGAACCACAGCAGACCGGCGCCGAGCATGACCAGCGGGAGGCTGTGCGGGCGCATCGGGTCCTTCTTGAAGCCGACGCGCTTGCCGATGACCAGGATGACGCCGAGGGCGCCGGCACCGGCGTTGATGTGGACCGCGGTACCACCGGCGAAGTCGATCACGCCGAGCTTGTAGGCCCAGCCGTCGGCGCCCCAGACCCAGTGGGCGACCGGGACGTACACGACCGTGAGCCACAGGGCGACGAAGAGCGCCCAGGCCGAGAACTTGACGCGGTCCGCGATGGCGCCGCTTATCAGGGCCGGCGTGATGACCGCGAACATCATCTGGAAGACCATGAAGACGAAGATCGGGATCGTGTAGCCGTCCCAGAGCTCCGTGAGGCCGATGTTGCTCAGGCCCAGCCAGTCGGAGTTGAAGCCGATGAAGCCGTTGCTGGAGCCGAAGGCCAGCGAGAAGCCGTAGAGCACCCACAGGATGGTGACGATCCCGATGCTGATGAAGCT
Organism: Streptomyces sp. NPDC048288; assembly: GCF_043201555.1. Lineage (NCBI taxonomy): Bacteria > Bacillati > Actinomycetota > Actinomycetes > Kitasatosporales > Streptomycetaceae > Streptomyces > Streptomyces sp. NPDC048288. The sequence continues at coordinate 157,956 of NZ_JBICZD010000009.1, forward strand.
CATCATCAGCATGTTCAGGGTGCTCTTGACGCGGACCATGCCGCCGTAGAAGAAGGCGAGTCCCGGCGTCATGAGCAGCACCAGGGCGGAGCAGATGAGCATGAAGCCCGTGTTCGCGGAGGACAGCTTGGGTGCCTCCGCGGCAAGCGTGATGGCGGCTGATGCCATCGGCGTCTCCTCGTCGGTTGTACGGCCCCGTGCGGGTCGGAGCGTGAGCGGTCCGGTCAAGCGGGGGGTGGGCCGGTTATGCGCCATGAGATTGGCGCAGCGCGGTTTCGGTCGTTGCCCCTCGTTGTTTCGCCGGAGTGACGAAGGCGCCTGGCGTGTTACGGGTAGATGAATTGCGAGATGTCCCGCTGCGGGATCGTTATCGTGGCGCAACCTTCCCTCGGAGGAAAGGAACCGGCCGCGGTCGGCCTTCCGATGACCTGGCGTGGGGGAGCCGAGTCGGGCAGTTCCGGAGGGCCGGCCGCGGCCGGGGTCTTGGGATTGCCGGGCTTCAGACCGCCTCGGCGGTCTCCGGGAGGTCGACGGCGAGCTGCTCGGTGAGGTCGACGACGGCCGCGAGGTCACCGTGGTCCCGGACGGCCGAGTCGACGGTCTTTCGAATACGAGTGTTGACGCGCTCGGAGCGGACCTTCTTGGCGATGCCCATGGCCTCGGAGGCCAGAACCGTGCTCTGCTCCGGCTCGCCGCGCAGCAGGTGCACGGTGGCCATGCCGATGAGGTTGAGCGCGTACGACCGCTGGTGCTCGGCGTCCTTGGCGAACAGCTCCACGGCCTTCTGCATCAGCGGCTCGGCGAGCGAGGCGTAGGTGGGGCTGCGGCCGGCGACATAGGCGAGGTCCCGGAAGGAGTGGCTGTTCTCGCCGTACAGCTCGGCCTCGGAGAAGAAGCGGATCCAGTCGGGATCCGGCTCGTCCCACTCGTCGGCCTCGGCGAAGGTGTCCTCGGCCATCCGGACCGCGCGCTTGCACTTGCCGGGCTGGCCCATGTTGGCGTAGGCGCGGGCCTCCATCGCATACAGCATCGACTGGGTGCGCGGGCTCGCGCAGTCCCGGCTGCCGTACTGGGCGAGGTGGATCAGCTCCAGGGCGTCGTCGGGCCGGCCGAGGTGGATCATCTGGCGGCTCATGCTGGAGAGGACGTACGAGCCCAGCGGCTTGTCACCGGCCTCCTTGGCCGCGTGCAGCGCGAGCACGAAGTACTTCTGGGCGGTGGGCTGGAGCCCGACGTCGTACGACATCCAGCCGGCCAGTTCGGCCAGTTCGGCGGCGACCTTGAAGAGCTTGCGCTCGGTGGCCTCGGGCTGGGGTTCCTGGAGGAGGTCGGTGACCTCGTGCAGCTGGCCGACGACCGCCTTGCGGCGCAGCCCGCCGCCGCACTGGGCGTCCCACTGGCGGAACATCACCGTGGTGGACTCCAGGAGTTCCAGCTCGGGCTTGGAGAGGCGGCCCGGACGGCGGGCGTCGGCCGGCGACTCGGGGGCCGACTGCGGGGAGCCGGGCGAGGGCACCAGCCAGCGCTGCATCGGCTCGATGAGGGACGGGCCCGCCGACAGGACCAGCGAGGTTCCGAGGAAGCCGCGCCGCGCCAGCATGAGGTCGCTGCGCGAGAACTCGCTGAGCAGGGCCACCGTCTGCGGGCCCGTCCAGGGCAGGTCGACGCCGGTCGCGGAGGGTGACTGGCGGGCGGCCCGCAGACCGAGGTCCTCGACCGAGACGACGCAGCCGAACCGCTCGGAGAACAGCTCGGAGAGGATCCTGGGGATCGGCTCGCGCGGATTCTCCCCGTCGAGCCAGCGACGCACCCTGGACGTGTCCGTCGAGATGTGGTTCGCGCCCAACTGGCGTGCCCTGCGGTTCACTTGCCGTGCCAGCTCGCCCTTGGACCAGCCGCTGCGCACGAACCACGAGTTGAGCAGCTCATTGGGGCGCTTGTCGGTACTGGTCGCGGTCGCCCCGCTTCCGCCGTTGCCGCCCACTGGAACGCCCCCATCCCTGAGACCACTTGATGCCGGATGCGCCAAGCCCTATCAGAATGCCGGTAAATACGGCTGCCCGTCCGGTAGTTCTCACCCTTCGAACGGGATGCCGAGTTGCCTCCGGCATACCCACGAGAGCATGTGCCCCCAGGCCTCGTGCACTCAAAGTAATCCTACGATCACTGCTCCAGCCATGGCGATCCCGGAAACGCCACCATTCGCCACCCCTTCGAATGAACTCACGATGCCCTTGGCGCGATTCACTTGACATAGGACGGCCGGGAGTAGGCGGAACGATGCACCCAGGGGCGCGTGTCCCCAGGTGCACCACCCAGGGCGCCTCAGGGCGCTGTCTTGACCTTGCGGGCGGAGGGGAAGGCGGAGCCGTAGCGTCACGTTCCGTTTCCGTCTCGTTCCGTGTCGTAACCACCGGCGCGCCGGACCCGTTGGAGGGGGCATGGGCTTCACGATCGGCGGCATTCGCGAGATCCGCTCCGGCACACGCCGGCGCGGTCGTTCATCGGACTGCACCGCCGTCGCCGAGTTCACCGGCCTGTGGGGCTGGGACGTCGTACCGGGTGCCCGGGCCGCGGCCGGCGTCTGTTCCTGCGGGCACGGCGACTGTCCCGCGCCGGGAGCGCACCCGCTGGACTTCGCGTCCCAGGTGTCCGCCGGGGCCACGCTGGACGAGGTCGCCAAGGCCTGGGCCGAGTTTCCCGGCGCGGCCGTGATGCTGCCGGTCGGCCGCGCGTTCGACGTGATCGAGGTCGCCGAGCCCGCCGGGCGCCGCGCCCTGGTCCGCCTGGAGCGCATGGGCCTGCCGCTCGGCCCGGTCACCGCCACCCCGCAGGGCCGCACCCAGTTCTTCGTCGCCCCCGGCGCCGCCGCCGAACTGCCCGCGCTGCTCTACCGCATGGGCTGGGACGACCCCACCTCCCTGGACCTGGGGGGCCTCGGCCCGGGCAGCCACATCACGGCTCCGCCGTCGGACCGGGGCGGCCTGGGTCCGGCGCGCTGGCTGCGCCCGCCGGCCCTGGACTCGGCGACCCGGCCGCCCGCCGCGAGGCTGCTGCTGGGGACGCTGGCCTACGTGGCACACCGGTCGCGGGCGTAGCCCCGCGGGCCCGTACGCCGAAGCGCCCGTCCCCCACCACTGCATCCTGGGGGCCGGGCGCCTCTCACGCGGTCGGGGGGTATCCGCATCCCCCTCGGGTCAGTCACCGATAAGGGCATCCACGAACGCTTCCGGCTCGAACGGCGCCAGGTCGTCCGCGCCCTCACCGAGGCCGATGAGCTTGACCGGGACGCCCAGTTCGCGCTGGACCGCGATCACGATGCCGCCCTTGGCGGTGCCGTCCAGCTTGGTGAGCACGATCCCGGTGATGTCCACGACCTCGGCGAAGACCCGGGCCTGCACCAGGCCGTTCTGCCCGGTGGTGGCGTCGAGCACGAGCAGCACCTCGTCCAGCGGGGCGTGCTTCTCGACGACCCGCTTGACCTTGCCGAGCTCGTCCATGAGCCCGGTCTTCGTGTGCAGCCGCCCCGCGGTGTCGATGAGGACGACGTCGACCCCCATCTCCTTGCCCTCCTTCACCGCGTCGAAGGCGACGGAGGCGGGGTCACCGGCCTCGGGGCCGCGCACGGTGTAGGCGCCGACCCGCTCGCCCCAGGTCTGGAGCTGGTCGGCGGCGGCGGCCCGGAAGGTGTCGGCGGCGCCGAGGACGACCGTACGGCCGTCGGCGACGAGCACGCGCGCGAGCTTGCCGGTGGTGGTGGTCTTGCCGGTGCCGTTGACGCCGACGACCATCACGATGCCGGGCTTGCGGTCCTCGGGCTCGGTCTTCACCGTGCGGTCGGCGTCGGTGCCGACCAGCTTGAGGAGTTCCTCGCGCAGCAGGCCGCGCAGCTCGTCGGGGGTGCGGGTGCCGAGCACCTTGACGCGCTCACGCAACCGGTCGACCAGTTCGGTGGTGGGCTGCACACCGACGTCGGCGGTGAGCAGGGTGTCCTCGATCTCCTCCCAGGTCTCCTCGTCGAGGTGCTCGCGCGAGAGCAGCGTGAGCAGCCCCTTGCCGAGCGCGTTCTGGGAGCGGGAGAGCCGGGCGCGCAGCCGGACCAGGCGGCCGGCCGTGGGCTCGGGGATCTCGATCTCGGGGGCGGCGGGCTCTTCCACGACGACGGGAGCCGAGCCGTCGGGAAGGTCGACCTCCTCTATCGTCCGGCGCGCTTCGTCGCGCGGCGTCTCGGCCTCGTCGCCGACGTGCGGCTCGGCCGGTGGCGCGGTGATGTCGGGCGCGGCGGGGGGCGGCGGGGGCAGCGACTTCTTGCGCCGGCTGCCGACGATTAGCCCGCCGAGCGCGCCGAGCACGACCACGGCGATGACTACAGCAAGGATGACGGTTTCCATAACCCGTCCAGTATCCATCCCTCCCTCGCGGCCGACTTTGTTCCCTCGCGTAGGAGTTTCCGGATGATTCTCCGATACCGATCGTCCCTTTTGAGCGGATTAGTCGGACTAACGTACGATGATTGACCATGAGCACCACCGCCCACCACGACGGCCCGCTCGAACATCTCGAAGAGTCCCTGGAGCACCACGGCCTCGAAACCCGGGGCATCGAACCGGTCCCGGACGCCGAGCGCACCGCGACGACCCGCGGCCTGCTCCCCACCTGGATCGCCGCCAACATCACCGTCCTGCTGGTGACCATGGGCGCGGGCCTGGCGGTCTCCTTCGGGCTGAACTTCTGGCAGATCCTGGTCGTGGGCACCGCCGCGCCGATCGTGTCGTACGGCCTGGTCGGACTGGTCGGCATCGCGGGCAAGCGCGGTGGCGCGCCGGGCATGGCGCTGTCCCGCGCGGTCTTCGGCCAGCGCGGGAACCTGCTGCCCGGCGCGCTGATCTGGGTGGCGCGCTGGGGCTGGGAGACGATCAACGCGGTGACCGGCGCCTACGCACTGCTGACGGTCCTGGACATCCTGTTCGGCGTCCGGCGCAACACCGCCCTGGTCGTCGTCGCGCTGCTGCTCTTCGTGATCGCCACGTTCGCCATCTCGGGCATGGGCATCAGGGCGGTACGGCGCTGCAACCGCTGGGCGACCTGGCTGTTCGGCGCCTTCTCCGTGCTGGTCCTCGGCCGGCTGGTCATGAGGACGGACTGGAGCGGGGTGTTCGGGCAGGAGGCCGGTTCCGCGGCCGCGATGGTCACCGGGGCCGGGCTGATCGCGGCGGGCGGAATGAGCTGGGCACCGGCGGCCCCGGACTTCACGCGCTATCTGCCGGGTACGGCGTCCTCGGCGGCGATCGTACGCAACACGGTCGGCGGCGCGGGGATCGTCGTACTCCCCATGGTCCTGATGGGCGCGGTGACGGCGTCGGGCATGCCGGACCTGGCCAGGGCGGCCGACCCGGTCGCCTTCCTGGGCGCGGCCCTCCCGCTCTGGCTCGCCGTGCCCTACCTCCTCATCACCCTGGTCGGGATGGTGCTGATCAACGCGATGTCGATGTACTCGGCGGGCTTCACCGCCCAGACCCTCGGCTTCCGGATCCCCCGCCCCTGGGCGGTCTCCGTCAACGCGGTCATCTCGCTGGTCCTCGGTGGTGTCCTGATGCTGGCGGCGACCTCGTTCCTGGGCTCCTTCATCGCGTTCCTGTCGCTGCTGGCGGTGGCGTTCTCGGCATGGGTGGGCGTGTTCGGGATCGACATGCTCCGCCGTCGGGAGTACGACGCCACGGCCCTCCTCGACACGACCCCGGCCGGCGCCTACTGGTACCGGGCGGGCTTCTCCCCCGCCGCCGTGACAGCCTGGGCGCTCGGCCTGGCGGCGGGGCTGCTCTTCACCAGGTCCGACTGGTTCACCGGGCCGTTCGCCACCGGCAACCCCGTCGGCCGGTACGGCCTCGGCTGGGTGGCGACGATCGTCGTCTCGGGTCTGCTGTACGCGGTGCTGCCGAAGCCGGCGGTGGTACCGGCGGCGCCCAGGAACCCCACGCCTCTGGCTGTCTGACGCACCGTCAGCTACTGTCCCCGCACACCAGCCCGGCCAAGGTGAAGGGGAACTCCCATGCCCGTCTCGGTCGTCCGCTTCAACCTCGTCGAGCCCGGCGCCGACCGGGCGTCCCTGGGTGCCCGTTACCGAGCGGCCCTCGACATGGCCGCGTACGCCGACGAGCACGGCGTCACCACCGTCCAGACCGAGGAGCACCACGGGGTCGAGAACAACTGGCTGCCGTCGCCGTTCGCCTTCGCGGGCGCGGTGTTCGGGGCGACCCGGACCATCGCGGTGACCGTGTCGGCGGTGATCGGCCCGCTGCACGACCCGCTGCGGCTCGCGGAGGACATCGCGGTCCTCGACCTGCTCAGCGGGGGGCGGCTGGTGACGGTGGCCGGGATCGGCTACCGGCCCGAGGAGTACGCCCTGTTCGACGTGGAGTGGAAGCGGCGGGGGAAGCTGCAGGACGAACTCCTGGAGACGCTGCTCAAGGCCTGGACCGGCGAGGAGTTCGAGTACCGGGGCCGTACGGTGCGGGTCACGCCCCGCCCCCTCACCGACCCGCACCCCCTTCTCCTGGTCGGCGGCTCCTCCCGCGCCGCCGCCCGCCGCGCCGCCCGCCTCGGCCTGCCGTTCTTCCCGAGCGCGCATCTGCCGGAGCTGGAGGCCTACTACAAGGAGCGGCTCACCGAGTACGGCACCGAGGGCTGGACCATGATGCCGACCGCCGAGACCCCGCTGCTGCACATCGCCGAGGACCCGGACCGGGCGTGGGCCCGGTACGGCGAACACTTCCTGCACGAGGCCCGGACCTACGCCTCCTGGCAGTCCGGCGACATCCGCTCGGCCGTGCGCTCGACGGCGACGACGGTGCCGGAACTCCGCGCGGAGGGCGTGTACCGCATCCTCACCCCCGAGGAGTGCGTGACGGCGGGGCTGGACAACCTGGTACTGCACCCACTGGCCGGCGGCATGCCGGTCGATGAAGGCTGGCGAAGCCTCCGACTCTTCACGGAGACCGTCCTTCCGGCGCTACCGGCGTAGCGGGGGCCCGGCCTCTCGGCGGGTGGCGACGGAAGGGCCCGGCACCGCCGGTCAGC
>NZ_JBICZD010000009.1:165132-478917 GCF_043201555.1 Streptomyces sp. NPDC048288
GCCGTCGTGGTGGATCGCCGTGGCGGCGGAGAAGACTTCTGTGCGGGTCAAGGAGAGTTCCGCCGTGTGCGCGCCGCCGCCTTTGCGGTGGGGCCAGGATCGGCCGTGGCCGGGTGCGGGAGGGCTCGGCACCGCCGGGCAACGCCGTCGTGGTGGATCGCCGTGGCGGCGGAGAAGACTTCTGTGCGGGTCAAGGAGAGTTCCGCCGTGTGCGCGCCGCCGCCTTTGCGGTGGGGCCGGGATCGGCCGTGGCCGGCTGCGGGAGGGCTCGGCACCGCCGGGCAACGCCGTCGTGGTGGATCGCCGTGGCGGCGGAGAAAGGTGGTGTGGCGGAGAGGGGCGGTGTGGCGGAGAAGGGTGGTGTGGCGGGGGGCGGGAGCGGGGTGGGGCGGGAGGGCCGCCGCCCCGCCCGGGCAGTGACCGGGTGGGGCGGCGGGGGGTACGAGGAGAGGGGCAGCGGGGACTTGGCCCTTCTCCCCGAGTTCGGGGAGGGTGGGCGGGTCAGCCCATCTCCTCCAGGGCCTTGCCCTTCGTCTCCTTGACGTACTTGAGGACGAAGGGGATGGAGAGGGCCGCGAAGACCGTGTAGATCACGTAGGTCGCGGAGAGGTTCCAGTCGGCCAGCGACGGAAAGCTCGCGGTGATGGCCCAGTTGGCGATCCACTGCGCGGAGGCGGCGACGCCCAGCGCGGCGGCGCGGATCCGGTTCGGGAACATCTCGCCGAGGAAGACCCAGACGACCACACCCCAGGACAGGGCGAAGAAGAGCACGAAGATGTGCGCGGCGATCAGGGCGGTCCAGCCCTGCGCGGCCGGCAGCTTGCCGTCGACCAGGTCGTAGGAGAAGGCCCATGCCTCCAGGCCGAGGCCGATCACCATGCCGACGGAGCCGATGAGCGCCAGCGGCTTGCGGCCGATGCGGTCCACGAAGATCATCGCGATCACGGTGCCGATGATGTTGATGATCGACGTGGTGAAGGAGTAGAAGAACGAGTCCGTCGGGTCGACGCCCACCGACTGCCACAGGGTCGAGGAGTAGTAGAACGCGACGTTGATGCCGACGAACTGCTGGAAGACCGAGAGGCCGATGCCGACCCAGACGATCGGCTTGAAGAAGAAGGAGCCGCCGAGCAGGTCCTTGAACGTGGACTTGTGCTCGCTCTTCATCGCGTGCTCGATCTCGGCGACCCGGGCGTCCAGGTCGCCGCTCCCGCCCTCGACCTCTTCGAGGATCTCGCGGGCGCGGTCGTGCTTGCCGACGGAGATCAGGAAGCGCGGGGACTCGGGGATCGCGAAGGAGAGCAGGCCGTAGAGGACGGCCGGGATCACCATGACGCCGAGCATGACCTGCCAGGCCTCAAGGCCCATCAGCTTGCCGCGCTGGTCGCCGCCGGCGGCGTTGAGCAGACCCCAGTTGACCAGCTGCGAGATGGCGATGCCGATGACGATCGCGGCCTGCTGGAAGGAACCGAGACGGCCGCGGTAGGCCGGCGGGGCGACCTCGGCGATGTAGGCGGGGCCGATCACGGAGGCCATGCCGATGGCGAAGCCGCCGACGATCCGCCAGAAGGCGAAGTCCCAGAGGGCGAAGGGCAGCGCGGAACCGACGGCGCTGACGGTGAACAGCACGGCGGCGATCTGCATGCAGCGGATACGGCCGATGCGGTCGGCTATGCGGCCGGCGGTCGCGGCGCCGATGGCGCAGCCGATCAGCGCGACGGCGATGACCTGCGCCAGGGCCGCGGACCCGATGTCGTAGCGGCTGCGGATCGCCTCGACGGCGCCGTTGATGACGGAACTGTCGTAGCCGAAGAGGAACCCGCCCATCGCGGCCGCCGCCGCGATGAAGATGACATGCCCGAGATGATCGGGGTGAGCCGTCCCGGCTCCTGACTGGGGTGCCTGCGCAGTGCTGGTCACAAGAAACTCCTCGGGCCACCGGCAGCGCTGCCGGGGTGGGGGTGAGCCCTTTCAGGTTCAAGTGGCGCATATGTTCACGCCGCTCACACCTGAAGGTAAAAGCAACGTTGCAGAGACTATGCCTTCAAGTTTCGAAGTCAATAGACGGGGTGATGTGAGCTTGAAGGCATGGTGAAGGTCTTTGCCTTCAATAGTTGAAGCAATGAAGGGGGTGTGCAGGTCAGACCGGTGTACGGCACACGCAAACTCAGCGGAGGCGCTGGCTGATGACCTTCGACACACCGTCGCCCTGCATGGACACGCCGTACAGCGCGTCGGCGACCTCCATCGTGCGCTTCTGGTGCGTGATCACGATGAGCTGCGAGGACTCCTGGAGCTCCTGCATGATGCGGATCAGCCGCTGCAGGTTGGTGTCGTCCAGAGCCGCCTCGACCTCGTCCATGACGTAGAACGGGCTGGGGCGGGCCTTGAAGATGGACACCAGCATCGCGACCGCGGTCAGCGAGCGCTCGCCGCCCGACAGCAGGGAGAGCCGCTTGACCTTCTTGCCCGGCGGGCGGGCCTCGACGTCCACGCCCGTGGTGAGCATGTTGTCGGGGTCGGTGAGGATCAGCCGTCCCTCGCCGCCCGGGAAGAGGCGGCTGAAGACGCCCTCGAACTCGCGGGCCGTGTCCCGGTAGGCCTCCGTGAAGACCTGCTCGACCCGCTCGTCGACCTCCTTCACGACCTGAAGCAGGTCGGTGCGGGTCTTCTTCAGGTCCTCCAGCTGCTCGCTGAGGAACTTGTGCCGTTCCTCGAGGGCCGAGAACTCCTCCAGGGCGAGCGGGTTGACCTTGCCGAGCTGCTGGTAGGCCCGCTCGGCCGCCTTGAGCCGGCGTTCCTGTTCCGCCCGGTGGAAGGACTTGGGCTGGTTGCGCGGGTGCTCGGGGTCGTCCGGCAGCACCTCGCCCTCGGCGGGGGGCGAGGGCGGCACGAGCTGATGGGGGCCGTACTCCTCGACCAGCCCCGCCGGTTCGACACCCAGTTCCTCCAGCGCCTTCGTCTCCAGCTGCTCGATGCGCAGCCGCTTCTCGGCGCCGAGTACCTCGCCCCGGTGAACTGAATCCGTGAGTTTGTCGAGTTCGGCCTTGAGGTCGCGGCCGGTGGAGCGGGCGGCAGTCAGCTCCTGCTCGCGCTGTGCCTTCGCGGCCTCGGCGGCGGCCCGCTCCCGCTCGGCGCGGCCGACGGAGACCTCGACATGCGCGAGCAGTTGCCGCGCACCGGCGGCGACGGCCTCGGCGACGGCCGCCTCGTGGCGCAGCCGGGCCCGGCGCTGCTCGGCACGCGCGCGTGCCTCGCGTTCCGCGCGGGCGGCGCGGTCGAGGGAGTCGGCGCGGCCGGCCAGGCCCTTGACACGTTCCTCGTGGGTACGGGCCTGGAGGCGGGCCTCCATCTCGGTCTGCCGGGCGTTGGCGCCGTCGGCGGCGAGCCGGTCGCGTACCGAGGTGTCCGGTTCCTCCTCGACGGGCATCTCCTCGGCCACGGCGAGCCGCTCGGCCAGGATCTCCAGCTCTTCCAGGGACTTGTCGAGGGAGTCCTGGGCGCGGGCGGCCGCCGCCGTGGAGCGTTCCGCCTCACCGGCCGCGCCGCGGGCCTGTCCGGCGAGCCGGCCCAGCTGCTGGGCCACGGCCGACTTCTCCCGGTCGGCGGCGCGGCGCCGCTCGCCCAGTTCCTCGACGAGGGCCGCGCACTCCTTGCGCCGTGTCTGGGCGGTCTGCTGCGCCTCGGCCAGCTCCTCGCAGCGGACGGCCAGCTCCTCCAGTTCGGCGGCGGCCTCGTCGACCGAGGCCTGTACTTCGAGGAGGCTGGGCGCACCGGCGGAGCCGCCGTGGGCGAAGTGGGCGCCGAGGAGGTCGCCTTCGGCGGTGACGGCGGTGAGGTGGGGGTGGCGGTAGACGACGTCCTCTGCGGCTTCGAGGGTGTCGACGACGACGATGTCCTGAAGCAGGCGCCGTACGGCGGGCATCAGGTCGGCCGGGCCCCGGACCAGGTCCGCGGCGGGGCGCGCCGCGAGGGGGGCGGCGAGGGGGGCCGGGTGGGGTCGTCGGTCTGGTGCGGGTGCGTGGGGGCCGGTCGCGCCGTTCCCCGCGCCCCCGAGGGGCGCCGGCCAGGCGACGGTGTTGTCCAGTGCGGTCGTCGGTCGTCGGTCCGCCGCGGCGCCGTCGTGGCTGGGCGCGCCGTTCCCCGCGCCCCTTCGGGGCGCTTCGGTGCGGGGCGTCTCAGTGTGAGGCATCGGGGTGTCAGGGGCTCCCGCCAGCAGCAGGGCCGCGCGGCCGCCGTCCTGTTTGCGGAGGAGGCGGATCGCGTCGGCCGCCGAAGCCGGGGTGGTCACCGCGATCGCGTCCGCTGCCGTGCCGAATGCGGCTGCCAGGGCGACCTCGTGGCCCGGGGTCACGGTGAGCAGTTCCGCCGCCGGGCCCAGGACACCGGTGAGGCGGTCGCGGGCGCCGAGCAGTATCCCCGTGCCGTCCTTGCGGCGCAGGCCCAGTGCCAGCGCCTCGTGGCGGGCCTGGGTGGCGGCGCGGCTGCGTTCCGCCGCGGTGGCGGCCTCGCGGGCGGCGGTCAGGGCCGCCTCCGCCTCGGCGAGCTGCTGCTTCGCGTGGCCGTGCTGTTCGCCGAGTTCGTGGTCGCCGGCGTCGAGGCCGTCGACCTCGGCCTTGAGCGCCTCGTACTCCTCCTGCGCGGCGACCGCCCGTTCCTGGGCCTCGTCGCGGGCGGCGGCCAGGCGGTCGATCTCCGCCTGGGCGGACGCGGCGCGTGAGCGGGCCGCGTTGACCTGGCCGTTCAGCCGGGCCAGGCTCTCGCGCCGGTCGGCGATGGAGCGGGCGACGTCCTTCAGGCGCCGTTCCTCCAGGGCCAACTCGCGCTCCAGCTCGGCGCGGTGCGCGACCGTGTCGTCGAGGGCGCGCTCGGCCGCTTCCAGGGCGGCCTCCAGTTCGGCCTCCTGCTCCCGGATCCGGTGGGCCTCGCGCTCCATGTCCTCGGGGTCGCGGCCGCGCCGCTCCTCGGGGGGCGCGGAGGTGGCGCTCTTCACCCGGGCGTCGGCCAGCGAGATCGTGCCACGGACGCGTTCGGCGAGCTGGGAGAGCTCGTACCAGGTCTGCTGGGCGCGCTGCAGGCGCGGGGTGAGCTGCCGTACCTCGTCCTCCAGGAGCGCCTCGCGCTGGAGGGCCTTCTTCAGCTCCTGCTCGGCGGCCTCCTTGCGTTCCTTGAGAGCGGCCTCGTCGGCGATCTCGGTCTGGAGTGCGTTGCGGAGCCGTACGAGGTCGTCGGCGAGCAGGCGCAGGCGGGCGTCGCGGAGGTCCGCCTGGATGACGGCGGCCCGGCGAGCGACCGCGGCCTGGCGGCCGAGGGGCTTGAGCTGGCGGCGGAGTTCGTCGGTGAGGTCCTGGACGCGGGCGAGGTTGGCCTGCATCGCGTCCAGTTTGCGGAGGGCCTTCTCCTTGCGCTTGCGGTGCTTGAGGACGCCGGCGGCCTCCTCGATGAAGGCCCGGCGGCCCATGGGGTCCGCGTGCAGGACGGAGTCGAGCTGGCCCTGGCCGACGATGACGTGCATCTCGCGGCCGATGCCGGAGTCGGAGAGCAGTTCCTGGATGTCGAGGAGGCGGCAGGTGTCGCCGTTGATCTGGTACTCGCTGCCGCCGTTGCGGAACATGATCCGCGTGATGGTGACCTCGGCGTACTCGATGGGCAGGGCGCCGTCGGAGTTGTCGATGGTCAGGGACACCTCGGCACGGCCCAGCGGGGGGCGGCCGGTGGTGCCGGCGAAGATGACGTCCTCCATCTTGCCGCCGCGCAGCGACTTGGCGCTGTGCTCGCCCATCACCCAGGTGAGCGCGTCGACGACATTGGACTTGCCCGAGCCGTTCGGACCGACGACACACGTGATCCCCGGCTCGAACCGGAGCGTGGTCGCCGAGGCGAACGACTTGAACCCGCGAAGGGTCAGGGCCTTGAGGTGCACGCCGTCGGACTCTACCCGGCCCCGCTACCCCACTCCACGAAGCCTCGCAACCCCGCGGTTTCGCGCATGAACATGCAGGGCACACCAGACGTTAAAGAGGGTGAAAGGATGCGCGGGGCTACAAGCGGGTCGGGGCACGGGTCACCGGGGGCAAGAAAGAAGGGACGCCGGGGCGTCCCTTGCACATCTTGACAACTCAAGCGGTTGAAAGGGCTGCCCAACCGCCGCATGTGCTGTTGTGGAGCGATGCAGCGATCAGGTGAGCGCAGGCTCCGCCTGGTTTGCGTCGATGCTCTCCATGATCCTGTCGGGAGAAGCGGCAGCCGTCAGCGCGTCGTTCTCGGCCTGAATCCGTACGAGCTCGGATTCGAGGTCCTGGACACGCTGCTGGAGCCGTCGCATCTCGGCGAGGAGTCGCGGGTCGGAGCCGCCGACGTAACCGAGAAGCGCCTTTGCCATGATGGATGGTCCTCCACACTGAGTGACCGACCGTAGCGGTGTGGGTCGTGAGGGATTCGCACCCGCGGTGCTTGACACATTCGAGTGTTGCTCGACTGTTGCGCCATGCCAAACAGCTAAGGTGCGCGGGGCTTTCAGCGTCTCACCAAAAAGTTTGACGGTCAACACGATCACGCCCTGTATTGGCGGGCGAACCCGGGGGCGGCCCACCCTGGACGGGCGGCGCTGCGACTCCTGCGGGGCCCTCAGGGCGTGGCGATCATCTTTACCTGCGGAGCCTGCCACGCGCGGCGATTCTTGGCAACCACCAGGCCATTTCTGCTCGGGGCATATGCCAGTGGCAGATCGCTCCACTTCCTCCTGCGCGGCTTTACAGAGCGGGCTCAGCGGATGGCGAAGCCGTCGTAGCCGCCCCGGGGTGTGTCCCAGATCTCGGTGACACCCTCCACCCGCCCGGGCGTGTCATCGCCCTGGAGCCAGTCGAGCAGTCCTTCGCAGCCCTCCCGGGGGCCCTCCGCGACCACCTGGACGCGGCCGTCCCCCAAATTGAGAGCAAAACCACTCAGCCCGCCGATCTCCAGCGCCCGCGCCCGCGTGAACCAGCGGAATCCCACGCCCTGCACCCGTCCACGGACCCAGGCGACCAGTCGCACATCCTCGCTCATGGGTGCAACCTAACCGGCCAATGTCACTCGGGACACCTCCTCCCTCAGCGGTATGGGGTACCGTCCCCACCCAATGAATCTCATATGAAACTCACTCGATCGGGTGAGTCTGGTTGACCAGATGGAGTCACTGGCCACACCGGCCCCTGGTCGACCCCGACCGCGAGGACGAGGGAAGAAGGCAAGGACATGGGACGCCACCGACGCTCCGCCGCCGGCCGCGCCGCCACGGGCCGCGCCACGGGGGTCACGGAGAACAACGGCTCGTACCCGGGCGGCCACGACCCGCAGGACTCGTACGCGGGCCTCCGCTACGGCACGGGCACGGCCTCCTACCTGCGCCAGGAGGAGTACGCCGACACCAACGCACGGAGCTCGGCCTACCTGTTCGCGAGCGAGGACGACTACGCCCGCTTCATGGACACCGCCGAGTTCCCGGCCGAGGAGTTCGCCCCGGGAGGCGGCTCCCCCGCCGGCGGCGGGCACCGGCGCCGGAAGAAGGGCGGGCGGCCCGTGGCCACGGGTCTGCTCGGGGTCTCGGCGGCCGTCGCCATCGGCACGGTCGCGGTGGCCACCGGTGTGGTGCCGGGCCTGGAGAACTACAAGCTCGGCGGCTCCAACAGCACGACCGGCGGCGAGCAGGTGCAGGCCGACGGCGCGCCCAGCAACACGGCCGCCGAACAGGGCGGCACCTCCGGCAACGCCGAGAGCCGTGACACCGGCTCCTCCACCAGCCGTGACACCCAGCGCGCCGGCTCGCCGACCCGGTCGGCATCGGCCTCCGCGTCGGACTCCGCCTCCGCGTCCACGTCGCCCACCCCGACGAAGACGGCCACCGAGAAGCCGACGACCAGCACCACCCCCTCCGAGGAGCCGACGGTCACGCCCTCCAGGACGGCCACCAAGGCGCCGGTGAAGACCGCCGCGCCGATCACCACCTCCCAGGAGGCCGTGGTCGAGGCCGAGGTGCTGAAGCTGGTGAACGACGAGCGGGCCAAGGTCGGCTGCAGCGCGTTGTCCGCGAACTCCTCGCTGACCAAGCTGGCCGAGGCGTTCAGCGACGACATGGCCGCGCGGGACTTCTTCGACCACACCGACCCGGACGGCAAGACGCCGTGGGACCGGGCCGCGGCCGCCGGCATATCCAACCTCGGCGGCGAGAACATAGCCCGGGGCCAGGCCACCGCCCAGGCCGTCATGGACGCCTGGATGAACAGCGAGGGCCACCGCGCCAACATACTGAACTGCGACTTCAAGACCCTCGGGGTCGGTGTGCACTTCGGTTCGGGCGGCCCCTGGTGGACGCAGGACTTCGGCTACTGACCGGACCAGGTGCGACGGGTGCGCTAACCGACGGTTAGCGCACCCTGTCGGTTAGCGCTGTGCTCCCGTACGCTGAAACGTATGACCACCACCCAGGACCGTCCGGAGGAGACGCGGGAGACACCGGAGCCGCTTCCCCCGTACGACGTCTTCGCCCGGGCCTGCCCCTCGCGCACCACCCTCGAACACGTCATGGGCCGCTGGGGCGGACTGACCCTGAGCGCGCTGCACGAGGGTTCGTTCCGGTTCAACGAGCTGCGCCGCCGCGTGGACGGCGTCAGCGAGAAGATGCTCTCCCAGACGCTCCAGGCGCTGGAGCGCGACGGCCTGGTGCACCGCGAGGCCCAGCCGACCAACCCGCCCCGCGTCGACTACGAGCTCACCCCGCTCGGCCACGAGGTCGCCGAACGCCTGCTGTCCATCGTGCACTTCGTGGAGAGCCGGATGGACGAGGTACTGACCGCCCGCGAGCGCTACGACGAGACCCGCGGCGGCCGCTGACACTTCGGGCAGAAGTAGCTGGACCGGTTCATCCAGGCCCGCCTGCGCATCGGCGTACCGCACCGCCGGCAGGGCAGCCCTTCCCTGCCGTACGCGTCCAGCGAGCGGTCGAAGTACCCCGACTCGCCGTTGACGTTGACGTACAGGCTGTCGAAGCTGGTGCCGCCCACGGCCAGGGCCGCGTTCATCACGTCCCGTACATGGCCGAGGAGTTCGGCCGTGCGCGGCTGGGTGAAGCCGGCGGTGGGGCGTTCGTAGTGGATGCGGGCGCGCCAAAGCGCCTCGTCCGCGTAGATGTTGCCGACTCCGCTGATCAGCGACTGGTCGAGCAGCGCCCTCTTGATGGTGGTCCGCTTCCGGCGCAGCGCCTGGTGGAAGGCCGCGTCGTCGAACAGCGGGTCGAGGGGGTCACGGGCGATGTGCGCGATGACGTCCGGCAGTCCGTCGGGGGTGTTGTCGTGCAACGACAGTCCGCCGAAGGTGCGTTGGTCGACGAAGCGCAGTTCGGTGTCGACCTCGTCGGCGAACCGGACGCGGATGCGCAGGTGCTTCTCGTCCGGGGCCGCGTGCGGCTGGACCAGCAGCTGGCCGCTCATGCCGAGGTGGGCGAGGACCGACTGGTTCGTGTCCTCCAGCGGCAGCCACAGGTACTTGCCGCGCCGGCTCGGGGTGCCGACCCGGTGGCCCTTGAGGCGGTGCGTGAAGTCGTCGGCGCCGGCGAGGTGCCGTCGTACCGCACGCGGGTGCAGGACCTCGGCCTCGGCCACCTCGCGATGGGCGACCCACCGCTCCAGGCCGCGCCGTACGACCTCTACCTCGGGCAATTCGGGCATCGGGACTCCCGTAGCGGACCGTGGGGGAAGATCCGAGCGCCCGCCCCCGTACTGCCGGGGGCGGGCGCTCGGGCTGCGCTGTTCGTCAGGCGGAGGCGGCGGACGACGGACCGTCGTCCTCCTCGGCTTCGGCTGCGGCGGCCTGCTCGGCCGCCTTGGCCTCGGCGCGTTCGTCCGCCGCGGCGCGAATCGCGCGCCAGGCGGACTCGGCGGCCTGCTGCTCCGCCTCCTTCTTGCTGCGGCCGGTGCCGGTGCCGTACGAGACGCCTCCGACGCGGGCGGCAGCAGTGAAGGTCTTCTCGTGGTCGGGGCCGGTCTCCGTGACCAGGTACTCGGGCACGCCGAGGCCCTCCGTCGCGGTGAGCTCCTGGAGACTGGTCTTCCAGTCCAGGCCGGCTCCGAGGTTCGAGGACTTCTCGATCAGCGGGTCGAAGAGCCGGTGCACCAGCTCGGACGCCGAATCGAGGCCCTGGTCGAGATAGACCGCGCCGATCACCGCTTCCAGGGTGTCGGCGAGGATGGACGCCTTGTCCCGGCCGCCCGTGCCCTCTTCACCGCGGCCGAGCCGGATGAAGGAACCCAGGTCGAGACCGCGGCCCACTTCCGCGAGCGCACGCGAGTTCACCACCGCGGCCCGGAGCTTGGCCAGCTGGCCCTCGGGCAGATCGGGGTGGGTGGTGTACAGCGTGTCCGTGACGACGAGACCGAGGACGGAGTCACCGAGGAACTCCAGCCGCTCGTTCGTCGGCAGACCGCCGTTCTCGTACGCGTAGGAACGGTGGGTCAGTGCACGCACCAGAAGGGCGGACTCGAGCTTGTAGCCGAGCCGCCCTTCCAGAAGCGTGTGGGACGAGGCCGTGCTGTCCGCTTTCTTCTTGGCGGACGGGTCCGCCTTGGGCTCTTCGCCCTTCTTTGGACTGGACACAGTGCCTCTCACCTGGCCGCTCAGACTTCGAGGACCTGGCGCTTGTTGTAGGTGCCGCAAGACGGGCACGCGATGTGCTGCAGCTTGGGCTCGTGGCAGCGCTCGCACGCAACCAGGGTGGGGACCGCAGCCTTCCACTGCGACCGGCGGTGGCGCGTGTTGCTGCGCGACATCTTCCGCTTCGGAACAGCCACGGCTACTTCTCCTGCTTCTCGTCGACGCCCGCTTCCGCGTCAGCGCCGCTCATCTCGTCCTTCTCGCCGTCCTTGGTGGAACCGGCGAGTCCCTGCAAAGCCGCCCAACGGATGTCGACGGCATCGTGGTGGTGGTCCGGGTCGTCCGCGAGCCGGGCTCCGCACTCGGAGCACAGGCCCGGACAGTCGTCCTGGCACACCGGCTGCATCGGCAGTGCGAGCACCACCGCATCACGCAGCACGGGTTCGAGGTCGAACAAGCCGTCCTCGATGAAGAACCTGTCCTCGTCGTCCTCGGCGTCGTCGCCCGGTTCCGCGATCACGCGGCCCCGGTCGTCGGCGTCAGGGTACGAGAACAGTTCCTGGAAGTCCGCTTCGAGCTCCTGCCCGACCGGCTCCAGACACCTTACGCACTCCCCCTCGGCCTGTGCACGGGCGGTGCCTGTGACGAGCACACCTTCCATGACCGACTCGAGCCGGAGCGCGAGCTCCACCGGGGCGCCTTCCGGCACTCCGATGACTCCCTTGATACCGAAGTCCTGGGGAGCGTCGATCGTGCGGGTCAGGCGCTGCAACGCACCGGGACGCCGCCCCAGCTCGTGTGTGTCGAACACGAACGGGTTGCGGTGGTCGAGGCGCGCGTGAGGAGCCATTCCTGCTTTCGATCTTCGAGCTCAGAGGGACGCCGTCCGGAGAGACTCCCCGGGCAGCGCTGATCGCGGACGTAGACGCGACCGAACAGCCAGGATACTGGACCTTTCGCTGTCGGCCCAATCCGCCCGGTTCCTACAGGCCCCGGCCCTGCTCGTACGCCCTCAGCTGCTCCGGAGTGATCATGCTCGTGTCGAAGAGGCTGGTCTCGTCGAGGTCGTACGACTGGTGGTGCGTCTGGTGCGGGATCTGCTGGGCCGGCTGCTGCGTGGGGTCGTAGACGGGCTGCTGGCCGGTGTCGTAGCCCTGGTAGGCGGCCGCCGCGTAGGGGTCGGCCTGCTGGTAGCCGTAGGGGTCCTGCTGGTAGCCGTACGCGTCCTGCTGGGCGTAGACGGGCTGCTGCTGGGGGTAGCCGTACGGATCCTGTGCCGCGGGCTGCTGGTCGTACTGGGGCCGGCTCTGGGGCTGGGCGGCGGCGGGCTGCTCGCTCTGGGCCGTCTGGGCCGCCTGCGCCGCCCGGTCGTCCTGGTCGGCGAGGGCCGCGAGGTCGGCCAGGTAGTCGGCGTCGCTGGAGTGCTGGAAGGTCGTGTTGTCGTCGGCCAGGGCGCCGAGGGCGTCGGTGGCGATCCGGCCGTGCAGCTTGGCGCGGCCCTTGCCGACGGCCTCCAGGGTCTTGGCGAGGACCGCCTCGAAGGCGCCCAGCTTGGCGTCCACGTAGGCGTCCGCGTCCCGGCGCAGGGTCTCGGGGTCGTGGCTGCGCTCGGGGGCGTCCTCGTCCTCGTAGCCCTGCTCGTCGAGGCCGGGGCCGGTGCCGAGCAGCTTCTCGCGGCCGCGGCCGACCGAGCCGAGGGTCTTGGTGAGGAC
The DNA here is from genome assembly GCF_043201555.1 of Streptomyces sp. NPDC048288. Classification (NCBI taxonomy): domain Bacteria; kingdom Bacillati; phylum Actinomycetota; class Actinomycetes; order Kitasatosporales; family Streptomycetaceae; genus Streptomyces; species Streptomyces sp. NPDC048288. Next base: position 177,471 of record NZ_JBICZD010000009.1, read on the forward strand.
GACCTCGAAGTTGGCGAGCTTGGAGTCGACGTAGTCGTCGGCCTCGGCGCGGACCTCCTCGGCCTCCTGGCGGGCCTCGCCCAGGATCCGGTCGGCCTCCGTCTGGGAGCGGCGGGCCACCTCGGTGCCCGAGATCAGCGAGCCGCGCTCGGCGTGCGCGGTCTCGATGATCCGTTCGGCCTCCATCCGGGCCTGCTCGACCATCTGGTCCCGGTCACCGATGAGCTCCTGGGCCTGGGCGAGGGAGCCGGGCAGCGCCTGGCGCAGCTCTTCGAGCATCGCGAGCAGGTCGGCGCGGTTGATCACGCATGACGCCGACATGGGCATGGCCCGGGCACCGGAGACCGTGGCCACGACCTCGTCGAGCTTCTTCTGTACGTCCACCCTGCGCTCGCCACTCTCTACAGCTGTGTTGGAGACGGACGGGACGACTGTAGCCCCATCAGTCCCTGTGAATACGCTTGTTGAGGGCCTCGAAAACAGGCGCGGGAACCAGGTGCGATACGTCTCCGCCCCACTGGGCCACTTCCTTGACCAGGGAGGACGAGAGGAAGCTGTAGGTGGGGTTGGTGGGGACGAACAGCGTCTCGACGCCGGTCAGGCCGTTGTTCATCTGCGCCATCTGCAGCTCGTAGTCGAAGTCGCTGACGGCCCGCAGGCCCTTGACGATGGCGGGGATCTCGCGCTGCTTGCAGAAGTCGACGAGGAGGCCATGGAAGGCCTCCACGCGGACGTTGCCGTAGTCGGCGGTGACGGTGCGGATCAGGTCGATCCGTTCGTCGATCTCGAACAGGCCCTTCTTGGACTTGTTGATCATCACCGCGACGTAGACCTCGTCGTACAGACGGGACGCGCGGGCAATGATGTCGAGGTGTCCGTTGGTGATCGGGTCGAACGACCCGGGACAGACGGCGCGGCGCACTAGTGATCCCTCGCTCTCCGGTCCGGTCATCGTGCGTCTTCGCACGTAGAGGCGGCGCGACCGTACCAAAACGTTCCCTCGCCGTAGCGACGGGACCGGAGGCCCTCGAAGCCGGTCGGCCAGTGGAAGTCGCCGCCTCTGGTGCTGCGCTCCACGGTGACGAGGGCTTCGGGCGCTAGCCAGCCCCCCGAGTGGAGTGTGAGGAGAATCTCCCGAAGATCGTGATCTGTGACCGCGTACGGCGGGTCGAGGAACACGATGTCGTACGGCTGCGCCGGTGCCGGGTTCTGGATGATCTGTTCCGCTTTGCCCGCTCGTACCTCGGCGCCGGGCAGGCCCAGATTCTTGACGTTCTCTCGTACGACGCGGGCGGCTCTGGGGTCGGCCTCCACGAGGAGGGTGTGACCGGCGCCCCGGGAGAGCGCCTCCAGGCCCACCGCTCCGGAACCGGCGTAGAGGTCCAGGACGCGTTCGCCGTCCAGGGGGCCGCCGAGGAGGGACTGCCAGGTGGAGAAGAGGCCCTCGCGTGCGCGGTCGGAGGTGGGGCGGGTGCCGGTGCCTGGTGGCACCGTGAGCCGACGTCCGCCGGCTGCGCCTGCGATCACGCGGGTCATCTTGAATCCTCGGTCCGGGGTGGTGGTGGATTCAGTTTGGCAGCTGGTACATCGTGGTTGCTCGCGCCCGCGCGGCGGAGCCGCATATGGACACAGCCCCGCGCCCCTTTCAGGGGCGCTGACCATCAGCCCTTTTCCAAGTACTGCTCCCTCTCCTCGTCCAGGAGGGCGTCCAGGGCTGTTCGTAGGCCGGCGAGGTCGGTCAGCTCCGGGTCCTTCGCCACCAGGGTCGTCGCCTCCTCTCTCGCCTCCGCGATGATCTCCTCGTCCTCGATGACGGCGAGGACGCGGAGGCTGGAGCGGGCGCCGGACTGGGCCTGGCCGAGGACGTCGCCCTCTCTGCGCTGTTCGAGATCGATACGGGAGAGCTCGAAGCCGTCCAAGGTCGAGGCGACAGCCGTGAGGCGCTGGCGGGCCGCGCTCGCCTCCGGCATCTCCGTGACGAGGAGGCAGAGGCCGGGGGCGGAGCCTCGGCCGACCCGGCCGCGCAGCTGGTGGAGCTGGGAGACGCCGAAGCGGTCGGCGTCCATGATCACCATGGCGGTGGCGTTGGGGACGTTGACGCCGACCTCGATGACGGTGGTGGCGACGAGGACGTCGGTGTCGCCCGCCGCGAAGCGGCGCATGACCGCGTCCTTGTCGTCCGGGTGCATGCGGCCGTGCAGGACCTCCACCCGGAGGCCGCTCAGCGGGCCCTTGGCCAGGTGGTCGGCCACGTCGAGGACGGCCAGTGGCGGGCGCTTCTCCGCCTCGTCCTCGGCCGACTTCCTGGCCTTCTTCGGGTCGTCCTCCTCGTCGCCGATGCGGGGGCAGACGACGTACGCCTGGTGGCCGTTGCCGACCTCCTCGCGCACCCGCTCCCAGGCGCGGGCCAGGAAGTGGGGTTTGTCGGCGGCGGGGACGACATGGGTGGCGATCGGGGAACGGCCGGCCGGGAGCTGGTCCAGGACGGAGGTCTCCAGGTCGCCGAAGACCGTCATCGCGACCGTGCGCGGGATGGGGGTGGCGGTCATGACGAGGAGGTGCGGGGGCTGTTTGCCCTTGCCGCGCAGGGCGTCGCGCTGTTCGACGCCGAAGCGGTGCTGTTCGTCGACCACGACCAGGCCCAGGTCGTGGAACTGGACCTTGTCCTCGATCAGCGCGTGGGTGCCGATCACGATGCCCGCGTCCCCGGTGACCAGGTCCAGCATCGCCTGCCGGCGGGCGGCCGTGCCCATCGAGCCGGTGAGGAGGACGACCTTGGTCGCGTGGTCCGCGCCGCCGAGCATGCCGCCCTCCGCCAGCTCGCCCATCATCTCGGTGATCGAGCGGTGGTGCTGCTGGGCCAGGACCTCGGTGGGGGCGAGCATGGCCGCCTGGCCGCCCGCGTCGACGACGGCGAGCATCGCGCGGAGGGCCACCATCGTCTTGCCCGAACCGACCTCGCCCTGCAGGAGGCGGTGCATCGGGTGTTCCGTCGCCAGGTCGTCGAAGATCTCCTTGGAGACCTTCCGCTGGCCGTCCGTGAGGGTGAACGGGAGGCGGTCGTCGAAGGCGCTGAGGAGGCCGTCGGAGGAGGGTCTGCGGGCGACCGCGGGGAGTTGGGCGTCGGTGTGGCGGCGGCGGGCCAGGGCGACCTGGAGGACGAAGGCCTCGTCCCACTTGAGGCGGTCGCGGGCGGCGGCGATGTCCGCCTTGGTGTGCGGTCGGTGGATCTTGAGGAGGGCCTCGGGGAGGGAGACCAGGCCGCGGCCCTCGCGGAGGGTCGGGGGGAGGGGGTCGAGGGCCTCCTGGGCGCTGGGGAGGACGGTCTGGACCGCCTTGCCGATCTTCCAGGACTCCAGCTTGGCGGTGGCCGGGTAGAGCGGGATCAGGGCGCCGGCCCAGGTCTCGACCGATTCGGCGGGGTCCTCGCCGCGGAGCAGTTCGTACGCCGGGTGTGCCAGTTGGAGGCGGCGGTTGAAGACCGAGACCTTGCCGGCGAACATCGCGCGGGTGCCCGGCAGGAGTTCCTTGTGGGGCTTGTGCACGCCGTTGCCGAAGAAGACCAGTTGGAGCCGGCCGCTGCCGTCGGTGATCGTGACCTCCAGGCGCTGCCCCTTGCCGCGGGGCGCCTTGGAGGAGGCGAACGTGTGCAGGCGGGCGTCGGCGACCATGGCGACCACCGTGACGTGCTCGTCCATGGGCAGGTCGGCGAGGTGGGTGAGCTGGCCGCGCTCCTCGTATCTGCGGGGGTAGTGGTGCAGGAGGTCGCCGACGGAGTGCAGGCCGAGATGCTCGGCCATCACCTTCGCGGTGGCGGGGCCGAGCACTGACTTCAGTGGTTGTTTCAGTGGTTCTTCCAGTGCGGGCACGAGATCCATTGCACACCACACCACTGACAATGCCGGATACGGTTCGGGAAACCCCTGGTCAGACGGTCGTTTTGAGCCATAGGATGGCGCGCTCCGGCCATCCTTCCGCGGTCACCACCCCACCAGGGACCGCCCGACCCCGCGCCGACCACGTCTTCCCCCCTCCGGCGCAGCGACGATGGATTCCCAGACCTCAGAGTCATCCCAGGCATCACAGTCACCCCATACGTTCCAGGTCGACCTGCGTGGTTTGGTGGACCTGCTCTCCCATCACCTGTACTCCAGCCCCAAGGTCTACCTGCGCGAGCTGCTGCAGAACGCGGTGGACGCGATCACCGCGAGACGGGCCGAGCAGCCCGACGCCCCGGCCCGGGTGCGGCTGTTCGCGGACGGCAGTTCGCTGCGGGTGGAGGACAGCGGCGTCGGGCTCACCGAGTCGGACGTGCACACCCTGCTCGCGACCATCGGGCGGAGTTCCAAGCGCGGGGACGGGCTGCAGGAGGCCCGCTCCGACTTCCTGGGGCAGTTCGGCATCGGACTGCTGGCGTGTTTCGTGGTCGCCGAGCGGATCCGGGTGGTCAGCCGCAGCGCCCGGACGCCGGACGCGCCGCCGGTGGAGTGGACGGCGCGCGACGACGGGTCGTACACCGTGCGGACGTTGGCGCCCGAGGCCCGTCCGGAGCCCGGCACCACCGTGCATCTGGTGGCCCGGGCGGGTGCGGCGGAGTGGCTGGACGAGCGGCGGGTGCTCGCGCTGGCGCGGGACTTCGGTTCGCTGCTGCCGTACGACGTCCGGGTGGGCGACGAGGCGGTCACCGACCTGCCGGCTCCCTGGGACCGGTCGTACCCCTCCCCCAGCACCCGGCGGGTGGCGCTGGCCCGGCACTGTCACGAGCTGTTCGGGTTCACGCCGTTGGACTCGATCGCGCTGGACGTTCCGCTGGCCGGGATCCGGGGGGTGGCGTACGTGCTGCCGTCGGCGGTGAGCCCGGCGCAACGGGCCACGCACCGGGTGCACCTCAAGGGCATGCTGCTCACCGAGCGGGCCGAACAGCTGCTGCCGGACTGGGCGTTCTTCGTGCGCTGTGTGCTGGACACGGACAGTCTGCGGCCGACCGCCTCGCGCGAGTCGCTGTACGAGGACGAGACGCTGGCCGCCGTACGGGAGGCGCTCGGCGAAAGGATTCGGTCCTGGCTGACCGGTCTCGCGGCGGGTGATCCGGAACGGCTCTCCGCGTTCCTGTCCGTGCACCACCTGGGCGTGAAGTCGCTGGCCCGGCACGACGGCGAGATGCTGCGGACGATGCTGCCGTGGCTCCCCTTCGAGACCACCGACGGGCAGCTGTCCCTGGAGGAGTTCGCGCAGCGGCACCCGGTGGTGCACTTCACGCGGTCGGTCGAGGAGTACCGGCAGGTCGCGCCGATCGCCTCCGCGCAGGGCATCGGGGTGATCAACGGCGGTTACACGTACGACAGCGAGCTGGTCGAGGCGCTGCCGTCGGTGCGGCCGGGGACGGTCGTCGCGGAGCTGGACGCGGACACCGTGACCGCGCATCTGGACGCGGTGGACCCGGCGGAGGAGCTGGCGGTGGCGGGGTTCCTGGCGGTGGCGCGGGCCAAGCTGGACCCACTGCAATGTGACATTGTACTGAGGTCCTTCCACCCCCTCTCCGTCCCCGCCCTCCACCTCGACGACCGCGCCGCCCGCCATGAGCAGGCCCGCGCGGAGGCCGAGGAGCAGGCGGACGACCTGTGGGCGGGCATCCTGGGTTCGCTGCGCGGCAGCGCGCCCCGCGCGCGGCTGGTGCTGAACCACCTCAACCCGCTGATCCGGCGGATCAGTTCCCTGAAGGACCCGGAGCTGATCGGCACCGCGACCGAGTCGCTGTACGGGCAGGCGCTGCTGATGGCGCAGCGCCCGCTGCGGCCCGCCGACTCGGCGCTGATCAACCGCTCGTTCATCGGCCTCCTGGAATGGGCCACTCATGGGGAGGGTGACCGCTGATGGGCGAGATCACCGACTTCGACTCGCTGCGCCGCGCGCTGGCCGAGAACTCCGAGGAGCCGGAGGGTCCCGCCCGCAACGCGCGCGCGGAGCAGCTGCTGCTGGAGGCCGAGAAGCTGAACGTCCCGCTCGCCGTGATCGAGGCGCTCGGGCACCAGCTGAAGGTCTACAACTACAGCTCCGAGAAGGACAAGATGTTCGTCCCGTTCGCGCGGCTGCTGCGGCTGTGGGACGAGCGGCCCGAGGACTTCGACGAGTACGAGACGCATTCGCTGCACTGGGTCTTCAAGTGGATGTCGGCCGGCATGCTCGACCAGCCGCACATCCCGCTCGCCTCGATCGAGAAGTGGCTGGGCGAGATGGAGCACCGCTACCGGCTCGCCGGGCACTCGGAGCGGGCGGTGCGCAGCGCGGAGTTCAGTGTCGCCGGGCACGTCGGGGACCTGGCCCGCGCGGAGCGGGCGTACGCGGCCTGGCTGGCGGCGGACCGGGACCGGATGGCCGACTGCCACGCGTGCGAGCTGCACGGGCAGGGCGGCTGGCAGCTGAAGAACGGCCGGGACGAGGCGGCGCTGGAGCTGTGGCGGCCGGTGCTGGAGGGCGAGTACAGCTGCGCCCACGAGCCGCACACGGTGCTGGCCTCCTCCCTGGTCCCGCTGCTGCGGCTGGGCCGGGTCGACGAGGCCCGTGCGCATCACCTGCGGGGGTTCCGGCTCGTCCGGCCGATGGAGAGCATGCGGGGCGCCTACGCGGACCATGTGGAGTTCTGCGCGCTGACCGGCAACGAGGCGCGCGGTCTGGAGCTGCTGGCGGAACGTCCCGCCTACTTCACGGACACCGGGCAGCCGCGCAGCCGGATGGACTTCATGGCGGTGGTGACGCTGCTGATGGACCGGCTGACCGGGCTGGGCCTGGACGGGCAGCGGGTGCCGGGGCCCGCCGGGCGGACGTGGACCGCCGGGGAACTCGCCGTCCACGCGCGCGCGGAGGCGCTGGAGCTGGCCGCGCGGTTCGACGCCCGCAACGGCACCTCCCATGTCGGCGACCAGGTGCGCGAGCGCATGGCCCGGCGGCCGCTGGTGGAGCGGCTGCCGCTGGGGGTGCGGGCGGCCCGGACGGCGCCCGCCGGGCCGGTCGCGCCGGTGCTGCGGGCGCCCGCGCCGCAGGAGCCGGAGGAGCGCCCGGAGCTGCCCGCGCTGCTCGCCGAGGCCCGGCGGCTGTCGGACACCCTTCAGCCGCACGCCATGGAGGCCTGGGCGGCGGTCGCGGAGGCCGCCGAGGAGACCGAGGTGGACACGTACGTCCGCGCGGAGATCACCGATCACACGGCGATGGGGCGCGGCCCGGAGGGCGTGGAGCTGTTCGAGCGGGCCGCCGAGCTGTACGCGGAGGCGGGTGACGAGGGCGAGGCGATCGCGGCACGCGGGCGTGCGGCGTACGTACGGGCGCTGGCCGGGGAGCTGGACGAGGCGCTGGCCGCGATCACCGATCCGTACGACCGGATCCTCGCGCTGTACGCCGACGACGCCACCGGGGTGCGGCAGACGGCGTCCGTGCTGATGAGCAGGGCGCGGATCCTGATGCGGCTGGTGCACGAGCGGTCCGCGGGCGCGGCCGACGCCGAGCAGGCCGTACGGGAGCTTCTGGCGCTGGTCGGCGGGCGCGGCGGGGCCGACGTACGGCTGGTGTCGCGGGCGGCCGAGGGGCGGGCGATGCTCGCCGAGCTGGCCGAGCACGCCGGGGACGGGGAGCGGGCGGGCGAGCTGTTCCGGCAGGCGGCGACGCAGTTCGCCGGTGCCGAGCTGCCCTGGTTCGCGGTCGAGTACGAGGTGCGGGTGGCCGCGCTCGCCCATGAGCAGGGCGACCTGGCCGAGGCGGAGCGGGCGCTGCGCTCGGCCCTGGAGCACGGCGGGCCGTACGTGGAGCCGGTCGGGCGGGCCCAGCTGCATCTCCAGCTCGCCGAGGTGGTCGGCGGGCGGGGGGCGGCCGAGGAGGCCGCCGAGCACGCCCTTGAGGCCGCGCACTGGGCCGACGAGGCCGGGGAGAGCGGCACCCTGGGCGCCTGGGCCCGGCACCAGCTGGGCGGCTTCCTGCTGCGCCAGGGGCGGTTCGCGGAGGCCGCCGAGGTGCTGGAGTCGGCGCTGGGCGACCTGAGCGCCGAGAAGCACGGGGACGGTGCCGTGGTGCAGACCCAGTGGTGGCTCGGGGACTGTCTGAGCGAGCTCGGCGAGCACCACGCGGCGGCCGAACGGCGGCTGCAGGCGGCCGAGATCGCCCGGCACTGGCCCGAGCAGCACGACCACGCCACGCTCGCGCACCTGGCCGCCGAGTCGCTGGGCAACGCGGACCTGCCCGTGGAGGCCGACCGGGCGTACACGCGCGCGGGCGAGCTGTGGCGGGCGGTGGGCAATGTGCACTTCCTGGTCCGCTCGCTGCGGGCCCGCGCGTGGCTGGCGCTGCGTACCGATGCGGGACCGGAGGGCGCGCGGAAGCTGATGGCGGACGCGGTCCGGGAGTGCGAGTCGGCGCTGGAGACCGCGGCCGACCCGGCCGCGGCCGAGCGGCTCGCCTCGGAACTCGGGCACACGCACCGGCAGTTCGGTGACCTGCTGGCCCGGTCCGTCCCGGAGGACGCCGAGGACGCGGCGATCCAGGAGGCGTTCGAGGCGGCGCTCGCCGAGATGGCGGCGGCGGTGTCGGTGTTCGCCGCGCTGGGCGAGGACGGGCTGCACAGCCGTACCGGCGCCGAACTCGCGGCGGGCTGGCTGGAGGCCGATCTGAGCCGCCCGGCGGACGCGGCGGCACGCGCGCGTGCGGTGCTGGACGCCTACGAGGGCGCCGACCCGGCCGACGAGACGGTCCGGGCCCGGCGGGCGGAGGCCCGGCAGCTGCTGGAGCCCACCGAGGAGTGAGCGGCCGGTCTACTCGACGCCGATGAGGAGCGGGGCCTCCTGCCGGCCGCCGGCGTAGACCACCGTGTCGACGGCGAGGTACGCCTCGCGCACGCGTGCCTCCAGGCGCTCGGCGACGCCCTCGGGCGCCTCGTCGCCGAGGACGAGGGTGACCAGCTCGCCCCCGGCCTGGAGCATGCGGTCCAGGACGGTCTCGGCGGTGGCCGTCACGTCCGAGCCGATGACCGCGACGTCGCCGTCGATCAGGCCCAGCACGTCCCCGGCCTGGCAGATGCCGGCCATGGTCCAGGACTGCCGTTCCGCGACCACGACCTCGGCGTAGCGGGTGGCGCCCGCCGCCGAGGTCATCTGGACGACGTCCTCGTCGAAGCGGCGGTCCGGCAGGTGCACGGCGAGCGCGGCGATGCCCTGGACCGCCGAGCGGGTCGGGATGAGGGCGACCCGGATGCCGTCCGCGCGGACCTGCTCGGCCGCCGCGGCCGCCGTGTGCCGCAGGTCGGCGTCGTTGGGCAGCAGCACCACCTCGCGCGCGTGGGCCCGCCGTACGGCGTCCACCAGCTCCCCGCTGGCGGGCGGCTCCCCGGGGCGTGCGAGCACGGTGGTCGCGCCGGCCTCGGCGTACAGCGCGGCCAGCCCCTCCCCCGGTACGACGGCCACCACGGCCCGCTGCACCCGCTCGCGCGGCGGCCGCTCCCCGCCGGCGTGCGCGTCCCCGGCGCCGAAGTGGGTGATCCGGATCCGGTACGGCCGCCCGGCCTCGACGCCGGCCTCCACGGCGGCGCCGGCGTCGTCGACGTGCACGTGGACGTTCCACAGGCCGTCGCCGCCGACCACGACCAGGGAGTCGCCGAGGGCGTCGAGGCGGGCCCGCAGCCGGTCCACGGCGCCGTCCCCGGCCTCCAGGAGGTAGATGACCTCGAAGGCGGGTCCGGGGGCGGCCTCGGCGCAGGCGGCGGCCCGGGCGTCGGACACGGCGTCCACGGGCGCGGGGGCGGTCGGGACGGCCGCGTAGGCGTGCGGGTCGAAGGCCACCGCCTCCCCGGTGAACGCCTCCACCAGCGCCCCGAGCACCGCGACCAGGCCCCGGCCGCCGGCGTCGACCACCCCGGCCCGTTCCAGGGCGGCCAGCTGGCCGGGGGTCGCCGCGAGCGCCTTGCACGCGCCCTCGTAGGCGGCCCGGGCGATCGCCCCGCAGTCGCCCTCCGCCGTGTCGGCCGCGTCCGCGGCGGCCGCCGCGACCGACAGCACCGTGCCCTCGACGGGGTGGGCCACGGCCCGGCGCGCGGAGTCGGCGGCGTGCCGCAGGGCGAGCCGCAGCCCGTCGCCGTCGATGTGAGTCGCCTCACCCGGCGCCCCGCCCCCGGTGAGGACGTGGGCCATGCCGCGCAGCAGCTGGGCGAGGATCGTGCCGGAGTTGCCGCGCGCGCCTATGAGCGCGCCGTGCGCCATCGCGCGGACGGCGTCGGCGAGGGTCGGGATCTCCTCGCCCAGCTCGTAACCGGCGAAGACGGCCTCCACGGCGCCCGTGGCCGACTCCAGGGTCAGATACAGGTTCGTGCCGGTGTCGCCGTCGGCCACCGGGTAGACGTTGATCGCGTCGATCTCCTCGCGGGCCCGGCCGAGCGCGCCCAGCGACAGGCCGCACCAGGTGCGTACCGCCAGAGCATCGAAGAATGTCTGCGGCACCTGCGCCACCTGCGCCTCCTTGAGCTGGCCGGACGTGGGACGCAGCGTAGACCCCGAAGGGGTGTCCACCGGTAGTGGGCCGGGAGTCGGCCCCTGAGCTGCCATGCTAGTTTCGTCTAACCGACGCAGCCGTTGTATGCTGCTCCGGTTGCCCGATCTGATCGGGCCATTCCCCTGGCAACGCCACTCAAGATCTCTGGTCCTCAGGATCTCGATCCCGGCACGCCGGGATTCAACCGTAAGTGCATCTGAAGTCTTTGGAGTGACCCGTGGCTGCCAACTGCGACGTCTGCGGCAAGGGGCCGGGCTTCGGCAACAACATCTCGCACTCGCACCGCCGTACGTCCCGTCGCTGGAACCCGAACATCCAGCGTGTGCGTACCGTGGTCGGCGGGACGCCGAAGCGCGTGAACGCTTGCACCTCGTGCATCAAGGCCGGCAAGGTCTCGCGCTGACGCACTGTCGCTGAGCGCGCGGCCACCGCTGGTTCGCTGCACAGAGCCGGTCCACCGAGAGGTGGACCGGCTTTTTGCCGTACCCAGAATGCCGGGCCGGGTGCTCGCCTCCCGGCCGCCGGCCCGCTTCTTCGAGAAGGTGACGGAGAAGGCGGCGACCGACATCAGGCTGCGGGAGTACCCCTTCCGAGCCCCGCCCCGGCCGCCGCTCCGAGGGCCCAGCCGTGGTCCACGGGCCCGATCCCGGCGCCGAGCGCGAACCCGGCCGCGATCGCCCCGGTGACGTACTCCTTGGCCGCCGCCACCGCCTCCGGCACGGACCGCCCCTTCGCCAGCTGCGACGCGATCGCGGACGCGAGGGTGCAGCCCGTGCCGTGGGTGTGCCGGTTGTCGTGCCGGGGGGCGCGGAGCAGGTGTTCGTCCGTGCCGTCGGTGAGCAGGTCGACGGCTTCGCCGGGGAGGTGACCGCCCTTGATCAGCACCCATTGCGGTCCGTACGACAGGACGGCCGCCGCGGCCCGTCGTAGATCCGCCTCCGCCTCGACGTGTACGCCGGTGAGTTGGGCCACCTCGTCGAGGTTGGGGGTGGCGACGGTGGCGACCGGGAGCAGCTCGGTGCGGACCGAGTCCAGGGCGGAGGCGGCGAGCAGCGGGTCGCCGTGCTTGGAGACGCCGACCGGGTCCACCACCACGGGCGCGTCGGTCCCGGCGATCAACTCCGCGACCGCCTCGACGAGTTCTGCCGAGGCCAGCATCCCGGTCTTCACCGCGTCCACGCCGATGTCGTCGACCACGCTGCGGTACTGGGCGCGGACCGCCTCGACCGGGAGTTCCCAAGCGCCCTGCACGCCCCGGGAGTTCTGCGCGGTCACCGCGGTGATCACGCTCATGCCGTGCACGCCGAGCGCCAGCATCGTCTTCAGGTCCGCCTGGATCCCGGCGCCACCGCCGGAGTCGGAACCCGCGACGGTCAGCACACGCGGGACGCCCGGGACGCCCGGGACGCTCATGACTCGATGTCCCCGAAGTGGTCCCAGCCGCCCTTGCTGGTCCAGGGCGCCCCGTCGACCGTCACCTGGGGCAGCGCGGACGGGTTGAGGACCTCGCCGATGACCTTCCAGCGGGCCGGCAGCTTCACGTCCGGCGGGAAGGTGGCCACGATCGCGTGGTCCTCTCCCCCGGTCAGCACCCACTGGATGGGGTCGACGCCGACGGCCTGGCCGATGTCGTTCATCTGGGTCGGGACGTCGATCGCACCGGACCGGATGTCGATCCGCACCTTGCTGGCCTCGGCGATGTGCCCGAGGTCGGCGATCAGCCCGTCGCTGACGTCGCACATCGCGGTGGCGCCGAGTCCGGCGGCGGCCGGGCCCGCGTGGTACGGCGGCTCGGGGCGGCGGTGGGCCTCCACGAAGGCGCGCGGCGAGCGGAAGCCGCGGGAGAGCACCGCGTAGCCGGCCGCGGACCAGCCCAGCCAGCCCGTGACGGCCACCAGGTCGCCGGGCTGGGCGCCGGCCCGGGTGACCGGCTCCTGGTTGCGCAGATCGCCGAGCGCGGTGATCGACACCATGATCGTGTCGCCGCGGACCACGTCGCCGCCGACCACCGAGGCGCCGGCCACCTGGCACTCGTCGCGGATGCCGTCCATCAGCTCGCTGGGCCAGGTCACCGGGAGTTCGGCGGGCACGACCAGGCCGAGCAGCAGGGCGGTCGGCACGGCGCCCATGGCGGCGATGTCGGCGAGGTTCTGCGCGGCGGCCTTGCGGCCGACGTCGTAGGCGGTGGACCAGTCGCGGCGGAAGTGCCGGCCCTCAAGGAGGATGTCGGTGCTCGCCACGACCCGGCGGTCGGGCGCGGCGACCACCGCGGCGTCGTCGCCCGGGCCGACCCGGACCGCCGGAGTGGTGGTGAGACGGGAGGTGAGCTCCCTGATGAGCCCGAACTCACCTAGCTCACCAACAGTGCCCTTCATTGTGCTTGCGCCCCTTCTGTGCCTTGCCGTGCCCGCTCGCGCGTCATCGTCGTCCTGGATACGGTCGAGGTGACCGTCAACTTCTGTCGTGCCTGCACCCTGGCGCGCAAGCCCTGTCCTCGCAGGTCTCCCCGCGGTGAGCGGCGACGCGATACCGTGGCCGTTCCTTTTCCCCACATGATCCTCGTGGCCGCCCTGGAGGTTCCGTGGTACAGGCGTACATCCTGATCCAGACGGAGGTCGGCAAAGCGTCGACCGTCGCCGAGATCATCAGCAAGATCCCTGGAGTCCTCCAGGCCGAGGATGTGACAGGACCGTACGACGTCATCGTGCGCGCGCAAGCGGAGACGGTCGACGAACTCGGTCGGCTCGTGGTCGCGAAAGTCCAGCAAGTGGACGGCATCACGCGTACCCTGACCTGCCCGGTCGTCCATCTGTAGCCCCCGTCTACGCTTGGCCGGTGAACTTCTTCCGTCACCGGCCATTCGGTCTGCCCGCGTTCGCTCTGTTGTTGATCGCGGCCGCGGGCTGCTCATCAGCAGACGACGCTCCGTCGGTGGCGGTTCCCACTCCGGGCGCCGCGGTCACGAAGCTCTGCGATCGCCTTGACCAGGTGCTGCCGGCGAAGGTCGACAAGCTGGACCGACGCGATCCGGAACCGGCCTCTCCGCTGACCGCCGGGTGGGGCGGCGACCCGGCGATCATACTGCGGTGCGGTCTCGAGCGGCCTGCGAAGATGGCCGATCCGGAGGCCGACGGGGTCGAGGTGAACGGGGTGGGGTGGCTGCTGGAGCAGCGGTCCGACAAGTCGTTCCGGTTCACGACGACGTTGCGGAAGGCGTATGTCGAGGTGACGATCCCGGCGGGACGGACGGGGGACGGCATGGCGCCGCTGGTGAGCTTGGCGCCTGCCATCAAGGAAGCGGTGCCTGAGGGGATTGCCGACTAGGCACCGTAGCGGCTGAAGCAGTGCGTCGGGTGCGGGTTGTGCGTGGTTGCTCGCGCCCACGCGGCGGAGCCGCAAATCGAATACAGCCCCGCGCCCCTGGCGGGGCGCCTTCGGCTCGGGGGGTTTCTAGCGAAGCCCGGTTGAACGGTTCAGGGCTGCCTGGATCAGGCGGTCGATCAACTCGGAGTAGGCGATACCGCTCGCCTGCCACATCTGGGGGTACATCGAGATCGGCGTGAAGCCGGGCATGGTGTTGATCTCGTTGATGACGAAGTCGCCGTCGTCCGTGAGGAAGAAGTCCGCGCGGACCAGGCCCTCGCAGGACGCGGCCTCGAAGGAGTCCACCGCGAGCTTCTGGACCTCGGCGGTCTCCTCGGGGGTGAGGGGGGCCGGGACGATGCCGGGGGTGGAGTCGATGTACTTGGCGTCGAAGTCGTAGTACGCGTGCTCGGAGGGCGGCGGGATCTCGGCCGGGACCGAGGCGCGCGGGCCGTCCTCGAACTCCAGGACGCCGACCTCGATCTCCCGGCCCCGCAGCGCCGCCTCGACGAGGATCTTCGGGTCGTGGGCCTGGGCGGTGGCGATCGCCTCGTCCAGACCGGAGAGGTCGTCGACCTTGGTGATGCCGATCGACGAACCCGCGCGGGCGGGCTTCACGAACAGCGGCCAGCCGTGCTCGCCGGCGAAGTCGACGATCCGCTTGCGGGCGGCGGACTCGTCCCGCTGCCACTCGCGCGGGCGGATCACCAGGTACGGGCCGACCTTGAGCCCGAAGGTGGTGAACACCCGCTTCATGTACTCCTTGTCCTGGCCGACGGCCGAGGCGAGCACGCCCGAGCCGACGTAGGGGACGCCGGAGAGCTCCAGGAGGCCCTGCAGGGTGCCGTCCTCGCCGTAGGGGCCGTGCAGCATCGGGAAGACGACGTCGACCTCGCCGAGCGCCTTGGGCACCGAGCCGGGCTCGCTGTAGACGACCTCGCGGTTGGCCGGGTCGACGGGGAGCAGCACGCCGCCCTCGGTGGACTCGGCCAGGTCGCCGACCTCGGGCGTACGGCGGTCGGAGATCGCCATGCGTTCCGGTTCGTCGGCCGTGAGCACCCAGCGGCCTTCCCGGGTGATACCGATCGGCAGGACGTCGTACTTCGTCCGGTCGATGGCCGCGAGGACGGCGCCGGCGGTGACCATGGAGATCCCGTGCTCGGAGCTGCGACCGCCGAACACGACGGCCACACGCGGCTTACGAGCGGGCTGCTCAGGGCTCTGGGGGAGGTTCTCGGTGCTCATATCGCGTTGAGAGTACCCGGTGGTAGGGCCCCGAGACAGCGTCCGCCGTGCGGGTTCGCTCAGCGTCGCTCGGGCTTCGCGCTGCGCGACATCAGCTCCTTGAGGGCGACCACCGGCGGCTTGCCCTCGTGCACGATGTCGACGACCGTCTCGGTGATCGGCATCTCCACACCGTGCCGGCGGGCCAGATCGGCCACCGACTCGCAGGACTTGACGCCCTCGGCGGTCTGCCGGGTGACCGCGATGGTCTCCTCCAGGGTCATGCCCTTGCCGAGGTTGGTGCCGAAGGTGTGGTTGCGGGAGAGCGGCGAGGAGCAGGTGGCCACCAGGTCGCCGAGACCGGCGAGTCCGGAGAAGGTCAGCGGGTCGGCGCCGAGCGCGCTGCCCAGCCGCGCGGTCTCCGCCAGGCCGCGCGTGATGAGCGAACCCTTGGCGTTGTCGCCGAGCCCCATGCCGTCCGCGATGCCCACGGCGAGGCCGATGACGTTCTTCACGGCACCGCCCAGCTCGCAGCCGATCACGTCGGTCTCGGTGTACGGGCGGAAGTACGGGGTGTGGCAGGCGGCCTGGAGCCGCTGGGCGACCGTCTCGTCGGTGCAGGCGACCACGGCGGCGGCCGGCATCCGGGCGGCGATCTCACGGGCCAGGTTGGGCCCGGTGACCACGGCGATCCGGTCCTGGCCGACCTTGGCGACGTCCGCGATGACCTCGCTCATCCGCATGGTCGTACCGAGTTCGACGCCCTTCATGAGCGAGACCAGGACCGTGTGGGGCGCGAGCAGCGGCGCCCAGTCGGCGAGGTTGGCCCGCATGGTCTGGGAGGGCACCGACAGCACCGTGAAGTCGGCGTCGGCCGCGGCCTCGGCGGGGTCGGTCGTGGCCCGCAGGTTCTCGGGGAGTTCCACACCGGGCAGGTAGTCGGGGTTGGTACGGCCGGAGTTGATGGCCTCGGCCACCTCCGCGCGCCGCGCCCACAGGGTGACGTCGCACCCGGCGTCGGCGAGCACCATCCCGAAGGCCGTACCCCACGAACCCGCGCTGAAGACCGCCGCCTTGGCAGGCTTGCTCACTTGCCGCTCTCCTCTTCCAGACCGCTCTGAGACTCTTCCGGACCGCTCTGCGACGCACGCGTGCGGCGCCGCTGCTCGATCCGCACCTGGCGTGGATCGTAGGGGGTCTCGGGGGCCTTCTCGCCGCGGATCTCCTCCAGCTGGCGGGTGATGGCGGCCATGATGACCTCGGTCGCCTCCTTGAGGAGGTCCTGGGTCATCTCCTTGTCGTAGAAGCGGGTGAGGTCGACCGGCGGGCCGGCCAGCACGTGGTGCGTCTTGCGGGGCAGCACGCTGGGCTTCTTCGCGTACGGCGGCAGCAGTTCGTTGGCGCCCCACTGGGCGACGGGGATCACCGGGCACCTGGTCTGCAGGGCGACCCGGGCGGCACCGGTCTTGGCGGCCATGGGCCACTGGTCGGGGTCGCGGGTGATCGTTCCCTCGGGGTAGAAGGCGACGCACTCACCGCGCTCCACGGCGTCGATCGCGGCCCGGAAGGCGCTGAGCGCGTCGGTGGACTCGCGGTAGACGGGGATCTGGCCGGTGCCCCGCATGGCGGCGCCGACGAATCCCTTCTTGAAAAGCCCGCTCTTCGCCAGGAATCGCGGAACGCGGCCGGTGTTGTACTGATAGTGGGCGTAGGCGAAGGGGTCGATGTGGGAATTGTGGTTCACCGCGGTGATAAAACCGCCCTCGGCCGGAATGTTCTCCATTCCACGCCAGTCCCGCTTGATCAGAACCACCAGCGGAGGTTTGCAGAGCACCGCAGCGAAGCGGTACCAGAAGCCGATTCTCCGGCGGGGCACGCGGACACCTTCCTCTAGGACTTCTTCCCGGCCTGGGATCGGGAAGAAGTGTGGCCCCGGCCCGCCGGCCTGTCGAGAACACCGTACGCCTCGGTGTCGCGGCCACCCGGTGGGCCCGGGTGACAATGAGGCAACAAGGGAGGGACGGTACGACTGTGCAGTGGACCTTGGTCATCCCGCTCAAACCTCTGGCCCGTGCCAAGAGCAGGCTCGCGGACACCGCGGCGGACGGTGTGCGTCCGTCACTGGCCCTCGCCTTCGCCCAGGACACGGTGGCGGCGGCCCTGGCCTGCCAGTCGGTGAAGGATGTGGCAGTCGTCACGGACGACACGCTGGCCGGCCGCGAGCTGTCGGCGCTGGGGGCGCGCATCGTCCCGGACCCGCCGGGAAGCGGCCTGAACGCGGCGCTGCGGCACGGGGCGGCGGCCGTCCGGGCATCGCGACCGGAAAGCCCCGTGGCGGCCCTGAACGCCGATCTCCCGGCGCTGCGCCCCCTGGAATTGTCCCGGGTGCTCGACGCGGCCGCGGAATTCCCGCGCGCTTTTCTCCCGGACACCGCGGCAATCGGCACCACCTTGCTGGCGGCGACCCCCGGCCATGAATTGGCGCCCGCATTCGGACCGGATTCCCGCGCCCGCCACCGCGGCTCGGGCGCCGAGGAACTGCGCCTGGTCGGCGTGGACTCGGTCCGCCAGGACGTGGACACCGGCGCCGACCTGCGTGCCGCTCTGGCCCTGGGCGTGGGCCCGCGCACCGCCGCGGTGGCCGCCCGCCTGCTGATCCCGGACCAGTAGGCTGCCCTTCATGCAGGCGACCGCATACACGTACGACCCCGAGACCCGCAGCGGCCAGGTACTCCTCGACGACGGGACCCCGGTGCCGTTCGACGGCACCGCCTTCGACGCGGGCGGCCTGCGGCTGCTCAGGCCGGGGCAGCGGGTACGGATCGAGACGGAGGGGACCGGAGGAGATCTCCGGATCACCCTGGTGACTTTGCAGACGCTCTGAGGCGGGAGACCTGAGGCGGGAAACCACTTCTGCTGCCGGACACACCGCGGGCCGGACTCCCCGGGGGAGTCCGGCCCGTCGCGTGAGTAACCCGACGTCTCCGCAGCTCAGCGAGCGGCGGCCTTCTTGGCGACAGCCTTGCGGGCCGTCGACTTCTTGGCCGGCGCCTTCTTGGCGGTGACCTTCTTGGCCGGCGCCTTCTTCGCGGCCGCCTTCTTGGCCGTCGCCGTGGTCTTCTTGGCGGCCGTCTTCTTCGCCGTCGCCGTGGTCTTCTTCGCCGCGGCCGTGGTCTTCTTGGCGGTCACCTTCTTCGCCGTGACCTTCTTCGCGGTCACCTTCTTGGCGGTGGTCTTCTTCGCCGCCGCCTTCTTGACCGTCGCCGAAGCGCCGCCGGTCAGGCTGCCCTTGGGCGCCTTCTTGACTGCGACCTCGCCGCCGCGCGGCAGCTTCTTCGAGCCGCTCACCAGGTCCTTGAAGCCCTGGCCGGCCCGGAAGCGCGGCACGGAGGTCTTCTTGACCCGAACCCGCTCGCCCGTCTGGGGGTTGCGGGCGTAGCGGGCGGGGCGGTCCACCTTCTCGAAGGACCCGAAGCCGGTGACCGAGACCCGCTCACCTGCGACGACCGCGCGGACGATGGCGTCCAGGACATGGTCGACAGCCTCGGCGGCCTGCTGGCGGCCGCCCATCTTGTCGGCAATCGCTTCTACGAGCTGCGCCTTGTTCACGTCTTCCCCTTCGGAGACATCGCCAGAACGAATGTGTTCAAGCTTTTTCGCACGTTAGGCAGATATATACCGCAAATCAAACACGAAACGGGCTTATCACCCTTGTGCCGCAACGGACTCGGTCGGCTCGGGCGGTCCAGTCAGCGTTCCTCTTCGGGGATTCGACCCGCGTCGAGGTCCGCGTTGAACCGTTCGAGCCGCCGTGCCGCGTCGGCGACGTCGTGTTTGGCCGCGGCCGTAATGACCAGCAGCTTCCGGGTCAGCGCCATCCGTACGCCCTCCGGGACTTGCAGTGCGCGCACTTTTGTGTGCGCTTCCTTGAGTTGGCCCGCGACCGCCGCATAGAGCTGGAGTTGGCCGTCGTGTTCCATGCACAGATTGTGCCATCTGGGGCGAGTTGTCGCCTGCGCAGGGTGCAACTGCCGCCTCAAATGGCCTTCCGGGCACTTGCGGAAGCCACGGACACAGCACTCACGTACCCTCACAACATCCGTCCTAACGTGGGAAGTTGGCAAGAGCTGCGACAACGCGAGCGTCCGTTCGGGTGCAGACATGGCTGTACCCCCAATCGTGGCGATCGGGGGTACAGGCGGGGTGTCGCGGTGGCTGAAAACAGCCGTGTTCAGTTGTGTGGCGGCCCCCCTGGGGGTGGCCGGGTCAGACCTGGAGCGTCCGCGGCTTGTACGACGGCCGCTTGGCCTCGTACGCGGCGATGTCCGGCTCGCTCTGGAGGGTGATGGAGATGTCGTCCAGGCCGTTCAGCAGCCGCCAGCGGGAGTTCTCGTCCAGCTCGAAGGAGGCGGTGACGCCCTCGGCGCGCACCTCGCGGGCCTCCAGGTCGACGGTGATCTCGGCCTCGGGGTCGTTCTCGGAGAGCTCCTGCAGGGCCTCCACGATCTTCTGGTCCAGGACCACCGTGAGCAGGCCGTTCTTCAGCGAGTTGCCGCGGAAGATGTCGGCGAAGCGGGAGGAGATCACGGTCTTGAAGCCGTAGTTCTGCAGCGCCCAGACGGCGTGCTCACGGGAGGAGCCGGTGCCGAAGTCGGGGCCGGCGACCAGCACCGTGGCACCCTGCCGCTCGGGGCGGTTGAGGATGAAGTTCTCGTCCTTGCGCCAGGCCTCGAACAGACCGTCCTCGAAACCGTCCCGGGTCACCTTCTTGAGCCAGTGAGCAGGGATGATCTGGTCGGTGTCGACGTTGGAGCGGCGCAGCGGGACCGCCCGGCCGGTGTGCGTGGTGAATGCTTCCATGGCTGATCAGACTCCAGCGGGCGTACGGGCGTCGGACAGGTCGGCCGGGGAGGCCAGGTGGCCCAGGACGGCCGTGGCGGCCGCGACCTGCGGCGACACCAGGTGGGTACGCCCGCCCTTGCCCTGCCGGCCCTCGAAGTTGCGGTTGGAGGTGGACGCGGAGCGCTCACCCGGGGCCAGCTGGTCGGGGTTCATGCCGAGGCACATCGAGCAGCCCGCGTGCCGCCATTCGGCGCCGGCGTCCTTGAAGACGACGTCCAGGCCCTCGGAGACGGCCTGCAGACCGACCCGGGCGGAGCCGGGGACGACCAGCATCCGTACGCCGTCGGCGACTTTGCGGTCCTTGAGGATCTCCGCGGCGGCGCGCAGGTCCTCGATCCGCCCGTTGGTGCAGGAACCTACGAAGACGGTGTCCACGTTGATGGAGCGCAGCGGCTGGCCGGCCGCCAACCCCATGTACTCCAGGGCCTTTTCGGCGGCGAGACGCTCCGAAGCGTCTTCGTACGAAGCCGGGTCGGGGACGTCCGCCGAAAGCGGTGCGCCCTGGCCCGGGTTGGTGCCCCAGGTGACGAAGGGCGAGAGCGCGGCGGCGTCGATGTGCACCTCGGCGTCGAATTCGGCGTCCGCGTCGGTCTTCAGGGTCTTCCAGTACGCGACGGCGGCGTCCCAGTCCTCGCCCTCGGGGGCGTGGGCGCGGCCCTTGATGTACGCGAAGGTGGTCTCGTCGGGGGCGATCATGCCCGCGCGGGCACCGGCCTCGATCGACATGTTGCAGATGGTCATCCGGGCCTCCATCGAGAGCTTCTCGATGGCGGAGCCGCGGTACTCCAGGATGTAGCCCTGGCCGCCGCCGGTACCGATCTTGGCGATGATCGCCAGGATCAGGTCCTTGGCGGTGACGCCGTCGGGCAGCTCGCCGTCGACCGTGATGGCCATGGTCTTCGGGCGGGCCAGCGGCAGCGTCTGGGTGGCCAGCACGTGCTCCACCTGGGAGGTGCCGATACCGAACGCGAGGGCGCCGAAGGCACCGTGCGTGGAGGTGTGGGAGTCACCGCAGACGACGGTCGTACCGGGCTGCGTCAGACCCAGCTGCGGGCCGACGACGTGCACGACGCCCTGCTCGACGTCGCCCAGCGGGTGCAGACGCACCCCGAACTCGGCGCAGTTCTTGCGCAGCGTCTCCAGCTGGGCCCGGGAGACCGGGTCCGCGATGGGCTTGTCGATGTCGAGGGTCGGGGTGTTGTGGTCCTCGGTCGCGATGGTGAGGTCGAGGCGGCGCACCGGGCGGCCGTTCTGGCGCAGCCCGTCGAAGGCCTGCGGGCTGGTCACCTCGTGCAGCAGGTGCAGATCGATGAAGAGGAGGTCGGGCTCGCCCTCGGCGCGCCGGACGACGTGGTCGTCCCAGACCTTCTCCGCGAGTGTCCTACCCATCGCTTTCCCTCCGGCCGGCAGACGTGCACCGGCCCAACTAGAGATCTTGAGGAAGCGGCTGCCCGTGTTCCGGGCCCCTGAAGTCGTGGTTCCGGGCGTCCGCCGCCGGGCCCGTTGGTCCGCGGGCCACTGTGTGATTCCAGGGTGGCGCGTTCCACGGAAAATTGAACTTGCGTTTCACAGAGTGAGACGTGAGTATCGTTGCATGGACAACAGTAGCGGCGTCGGCGTGCTGGACAAGGCGGCCCTTGTCCTGAGCGCCCTGGAGTCCGGTCCGGCCACCCTCGCGGGTCTGGTCGGGGCCACCGGACTGGCACGACCCACGGCCCACCGGCTGGCCGTGGCTCTGGAACACCACCGCATGGTGGCACGCGACATGCAGGGCCGTTTCATTCTCGGCCCCCGACTCGCGGAACTGGCCGCGGCGGCCGGCGAGGACCGCCTGCTCGCGACGGCGGGCCCGGTGCTCACGCATCTGCGGGACATCACCGGCGAGAGCGCGCAGCTCTATCGCCGCCAGGGCGACATGCGGATCTGCGTGGCCGCCGCGGAACGCCTGTCCGGTCTTCGGGACACGGTGCCGGTCGGCTCCACGCTCACCATGAAGGCCGGTTCCTCGGCGCAGATCCTGATGGCCTGGGAGGAGCCCGAGCGTCTCCACCGCGGCCTCCAGGGCGCCCGCTTCACGGCGACGGCCCTGTCCGGCGTCCGCCGCCGCGGCTGGGCCCAGTCCATCGGCGAACGCGAGCCGGGCGTCGCGTCGGTGTCCGCGCCGGTGCGCGGCCCTTCCAACCGGGTGGTCGCCGCCGTCTCCGTCTCCGGCCCCATCGAGCGCCTCACGCGCCACCCCGGCCGCATGCACGCCCAGGCCGTCATCGACGCGGCAGCCCGCCTCTCCGAGGCCCTGCGCCGCACAGGCTGACAACCAGCCCCCCTCAAGGAGAGGCCGGCCTCAACGCCGCGGCAGGCCTCCCCCTACGGGAGCTGACCCACCCAGGGGCGCTGGGGGTACCCCCGGCCGAAGGCTGGGGGAGGAACTGCGCGACCAGCCACACGCTGCCCGCACCCGTCCACCACGCGAGGCCCCCACGGCGCAGAACCTGCCACCACAGGCCGTCAGCCGTCCGCGACGCCGTCGTGGCTGGTCGCGCAGTTCCCCGCGCCCCTACGGGGCGCTCCGGTGAGCGAACCTGTCCTTCGCGTACCGGCCCCGCTTCTCCACCGGCACCACCCCGCTCGCCGCCCCCAGCCCGAACTCGGGCATGTCGAAGTAGATCGACTCGTAGGCGCCCTCGGGTGCGACGTAGGTCTCGTGCCACAGGCCCACGTGCGCGTGCAGCTTCCCCGCCTTCTCCTTGCGGTTCACGGCGCCCCACACCTTGTGGTGGAGCAGCCCCACCTCGCTCGCGTACGCGTACAGCTTCTCCTTCGACTCCCAGTACTGGACGACGTAGTACGTGCGCGGCGAGGCCGTCAGCAGGATGCGTCCCAGCAGCCCCCGGCCGGGGTCCCGCGCCAGCTCGGCCAGCATGCGGAACATCGACAGCATGACCGGGAACCACTGGTGGACCGCCCAGAAGTGGTTGATGCGCATGCCGATCAGCAGGACCACCGCGTCGCCCTCGCGCGCCGCGGTGGTCCGCCCCGGAATCGGTTTGGCGAACATGACGGCACCACCCCCGGATCGGTCGGATAGCAGCACTATCCTTTGGTCGAGTGCTTGGATAGTGGCACTTGCCAAGGAGGGGCGCAAGACATGCGGCTTGCCCGGTTGAGCGAGCGCAGCGGGGTGTCCGCCGCGACGATCAAGTACTACCTGCGCGAAGGGCTGTTGCCGCCGGGCCGCCAGGTCAACGCCACGACCGCGGAGTACGACGAGGGGCATCTGCGGCGGCTGCGCCTGGTGCGGGCGATGATCCAGGTGGGCCGGATTCCCGTCGCGACGGTCCGCGAGGTGCTGGGCCATGTCGACGACGACTCGCTGGGCCGGACGATCCGGGTGGGCGCGGCCCTGTGGGCGCTGCCGCAGGTGCCGGAGCCGGACGAGGACGACGAGTGCGTGCGGGCCGCGCACCGGGAGGTGGCCGCGCTGCTGGACACCCTGGGCTGGGAGAACGCCAAGCAGCTCACGACCATCTCCCCCGCCTACCGCCAGCTGGTGGTGGCGGTGGCCGCGTTCCGCCGGCTCGGCTACGACTGGGACGCCGAACTCCTCGTATCGCGTGCGAAGTTGATGCATCAGGCGGCGATCGCCGATCTGGACTTCCTGGAGACGCATCCGACGGAGGAGGAGCGGGTGGAGGCGGCGGTGGCCAGCGCGGTGCTGGTGGAGCCGATGCTCCAGGCGCTGCACCGGCTGGCACAGGAGGAGGAGACGGCGCGGCGGTACGGCTTCGAGTAGGGCGCGCCCCGGAGGCCACGAGAAAGGCCCTCCGCCGAAGCGAAGGGCCTTCTGGAAGTACCCCCGACCGGATTCGAACCGGCGCTACCGCCTTGAGAGGGCGGCGTGCTAGGCCGCTACACAACGGGGGCGTGGACACTGCGTGCGCTTGATGTACAACGCCGCAGGTCCGAGCTGGTCTACCTGGACTCGAACCAAGACTAACTGAACCAGAATCAGTCGTGCTGCCAATTACACCATAGACCAATGATGGTTTAGACCAGTTCGTACCCCCGACCGGATTCGAACCGGCGCTACCGCCTTGAGAGGGCGGCGTGCTAGGCCGCTACACAACGGGGGCCCTAGCGATCATCCGTAGAAGATCTCCGTACCCCCGACCGGATTCGAACCGGCGCTACTGCCTTGAGAGGGCAGCGTGCTAGGCCGCTACACAACGGGGGCTTTGCAGATGAGCTCTGCGAGCTGGCCTACCTGGACTCGAACCAAGACTAACTGAACCAGAATCAGTCGTGCTGCCAATTACACCATAGGCCACTGGAACGCAAGCCCCTGAGGGGATCTTGTTCTAGTTTCGCTCCTCCGGTTCCGGCCTTTCGGCCCGCTCCCCGGCGGCGCAGGAAGAACATTACCTGAAGGTGGACGGGGCTCCAAAACGGGTATCCGCGCGGAGGATCGCGGGCAGTTCGGCGAGGGAGGCGATCCGGTGCGGCCCCGCCGGTGCGTCGGCACCGGTCACCGGCCCATGGCGGTCGATCCACACCGACAGCAGCCCGGCGTCGGCGGCACCACGCCCGTCGATCTCCGGATGGTCGCCGACGTACGCGACCTCGTGCGGGGCGAGTTCCAGCGCCTCGCAGGCCGCGAGGAAGGCGCCGGGCGCGGGCTTGGAGACGCCCAGTTCGGCGGCGCACAGGATGGCCTCGAAGCGGTCGTGCACCCCGAGGGCGCGCAGCTTGCGGTCCTGCACGTGGATGCTGGAGTTGGAGAGCACGGCGTGCCGGTGGCTGGCCGCGAGCGCGTCGAGGGCGGGCAGGACGTCCGGGAAGAGGGCCCAGGCGGCCTCGTAGTGCGTCAGATAGCGGCCGAACCAGGCCTCGGCCTCGGCGTCGCTCAGTTCCGCGTCCAGGAAGACCCGCACCCGGTCCCGCCGCTGCCCCTCGAAGCTCGCCTCGCCCGCCGAGAACCGGGCCCACTGCCGGTCGGTGATCTCCCGCCACCGCACCAGCGCCGCCTCCGCGCTCCCGTACGCCTGCAGCAGCCCCTCCGCCACCAGATGCGCCCGCATGCCCTCGCGGTCGGCACTGGTGTAGTCGAAGAGAGTGTCGTCCACGTCCCAGACCACGGCCCTGATCGTCATACCGCCGACGGTACCGGGTGGGTACGGCGAAGGGGCGGCACCGGCATGAACCGGAGCCGCCCCTCCCCCGCGCGTGCGTTACGCGGCCAGCTTCGCCAGGGCCGCGTCGATCCTCGCCAGCGTCTTCTCCTTGCCCAGGACCTCCAGGGACTCGAAGAGCGGCAGGCCGACGGTGCGGCCGGTGACGGCCACCCGGACCGGGGCCTGGGCCTTGCCGAGCTTGAGACCGTGGGCCTCGCCGGCGGCCAGGACGGCCTCCTTCAGGGACTCCGGGGAGGTCCAGTCGGCCGACTCCAGCTTCTCGCGGGCCGTGGCCAGGAGGGCGTCGCTGCCCTCCTTCATCGCCTTGGTCCAGGAGGCCTCGTCCACGGCCGGCTCCGCCAGGAACAGGAAGTCGACGTTGTCGGTGATCTCGGAGAGGACCTTCAGACGGGTCTGGGCGTGCGGGGCGATCGCCTCCCACTTGGCCTCGTCGAAGTCCGCCGGGGCCCAGGGGGCGAAGGGGGCCTTCAGCCAGGGGGCGCAGCGCTCCGTGAAGTCCTTCACGTCCAGCATGCGGATGTGGTCGGCGTTGATCGCCTCGCACTTCTTCAGGTCGAAGCGGGCCGGGTTGGGCTGGACGTCCGCGACGTCGAAGGCCGCGACCATCTCGCCGATCGAGAAGATGTCCTGGTCCGCGGAGAGCGACCAGCCCAGCAGGGAGAGGTAGTTGAGCAGCCCCTCGGGGAGGAAGCCGCGCTCGCGGTAGAGGTTGAGGGAGGACTCCGGGTCGCGCTTGGACAGCTTCTTGTTGCCCTCGCCCATGACATAGGGGAGGTGACCGAAGGCCGGGGTCCGCTGCGCGATCCCGAGCTCCGTCAGCGCCTTGTAGAGGGCGATCTGGCGGGGGGTGGAGGAGAGCAGGTCCTCGCCGCGCAGGACGTGGGTGATCTCCATCAGGGCGTCGTCGACCGGGTTGACGAGCGTGTAGAGCGGGGCGCCGTTCGCGCGGACGATGCCGTAGTCCGGGACGTTCTCCGCGGTGAAGGTCAGCTCGCCGCGGACCAGGTCCGTGAAGGTGATCGTCTCGTCGGGCATCCGGAAGCGGACGATGGGCGTACGGCCCTGGGCCCGGTACTCCGCCACCTGCTCCTCGGTGAGGTCGCGGCAGTGGCCGTCGTAGCCGGACGGCTTGCCGGCGGCGCGGGCGGCCTCGCGGCGGGTGTCCAGCTCCTCCTGGGAGCAGTAGCAGCGGTAGGCGTGACCGGCGTCCAGGAGCTTGGCGGCGACGTCGGCGTAGATGTCCATGCGCTGCGACTGGCGGTACGGCGCGTGCGGGCCGCCGACCTCCGGGCCCTCGTCCCAGTCGAAGCCCAGCCAGCGCATCGCGTCGAGCAGCTGGTTGTACGACTCCTCGGAGTCGCGGGCCGCGTCGGTGTCCTCGATGCGGAAGACCAGAGTGCCCTGGTGGTGCCGGGCGAACGCCCAGTTGAACAGGGCGGTGCGGACCAGGCCCACATGGGGGTTACCGGTGGGCGAGGGGCAGAAACGTACGCGGACGGGTGCGCTAGCCACGCTTGACAACCTTGTTGGTGAGAGTGCCGATGCCTTCGATGGTGACGGCGACCTCGTCGCCGACGTTCAGGGGGCCTACCCCTGCCGGGGTGCCGGTGAGGATCACGTCGCCGGGGAGCAGCGTCATGGCCTCGGTGATGTTGACGATCAGGTCCTCGATGGAGTGGATCATCTCGCTCGTACGGCCGAGCTGGCGCTGTTCGCCGTTGACCGTGAGCTGGATCGTCAGGTCGGACGCGGTGGCGAGGTCCAGGTCCGTCTCCACCCAGGGGCCGAGCGGGCAGGCGGTGTCGAAGCCCTTGGCCCGGGCCCACTGCTTCTCGCGCTTCTGGACGTCCCGGGCGGTGACGTCGTTGGCGCAGGTGTAGCCGAGGATCACGTCCGCCACGCGCTCGCGCGGGACCTCGCGGCACAGCCGACCGATGACCACGGCCAGTTCGGCCTCGTGGTGGAGGTCCTGGGAGAAGGACGGGTACTGGATCTCGTCGCCGGGGCCGGTGACCGAGGTGGACGGCTTGAAGAAGGCGAAGGGGGCGTCCGGGACCTCGTTGCCCAGCTCCTTCGCGTGCTCCGCGTAGTTGCGGCCGTAGGCGACGACCTTGCTGGGGAGCACCGGCGGCAGGAGCCGGACCTTGCTCAGCGGGACCTTGGTCCCGGAGAGCTCGAAGTCCGTGAACGGAATGCCCTTGATGATGTCGAGGACGAGTTCGTCCTGCTTGTCGCCCTCGACCGCGCCGAAGGCGACGTTCCCGTCGATGGAGAATCTGGCGATGCGCACGGGATCCTGCGCCCCTCACTGAACCGGCTGGAGTCTGACGCTCCAGGCTAACGTGGTGAGGGGTGGCCGCCGTGGAATAACCCGGTGACCGGGTGGCTGAGCGAACGGCGGCCGTACCTCGTACTACTCCGCGACCGAGGTCCCGGCCGGGATCTCCATGAGGATCGTGCGCCGGGGGTTGGCGGTCTGGGCGGGGAGGTCGAGGGAGTGCTCGGGCAGTTCGGGGGTCTGCAGTTCCTCGGCGTCCTTGAGGTGGGCGAGGGTGGTGCGCCGGGGGTTGGCTATGTTGCGGAACATCATCGTCGTCTTCACGGTTGTACGAGACCCCGTCGTGAGTGGGTTGGCAGAGACTTCCCTCTTGTAAAGCGCCAGGCTAAACATCGAATTCCCGGCGGAAGCCGCCGAGCGGCTGTGATCTGCGTGTGAGTTTGCTCACGAAGCCGAGGGCAAACCGGTCATTCCAGGCCGCCAAGTCGGCGCAACGAAACGGACATTGACGAACTGAAGCTGTCATTCCGCTCCTGATCATGGCGACTGGGACACCCCTCGCGTGCCCGCGACTGGCAGGGATACGTCCGTTATGTACGTGCTCGGCTTCGACATCTCGTAACGTGTCACTCACACGCTGTCACGGAGGTCACAGCTCGGCCCACGGCCCTTGTTGGAGATCCGGCACTGTGCTGGAATTCCACGGAACCGCCGCAGGATCGAGCCGGCGCGCAGGGGGCGCAACGCAGCGCCGAGTGGCGGCGAGACAGGGGGAGCCAGCGCCGGTCACACTCACGACCAACAGGGGGCGTATTCAGGGCGCTCCCCGTACAACGCCGACACCGTGTCTCTCCGTTCAGCGGAGGGGCGCCTGGTCCAGAGGTTGCGACGCTAGTGCAGGGACGATTCAAGAGGGATGGCAGCGCTCCGGCGGAGCCGGAGGCGCACGGCGGGACCGACCGCGGTTCCTCCCCCCAGCACGCCCAGAACCTGGGGCCGGGCACGGCCCCGGCCGGCGGTGGCGGTGACGGCGGTGAGCGCTCCGGGCGCCCCGCCGTGTCGGCGTCTTCGGGGTCCACGGGCCCCCAGCCGGCCGTCACACCGACGCCCACGATCAAGCCCCCGAAGGCTTCGTCGAACCCCGGCTCGCGGATAGCCCTGCGCAACTGGCGCATCTCCACGCGCCTGGTGTCGCTGCTCGCGCTCCCCGTGGTGGCGGCGACGACGCTCGGCGCGGTGCGTATCAACACCTCGCTCGACGACATCCAGCAGCTCGACAACATGAAGCTGCTGACGGACATGACCACGCAGGCCACCGAGCTGGCCCAGGAGCTCCAGAACGAGCGTGACAAGTCCGCCGGTCTGCTGGCGCACGGCGCGTCGACCAACGACGTCACGGTCAAGGGCCTCGAGGAGACCACCGACCAGGCCCGCGAGAACTTCCTCAACGCCTCCGAGGAAATCGACACCGCGAGCAAGAACGGTCAGCTCCAGGGCGTCCGCGACAGCCTCGTCGGCCTGGCCGGCCAGCTGGACGACCTGGCGAAGATCCGCAAGGACGCGTACCAGCAGAAGGAGAACTCGACCCAGACGGTCGAGGCCTACCACCGGCTGATCACCCAGCTGATCGACCTGTCGCAGGACATGGCGCAGGCCTCCAGCAACCCGGAGATGATCCAGCGCACCCGCGCCCTGGCGGCGTTCTCCACCGCCAAGGAGTACGCGTCCGTGCAGCGCGCCGTCATCGCCGCGGCCCTGCCCGCCAACAACACGACCGCCGGCGACCTCTCCGAGAACGACCGCCTCTACGGCGAGTCGGCCCAGGAGAGCGAGACCTCCGAGCTCACGATCTTCCGGAAGATCTACGCCGGCAACGCGGCCGAACTGCTCAAGCCGATCGACGAGAACAACCCGACGATCGAGTCCGCGAACACCTACGCGAAGCGTGCCCTCGGCGCCCAGAACGGTCTGAACGAGCTCTCCAAGCGGTCGTACCGCGACTGGGTGGACGACAGCTCGACCAAGATCGACCAGATGCAGAAGATCGAGCACACCCTGCTCGAGGACATGGAGCAGAAGGCCCGCGAGCTGCGCTCCTCCTCCGAGCGGGAAGCGATCATCTCCGGTGCGCTGATCCTGCTCGTCCTCGGTGTGTCGCTGGTCGGCGCCTTCATCGTGGCCCGCTCCATGATCCGCTCGCTGCGCCGCCTCCAGGAGACCGCCACCAAGGTCGCCCAGGACCGCCTGCCCGAGCTGGTCAAGCAGCTCTCCGAGTCCGACCCGCAGGACGTCGACACGTCCGTGGAGTCGGTCGGTGTGCACTCCCGGGACGAGATCGGCCAGGTGGCCGCGGCCTTCGACGACGTGCACCGCGAGGCGGTCCGCCTCGCCGCCGAGCAGGCCCTCCTGCGGGGCAACGTCAACGCGATGTTCACCAACCTCTCGCGCCGCTCCCAGGGCCTCATCCAGCGTCAGCTCTCGCTCATCTCCGAACTGGAGTCCCGCGAGGCCGACCCGGACCAGCTGTCCTCCCTCTTCAAGCTCGACCACCTCGCGACCCGTATGCGCCGGAACGGTGAGAACCTTCTGGTCCTCGCGGGTGAGGAGCCCGGCCGCCGCTGGACCCGCCCGGTCCCGCTGGTCGACGTGCTCCGCGCCGCCGCGTCCGAGGTGGAGCAGTACGAGCGCATCGAACTGGCCGCCGTACCGACCACCGAAGTGGCCGGCCGCGTGGTCAACGACCTCGTGCACCTGCTCGCCGAGCTGCTCGAGAACGCCACCTCGTTCTCCTCCCCGCAGACCAAGGTCAAGGTCACCGGTCACGCGCTGCCCGACGGCCGCGTCCTGATCGAGATCCACGACACCGGTATCGGCCTCTCCCCCGAGGACCTCGCGGCGATCAACGAGCGGCTCGCCTCGCCGCCCACCGTGGACGTCTCGGTCTCCCGCCGCATGGGTCTGTTCGTGGTCGGTCGTCTGTCCCAGCGGCACGGCATCCGCATCCAGCTGCGCCCGTCCGACTCCGGTGGTACGACCGCGCTGGTCATGCTCCCGGTGGACGTCGCCCAGGGCGGCAAGAAGCCCGCTCCCGGCAAGCCCGGCGCCCCCGCGGCCGCCGGTGGTCCGGCCGCCGCGCAGGCCGCGGCCGGTGCGGCCGCCGCCCGCCGCGGTAACGGCCAGGGCGGTGCCGGCGGTCCGCTCGGCGCGGGTGCCCCCGCCCCGGCCCTCGGCGGTGCCGGCACGGCCGGCGGACGCGGTGGTGCGCTCGGTTCGGGCGGGCCCTCCGGCGGCGGACTGCTCGGTGCCGGTGCCGGCCCGCGCGGCCAGGTCGGCGCGGGCCAGGGTCCCCGGGCCGCGCTGCCCGGCGCGGGCCAGAACGGCGGCCGTCCCGGCGCCCAGGGCGGCGGGCCGCGTGGCCCGCAGGCCCCGCAGCAGGGCCGGTCCGGCGGCGGTGCCTTCGGCGGCCAGGACGCGTTCGGCAACCCGCAGGACTCCTTCGGCGGTCAGGACGCCTTCGGCAACCGTGGTCCGGTCCCGCCGCAGCGCTCCGCGAACTCCTCCGACCAGGGCCGTCAGCCCCAGCTGCCGCCGCGCGGTGGCCCGCGGGCCGAACTGCCCGGCGGCAACCCGCCGCAGGGCCGGCCCAGCTGGAGCGACGACAACGCCCAGCCGCCGCTCTCCCGTGCCTCGCTGGACACCCCGCGCGGCCACGACGAGGACCCGAGCCACACCGCGCAGATGCCCCGCATCGACGACCGGCAGGATCTCGGCGCCACCTCTCAGATGCCGGCGATCCCGCAGGCGTCGTCGACCGGCGAGTTCCCCCGCCCGGACTTCAACGCGCCGAACGGCTCGCAGAGCACCGGCTCGTTCCCGCGGCCGGGCACGACCGGCCCGCAGAGCACCGGCTCGTACCCGCGGCCCGGCGCCAACGGCCCGCAGGACACGGGGTCGTTCCCGCGCCCGAACGTGAACGGCCAGCACGACACCGGCTCGTTCCCCCGCCCGAACGTCAACGGCCAGCAGGACTCCGGCCAGTTCGTCCGCTCCGACGTCTTCGGCGGCTCGGGCGGCCCGCAGGCGGGTGCCCAGAACACCGGGCAGTACGCGGCCCCGCAGGCCTACGACAACGGCTCCACCGGCCAGTTCGCCACGCCGTCCTTCGACGGTGGCTCCACCGGACAGCACTCCCTGCCCGGCCGCCAGAACGGCTACGGGAACCACGGCCAGAACGGCAACGGCCAGCACGCCACGGGTCAGTTCGAGCGCCCGCAGACCAACGGACGCGGTGCCGACTTCGGCGCCGCCCAGCGTCCGCCGGTCCCGCCGGCCCGCCAGGAGCCCGAGGCGCTGCCGCCGGCCAGCGGTCCCGGTGACGGTCGTACCCCGCTGTACGACACGCTGGAGACCAACTGGTTCCACGGCGGCCAGCAGGACCAGCAGCAGCCGCAGAGCAACGGCAACGGCAACGGCAACACCAACGGGACCGGCCCGGCGTCGATTCCGCCGCTGCCCTCCCAGCCGCCGGCCCCCACGGCCGCGGCCCCCCAGCGTCCCGCCCAGGCAGCCTGGCGCACCTCTCCGAACGACGACCTCGTCCGGCAGGCGGAGCGTGTACGGCAGCCGGCGGCGGGCGGTGTCACCACCTCCGGTCTGCCGCGCCGGGTGCCCCGGGCGAACCTCGTACCGGGCACGGCGCAGCAGCAACAGCACCACACCGGTCCGCAGGTCTCGCGTGCGCCTGATGACGTCCGCGGCCGGCTGACCAATCTCCGTCGGGGTATCGCGCAGGGTAGGCAGGCCGCACCCGGCCAGCAGACCGGCAGCTTCCCGAACCCCACTCACCAGCAGGAGCGTTAGTTGAGTCCGATGAGCCAGGCGGCACAGAACCTCAACTGGTTGATCACCAACTTCGTGGACAACACCCCGGGGGTGTCCCACACCGTCGTCGTGTCCGCCGACGGCCTCCTTCTGGCGATGTCCGAAGGCTTCCCCCGCGACCGTGCCGACCAGCTGGCGGCCGTCGCGTCCGGGCTCACCTCGCTGACGGCCGGGGCCTCCCGGATCTTCGAGGGCGGCACCGTGGCGCAGACGGTCGTCGAGATGGAACGCGGCTTCCTTTTCCTGATGTCCGTCTCCGACGGCTCGTCCCTCGCCGTACTGGCCC
Source organism: Streptomyces sp. NPDC048288 (assembly GCF_043201555.1). Taxonomy (NCBI): domain Bacteria; kingdom Bacillati; phylum Actinomycetota; class Actinomycetes; order Kitasatosporales; family Streptomycetaceae; genus Streptomyces; species Streptomyces sp. NPDC048288. The sequence continues at coordinate 210,118 of NZ_JBICZD010000009.1, forward strand.
ACCCGGAGTGCGACATCGGCCTCGTCGGCTACGAGATGGCACTGCTGGTCGACCGCGCGGGCGCGGTGCTCACGCCCGATCTGCGCGCCGAACTGCAAGGCAGTCTGCTCCACTGACAGCCTGGATCCAACCCACCTCACCAAATCACCGTCCGGCCGCCACAATCCCCCCACCGGCCACGTCCGACGGCACGACTGACCGACTTGCTGTCCCGCCCGGAGGAACGATGACCCCGCCCACCGCCTCTCATGATCCGTACGCGGAGCCGTACGGGGACGAGGGCGACCAGCCGCTGGTACGTCCTTACGCGATGACCGGCGGCCGGACCCGGCCGCGCTACCAGCTCGCCATCGAGGCGCTGATCAGCACCACGGCCGACCCGGCAGCGCTCATGGGGCTGCTCCCGGAGCACCAGCGCATCTGCCACCTGTGCCGTGAGGTGAAGTCGGTGGCCGAGGTGTCGGCCCTGCTCGCCATGCCGCTCGGTGTGGCCCGGATCCTGGTGGCCGACCTCGCCGAGGCCGGCCTGGTCGCCATCCACCAGCCGGGCGGCGACGAGAACAACGGCGGCGCACCGGACGTGACGCTGCTCGAAAGGGTGCTCAGTGGACTTCGCAAGCTCTGACGGAGGCCGGGCCACCACCTCCGCGAAGATCGTGGTGGCGGGCGGCTTCGGCGTCGGCAAGACCACTTTCGTGGGAGCGGTCTCCGAGATCAACCCGCTGCGCACGGAGGCCGTCATGACGTCCGCCTCGGCGGGCATCGACGACCTGACCCACACCGGGGACAAGACCACCACCACGGTGGCCATGGACTTCGGCCGTATCACCCTGGACCAGGACCTGATCCTGTACCTGTTCGGCACGCCCGGCCAGGACCGGTTCTGGTTCATGTGGGACGACCTGGTACGCGGCGCCATCGGCGCCGTCGTCCTGGTCGACACCCGCCGTCTCGCCGACTGCTTCCCCGCGGTCGACTACTTCGAGAACAGCGGCCTGCCGTTCGTCATCGCCCTCAACGGCTTCGACGGGCACCAGCCCTACACTCCGGAAGAGGTACGCGAGGCACTGCAGATCGGACCGGACGCGCCCATCATCACGACGGACGCCCGGCACCGCGCGGACGCGAAGAGCGCGCTGATCACCCTGGTGGAGCACGCCCTCATGGCACGACTGCGGTAGTAGGCGTAGGCAAGTCCGACATCGCATACGGCAGTTGTCGTAAGGAAACCGGAGCCGACTGTGGCCTTTGACACGGTCGGCTCCGGTGTTCATAACGTTTCGGCAGAGGAATCCAGTGGTATCGCCACGCGTCGCGGTCACGCGGTACCGCTGCGCTCACATCGGCCCCGCCTTTTGGCGGGGCTCGCTCTTTATGACCGTTTTATCTGGGACTTACATCCGCGTACTCCGCCGGTTTCCGGTGTTTGGAAGTGCGCAGGCCCCCGTGCTGGAATGCCTGAACTGCCCAATAGTCAAAGACGTACTGAGTAGTGGTCTGTGACACACCGGGCTCTGAGAGACTGCGGCACGACGACAGGTGCCCGCCGCCGAGAGGTTGTTGGTCGAGTGAGGCGAAGCAAGAACGGTCCCGAGCCGTCGGCACGGGGCAACTTCACCCCGCCGCCGCGCGCTGCGGCGCCCACCCCTGTGCCAGCCGCGGAACCACCGGCCGCGCCCGCGAAGAGCGGCGGCCGTTTCTCCCCGCGGAACTGGCGTGTGCCGACCAGGCTGAACGCGATTCTGCTCATACCCGTGGTCGTCGGCCTCGTGATGGGCGGCTTCCAGGTGAAGAGCTCCATCGACACCTGGCAGGAGGCCCGCGACGCGGAGAACACCGCGCGCCTGGTCCGCGCCGCTCTGAGCTACGGCGACGCCCTCTACAACGAGCGTGACGTCACCGCCGCGCCGCTGCTCCTGAACAAGGACAAGGCCACGGTCACCGCGGCACGCGCGGAGACCGACAAGGCCGCCGACGCCTTCGACGCGGCAGCGCAGAACATGCCGCAGAAGGCCGGTCTGGAACGCCGTCTGAAGCTGTTCCGCGAGGCGGAGCCCTCGCTCGCGAACCTGCGTACGGCCGCGTACACCACCAAGCTCACCGGTGTGCAGACCGAAGAGGGGTACACGCAGATCGCGCACCCCCTGATGGAGTTCGCCAACGAGCTCGGCCTGGGCACCGGAAACATCACGTCCTACGGCCGTACCGTCTACGCCATCTCGCTCACCAAGGCGGCGCTGTCGCTGGAGCGCTCGATCGGCATGCACCTGCTGATCAAGCCCGGCCCGGACGCCGGCAACCTGGCCTCGCAGCGCGTCGCCCTCTCCTCGTACGCCTACCTCGAAGGCATCGCCGTCGAGGAGTACATCGGCGGTGGTACCGAGGCGGACGCGCAGAAGCTGACCGATCTCCAGAAGAAGATCAAGAGCGACGGCGCGGCGTTGGTCCAGCAGGCCAAGGCCAAGGACCCGAACTACGTGGCCCCGCCGTCCAACTCGACCGCGATGGTCTCGGCGCTCGCGACGCTGCAGGACACCGACCCGTCCACCCGGCAGGCGCTGGCCACCAAGGGCATCACCGCCGACAACTGGTGGACGGTCAACACCCTCAAGTACAACGCCTACCGCACCATCGAGTCGGACATGGCCGACAAGGCGGTGAGCGAGGCCTCCGGCATCGCCGACGACGCCAAGACTTCGGCGTTCATCACCGGTGCCGCGGTCGTGGTCGCGCTGCTCGCCGCGTTCATCCTGGCCGGCATGGTGGCCCGCCAGATGTCCCGCTCGATGCGCCAGCTGCGCAACGCCGCCTTCGGCATCGCCGAGCAGCGCCTGCCGATGCTGGTCGACCAGCTCTCCCGCACCGACCCCGGCCGGGTCGACACCCGGGTGGCGCCGATCCCCATCAGCACGACCGACGAGATCGGCGAAGTCGCCCGCGCCTTCGACCAGGTCCACCGCGAGGCCGTCCGGCTCGCCGCCGAGCAGGCCCTGCTGCGGGGCAACATCAACGCGATCTTCACCAACCTGTCGCGCCGCAACCAGTCGCTGATCGAGGGCCAGCTGACCCTGATCACCGACCTGGAGAACAACGAGGCCGACCCGGACCAGCTGGAGAACCTCTTCCGCCTGGACCACCTCGCGACCCGTATGCGCCGCAACGGCGAGAACCTCCTGGTCCTCGCCGGCGAGGAGCCGGGCCGCCGCTGGGACCAGCCGGTCCCGCTGGTCGACGTGTTGCGCGCCGCCTCCTCCGAGGTGGAGCAGTACGAGCGCGTCGAGCTGTCCGGCGTCCCGGAGGCCGAGATCCACGGCCGCGCGGTCACCGACCTCGTGCACCTGCTGGCCGAGCTCCTGGAGAACGCGACGACGTTCTCCTCCCCGCAGACCAAGGTCCGCGTCACCGCGACCCGTCTCCCCGACGGCCGCATCATGATCGAGATCCACGACAAGGGCATCGGCCTCACCGCCGAGGACTTCGCGGACATCAACCACAAGCTGGCCAACCCGCCGACCGTGGACGCCGCGATCTCCCAGCGCATGGGCCTCTTCGTGGTCGGCCGGCTGTCCGACCGGCACGGCATCCGGGTCCAGCTGCGCCCCTCGGGCGAGCAGGCGGGCACGACCTCGCTGGTCATGCTGCCGGACGCGATCACCCACGGCGGTGGCGGCGAACAGCAGCTGGACCGCGACGAGTTCACCGTCTCGCAGATCATCCCGGAGCAGCAGTTCCAGGCCGAGAACTTCAGCCAGCCGCAGCTCCAGCCGATGCGTACGGCCGCCGAACTCGGCTTCGACGACAGCCGCTACGTGGAGGTCCCCGACGACATCCGCGACCTGGACCCCGTCGGCCGCTCCCTGATGCGCGAGGAGCGCCGTGCGGCCCTGGAGGCCCAGGCGCAGCCCTCGCAGGGCGCAGAGGCCCCGCAGAGCCCTCAGGAGACCGCTGAGATCCCGTCGTACGTCGACGAGTTCGATCGGGGCCGGCAGGGCTACGACAGCGCCGGTACGGCCTTCCAGGAGCAGCCCACGGGCTTCGACTCCCCGGCGGCCTACCAGGAGCAGTCGCAGGGCGGGTACGACGGGCAGCAGTACTACGCGCCGAACGGCGGTCTGCCGCAGAACGACGCGTTCTCGCCGGACGCCTTCTCCACCGGCGGCTACCCCGAGCCCGCCTATCCGGAACCGGTCCAGGAGAAGCCCGCGGCCGCGCACACCGCCGCCTCCGAGTCCTTCCCGGCCTTCGGCGAGCAGCAGTCCTACCAGGACGACTGGCCGCAGCAGGACGGTTACCAGAACGGCTACCCGGCCCAGTACGCTCCGGAAGCGGAGTCGGTGCAGGCCGGTGACGTGGACGAGCGGAACCGCGTAGGCTTCGACCGTCCGGGAGCGGCCCCTTCCGCAGGCCACCAGCTGACCGATGCCGGGCTGCCCCGCCGGGGCTCCGCCGGCGGCGGCACGGGCCACGCGAACGGCACGGGTCCCGTACAGCAGGCACCGGCACCGGCCGCACAGCAGACCCCCGCACCGGCGGCCCCGGCTCCGGCGACGGGCGGCGACAGCAACTGGCGTTCCCAGAACGACGAGCGCTGGCAGCAGGCCTCGCAGCTGCGCAAGCCCAAGGCGGGCGGGGTCACCTCCTCCGGCCTGCCGAGGCGGGTACCCAAGGCCAACCTGGTCGAGGGAGCCGCCGAGAGCACCCCTCAGGGAGGCCCACAGGTCTCCCGCGCCCCGGAGGACATCCGGGGCAGGCTGAGCAACCTGCGTCGCGGCGTCGAGCGCGGACGCAACGCAGGCAGTGAAACGAACGGCCAGGGCTTCGGTCCTGACAGCACCTACAACCAGGAGCGTTAGTGTGAGCCCGATGAGCCAGGCGGCACAGAACCTGAACTGGTTGATCACCAACTTCGTGGACAACACCCCGGGGGTGTCCCACACGGTGGTGGTCTCCGCCGACGGACTCCTTCTGGCGATGTCCGAAGGCTTCCCCCGCGACCGTGCCGACCAGCTCGCGGCCGTCGCCTCCGGTCTGACGTCTCTGACGGCAGGCGCCTCCCGGATCTTCGAGGGTGGCAGCGTGAACCAGACGGTTGTGGAGATGGAGCGGGGATTCCTCTTCATCATGTCCGTTTCTGATGGTTCCTCGCTGGCGGTCCTCGCCCACCCGGAGGCCGACATCGGCCTGATTGGGTATGAGATGGCCCTTTTGGTGGACCGCGCGGGCACGGTTCTTACCCCGGATCTGCGTCAGGAACTCCAAGGAAGCCTTCTCAACTAATAGTCAGACGGTGCGTTTTGGCGTCCCGGGGCCGTAAGGTTTCGGGACGCGGCTCCACAGGGATGGGTGCCCGGCACGGTCGGAGGAGGAGAGAAAGTGGCAACACCCCCAAGCGGTTCGAATAACGGCAACTGGTCGTACGGTCCTGCCCAGGGCCAGGGCGACGGTTCCGCGAACCGGTACAACTTCCCCTCCACGCCGAGCCACCGGCAGCCGTACGCACCGCAGGGCCCTGGTCCCTCGCCGTACGACCAGCCGCCGGCGCCGCGCATCCAGCCGGTACAGCCGCAGCGCCGTCCCGAGCCGGCGCCGGCCTCGGGGTCGAACAACCCCCTGGTGCGTCCGTACGCCATGACCGGTGGCCGGACCCGCCCGCGGTACCAGCTCGCCATCGAGGCGCTGGTGCACACCACCGCGCAGCCGCACCAGATGCAGGGCCAACTGCCCGAGCATCAGCGGATCTGCAACCTCTGCCGGGAGATCAAGTCGGTGGCCGAAGTCTCGGCCCTGCTGTCGATCCCTCTCGGCGTGGCCAGGATCCTCGTCGCCGACTTGGCGGAGGCGGGCCTGGTCGCCATCCATCAGCCCGGCGGCGACGAGAACGCCGGCGGCCAGCCAGACGTGACACTGCTCGAAAGGGTGCTCAGTGGACTTCGCAAGCTCTAGCGGCGGTCCTTCCCGCTCCACCACCTCAGCGAAGATCGTGGTGGCGGGCGGCTTCGGCGTGGGCAAGACCACGTTCGTCGGTGCCGTCTCGGAGATCAACCCGCTGCGCACAGAGGCCGTGATGACGTCCGCGTCTGCCGGCATCGACGACCTCACCCACACCGGGGACAAGACGACCACCACGGTCGCCATGGACTTCGGCCGTATCACCCTGGACCAGGACCTCATCCTGTACCTGTTCGGCACGCCCGGCCAGGACCGGTTCTGGTTCATGTGGGACGACCTGGTACGCGGCGCCATCGGCGCCATCGTGCTTGTCGACACCCGCCGCCTCGCCGACTGCTTCCCCGCGGTCGACTACTTCGAGAACAGCGGCCTGCCGTTCGTCGTCGCCCTCAACGGCTTCGACGGCAGCCAGCCGTACAACCCCGAAGAGGTGCGCGAGGCGCTCCAGATCGGCCCGGACACCCCGATCATCACGACCGACGCCCGCCACCGCGCGGACGCCAAGTCGGCCCTGATCACCCTGGTGGAACACGCGCTCATGGCGCGCCTGCGCTAGCGACGATCTCCGCAGAGGGGCCCCTCCCGTCCGGGAGGGGCCCCTCTGTCATATCCGTACCCCTACCCGTACGCGGTTCTGCCCCGGGGCCTCTCCGGACACGCCACGGCCCCGCTCTCCCGGAAGGGGGAGCGGGGCCGTGGTCACGTGCGTGAAGGGCTCAGTGCCAGCTGTGCGGGGCGCGGAAGCCGTTCTCGCGCTCCAGGCGGCGCCAGCCGGCCTTGGCGCGGCCTCGGTGGGTCTGCTCGGTGTCGGCGGTCGGCCGGGCGGCCGCGCGGGCCAGGAGGACCGCCGTGATGGCGGCGACTTCCTCCGGGTCGGCGTTGCCCTTCTCGACGCGGATGTCAGGCACGTTCATGGGTGTCAGTCTCCGTGAGAGAGGTTTCCGCGGGATTACTGCGGGGGGTTGCCGTGCTTACGGGACGGCAGGTCGGCGTGCTTGGTGTGCAGCATCGCCAGCGACTTGGCGAGCACCTCTCGGGTCTCGGCCGGGTCGATGACGTCGTCGACCAGGCCGCGCTCGGCCGCGTAGTAGGGGTGCATGAGCTCCGCCTTGTACTCCTTGACCATCTTCTGCCGCATGGCCTCGGGGTCCTCGGCGGAGGCGATCTGCCGACGGAAGATCACGTTGGCCGCGCCCTCCGCGCCCATCACCGCGATCTCGTTGGTCGGCCACGCGTACGTGAGGTCGGCGCCGATCGACTGGGAGTCCATGACGATGTAGGCACCTCCGTACGCCTTGCGCAGGATGAGCGAGATCCTCGGCACGGTCGCGTTGCAGTAGGCGTAGAGGAGCTTCGCGCCGTGGCGGATGATCCCGCCGTGCTCCTGGTCGACGCCGGGGAGGAAGCCCGGTACGTCCAGGAAGGTGACGATCGGAACATTGAAAGCGTCACACATCTGGACAAAGCGCGCAGCTTTTTCGCTCGCCTCGATGTCCAGGACACCTGCCAGCACCTGCGGTTGGTTGGCGACGATGCCCACGACCTGGCCGTCGATCCGGGCCAGCGCGCAGATGATGTTCCGCGCCCAGCGCTCGTGGACCTCCAGGTACTCGCCGTCGTCGACGATCTCCTCGATGACCTTGGCCATGTCGTACGGCCGGTTGCCGTCGGCCGGGACCAGGTCCAGGAGGACGTCGCTGCGGCGGTCGACGGCGTCCGTGGACTCGACGCGCGGCGGGTTCTCGCGGTTGTTCTGCGGGAGGAGGGAGAGGAGGTAGCGGACCTCCGCGATGCAGGTCTCCTCGTCGTCGTACGCGAAGTGGCAGACGCCGGAGGTCTCCGCGTGGACGTCGGCGCCGCCGAGCCCGTTCTGGGTGATCTCCTCGCCGGTGACCGCCTTGACGACGTCCGGTCCGGTGATGAACATCTGCGAGGTCTCGCGGACCATGAAGACGAAGTCGGTGAGGGCGGGCGAGTAGGCCGCGCCGCCGGCGCACGGGCCGAGCATCACGGAGATCTGCGGGATGACACCGCTCGCCTTGGTGTTGCGCTGGAAGATGCCGCCGTAGCCGGCGAGGGCGGAGACGCCCTCCTGGATACGGGCACCGGCGCCGTCGTTCAGCGACACCAGCGGGGCGCCGGCCGCGATGGCCATGTCCATGATCTTGTGGATCTTGGTGGCGTGGGCCTCGCCCAGCGCGCCACCGAAGATCCGGAAGTCATGGGCGTAGACGAAGACCGTACGGCCCTCGACCGTGCCCCAGCCGGTGATGACACCGTCGGTGTACGGCTTCTTGGCCTCCAGGCCGAAGCCGACCGCACGGTGCCGGCGCAGCTGCTCGACCTCCTGGAAGGAACCCGGGTCCAGGAGCAGCTCGATGCGCTCCCGGGCCGTCAGCTTGCCCTTGGCGTGCTGTGCCTCGGTCGCCTTCTCGCTGGGGCCCGCCACAGCCGCCGCACGGATCCCGTGCAGCTCGGCGACCCGCCCGCGCGCGTCCGTCGGTTCGCCGGTGGGCTCGCCCGTCGTCTCTTCCAAAACGGTCATGTAGCGACCTTACGAAGGACACCAAGCAATGCGAGACGTCGACTCCGTACAGTCTCCGACGCGTTTTCCTGGAAGCACTGAACAGAACCAGAACGGCATGCAGCCGTTCCGACTGCTCAGGGGGCTGCGCCGTTGTAGGGGTGCCACAAAGGCGACACCTGAGACCCGGCTCACATTCGCAGGTGGCCCATACCACCCGCCGGGTGACGCGGGCCCCGGACGGCGCCTCCCGCACCCTATCCGCACCCCCCGCCGCGGCGTCCCGTCGCGTCGCGATATGCACTACCCGACGTTACGTTGAGTAATGACCGCGACACGCGAGCGGATGATGTTGAAGGTTGAATGGAATGGGTCTACGGTGGGCTGCGTTAAGTTCGTTGAACGTTAAACATCAACGGTCCGCGTCTTCGGCATTCCCCGCTCGGAAGGCACGACCCGTCCCCTCAAGGAGCACGTCATGGGCATCTTCGGCCGCAAGAGCGACGAGACGACCGCCGCCGGCACGACCGCCGACAACGCCGCGCTGACCGGCGACTACACCATCGACCCCGCGCACACCACGCTCGGCTTCGTGGCCCGCCACGCGATGGTCACCAACGTCAAGGGCAGCTTCCAGGAGTTCGAGGGCACCCTGCACCTGGACGGCACGGACCCGGCCAAGTCCACGGCCTCCCTCGACATCAAGATGGACAGCATCACCACCGGCAGCCCCGACCGCGACGGTCACCTGAAGTCGGCGGACTTCTTCAAGATCGACGAGTTCCCGACGATGACCTTCCGCTCCACCTCGGCGGAGGCCCTCGGCGACGAGGACTACCGCGTCACCGGCGACCTCACCATCCTCGGCGTCACCAAGCCGGTCACCATCGACCTGGAGTTCAACGGCGCCGCCAAGGACCCGTTCGGCAACGAGCGTGTCGGCTTCGAGGGCAAGGCCGAGATCAAGCGCTCCGACTGGGGCGTGACCTGGAACGCGGCGCTGGAGACCGGCGGTGTCCTGGTCTCCGACAAGATCAAGCTGAACTTCGACATCTCCGCGATCAAGAACGCGTGAGCCCCTCCCCGTAGCGCCCGCCCTCCGCTCCCCCGCGCGGAGGCCGGGCGCTCGGTCATGTCCGGGGCGATGTCCGGGGCCGCACCGCCTCCTTCCCGGAGGACAGCCCGGTCAGGGCGGCGGCCAGTCTCGCCGCCCGGCCCCGCGCGGTGCGGGCCGTGAGCAGCCCGAAGATCACCTGGTACCGCTCCGTCCGCCCGAGGGCGTCGAAGGCCGCCCCGGCTTGCGGGTTCCGCTCCAGCGCCGCCGCCAGGTCCTCGGGCACCCGGGCTTCGCTCTGCGGCTCGTACGCCACCTCCCACCGCCCGTCCGCCCGCGCGGCGGCCACCTCCGCGAGCCCCGCGGGACGCATCCGGCCGGCCTCGGTCAGCTCCGCCACCCGGCGCACATTGACCAGGGACCAGAGGCTGCCCGGCCTGCGCGGGGTGATCTTCTGCAGGAAGTACGTCGCGTCGAGCGCCTTGCGCTGCCCGGTGATCCAGCCGTGGCACAGCGCGACGTCGTTGACCTCGCCCCAGGTGACGGAGACCAGTCCCGAGCCCTTCTTGGCGACCTTCACCCAGAGGCCGGGATACGGGGCGGGGTGGGCGGCGAGCCAGTCGTCCAGGCCGGAGGTGGTGGAGAAGGCCAGGGCGGGGGCTGTCTCGGCGGTGTCGCGTGCGGTCATGGCGACACCGTAGGGAGGCATTAGGTCGGCACCCGTCCTAGTCGAAGTCAGTAGTCGAAGCCAGCAGTCGATGTCAGTAGTCGATGGTCGGATACCAGTCCCCTCGCCCCTGCGGGGTCAGGTCGAGCAGGTGCCAGACGGGCGTCAGCAGGTCGATGCCGCGTTCCTGGATGTCGTCGGCCATGCGCGGGTGGGCGGAGTAGGTGTGCCGGACCGTGCCGTCGCCGTCGCGGGTGAAGACGGAGACCGTGGAGTCCTGCGCGCCGTCCTCGTCCTCGCTCCCCAGGTCGTACTTGAACGTGCTGTCCCCACAGCTGAGCAGCCGCAGCCGGTGCCAGCCACGATCACGGGCGTACGTCCGCAGGGTGGGCGGGTCGGCGGCCGCGGCGATGACGAAGTCCGCGTTGCGGGCCACGTGGTGGGCGATGCCGTTGTAGCCGTCGATCCACAGCGTGCACATCGGGCAGGCACTGGTCTGGAGCTTGCCGTACATGAAGTGGTAGACGATCAGGGGCCGTTCGGGCCCGGAGAACAACTCGCTCAACGCGACCTCACGGACCGGGGCGTCACCGGCGTCGAGGTCGGAGGGGCCTTCGAGGAAGACGTAGTCGTCGACGGATGGGCCCTGCGGGAGCGCCCGGCGCCGGGCCGCGACCTCCTCGCGGTGCCGCATGAGCTCGATCTCGGCCAGCCGCAGCGCTTCGCGGGCCGCGAGATAGCCCTCGGATTCCCCGGCCAGCCTGGTCTGCCGCGCCATCGCGTCCTCCTGGAGTGGGGTCCCCTCCCAGGCCCTCAAGTCTAGGACGGTCACCAGGCGTGACGCAGCCGCTCCAGGTGCCCCGGACCCATGGCCTGGTCCCCCTGCTGGGCGCTCCTTCCAGGCCCAGGCGCCCGGGCTGTCAGGCCTGGAGGGCTTCAGTGCGGTGAAGGGCTCGCTTGAGCAGACCCTCCAGCGCGTCCTGCTCGTCCTGCGTCAGGCCGGTGAACAGGGGTTCCTCGGCCAGGACCTTCAGCAGCCGTTCCCGCAGCCCGGCGCCCTCCGGGGTCAGGACGAGCTGCTTGGCCCGGCGGTCGGTGGGGTGGGGACGGCGCTCTGTCAGTCGCAGGCTCTCCAGCTTGTCGATCACGACGGTGGCGTTGGACGGTTCGCAGCTCATCCGCCCGGCCAGCTCGCGCATGGTCATCGGACCGGTCATCTCGCGCAGGGCCGAGGCCTGCGCGACGGTCAGACCGAGCCCGGCCACCCATTCACGCATGCGCGCGTTGCTCTGCATGTCCAGGTCGTGCACCAGCTTGCCCAGCTCCCACTGCGCTTCCGCCCGCGCCTTCGTCATAGCCATGACTCCAGACTACCTAACTGCTTCAACCCATGATAGATATGACTTGAAGCATTCAAGTCATATGCATTGGAGGGGTCTCATGAACCTCAATCTCACGGGCAAGACCGCCGTCGTCACCGGCGCCGGCCGGGGCATCGGACTGGCCACCGTCCGGACCCTGGTCGCCGAAGGCGTCCGCGTCGTGGGCGCCGCGCGCACCATCACGCCCGAGCTGAAGGAGACCGGCGCCCACACCGTGCCGGCGGACCTGAGCACCGCGGAAGGCGTCGCCGCCCTCATCGACGGCGCGCTGACCGAACTGGGCGGCATCGACCTGCTGGTGAACAACGTGGGCGGCGGGGACGAGGCCGTCCTGGGCTTCCTCGACGCCGGCGACACCCAGTGGACCCGCATGTTCGACATCAACGTGCTCGCCACCGTCCGCGCCACCCGCGCGGCCCTGCCCAGCCTCATCGAGCGCCGCGGGGCGGTCGTCAACCTCTCCTCCACCGTCGCCCGGATGCCCGCGGGCGTCCCGGCCAGCTACAGCGCCGTCAAGGCGGCGGTCTCCGCGCTCGGCAAGTCCCTGGCCGAGGAGTTCGGCCCCCAGGGCGTGCGCGTGAACACCGTCTCCCCCGGCCTGGTCCGCACCACCGTCTACGAGGACCCCGACGGCCCGGTCGCCCAGCTGGCCGCGGCAGCGGGCGTCAGCCTCGCCGACTTCGTCCAGCAGATCGCGAAGTCCCAGAACATCACCACCGGCCGCATGAGCGAGGCCGAGGAGGTCGCGGCCCTGGTCGCGTTCCTGCTGTCCGACGTGGCCGGCAACATCACCGGCGCCGACTACGTCATCGACGGCGGCACCGTCAAGACGGTCTGAACCAGCCGCCGCCCGCCGCGACGACGTGAGCCATGGGTCCGACCTCCGTGTTTACGGGGTGAAGTGCCGGGTTCCGCCGAGCAGCGCGCCGGTCGGCAGCGGCACGCCGGGGGGAACGGGGCCCGGTGCCCCACGGCCTGCTGGACAGCTCGCACCGTTGTCACACCAGTTGTCACTGAAAAGGAGTTCAACCATGAAGATGCTCACCTTCAAGGCCACGACCCACGCGGCGGAGCCTGCCCGTATCGGCGCGCCGGTCAGCGCGGCGGCCATGGAGTCCGTGATCGGCCAGCCGGGGCCGGTCGAGGTCGAGACGGTCGGCGCGGACTGGGAGGCCCCGATCACGGGGCTGCTCAACATCAGGCATCCGAAGGCCGTTGCGGCGGGAATCACCGACCACAAGGAGCCCATCAAGATCTACGCCCACGTCGTAAGGCACCCCCTGCACGGCTTCTTCCTGGTCGACACCGGTGTGTCACGGCGGCTGGTGGAGGACCCCGTGGGCGTGGGGGTTGGGATGATGCTGAGGAAATACGGGGGCATCGAGAAGATGCGCCCTCGGCAGAGCACCGCGGAGATCATCGAAGCGGAGGGAGCCCCCCTTGCCGGGGTCTTCATGACCCACCTCCACCTCGACCACGTCTCCGGCCTCCCGGACGTTCCCAAGGACGTCCCCATCTACACCGGCGCCGACGAGGCGGAGGCGTCGCTCTTCCTGAACCTGTTCGCCCAGGGCACGAACAACCACCTCCTGGCCGGACGCCCGCCGCTTCAGGAACTCCAGTTCACCAAGGACCCGGGCGGACGACTCGAAGGCGTCAACGACGTGTTCGGCGACGGCTCGTTCTTCGCGATCCTCACCCCCGGGCACACCACCGGACACGTCTCCTACCTCGCTCGCACCGCGGCGGGTCCGGTACTCATGACCGGCGACGTCAGCCACACGCGCTGGGGCTGGGACAACGCCGTCGAGCCCGGAACCTACCTGCAGGAGCGCCAGCCCAGCATCAAGAGCCTGCTCGCCCTGAAGGCGCTCAGCGAACGCCACCCGAACATGGTCGTGCGACTGGGTCACCAGGAGTAGCCGGCGCGGCCCAGGCGGCTGTGCACGCGACTTCGGATGCCGTCTCAACGCGACCGCACCGCGAACTCGCACCACACCACCTTCCCCGGCTCCCGCTCCCCCACCCCCCACTTGTCCGCGAGCAGCGTGACCAGCAGCAGGCCCCGGCCGTGTTCCGACTCCGGTGACGTGTCGCCGTAGCGGAGTTCGCCGGGGCCGCTGTCGTGGACCTCGACGCGGAGGACTCCGTCGGGGTGCAGGGTCAGGCGGAGGCGGAAGCCGCGGCCAGGGGGGACGCCGTGGAGGACGGCGTTGGTGGTCAGTTCGCTCACGCAGAGCAGTGCGTCGTCCGCGCGCGTGCCGACCTGCCAGTCGGCCAGGGCCGTGCGCGTGAAGTCGCGTGCCATGCCGACCGATCTGCGGTCCCGGCGGTAGAACGCCTCGCGGGTGTGGGGGGTTTGGGGTTCCGGGTTCATGAGGCGAGTGTCACCGTGAGTGACTACGATGGATCAGTGAGTGAGGTCGTAGTTCCGACTTCTACGACTCCACTACGAGCGGTTCGGGCGCCCAGGGGGAAAGGGACACGCATGCACGTGGCGAGGAAGCCCAAGAAGGTCGGTTCGTGGCACGCGGTCGGGGCGCTCGTCGCCCACTACCGGAAACAGGCGCGGCTCACCCAGGAGCAGTTCGCCGAACTCGCCAACCTGCACGTCGACACGGTGGGCTCCGTCGAGCAGGGGCGGCTTGCGCTGCAGCCGGACCGGGCGGAGCAGTTCGACGAACTGCTGGGCACCGGCGGGGCGTTGGCCGTGCTGGTGGCGAAGATGCCGGTGCGGGAGCGGATCGTGCAGTTCGCGCAGGGACTGGTCGACCATGAGCAGGAGGCGGTGGGAATCCTCTCGTACGAAAGCCTGGTCGTTCCGGGGCTTCTCCAGACCCGTGACTACTGCCGCGCCGTCTTCGGTTACCGGTATCCGGCCCTCGGGAGCGAGACGTCCGAGCAGTGGGTGAACGCGCGTATGGAGCGGCAGTTGGTCTGGCAGCGGGAGCGGCCGCCCGTGGGTCACTTCGTCATCGAGGAGAGCGTCCTGCGGCGGAAGGTCGGAGGTGCGGAGGCGATGCGGGAGCAGATCCGGCAGATCCTGGAGTACACCGAGCCGGTCCACATGAGCTTTCAGATCATGCCTGAGGACCGGACACCGCACGCCGGTCTCGGCGGCCCCATGGTCCTGCTGGAGACACCCGAGCATGAGCGTCTGGCATACCTGGAAGTGCAGCGGGCCAGCTTCCTCGTGGACGATCCCGACGAGGTCAGCGACTATCACCACAAGTATGGAATGCTGCGGTCACAGGCCCTCTCACCTGATGAGAGCGTGCGCCTCCTCGACGGACTGCTAGGAGACCGATGATGAGCACCGCACTTCAGTGGTTCAAGTCCAGCTACAGCAGCAGCGAGGGCGGCAACTGCGTCGAGGTCGCCACGTCCGCGACGGTCCACGTCCGCGACTCCAAGACGCCCGACGGCCCCATACTCACCGTCTCCCCCGCCACCTGGAGCGGGTTCCTCGACCGCCTCGCCCGCGGCTGAGTCCGCATCGCCGCATAAGGGGCCTTGACCTCAAGCGAGGTTGAGTTCTTACCGTCGGTCTCTCCGAGAGCACGTCGGGCGAAGACGGAGGGACCGGCCGTGGAGTACTCGCACAGCGACGCCGAACTGATCCAGCAGCCCATCGGCTACTGGAGCTGGGCCGCGTTCAAGGCCGTCGTCGACCGCACCCGCGCCGTACTCGCCGGGCTCGGTACCACCCAGCCCCAGTGGTGGGTCCTCGCGCAGGTCGCGCGCGCCGACACGGTCAGGATCCGCGCCGAGGTCTCCCACCTGCTGCGGAACTATCTCGACACGGGTCCGGAGAGCATCGAGGCCGAGATCGACGCGACCATCGCCCTGAGGTGGATCGACGAGGACGCCGAGGGCCGCCTGAGCCTCACGACCGACGGCAGGGCGTTCTACGACCGGGCCGCGGCCGTCCAGGACGAGCTGCGGGCGGAACGGCACGCCGGCATCTCCGACGAGGAGTACGTCGTCACCCTCAAGGTGCTGCAACGCTTCATCCGCAACACGGGCGGGCAGGCCTGGCACCACTAGGGCGCCGGCCAGCCGCTCGGTTCCCTTGCGCGGTACGTCGGTCCGGCCGCGGTGGCCGCTCGCCGCCGGGCAGGTCAGAAACCGCCGCCGAAGTCCCCGCTGTCGCCGCCTCCGCCGCCGAAGTCGCCGCCGCCTCCGAAGTCGCCGAAGTCCCCGGGGTCGAAGTCCGCGCCCGAGACGTCGCCGCCCTGGTAGCCGCCGGTGTCGTAGCCGCCGAAGTCGCCGTAGCCGGTGCCGTAGTCGGCCGCGTAGGCCGGGGCGGACATCCAGCCGCCCAGCGCCGTGCCGAGGAGGAGGCCGGGCAGGATGCCGCCGCCGAAGTAGCCGCCCGCCCAGGGGCCGTAGGCCGGGCCCGCGTCCCAGTAGGGGCGGCGGCCGTACTCGGTGTCGACCTCGCGGACCACCGGGTCGCGGCCGTCGGCGAGGCGGGTGGCGTCGGCCGCGCAGACCGGGACCTCGCGGGGCGCGCCGCCGGGCGGGGTCCAGGCGGCGTCCGTGACGGAGGGGCCGTGCCGGGGGTCGAAGAAGCACGGGGGCCGGCGTTCGGGAAGGGGGCGGCCCTCGCGGCGGGCGGCCAGCTGGGCCAGTGAGAACCGGCCGTCCTCCAGGGCCTGGGTGACGGCCCGGACGTCCTCCGGTCTGCGGGCGTCGGACATGGCGGACTTCGCCTGGTCGTAGGCGTTCAGCGCGCGTTCGTAGTCGGCGCGCATCGCGTCGTCGGCGCCCGGCTCGGCCGGGTGGAAGTCGAGGCGGTCCAGCTCCTCGCCGAACGCGGTGATGTCCTCGTCGACGACCACCCGGAGCCGGTCCAGGGCGGCCCGCTGCTCCTCCTCGTGGCGCCGGCGGTTGCGGCGGACCAGGGCGTACGCGCCGGCCCCGCCGGCCACGACCACGGCTCCGAGCGTGATCAGCGCCGTACTGGAGACCCCCGAACCGCCCGTGCTGCCGCCGCCCCAGCTCGCGGGGGCCCTGCCGCCCATGTTGGCCAGGGCGCGGTCGGTGAAGTCGGTCAGCTGGGCCTCGGCGGTCTCGCCCTGGACGCTGGTGACCAGGTTCTGGACGGCCGTCCGGGGCAGGACGGCGGAGTCGGCTCGGGCGTCGAAGCGGTCGCCGAGCCGGACGGCGTACAGGCCGGTGACGCCGGTGGCGGTGCGCAGGTTCGTGAAGAGGTCCTGGGTGGGGTAGCCGGCCGGCAGGACGGCGATGAACAGGGGTTTGTCGGCGTTCTTGATCTGCCGGGCCAGGGTGTCGGCGTCGGCCGTGGAGAGCTGGTCGGCGGCGGCCGGGTCGACGTACACCGGGCTCTTGCGCAGGGCGTCGGCGATCGCCGAGACGCCGGTGGCCGCGGTGGCCTGCGGGGCGCCCAGGGTCAGGGCGACCAGCGCCAGCACGGCGAGCAGCAGCCCCGGGAGGCTTCGGGTCCGTCGCACGGCCTTCATGCTTCGAAATTACCCGAAGCCCCCAGGGCGAACATTTCCTACGCTGCCCGGTACGCCTCCGTCAGCTTCTCCACCGCGGCCGCGTACCTGCCGGTCAGCAGCAGATGGTCCGCGTCGGCGAAGGGCTTCGAGACGGCCGCCGTGACCGACTGGCCGACCTTCGCCTGGACCAGCAGCCGCGCCCGGGTGACCAGGTCACGGCCGGTGGAGTCGGCGCCCCTGCGTTCGGCGGCCCGGGCCGCGGCCCCGAGCGCCTTCAGGGTGGCCGTACCGCCCTGCGGGGCCCTGGTCAGGGTCGTCAGACCCCAGCCGTAGGGGTACTGCGGGTCGTACGACGCGTCGCCCACGTTGATGGGCAGCTGCGCCTCGGACTTCGGCCAGGTGACCGGGAGCCGGCCGGTGAAGGCCTTCCGGCCGTAGAGCACGTCGGCCACGCCGTCGCCCTCGGTGCCCGGGAGCCAGGAGGCGACCAGGGCGTCGATCTCGCCGAGCCGGTCGCCGATCAGCTGCGGCCGTCCGGAGACGATCAGCACCGCGCACTTCATGGCCGCGCACACCTTGTCCACGGCGGCCTGGTCGGCGGCGGACAGCGCCAGGTCGTTGCCGTTGCCGACGTCCCCGACACCCTCGGCGTAGGGGGTCTCGCCGACGACGACCACGCCCACGTCGTACCCGCCGGTCGGCGCGGAGGCGTCCTTGGAGTAGGTGACGTCTCCCCCGGCGTTCTTCATTCCCTGGAGGATGGTGGTGCCGGTGGTGTGGGTGCCGGACTGGCCCTGCCAGGTGATGGTCCAGCCACCGGTCTGGTTGCCGAGGTCGTCGGCGTTGGACCCGGCGACGTACACCTTCTGCGACTTCTTCAGGGGCAGCACTCCGGAGGAGTTCTTCAGCAGCACCTGGGACTCGGCGGCGGCCTGACGGGCCACGGCCCGGTGCGCGGTGGACCCGATCCGTGAGGCGTTGCTCGTGTCGGCGTAGGGGTGCTCGAAGAGGCCCAGCTCGAACTTCTGGGTGAGGATGCGGGAGACCGCGTCGTCGATCCGCCGCTCGCCGACCTTGCCCGCCTTCACCTGGTCGATCAGGGTGGCGGTGAAGTCCTGGTAGCTGTAGGGGACCATCATCATGTCGACGCCCGCGTTGACCGACGTGCTGACGTGGGACGCGTAGTCGCCGGGCAGCTGGTCGATGGCGTTCCAGTCGCTGATCACGAAGCCCTTGAAGCCCATCCGGTCCTTCAGCACTCCGTTGATCATGTCGGCGCGGGCGTGCATCTTCACCGGGCCCTGGCCGTCGCCGACGATGTCGAGCGAGGAGTAGGACGGCATGACCGTGCCGATGCCCCGGTCCACGGCGGTCTGGTACGGCGCCAGGTGGATCGCCTCCAGCTGCTGCCGGGTGACCGTGGTGACGCCCTGGTCGATGGTGTACGACCCGGTCGTGGACGAGCCGTAGGCGGTGCCGCCGTCGCCGACGAAGTGCTTGGCGGTGGCGAGGACCTTGTCGTTGTCCTTGAGGTCACGTCCGTCCGCGCGTCCCTGGAGGCCCTGGATGACCGTCTCCATGGACTTCACCAGGGCCGGGTCCTCGCCGAAGGACTCGTAGGAGCGGCCCCAGCGCTCGTCGCGGGTGACGCAGAGGCAGGGGGCGAAGTCCCAGGGGACGCCGGTGGCGCGGACCTCGGAGGCCGTCACCGCGCCCGCCTGCTCGGCCAGCCGGGGGTCGCGGGTGGCGCCGATGCCGATGTTGTGCGGCATGATCGTGGCGCCGGCCAGGTTGTTGTGGCCGTGCACCGCGTCGACGCCGTAGATCAGCGGGATCTGGAACCGGGTGGCCTGCGCCCGGAGCTGGAAGGAGTCGATCATCCGCGCCCAGGCCGCGGCCGTGTTGGGCGTGGGGGTCGAGCCGCCGCCGGAGAGCAGCGAGCCGAGGTCGTAGGCGGTGACGTCACCGCCGGTGCCGACCGCGCCGCGCTCGGCCTGGGTCATCTGTCCGGCCTTCTCCTCCAGTGACATCCGGGAGAGGAGGTCGGCGACCCGCTTCCGCACGGGCAGCTTGCTGTTCAGGTACGGCAGTCCGTGGGCGTCGATGACGACCTGCGGGGTCTCGGCGGGGGCCTTGGCGCCGGTGACCGTGAGCTTCAGCGGGACGGTCTCCGCGGATTCGGCCGAACGGTCCTTCAGCGTCGGCACCTCGATGGTCCGCGCGGTCCCGGAGGCGGTGCCGGCCGGGAAGGTGAGGGTGCCGGAGAGCGCCTGGTAGTCCTTGCCCGCCTCGGCGGTGCCGCCCGTCGTCGCGTACGAGACCGTCACCGGCTCGTCGAGCGGCGCCGAGCCGGTCGTGGCGACGGTGACCTTCACCGACGCCGTGCCGCCCTCGCGCACCGGGTAGACGGCCGCGTCCGTGGTGACGGAGGCCCGCAGGGACTGGTCGGCCTTGCCGTACAGCTCCACGTCGTCCATGGCGAACCGGCCCTGGACCCCTACGGGGAGGGTGACCGCGTACCCCCACATCTGGGTCAGGCCGAGCACGTGGTCGATACCGCCGACGGGCTGGTAGTCGGTGCGGTAGACGAAGTCCGTGAAGGGGATCTCGATCTGCTTCCAGCCGGTGAAGTCGTCGGTGAAGGAGGTCGTCCAGAGCTCCGAGGCCTCGCCGTCGGCGCCGCCGTCCTTGATCTCGAAGGCGGTCTTCTTGCCGTTGTCCTGGCCGTCCCACCAGAAGCGGATGCCCTTGTGGGCGGACCAGTCGTGGGCGGGTTCGGTGGCGGCGAAGTCGTGGGTGAAGCCGCCGTAGCCGCTGATGTCGTAGGTCCCGGCGAGGACCTTGGCGCCTTCGGGGGCGTCCGCGCGGTCGGCGAACCGGAGCTGCGGCGGGTCGTCGCTGTCGCCGCCCCAGGTGAAGATGCCGTCGGCGGGCTGGGCGGCGAAGGGGACCTCACCTTCGAAGCGGTCCACGGGAGTGGGGCTCGGATCGTCCGCGGCGCGGGCCGCGGAGAGGGGCATCAGGGCTGCGAGCAGGGCGGTGGAGACGAGCAGGGCGGCTCTTGGCATGGACCTTCCCTCGACTCTCTGGTTCACTCGGGGCTCTCACAGTTCACTCATGGCTTAGATCACGACGTGAGTTAACTAACGGCTCGCACACCCGTCAAGACGTCCCGTCAGGAAGGGCGATGTGTCGATGAGAAGAACCCCCCACACCCTGCGTCTGGTGCTCGCCGGACTGCTCACCGCGGCCGGTTTCAGCGCGGTCGTACCACCGGCGCACGCGGCCGGTGAACAGGTCACCGCGTACCTCACCACCACCGACGACTCCGCCGGACGCCATGTAACGCGCGGCCTCCAGGCGCAGACGCCGTTCGCCTTCTCCGCCGGGACCGGTGGCGGCGGCGACAACATCACCGTCGACGAGAACACCCGCTACCAGACCTTCACCGGCGGCGGCGCGTCCTTCACGGACACCGCGGCCTGGCTGATGAACAGCAGCGGGGCGCTGTCCCAGGCCACCCGGGACGCGACCATGCGGAAGCTGTTCTCGCCGGCCGACGGCATCGGACTGTCGTTCCTGCGCAATCCGATGGGCGCCTCGGACCTGGCCCGGTACGGGTACACGTACGACGATGTACCCGCCGGGCAGACCGACCCGAACCTGAACGGCTTCTCCATCTCGCACGACCTCGCGGACGTCGTCCCGCTCACCAGGCAGGCGCTCCAGCTCAATCCCTCCCTGACTGTCATGGCCTCGCCGTGGACGGCGCCGGCCTGGATGAAGGACAGCGGCTCGCTCAACGGCGGCTGGCTGAAGGCGGAGGACTACGGCGCCTACGCCTCGTACTTCGTGAAGTACCTCCAGGCGTACCAGGCGCAGGGCGTCGACGTCTCCTACGTGACCCCCCAGAACGAGCCGACCTGCTGCTCCGGCTACCCGTCGATGAGCTGGAACGCCTCGGGCCTGCAGTACTTCCTCAAGAGCGAGCTGCTGCCCAGGCTCCAGGCCGCCGGGCTGTCCACCAAGGTCCTCGCCCACGACTGGAACTGGGACGTCTACGACTCCTACGCGGCCGCGTCCGTCGACGACGCCACGATCCGCAACAGCCCGAACTTCGGCGGGATCGCCTGGCACGGCTACGGCGGTGACGTCACCAAGCAGACCACCGTGCACAACCAGTACCCCACGCTGGACGCCTTCGGCACCGAGCACTCGGGCGGCACCTGGATCGCCAACCAGCAGCGCGAGGACATGAACAACATCATCGACTACACCCGCAACTGGGCAAAGTCGGTGACCAAGTGGTCGCTCGCGGTGGACCAGAACATGGGCCCGCACAACGGCGGCTGCGGCACCTGCACCGGCCTGATCACCGTGCACAACGGCGACGGCGCGAGCGGCACGGTCGACTACACCGTCGAGTACTACACGATGGGCCACCTCACCAAGTTCGTCCGGCCGGGCGCCCAGCGGATCGCCTCCACGGCGTCCGCCTCGGTGCCGAACGTGGCCTGGCGCAACCCGGACGGCTCGAAGGCCCTGATCGCCTACAACGACTCCGCAAGCGCCAGGACGATGACCATCGACTGGGGCTCGCAGCACGCCACCTACTCGCTCCCCGGCAAGACCTCGGCGACCTTCACCTGGTCCGGCACCCAGTCGGGCGGCTCCGGCCAGAGCGAGGCCTTCGTCGGGCTGGCGGGCAAGTGCCTGGACGTGGCGGGCGGTTCGAGCACCAACGGCACGGCCGTCCAGCTCTACGACTGCAACGGCTCCACCGCCCAGCAGTGGACCGTCCAGTCCGACGGCACGGTCCGCGCCCTCGGCAAGTGCCTTGACGTGACCTCGGGTTCGACGGCGGACGGGGCGAAGGTGCAGTTGTACGACTGCAATGGAACCGGTGCGCAACAGTGGTCGTACAACTCCTCCACCGGTGATGTCGTGAATACGGCGGCGAACAAGTGCCTCGACGTCACGGGCAACTCCTCGGCGAACGGGACCCGGGCGCAGATCTGGTCCTGCACGGGGGCCGCCAACCAGAAGTGGCATCTGCAGTAGGGCGGTAGGAGTGCCATGAGGCGTACGACGGGGGCGGCGGCCGTGCTGGGCACGGTCGCCGGTGCGTTGCTGCTGAGCGGGTGTGTGGCCGAGGACCTTCCGCTGGCCGCGGTGCGGGTCGGGCAGGACGGGAAGCCGCACGCACTGATCCGGCCGTGCGGTGACGACCGGATCGAGGGCCTGGGACTCACCGGCACCCGGGCCCGGGACGGCTCCGGGCGGGACCTGTCCGGCTGGTCGGTCGGCGACACACTGCGGACCGGTGACGCGAGCTTCCCGCTCTTCGACCCGCCGGCCGACTGGCACGCGCAGCACACCGGGACCCAGCACACGGTGACCGCGTACACCTATCGACTCGGCTTCATGAAGGGCGAGTTCAACTACGAGTACAGCGTCACGCTGACGTTCCGCACGGCCGATCTGGCGAAGCTGAAGCCCGGCCAGGTCTGGGCCGACGGCCGGGCGATGAGCCTCGGCGAGTTCGAGAAGCTCGCCGAGGACTCCTGCTGAACCTTGCTGGACCCCTCTGGACCCCTCTGGACCCTTCTGGATCAGGGGGTCTACTCCGCCGGTTCCACGCCCGCGCGGAGCAGACCGTAGGTGTACGCGTCCTCCAGGGCCTGCCAGGAGGCGGCGATGACGTTCTCGCCGACGCCGACCGTGGACCACTCGGTGCTGCCGTCGGTCGTGGAGATCAGCACCCGGGTGGTGGACTCGGTGCCGTGCTTGCCCTCCAGGATGCGGACCTTGTAGTCGGCCAGGTCGAACTTGGCGAGCTGCGGGTAGATCTTCTCCAGGGCGACGCGCAGGGCGCGGTCCAGGGCGTTGACCGGGCCGTTGCCCTCCGCCGTGGCGACGATGCGCTCGCTCTTGGCCCAGAGCTTGACCGTGGCCTCGTTGGCGTGGGTGCCGTCGGGGCGGTCCTCGACGATGGCCCGCCAGGACTCGACGCGGAAGTAGGTGCGCGGCCTGCCCTCGACCTCGGCCCGCAGCAGCAGCTCGAAGGAGGCGTCGGCGGCCTCGTAGGTGTAGCCCTTGAGCTCGCGCTCCTTGACCCGCTCGACGACCCGGCCGACCAGCTCGCGGTCGCCGCCGAGGTCGATGCCGAGTTCCTTGCCCTTGAGCTCGACGGAGGCGCGCCCTGCCATGTCGGAGACCAGCATCCGCATGGTGTTGCCGACCTGCTCGGGGTCGATGTGCTGGTACAGGTCCGGGTCGACCTTGATCGCGGAGGCGTGCAGGCCGGCCTTGTGGGCGAAGGCGGAGACCCCGACGTAGGGCTGGTGGGTGGAGGGCGTGAGGTTGACGACCTCGGCGATGGCGTGGGAGATGCGGGTCATCTCGCGGAGCCGGCCGTCCGGGAGCACCTTCTTGCCGTACTTCAGCTCCAGGGCGGCGACCACCGGGAACAGGTTGGCGTTGCCGACCCGCTCGCCGTAGCCGTTCGCGGTGCACTGGACGTGGGTGGCGCCCGCGTCCACGGCGGCCAGCGTGTTGGCGACCGCGCAGCCGGTGTCGTCCTGGGCGTGGATGCCGAGCCGGGCGCCGGTGTCGGCGAGCACGGTCGAGACGACGGCCTGGACCTGGGCGGGCAGCATGCCGCCGTTGGTGTCGCAGAGGATGACGACATCGGCGCCGGCCTCGGAGGCGGCGCGGACGACGGCCTTGGCGTACTCGGGATCGGCGCGGTATCCGTCGAAGAAGTGCTCGCAGTCGACGAAGACCCGGCGGCCCTGGCCCTTCAGGAAGGAGACCGTGTCCCGGACCATCTCCAGGTTCTCGTCGAGGGTGGTGCGCAGGGCCAGCTCGACATGCCGGTCGTGGGACTTGGCGACCAGCGTGATCACCGGGGCGCCGGACTCCAGCAGCGCCCTGACCTGGGGGTCCTCCGCCGCCTTGGCGTTGGCCCGGCGGGTGGCGCCGAAGGCGACCAGCTGGGCGTGCTTGAAGTCGATCTCCTGCTGGGCGCGGGCGAAGAACTCGGTGTCCCGGGGGTTGGCGCCCGGCCAGCCGCCCTCGATGAAGCCCACGCCGAAGTCGTCCAGGTGCCGGGCGATGGCCAGCTTGTCCGCGACGGTGAGGTTGATGCCCTCGCGCTGCGCGCCGTCGCGCAGCGTGGTGTCGAAGACGTGGAACGAGTCGTCCAGCTCGTTGGTTTCCGTCTCGGTCATGGTCTCAAGGCTCCTGATGTCGAATCTCGGTCGTACCGGAATGACCGGCTCCACCGTCCCTCCATGGTCCCTCGCGCCTGTCCTCCGGCTGAAGGTGGGCCGGAAAACGAAAAAACCCCTCGCGGGTGCGAGAGGTCTGCGCGCGGGTCGAGGACGACGATGGCCACCCGTACCTGGTCGTACGTGGTGGTCACTGCGGACCGGCGCGCCTGCTGCCAATAATCGTGGCGAACGAGAGCACGGAGGCAGTCTGGCACAGCCCCGCCCCCGGCTCACTCACCGTCTCAGGATGCGGTCGTCACACTGGGTGCCTCGCGGGACGCCACCCGTGCCAGATCCAGGTCCTTCGTCTCCCGCATGGTGACGTAGACCACAAGCGATACGGCGGCGCAGCCCGCCACGTACCAGGAGAAGCCGGACTCGATCCCGGCGTTCTTGAACCACAGGGCGATGTATTCGGCCGTGCCGCCGAACAGGGCGTTGGCGAGGGCGTAGGGCAGGGCCACGCCCAGGGCGCGGACGCCGGTCGGGAAGAGCTCGGCCTTCACGCAGGCGTTGATCGAGGTGTACCCGGTGACGACGACGAGGGCGAGCAGGGAGAGGCCGAGGGCGGGCCAGTATCCGTTCACGCGTTTGAGGAGGGTCAGGACCGGCACGGTGAGGACGGTGGAGCCGACGGCGAAGGTGATCAGGAGGGGGCGGCGGCCGATGCGGTCGGAGAGGGCGCCGGCGAGCGGCTGCAGGCAGGCGAAGACGGTGAGCGCGGTGAAGGAGACCAGGGTCGCGGTCTCCTTGGACAGGCCCGCGGAGTTGGAGAGGTACTTCGTCAGGTAGGTGGTGTACGTGTAGTAGGCCACCGTGCCGCCCATGGTCAGCGCGATGACCAGGAACGCCTCCCGCCGGTGCTGCCACAGCGCGCGCAGGGTGCCGCGCTCCGCCGCGTGCGAGGTGTCCTGCGCGTAGACCTCGGTCTCCAGCATGTTCCGGCGCAGGTAGAAGACGACGGCGGCGCCGAGCGCGCCGACGGCGAAGGGGATCCGCCAGCCGTAGTCGTGCAGCGCGGTGTCGGAGAGGGTGTGCTGGAGGATGATCAGCAGGCCGAGCCCGGCGAGCTGGCCCGCCGTCATCGACACGTACTGGAAGCTGGAGGCGAAGCCGCGCCGCCGGGGGTCGGAGGCCTCCGTCAGATAGGTGGCGCTGGCCGCGTACTCGCCGCCCACCGAGAGTCCCTGCAGCAGGCGGGCGACGAGCAGCACGAAGGCTCCGCCGTATCCGGCGACGTCGTAGGTCGGGGCGACCGCGATGAGGAGCGCGGACACCGACATCAGCGTGACGGTGAGGGTCAGCGCGGCCTTGCGGCCCTTCCGGTCGCCGACCCGGCCGAGCAGCCAGCCGCCCACCGGGCGCATGAAGAACCCGACGGCGAAGATGCCGGCCGTGTTCATCAGCTGCGCGGTGGGATTCCCGCTCGGGAAGAACGCCCCGGCGAAGTAGGTGGCGAAGCTCGCGTACACGAACCAGTCGAACCACTCGACCATGTTGCCTGCCGAGCCGACCCAGATCTGCTTCCAGTGTTGTCGTCCCATGGGCCGTTCCTGCCCGGCGGGCGAACGCGCGATTCCTTTACCGCAAATGCCTGACGAAGACGTCCTGTTCGTTGTTGTCGTCGCCGCGCGGGTCGAGGGTGCCGTCGTACGACGTGAAGGCGATCCGGCGGGCCGAGACTCCCCCGGGCGCCACGTGTCCCTCGGTGGCGACCAGGGCGCGGGTGCCGTGCCTCAAGTCCCGCACGTACATCGTGGGTGCGGAACACGTCCGGGCGGGTCGTTCAGCGCCCGGCGTTCCGTACGAAGATGTCGGCGACGCCGTTGGTGTCGCCGCGGACGAGGTTGGTGGCCGTCGAGACATAGGCGGCCACCCGGCCGTCGGCGTCGAGCGCGACGCTGTACGAGGTGCCGTCGGACTGGCCGGCGCCGAGGCTGACGCGGCTGATCGCGCCGGTCCTCAGGTCCTTGACGAAGATGTCGGCGACGCCGTTCGTGTCACCGGGGACGAGGTTGGTGGCGGTGGAGGTGAACGCCACCTTGCGGCCGTCGGCGCTCAGCCTCGCGTCCCAGCTGGGGCCGTCGGCCTCGGTGCCGTCGGCCGCGGTGCTGACGCGGACCGTGGCCTGCCGGGTGCGGTCGTAGACGAAGATGTCGGACTGCTTGTTGGTGTCACCCGGGACCAGGTTGTAGAGGCCGGACCCGAAGGCGACCAGGCGGCCGTTCCCGCTGATCGAGGAGTCGTCGGCGTAGTTCTTGTAGGCGTAACCCGTCGGGCGGCTGATCTGCTCGGTGGTCTGTGTGCGCCGGTCACGGACGTAGACCGTCCTGGTCTTGGAGGTGTCCACCTGGGTGGGGTCCAGGTTGAGCGGGGTGTCGAAGGTGACGTAGCGGCCGTCGGCGCTGAGGGAGGGGAAGAGGGCGTCGGCTTCGCCGTGCACCCCCGAGGTCGTGTACTGCACCAGTTCGTCGCGGCCCGTGCGGCGGTCGTGGACGATCACGTCGGCGCGGCCGTTGGTGTCGCCGGGCACGACGTCCGGGGCGTCGCTCACATAGGCGACGACCCGGCCGTCCGCGCTGATCGCGGGCATCTGGTTCGGCGCCCAGTCCGTGGGGTGGCCGGTGCTGATGCGTTCCGTGCGGTGGGTGCGGCGGTCGTAGAGGTAGATGTCGTCGACACCGTTGTCGTCGCCCTTCTTGAGCGCGGCCGAGGTCACGAAGACGACGTAGCGGCCGTCGCCGCTGAGGGCCGGGCTGCTCGCCGGGCCCTTGGCGATCCGCTCGGTGCGGCCGGTGCGCAGGTCGCGCACGAAGACGTCGGTGACGGTGTCGTGGTCGCCGCGGACCAGGTTGCCGGCGGCCGAGGCGAAGGCCACGTAGCGGCCGTCGGCGCTCAGCGCGGGGGTGGCGGAGGCGGCGTCGGCCTGCCTGCCGCCCGGACCCACGCTGACGCGGGTGGTGGAGGGATGCGGTGCCGCGACGGCGGCCGGGACCGCGGTCCCCGTGAGTGCGAGCAGCACGGCGCCGCCCAGCGCGGCGCCGCCTAAGTGCGTGCGTACGGCAGTGGACATGTCGACCCCCGTGGTCGTGTGGTCCCCCGGGTCCCCGGCCCCGTGCCGAGGGCTCTGTACCGAGGGCTCACCAGGATGCAAGCGCACCGCACAAGCGGGGTCAATCGCACTTATTGCGTACAACCCGGTCGGAAGGTCACGTGTCCGCGAGAAGATCGGATTCCAGGAACTCCCGTACGTGGCCGAGAACCTGTGCCCGGCCGGTGCCGCGCAGTCCGATCGCCACATGGATGGAGAAGCCGTCGAGGAGGGCGCGGAGGCGGGCGGCGAAGCGGTCGGGGTCGACCGGGCGGAACTCGCCCGTGGAGACGCCCTCCGCGAGGAGCGCCACCAGGTCGCGGTGCCAGGCTCCCTCGATGGCGGCCTGCCGGTCGCGGGCGGCCTCGTCGGCGTTCTGCGAGCGGTTCCAGACCTCCAGCCAGAGGGTCCAGTGCGGGTCGCGGTGGCCCTCGGGGACGTACAGGTCGACGTACGCGTCGAGCCGTTCGCGGGCGGTGCCGGGCCGGGTGAGGAGCCGGCCGCGTTCGGCGCCCAGCCGGCCCTCGCTCCATTCCAGCGTCTGGAGCAGCAGTTCGTCCTTGGAGTGGAAGTAGTAGAGGAGGTGGCCGCTGCTCATGCCGACCTCGCGGCCGAGGGCGGCCATGGTGAGCTTCTCCAGGCCGCGTCCGGCGATCATCGTCATGGCGGCGGCGAGCACGTCCTCGCGGGGCGGGGCGTTCCGGCGCGCACCGGCCATGGTCGGGCTCCTAGATCCTCGGCTGCTGCTGGGTGATGCAGTGGATGCCGCCACCGCCGGAGAAGATCGTACGGGCGTCCACCAGGGTCACCGTCCGCTCGGGGAAGAGGCGGCGGAAGATGCCCGCGGCGATCTCGTCGCGCGGGTCGTCGAAGCCGCAGAGCACGACTCCGCCGTTGCAGAGGTAGTGGTTGATGTAGGAGTAGTCGGCCCAGTGGCCGTCCGCCTCCAGGACGGTGGGGGCCGGGACCTCGACCACCTCCAGCGTGCGGCCGCGCGCGTCGGTCTGGGACCGCAGCAGGCCGATGACCTCCTGGGTCACCTCGTGGTCCGGGTGCGCGGGGTCCGGCTGGGAGTGCGCGACCACGACTCCCGGGCGGGCGAAGGCGGCGACGATGTCCACGTGTCCGAGGGTGCCGAAGCCGTGCGGGGGGTAGTCGCCGGTGAGGCCGCGGGGCAGCCAGATCGCCTTGCGGGTGCCGAGCATCCCGTGGATCTCCGCCTCGACCTCCTCCTTCGACCAGCCCGGGTTGCGCTCGGGGCCCAGCTGCACGGTCTCGGTCAGCAGCACGGTCCCCTCGCCGTCGACATGAATCGCGCCGCCCTCGTTGACCAGCTCCGAGGCGTACGTCCTCGCGCCCGCGAGGTCGGAGACGTACGCGGCGATCTTCGCGTCGTGCTCCCAGCGGGCCCAGTGCTGGGCACCCCAGCCGTTGAACGTCCAGTCCACGGCGGCGAGTTCACGCCCGTTCGTCAGGAAGGTGGGGCCGATGTCCCGCATCCAGGCGTCGTCGAGGTCCCGTTCGACGGTGTCGACGCCGGGGCCGAGCAGCGTCTGCGCGTACGCCGACTGGCCGGGGCCGCAGACGACCGTCACCGGTTCGAAGCGCAGGACGGTGCGGGCGACCGAGGCCCAGGCCATCCGGGAGGCGAGGAGGTCGTCCGGGTCGTCGAAGGTGGGGTTGGGGCCCGGCCAGGCCATCCAGGTCCGCTCGTGCGGGGTCCACTCGGCGGGCATCCGGAACCCGTCGGAGGCTGCCTTGTTCATGGGGGTCCTCACAGAAGGTGACGTTTACAGACGTTTACAGACGCTTACAGGAAGTACAGACGGCTTAGGGAGACGGAGTCGGCGGGCTGCGAGCGGATCGGCTCGCCGTCGAGGGTGACCAGGCCGGTGCGCTGGTCGACGTCGACTGCTCCGGTACGGGAGTTGAGCCGCAGGTCGGCGGGGCCGATGGAGCGGGTGTTGCGGACGGCGACCCGGCGGCGCCGGGTGGGCATCGTGTCGTGGCCCTGGTCGAGGGCCGCCTGGGCGACGAAGGCCACCGAGATCTCGGCGGGGGTCGCGCCGTGGGCCCCGAACTGCGGCCCCAGGACGAGGGGTTCGCAGGTGTCGGTGGCCGCGTTCGGGTCGCCGGTCACCCCGTACGCGGGGAAGCCGGACTTGAGGACGAGCTGCGGCTTGGCGCCGAAGTACTCGGGGCTCCACAGCACGATGTCCGCGAGCTTGCCGACCTCGATGGAGCCGACCTCGTGCGCGAGCCCGTGGGCGATCGCGGGGTTGATGGTCAGCTTGGCGATGTAGCGCAGCACGCGGTCGTTGTCGTGCCCGTCGTCGGGGACGCCCAGCTCGGCCTTCATCTTCCCGGCCATGGCGAAGGTACGGCGGACGGTCTCCCCGGCCCGGCCCATGCCCTGCGCGTCGGACGAGGTGATGCCGATCGCGCCCAGGTCGTGCAGCACGTCCTCGGCGCCCATGGTCCCGGCGCGGATGCGGTCGCGGGCCATGGCGGCGTCGCCGGGCAGGTCCGTCTTCAGGTCGTGGACGGAGACGATCATCCCGTAGTGCTCGGCGACCGCGTCCCGGCCGAAGGGCAGGGTGGGGTTGGTGGAGGAGCCGATGACGTTCGGGACGCCGGCCATCTTCAGCACGTTGGGCACATGGCCGCCGCCGCAGCCCTCGATGTGGAAGGCGTGGATGGTGCGGCCTTCCAGCACCCTGAGGGTGTCCTCCACCGAGAGGCACTCGTTCAGCCCGTCGCTGTGCAGGGCGACCTGGACGTCGTGCTCCTCGGCGACCCGCAGGGCCGTGTCCAGGGCGCGGGTGTGGGCGCCCATGTCCTCGTGCACCTTGAAGCCGGAGGCGCCCCCCTCGGCGAGCGCCTCGACCAGCGGGGCCGCGTGCGAGGACGAACCCCGCCCGAGGAAGCCGATGTTGACCGGCCAGGCGTCGAAGGCGCCGAACGCGTGCTTCAGTGCCCAGGGCGAGTTGACGCCGACGCCCCACACCGGCCCGAACTCCTGCCCGATGATCGTGGTCACACCGGAGGCCAGCGAGGCCTCCATGATCCGCGGCGACAGCAGATGGACATGGGTGTCGACGGCCCCGGCGGTGGCGATCAGCCCCTCCCCGGACACGATGGACGTCCCGGTGCCGACCACGACGTCCACCCCGTCGAGGGTGTCGGGGTTCCCGGCCCGTCCGATCGCGTGGATCCGCCCCTCGCGGATGCCGATGGACACCTTCCGGATCCCCAGCACGGCGTCGATCACGACGACGTTGCTGATCACGACGTCACAGGTCTCCCGGACGGCGGCGGCCTTGAGGTGCAGCCCGTCCCGCGCCGTCTTGCCGAATCCGGCCAGGAACTCGTCGCCGTAGCGCTGGGAGTCGTCCTCGACGCGGATCACGAGCCCCGAGTCGCCGAGCCGGATCCGGTCGCCGGCCCGGGGGCCGTGGGTGGCCGCGTACTCGTGCGGGGTGAGGCGGCGGGCCTCGGCGGGGTGGCCTCCGGGACGGCTCATCGCTCGGTCTCCTGCTCTCGAATGCCCAGGTATCCGCAGGCGGCCGCCCGGCGCAGGGCCTCCGCGCGGGCGCCGGGCGCGTCCAGCGGTCCGTCGACGAGCCCGGCGAAGCCGATGGCGACCCGGGCGCCGCCGATCGGCACCAGGCCGACCTCCAGCGACTCCCCCGGCCCGAACCGCACGGACGACCCGGCGGGCACGGCGAGCCGCAGACCGTAGGCCGCGGCGCGGTCGAAGTCGAGGCGCGGGTTGGCCTCGAAGAAGTGGAAGTGCGAGGTGACGGAGACGGGGACGGACGCGGTGTTGGTGACGGTCAGCCGTACGACCGCCGCCGGATCGGCGTGCTCGGGCCCCGGCAGCAGCGCGCCCGGACCCTCCTCGCCCAGTCCCCCGCCCCCGATCGGGTCGGTGACGACCGCGAGCCTCGACCCGTCGTCGAAGACGGCCTCGACATGCACCTCGGTGACGATGTCGGCGACGCCGGGCAGCACGTCGGCCGGGCCGAGGACGGAGCGGGCCGCCTCGATCGCCTCGGCGAGCCGCCTGCCGTCCCGGGCGGCCTCGCAGACGGTGTCCGCGATCAGCGCGGTGGCCTCCGGCACGTTGAGCCTCAGGCCCCGGGCACGGCGGGCACGGGCCAGCTCGGCGGCTCCGAAGAGCAGCAGCCGGTCACGTTCCGTGGGGGTCAGCCGCATCTCGTTCCCTTCGTTTGGAACGCCACTCTAATCAAAGACTTCCGCGAGGGAAAGCCTTGACGACCGCCACGTCATGACTCACATTGAATGCCGTTCTAAACGCAGTGTGATCCGAGGGAGCCAGCCATGCCGATAGAACAGCGCGGAGTCGACACCATCCCGGACGGGATGGGGGTACCTCCCGCGCTCGAACGCAGTTGAGAGCGTGGGGGAGCACCAGCGGCCCCAAGGACCTGGTCTCGATCCTGCTCGGCTCCAACCTCTGCCTCGGCGTGATCATCTTCGGCTGGCTGCCGCCGTCCTTCGGGCTCGGCTGGTGGTCGTCGGTGAGCGCGATCGTGGCGGGCACGCTGGTCGGCACGGTGTTCACGGCGCCGCTCGCGCTGGTCTCCCTGCGCACCGCGACCAACCTCTCCACCTCCTCCGGCGCCCAGTTCGGGGTGCGCGGACGGCTGGTCGGCTCGGTGGTGGGCCTGCTCCTCGCCCTCGGCTACACCGCGCTCACCGTCTGGATCGGCGGCGACGTGATGGTGGGCGTGCTGGGCCGGCTCTTCGGTCTCCCGGCGGACGGCGGGTCGTACGCCGTCGTCTACACGGTGCTCGCGGCGGCGACGGTGGCGGGCGCGGTCTACGGCTACCGGGTGCTGCTCGCCCTGTCCAAGGTCCTCGCCGTCGGCATGACGGCCCTGCTGCTCCTCGGCGTCCTCGCCTACGCCCCGCACTTCACCACCGCCGCGCTCCCGGAGACCGGCGGCTACCTCCTGGGCGGCTTCTGGCCGACGTGGTGCTGCCCGCACGCCACTGCCAACCGCTGCCCGATCTTGCGGATCCGGCGGCGCAACCCGGCCCGCTCATCCGCCAGGCAGCGCATCGACAGCTGGTACTGATCCTCCGAAGCCCGAGTCATCGCCCCCGCCCACCGAGACGAGGACACCGCCGTCAGCTGCCTCTTCCGCTCGGCGCGGCCGGTCTCCTTCGCCGGAACGTTCCCCATCCGCACCCGTGCGGCCAGATCCGCTCGCTGATGGCGGCCCAGGTTCTCGCCAACCAGCGTCAGGACCTGCACATCCGTCACCGTCAGATCCTTCAGCCGGTCCCGGATCCTCGCTCCGGACGGAGCAGCCACCATGAACGGGGCGGCCAGCACGCGCAGCTCACGCTTCCTCCCTCGCCTGCGCGCCACCAGCCCCCCCAGCCGTATCGAACGGACCCGCCACCACCGATCATGCGTTCCGCGCACGAGTGGCACCCTGACAAGCGGACCCGTTCACCCCATCGAGCGACACCCCGGCCGACGACCGAATCAGTATTTGCCGAACCACGCAGGGGAGGTGATACACGTCGAAGGCGGAGCCGGAGACCGGTCAGCCGAGCTGGTGCATCCAGCCGTGCTTGTCCTCGGCCGTGCCGCGCTGGATGTCGAGCAGCGCCTCGCGGAGCCGGAGGGTGACCGGGCCGGGCTCGCCGCCCGACTGCCGCCACTCGGCGTTCGTGCGCTTGACCGTGCCGACCGGGGTGATGACGGCGGCGGTGCCGCAGGCGAAGACCTCGGTGAGGGTGCCGTTCTCGGAGTCGCGCTGCCACTGCTCGATGGAGACCCGGGCCTCCTCGGACTCGTAGCCGAGGTCGCGGGCGACGGTCAGGAGGGAGTCACGGGTGACGCCCTCCAGGATCGAGCCGGTGAGGGTGGGGGTGACGATCACCGGCTTTTCATTGGATGCAGCGCCGTACACGAAGTACAGGTTCATGCCGCCGAGTTCCTCGACCCACTTGTGCTCGACCGCGTCGAGGTAGCAGACCTGGTCGCAGCCCTGGGCCGCCGCCTCGGCCTGGGCGAGCAGGGAGGCCGCGTAGTTGCCGCCGGTCTTGGCGTCGCCCATGCCGCCGGGGACGGCGCGGACGCGGTCCTCGGAGGCCCAGATGGAGACCGGCTTCACGCCACCGGGGAAGTAGGCGCCGGCCGGGGAGGCGATGACCAGGAAGAGGTACTCGTTGGCCGGCTTGACGCCCAGGCCGACCTCGGTGGCGATCATGAAGGGGCGCAGGTAGAGGGACTCCTCGCCACCGTGCGCCGGGACCCAGTCCTTGTCCTGCTGGACCAGGGCGTCACAGGCCTCGATGAAGGTCTCCACCGGCAGCTCGGGCATGGCGAGCCGACGGGCGGAACGCTGGAAGCGCTTGGCGTTCTGGTCGGGGCGGAAGGTGGCCACCGTGCCGTCGGGGCGGCGGTAGGCCTTCAGGCCCTCGAAGATCTCCTGGGCGTAGTGCAGGACGTTGGTGGCCGGGTCGAGGGGGATCGGCGCGTACGGAACGAGCTGGCCGTCGTGCCAGCCGCGGCCCTCGGTCCACTTGATCGTCACCATGTGGTCGGTGAAGTGGCGGCCGAATCCGGGGCTGGCCAGGATCGCCTCGCGCTCGGCGGTGGCGGTCGGGTGCGCGGACGGCTTGAGCTCGATCGTGGGCGTCGTCATGAGTGGTAGTCCTTCACCGGTTGTAGTGACTGGCCGCGCTCACACCCTTGTCTCGTAGGACGTCCGAGCATTCCCTCACACCGCGGCTTCGCGTTCGATTATCGCGCGGAGGCCTGGCCGGAAGGAATCGGGGTGAAAGCGGACCGGGGTAGATGGTGGCACCCGGCGGCAGGCATGGGGAAGCCGCCGGGCGCGTGTGCGACCCGGCGGCTTCGAAGTCGTGCTTCGAGTGGCTCGGGTCAGCCGGCTACTCGTACGGCGAGCGCGTCGCCGATCTCCGAGGTGGAGCGGGCGGGCTTGCCCTGGCGCTCGGTGAGGTCGGCGGTGACGGCCTCCTCGACGCGGGCGGCCTCGGCCTCGTAGCCGAGGTGGCGCAGCAGCAGGGCGACGGACAGGACCGTGGCGGTGGGGTCGGCCTTGCCCTGGCCGGCGATGTCGGGCGCGGAACCGTGGACCGGCTCGAACATGGACGGGAACTCACCGCTCGGGTTGATGTTCCCGCTCGCCGCGACGCCGATGCCGCCGGAGACGGCCGCGGCGAGGTCGGTGATGATGTCGCCGAAGAGGTTGTCGGTGACGATGACGTCGAACCGGCCGGGGTCGGTGACCAGGTAGATGGTCGCCGCGTCGACGTGGATGTAGTCCGTGGTGACCTCGGGGAACTCCGCGGCGACCTTGTTGAAGATGTTCGTCCACAGGTGCCCGGCGAAGGTCAGCACGTTGTTCTTGTGGACCAGCGTGAGCTTCTTGCGCGGACGGGCCTGGGCGCGGGCGAAGGCGTCCCGGACGACCCGCTCGACACCGAACGCCGTGTTGACGGAGACCTCGGTGGCGACCTCGTGCTCGGTGCCCTTGCGGATGGTGCCGCCGTTGCCGGTGTACGGGCCCTCGGTGCCCTCGCGGACCACGACGAAGTCGATCTGCGGCTCGCCGGCCAGCGGGGTGGCGACACCCGGCAGGAGCTTCGACGGGCGCAGGTTGACGTGGTGGTCGAAGGCGAAGCGGAGCTTGAGCAGGAAGCCGCGCTCCAGGACGCCGGAGGGGACGCTCGGGTCGCCGATCGCGCCCAGCAGGATGACGTCGTGCTTCTTCAGCGCGTCGAGGTCGGCGTCGGTGAGGGTCTCACCGGTGGCGTGGTAGCGCTGGGCGCCGAAGTCGTACTCCTGGGTCTCCAGCTTCACGTCCTCGGGGAGGACGGCGGAGAGGACCTTGAGGCCTTCGGCCACGACTTCCTGCCCGATGCCGTCACCGGGGATCACTGCGAGATCGATGCTGCGAGACATGTCGGCACCCTACTCCTCGTCCCATGGGATGACACACGCTGTCCGTCATACGGACATGGCGCGTCGTTCCGTCGCCCGGCGTTCACCCGTACGTGTGACCGGTGTTGGCCTGCGCTGGGCATCGTCCCCGGTATGGACATCCCCGACTTCGGCATTCCGCCGCGGCTCGCCGCCCGGATGAGCATGGCCGAGCAGTACGAGTACCTGCGCACGCGGCTGGTGAGCCGCCGCACGCTGGTGTCGGCGGGTGCGATGGCGGGCACCCTGGCGGGCACCTTGGCGGGCGGCAGTCTGCTGGCCGGCTGCGCGCGGACGGCGAAGTCGGCGAGCCCGGCTCCGGCGACCTCGACGGTCCGCGGCGCGGCGGTCGTGCCGTTCGGCCGCCATCTCGCCTTCGGCTCCGACCCACGGACGCGGATGCGGGTCTCCTGGCAGGTGCCGTTCGCGGTGCGGAAGCCGTTCGTGCGGATCGGGTCGCGGCCGGACGCCCTGGGCCAGAAGGTCGCGGCGGAGATCCGGCATCTGCACACGCCCGGGGTTCAGGGGGTGCGCCCGGTGGTCGAGCAGTACTACGTGCACGCGGCCCTGGACGACCTCACGCCCGGCACCACGTACTACTACGGCGTCGGCCACGAGGGCTGGGACCCGGCCGCCCCGGCCCACCGCTCGGCCATCGCCTCCTTCCGCACCGCGCCCGCGCGTCCGGAGCGGTTCGTGTTCACGGCCTTCGGCGACCAGGGCGTCAGCCAGGCCGGCCGGGCCAGTGACAGCGCGCTGCTGAAGCAGAAGCCGGCCTTCCACCTGCACGCCGGCGACATCTGCTACGCGGACGGCAACGGCGCCGGGAAGACCTCGGACGGCTACGACGCCCGGGAGTGGGACCGCTTCCTGAAGCAGAACGACCCGGTGGCCCGCTCGGTGCCGTGGATGGTGACGACCGGCAACCACGACATGGAGGCCTGGTACTCCCCCGACGGCTACGGCGGCCAGTACGCCCGCTTCGCCCTCCCGGACAACGGCTTCGACCCGCACGGCTCACCGGGCGTGTACGCGTTCACCTACGGCAACGTCGGCTTCGTGGCGCTGGACGCGAACGACGTGTCGTACGAGATCCCCGCCAACCTCGGCTACAGCGGCGGCCGGCAGACGAAGTGGCTGGAGAAGAAGCTGAAGGAGCTGCGGGCGGCGAAGGGCGTGGACTTCGTGGTCGTCTTCTTCCACCACTGCGCGTACTCGACGTCCTCGCACGCCTCCGACGGCGGGATCCGGGCGGCCTGGCTGCCGCTGTTCACCCGGTACCAGGTGGACCTGGTCATCAACGGGCACAACCACGTCTACGAACGCACGGACGCGGTGAAGGGCGGCGGGGTCGGCCGCGCGGTCCCGGTCGGCGGCTCGACCGACCCGACCCGGGACGGCATCGTCTACGTCACGGCGGGCGGCGGCGGGCGCGGCCTGTACGGGTTCCCCTCGGGGGTCAAGGACAGCTACGAGGGGCACGTCACCCGGCACGGCGCGGTGGACAGCTCCCACTGGACCAAGGGGCAGCACAGCGTGGCGGAGACGGTGGAGTGGTCCCGGGTGCGGTACACCGGCTTCTCCTTCCTCAAGGTCGAGGCGGAGGCGGGTACGGCCCCGAGGCTGAAGGTGTCGGCGCTCGCGCAGAGCGGTGCGCGGATCGATCACTTCGAGGTACGGCGCGGGCGGTGATCCGCAGGGTACGGCGCGGCTGTCCCGGCCGCGCCGTACCCCGTGCGGGTGCGGCTCCCGTATCTGGGGGGGGGCGGTTCGGCTCAGTGGCCGGTCTCGCCGCCGTTGTCGCGGCGGTCGAGGGCGCGCTGCAGCGCGGCGGCGGCGTTCTTGCGGTCGGACTCGCTCGTGCGGGACACGTGGCGGACTCGGCGGCGGACGGTCGTCTCGGCCATGGGAATCGACTCCTTCAGCACATACGTGGAGTACGGCAGGGGGGTTACGAGACGCCGGAAGGGGCGGGGAGCGGTGCCACAGGGGTTGCCTGTACGGGGCCCGGCTCACGACCGCCATTCGCTTGATCGAGCGAGACGTTCGGCTCCTACAAAAGTAAGGGAGCCGCCCGCATCTGTCTGCACAATTACTCGGACTTCCTACTATCTGAGACGGCGGGGTGGGCCATACGGCCGTGAGCAGGCCTTTCGGCGATCACATGACGTCTCCGTCGCGCCAGTCGAAGACCAGCTCGTGGGCCGGGTCGAGGACGCCCGCGCGGGCGGGGCGCACGAAGACGCAGCCCTCCTCCTCCGGCAGCCGCACGATGCCCCGGTCCGGGGAGAGGGCGCAGATCCGGCCGGGCCAGAGCCGCCAGCCCCGGGCGGTGTAGAGCCGGGCGCCGTCGTCGCTGGCGCCGAGCGCGCCGAGGTCGTACGCCCGGTCGACGATCCCCTCCAGGGCGGCCATCACCTGACCGCCCAGCCCTCTGCGGCGGGCGTCGGCCCGGACGCCGACCGCCTCCACGTACCCGACGCGCAGCCAGCGGTCGCGGTGGCGGGCGCGGCGCTGCACGACCGAGCCGTGGGCCGCGAGCCCCTCCTCGTCGTGGACGAGGGCGTGCAGGCCGCCCAGCCCGTGGTCCCAGTCGCTGTCCCCGAAGTCCCCGCCGAAGGCCCCGTGCAGGAGGTCACGGGCGGCCCGGAGCTCGGCGGGGTCGAGGTCGGCGGTGTGCGCGATACGAAGTGACATGAACCCAGTATCGGGAGCTACCAGTCGACCGGTCCGTGGCGGTCGACGAAACGGCCCGTGCCGGCGCCGGGCGGCTCGGTGGCGAGACGGACGACCGCGTCGGTGCCCTCGGTGACGGTCTGCGGACCGCTGTGCGCGTTGAGGTCGGTCGCCGTGTAACCGGGGTCGACGGCGTTGACGCGGATGTCCTTCAGGGCCTTGGCGTACTGCGTGGTGAGCATGGTCAGCGCAGACTTGGAGGCGGTGTAGAGGGGCGAGACGACGGTGGACTCGACGCGCTCCGGGTCGTGGGTGAGCGCGAACGACCCCATGCCGCTGCTGACGTTGACGATCACAGGGTCCGGCGAGCGGCGCAGCAGCGGCAGGAAGGCGGTCGTCGTGCGCAGGACGCCGAAGACGTTGACGTCGAAGACACCGAAAGCGTCGGCGGCGGTCAGCTCGGCCGGGTCGCCGTGCGGGCCGGCGACCCCGGCGTTGTTGACCAGGACGTCGATCCGGCCCTCGTGGGCGGCGACGTCGGCGGCCGCGGCCGCCACGGAGGCGTCGTCGGTGACGTCGATCCGGACGAACCGCGCGCCGAGCGCGGCGGCGGCCGCCGCGCCCTGCTCGGGGTCGCGGGCGCCGACGAGCACGGTGTGGCCGAGTGCGACGAGGCGGCGGGCGGTCTCGCGGCCGAGGCCCTTGTTGGCCCCGGTGATGAAGGTGATGGTCATGCGTCGATCGTCGGCCCGGCGCGGGCCCGCTGCCAGGGACGCCTCGACCGTAGGAACGGCGGTACCAGGATGCCGGAGGAGGCAGGATGGAGGGCATGGCGAGGAAAGAGGCGGCCGGTCTGGGCCCGACGATCCGTACCTGGCGGGAGCGGCTGTCACCGGCGGCCGTGGGGGTGCCGGCGACCGGCCGCGCCCGCCGGGCGACCGGGCTGCGCCGGGAGGAACTGGCCGAGCTGGCCGGGGTGTCGGTCGACTACGTCGTACGGCTGGAGCAGGGCCGGGCCACGGCGCCGTCCGGGCAGGTGGTCGCCGCCCTGTGCCGTGCCCTGCGGCTGACGGCCGCCGAGCGCGAGCACCTCTACCGGATGGCCGGGCTGGTCCCGCCGGACGACGGCCCGGTCCCCGACCATCTCCCGCCGGGTGTGCTCCGCGTGCTGGACCGGCTCGGCGGGGTGGCGGTCGGCGTGTTCACCGCGCACTGGCAGCTGCTGTGGTGGAACCCCGGCTGGGCCGCGCTGCTCGGCGACCCGGCGGCCACCCCGCCCGAGCTGCGCAACCTGGCCCGCGGGCGGTTCCCGGTCGGCGCCGGGGAGGCCCGCCTCTCGTCCTGGCCGGTACGGGTGGCGAACGCCGACGGCTCCGACCTCGCGATCGTGGCCGACCTGCGCCGCGCCACCGGCCGCTTCCCGCAGGACGCCCGGCTGGCCGACCTGGTGCGCGAACTGGCCGAGGGCAACGAGCGGTTCGCCCGGCTCTGGGCGCGCGGCACGGTCGCCGCCCACCGCACCGACCGCAAGACGGTCGAGCATCCGCAGGCGGGCCCGGTGGAGGTGGACTGCGACGTCCTGACGGACGGCGACTCGGAGCTGAAGATCGTGATCCTGTCGGCGAAGCCGGACACCGAGGGCGCGGCCCGGCTGCGCACGCTGCTGTAGCCGGGCGGGGCATGGGAACGGGCCGGGAAGCCTGCTCGTGGGTCAGGCTTCCCGGCCCGTGCTCGGGGGGCTGAGGATCAGCCCATGTGCGGGTACGCGTAGTCGGTCGGCGCGACCAGCGTCTCCTTGATCGCGCGGGTCAGCGTCCAGCGCAGCAGGTTCTGCGGGGCGCCGGCCTTGTCGTTGGTGCCGGAGGCACGGCCGCCGCCGAAGGGCTGCTGGCCGACGACGGCGCCGGTCGACTTGTCGTTGATGTAGAAGTTGCCGGCCGCGTAGCGCAGCTTCTCCATCGTGTACGCGGCGGCGGCGCGGTCGTTGGAGATGACCGAGCCGGTCAGCGCGTAGTCCGACACCGACTCCATCTGGGTCAGCATCGCGTCGTACTCGTCGTCCTCGTAGACGTGCACGGCGAGGAACGGGCCGAAGTACTCGGTGCGGAAGACCTCGTTCTCCGGGTCGCTGCACACGACGACCGTCGGGCGGACGAAGTAGCCGACCGAGTCGTCGTAGGAGCCGCCCGCGACGATCTCGCAGGCCGGGTCGGTCTTCGCGCGGTCGATCGCGCCCTTGTTCTTGGCGAAGGCGCGGTCGTCGATCACGGCGCCGATGAAGTTCGACAGGTCGGTGACGTCACCCATGGTCAGGTAGTCGACCTCGGCGGCGAACTCCTCGCGGAAGCCGTCGTTCCAGATGGACGCCGGGATGTAGGCGCGGGAGGTGGCGGAGCACTTCTGGCCCTGGTACTCGAAGGCACCCCGGGTGAGGGCGGTCTTGAGAACGGCCCGGTCGGCGCTCGGGTGGGCCACGAGGAAGTCCTTGCCGCCCGTCTCGCCCACCAGACGCGGGTACGAGCGGTACTTCTCGATGTTGTTGCCGACCGTCTTCCACAGGTACTGGAAGGTCTTGGTCGAGCCGGTGAAGTGGATGCCGGCGAGGTCGCGGTGCTCAAGGGCGACCTTGGACACCTCGATGCCGTCGCCGGTGACGAGGTTGATGACACCCTTGGGCAGACCGGCCTCCTCCAGCAGCCGCATCAGCAGCACGGCGGCGTGGGTCTGGGTCGGGGACGGCTTCCACACGACCACGTTGCCCATCAGCGCGGGCGCGGTCGGCAGGTTGCCGGCGATCGCGCTGAAGTTGAACGGCGTGATCGCGTAGACGAAGCCCTCAAGGGGGCGGTGGTCCATGCGGTTCCAGACGCCCGGGGAGTTGGCCGGGGGCTGCTCGGCCAGGATCTGGCGGGCGTAGTGGACGTTGAAGCGCCAGAAGTCGATCAGCTCGCAGGGCGAGTCGATCTCGGCCTGCTGGGCGGTCTTGGACTGGCCGAGCATGGTGGAGGCGGCGATGGTCTCGCGCCACGGGCCGGAGAGCAGTTCGGCGGCGCGCAGGATGATCGCCGCGCGGTCGTCGAAGGACATCGCGCGCCAGGCGGGCGCGGCGGTGAGGGCCGCGTCGATCGCGTCCTGGGCGTCCTGCTGGGTGGCGTGCCGCCCGGTGCCGATGACGGCCTTGTGGTGGTGCGGCTGCACGACCTGGAAGGACTCACCGCCGCCGAGCCGCTTCTCGCCGCCGATGGTCATCGGCAGCTCGATCGGGTTCTCGGCCAGCTCCTTGAGCTTGGCCTCCAGCCGGGCGCGCTCGGGCGAGCCGGGGGCATAGCCGTGCACCGGCTCGTTGACGGGCGTGGGGACCTGGGTCACAGCGTCCATGGGTTCCGTAACTCCTTGTACGTGAGCGGGTGTTGAGGCTTGTCTCGGCTTCTCGGGGCTTCTCGGGGCTTCTCGGGGCTCTTCGGGGCTCAGCCCTTGCTGACCATCGAGCGGAGGAAGAAGCGCAGGTTCGCCGGCTTCTCCGCGAGCCTGCGCATGAAGTAGCCGTACCAGTCGGTGCCGTACGCGGTGTAGACGCGCATCCGGTGGCCCTCGGCGGCGAGCCGCAGGTGCTCGTCGCTCCGGATGCCGTACAGCATCTGGAACTCGTACTCGTCGGGCTTGCGGCCCGCGCGCCGGGCGAGTTCCTGGGCGATCGAGATCAGGCGCGGGTCGTGGGAGCCGACCATCGGGTACCCCTCGCCCTCCATCAGAGTCCGC
Organism: Streptomyces sp. NPDC048288; assembly: GCF_043201555.1. Classification (NCBI taxonomy): domain Bacteria; kingdom Bacillati; phylum Actinomycetota; class Actinomycetes; order Kitasatosporales; family Streptomycetaceae; genus Streptomyces; species Streptomyces sp. NPDC048288. The sequence continues at coordinate 251,952 of NZ_JBICZD010000009.1, forward strand.
AGGATCCGGACGTACGCCTTGTCGATCTCGCTCTTCTGCTGGTAGGCGACCTCGGCGGGCTCCTTGTAGGCGCCCTTGACCAGGCGGACGCGGCTGCCGGCCGCGGCGAGGCGGCGGGCGTCGGCCTCGGTGCGGAAGAGGTAGGCCTGGATGACGCAGCCGGTCTGCGGGAAGTCCTTCCGCAGCTCCTCGTGGATGGCGAACATCGAGTCGAGGGTGGTGTGGTCCTCGGCGTCGAGCGTCACGGTCGTACCGATGGCGGCGGCGGCCTCGACGACCGGGCGGACGTTGGCGAGGGCCAGCTCGTGGCCGCCGTCCAGCGCCTGCCCGAACATCGACAGCTTCACCGACATCTCGACGCGCTCGCCGAGGCCGAGGTCCTTCAGCCGCCCGACGAGTGCGAGGTAGGCGTCCCGGGCGGCGGCGGCCTGCTCGGGGGTGGTGATGTCCTCGCCGACGACGTCCATCGTCAGCTCCAGGCCGCGGCCGGTGAGCTCCTCGATGATCGGGACGATGTCGGCGACCGTCTCACCGGGGATGAAGCGGTCGACGACCTGCTTCGTCACCGGGGCCGCCGAGATCAGACGACGCATCCGGTCGCTGCGCGACGCGGCGAGAATCACGGGACCCAGCACGGGGCACCTCCACAACACATGCCGTAACGGCCGCGATCCGACGATTTGGATACGGCACGGGGAACCACCGTGAAAGTTAAGGATCCCTTCGATCGTGGGCCATCGACAGCTGTCACGCATCCGTGCCACGGATCTCAGACAGATGTATGAAGGCATCCGTGAATTGCGGGAGAATGCCCGGGTGACGTCGGAATTCAAGGGTGACTACCAGGAGCTGGTCGACGAGATCTCGGAGCTCCTCGGCGTCCCGGCGACCCTGGAGAACCGGGACTTCGAACTGCTCGCCTTCGGGGCGTACGACAGTGAGGGCGACCTGGATCCGTCGGCGCTGGACCCGGTCCGCACCCGCTCGATCCTGACCCGGCGCTCCACCTCGGCGGTCCGCGCCTGGTTCGAGGGCTTCGGCATCACCCGGGCGACCGGACCGGTCCGCATCCCGCCGACCCCGGAGGCGGGGGTGTACCGGGGACGGATCTGTCTGCCGGTACGCCATCGGGGCGTCGTCCTCGGCTACGTCTGGCTGCTCGACGACGATCCGGGCCCGACGGACGCCCAGCTGGCCGCGGCCATGGGGGTGGCCGGGCGGATCGGCGCGCTGCTCGCGGACGAGGCGCAGGCGGGGGCGGGGCTGGGCCGGGAGCTGCGGGCGGTGCTCACGGCGGAGCCCGGCTGGCATCGGGACGCGGCGGTGGCCGAGCTGCGGACCGCCCTCGGCGCCCGCGCGGACGTCCCGCACACGCTGGTCTGCGTCGCCCCCTGGCCCTCCGCCGACCCGGACGACGCCCCCTCCCCGCGGACGGTCCCGCACGCCACCGCGCTGTGCACACTGCCCTGGGGCACGGCGGGCCACAGCCTGGCCGTACTGGTCCGGCTGCGCAGCACCGACGTGATCACCCCCGCCCTGACGGCCGCCGCCAGGCTGCTCAAGGACGCGGAGGAGGCCCGTTCGGCGGCGGCCCGCGGGGCCGGGGCACGGACCGCCGCCGCCGTCGCCGCGGGATTCGCGGGGGCGGCGGCCCTGGCGGCCCCGGGCCGCGCGGCGGGGGTGGGCGAGGCCCGGACCGGCCTCGCCGAACTGGGCGCGGTCTGGCAGGAGGCCGCCGCCGCGACCCGCGCCGCGCTGGCCGAGCCCCGGTTCGGGCCGGTCGCGGAGTGGGCCCACATCGGCCCCTACCGGCTGCTGACCGCGCTGGGACCGGAGGCCGCCCACGACCGCGCCGTGAGCCCCCTGCTCACCCCGGCCCACCGCGAACTCGCCCGCACCGCCGAGGCCTACCTCGACTGCGCGGGCCAGGCAGGCCGCACAGCGGCGGCCCTCGGCATCCACCGCCAGACCCTCTACTACCGCCTCTCCCGCGTCGAACAGCTCACCGGCCTCGACCTGGACGACGGCGAGGACCGCCTGCTCCTGCACATGGCGTTGAAGGGCGCCCGGCTGTAGGCCTCCGTCTCCGGGCTGTACGGCTGCCTCCAGCGGTGGGCCTACTTCCGCCCCTTCCCCTTCGCGGTCTTCTGGTAGCTGCTGACGCCGTCCTCGTAGGGGACCGCGCCGGCCTGGCGGGGAGCGGTCGGCATGGTGACGTCGTCCACGTTGCGGACCAGCTTGATCTTGCCGAACAGCTGCTCGGGGATGACGAGTTCGTCGGAGCCGTGGTAGGCCATCTCCGGCCCGCCGCCCGACGCGCCGGCGCCCTCGAACTCGACCCCGCCGTCGGACTCGTCGGCGTGGTGCCCCACTGTGACGTCGTCGGCGACATAGACGGCGACCAGGAACCGCCCCCACAGCCGGGCCTCCTTCTTGGCGGCGGCGGTGCCCGGGGCCTTCGCGCCGGGCGGGCCGACGACCGGGGCGACGTAGAAGCCGCGCCCCTTGCCGATGCCGTGGCCGGAGGCGATCCGGGACACGTCCGGGCCGTCGATGATCAGACCGCCGACGTTCTCCGCGTTGGTGCCGTGGAAGCCCACGAACCGGTAGCCGGACAGCGACGCGCTCAGCGTCCGCTGCTGTTCGGCGATGTCGCCCTCGGGCATCTCCCGCCGGAACTCGGCCGCCTCCGGCGCCCCGTACTTGTCCTTGTCCCAGTGCCCCGCGTCCCAGTCCTCGCCGGTCTCGGAGGCGGTCTCGGACTCGGCCTCGGACTCCTCCTCGCTGCTGCTGTCGGTGTTCCGCCGGGCCGGGGCGGTGCGGAAGAACCCGCCCTCCTCGTCGCTGTCGCTCTCGCTGCTGGTGCTGGCGGTCGTCGCCACCCGGGTGACGACCGCGCGCACCGCGGCCCACACGGCGGCCGCGCCGACGGCACCTCCGGCCCCCTCCAGCCGGGCCAGGACCCGGCGCAGGACGTCGGGTTCGGCGTAGTTCGCGGGCGCCGGGCGGGTCGGGTGGCTCATCAGCCACACCAGCAGATCGGAGGCGGAACGGACCGTCACCGGGCCGTCGTCGCCCTGGATGACCAGCTGCTTCCCGTCCCCGTCGGTCTGGCGCTGCACGGACGGGCCGGACGGCCCGGCGGACTGCCCGGAGCGGCGGACCATCTCCGCCACGGCGGCGTTGCCGGCGGTGCTCATCATGCCCAGCAGCCCCGGCGACGGCGACCGCTCCTGACGGACCGTCGGCCGCGCCGGCGAACGCTCCCTCCGGGCCTCTCGCGCACCGGTGTGGCCGTGAGCGTGCATGGGGTACCTTCCGCCGGGATCAGAAACGGTTCTTCTGACGTCGATAGCCGCCGGCGCCGGCGAAGGTCCAGATCCTCCGGGGCAGCGCCGGCTGCCCGATGAGGCACCCGGCCGGTCCCCGCGATCAGGCGCGGGTGGCGGCCTCGACGATCTGGCGCAGCCCCTCGGTGAGCGCGTCGCCGTCGGGCGCGGTCTTCGGGTCGAAGGTCCATGCCGAGATCAGGCCGGACATGAGGGTCATGTAGAAGCGGCCGAGGGTGTCGGCGGTCTCGTCGGAGACCTCCTCCTCCGGTACGCCCATCATCAGCGAGGTCAGCCCACGGCCGCCCTCGCGCTGGGCGCGGGCCAACTGGTCGCGCACCTCGGGCAGCTGATCCCCCATCGCCATGATCTCCACGCTGAGCCGCCACATCGTGCCGGGCTCGCGCATGGTGCCGACGATGTGCGACCACACCTCCCGGAACCGGTCGAGGGAGCCGGGCGCTCCGGTCAGCCCGGCGTCGCCGCCGTCGAAGGACAGCTCCTCCACCAGCGCGATGTAGGCCTGCGCGAGCAGCGCGTCCTTGGAGCCGTAGTGGTAGCCGATCGAGGCGAGGTTGGTCCCCGACTCCTTGACGATGTCGCGCGCCGTCGTCCGCGCGAACCCCTTCTCCAGCAGGCAGCGCTTGGCGCCTTCCAGCAGATCCTCACGGTGTCCCATGCGGGCCACCCTACCCCGGGATCCATACAGACGTCCTAGACGGATGACTTATACATTCGTTCTAGACAAGCGTTTAAGACGCCCGTACATTCCTTGGCATGACGAACCCGACGAGCACGACCACCACCCCACGTGAGACCAACTCCCTTGCGGGACGCCGTGAATGGACCGCGCTCGGCGTGCTGATGCTGCCGCTGCTCCTGGTCTCGATGGACGTCTCCGTCCTCTACTTCGCCCTCCCGGCGATCGGCGCGGACCTCCGCCCGAGCGGCACCCAGCAGCTGTGGATCCTGGACATCTACGGCTTCGTCCTGGCCGGCCTGCTGATGACGATGGGCGCGCTGGGCGACCGCGTCGGCCGCCGTCGCCTGCTGCTCTTCGGCGCCGCGGCCTTCGGCGGCGCCTCGCTGCTCGCCGCGTACGCGGACAGCGCCGGGACCCTGATCGCCGCCCGCGCGGTGCTCGGCCTCGGCGGCGCGACCCTGATGCCGTCCACGATGGCCCTGCTGCGCACGATGTTCACCGACCCCGGCCAGCGCGCGAAGGCGATCGGCCTGTGGTCCGGGGTGATGACCGGCGGGATCGCGCTCGGCTCGGTGATGAGCGGGATCCTCGTCGAGCACTTCTGGTGGGGCTCGGTCTTCCTGGTCAACCTGCCCGCGATGGCCCTGCTCCTGCTCCTCGGCCCGTTCCTGCTCCCGGAGTCCCGCGACCCCTCCCCCGGCCGCTTCGACTGGCTGAGCGTCCCGCTCTCGCTGGCCGCCGTACTCCCGGTGATCTACGGCCTGAAGGAGATCCCCTCCGAGGGCTGGCACCCGCTGTACGTCGTCTCGGTCACCGTCGGCCTGCTCTTCGCCGCCCTCTTCGTCCACCGCCAGCGCACCACCGGCTCCCCGCTGATCCCGCCGGCCCTGCTGAAGGGCCGCGGCTTCACCCCGGCGCTGGTCCTCACCCTCGTCGCCTCGCTCGCCATGATGGGCTCGGCGATCTTCACCACGCAGTACCTGCAGTCGGTCCTCGGGATGAGCCCGCTCGCGGCGGCGCTGTGGAGCCTGCTGCCCTCGGTGTTCATCGGGGTCGCCGGACCGCTCACGGCCCAGCTGGTCCAGCGGGGCGCCGACCGGGGGTACGTCGTCGCGGGCGGCTTCGCGGCCATGGCGGCCGGGTTCGCGCTGCTCGCCCTCGTCGGCACCGACTCGCTGTGGCTGGTGCTGACCGGGGCCGGCGTCCTCGCCTGCGGAATGGTCGCGATCATGTCCCAGCTGACCGACCTCGCGATGGGCGGAGCGCCGGTGGAACGGGCGGGCACGGCCTCCTCACTGCTGGAGACCGGCGCGGAGTTCGGCGGCGCGCTGGGGATGGCGGTGCTGGGGTCGATCGGTACGGCGGTCTACCGCCACGAGATGCCGGCCACGGCTCCGGCACCGGCCCGGGAGACGCTGGGCGGCGCGCTGGCCACGGCGGGCCGGCTGCCGGGGCACGCGGGAGATGCCCTGGTCCGCACCGCGCGGGAGGCGTTCACCAGCGGGATGCGGGGGGCGGCGATCGCGGGGGCGGTGCTGCTGGTGCTGGCGGCGGTGGGGGCGGGGGTGAGCCTGCGGAAGAGCGCGTAGACAGCGGAACGCCGGCCGGGCTGAGGAACTCTCAGCCCGGCCGGCGTCCGTGGATCCTGATCCAGGGGTCAGACGAGGTTGACCGCACGGGCCGAGGTGGCCCCGATCTCCTCGGCGACCTCGGCCAGCACACCGGCGTCGACCGAGTCGTCGACGGTCAGCACGGCCAGCGCCTCACCGCCGGCGACCGCGCGGGCCACCTGCATACCGGCGATGTTGATGCCCGCCTCGCCGAGGATGCGGCCGACGGTGCCGACGACGCCCGGGCGGTCCTCGTAGCGCAGCACCAGCAGGTGGTCGGCGATGGCGAGGTCGACGTCGTAGTCACCGACCGCGACGATCTTCTGGAGGTGCTTCGGACCGGCCAGCGTGCCGGAGACCGACACCTCCTCGCCGTCCGCGAGCGTGCCGCGCACGGTCACCACGTTGCGGTGTTCGCTCGCCTCGGAGCTGGTGGTGAGGCGGACCTCGACACCCCGCTCCTGCGCGAACAGCGGCGCGTTCACGTACGACACCGTCTCGTCGACGACGTCCTCGAAGACGCCCTTGAGCGCGGACAGCTCCAGCACCTTCACGTCGTGCTGGGTGATCTCGCCGTAGACCTCGACGTCGAGACGGACCGCGACCTCACCCGCGAGCGCGGTGAAGATGCGGCCGAGGCGCTCGGCGAGCGGCAGGCCCGGCTTGACGTCCTCGGCGATGACACCGCCCTGGACGTTCACGGCGTCCGGCACGAGTTCACCGGCGAGAGCCAGCCGCACCGACTTCGCGACGGCGATACCGGCCTTCTCCTGGGCCTCGTCGGTGGAGGCACCGAGGTGCGGGGTGCAGACGACCTGGTCCAGCTCGAAGAGCGGGGAGTCGGTGCACGGCTCCTTGCTGTAGACGTCGAGGCCGGCGCCGGCGACCCGGCCCTCCTTCAGCGCCGCGTACAGCGCCTCCTCGTCGACGATGCCACCGCGCGCGGCGTTGACGATGCGCACCGACGGCTTGACCTTGCGCAGCGCCTCCTCGCCGATCAGACCGACCGTCTCGGGGGTCTTCGGGAGGTGCACGGTGATGAAGTCGGCGACCTCGAGGAGCTCGTCCAGCGACAGCACCTTCACGCCCATCTGGGCGGCGCGGGCGGGCTGGATATAGGGGTCGTACGCGACGATCTTCATGCCGAAGGCGGACATGCGCTGCGCGACCAGGGCGCCGATGCGGCCGAGGCCGACGACACCGAGGGTCTTCTCGGCGAGCTCGACACCGGTGTACTTGCTGCGCTTCCACTCGCCGTTCTTCAGCGCGGCGTTGGCCTGCGGGATGTGGCGGGCGCTGGAGACGAGGAGACCGCAGGCCAGTTCGGCGGCGGTCACGATGTTGGAGGTCGGCGCGTTGACGACCATCACGCCGGCCTTGGTGGCGGCGGAGACGTCGACGTTGTCCAGGCCGACGCCGGCTCGTGCGACGACCTTCAGCTTCCTGGCCGCGGCGATGGCCTCGGCGTCGACCTTGGTGGCGGAGCGGATCAGGATCGCGTCCACGTCGGCGATGGCGGGGAGCAGCTCGGCCCGGTCTGCTCCGTTGGTGTGCCGGATCTCGAAGTCCGGGCCCAGCGCGTCCACGGTGGCGGGCGACAGCTCTTCAGCGATGAGTACGACAGGTTTCGAGCTCACGTGAGTCCTCACAGGTCCAATGCGGACGGCCGTCCCGACGGCCGCAGGCGGTGGAGGTTGGCTAGCCGCGTGGAGACGCACGACGCTGTGGGCCTGACGCGTATGTAGTACGGCAGTGTAGTGGCGCGGCAGGAGTCGTCCTGCGCCTCTGCGGAAGGATCACCCGTCCGAGATTCGACGGGGTGGACAACGGGGCCGGAGCAGTCCGCTCCGGCCCCGTCGGCTGAGGCTTACGCCTCCTCGTTCACCCAGCTCATCAGCTTGCGCAGCTGCTTGCCGGTGGTCTCCAGCAGGTGCTCGGAGTCGGCGGTCTTGTACTCGTTGTACTTCTTCAGACCGCCGTGGTACTCGGCCATCCAGTTGTTGGCGAAGGTGCCGTCCTGGATCTCCGCGAGGATCTGCTTCATCTCGGCCTTGGTGGCGTCGGTGATGATCCGCGGGCCGGTGACGTAGTCGCCCCACTCGGCGGTCTCGGAGACCGACCAGCGCATCTTCTCCAGGCCGCCCTCGTACATGAGGTCCACGATCAGCTTCAGCTCGTGCAGGCACTCGAAGTAGGCGATCTCCGGCTGGTAGCCGGCCTCGACCAGGGTCTCGAAACCGGCCTTGACCAGGGCGGAGGTACCACCGCAGAGGACGGCCTGCTCACCGAACAGGTCGGTCTCGGTCTCCTCGGTGAAGGTCGTCTTGATGACGCCGGCGCGGGTGCCGCCGATGCCCTTGGCGTACGACAGGGCGAGCGCGAAGCCGTTGCCGGTGGCGTCCTGCTCGACGGCCACGATGCAGGGAACGCCGCGGCCCTCCTCGTACTGACGGCGCACCAGGTGGCCCGGGCCCTTGGGGGCGACCATGCAGACGTCGACGCCGGCCGGGGGCTTGATGAAGCCGAAGCGGATGTTCAGGCCGTGGCCGAAGAACAGCGCGTCGCCGTCGTTCAGGTTCGGGGCGATGGACTCCTCGTAGACCTGGGCCTGGATCGGGTCCGGGACGAGGATCATGATGACGTCGGCCTCGGCGGCGGCCTCCGCCGGGGTGACCACGCGCAGGCCCTGCTCCTCGGCCTTCGCCTTGGACTTGGAGCCCTCGTGCAGACCGACACGGACGTCGACACCGGAGTCGCGCAGCGACAGCGCGTGGGCGTGGCCCTGGCTGCCGTAGCCGATGACCGCGACCTTGCGGCCCTGGATGATGGACAGGTCGGCGTCGGCGTCGTAGAACAGCTCGGCCACTTTGGGTTCTCTCCTTGGTGTGCAGATGTTGCGTCCCACCGTATGACGGTGGTCGGAAGGGAAGTCTCGGGGTCTCGGTATACGGGCGGCCGGTGAGCCGGGACGGATCGGCGGCCGCCCGTGTCAAGCCTTACGCAGAACGGTCGAGCGCGCGCAGCGACCGGTCGGTGATCGAGCGGGCGCCGCGGCCGATCGCGATGGTGCCGGACTGCACCAGCTCCTTGATGCCGAAGGGCTCCAGCATCTTGAGCATGGCGGTCAGCTTGTCGCTGCTGCCGGTGGCCTCGATGGTGACGGCCTCCGGGGAGACGTCGACGGTCTTGGCGCGGAACAGCTGGACGATCTCGACGATCTGGGAGCGCGTCTCGTTGTCGGCGCGCACCTTCACCAGAACGAGTTCCCGCTGAACGGCCGAACCCGGCTCCAGCTCGACGATCTTCAGCACCTCGACGAGCTTGTTGAGCTGCTTGGTGACCTGCTCGAGGGGCAGCGCCTCGACGCTCACCACGATCGTGATGCGGGAGATGTCGGCGTGTTCGGTGACCCCGACGGCGAGCGAGTCGATGTTGAAGCCGCGGCGGGAGAACAGCGCGGCGATCCGGGCCAGGATGCCCGGCTTGTTCTCCACCAGGACGGAGAGCGTGTGCTTGGACATGTTCTTCTGCGTCTCTCTCGCTCAGTCGTCTTCGTTGTCGCCGAAGTCGGGGCGGACGTCCCGGGCGGCCAGGATCTCGTCGTTGGAGGTGCCGGCGGCGACCATCGGCCACACCATGGCGTCCTCGTGGACGATGAAGTCGATGACGACCGGGCGGTCGTTGATGGAGTTCGCCTCTTCGATGACCTTGTCGAGGTCGTCCGGGGACTCGCAGCGGATCGCGTAGCAGCCCATGGCCTCCGACAGCTTGACGAAGTCGGGGACCCGGGTGCCGCGGGCGTCCGGGTTGACGTCGTCCGGCCCGGAGTGCAGGACGGTGTTGGAGTACCGCTGGTTGTAGAACAGGGTCTGCCACTGGCGGACCATCCCGAGGGCGCCGTTGTTGATGATGGCGACCTTGATCGGGATGTTGTTCAGGGCGCAGGTGGTCAGTTCCTGGTTGGTCATCTGGAAGCAGCCGTCGCCGTCGATCGCCCAGACGGCCTGCCCGGGCCGGCCGGCCTTGGCGCCCATGGCGGCCGGGACCGCGTAGCCCATGGTTCCGGCGCCGCCGGAGTTCAGCCAGGTGGCGGGCTTCTCGTACTGGACGTAGTGCGCGGCCCACATCTGGTGCTGGCCGACGCCCGCCGTGAAGATCGTGCCCTCCGGGGCAAGCTGCCCGATGCGCTCGATGACCTGCTGCGGGGAGAGCGAGCCGTTGTCGGGCAGGTCGTAGCCCAGCGGGTAGGTCTCGCGCCAGCGGCTCAGGTCCTTCCACCAGGCGGTGTAGTCGCCCTGGTTCCCCTCGCTGTGCTCCTTCTGGACCGCCTGGATCAGGTCGGCGATGACCTCGCGGGCGTCACCGACGATCGGCACGTCGGCGGCGCGGTTCTTGCCGATCTCCGCGGGGTCGATATCGGCGTGGACGATCTTCGCGTGCGGGGCGAAGCTGTCCAGCTTGCCGGTGACGCGGTCGTCGAAGCGGGCTCCGAGGGCGACGATCAGGTCGGCCTTCTGCAGCGCGGTGACGGCGGTGACCGCACCGTGCATGCCCGGCATTCCCACGTGCAGCGGGTGGCTGTCGGGGAACGCGCCGAGCGCCATCAGGGTGGTGGTGACGGGCGCTCCGGTGAGCTCGGCGAGGACCTTGAGCTCGGCGGTGGCGTGCGACTTGATGACACCGCCGCCGACGTAGAGGACGGGCCGCTTCGCGGAGGTGATCAGCTTGGCGGCCTCGCGGATCTGCTTGGCGTGCGGCTTGGTCACCGGGCGGTAGCCGGGCAGGTCCATGACCGGCGGCCAGGAGAAGGTGGTCTTCGCCTGGAGGATGTCCTTGGGGATGTCCACGAGGACCGGGCCTGGACGGCCGGTGGAGGCGATGTGGAACGCCTGCGCGATGATCCGCGGGATGTCCTCGGCCTTGGTGACCAGGAAGCTGTGCTTGGTGATCGGCATGGTGATGCCGACGATGTCCGCCTCCTGGAAGGCGTCCGTGCCGATCGCCGCGGAGACGACCTGGCCGGTGATCGCCACGAGCGGCACCGAGTCCATGTTCGCGTCCGCGATCGGCGTCACCAGGTTGGTGGCACCGGGTCCCGAGGTCGCCATGCAGACGCCGACCTTGCCGGTGGCCTGCGCGTAGCCGGTGGCCGCGTGTCCGGCACCCTGCTCGTGGCGGCACAGGACATGGCGCACCCGGGTGGAGTCCATCAGCGGGTCGTAGGCCGGCAGGATCGTGCCGCCGGGAATGCCGAATACCGTGTCAGCGCCGACCTCCTCAAGGGAGCGGATGAGGGACTTCGCGCCCGTGACGTGCTCGACGGGGGCGGGCTGCTGTCCTCCGGAACGGGGCCTCGGCTGCGGATGGTGGGCCGCGGCGCTCTGCTCGGTCATCGGCATTCTCTTCTCGATGCTGAGGGTTTTTGCGAGGTTCGTACGGTTTTCTGCCGCCGTACGCATGCTGTACAGGTGGTGCTGGTGCAACAAAAAACCCCTCGTGCCAAAAGGCAAGCGAGGGGAGCGCGCCGGTGTGGTCGCTGGGCTTTCCGGAGCCTTCTCCGGTGGGACCCAACTCAGCCGACGCGCTGTCCAAGTACGAGAATTCGGGTGCGCATGGGACTGACCCTCCCTCCGACGCGCACCACGTGTCAAGTGGGTGGGACGGGAGTCTCATTATGTGAGCGAAGGGCACTTCCGCCTCCGAGCACCGCGGGGACACCACTGGTGTACACCCCCGCGCCGCCGCCCGCACCACTGCCCGCGAACGCCGGCTCGGCCGGCGCGTGCGGAACCGGATAGTGGCCGGATCCGAGCGCCCGGCGCAGCCGGTACTCGTCCACCGGGCCGGAGAAGGCCATGCCCATGCCGTGGGTGCAGCCCATCGTGCGCAGCGCCGTGACCTGCTCGGGCAGGTCGACGCCCTCGGCCACCGACTGGAGGCCCAGGTCGCCGGCGATCCGCAGCAGCCCGCTGGTGATCTTGTGCAGCCGGGGCGACTCGACGACGCCCTCGACCAGGCTGCGGTCGAGCTTGAGCACGTCGACGGGGAGCTTGCGCAGGGCCGTGATCGCCGCGTAGCCGCTGCCGAAGCCGTCCAGCGCGATCCGGACACCGTGCCGGCTGAGCCCGGTCAGGCGCCGCTCCAACTCGTCCAGCGGGACCCTGGGGTCGGTGTCGGACAGCTCCAGGACCAGCGCCCCGGACGGCAGCCCGTGCCGGGTGAGCAGGGCTTCCACGGAGCCGAGCGGCGAGGACCGGTCGAGCAGCCGCCGGGCACTGGTGCGGACGGCGATCGGCACCACCAGACCGTTGGCGGCCCGCTCGGCGGCCTGTTCGACCGCCTCCTGGAGGATCCAGCGGTCCAGCTCGGCGGTCTTGTCGCTGTCCTCGGCGACCCGCAGGAACTCGGCCGGGGTGAACAGCACCCCCTGCGAGGAGCGCCAGCGCGCATGGGCGGAGACCGATTCGATCCGGCCGTTCTCCAGGCAGACCACGGGCTGGTGCAGCAGCGCGAACTCGCCGTCGTGCAGCGCGGCCCGCAGCCGGGTGGCCAGTTCCGCCTTGCGTACGACGTCCTGCTGCATCTGTGGCCGGTACAGCTCGACGCGGCCCTTCCCGGCCGACTTGGCGCGGTACATCGCCAGGTCGGCGTTGCGGAGCAACTCGCCCGCGCCGAGGCCCGGTTCGGCGAAGGCGACACCGATGGACGCGTTGACACGGACATCGTTGCCGTCAATGAGATACGGCTGGGAGAGGGTCACCCTGAGGCGGTCGGCGAGCTCCAGGATGTGCCGCTCCCGGGCACTGCGGTCACGGGTGTGGTCTCCGACGATCAGCGCCGCGAACTCGTCGCCGCCCAGCCGGGACGCGGTGTCGCCCTGGCGGACCGCGTCCTGGAGTCTGCGCGCGGCCTGGACGAGCAGTTCGTCCCCGGCCTGGTGCCCGATCGTGTCGTTGACGGCCTTGAACCCGTCCAGGTCGATGAAGAGCACCGCCGTGTTCCTCAGGGCGGGGCCCCGGTCGGAGGAGCGGCGGCCGGACAGGGCCTGCTGGACGCGCCGGGTGAACAGGGCGCGGTTGGGCAGGTCGGTGAGCGGGTCGTGCTCGGCGTTGTGCTGGAGCTGCGCCTGCAGCCGCACCCTTTCGGTCACGTCCCGGCTGTTGAAGATGAGGCCGCCGTGGTGCCGGTTGACGGTGGACTCGACATTGAGCCAGCCGCCCTCGCCGGACCGGAAACGGCACTCGATACGGGTGGTGGGTTCCTCCTGGGGGCGGGCGGCGAGAAAGCGGCGCACCTCGTGCACCACGCAGCCCAGGTCCTCCGGGTGGATGAGACTGGCCAGTTCCGAGCCCACCAGGTCGTCGGCGGGCCGTCCGTAGACCCCGGCGGCGGCCGGGGAGACGTACCGCAGGACCCCGCTGGGCGCGGCGATCATGATGACGTCGCTGGAGCCCTGCACCAGGGAGCGGAAGTGGTTCTCCTGGTGCGCCAGTTCCTGGGTGAGGGTGATGTTGTCGAGCAGCATGATGCCCTGGCGCACGACGAGCGCGAGCACCACGCAGCCGGCGGTGATCAGGACGACATGGTCGGGGCTGCGGCCGTTGAGGACGTTGTAGAGGATGCCCAGGGTGCAGACGGCGGCGGCCAGGTACGGGGTGAGCGCGGCCAGGGAGCCGGTGAGCGGGCGGCCCGCCGGGTACCGGCTGTGATCACCTCCCGGGGCGGGCGCGGGCGCCTGCCGGGGCGCCGTGGCCCGGGTGCCGGGCACGTGCTCGTGGACCACCCGGGTGTGCCCGTCGGGCTCCTGGGCGCCCTGCGGCCGGGGCGCGGCCCACGGGGCGTACGCCAGCAGCAGCGAACCGGCGAACCAGCCCGCGTCGAGCAGTTGCCCGGAGCGGTAGCTGCTGTGCAGCAGCGGCGAGGTGAACAGGGCGTCGCACATCACGGTCAGGGCGAGCGCGCCGATCGCGGTGTTCACCGCGGTGCGGTTGCCCGGCGAGCGCCGGAAGTGCAGCGCGAGCACCATGCTGACCAGGGCGATGTCCAGCAGCGGGTACGCCAGCGAGAGCGCGGTGTGCGCGACGCTGGGCCCGTCGAACCGGGCGGCCTGGGCGAGCGCGAGGCTCCACGACAGGGTGAGCAGCGAGCCGCCGATCAGCCAGGCGTCCAGGCCCAGGCAGATCCAGCCGGCCTTGCTCACCGGCCGCTTGGCCAGCACCAGCAGGCCGACGATGGCGGGCGGCGCGAAGCACAGGAAGAACAGGTCGGCGTAGCTGGGGCTGGGCACCGGTCGCTGGAGCAAGACCTCGTACCACCCCCAGACCGCGTTGCCGAGGGCCGCCATCGCCGAGGAGAGGGCGAACAGCAGCCAGGCAGGTCGAAAGCGGACCCGCGGGGAGCGGGCGTAGAAGAAGCACGACACGGCGGCGGTGCCGGCGGCCGCGGTCAGACCGAAGTCGCCCATGAACAGGGCCACTTGGTTCGAGCCCCAGTCGAGCGCGGAACCGACGGCGTATCCCGCGCAGACCAGGGCCAGGACGAGTTGGCGGACCACGCCGGTCCCACCGCCGGTGACCGGCGGCCGGGGGTGCGGCATCCCCGCCGGAGGCTGTGCCCGCAGCGCTCCGGGGAGTGTGGTCGTCACAGAGGTCGGCGCTGTCACCGGATGCTCCCGGCCCGCGCCGTTCCCGGGTCCCTCGGATCCCGGTGCGCCGGGTGAGGGTGCCGCCTGCGCCCGCTGGGCCGGCGGTGGTGGTGATGGCTGGTGTGGTGGCCGCGTCTGCGCGCAGCTGTGCGCCAGGGTCGCCGCCGGCGGCTCCGCCGCGTCGGATCGTTCGTCCATAGGCCGTGCATCGCCCGTCGCCCCCCTCACAAATCTGAAATGTCCATCCCCGGCGCCGAACGGTGCGCGGCGCAGCCCCTGTCGGGACGATACACCAGTCTCGTCACTCAGGGACATAGCTTCTCTACGCTCCGTGACGACCAGCGGCAATGCGCGCACGCACCGCGCCCGGAAGGTCGCGGACCGTACCGGAAGCGGATTACACGCGTGTTGCAGGGATTGTCAGTTGTCGGTGGATCCCGTCGTAAGGATCACGTTTCGCAACGGCTCCCGGTTCACGAAGCGGTTCAACTGCTCGACGACGACGCGCTTGGCGCGCGGCAGGAAGGCCGAGGTGGGGCCGCCGACATGAGGGCTGATCAGCACGCCGGGCGCCTGCCACAAGGGGTGTCCGGCCGGCAGCGGCTCGGGGTCGGTGACGTCCAGGGCGGCGGTGAGCCGACCGCTCTCCAGTTCGGCGAGGAGCGCCTTGGTGTCCACGACGGGACCGCGCGCGATGTTCACCAGCAGTGCGCCGTCCTTCATCCGCGCGAGGAACTCCGCGTTGACCAGGCCACGCGTGGTGTCCGTGAGGGGCGTGGAGAGGATGACGACATCGGCTTCCGGAAGCAGATTCGGCAGTTCGGTGAGCGGATGCACGGGACCGCGCGCCGAGGCGCGCCCGGAGCGCGCGACGCGCGCCACCCGCGCAACCTCGAAGGGCACGAGCCGGTCCTCGATGGCGGAACCGATCGCTCCGTAACCGACGATGAGGACGGACTTGTCGGCGAGGGCGGGGTGGAAGCCGCTCTCCCAGTGCTCCTCCCGCTGGGCCCGCACGAACCCCGGGATGCCGCGCAGCGACGCCAGCGTGAGGGTGAGCGCGAGCTCGGCGGTGCTCGCGTCGTGCACACCGCGGGCGTTGCAGAGGGGCACCCCGGGGACGATGAGGTCACGGGCCGCGATCATGTCGTCGACACCGGCGGTGAGGGTCTGGATGAGCCGGACGTTCCGCATCTCCGGCAGCGGCCGCGCCTTCACGTCCTGCCGCTTCATGTAGGGGACGACGTAGACGGCACAGTCGGCGGGGTCGCCGGGGAAGTCCTGGTCACCGTCCCAGAAGAGGTAATTGAGCCCTTCGGGCAGGTCCGTGAACTCGTCGAGCGGGATGGGGAGCCATGCGTCGTGGGTCATGGTCAGGAGGCTATGTCAGGGGTATGGCGGCGAGCGGGTTAGGTTGGGGGTCCGGAGAAGGAGGTTCACGGGCTGGTGGAGCGCAGGACGATCGGCGCGGGGGCGCTCGCGGTGGGGGCCGTCGGACTCGGGTGCATGCCGATGAGCTGGGCGTACAGTGGGTCGCGGCAGCGGGGTGACGAGTCGGTGAGGGCGGTGCACCGGGCGCTGGACCTGGGCGTGACGCTGCTCGACACGGCGGACATGTACGGGCCGTTCACGAACGAGCTGCTGCTGGGGCGGGTGCTCAAGGAGCGGCGTGCCGAGGCGTTCGTGTCGACGAAGGTGGGGCTGCTCGTCGGCGACCAGCACATCGTGGCGAACGGCCGGCCCGGCTATGTGAAGCGGGCGTGCGACGCGTCGCTGCGCCGGCTGCAGACCGATGTGATCGACCTCTACCAGTTGCATCGCGCCGACCCCGAGGTACCGGTCGAGGAGACCTGGGGCGCGATGGCGGAACTGGTGCGGGCGGGGAAGGTGCGGGCGCTGGGGTTGTGCGCCGTGGGGGCGCGTGGGGGGCGCAGGTCCGGCGCGCGGTTGCACGACGCGACCCTTCGGCAGTTGCAGCGGGTGCAGCAGGTGTTTCCGGTCAGTGCGGTGGAGGCCGAGCTGTCGGTGTGGTCGCCGGAGGCGCTGGAGGCGCTGCTGCCGTGGTGCGAGGCGCGGGGCGTGGGGTTCCTGGCGGCGATGCCGCTGGGCAACGGGTTCCTGACGGGCACGCTCACGCCGGGTGAGGGGTTCGAGCCGGACGATCTGCGGGCGCGGCATCCGCGGTTCACGGCGGAGATGATGGCGGCGAACCAGCCGATCGTGGCGGAGTTGCGGAGGGTCGCCCGCCGGCAGGGGGACGAGGTCACCGCGGCTCAGGTGGCGCTGGCGTGGGTGCTGGCGCAGGGGCGGCACGTGGTGCCGGTGCCGGGGGCGAAGCAGGGCCGGTGGGTGGCGGAGAACGCGGGCTCGGTTGAGGTGCGGCTGGCCGCGGAGGATCTGGCGGAGCTGGGGCGGCTGCCTGCCGCACAGGGGTCGTGGGACTGAGTGGGTGGTGGGGAAGTGCCGCGGTCTGTCGTCGGCCGGGTGCGGCTCCGTCGTGGCTGGCCGCGCAGTTCCCCGCGCCCCTGACGGGGCGCTGTACTAGCGTCGGCGATGAGGGGCCGTCGAAAGGACCGTGATCGTGCAACGTCGAGTTGTTCCTGCTGGGTTGGTCGCGGTCGGGGTTCTGGTGGTGGCGGGGTGTTCGTCCGGGGGTGGTGGGGAGGGGCTGCCCACGCCTTCGTGGGCCGGGAGTGGTTCTGGCGGTTCCTCTGCCTCTGCCTCTGCGTCGGGCGGTGAGTCCGCCGCCCCCGCGAAGGGGGCGGTCAAGGTGGTGCGGACGGTGGCTACGGGGCTGAAGTCGCCGTGGGGGCTCGCGTCGCTGCCGGACGGGTCCGGGCTGCTGGTGTCGGACCGGGACGACGGGACGATCAGCAGGGTGGACGTGAAGACCGGGAAGATCACCGAGCTGGGGATCGTCTCCGGGGTGTCCGCGGCCGGTGAGGGGGGTCTGCTGGGGATCGCGCTCTCCCCCGACTTCGCCTCGGACCACATGATCTACGCGTACTTCACCTCGGCCTCCGACAACCGGATCGTGCGCCTGCTCTGGGACGAGAGCAAGTCGGCCGGGGAGCAGCTGGGCGCTCCCGACACGATCTTCAAGGGGATCCCCAAGGGGTTCATCCACAATGGCGGCCGGATCGCCTTCGGCCCCGACGGCATGCTCTACGCCGGCACCGGCGAGAGCGGACAGCGCGGTCTGGCGCAGGACAGGAAGTCGCTCGGCGGGAAGATCCTGCGGCTGACCCCGGAGGGCGAGCCGGCCCCCGGCAACCCCTTCCCCGACTCCCCGGTCTACTCCTACGGCCACCGCAATGTGCAGGGCCTGGCCTGGGACGACAAGCAGCGGCTGTTCGCCTCGGAGTTCGGCCAGGACACCTGGGACGAGCTGAACGCCATCAAGCCCGGCGCCGACTACGGCTGGCCGGACGCGGAGGGGAAGTCGGACGACCCCAAGTACGTGAACCCGATCGCCCAGTGGCACACCGACGACGCCTCCCCCAGCGGCATCGCGTATGTCGACGGCGTGATCTGGATGGCGGGGCTGAAGGGACAGCGGCTGTGGCGCATCCCGCTGGACGGCACGACCGCCGCGGCCGCGCCCCAGGCCTTCCTCACGGGTGAGTACGGCCGGCTGCGCACGGTCGTGGCGGCGGGCGGCGACAAGGTGTGGCTGGTGACCAGCAACACGGACGGGCGGGGCAAACCGAAGTCGGGGGACGACCGGATCCTGGAGCTTCAGGTCCGGTAGCGGCGCCCGGCGACCCGGCGCCAGCACCCGACAGCCCGGTAGCGGCGCCCGACAACCCGGTGGCGGCGCCTCACCGCCCGGCGGCGGCGCCGCGGCCTGGCGGGAACAGTTCCAGGCGGTGCGCCACCGCCGCCGCCTCGCCCCGGCCCGAGACGCCGAGCTTGCCGAGGATGTTGGAGACGTGCACGCTCGCGGTCTTCGGGGAGATGAACAGCTCCTCGGCTATCTGCCGGTTGGTGCGGCCGGCCGAGACCAGGCGCAGCACGTCCCGCTCACGGCTGGTCAGGCCGAGGTTCTCGGCCGGGTCGAGGGCCTGGCGCGGGGTGGTGGCGGTGAGGGTGAGGCGGGCGCGCTGGGCGAGCAGGGCGACGGCGTCCGCGAGCGGACGGGCGCCCAGGTGCTCGGCGACCGCCCCGGCCAGCCGCAGGAGTTCGGTGGCGCGGTCCCGGTCGTCGTCGCCCGACGCCTCTTCGAGCAGGACCTGGGCCAGCCGGCGCCGGACCCGGGCGAGGTCGTAGGGGCGGTCCAGGCGCTCGAAGTCGGTGACCACGTCCGACCAGACCGCCGCCGTGTCGGTGCCCCGGGCGCGGTGCAGTTCGGCGCGGGTCCAGCGCTCGTACGCCTGCCAGACGGGGGCGCCGGTGGTGAGCTTGCGGACGGCCTCGGTGAGCCGGTCGAGGACCCCGGCGCGGCCCTCGGCCGCCGCGGGCAGGGCGCGGGCGTCGGCCTCGGCGGTGGCGGCGGCCAGCAGCAGGGGCCAGCCGTAGCGCTGGGTGCCGGGCGGGAACCCGGCCGTCAGGGCGCGGTCCAGCTCGGCGCGGGCGTCGAGGAACCGGCCCTCCTCGGCCGCGACGCCGATGGCGATCCGGGCCACGGGCAGCTGGGCCTGGGGCATCGGGTCGTGGCTGCCGTAGTGGGCGGCGGAGATGGCCAGTTGGCGGGCGGCCTCGGCGGCGTCGCCCCGGGCCAGGGCGATATGGGCGAGGCGCAGGGCGCCGGCGCCCCGGGGCTTGGCGCTGGCCGCGGAGCCGAGGGCGCCCGCCGCGGCTTCGGCGGCCTCGTCCCACTGGCCGAGCGCGTAGAGCGACTCGGAGAGGTTGCCCCAGATCCACACCTCGGAGTCCAGCAGGCCGTACCGGCGGGCGAAGGCGAGGCCCTCCCGCAGGATCGGGACGGACTCCCGGGAGCGGCCGACCGAGTCCAGCTCGGAGGGGAGGTTCACATAGGCGCGGCCCGCGACATGGACCACGCCCTCCCGGAGGGCGGTGTCCTTGACCCGGTGCAGCTCCGCCAGGCCCTGCTCGACGTCACCGGCGTTGACCATGAGGCTGCCGAGGGTGATGCGCGCGTTCAGCTCGATCTCGCGGGCGTCCACCATCCTGGCGTACTCCACGGCCCGTTCGGCGGCGGCGAAGGCTCCGGGGCCGGGTTCGTGGAGCATGGACCAGGCGGCCGCGTTGGCCAGCACGTCGGCGTGCACCTCCGAGGGCGGCAGGCCGCGCACCAGGTCCTGGGCGGTGCCGAGTTCCTGCCAGCCGTCGCCCCGGGCCAGGGCCTGGACCAGCCGGGAGCGCTGCACCCAGAACCAGGCGGCGCGCAGCGGATCCCCTTCTTCCTCGACGAGCCGCAGCGCCTTCTTGGTGATCTTCAGGGCGCGTTCGCGCTCTCCGCAGAAGCGGCCCGCGACCGCCGCCTCCGCCATCAGGTCGAGGTAGCGCAGCGGGGTGGTGGCGGGATCGCAGCCGCAGGGCGGATAGACGTCGGTGTAGTCGACGGGGCGCAGGGCCGCGCGGATCTCCTCGGGGGCGGTGTCCCACAGCTCCATCGCCCGCTCCAGGAGCCGCAGTTGCTCGCTGTAGGCGTGCCGGCCGCGGGCCACCACGGAGGCGTCGAGGACGGCGGGCAGGGCCTTGGCGGGGTCGTGGGCCTGGTACCAGTAGCTGGCCAGGCGGGTGACGCGGGCGTCGGCCGGCACCAGCGTCGGGTCGCTCTCCAGGGCTTCGGCGTAGCGCCGGTTGAGCCGGGAGCGTTCGCCGGGGAGCAGGTCGTCGGCGACGGCCTCGCGGACCAGGGAGTGCCGGAAGCGGTAGCCGTCGCCGGCCGGGGTGGGGTTGAGGATGTTGGCGCCGACGGCGGCCCGCAGCGCCTCGATGAGGTCGTCCTCGGCGAGCTGGGCGACGGCCTCCAGCAGCCGATACTCGACGGTGGAGCCGCCCTCGGCGACGGTCCGGGCGACCCGCTGGGCGCTCTCGGGCAGCGCCTCCACCCGGACCAGGAGGAGGTCGCGCAGGGTGTCGGTGAGTCCGGTGCAACAGCCCTCGGTGGCGGCGACGGCGAGTTCCTCGACGAAGAAGGCATTGCCGTCGGAGCGTTCGAAGATGTCGTCGACCTGGGCGGGGTCGGGTTCGGCGGCGAGGATGCCGGCGATCTGGCGGCCGACCTCCTCGCGGTTGAACCGGGCGAGTTCCAGCCGGCGGACGGTGCGCAGCCGGTCGAGTTCGGCGAGCAGCGGGCGCAGCGGGTGGCGCCGGTGGATGTCGTCGGCGCGGTAGGTGCCGAGGACCACTAGGCGGCCGGTGCGCAGGGTGCGCAGCAGGTAGGCGAGGAGGTGGCGGGTGGAGGCGTCGGCCCAGTGCAGGTCCTCCAGGGCGACGACCACCGTGCGCTCGGCGGCGACCCGTTCCAGCAGCCGTGCGGTGAGCTCGAAGAGGCGGGCCATGCCCTGTTCGTCGTGGCGGCCGGCGGTGGCCTCGCCGAGTTCGGGCAGCAGCCGGGCCAGCTCGTCCTCCTGGCCGGCGGCGGCCGTGGCCAGTTCCTCGGGCAGGGCGGCCCGCAGCGCGCGCAGGGCGGTGGAGAACGGGGCGAACGGCAGCCCGTCCGCGCCGATCTCCACACAGCCGCCCAGGGCGACGACCGCGCCCCGGCGGCAGGCGGCCGTGGCGAACTCCTCGACCAGCCGGGTCTTGCCGACCCCGGCCTCACCGCCGACCAGCAGTGCCTGCGGCTCCCCCGCCTCGGCGCGGTCGAGCGCCCTGTTCAGTGTGTCCAACTCGTCGCTGCGGCCTACGAACACGGGACTCACGGACCTGGTTTCCACAGGCCAGAGCATCGCACGCGGCCCGTCGCACAGGGCAGCGGTTTTCCACAGCGCCGGTGCGCTTGTCATACGCACCGATGTCGTACTTTCCGACTGTCGTGGCGCAAGCCGGTGACCGACCCCCGTACGGCCACCGGCTTGCGCGTCCTCGGTCTCCGGGCGGCCGGTGCCGCCCGGCCGCCCTGTCACGCGGCGCGCGGGAGCCGGCGCCGGCCGCGACGGCCGGTATGCGGTTCCGCCGGTACGGCGGCCTGTCGGGCCGCCTCCTCGCGGCGGGCGGCGCGGCGGGAGCGGACGGCCTCGCGGACGAGCCGGTCCTGCTCGGCCTGCCGGCGCAGTTCGGCGGAACGGATCTGGTGGAGTTCGAACTCGAACATGGTGTTTCCCTTGTGAGAGAGGGTGGTTGGGCTTCGCGTTCTGCGATGTCTCCACTCTCGTCTCCCAGGGGGGTGCGCCACATCGGGAGAGTTCCGCATCTTCGGGCGGCCGCCGGACCCCGGACACGCGTAAGGGGCCTTAGGCCGTCCGTAAGGTGCTTACGGACGCCCTAAGGCCCCTTCTGACCTGCGCTGTCTCAGCTGGTCGAGGGCAGGCCGAGGAGTGCGTCGGAGTACTTGAGGACCGCCAGCAGCAGTCCGATGACGCCGAGCGCGACACCGGCCCAGGCGACCGACTTGATCCACGGCGCCTGCGCCCTGCCGGGCGCGCCGAAGGCGGGCCGGACGAGCACCGCGACACCGGTGATCAGCGCGACCAGCGCGAACACGCCGGCCCACAGCGCGGTGGTCTGCCACGCGTCGCCGTACACCTCCTTGACCTGCTTGGCGACGCTCGCGGTCGACGAGGTCTGGAGCTGGCCGATGAGGGTCTCGCGGGCCGCGGCCACCGTGCCGATCCAGCCACCCGTGAGGGAGACCAGGCCGAGCACGACGGAGACGACGGCGGCGGCGCCCTGGCCGACACCAGAGGGACCCTCCGGCTCCTCGTCCAGCAGGAGCGTTTCCTCGTCGTCGGCCCCGTCGTCGGCCGTTTCGTCGGCGGCGAGTTCGTCGCCCGCCCCGGCGGACTCCGCCGCCTCGGACGCCTCGGCCGTCTCCGGCTCAGCGGCCTCCTCTGAGGCCTTGGTGACATCCACCGCCGTCTCCTCGGTAGCCGTCTCGTCGTTCTTCGCCTCGGCGCCGGTCCCGGCTCCGTCCACAGTCTTCGTTCCCATACCTCGCACCGTACGGACGCTGTCTGAGAGGTCTCTTAATGATCGTGCTCGGCGGTACGGGCGCGTACCGCGTGCCACTCGGGGGCGAGCACCGACCAGACCTCGGTGTCCGTGCGCACGCCCCGGTGGGGGTAGTTCTCCCGCATCACGCCCTCGCGGGTCATGCCCAGCCGCCGGGCCACGTTGACACTGGCCTCGTTCACCGACGACGCATGCCACTCCACACGGTGCATGCCACGCTCGTCAAACGCCCAGTCCAGAAGCACCCGCATCCCACGCGTCACCAGGCCCCGCCCGGCGGCCGCGGGCTCCAGCCAGCAGCCGGCCTCGCAGACCCCGGTGGGCGTGTCCCACACCCGGAACAGCAGCCCGCCCGCCAGCTTCCCGTCCAGCCACACCCCGTGCAGGCTGCCGCCGTCGACGGCGCGCTTCTCGGCGTAGGACCGCAGATAGGCGCGGGCCTGCTCCAGGTCCCCGATCACGTCCGGCAGCGCGATGTGCCGGCCGATGAACTCGCGCCCCCGGTCGATGTTGGCCAGCAGCTCCCCGGCGTGCCAGACCTCCAGGGGCCGCAGCTCGGCACCGTCACCCAGGGATGTCACATACATCGTCGCGCCGCTCCTTCTCCCGTTGCCCGCGCCGTCCCGCCGAGCCTCTCACGGGCCCGGACGGACAGGTCGCCTCGGCCGCGGCGGCCGCCTCAGTCGAACTGGTCCCCGAGCGCCATCACCATGGTCCCCAGGATCATCAGCCAGAGGGCCCAGCGGGTACGGCCCCGGGTCCCCAGTGCCGACGCGCCCACGCAGACGGCGGCCCCGGAGCCATAGGCAACCGGCACCAGCCCGGGCACCCCGCTCAGTCTCATCAGCGCGGCGGTGAGCCCCATCAGGGCCAGCAGCGCCCCGGTCACGGTGGCGGTCCAGCGGGCCCGACGGGCGTCCTCGTAGAGGTCCTCGTCGTCCGCGGCCTCCACCTCGGTCATCTCCGGTTCGGTGCCGGACTCGGCGTGTGCGGTCATGGCGGGCGAGCGTAGTACCCGCACCTGAGGAAAGCGGCTGCGGAGCACCTCCACAACTGCTAGCTTCCGCTGGTCAGCCTTGATCGGCCCCTCGCCGACGACTGAAGCGGGTGCATTGTTTGCCGGTTCGAACGAGCTCCTACGCATCGCCCTTCACTACGAAGATCACAAGGAGCCCGTTCAGCGATGTTCGACGCAGTCTCTCCCCCCTCGTCGAAGGACGACTCGCTCACTGACCGTCTGACCCTGCCCCGTTACCCGCTCAGCAGCACCTACGACGCCCGCTGGGCCGTCGAGAACCAGATGGGCCCGCACGCCCTGTGGCTGCTGGAATGGCTGGCCCCCGCCCTCGGCCTGGACGCCCTGCGCCCCTGCGCGCGCGTGCTCGACCTGGGCTGCGGCCGGGCGATGACCTCGATCTTCCTGGCCAGGGAGTTCCACGCCCAGGTCACCGCCGCCGACCTGTGGGTCAAGCCCGACGACAACGCCCGGCGCATCGCCGAGGCCGGGTTCGCCGACCGGGTGCAGCCCGTGCACACCGAGGCCCACGACCTGCCCTTCGCCGAGGGCGGCTTCGACGCGATCGTGAGCATCGACGCCTACCAGTACTTCGGCACCGACGATCTCTATCTGCCCACGCTCACCCGGCTGCTGAAGCCCGGCGGACGGATCGGCGTGGTCGTACCGGCGCTGAAGGAGGAGATCACCGGCAGCGAGCCGCCGGAGCATCTCAAGCCGTGGTGGGAGCCCGACTTCTGGTGCTTCCACTCCGTCGACTGGTGGCACCGCCACTGGACCCGCAGCGGGGCCGTCGAGGTCGAGGCGGCCGACTGGCAGCCGGACGGCTGGCGGGACTGGCTGCTGTGGTGCGAGGTGGTCGCCGAGGAGAGCACGGACGACTTCCACGTCCGGATGGCGACCCGGAGCGCGGAGATGCTCCGCGCCGACCAGGGGCGCACCCTCGGCTTCGTACGGGTCGTCGGCCGCCGCACGTAGCCCCCGCGCAGACAATACGGCCCCGGAGGCGCTGCCTCCGGGGCCGTACCGTGTCCTGTCCCACTGCCGCTCAGCCCTCGCTGACGCCCAGCTTCTCCAGGATCAGCTCCTTGACCCGGGCCGCGTCGGCCTGGCCGCGGGTCGCCTTCATGACCGCGCCGACCAGGGCACCGGCCGCGGCCACCTTGCCGCCGCGGATCTTGTCCGCGACGCCCGGGTTGCCGGCGATGGCCTCCTCGACGGCGGCGGTGAGCGCGCCTTCGTCGGAGACGACCTTCAGGCCGCGCTTGTCGACGACCTCGTCCGGGGTGCCCTCGCCCGCGAGGACGCCCTCGATGACCTGCCGGGCCAGCTTGTCGTTGAGGTCACCCTTCGAGACCAGCTCGGTGACCCGGGCGACCTGCGCCGGGGTGATCGCCAGCTCGTCGAGCGAGGTGCCCGACTCGTTGGCGCTGCGGGCCAGTTCGCCCATCCACCACTTGCGGGCGGAGGCCGCGTCGGCCCCGGCGTCGATGGTGGCGACGATCAGGTCCAGCGCACCGGCGTTGATGATCGCCTGCATGTCGAAGGCCGAGATGCCCCACTCGGCGAGCAGCCGGGTACGGCGGGCCAGCGGCAGCTCCGGGAGCGCCGTGCGGATCTCCTCGACCCACGCGCGCGAGGGCGCCACGGGGACCAGGTCGGGCTCCGGGAAGTACCGGTAGTCCTCGGCCTCCTCCTTCACGCGGCCCGAGGTCGTCGACCCGGTGTCCTCGTGGAAGTGCCGGGTCTCCTGGATGATCGTCCCGCCGCCGTTCAGCACGGCCGCGTGCCGCATGATCTCGAAACGGGCCGCACGCTCCACGGACCGCAGCGAGTTCACGTTCTTCGTCTCGGAGCGGGTGCCGAACTTCGCGGTGCCGTTCGGGCGCAGCGACAGGTTCACGTCGCAGCGCATCTGGCCCATCTCCATGCGGGCCTCGGAGACGCCGAGCGCCCGGATGACCTCGCGCAGCTCACGGACGTACGCCCGCGCGACCTCGGGAGCGCGCTCGCCGGCGCCCTCGATCGGCTTGGTGACGATCTCGATGAGCGGGATGCCCGCGCGGTTGTAGTCGAGGAGGGAGTGCGAGGCGCCGTGGATACGGCCCGTCGCGCCGCCCACGTGGGTGGACTTGCCGGTGTCCTCCTCCATGTGGGCGCGCTCGATCTCCACGCGGAAGGACTCGCCGTCCTCCAGCTGCACGTCGAGGTAGCCGTTGAAGGCGATCGGCTCGTCGTACTGGGAGGTCTGGAAGTTCTTCGGCATGTCCGGATAGAAGTAG
Source organism: Streptomyces sp. NPDC048288 (assembly GCF_043201555.1). Taxonomy (NCBI): domain Bacteria; kingdom Bacillati; phylum Actinomycetota; class Actinomycetes; order Kitasatosporales; family Streptomycetaceae; genus Streptomyces; species Streptomyces sp. NPDC048288. The sequence continues at coordinate 277,617 of NZ_JBICZD010000009.1, forward strand.
TTCTTCCGGGCGAAGCGGCACCACTCGGCGATCTCGCAGTTCAGCGCGAGACCGATCTTGATCGCGGACTCGACGCCGGTCGCGTTGACGACCGGGAGCGCGCCGGGCAGGCCGAGGCAGGTCGGGCAGGTCTGCGAGTTGGGCTCGGCGCCCAGCTCGGTCGAACAGCCGCAGAACATCTTCGTCTTGGTGCCGAGTTCGACATGAACCTCAAGGCCCATGACGGGGTCGTAGGACGCCAGCGCGTCCTCGTACGACACCAGGTCGGTCGTGGTGGTCACGGTGAAACTTCCCTCTCAGCCCAGCAGGACGTCGTCGTCGCCCAGCCGCTTCAGCTCGCGGTACAGCAGGGCGAAACCGGTGACGATCGCGACGGCGGACACGGTGGCGTCGATGAGCCGGAGCGTGTCGTGCTCGGCGCGGGCCTTCTTGATCTGCTTGGCGACACCGACCGCACCGAAGGCGGTGGTGGCCATGGACAGGTACGTGCCGGACTTCGACTTCTTGAAGCCCTTGGCCTTCGACAGTGCGTTGCTCACAGCGACGGAGCCTCCTCCAGGAGCGGGTGGCCCCACCTTTCCACGAAGGCGGCCTCGACGGCGGCGCCGACCTTGTAAAGCCGGTCGTCCTTCAGCGCCGGGGCGATGATCTGCAGGCCCACCGGGAGGTTGTCCTCCGGGGCGAGACCGCAGGGCAGCGACATGGCCGCGTTGCCCGCGAGGTTCGTCGGGATGGTGCAGAGGTCGGCCAGGTACATCGCCATCGGGTCGTCGGCGCGCTCGCCGATCGCGAAGGCGGTGGTCGGCGTCGTCGGCGACACGATCACGTCGACCTGCTCGAAGGCCTTCTCGAAGTCGCGCGTGATGAGCGTGCGGACCTTCTGGGCCGAGCCGTAGTACGCGTCGTAGTAGCCGGAGCTGAGCGCGTACGTGCCGAGCATGATGCGGCGCTTCACCTCGGGGCCGAAGCCCGCCTCACGGGTGATCGACGTGACCTCTTCGGCCGAGTGCGAGCCGTCGTCGCCGGTCCGCGCGCCGTAGCGCAGGCCGTCGAAGCGGGCCAGGTTGCTGGAGCACTCGCTGGGCGCGATCAGGTAGTACGCGGAGAGCGCCAGGTCGAAGGACGGGCAGTCCAGCTCGACGATCTCGGCACCCAGGTCCTTGAGGAGGGCGACGGACTCGTCGAAGCGCTGCAGGACGCCGGCCTGGTAGCCCTCGCCGCGGAACTGCTTGACCACACCGACGCGCATGCCCTCGACGCTGCCGTTGCGGGCGGCCTCGACGACCGGCGGCACGGGCGTGTCGATGGAGGTGGAGTCCAGCGGGTCGTGCCCGGCGATGACCTCGTGCAGCAGCGCCGCGTCCAGGACCGTACGGGCGCACGGCCCGCCCTGGTCCAGGGAGGACGAGAACGCGACCATGCCGTACCGCGACACGGCCCCGTACGTCGGCTTGACGCCCACCGTGCCGGTGACGGCGGCCGGCTGGCGGATGGAGCCGCCGGTGTCGGTGCCGATGGCGAGCGGCGCCTGGAAGGAGGCGAGGGCGGCGGAGGAGCCGCCACCGGAACCACCGGGGATCTTGGTGAGATCCCACGGGTTGCCGGTCGGCCCGTACGCGCTGTTCTCGGTGCTCGACCCCATGGCGAACTCGTCCATGTTGGTCTTGCCGAGGATGACCACGTCGGCGGCCTTCAGCCGCTTGGTGAGCGTGGCGTCGTACGGCGGGATCCAGCCTTCGAGGATCTTCGAGCCGACCGTGGTCGGGATGCCCTCGGTGGTGAAGATGTCCTTGAGCGCGAGCGGGACGCCGGCCAGCGGGCCGAGCTTCTCGCCCTTCGCCCGCTTCTCGTCGACGGCGCGCGCCTGCGCCAGGGCGCCCTCGCGGTCGACGTGCAGGAAGGCGTGGACCTTCTCGTCGACGGCCTCGATACGGGCGAGGTGGGCCTCGGCGACCTGCACCGCGGTGAGCTCACCGGAGGCGATCTTCGCGGCGGTCTCGGCGGCCGTGAGCTTGATGATGTCCGTCATGGCTGTCTAGTCCTCCCCCAGGATCTGCGGCACCTTGAAACGCTGCTGCTCCTGGGCCGGGGCGCCGGAGAGCGCCTGCGCGGGGGTGAGCGAGGGACGGACCTCGTCCGCGCGCATGACGTTCGTCAGCGGCAGCGGGTGCGAGGTCGGCGGTACGTCTTGGTCGGCGACCTCGCTGACGCGGGCGACCGCGCCGATGATGTCGTCGAGCTGGCCCGCGAAGTGTTCGAGTTCTTCGGGCTTCAGCTCCAGACGCGCCAGCCGGGCGAGGTGGGCGACCTCCTCGCGCGTGATGCCAGGCATGCAGCGTTCCTCTGGGGTGAGTGTGTGTGGTTTGGGGCCAATCCTATGGGGCAGCGCCGGGTAGCCGTTAAACGGTTTCGGCGACGGGTGCCCCGCGCCTCGCCCCGCGGGGCTACTCGGCCGCCGGCAGAGCCGCCCGCGGCCGCTGCCACCCCCGCGACCCCCGGGCCAGCAACCACGCCGTCGCCTCCTCCGGCGGCATCGCCGCGGCGACCAGCCATCCCTGCACGGCGTCACATCCCAGGTCCCGCAGCCGCTCCCATGTCTCGTCGTCCTCCACGCCCTCCGCGACGACCAGCAGCCCCAGCGAATGCGCGAGGTCGACCGTGCAGCGCACGATCTCCGCGTCCTCGTTGTCGATGGCGAGCCGGGCCACGAACGACCGGTCGATCTTCAGCTCGCTCACCGGCAGCCGCCGCAGATGCACCAGCGAGGAGTACCCCGTGCCGAAGTCGTCCAGCGACATCTTCACGCCGTGCCCGGTCAGCCCCGCGAGGGTGTCGGCGGCCCGCTGCGGGTCCTCCAGGAGGACGTGCTCCGTTATCTCCAGCTGCAACGCCCCCGCCGGCACCCCGTGCCGGGCCAGCCGCGCCGCCACCGACCCGGCGAACCCCGGTGTGTGGACGTCCCGCGGCGAGACGTTCACCGCCACCGGCACCCGCAGCCCCTGCGCCCGCCACTTGGCGACCTGCGCGAGCGCGGTCTCCAGCACGTACTCCGTCAGATGGGGCATCAGCCCGGAGGACTCGGCGATCGCTATGAACTCGTCCGGCGGAACCTTGCCGCGCTCCGGGTGGACCCACCGGACCAGCGCCTCCAGACCGGCCACCTGCCCGTCGAAGCGCACCTTCGGCTGGTAGTGCAGCTGCACCTCGTGCGCGTCGAGGGCGCGGCGCAGGTCCCCCAGCAGTCCCAGCCGGTCCGGGGTGTTGGAGTCCCGCTTCGACTCGTACACCTCGACGCCGGTGCGGTCCCGCTTCGCCTGGTACATCGCCACGTCCGCCCGGCGCAGCATCCCCTCCGCGTCGAGCGCGTGGTCCGGGAAGACGGCGACACCCGCGCTGGCCTCCAGGACGAGCGTGAGTCCGTCGAGGTCGAGGGGCGAGGAGAGCGCCGTGACCAGGCCGCGGGCCACCCGCGTCGCGGACGTCGTGGAGTCGGCGACCGGCAGTAACACCGCGAACTCGTCGCCGCCGAGCCGCGCCGCCTCCGCACCGCGCGGCAGCGCGGCGCGCAGCCGGTCGGCTATCTGGAGGAGCAGCCGGTCACCGGCGAGATGGCCGAGCGTGTCATTGACCGAACGGAACCGGTCGAGGTCGATCAGCATGAGAGCCGAGCGGGCGCCGATGCGTTCGGCGTCGTCGAGGGCGGTCCAGATCCGCTCAAGCAGCCACTGCCGGTTGGGCAGCCCGGTCAGCGGGTCGCGCAGTTGCTCCTCGGCGCGGGCCCGGGCTATCCACAGGGTGGAGTCGAGGGCGACCAGCGGGATGGAGAACAGCGGGAGCAGCAGCGGCTGGGCCATCGCGACCACGCAGATCAGCGGGGCGATACCGAGCAGGGCGACGGCGACCAGGCCCTGGCGCATCAGGGCGGTGCGGGCGACGGTGGGCACTCCGCCGCCGCGCGGTGCGTGCAGGTACCAGAGCAGGGCGCGGGTGACGGCGAGATAGGCCACCGCGACGAGCACGACCTCGGGGGCGGTGGCGACGCTCCAGCCGGCCGGGTTCCAGGGCGACTCGACGGTCGGTACGCGGCCGAACGCGCCGAGCACCAGCGCGCCGGCGCCGATGCCGAGGATGTCCACCGCGCCGTGCAGGACGCCCTGCCGCCAGCGGTGGCGCCTGGCTATGCCGACCAGCACGACGACGGTGAGGCTGACCATGCCGGCCGGCACCCAGCCGTAGAGCAGGAGCACGGCGAGGGTGAGGGCGGCGCCGGAGCCGGTGCCGCCCCACCAGCGGGCGCGGCCGAGCAGGACCAGGTGGCCGACGATGATGCCGGTCAGCACGGCCAGCGACCAGCCGACCGTGCCGGACGGGAAGAGGGCGTGGTCGTCGGTGAAGGCGCGGTAGAAGCCCGCGCCGAGGGTGAACGCTGCTGCGGCGACGACCCCGGCGGGCAGCGCGGGCCAGGACAGGTGCCGGTCGTGGTCGCCGTCGGTCAGGTCGGGCGGCGGTTCGACGGCGGCCAGCGGCAGCGGGTCGCGGGCGTCGGCCGCGCCGCTCGCCACCGGCAGGCCCGGGCGCCGGTCGCCGCGCACCGCCCAGCGGCTCTCCCGCCACGCGCACGCCCGGCGGCGCAGCGGCAGCCGCGCGCCCGGAGCGGCGCTCTCGGTCGGTTCCATTCCCGTCCCTCTCACAGCCGGCGGTGCCCACGCCATGCGGTCCGTGCCCGTCAGAGCACGGGAATGCCCCGACCGCAGCTGGGCACGGCAGGCGCACATCCCAACAGTAGGCCGCAGAAGGCTTTCACGGGCAGCGGTCGTCGACGGTTGCCCGATTGCGCCCCGGCCACCCGTATGCATCTGGTATGCGCCGAACGGGTGGCCTTCAACCGCTACTCCTCGGTCGGAAGGGCCACTTCGGCCGCGGCGTCCGGTCCCTGCTCCAAAAGGACGACAAATCCGTCCTCGTTCAGAACCGGGACCTTCAGCTGCATCGCCTTGTCGTACTTCGATCCGGGGTTGTCACCGACGACCACGAACGACGTCTTCTTGGACACCGAGCCCGTCACCTTGGCCCCGCGGCTCTGCAGTGCGTCCTTGGCGCCGTCCCGGGTGTGGTGCTCCAGGGTTCCGGTCACCACGACGGTGAGGCCCTCCAGGGGACGCGGTCCCTCGTCCTCGCCGGTGGACTCGTCCTCCAGCGGGACTCCAGCGGCCTTCCACTTTCGGATGATCTCGCGGTGCCACTCCTCCGCGAACCACTCCTTGAGCGCGGTCGCGATGATGCCGCCGACGCCGTCGATGTTCGACAGCTCCTCCTCGGTGGCCTGCTCGATGCGGTCGATGGAGCGGAACTCGCGGGCCAGCGCCTGCGCGGCGACCGGTCCGACGTGCCGGATGGACAGGCCGTTGAGGAAGCGGGCGAGCGGGCGGGTCTTCGCCTCCTCGATGGTCTGCAGCAGGGCGAGGGTGTTCTTCTTGGGCTCGCCCTTCTGGTTGGCGAAGACCGTGACGACCTTCTCCTCGCCGGTCCTGGGGTCGCGCTTGGGCAGCCCGCTGTCCGGGTCCAGCACGTACGCCTTGATCGGCAGCAGCTTCTCCACCGTGAGGTCGAAGAGGTCGCCCTCGTCGACCAGCGGCGGGTCGGCCGGTTCCAGCGGCCGGGTGAGGGCGGCCGCGGCCACCCCGCCGAAGTGCTCGATGTCCAGGCACTCACGGCCCGCGAGATAGGCGACGCGCTCCCTCAACTGGGCGGGGCAGGTGCGGGCGTTGGGGCAGCGGAGGTCGATGTCGCCCTCCTTCATGGCCCGCAGCGGGGTGCCGCACTCGGGGCACTCGGCCGGCATCACGAACTCCCGCTCGGTGCCGTCCCGCAGGTCGACGACCGGGCCGAGGATCTCCGGGATGACGTCACCGGCCTTGCGCAGCACCACGGTGTCGCCGATCAGCACACCCTTGGCCTTGACGACCTCCTGGTTGTGCAGGGTGGCGAACTCGACCTCGCTGCCCGCCACCGTGACCGACTCGACCTGCGCGTACGGGGTGACCCGCCCGGTGCGGCCGACGCCCACCTTGATGTCGACGAGCTTGGTGTTGACCTCTTCCGGCGCGTACTTGTAGGCGATCGCCCATCGCGGCGCCCGCGCGGTCGAGCCCAGCCGCCCCTGGAGACGGATCTCGTCGAGCTTGACGACGACACCGTCGATCTCGTGCTCCACGGAGTGCCGGTTCTCGCCGTAGTAGGCGATGAACTCCCGCACCCCGTCGAGGTCGTCGACCACCCGGTTGTGCGGGGAGGTGGGCAGCCCCCAGGTCTTCAGCAGGGCGTAACCCTCGGAGAGCCGGTTAAGGCCCTCGAAGCCCTCCAGGACGCCGATGCCGTGGACGACCATGTGCAGCGGGCGGGAGGCGGTGACCCGCGGATCCTTCTGGCGCAGCGAACCGGCCGCCGCGTTGCGCGGGTTGGCGAACGGCTTGTCACCGGCGGCGACCAGGCGCTCGTTGAGCTCGGCGAACTTCTCCATCGGGAAGTAGACCTCGCCGCGGATCTCGACCAGGTCCGGGACCTGCTCGCCGTCCAGCCGGTCCGGGATCTCCGCGATCGTACGGACGTTGGGCGTGATGTCCTCGCCGGTGCGGCCGTCGCCGCGGGTCGCCGCGCGGACGAGGCGGCCGTGCTCGTAGGTGAGGTTGACGGCCAGGCCGTCGACCTTCAGCTCGCACAGGAAGTGGTACTCCTGGTCGCCCAGTTCCTTGTGGACGCGCTCGGCCCAGGCCGCGAGGTCGTCGTCGTTGAACGTGTTGTCCAGCGACATCATCCGCGAGCGGTGCTCGACCGAGGTGAACTCCGTCTCGTACGAGCCCGCGACCTTCTGGGTCGGCGAGTCGGGCGTGCGCAGCTCCGGGTGCTGGTCCTCCAGCGCCTCCAGCGACTTGAGGAGGGTGTCGAACTCCGCGTCGCTGACGACGGGGGCGTCCTTCACGTAGTACCGGAAGCGGTGCTCCTCGATCTGCTCGGCGAGCCGCGCGTGCTTCTCCCGTGCCTCGGCGGGCACCGCCGTCTGAGCCTGCTGCTGGTCGCCGGCCACCGTGTTCCTCCCGTTACTCTGGGTTGTCCGCGAGAGATCTCGCCGCCCGGACGCAGTGGGCGAGCGCCTGCCGGGCGTACCCGGGGGAAGCGCCCGCGAGTCCGCACGACGGGGTGACCGTGACGGATTCCGCGAGAAGCCCCGGCCGCAGCCCCAGCCTGCGCCACAGCGTCCTGACACCCATGACGCTACCGGCAGGGTCTGACAATGCGGCGTCCGTGCCGGGCACGACACCGACGAACAGCCGGGTACCGCCCTCGACGGCCTCGCCGATGGCGTCCTCGTCACGTTCGGTGAGGAGCGAGAAGTCGAAGGAGACGGCGGCGGCACCGGCCCGGCGGAGCAGGGCGAAGGGAACGTCGGGGGCGCAGGAGTGCACGGCCACCGGGCCGTCGGCATGGACGCCCATCACCTCGCGCAGGGTGGCCTCGACGAGCTGGCGGTCCACGGCCCGGTGGGTGCGGTAGCCGCTGGCCGTCCTGACCTGGCCGCGCAGCACGGAGGTGAGGGACGGCTCGTCGAGCTGGAGGACCACGTGGGCGCCGGGGATCCGGGCGCGGACGTCGGCGAGGTGCAGCCGCAGGCCCTCGGCGAGGGAGGCGGCCAGGTCCCGGCAGGCGCCGGGGTCGGAGAGCGCCGACTCGCCGTTCCGCAGCTCCAGGGCGGCGGCCAGCGTCCAGGGGCCGACCGCCTGCACCTTGAGCGGGCCCTCGTACTCCTGGGTGAACTCCTCCAGCGCGTCCAGGTCCTCGCCCAGCCAGGAGCGGGCCCGCCGGGTGTCCCGGCCCGGCCGGTCGCCGATCCGCCAGCCGCTGGGCTCCACGCGCGCGTACAGCTCCACGAGCAGGCCCGCGGTGCGGCCGATCATGTCGGCGCCGGGGCCGCGCGCGGGCAGTTCGGGCAGGAAGGGGAAGTCCTCGAAGCTGCCGGTCGCGGTCTTTGCGGCCTCCCGGGCATCGGTGCCGGGGAGCGAGCCGACGCCGGTGGCAGCGCCGAAGACGGTGTTTGCGTTCACGTGAGGAGCCTAAGCGGGGCGGGAGGCGCGGTGTGCGGCCGGCACTGGTCGGGCGGCGGCGGATCGGCGTCCCATTGCCTCGGCGGGCTGGGCGACAACGTTTCGACAAATATTCGGACCATGCAGGGCCTCCACCCTGGTCCGGGCGGTTTCGCGCCGGTTCGTCGGCGGGTGGCGCTCATGACCACACCCCGACCGGCGACCGGACGGGGTTCACACGTGAAAACGGGGGTTGACACGTGCATCGATCGGAGAGTGCGACCGCGACGGCCTCGGCACCTTCGTCCGAACAGCCGGGGCGGCCACGGCAGTCGGCCGCTGTGGCCGGACCGCTGTCGGCGGCGGCCGGACGCGGTGTCCTGGAAGGCGCCTTCGCCCTGCTGAACGCCCTGGACCAGGAGCAGGACGTCGGGGTCAGCGCGCTGGCCGCCGTGTGCGGTCTGCCCAAGACGACCGCGTACCGGCTGCTCGACCAGCTGACGGAACTGGGCGCCGTCGAACGGAGCGCGGGCCGCTACCGCATCGGGCCGGGCATGTTCCGGCTGGGCCAGGGCTGGCAGCCGTACCCGGGCCTGCGGTCGGCCGCCCGGCGGCCACTGCGGCGGCTGACGGCCGTCACCGGCATGACGGCCGAACTCGCCGTGCTGCACCGGGGCCAGACGCTGGTCCTGGACTGGACGACGACCGCGGACGTGCCGCGTCCGCTGCCCGACGACCGGCCGGTCCGGCCCTGGTACACGGCGGCCGGCAAGGTCCTGACCGCCTGGGCCCGCCCCGGAGCGGCGCCCGGCCCGCTGCCCCGGAGCTGGCCGGAGGAGGCCCGGCGGATCCGGGAGTCCGGGGCCGCCTACGACCACGAGGAGGTGCTGACCGGCGTGTGCTGTGCCGCCGTGCCCGTGTACACGGCGGACGGCGTGCCGGTGGCGGCGCTGAGCGTGCTGACCGGCCCCGACCACCACTTGGAGCGCCTCGCCGACACGGCCCGCCGCGCGGCGTCGGCCATCACAGCGGGCCTCGGCCGCCACCACTGACACCGAACTCCACACTCCGAACTCCGAACTCCGAACCCCGGACCTTGGACCTCGGGCCCCGGACGTCGCGCTCGCCGTTCCGCTCAACGGTACGACCGGCGACAGGGCGGGGTCCGCCGCCCAGGCTGGGTCCGCCGACCGAGGCGCCCCGCGCTGTAGCCCCGGCCCGCGGCGGCTCATCCGGACGCCGGTCCCCGGCACCTCTCAGGGAGGACACCCATGACGTCGTCGTCCGCACGTCCCGTGACCGGCAACGGCGTCGGCGCCGGTCCGGCCGGTCGTCGCGGCGACCCGCTGGCCCTGCTGGCGGCGGAGTTCGGCGGCGGGCCCGACGTGTGGCGCTCGGCGCTGGGCGGTGCGGTGTGCGTGGCCGAGCCCGGGGCGGCCCGCGCGGTGCTGGGCAACCGGCACGGCGTGGTCGCGGACACCTCCGACTTCTACCACCACCGGCACGGGGTCTTCGGGCCGCGCTCCGCGCAGATCGCCATCGGCCGCGCGGCCCGCGGCCTGATCCAGCGTCATCTGCGGGAGCGGCGGGCCGAACTGCCCGGCCTCGTCGCCGAGTCGCTGGCGCCGCGCAGCGAGTGGCCGGACGCCGGGAACCGGCTCGTCGAGCGGCACCTGCGCGAGGTGCTGCTGCACCCGCAGGCACCGGCGCACCTGCGCACGACCGTTGCGGCGATCGTCACCCGCGCGGTCCTCGCGGGTGCCCGGCGGCGCCGCCCCGCCCCGTCCCGGCTGCTGTTCCGCCGCCGTGCGCTGCGCGTCCTGCGCACGGAGGTCCGCGCCCGGCAGCGGGCGCCGCGCCCGCCCGGCGGCCCGGCGGAGCCGCGCGACCTGCTCGACGTCGTCGTGGACGGGGGCGGTCCGGACGCGGACCCCGCGGAACTGGTCGAGGTCTATCTGTCGTTCCTGTTCGCCACCGTCGGCTCGGTCGGGTTCGCGCTCGGCTGGGCGGTCCTGCTCCTTGGCACGCACCCGGACCGGGCCGCGACCGAACCGGGCTGGATCGTCCGCGAGGCGCTGCGGCTGTGGCCGGTGGCCTGGCTGTTCGCCCGCACCCCGGTCCGGCCGCAGGAGCTGGGCGGGACCCGTGTCACGCCCCGGGACCGGCTCATGGTGTGCAGCTATCTGGTGCACCGGCATCCCGGGCACTGGGAGCGGCCCGACGAGTTCCTCCCGCAGCGCTGGGCCGAGGGCGCGCCCGACGGGGCCTACCTGCCGTTCGGGCACGGTCCGCACACCTGCGCCGGCGCGACCGTCACCGTACGGCTGCTGGAGGACCTCGTCGGACTCCTGACCCGTGACTGGCGGGTGTCGGTCACCTCTGACGGCGGCGGGCCCCAGGTGGGTCCGGCGCTGGCTCCGCCGCGGTTCACCGCGGTGCTGAGCCGTCCCGACGGCTGTCCCGAGAGGAGGTGAACCAGCATGCGCGCGCTGTACCTCAAGACGAAGTCGGTCCTCAACGTCCGTCGCTCGTACGGGCAGTTCTGGTACCTGTACCACCACATCTGACCGGACCGGCGCGGGGAGGCGCCGTACGGCCGGCTCCCCGCGCCCCCAGGAGGGGACGCCCACGATGACCACCCCGCACCACCCCGAGGACTTCCTGAGTTCCCTGCGGCTGCGCAGTGCGCAGGAGGAGGGGATCTTCTGGGTCGACGACCAGCGGCTCGGGGTCTTCGAGCCGGAGGCGGCGCGCCGGGTCAGCGCCGCGAACTGGCACCGGTTCGTCCTGCACGACCGCCTGGTCGACATGGTGCGGCGGCGGCGCAGCCCCGAGGTGCGCTGGAGCCGGATCCGCGCCACCTGGCTGACCCGGCTGCACGCCCTGGCGACGGCGGAGCAGCACGCGCTGCTGATCCGGCGCATGGAACGGGTGCTGGACGCGCGGGCCGGGCAGGAGACCGACCTGACCCTGCTGATGCAGGACCTCGCGCTGCGCTCGCTGCTGCCCGTCGCGCTCGGCGGGCTCACCGCGGGCGAGGCCGAAGTGGTGCGCCGGGACCTGGAGATGAAGCTGGCGCGGCTGGTGTCGCCCGTGCCGGGCGGTGTCCTGCACCAGGTGCGGCACGTGGCCGTCCAGGTGCGGGCCGGGCTGGTGGTGCGGCGGGTCCTGCGGCAGCGCGCCCGCGGTCGGCGCGGGCGCGAGCCGGACCTCGCCGACCCGTTCGTGGACCTGCTGCCGGAACTGGGCATGGACCGTGCGCTGGACGTGGTGACCACCGTCCTCACCGCCATCGGGGGCCCGCCGGGAACCGCCCTCGCCAGCCTCCTGTACGAGTTCGTCCGGCACCCGGAGTGGCAGCGCCGGCTGGAGGCCGAACTGGGCGCCGTGGACCCGGTGGAGTTCCGTACGGCGCCCACGAGGGCGGCCCCGGTGACGCACCGGTTCGTGAAGGAGGTGCTGCGGATGTGGAGCCCGCCGCTGCTGCTGGTGCGCCGCTCCACGCTCGGGTTCGACCTGGGCGGCACGCGGCTGGAGCCCGGGCAGTGGTATCTGCTGAGCCCGCATCTGATCCACCGCGACGAGCGGGTCTGGGAGCGGCCCGACGTCTTCGACCCGGACCGCTTCCTGCCCGGTGCGCCGCACGGTCCGGCGGACCGCGCCAGTTACGTGCCGTTCGGCTGGGCGCCGAAGAAGTGCGTCGGCGCGAACCTCGCGATCGCCCAGCTGATGGCCCTGTGCCACCTGCTGTGCACGCGCTACCGGCTCACCGTGGACCGGCCGGAGGCGGTCACCATGGCTCTCAGGTTCGCGCCGGTACCGGAGAACTTCCGGGGCCGGCTGACTCCGCGGTGAGCAGCGCGTCCCGAAGGGGCGGGGGGAACTGCGCGGCCAGCCACGACGACGGCGCAGTCGACACACCGCGTATCGCGGCTTTTCCCGCGGAGCGCCTAGCCAGGAAGCGGGCCAGGGCGCACCGTGAGGTCGTTGATCTCCGCGTCTCCCGGCAGGTCCAGGGCGGTGAGGATGGTGGTCGCGACCGACTCCGGGTCGATCCAGCGGGCGGGGTCGTACTCCTTGCCCTCCTGCTGGTGGACCTTGGCCTGCATGGGGCTCGCCGTGCGGCCGGGGTAGACCGAGGTGACCCGGACGCCGTTGCCGTGCTCCTCGTGGCGCAGGGAGTCGGCCAGCGCCTTCAGCCCGTGCTTCGAGGCCGCGTACGCCGACCAGCCGGCGTGCGCGTTGAGGCCGGCGCCGGAGTTCACGAAGATCACATGGCCGCGGGTGGTGCGGAGCTGGGGCAGGAAGTGGCGGGTCAGCTCGGCCGGTGCGATCAGGTTGACGTTGAGCTGGTGGCGCCAGGACTTCGGGGTCAGCTCGCCGATCCCGCCCAGGTCGACCACGCCCGCGATGTGCAGCAGCGAGTCGACCCGGTCCGGGAGCGACTGGTGGGAGAACGCCCAGGAGAGCTTGTCGGGGTCCGCCAGGTCGCCGACGAGGGTGCGGGCGCCGGGGAACTCGGCGGCCAGTTCCTTCGCGCGGCCCGCGTCGCGCGCGTGCAGGACGAGTTCGTCCCCGCGCGCGTGCAGACGGCGGGCCACGGCGGCGCCGATGCCGGAACCGGCACCGGTGATCACATGAGTTGCCATGAGGGCCATGCTCGCATCAGCGGGCGCTCGGGTCCGCCTCCAGGTACGCGAGCGCGGCGGCGGGTTCCTCGGCGAAGAACACCAGCTCGGACAGGGGGCGCGGCAGGAAGCCCTCCGCCTCCATGCGGCGGAACTGCTCCTTGAGGCCGTCGTAGAAACCGGCGGTGTTGAGCAGGACCACGGGCTTGTCGGTGTGGCCGTGCTTTTTCAGCTCCAGGATCTCGGTGGCCTCGTCGAGGGTGCCGGTGCCGCCGACCATGATCACGACGGCGTCGGACTTCTCCAGGAGGAGGCGCTTGCGTTCCGCGAGGTCGGCGGCGATGACCATCTCGTCGGCGCCGGGGCGGGCCTTGTGGGCGAGGAAGCCGACGGAGACGCCGGTCAGCTTGCCGCCGGCTTCCTGGACGCCGTCGGCGACGACCTTCATGAGGCCGGTGTCGGAGCCGCCCCAGACCAGGGAGTGGCCGCCTTTGCCGATCAGTTTCGCGAAGTCTCTGGCGGGGCGGGTGTAGCGGTCGTCGAGATCCGCCGCGGAGAGGAAGACACAGATTCGCATGAGGTCAGGGTAGGCGTGGTGCCGTTTGGCGGGTGCGGGTGTGTGGGGGCTGGTCGCGCCCACGCGGCGGTAGCCGCAAATCGACTACAGCCCCGCGCCCCTGACGGGGCGCTCAACTGTGCGTCGGGAACAACTGGGCCCTCACCGCTGTCATCCCTGCATGGCCTCTGGACACACGATCACCATCGAGCAGTCCCAGCAGCACGTCCGTGTCACGCACGGGGACCTGGTCCTCGCCGAGAGTGACCGGCCCCTCGTCCTGCGGGAGACCGGATCACCCGTGCGCTACTACATCCCCGCCGAGGACGTCCGGCTGGACCTCCTCGCTCCCTCCGAGACGCACACCGTCTGCCCCTTCAAGGGGACCGCGTCCTACTGGTCCCTGCCGGACGCGCCGGACCTGGTCTGGGCGTATCCCGAGCCGAAGGCCGATGTCGCCCAGATCAAGGACCACCTCTGCTTCTACGAGGTGGAGGTCACCGGCTGACGTCGGACGGTCGAGGCGATCGTGGCCGAGCCGACGACGCGGGTGTCGTCGTAGAGGACGATCGCCTGGCCGGGGGCGACGCCGCGGACCGGGGCGGTGAAGGTGACGCGGAGTTCGCCGTCGACGAGTTCCGCGTTCACCTCGGTCTCGCCGCCGTGGGCGCGGAGCTGGGCGGTGTAGACGCCGGGGGCGGTGGGGGCGGTGCCGCACCAGCGGGGCTTGATCGCGGTGAGGCCGGTGACGTCGAGGGCGTCGGCGGGGCCGACCGTCACGGTGTTGTTCACCGGGGAGATGTCGAGGACGTAGCGCGGCTTGCCGTCGGCGGCGGGGTGGCCGATGCGCAGGCCCTTGCGCTGGCCGATGGTGAAGCCGTAGGCGCCCTCGTGGGTGCCGAGCTTGGTGCCGGTCTCGTCGACGATGTCGCCCTCGGCCTTGCCGAGGCGCTTCGCGAGGAAGCCCTGGGTGTCGCCGTCGGCGATGAAGCAGATGTCGTGCGAGTCGGGCTTCTTGGCGACCGCCAGGCCTCGGTGCTCGGCCTCGGCGCGGATCTCCTCCTTGGTGGTGAGGGTGTCACCGAGCGGGAAGAGGGCGTGGGCGAGCTGCTTCTCGTCGAGGACGCCGAGGACGTACGACTGGTCCTTCGCCATGTCGGAGGCGCGGTGCAGTTCGCGGGAGCCGTCGGCGAGGGTCACGATCTTCGCGTAGTGGCCGGTGCAGACGGCGTCGAAGCCGAGCGCGAGGGCCTTGTCGAGCAGGGCCGCAAACTTGATCTTCTCGTTGCAGCGCAGGCAGGGGTTGGGGGTGCGGCCGGCCTCGTACTCGGCGACGAAGTCCTCGACGACGTCCTCGCGGAAGCGGTCGGCGAGGTCCCAGACGTAGAACGGGATGCCGATGACGTCGGCGGCGCGGCGGGCGTCGCGGGAGTCCTCGATGGTGCAGCAGCCCCGGGCGCCCGTGCGGAAGGATTGGGGGTTCGCGGAGAGCGCGAGGTGGACGCCGGTGACGTCGTGGCCCGCGTCGGCCGCGCGGGCGGCGGCGACGGCGGAGTCCACGCCGCCCGACATGGCGGCGAGGACGCGGAGGGGGCGGGTGCGCTGCGGGGTGTCAGTCATAGCCCCTCCAGGGTAAGGGGGCGCGGGAACCGGGGCCCGCGAGTATCCGTTGGAGATCACATGGGGGAGCGAACGGGTGATCAGGACCGGCGGCTCGGGCGGCGGGCGCTGCTGGTCGGCGGGGCGGCGGCCGCGGTGGGCACGGCGGTGCTGACCAGGGACGAGCTGGCGCGGCTGTACTGGCGGCTGCCGGGGGTGCGCAAGGCCCGGGTGGCGGGCGCGGTGGACTTCCGGGGCGCGCGGTGGGTGGCGGCGTCCCCGGCGAACTACCGGACGGCCGACCGGCCGGACGACTACCGGATCGACCGGGTGGTCGTCCATGTCACCCAGGGGCCCTACGCGAGCGCGGTGAAGGTCTTCCAGGACCCGGCGCACCAGGCTGCGGCGCACTACATCGTGCGCAAGGACGGCCGGATCACCCAGCTGGTCCGTGAGCTGGACGTGGCGTTCCACGCGGGGAACCGGTCGTACAACGAGCGGAGTGTGGGGATCGAGCACGAGGGGTTCGTGGACCGCCCGGAGGACTTCACCGACGCGATGTACGCGGCCTCGGCCCGGCTGACGGCCGCGATATGCCGGCGGTACGGCATGCCTGCGGACCGCGCTCATGTGATCGGGCATGTGGAGGTCCCGGGGACGGACCACACCGACCCGGGGAAGCACTGGGACTGGGAGCGGTACATGGGGCTTGTCCGGCGGGTCGGACAGGCCTGACCCCCAGTTCCACCTGTGACTCAATCGTTATCATGTGCATGCCCTGCGCGGCGCCTGTGTCCGTTGCGTCCCGCACCCGGGGCGCCAGCTGCGCCTGATCAACTCCGCCTGCTTCCAAGGGAGTTAAGCATTATCAGCGTCCATGGCCGCCTCACAGTCACCCCGGTTCCCTCCTAACTTCGCCTCAGATTTCACACAGTCCCCAGGTCAAACATCCGGGGCCATGACCCACACCACAGATCCCGCCTTCGAGGCGGAGGACAACGAAGAGCAGGAAACCCGCGGCAGGCGACGGCGGGCCAAGGGCACGGACCACGCCAAGCCGGAGCACTCCAAGGCGGAGCGCGTCACCGACGCCGACCACTCCAAGGCCGCGACGGTCAAGCGCGGCAAGGGCGTGCACCGGCGGAAGTTCCTCGGCGGCATGGCCGGGGTCGGTCTCGGCGCCGTCGGCGCGGCCGGCGCGACCTTCGCCCTGCTGACCGACGCGAGCGGCAACAAGGCGGGCGCCGCGACCAACACCGCGACCCTGTCGGTCCCGGACCTGTTGGAGGGCACCACCTCCGACAGCACCACCACCTTCACGCTGGAGGCGCAGACCGGCAGCGCCGAGGTGCTCAGCGGCGTCACCAGCACCACCGCCGGCTACAACCAGTCGTTCCTCGGCCCCACCATGAAGTGGACCAAGGGCAACGTCAACGTCCTCAACATCACCAACAGCCTGGGCGAGGACACCACGGTCCACTTCCACGGCGCGCATGTCCCGGCCAAGATGGACGGCGGTCCGCAGGTCGCCTTCGCCGACGGGGAGACCTGGTCGCCGACCTTCACGGTCAAGGACGAGCCGATGACGCTCTGGTACCACCCGCACGCGCTGGGCACCACCGCGAAGCAGGCGGTGCACGGCCTGGCCGGCATGATCATCGTCGAGGACAGCTCCGACACCACCAGCGCCGACCTGCCCAGCACCTACGGCACCGACGACATCCCGCTGATCTTCCAGTGCCTGGCCGTCGACAGCTCCGGCGACATCAAGTACGACCTCACCGGCTACCTGAGCAGCGGTCTGAGCTACCCGCTGCTGGTCAACGGCACCAACGTCGACGACACCACCCTCACCTTCACCGCGACCAAGACCCGGACCCGGTTCCGGCTGCTCAACGCCTCGCCGTCGGACATCATCACCATCCAGCGCAGCGACGGCGGCACGATGACCCAGATCGCCACCGACCAGGGCTACCTGGCGTCGGCGGCCGACGTCACCGAGATCCGGCTGGTGGCCGGCGCCCGCGCCGAGATGGTCATGGACCTCTCGGACGACGTCACCCTCCAGGCGGTCGTCACCACCGGCTGGGTCCGCGGCGGCAGCGGCACGTACGACTTCCTGTCCGTCACCGCGAGCGGCAGCGACACTCCGGACGACCTGCCCAGCTCACTGCGGACCATCGACCGGTACGACACCAGCGACTTCACCGCGCGCACCATCACCCTGGGCCAGTCCGGTACGACGATGCTGATCAACGGCTCGGCCGGCACGAGCATGTCCTCCATGGCCATGATCAGCACCACGCTGGGGTCCAAGGAGATCTGGACGATCAAGAACAGCACGCAACTGGAGCACTCCTTCCATCTGCACGACGTGCCGTACCAGTTGATCTCCATCAACGGCGAGGATCCGACCGGCGTCGAACTCGGCTGGTACGACACCTACGAGGTGGTCGGCGGCGGCTCCATCGAGATCGCCATGGAGTTCACCGACTTCTCCGACGACACCTACATGTACATGCTCCACTGCCATCTCCTGCAGCACGAGGACGAGGGGATGATGGCGTCCCTCATGGTCACCGAGAGCTAGTCGCCAGACCGGCCTCTCGGGGAGGCTGCCGCCGGCAGTGGAAGTGCCGGCGGCAGCCGTTCGTGAGGTTCCGGTCACTGGCAGGCCCCCGGAACACATCGACCTGGCCGCCCGTGCTGTCCGCCACCACGAGGTCGCGGACGCCGTCGCCGTCCAGGTCGGCCGCCGTCGCGTCGTAGGCGCCGGTGGCGGGCACGTCGGTCAGCTGGGTGAGGGTGCCCGTGGTGGCTCCCGTGTACGGCGTGACCGAGTTCCCCTTCAGCGAGGAGACCAGCAGGTCCGTGGTGCCGTCCCCGTCCAGGTCGGCGGCGCCCACGGCGACCGGCAGCGCGGGCGTGCCGTAGGTGGTGGCCGCGGCGAAGGTGCCGTCGCCCTTGCCGAGCAGCACGTCCAGCGTGTTCGCGCCGTTGCTCACCGCGGCCAGGTCCAGGCTGCCGTCGCCGTCGAAGTCGCCCTCGGCCAGGGAGTAGAGCCGGGACGTGGTCGCGTACGAGGTGGCGGCCCCCAGGGCCCCGGTGCCGTCGCCGGGCAGCACGCTCACCCCCGCGCTGCCCACGCTGGCGGTGGCCACGTCGGCATCGCCGTCCCCGTCGAAGTCCCCGACGACCACACCGTGCGGCTGGCTGCCGGTGGCGGTCTGGCCCGCGTCGGTGAAGGTGCCGTCCCCGTCGCCCAGCAGCACCCGCACGGTGCTGGTCTGCTGCTCGGCGACCACCAGATCGGCCGTACCGTCCCCGTTCAGGTCCCCGGTGGCCAGCGCCCGGGGCGAGCCCGACACATCGATCGCCGAGGCCGAACCGAAGCTGCCGTCACCGGAGTTGAGCAGCACACTCACCTGGGCCCCGCCGAAGTCGGCCGTCGCCAGGTCCGGATACCCGTCGCCGTCGAAGTCGGCGACCACGGTCTGGTACGGCCGGGTCCCCACCGCGTAGGTGCTGCCCGCCGCGAACGTCCCGTCACCGTCGCCCGGCAGGACCGTCACCGAGTCGGCGTCGAGGTTGGCGGCGACCACGTCGAGCGCGCCGTCACCGTCGAGGTCTGCGGTGACCACATGCCGGGTGTTGGCGGCGGCGGTCGCGGAGCCGGTCAGGGTGTACGCGGGGACGCAGTCGCCGTCGGCGGCCACGGCGGGCAGCGCCGGCAGCGCGGCGGCGAGCAGCAGCCCGCCGGCCGCGGCGGCCCGCATCCGGATGTGCCGGGTCATGGCGTACCGCCTTTCCGTTCAAGGGATTTCATCGGGCGGCTCATTCGACTCGATGGCTGGGGGCCGGTCACGCGGTATCCAGGGGGGCAGCGCACCGCGTGACCGGCCGTTCAACGGAACGTAAAGTGCGCGCCTTTGCCGCGGCCTTTGTCGGCCTGTGACTTCTCTGGACGCGAACACACAGGGTCCGCGCCTCAGGCGCGGCCTTTCCCGTTGATCCCGCAGTCTGCCCGAAGAAGGGCACAGTGTCGACACCTTGCGCTGTGAATGACTCAATACCTCTTGACCAAGCCCTACTGTCGACACTAGACACATGGCGGAGGAGCTTCCCACACGACGAGGAGAACGCCATGACCGATCCCCGGACCGGACAACGCCTGACCGGCAAGGTCGCCCTCGTCACCGGCGCGGGTGCGGGGATCGGGCAGGGCTGCGCGCTGCTCTTCGCCGAGCAGGGCGCCACCGTGGTCGGCTGCGACATCGACGCGGACGCGGCCGGACGGACCCGGAAACTGGCCGCCGAACGCGGGGTGAGGGTCGAGGTCATGGCCCCGCTGGACATGACGGTCCCGGCGGACGCGCGGAGCTGCGCGGACGCGGTGTTCGAGCGGTACGGCCGGATCGACGTGCTGGTGACGGCGGGCGCGATCGCCCCGCACATGGCGAGCACGGCGGAGATGGACTTCGACGCGCAGTGGACGCCGACCCTGCGCGGCGAGGTCGACGTGGTCTTCCTGCCGGTGCGGGCGGCCTGGCCGCACCTGGTGGCGTCCGGCGGCGGCTCGATCGTCAACTTCGCCTCGGTGAACGCCTTCCGGGGCAGCGGCACCTTCGGCATGGTCGCGCACTGCGCGGGCAAGTCGGCGGTGCTCGGCCTGACCCGGCAGCTGGCCGTGGAGGGCGGCCCGGCCGGGATCCGCGCCAACACCATCTCCCCCGGCATGGTGCGCACCCCGGCCACCGAGTCGGCAGGCGCCCACCAGGGCGCCGCCCAGGAAGCCCTGCTGGCCAGGATCCCGCTGGGCAGGGTCGGCACCCCCGAGGACATCGCCTGGTGCGCCGTCTACCTGGCCTCCGACGAGTCCGCGTGGGTCACCGGCGGGAACTTCCCGGTGGACGGCGGGGTGCTGGCGAAGTGAGACCGGGGGCGGGCGGGGCGGGGGCCGTGGACCCGTGGGCCGTCACGTCGACGGGGTGCGCCGCCGACGTGACGGCTTGCGGCCCGCCTCCTGCTCCTGGATCTGCTCCTCCACCGAGCGCAGCGCCCGCACGGTCGCGCCCGCGATCAGCGCGGAGGCCAGCTCGCCGTCGCGCTCCTCGCAGGCCTGCAGCAGCCGTTCCTGGTCGTCGACGCTGTAGGCGAGCCGGCCGGGGCGGGTCAGGCTGAGGTGGCGGAGCATCAGCGTGCGAAGCGCCAGCGAGTCGAGGATCTGCTTGAGGGTGGCGTTGCCGACGATCTCGGTCATCCGCTCCTGGAGCTGCACATGGCCCCAGAAGTACGCGTCCACGTCGCCCTCGTCGGCGAGTCCGCGCATCTTCTCGACCCGGCCGCGCAGCTCGGCGAGTTCCTCGTCGGTGGCCCGGTCCACCAGCAGGCCGGCGAGCATGGCGAGGAGCTGCCGCCGGACCTGGTAGATGTCCCGGATGTCCTGGAGCGAGGGCGCCGCCACCCGGGGCCGGCGGCGCGCCTTCATCTCGACCAGACCCTCCTGTTCGAGGACCATCAGGGCCTCGCGCACGGGGGTACGGCTGGTGTCGAACCGGCGGGACAGGTCGACGCTGTTGAGGTCCTGGCCCGCGGCCAGCCGCCCCTCGATGATCCCGGCGCCCACCCACTCGGCGATCTGTGCGACCAGCGGCTCCCGCCGGTCGCGCAGCCGCAGCAGGCGGGCGAGCACGACATGGGTGTCCTGATCGGCCATCCGGCGCCCTCCCTGGTCCGTGTCCGGCCCGGTTCCGGGTTCACAGCGGACACAACGCGCACACAACGGTGTCGACACTATCGCACTTTCGTACCGCCCAGTACCCCGGACACCCGTAGTCTGTCGACAGCGATAGGTCGTTCGGTTCGGGAGACATGGTGAGGCATGGTGAGCACGGTGGTGACGGAGCACCGGGTGCCAGTATCGGGCAACGGCAGCCTCTGGTGCTGGGACACCGGCGGCTCCGGCACTCCCGTGATCCTGCTGCATCCGCACTCCGGCAGCGGTGAGAGCTGGCCGTACCAGCGGCCGGTGCTGGCCGCCGCTGGTCACCGGGTCATCGGCTACTCACGGCGCGGCGCCCGCGGTTCGGCCCCCGGCACGGGTGCCGTCGGCGATGACGTGGCCGACCTGACCGCCCTCGCCGACCATCTCGGCCTGGCCGCCTTCCACCTCGTCGGCGCCGCCGCCGGCGGCCGGATCGCGCTCGCCCACGCCCTCGCGCACCCCGGCCGGCTGCTCGGCCTCACCCTCTCGGGCAGCGCCCTGGACCTCCCGGTGCCGGACGCCGTCGCCCACCTGCCGGTCGAGTCACGGGAGTTGGGCCCCGCGTACCGGGCCGGGAACCCGGACGGCGTCGCCGCCTGGCGGGCGATCCACGACCGCGCGGGCACCGCCACCAATCCCCCACCGGCCCTCCCCCCGGATGCTCCGGAGGCCCTCGCCCTCCCCGTCCTGCTGATCACCGGCGACGCCGACCCCTACTGCCCGCCGGCGCGCCTGCACCGCCTCGCACGGCGTTTCGGCCGAGCGAGGTCCCATGTCGTCCCCGGCGCCGGCCACAACCCGCACTGGGAGCGGCCGGAGCTCTGGAACCGGCTGCTGCTCGGCTTCCTGAACCGCAGTCCGTGACCGCTAGCCGCGCACGTCCAGGGCGACCAGGAACCGGGACACCATGTTGTACACCGCCACGGTCGCCGTCAGCTCGACGAGTTCGGTGTCGTCGAAGTCGGCCCGCAGGGCGTCGAACAGCGCGTCGGGCACCCGGACATCGCGGGTCATCGCGTCGGCGTAGGCGATGACCCGCGCGGTCCGCCCGTCGAACTCCGGCTTCTCCTTGCGGACTTCGGCCAGCTCCTCGTCCCCGAGCCCGGCCCGCCGGGCCTCGGGCTCATGGGCCTGCCATTCGTACGGCGCCCGGTTGAGGACCGCGATCCGCAGGACGACCAGCTCGCGGAGGTCGGCGGGCAGCGACATCCGCCCCCGGACGGCACCGAGCAGGCTGTTCCAGCCGTCGGCCACCGGCGGGCTGTGCAGCAGCATCCGGTCCAGCGGATGCAGGCCGCCACCGCGCCGGGCGCGGACGCGGTCGGCGATCTCGCCGCTGCCTTCGGTGTCGGGGAGTCGTGCCATGGGGGGTCCTTCCGTTCCGTCGGGCTTCAGTCGAGCAGGGGGCGAGGGACGCGGTCCAACAGCCTTAAGGCGTCGAGGCGTTGCACCGGACCGACCGCCACGCCGTCGCCTCCGAACACCATCGCCCGCTCCCCCGTGAACCGCGGCCAGGCGGGCAGCGGGCCCCCGCCCGGATCGTGGTCCGTCACGAAGCGGGCCCAGGTGTCGGCCATGGTGCGGGCGAGTTC
Source organism: Streptomyces sp. NPDC048288 (assembly GCF_043201555.1). Classification (NCBI taxonomy): domain Bacteria; kingdom Bacillati; phylum Actinomycetota; class Actinomycetes; order Kitasatosporales; family Streptomycetaceae; genus Streptomyces; species Streptomyces sp. NPDC048288. Next base: position 299,834 of record NZ_JBICZD010000009.1, read on the forward strand.
ACGGTCGGCGTCGGTCCAGGGCCAGGCGCGGGCGTCCAGGGTGTCCAGGACGTAGGGCAGTTCGGCGGTGTGGTGGACGCCGTGGTCGGGGAGCCCGTCCCGGGGCGGGGCGAGCGGGAGGCCGGCGGGCAGCGGCGGTCTCCGGGTGAAGCGGTACATCCAGGTGGGGGCGAGGGCCGCGTGGGTCCGCGCCCAGTGCCACACCGGGTACCCGAACCGGCTCTCGCCGGTGAACCGCCGTGCCGTACGGCGGACTTCGTCGCCGCCGCGCAGCGGGTACACCTCGTCCGTGCCGGGCTCGACGGGCAGCCGGCGCAGGATGTCCAGGGAGGCGTACACCGAGCCCTCGTCGTCGTTGGTGCCGACGAGGAGGGGGACGGCGTGCTGGCGGGCGGCGCCGAAGACGTCGTCGCTCGGTTCGGTGAGGACCCGGCCGTCGACGACCGGCCCGAAGTGGCCCTTGAGGACGAGTTCGACGCCGTCCAGCCGGCGCAGCACGCCGAGGCCGCGGTCCTCCGCCCAGCGCAGCCCCCGCTTCTGCGCGGTGGCCTGGTCCGGGAGCGGGCCCTCGGCCCGGCCGATGCCCGAGGCGCTCTGGCCGATCGCCGCGTGGAAGAGGTGCCGGGCGTCCGGTGCCGCCATGAGGTGGCAGATGTGGGCGGCGCCCGCGGAGTTGCCGGCCAGGGTGACCCGGCCCGGGTCGCCGCCGAACGCCGCGATGTTCTCCCGCACCCAGGTGAGGGCGGCGACGATGTCCAGCACCCCGTAGTTGCCGGAGGCGCCGAGGTCGTCCTCGGCGGCGAGTTCGGGGTGGGCGAGGAAGCCGAGGGCGCCGAGCCGGTGGTTGAGGGTGACGACGACCAGGCCGCGCCGGGCCAGCGCACGGCCGTGGTGGATCTCCTGGCCGCCGTGGCCGTAGCGGTTGCCGCCGCCGTGCACCCAGACCATCACGGGCAGCCCGGCGGCGGGGGCCGGATCCGGGGTCCACACGTTCAGGTAGAGGCAGTCCTCGCTCATCACCAGCGCCCGCCGGTCGGCGAAGTTGGTGTGGTACATGATCGAGTCGCGGGGCGGCTGGGGCTGCAGCGGGGCCGGGCCGAAGGTGTCGGCCCGGCGTTCGCCGTCCCAGGGCGCGGCCGGGCGCGGGGGGCGCCAGCGCAGCTCGCCGACGGGGGGCGCGGCGAACGGGACGCCCCGGAAGACGGCCACCTCACCGTCGTACTCCCCGGCCAGCAGGCCGAGTCCGGTGCGGGTGGTGATCACCCGGCCGCCTTGTGCAGCACGCCGTCCTTCATGATCACCCGGAGCCGGTCGCGGTCCTGGAGGATCCGGATGTCGGCCAGCGGGTCGCCGTCGACCAGCAGCAGGTCCGCGAGATACCCCTCCCGGACCAGCCCGAGTTCGTCGCCCATCCCCATGACCTGGCCGCCGTACTCCGTCGCCGCGCGCAGCGCCTCGGCCGGGGTGAAGCCGAACCAGTCGACGAACAGCTCCAGGTCCCGCAGGTTGCGGCCGACCGGGTTCCAGGCGAAGCCGTAGTCGCCGCCGGGCACGACCCGGATCCCGCGCGCCACGAGTTCGGGTACGACCGCGCGGACGGCGTCCCGGGTGGCCTCGACCTCCATGCCGGGCTCGGGTTCGCTGTCGGCCTCGTGGAGGTTGGCGTGGATGATGCCCGGGGTCGGGGCGACGAAGATCCGGTCGCGGGCGGCTTGGAGGAGGTCGAGGGCCTCCTCGTCGGCGAAGGTGCAGTGGTAGACGGCGCGGATGCCGTGCCGTACGGCCATCTTGATCGACTCGGCCGCGTGGGCGTGCGCGGTGAGCCAGACGCCGTGTTTCTCGGCGGTGTGCGCGGCGGCGGCCACCTCCTCGTCGGTGAACTGCACGATCCGCGAGGTGCCCTGTACGACGGCGCTCTCGCCGGAGAGGGACAGCTTGACGATGTCGACGCCGAGTTCGGCCATGTCGGCGACGAACCGGGCCACCGACTGCGGGTCGGAGGCGCGGTGGTCGATGCCGGGGAAGTCGTAGACGCCGGGCTCGACCATGCCGGCGCTGCCCTCCCAGGAGGCGGCCTTGAGGCGCGGGCCCGGCATCCAGCCCTCGGCGAACGCCTTGCGGGCGGCGACCTCGGTGCCGGGCAGCCGGTTGCCGCCGGAGTAGGCGCTGGTGATGCCGTGGTCGAGGAGGACCCGGCCGGCGTGCGCGACGAGCAGCGCCTTCTCCTCGGCGGGCTCGTCACGGCGCCGGGAGAGGTGCTCGACGGTGGAGCCGAAGCCGAGGTGGGTGTGGGCGTCGACGAGTCCGGGGAGCAGGGTGCCGCCGCCTCCGTCGATCACCCGGGCGGCGGCGGCCAGGTCGCGCGGCACGCGCTCGGCGACCGCGGTGATCCGGTCGCCCTCGACCAGGACCTGGGCGGGGAACGGGTCGCGGCCCGTGCCGTCGAAGACGTGGACGTCGGTGAACAACACGGTCATGTGCGCGGCCTCCAGAAGCGGTGGCGCATCTCGCCGACTCCCCCGATCCGGCTGACCAGTTCGTCCTCCGGAGTCAGGAAGCGCTGCGGGACCCGGCGGTTGCCGACCCCTGCGGGGGTGCCGGTGAAGATCAGGTCGCCGGGGAGAAGGGTGCAGAACTGACTGAGGTGGGCGACCAGTCGGGGAATCGGGAAGATCATGTTGGCGGTGCGGTCGTGCTGGACGGTCTCGCCGTTCAGCTCGCAGGTCAGCTCCAGGTCGTCCGGGTCGTCGAGCTCGTCCAGGCTGACCAGCGCGGGACCGACGGGACCGAACCCCGGGTAGGACTTGCCGAGCGAGAACTGGGCGGGTTTTCCCCCGAGTTGGCTGATCCGCTCCGAGAGGTCCTGGCCGACGGTGAGCGCGACGACCGGGTCCCAGCCCTTCTCCTCGGGCACCTGGTGGGCCTCGCGGCCGATGACCGCGACCAGTTCCAGCTCCCAGTCGACATGGCCGGGCGGCAGGGTGATCGTGGTGTGCGGGCCGGTGAGACAGGTGGCGAACTTGGTGAAGACGAGCGGGACTTCGGGCTCCTCGTAGCCCGCCTCGGCGGTGTGCGGGCGGTAGTTGAGGGCGACGGCGAAGATCTGGCGGGGGGCCGGGACCGGGGGCTCCAGGTCGGACTCGTCGTACGGGCGGGCGCCGGTCGCCGCGGCCGACCAGCGGCGCAGGTCGTCCCAGCGGGCGAAGAGGTCGGCGCCGAGGGAGGCCGGGACGTCGATGGCGCCCTCGGGGGTCAGCAGGACAGGACGGCCGGCGAGTCGTGCGATGCGCATGTCTTGGTCACACCCACTGCTCTGCCGGCGGCTCGTCCTCGCCGTACGCCTCGCGCCAGGAGACCACCGGGTTGCGCAGCACGCCCAGGCCCTCGATCTCGGCCTCGACGACGTCGCCGGGCTTGAGGTAGTTGGCGAACGGGTCCTCGGTGCTCGCGGCCACGCCCGCGATGGTGCCGGTGGTGACGAGGTCGCCCGCGCTGTAGGTCTGCGGGGAGTGGTAGGCGACCAGCTGCGGGATGGAGACCGACATCCGGCCGGTGTCGGACTTCTGGCGGACGTCGCCGTTGACCCTGAGCTCCATGTCCAGGGCGTGCGGGTCGTCGATCTCGTCGGCGGTGACGATGTACGGGCCGACCGGGCAGAAGGTCTCGATCGCCTTGGAGAAGGAGAAGACCCCGGACTCCATCTCCCGGCGCTGGATGTCCCGTGCGGTGATGTCGTTGAAGACGACATAGCCCGCGATGTGCTCGACGGCCTGCTCGGCGGAGAAGAACCGGCCCGGCTTGCCGATGACGATCGCGAGTTCGAGTTCGTAGTCCAGTTCCCGGGTGAGGTTCGCCGGGTACACGATCGGCTCGTCCGGGCCGATGATCGCGTCCACGTTCTGGAAGAACACGATCCCCTTGTTGACCGGGTGGGACCAGTCCACCCGGACCAGATCCTCGTGGTGCTCACGGAAGTTGCCCGCGGTGTGGAAGAACTTCTTCGGCACGATCGGGGCGCGGAGCCGGACGTCGGCGAGCGCGAACGTCCTTCCGGTCTCGCCCACTTGGCCCTCGCGCTCGAAGTACGCACGGGTGGAGGGCACTTCCAGTTCCACGACGGTGTCCCCGTCGAGTCGGCCCACCAGTCCGTGGTCCGGGCCGCCGTCGAACGTCACCAGCTTCATCAGACCTCCCTAAACTGTCGACAGACAGCCTCTCTTGAGCCCGCCCGGTCGTCAATAGGCGCGCAAAGTGTGGACACATATCGGTGCGGTGACCTACCGTCCGATCCATGCGGACGACATGGGACTTCACGGGGACGAGGGCGCTGGTCGCCGGGGCCGGCGGGATCGGGGAGGTGGTCGCGGGCGAGCTCGCGGACGCGGGGGCGGCCGTGGTCGTCCTGGACGTCGACGAGGGCAACCTGGCCCGGGTGGCCTCGGGGTCCGTCAAGGGGCTCTGCGCCGACCTGACGTCGGCGGACGCCTGCCGGGCCGCCGTCGACCGTGCGGTGGACCTGCTCGGCGGTGTCGACGTGTTCGTGCACGCCGCGGGGACCAACGACCGGCGGCCGGTGCTCGACACCCCGGACGAGGTCTGGGAGCGGATCACCTCGGTCAACCTCGACAGCGCGTTCTGGCTGGGGCGGGCCGTGGGCGGGGTGATGGTGCCGGCCGGGTACGGGCGGATCGTCTACCTGTCGTCCGTGTCCGGCCTGTTGGCCCACGCGAACCACGCGCCCTACGCCGCGACCAAGGGGGGCGTCGACCAGCTGATGCGGGTCATGGCGCGGGAGTGGGCGGCGAGCGGGGTCACCGTCAACGCGGTCGCGCCCGGCTACACCGAGACCGACCTCACGCGCGACTACCTCGCGGCGCCGGGGGTCCGGGCATCCCTGGAGTCCCTCGTCCCCGCGGGGCGGCTGGGCCGGCCGGCCGATCTGACCGGGCCCGTGCTCTTCCTCGCGTCCGACGCCGCGGCGTTCGTCACCGGACAGGTGCTGTACGTCGACGGCGGGCGGACGCTCGTCTGAACTCCCCCCCCATCATCATGGCTTTGGAGGCCGTATGACCGCCGTGTTCGAACGTTTCGCTGGGAAGACCGTGCTCGTCACCGGTGCCGGTACCGGGTTCGGTGCGGAGATCGCCGTGCGGGCGGCGCGGGAGGGGGCCGATGTCGCCGTCCACTACCGCGGTTCCCGCGCGGGGGCCGAGGCGACCGCGGAACGCGTGACCGCGCTCGGCCGCAAGGCGCTCGTCGTGCAGGCCGACATCTCCGAGCACGCGCAGATCACGCGGCTCGCGGAGGAGGTGTGGGCGCACTTCGGGCGGCTGGACGTGGCCGTCAACAACGTGGGGGACGTCGCCCGTGAGCAGATGTCCTGGCGGGACGTCACGGAGGAGTCGATCGACCATGTGCTGGCCGTCGACATCAAGGGCACGTTGCTGTGCACGCACGAGTTCGGGGCGCGGATGCTGGAGCAGGAGGGGGGTGGGGCGATCGTGAACATCGGGTCGACGGTGGTGGTGCGGGGCAGTGCGCGGGCGCCGCAGTACGCTGCCGCGAAGTACGGGATCATCGGGCTGACCAAGTCGTACGCGCATGCGTTGGCGCCGAAGGTGCGGGTCAATGTCTTCGCGCCGGGGTTCATCGAGACGGCGGCGACGTTGGCGCGCGAAGACTGGAAGAGCGGGCGGGGGGATGTGCTCAGGGCGGCTACGCCGCTCGGCCGCATACCCGGGCCGGAGGAACTGGCAGGCGCGGCGCTGTTCTTGGCGACCGAGGATGCGGGGCACATCACAGGTGGCTTCTTGGTGGCTGATGGGGGATACAACATGATTGGGGCGTAGAACGTTGTGATTCGGGTGCGGGTGGGTGGGGGCTGGTCGCGCCCACGCGGCGGTAGCCGCAAATTCAACACAGCCCCGCGCCCCTAGGGAAATCCCCTCACCCCAGTCGAAAAGCTCGGCTCCTCAATTGAAAAGCTCCGGCCCCCGGGATTCGGTTCGCATCCATCCCCGGGGGCCGGCCCTTGTCTCTTGGTCTGTTTACGACACCGTCAGGGTGAGGGCGCCCGTGTAGCTCTTGCCGGCGGTGATGGTGGTGGCGGTGCCGTCGACCGTGAGGGTGACGGTCTTGCCGGTCGGGGCCTCGATCGCCGCCGTCGACGCCAGGGTGAGGGCGCTCAGGTACGACGTTCCCGTCACCGTCCAGGTCGAGCCGGCGCCCAGGGTCACCAGGACGCCGTTGTTGACGACGGCGCTCGGGGTGTTGGTGACCTCGCTGATCTGGCGGTACTCGGTCTTGGTGATGGTGGAGACGCTGTGCTTGGCGGTGCTGGCCGAGATGACGCCCTCGATGGTGGTGCGGGTGAAGGAGAGGGTGAGGTTCTGGCCCTGGAGGCTGGCGTTGCCGCCGCCCCAGACGGAGTTGTAGAAGTCGCCGGTGAGGGCGATGTCGGTGAAGGTGCCCTTCGCGTCGGTGGACTGGGAGCTGGTGGTGGTCCAGCTGGAGGACTTGGTCGGGGAGCCGGTCGGCTCGGTGAAGGTGCCGGTCGTCTCGCTGGACCAGGGGTAGCCGGAGACCGTGACGCTGCTCGGGCGGTCGGTGTCCATGAGCTGGAAGAGGACGCCGTTGCCGCTGGTGATGGTGGCGCCGTCGGAGCCGTCCACGGTGACGGTGCCCGCGACGGCCTTGCACATGAACGTGGTCTCGCCGGTGTTGACCTGGGTGCCGCCGTCGATGGCGACCGAGCCCGCCGCGTACCACATGACCATGAAGCGGCCCGCGTCGACGGTCGTCGACTGGACGGGCAGGTCGTCGAGTTCGGCGGAGGTCAGGCCGAGGGAGAGGGAGGTGTTGAGGGCGGAGACGGCGCTCTTGGTGCTGTCGCCGTAGTGCGCCGAGGCGCCCCAGTGGATCAGGGCGTAGTCGCCGACGTCGAAGGTGCAGCCGAGGAAGTGCTCGGTGACGTTGCCGATGGCGTAGCTGCCGTAGCCCTCGCCGCCGGTGTTGGCGATGGTGCTGTTGATGGCGGTGAGGGTGCAGTAGCTGCCGCCGTCGACCGAGAGGGCGCCCCACTTCTCGGAGGAGATCGAGGAGTTGATGTACGACGCCTTGGTGCTGGCGCCGAGCAGGTTGGTGGCGCGGACGTTGCCGGACAGGCCCAGCATCCACGGGACGGTGATCATGTAGCGGGTGTCGCCGGTGCCGGCCGACGGGTACTCGTCGGGGACGACGCCGTCGGCGCAGTGGATGGTGGAGTTCTTGACGATCACGTTGGCGGTGGCGTCGGCGATGACGGCCGTACGGACCACACCGACGTTGCTGATGTTCGCGCCGTCGAGGACGACGGTGGTGCCCGAGCCGGTGCCGACGACGGAGGCGCCGTAGCCGATGAAGTCGCAGCGGCCGTTGCCGTCGAAGGCGATGGTCGGGTTGGTGAGGGTGTAGCTGCCGCCGCCGGCGACGTAGACGCCGTTGAAGGCCTCGCCGTTGGAGAGCAGGGTGATGTCGGAGGCCGCGGTGTCGGTGACGGTGCCGCCCACGACGTCGGAGGGGACGGACTTGGACTCGTCCACGCCGTCGGCGTCGACGTAGATGGCCTGGCGGAAGGGGAAGGTGAGGGTGGAGTAGGTGACGTCGGTGGCCTCGGCGACGTTCAGGACGATGGTGCCGGTGTAGGTGCCGGCCGCGATGGCGGTGGCGACGCCGCCGTTCCCGTCGGTGAGGGCGGCGAGTTCGCTGCCGGTCTCCACGCCGTTGACGGTGAGGGAGAGGCTGTAGCCGTCGGGGACGGCGATGGTGCCGCCCTCCTCGATGGTCAGGCAGGTCGCGGTGGTGGTCTCGGTGAGGGTCAGGGTCTCGTCCGAGCCGACGGTGATGCAGGTGTCGGCCTTGGCGCCCTTGCCCTTGCCGTTCTTGCGGCCGGCGGCCTGCGCGGTGGCGGGGGCGAGCAGGGTGGGGGCGAAGGCGGCGGCCACCGCGATGATGAGGGCGCGGGGGCGGGCCCGGTTGGCGATCGGCCGGTCGAGCAGGTCGGTGGCGGAGGTGGTGTCCTCGTGGTCCGTCCGGTTGTCGGTGGGCAGCACTGTGAACTCCTTTGTCTTCCAGTGTTTTCGGGCAGGGGGCATCGCCGTGCGGCGACACGGGGGGGCACGGGCAGGGGTGAGCCGGGCGTGGCGCCCGTGGGCGCACGCCCTCCCTGCTCGGTGGGGGGGGTGGGTCAGTTGTGGGCGGGCGCGGCGTCCTGGTCGAGGCGCTCGCCGCGGATCCGGGCCAGCACTCGCGTGCGCAGTTCCGCGAAGCGCGGGTCGGCGCGGGTGGTGAGCTGGTCGCGGTCGGTGCCGAAGGGCACGGTCAGGGTGTCGAGTACGGCCGTGGGGCGGCCGCCGAGGACGATCACGCGGTCGCCGAGGTAGACGGACTCGTCGATGTCGTGGGTGACGACGACGACCGTGATGCCGAGGCCGCGGCGCAGCTGGAGGGTGAGGTCCTCCAGGTCGAAGCGGGACTGGGCGTCGACCGAGCCGAACGGCTCGTCCATGAGCAGCACCGGGGCGTCGTAGGCGAGGCCGCGGGCGATGGCGACGCGCTGCTGCATGCCGCCGGAGAGCTGCCAGGGGTACTTGTCGCCGACGTCCGCGAGGCCGACGGCGTCCAGGCACTCCAGCGCGGTCGCCTTGCGGGCCGCCTTCTTCACGCCCCGCCCCTGGAGCGGGAAGGCCACGTTGTCCCACACCCGCATCCAGGGCAGCAGCGAGCCCCGGTAGTCCTGGGAGACCACGGCGATGTCGGCGTGCGGCTCGGTCAGCCGCTGGTCGCCGTAGCGGACCGCGCCCGAGGTGGGCGGGGTGAGTCCGGCGAGGCAGCGCAGCAGGGTGGTCTTGCCGGCGCCGGACGGGCCGACGATGCACACGGACTCCCCCGGGTCCACCCGCAGGGTGAGTCCGGCGAGCACCCGGTGCTCCTGCGGGCTGCCCTGCCCGAAGGTCATGCAGAGGTCCTCGACGTGGAGGGCGGATCCGCGGGTCATACGACCACTCCGTTGCTCTTCTTCTCGACGGGCTCGGTGGGCTCGGTGGACATGGTGGGCAGGAGGCGGCGGGTCCGGGGGGCGCGCTGGTGGTACCAGCCGAGGAGGGCGTGCTCGCAGAGCAGGAGCAGCACGCTCAGGCCGTAGCCGAGGACGCCGATGAGGAGGGTGCCGGCCCAGGTGTCGGCGACGTGGAAGCTGGATCCGCTCTGCAGGATGAAGTTGCCGAGGCCGATCGGGGAACCGTAGATCTCGCTGACGACCATGAGGACGACGGCGATGGACAGGGCGACCCGGATGCCGGCGAAGATCTGCGGCAGGGCTCCCGGGAGCACCACCCGGCGCAGTTGCAGGTGCCAGGGGACGCGGTAGCCGCGGGCGGTCTCGTGCACGGCGGGGTTGATCTGGCCCACCCCGGCAATGGTGTTGAGCAGGATCGGCCAGACGGAGCCGAGGAAGATCAGGAAGACCTTGGGGCCCGAGCCGATGCCCAGGGTGAGGATGATGACCGGCACGAAGCCGACGGTCGGGGTGGCGCGGGCGAAGTCGAGGAGCGGGCCGAGGGCCAGGCGCAGGGTGCGGACCTCGCCGATGACCAGGCCCGCGCCGACACCGAGGACGGTGGCGAGGGCCAGGCCGAGCACGATGTTGCGGAGGCTGAACCAGAGGTCGTCGAGGAGGCCGCCGCCGGCGAGTTCGTCCCACAGGGTGCGCAGGACCGTGGTCAGGGGCGGGAAGTAGAAGCTGGTGCTGCCCGCGGTGGAGATCAGCAGGATCACGAAGACCAGGGCGGGGAGCCAGAGTTGGCGGATCGCCGCGCGGAGGGTCATGAGGCCTCCCCCGCCCGGACCGGGGGCCGCCAGCGCAGCAGCCGGTGTTCGGCGTACTGGGCGAGCAGGGTGATCGAGTAGCCGATCGCGCCCGCCGTGAGGATGTAGGCATAGGCCCGGTCCGAGGCGCCGGCCTGCTGCGACTCCATGATCATGTGGCCGATGCCGGGCAGGGTGGTGAGCACCTCGACGCCGATGGCGACCAGGACGGAGGTGGTGGCGGCCAGCCGCAGGCCGGTCATCACGGAGGGGACGGCGCCGGGCAGGATCACCCGGCGGAAGCGGAGCAGGCGGGGGATGCGGTAGCTGTGCACGGTCTCGTGCACGGCCGGGGTCACGCTCCGGGCGCCGTACTGGGACTGGAGCAGGATCGGGAAGACGCAGGCGATGAAGACGACCGTCGCCTTCATGCCCGGGGTGGAGCCGAGCACCAGCAGGAAGACCGGGAGCAGGGCGATGACCGGGAAGGAGCGCAGGATCTCCACCAGCAGCCGGGAGGACTCCTCGGCCGCCGCGTACACCCCGGTGACCAGGCCGACCGGGATGCCGACGGCGACGGCGGCCAGGAGCCCGATGACCGCCCCGTCCAGGGTGTCCCCTATGGCCTGCCAGTAGGTCCCGCTGCCGAGCAGGTCGCCGAGCGCGCCGGCGACGGCGGCGGGGCCGGGCAGTGCCGTGGCACTCACCGGGCCCGCCGCCGCGACCAGCGCCCACAGCGCCAGCACGGCCACGAGGGCGCCGAGTTGGAGGAGGCGGACCCTCACTGGGTCACCACGGGGGCCTGGTCCCAGTACACGTCGGCGTCCTTGGGCTCGTTGTCGAGCAGGCCGAACTCGTGCATCTTCGTGATCACCGTGCGCATCATCGTCTTGTTGAGGTTCTTGTCGTAGTAGCTGATGTCGTGGGCGTCGATGAAGGAGGCGTCGACCTGGGTGTACTTCTTGTCGATGGCCTTGACGGCGGCCGGGTGGGCGTCGGCGTAGGTGATGGCCTTGGCGACGGCGTCGATGAACTTCTTCGCGGTGTCACTGTTGGCCGACAGGTACTTCTGGCTGGCGAAGAGCAGGCCCTGGACCATGCCGGGCAGGTCGTTCATGCCGTTGCCGATGGAGCGCAGCCCGCTGTCCTTGGCGGCGAAGTAGAACGGGCCGAAGGAGAACACCGCGTCGGTCTTGCCGGACTTGGCGGCGTCGGTCAGCGAAGTCGTGGGCAGCGCCACGAACTTGATCTTCGAGGGGTCGCCGCCGGCCTTCTGGGTCAGGTACTCGCAGATGAACTGGATGGTGCCGCCGAGCGCGGAGATGCCGACGGTCTTGCCCTCCAGGTCCTTGAAGGACGTGATCTTGCTGTCCTTCTTCACCAGGAGTCCGTCGGTGGGGTCGGTCTTCGTGGTCGCGGACTGCAGGCCGGTGACGATCCGGATGCCCATGCCCGAGGCCGCGCCCTTGAGGAAGCCCGAGCTGTCCGTCATCGCGAACTGGGCCTCGCCGTTGAGGACGGAGGGCGCGTTCTGCGAGGTGTCCTGGGCGCCGGCCTTGATGGTGACGTCGAGGCCCGCGTCCTTGAAGTAGCCCTGCTGCTCGGCTATGTAGAGCGGCTCGAAGATGGCGCCGTTGGAGCGCAGCACGGTGATCTTCGCCTTGCCGTCGGCGGTCTGGGTGCCGGCGGCCGAGTCGCCGCCGCAGGCGGTGGCGGTCAGCGACATGCCGGCGGCCAGGGCGGTCAGCAGGACGAGGGTGCGGCGCCGCGGGTTTCTCGAAGTCTGCATGGAACGGCTCTCCTTCGGGGCGTGGATCACTGCGTCCGCGCGGGGCCCGCGGCGGCGTAGGCGGTGGTGGATTCGGCGGGGGTCATGTAGGTGCGGAACAGACCGTCCGGGTCGTACACGGCCCGGATCTCCTCCAGGCGGCCCGCGTTGGCCGGGCTGAGCCCGTGGTCGGGGCGGTCCGCGAGGTTGTTGTCGGAGAACTGCAGCCCCGTGGACAGGTGCTGGATCGCGGCGAGTTCGCCGTGCGCCCACCGCTCGTGCAGGAGGTCCTCGGCCGGGTCCGTCCAGCCGGCGTTGGGCGAGAGATAGAGCTTGGCCTGGCTGGACCAGCAGGCGTCAGGGCGCTCCGGGAAGCCGCCCCACAGCATCCACAGGACGTGGCTGGTGGTGTCCGGCGCGGAGTCGAACAGCGGCCGGGCCGCGGCCAGCACCTTGTCGACCGGCTCGTCGGTCCAGATGCCGTCCAGCGCCCAGCGCATCCCGGCCGGGGTCATCCGGTCGGCGTGCGTGTACAGCTCGGCCATGGTCGTCTCCGCGCCGACGACCGCACGCAGGGCCTGAGACCGAAAGGGCGCCGTCTCCAGCAGCGCGAGCGGCTCGGAGTCCTCGTCCTGCGCGAAGGCGGTGGCGGTGACCGACACGGTGTGCCGGTCGAGGCCCTCCACGAACCCGACCTTGGCCGAGAACTCGACCTCCGTCGGCAGCAGTTCGAGCATGTCGTACGTCCAGGCCAGTACCTCGTCCCGGAGGTCGAGGGGGTAGCTGTGCAGGGTGCGCAGCAGCCGCTTCGGGGCCGGGTGCAGGGCGAGGTGGAAGCGGGTGACGACGCCGAAGAAGCCGGGGCCGCTGCCGCGCGCCGCCCACAGCAGGGCGGGGTGGTTGGCGTCGGTGGCGTGCACCAGGGTGCCGTCGGCGAGGACGACGTCCACGGCGCGGATGCTGAGGCAGGCGGGGCCGAGGTGACGGGAGTCCCAGCCGTAGCCGCCGCCGAGCAGGAATCCGCCGAGGCCGACGGTGGGGGCGTGGCCGGTGGGGAAGAACAGACCGTGGGGGGCGGCGGCTTCGAGCAGGGCGGGGCCGGTGGCCGCCGGCTGGGCGGTGGCCGTCCGGGTCGACGGGTCGACGGTGACCTCCGTCAGGCGGGAGAGGTCGAGCAGCATCCCGCCGTCGCGGACGCCGTTGCCGACCCAGCTGTGCCCGCCGGAGCGGATGCCGATGGGCAGCCCCTCGGCGCGGGCCAGCCGGACGGCGGCGACGACGTCCAGCTCGGTGCGGGCGAGCACGATGGCGTCGGGGTGGCGGTCGGGTTTGCGTTCGTTCCAGACGGCGTCGAGACGGGCCCGTTCGTAGGACTCGTCGCCGCGCCGGATGAGGGTGCCCGGGGGCAGTTGGTGCATGGCCGTCTCCTCACGCGTTTCAACGGGGACCATACTGTCGACACTTTCGGGCTTCAAGGGATGTGTCATCGAAATATCTGGCATCTCTGGCGACACTAGGTGCTTCGCCAGGAGGCCGCGGATGGGTTGTCGGTCAAGTGCGGCGCCGTGGGGGTTGAGCGCGCAGTTCCCCGCGCCCCTGGCGGGGCGCTCTACTCGTCGAAGTCGAAGAGTTCGGTCGGGTTGGTTACCAACAGGCGTTGCAGTACCGCTGGTTCGGGGGCGATGCGTTCGAGGAGGTCGACCAGTAAGCCGTCGTCCGGGGGGTCGCCGGTGATGTTGACGTGGGGATAGTCGGTGCCCCAGACCACGCGCTCGGGGGCGTGGGCGACCAGGGACGCGGCGAGGGTGACGGCGTCGGTGAACGGGGGGCCCTGCAGGGAGATCCGGTCGACGCCGCTGACCTTGACCCAGACGTCACCGGTGTCGAGCAGGGTGCGCAGGGTGCGGGTGGCCGGGCTGTCGCGGCCCGCGGTCAGGTCGACGCGGCCCATGTGGTCGATCACCACCCGGCCGGGCAGGGCGCGTACGACGTCGGTCAGGCCCGGCAGGTCGTCGCCGCGTACGTGGAGCTGGGCGGCCCAGCCGAGGCCGTCGACGCGTTCCAGTACGGCGTCGATCTCGGTGTGCGTCGGCCGGCTCCGCAGGTGGGGCAGGAAGTTGAGCCGGAAGGCGCGGACGCCCGCCCGGTGCAGTTCCTCCACCTCGGCCCGGCTCGTGGTCTCGCCGATCAGGGCCACGCCCCGCACCCGGCCGCCGCCGGCCGCGAGGGCGTCGAGCAGCACCCGGTGGTCGTGGCCGTGGCAGGACGACTGCACGACCACCGCTCTGGTCAGGCCCAGGTGGGCGTGGAGGGCCCGGAGTTGTTCCTTGGGCGCGTCGAGCGGGGTGAAGGTGCGCTCCGGCGCGTACGGGAAGCGGCCCGCGGGCCCGAAGATGTGGCAGTGGGCGTCGCAACTGCCCGGTGGCAGGAGGAGTTTCGGCGCCCGGGGTGACGGGTGCGGGGGTGGGCACCCCGGCGAGGGCGCGGGGAGCGGGGGCTGGGGCAGGACGGCCGGTGCGGGCGCGGCGGGTTCAGTCACAGCGCGCCGTCATTCCGCCGTCGACGACGATCTCGGTGCCGGTGACGAACCGTGCCTCGTCCGAGGCCAGGAAGAGCGCCGCGTACGCGGTGTCCCGCCCGTCGCCCATGAAGCCGAGCGGGATCCGGGCCTGCCGCTGGGCGAGCAGTTTCTCCACGTCACCGCCGGCGCGCTGACCGGCGAGGCGGGCCTCGACCAGTGGGGTGTGCAGCTGCCCCGGCACGACGGTGTTCACCCGGATCCCGTCCGGCGCGTACTGGACGGCCGTGACCCGGGACAGCTGGATGACCGCCGCCTTGGCCGCCGCGTACCCCACCTGGGCGGCGCCGGTCCAGCGCAGCCCGGAGCAGGAGGAGGTGTTGACGATCGCCCCTCCCCCGCCCCGCCGCATCACCGGGATCACGTGTTTGCAGGCGAGGAAGGCGCTGGTGAGGTTGGTCCGGAGCTGGCTCTCCCAGTCCTCCAGGCTCAGCTCCACGGCGCCGCCGGGGCGGGAGCCGCCGACGTTGTTGACGAGGATGTCGATCCGGCCGGCGCGGCCGGCGGTCTCGGTGAAGTAGGCCTGGACGGCGTCGGGGTCGGTGACGTCCAGGAGATCGGTGCGGACCGTGCCGCCGTCGGCGCGGATCTGGTCCGCGGTGACCTCCAGCGCGCCCTTGTCCCGGTCGGTCAGGTGGACCGCGGCGCCCTCGCGGGCGAAGAGCACGGCGGCGGCGCGGCCGTTGCCCCAGCCGGGGCCGACGCTGCCGGCGCCGCCGATGACGGCGACCTTGCCGGCGAGCCGCCCCGGGCGGGGCCGGGATTGGGGTTCTGGCGTGTCCTGAAGCACAGGAGCCTCCCTCCATGGGGGATCGGAGCCTGCCGACAGTCATAGCCAAGTGTCGACACAAAGTAAACATGAGAGCTTTGTTGAGCGGATCTCCTGCACCTTCTTGCCAAGGGTGTCGACAGAGGGCTTGTATGGGCTTCGGTACCGAGGAAGCAGCCGAGCCGGAGGACAACCGTGCAGAAACCCCCCGTCTTCACCCCGGAGGAGATCGCCCGCTTCCGTGCCGAGCTCGACGCCCGGCGGGCGCCCGGCGCCCACGAGCCCGGCCGCTGGTCGGTGAGTCCGCTCAACCGCCGTACGGATGTGGTGGGTTCACTGCCGGAGTCGGTCCGGCTGCGGGACGCCACCCTGCGTTCACTGGAGACCCTGCCGGGCGTCACGGCCCCGGCGGCGGCGAAGCGCGCCTTTCTGCGGCGGGTGGTGGCGACCGGGGTGCCGGAGGTGGTCACCGCCGGGCCCGGCGGGCGCGCGCAGGACGTGCTGAAGGCAGAGGTGGATCTGGTCAAGGGCGAGAACCCGAAGTGCCGGGTGATCTGCCCGCTGATGCGCTCGACGGAGGACGTCGACCGTGCCGCGCGGGCCGGTTACGACGCCGTCCAGGTGTGGGTGCAGGGCTTCGGCGAGACGGCGCTGCTCTACCGGCCCGACGTGTACGCGGCCGCCTGGCGGGGCGAGGAGTGGCGGACCCCTCGGGCCGCGCACGACCGGGCCGCCGTACTGGGGCGGGCGGCGCGGCTCATCGAGTACGCCCGCTCGCTGGGCCTGGAGGTGATCGCGCCGATGCTGATGGTGTCGTACCTGACGGAGGAGGACCACGCCACGACGGTCGCGGCCCTCACCGGGGCCGGGGCCGGCGAGCTGACCCTCTTCGACGGACCGGGCGCGCTGAGCCCGGAGGCCTACGGCTATCTGGTGTACCGGACGAAGGAGCTGGCGCCGGACGTCGAGGTGGGCCTGCACCCGCACAACACGTTCGGGCTGGCCGTCGGCTGCGCGGTCGCCGCCGTCCGGGCCGGCGCCACCGCCGTGGAACTGTCGGTCAACGGCTACTGCGGCGGCCCCGGCAACGCCGATCTCGCCGCCACCGCCCTGGCCTTCGAGGCCGTCTACGGCGTCCGTACCGGCATCCGCACCGAGGAGCTCACCCGCCTCGCCCGGCTGGGGGCGGAGGTGACGGGCTACCGGACCGCCTGGAACCATCCGATCACGGGTCCGGACGCCTTCTGCTGGGGCGGTCTGGACTTCATCACCCAGGAGACGGCGGTGGACCCGCTGCTCCACAACTGCGTGGAGCCGTCCCTGGTCGGCAACGAGCGGCGGATCCCCTTCACCCCGGACAGCGGCCCCTACACCCTGGCCGACCGGACGGCAGCTCTGGGCATCGACCTGCCGCCGGCCGCCCTGGACCAACTGCTCGATCAGGTGAAGCAGTTGATGGCCCGGGAGAACCGCCTCGCCGATGACGACGACCTGCGGGCGCTCGCCCGGGAGCTGGGCTGACCGGCCGGCCCGGTGCCCCTGACGGGTGGGTCACCGGGCCGGCGGTGTCAGCGAACTCCGGGCCCGTCGGCCTCAGGAGGTACTGACACCCACGGTGAGCGTCGCCTTGTACCCGTCGGAGACGCTGTCACCCAGTGCGGTCAGGGTCAGCAGGCCGGAGGAGGCACCGCCGTCGTCGTAGATGGTGTCGTCGGAGAGCTGGGTCTCCGTGGTGGTGTTGTCCGAGTACGGCGAGCTCGCCTGGACCTCGGTGTTGATGTCCGCGTCGAAGAACAGCTGCCCGGTGTGGATGACCGAGCCGCCGGTGTACGAGTCGTCGGTCAGCGTCACGTCGGTGTGCACCCGCATGTGGACGTGGACGGCCCGGGAGACGTAGTGGCCCGGCCAGATCGAGATCAGGCTCACCTCGCCGTTGGAGTCGGTCAGCTGACCGCCGCGCAGGAAGGTGCCGTCGTCGGTCTCGGTGTGGCCGTTCTTGCCGACGAAGCCGGAGTACTCGCCGAGCGCGTCGCAGTGCCAGATCTCGACCAGCGCGTCCGCGAGCGGGGCACAGTCGTTGGCCTGGTCGACGACGGTGAAGGTGTACTGGACCTCGACGCCCTCCTTGTCCTCGCGGACGTCCTCTCGCACGAGCGCACCATCGAGCGAGTAGGGACCCTCGGTGACCTCGGCGTTGAGGGTGCAGACGCCGGAGGAGGCGTCGCTGGTCGCGGTGGTGGCGTCGGCGCCGGCCTCCGAGGTGGTGGTGTCGGCGGAGGCGAGGCCCGCGGCCATCAGCCCGCCGGCCGCGGCGATGGTGGCGCCGCCGATCAGCACACGCCGCCGTTTCATGGTGTTGTCCACGCGGTGGCGGCCGCCGGCCTGGGCGGCGGAGTCGTCGGAGGAGAGGGGCTCGGGGGTCTGCCCGGAGGCAGAGGCGTTGTCTGTCATGTCTGGAGAACTTAGGGAACGACCTGAGGCGGGCCATGGCCACGCACTGTGAGATTGCTGGGAAAGAACCCCTCAACTCACCCTCTTTGGAACAGAGTTGGGGCAGATTCCGCGTGTTGCTCTCAGCTCAGTCCGGCGACCCGGGCCCGCTCCACCGCCGGGCCGATCGCCTTGGCGACCGCCTCCACGTCGGCCTGCGTGGAGGTGTGGCCGAGCGAGAAGCGCAGGGTGCCGCGGGCCAGGTCCGGGTCGGTGCCGGTGGCGAGCAGCACATGGCTGGGCTGGGCGACACCGGCGGTGCACGCGGAGCCCGTCGAGCACTCGATGCCCTGGGCGTCGAGCAGCAGCAGCAGCGAGTCGCCCTCGCAGCCCGGGAAGGTGAAGTGCGCGTTGGCCGGGAGGCGGTCCACCGGGTCCCCGCCGAGGATCGCGTCCGGTACGGCCGTACGGACGGCCTCGACCAGCCGGTCGCGCAGGGCGCCGATCTCCCGGGCGAACCACTCGCGGCGCTCGGCGGCGAGGCGGGCCGCCACCGCGAAGGAGGCGATCGCCGGGACGTCGAGGGTGCCGGAGCGGACATGCCGCTCCTGGCCGCCGCCGTGCAGCACCGGTACGGGGGTGTACTCACGGCCGAGGAGAAGGGCGCCGATGCCGTACGGGCCGCCGACCTTGTGGCCGGAGACGGTCATCGCGGCGAGGCCGGAGGTGCCGAAGTCCACCGGGATCTGGCCGAAGGCCTGGACCGCGTCGGCGTGCAGCGGGATGCCGAACTCGTTGGTCACGTCGGCGAGTTCGCGGACCGGCAGGACGGTGCCGATCTCGTTGTTGGCCCACATGACGGTGGCGAGGGCCACGTCGTCGGGGTTGCGGGCGATCGCCTCGCGCAGGGTGTCGGGGTGGACCCGGCCGTAGGTGTCGACGGGGAGGTACTCCACCGTCGCCCCCTCGTGTTCGCCGAGCCAGTGGACCGCGTCCAGGACGGCGTGGTGTTCGACGGGGCTGGCGAGGACGCGGGTGCGGGCGGGGTCGGCGGCGCGGCGGGACCAGTAGAGGCCCTTGACCGCGAGGTTGTCGGCCTCGGTGCCGCCGGAGGTGAAGACGACCTCGCTGGGGCGGGCGCCGAGCGCCTCCGCGAGGGTTTCCCGGGATTCCTCGACCGTGCGGCGGGCCTTGCGGCCGGAGGCGTGCAGGGAGGACGCGTTGCCGGTGACGCTCAGGGCAGCGGTGAGTGCTTCTGCCGCCTCGGGGAGCATCGGGGTCGTGGCGGCGTGGTCGAGGTAGGCCATGGTGACGTCGATTCTACGTGGGGGCTCCGCCGCAGAACCGAGGGGCGCCGTGGCCGGCTCGGGCCGGTGGGTCACTTCCGGCCGTGCGGGGCCGGTCGCGCCCACGCGGCAGAGCCGCACATTCAGCACAGCCCCGCGCCCCTGACGGGGCGCTGCCCCTCGCGGGGCTCACAACGATCCCTCTACAGGCTCCAGGAGACCGTGTTCGACATCTCCATGGCGATGGCGAGGACCGCGAGGTCGGCGATGCCCAGGGTCAGGCCCAGGTAGGCGCGGCCCTTGCGGCCGGTGCCGCGCCACAGGGCGACGAGGGCCAGGACGATGGCGATGGGGCCGAGGAACATGTTGAGGACGAGGAGGCCGAGGAGGCCGAGGATGAAGGAGGCGACGGCCATGCCGTCGGCGTCACGGGTGCGGGTGCGGGTTTCGGGGCGGGTGGTGGCCGGGGCGGTGAGGTGCAGCATGACTCAGCTCCTGGGAGTCGTGGTGGACGGTCAGTTGGCCGAGGTGCGGCGACGGCGGGCGAGGCGCTCGCGGAGCGCGAAGACGGCCAGCCAGACGGCGATCACGGCGGCCAGCCCGGCGGTGACGTCGAGCGGTGCGTGGGCCACGGTGCCCAGCACCACGCCGAGCAGCATGAGTGCGGCGACGAGGAACAACATGGGATGGGATCCCCCCTCCGTTAAGTTTGGGTGAACGGTTGTAGTAACAGTTGTTCACTGACTTTGAGTCTAGCAACTCGCACGGCTTTCCAATTCCGGAGAACAGTTGTTAACTGGATGACATGAGTCACACCCTCGGCATCCGACAGGCCCAGAAGCAGAAGACCCGCCAGGCGTTCCTGGACGCGGCGCTCGCCCTGCTGGAGGAGCAGAGCCTGAGCAGCCTGGGACTGCGCGAGGTCACCCGGGCCGTGGGCGTCGCCCCGACCGCCTTCTACCGGCACTTCCGCTCCACCGCCGACCTCGGCGTCGCGCTCGTCGACGAGGCCCTGGGCAGCCTGCATCCGATGGTCCGTACGACGGTGTCCAAGTCCGGCGAGGAGCGCATCACCCACGCGGTGCGGCTGATCGCCGACTATGTGTCCGCCCATCCGGCGCACGTCCGGTTCATCGCCCGGGAACGGCACGGCGGGGTGCAGCCGGTGCGCGAGGAGATCCGCAGCCAGCTCGCCCGGTTCGCCGTGGAGGTCAAGACCGAGCTGGCCAAGGACCCCGAGGCCGTGGGGTGGAACGACGACGACCTGCTGATGCTCGCCCACCTCTACGTCGACCAGATGCTCATCACCGCCTCGCTGTTCCTGGAGTCCCTGGAGTCACCGGACCCCTCGGACGCGGAGCGGCAGCGCGTCACCCGGGTGGCGACCCGTCAGCTGCGGCTGATCAGCCTCGGCCGGCAGCACTGGCTGGACTGACCCGCGGGCAACGCGAAGGGGCGGCGCGTCCGGTGAGACCGGACGCGCCGCCCCTGTCGTACAGCCCGTGGCGTCAGCTCTTCGTCGCCTGCTGGGTCGGGGCGCCGCTGGGCGCCGCACCGCCGGGGCCGCCCTGACCGCCGCCGCAACCGCCGCCCTGGCCGCCACCGGGGCCGCCGCCCTGACCGCCGCCGCCGGGACCGCCGCTCGGCATCCCGGTCGGGGTACCGGTCGGCTTGACGGTGGAGTTGCCCGTGGGCGCGCCGGAGGGGGCACCGCTCGGCATGCCGGAGGCGTTGCCGGTGGGCATCCCGGACGGCTGCTGACAAGACTGCGACTGGCCGGAGTTGCCGCTGCTGGAGGACGACGAGTCGCCCGAGCCGCACGCGGTCAACAGCAGCGGGGACACGGCGAGCAGGGCGACCGCGGGGACGAGACGTACACGCTTCATGAGAGACAACTCCATAAAGGATGAGGGAGTCCTGAGGCGTGGCACTCAACCAACGGCGCTTAGGGCGTACTTGGGGCCGCACTGTCCCCAGCCTGTGATTCGGGTAAAGGAAAGCTCAAGACACCGCGCTGACCTGCGCCTTCCCACACGGTCGCTGTCTACTCGCTGATACAAGCCCGTGACAGAACGGGGTCGTCAGCCCAGCCGGACCCGGGCCAACTGCCGGGACTGGGCGACCAGGCGGTCCGCGCTGTCCCAGACCTCGGCGTCCTCCTCCAGGAAACCGCCGGCCAGGTTGCGGGTGGTGATGGAGACGCGCAGCGGGCCCGGGGCGGGGCGGTGGCGGACGTGGACGGTCAGTTCGACCGTGGGGACCCAGCCCTTCAGGCCGATCTCGAAGGCCGTGGGCGGCAGCGCGTCCACCGCCAGGAGCAGGGAGAGCGGGTCGGGGTCACGGCCGTCGGCGAGACCGAACCAGGAGCGCATCTCGCCCTTGCCGGAGGGGGCGCCGAGGGCCCAGCCGAGGGTGGACGGGTCCAGCTTGAGCATCAGGCGGTCGGTGATGGCGGAGCTGCCGTCGACCGGGGCAGGGCCGTCCTCGGGGCCGAAGCACTGGTCCATGGCCGGGAACGCGGGCGGGACGGCCGTCGTCCGGACGTCGTCGGGGAGGGTGGTGAGGTCGCCGTAGGAGGCGAGGACGCGGATGCGTTCGACCTCGTGGCCCTCGTCGTCGTACTGGAAGAGCGAGGCCTGGCCGGTGGAGAGGGTGCGGCCGGTGCGGACGGTGTCCGTGCGGATCACGGCCGGGCCCGGCTGGGACGCGGTCAGGTAGTGCGCGGAGATGGTGAACGGGTCCGGATGCGGCAGCGTGTCCGCGAGCGCCCGGCCGAGCACGGCGAGGAGATAGCCGCCGTTCACCGCGTTGATGATGGTCCAGCCGGCCGAGAGGTCGATGTCGTAGACCCCGGGAGAGCGCCGGGTGACCGCGGTGTCGCGGTCGAACTCGCTGTCGCCGATCACGGCCCGCGTGGATGCTGCTTCTGGCATGCCTGAACCGTACAATAGGTAATTACTAAGCGGTAGCTTTTGTGATCCACATACCAGCGGACCGGCCGGTAAAGGATCCCTCCGCCGAGTGAGGTTCCGGCAATTTCTAGGTAAGTGTCCGGACACGTCCGTAACCCGGGGCTCCGGATTCCCCTCTATGGGGACATGAGCCTCACCGGGACTCCGTTCCTCTACACGACCATCGTCCTGTCCGTGGTCGCCCTCATACTGCCGCTCTTCCTGTGGTCGAGGATGCGGGGACCCAAGGCCGTGCGTACGGCGGCCCGGGTCCTGATGCTGCTGTTCGCCCAGGGAACGGCGGTCACCCTGATCTTCGTACTGGTCAACAACCAGAACAACCTGTACGACAACTGGGCCGACCTGCTCGGTACCGGCAACCACGTCCAGCAGGCCGCGAACCTCGGCCGGGACGGTACCGGCGGCATAGCGCTGAAGACCCTGCCCAAGGTGAGGCAGTCCTTCACCGCGGCGAGCGGACCGGGCATGCGCGGGGTGCGGGTCACCCAGCTCAAGGGCCGGATCTCCGGGGTGAACGCCGAGGTCTACGTCTGGCTGCCACCCCAGTACGGTGAGGCCAAGTACAGGAACCACAAGTTCCCGGTCGTGGAGCTGCTGCCGGGCTACCCCGGTTCGGCCAAGGCCTGGTTCGGCTCCATGAAGGTGACCTCGCAGCTGGAACCGCTGATGCGCAGCGGCCGGGTCGCGCCCTTCATCCTGGTCGCGCCGCGCACCAACCTGCTGGCCGGGGTGGACACCGGCTGCGCCAACATCCCGGGCACGGTCAACGCCGACAGCTGGCTCAGCATCGACGTGCCGAAGATGGTGACCGACAACTTCCGGGCCGCGCCCGCCCCCGCCGGCTGGGCCACCGCCGGGTACTCGGCGGGCGCGCACTGCGCGGTCAAGCTGGCCGTCGCCCACCCGGACCGCTACCGGGCGGCGATCAGCCTGTCCGGCTACAACGACCCGATCGGCGAACGCAATTCACTCGCCGCACAGAGCATCGCCCTGCGCGAGGAGAACAACCCCTACCTGCTGCTGAGGAAGGCGACCACCCCGCCCCGGATCGCGCTCTACCTCTCCGGCGAGTCCGGTGACGGCTACCAGGCCGCCGTGGCGCTCGAACAGATCTCCAAGGCCCCGACGACCGTGCACGTGGTGTACCTGCCGCGCAGCGACGGCGGCCACAACATGGCCCTGTGGCGGCCCCAGGTGCAGACGGTCTTCGAGTGGCTCACGGTCAACATGGGCCAGAGCCGGGTCCGGTCCGGGACTACTCCTCCCGAACCGTCGAGCGCCGGTTCCACGCACGCGGCGCTCGCCAGTGGTACCGCATCGCGAGCAGGCGCAGCACGAAAGCGGTGACGACCGCGAGCCCGCTGGTGAACGGGCTCAGCGCGTCGTAGTGGATGCACAGCACCACCGTCGTCGCCCCGACGATCGCCGGGACCGCGTACAGGTCGCGGTCCCAGCGCAGCAGCGAGGGAACCTCGTTGGCGAGCACGTCCCGGAGCACGCCGCCGCCGACCGCGGTGGCGAGTCCCAGGGCGGCGGAGGCGGTGAGGTTGAGGCCGTAGGAGTAGGCCTTGGTCGTGCCGCTGACCGCGAACAGGCCGAGGCCGGCCGCGTCGAAGACCAGGACCGCCGACTGGATCCGCTCCACGTGCGGATGCAGGAAGAACACCACCAGGGCGGCGATCAGCGGGGTGATGAAGTACCCCAGGTCCGTGAAGGCGGCCGGGGGTACCGCCCCGATGATCACGTCCCGGAAGATCCCTCCGCCCAGCGCGGTGACCTCGGCCATCACGCCGATGCCGAAGACGTCGAAGTTCTTGCGGACGGCCAGCAGCGCGCCGGAGATCGCGAAGACGAAGATGCCGATCACATCGAGCGTGTGCTGGACGGAGGGAGAGAAGAGTTGCTGGAGCTGCACCCTGACATTGTGTCCTGTCAGGGTGCGTTCACCTTACAAAGCCAGGCCCACGGCCTACAGGGTCGGCTTCCCCGTGGTGAACAGCCAGGTCTGGAAGAGGTCGTCCAGCTGCTGTCCGCTGATCTTCTCGGCGAGCCGGATGAAGTCGGCGGTGTCGGCGTTGCCGTAGCGGTGCAGCTTCGTCCAGGCGGGCAGGAGCTTGAAGAACGCGGTGTCGCCGATCCGTTCGCGCAGCATCTGCAGGGTCATCGCGCCACGCTGGTAGACCGCCGAGGCGAACATGGTGTCCCGCTGCGGGTCGGCGACGGTGATCTGCCAGAAGGGGTTGTCGGCGGCCCGGGAGTTGTAGCCGGCCAGGAAGGAGTCGTGGGCCGAGCGGGTGCCCTGGTGCTCCGCCCACAGCCACTGGGCGTAGGTGGCGAAGCCCTCGTTCAGCCAGATGTCCTTCCACTGCGCCACGCTCACCGAGTCGCCGAACCACTGGTGGGCCAGCTCGTGCACGATCGTGGTCTCGCTGCGCACCGCCGAGTAGGCCGGCTTGCTCTGCACCTCCAGCGAGAACCCGGCCTCGGGCATGTCGTCGACGATGGCCCCGGTCTCCTCGAAGGGGTACGGCCCGAAGACCTGGGACCAGTAGTCGGTGGCGGCGGCCGTCACCGCGTAGACGTCGACGTTGTTGCTGTTGGCGAGCACCGGGTCGATGGCGACGTAGATCGGGATGCCCGAGGGCGTCTCCCCGGTGCGCACGTCGAACTTCCCGATGGTGGCGGTGGCGAGGTAGGTCGCCATCGGCTTCGACTCGCGCCAGTGCGTGAACGTCGAGCCGCCCTTGTCGTACGTCGACACCAGCCGGCCGTTGGAGACACCGGTCAGGCCCTCGGGCGCCTTGATCCGGATGTCGTAGGTGGCCTTGTCGGAGGGGTGGTCGCTGGACGGGAACCAGGTGGAGGCGGCGTTGGGCTCGCAGGCGACGAAGACGCCGTCGGCGGTCTTCATCCAGCCGTAGTCGGAGCCGAAGACGATGGGGCCGTTGAGCGGCTCGGGTATCCCGCCGTAGGTGACGGAGACGGTGAAGTCCCGGCCCTTGCGCAGGGCGTCCTTCGGGGTGACGGTGATCTCGTCGCCGCTGCGCGTGAACTGGGCGCGTCTGCCGTTCACTTCGACCCGGGTGACCTCCAGCTTCTGCAGGTCGAGATCGAAGGAGGAGAGGTTCTGGGTGGCGCGGGCGGTGAGGGTGGTACGACCGTCCAGTCGGCCGGTGTCCGGGGCGTAGGCCACGTCGAGGTCGTAGTGGCGGGCGTCGAAACCGCCGTTGCCCAGCTGCGGGAAGTAGGGGTCGCCGATGCCGTCGGCGCCCGGGGTGGGGGCGGGGGCGGCGGCGATGACGAAGGAGGCGGCCGCCGCGGTTGCGACGGCCGCCGTACGTGCCGAACGGGAGAGGCGCATGAGTCGTCCCTTTCGAGCGTGCCGGTCAGTGCACGGACACGGTCGACTCTGCGCCCTTCGGTAAAGACATGTACATGACTTTACCTAGTTGTGTCATGGGCTACTTGTCGGTTGACTCCTGTGACTTCTGTGACGCCGCTGTGGAGGCGTCGGAAGCCTCGGAAGCGTCCGGAGTCTCGGACGACGCGTCAGCCGCGGGCGCGTCGGCCTCCTCGGCGGCCGGCTCCTCGGCGTCGGAGGCGTCCGGCTCAGAGGCGTCGGCCTCGGGAACCTCGGGAACCTCGGCTTCGGCGACCTCGGCCTCGGCCGCCTCGGCTTCGGCCACCTCTGCCGCGACCGCCGCCGACGTCTTGGCCTCCTCCTCCAGGACCGCCTCGCCCACCAGCTCCGAGGCCTCCTTCGCCGCGGTCAGCAGGACCGTGTCCTGCGGGGCCTGGTCGGCGAAGTTCTCGGGGTGGTGGCAGGCGACCCGCTGGCCCGGGCGGAGCTCGATGAGCGCCGGCTCGGTCGTCCTGCAGATCTCCGTCGCCTTCCAGCACCGCGTGTGGAAGCGGCAGCCGGACGGCGGGGCGATCGGCGACGGCACGTCACCGCGGAGCAGGATGCGCTCGCTCTTCTGGCCCCGGCGCTTCGGGTCCGGCACCGGCACGGCCGACATCAGGGCCTTGGTGTACGGGTGCATCGGCGTCTCGTACAGCTTGGGGCTGTCGGCGAGTTCGACGATCTTGCCGAGGTACATCACCGCGACCCGGTCCGAGACATGCCGGACGACGGAGAGGTCGTGGGCGATGATCACGTACGTCAGGCCGAGCTCCTCCTGGAGGTCGTCCATGAGGTTGACGACCTGGGCCTGGATGGAGACGTCCAGGGCGGAGACGGGCTCGTCGGCGACGACCAGCTTCGGCTTCAGGGCGAGCGCGCGGGCGATGCCGATGCGCTGGCGCTGACCGCCGGAGAACTCGTGCGGGTAGCGGTTGTAGTGCTCGGGGCTGAGGCCGACCAGTTCGAGGAGGCGCTGGACCTCCTTCTTGACCCCGCCCTCCGGCTCGACGCCCTGCAGCCGGAACGGCGCGGAGACGATGGAGCCGATGGTGTGACGCGGGTTCAGGGAGCCGTACGGGTCCTGGAAGATCATCTGGATGTCGCGGCGCAGCGGGCGCATCTTCGCGGTGGACAGGTGCGTGATGTCCTGGCCCTCGAAGGTGACCTTGCCGCCGGTCGGGTCCTGGAGACGGGTGATGACCCGGCCCATGGTCGACTTGCCGCAGCCCGACTCGCCGACCACGCCCAGGGTCTCGCCCTTGCGCACCTCGAAGTCGATGCCGTCGACGGCCTTCACCGCGGCCACCTGCCGCTGCAGGATGCCCTTCTTGATCGGGAAGTGCTTCTGCAGGCCCTCGACCCTCAGCAGCACCTCCCGCTCACCGGACGCCTTCCCGGACGCTTCCTCGGGAGCCGGCGCCTGCTGCGGGATGACCGCCTCGTCGGTTTTCTTCGTGTCGCTCACAGCTTCGGCGCAATCTCTTCGGTCCAGATCCGCGTCCGGTCCTCGGCCGAGAGGTGGCAGGCGGACCAGTGGCCGCCGTCGACCTGCTGCAGCTCGGGGCGGACGGTGCGGGTGACGTTCCCCTTGGGAAGGTCCGCGTACGGGCAGCGCGGGTGGAAGGCGCAGCCCGAGGGGACGTTGATGAGGCTCGGCGGCTGGCCCTTGACCGGGATGAGCCGGTCGGAGGTCTCGCGGTCGATGCGCGGCATCGAGCCCAGCAGGCCCCAGGTGTAGGGGTGCTGCGGCTTCTCGAAGATCTCGTCGACCGGACCGCGCTCCACGCACCGGCCGCCGTACATCACCAGCACGTCGTCGGCGATCTCGGCCACCACACCCAGGTCGTGGGTGATGAGGACGACCGCGGAGCCGAACTCCTTCTGGAGGTCGCGGATCAGGTCGAGGATCTGCGCCTGGACGGTGACGTCGAGGGCGGTGGTCGGCTCGTCCGCGATGAGCAGCTCGGGGTTGTTGACCAGAGCCATGGCGATCATGGCGCGCTGGCGCATACCGCCGGAGAACTCGTGCGGGTAGCCGTCGACGCGCTTGGCGGGCTCGGGGATGCCGACCCGGTCGAGCATCTCGATGGCGCGGGTGCGGGCGACCTTCTTGCTGACGTTGTTGTGGACCCGGTACGCCTCGACGATCTGGTCGCCGATCTTGTAGTACGGGTGCATCGCGGACAGCGGGTCCTGGAAGATCATCGCCATCTCGCGGCCGCGCAGCCGGCGCACCTCGTCCGGGGAGGCGCTGACCAGCTCCTTGCCGCCGAGCCAGATCTCGCCGGACATCCGCACGTTCTTGCCGCGGGCGCCGAGCCGGTGCAGGCCCATGATGGCCAGCGAGGTGACGGACTTGCCGGAGCCGGACTCGCCCACGATGGAGAGGGTCTTGCCCTTCTCCAGGGAGAAGCTGAGCCCGTCGACCGACTTGACGATGCCGTCGTCGGTCGGGAAGTGCACCTTGAGGTCGCGGACGTCGAGGAAGGCGTCGGACGGGCCGGCCTGCGTGGGCTCGCCCACGGCGGCGCCGGTCTTGGAGAGTTCGGTCACGAGAGCCTCACCCGCGGGTCGGCGGCCGCGTAGAGCAGGTCCACCAGGAGATTTGCGATCACGACGAAGAAGGCGGCGAGCAGGGTCACGCCGAGGATCGGGGGCAGGTCGTTGTCGTCGATGGCCTGCACCGCGTACTGGCCGATGCCGTGCAGCGAGAACACGGTCTCGGTGATCACCGCGCCGCCGAGCAGCAGACCGAGGTCCATGCCGAAGACGGTGATGATCGGGGTGAGCGCGGCGCGCAGTCCGTGCCGGACGACGACCTTGCGCTCGCGCAGGCCCTTGGCGCGGGCCGTGCGGATGTAGTCCTCGTTCATCGTCTCCAGCATGCCCGAGCGGGTGAGCCGCGCGTAGATGGCCGAATACAGGAGCGCGAGCGAGCACCAGGCGGGGATCAGGGTGTTGGCCCATTGCGCCGGGTTCTCGGTGAGCGGGACGTACGTTCGGCCGAAGATCGGCCATTGGTAGGTGAAGAGCAGGATCGCCAGGTTGCCGGTGAAGAACATCGGCAGCGAGACGCCCGCGAGGGCCACGCCCATGAAGGTGCGGTCGAAGATGGAACGCGGCTTCAGCGCGGAGACCACGCCGATCGCCACGCCGGAGACCAGCCACAGGACGGCGGCACCGAGGGCCAGCGACAGGGTCACCGGCATCCGGGAGGTGAGCTGCGGCCAGACGGCCTGGTGGGTCTTGAAGGAGTAGCCGAAGCACGGCGCGTCACAGTGCACCGTGGTCGGGCCCAGGTCGTAGGTGGCGCCGGAGACGATCCCCTTGATGAAGTGCCAGTACTGGACGTAGACGGGCTGGTCCAGACCGAGGTTGTGCTTGACCGCGACAATGTCCGCCTTCGACGGGCTCTTGCCGATGTACTGCTGCGCCAGCTGATCAGCGGTCTGCCCGGCGAGTCGCGGCAGCACGAAGAAGATGGCGAAGGTGACCGCGGAGACGACCAGCAGCAGGATCACCGCTGCGAGCGTCCGACGGAGGATGTACGAGATCACGGGGATCGGCGCTGGTGCCCGCGGGCCTCTCGGCCCGCGGGCACCAATGCCTTCACCTGCCTTCCGGGGCTGCTACTTCGACGCTACGCCGATGTTGAGGTAGTCGTACTGACCGCTGAAGGCCGCCGTGGAAACCAGGTTGGTGAAGGTGGTCGGGCGGGCCAGCAGGACCTTGAAGTAGGTCAGCGGCACGAGGGCCGCGTCGTCCATGGTCTGCTTGTCGATCTGCGTGTAGATGCTGTTGCGCTCGGTGTCGTCCTGCGTGCCGATCGCCTTGGCCAGCAGGTCGTTGACCGACTTGTTGTCGTACTGCGACAGGTTGGTGTTACCGGACTGGCTGATCGCCTGACCGTTCAGGATCTGCTGCAGGAAGCCGTAGCCGGACGGCCAGTCGGCACCCCACTGCATCATCATCAGGCCGACGTTCTGCTTGTTGGCGAAGTTCGGGACACCGGCGTAGTCGGTGAAGTACTTGCCCGACGGGTACTGCTTGAGGGTCGCGTTGATGCCGACCTGCTTCAGCGAGTTGATGATCGCCGTGGCGGCGTCGATCTCCTGCGGGCGGTCCGAGCGGGCCGTGATGTTGGTGTTGATCGACGTCTTGCCGCAGGCCTTCAGCTGCTCCTTGGCCTTGGCCACGTCACCCTTGTTGCCGGTGGTGGCGTAGACGTCCGCCTTCGAGTAGCCCGGGATGTCCGGCGGCAGCACCGTGGTGGCGATGTCACCGCGGATCGGGCCGCCCTCGGCGGTCTGCACCGAGACCTTGTCGATCGCGTACTCGACGGCCTTGCGGCACGAGACGTTGTCGAACGGCTTCAGCTTGGTGTTGATCGCCATGTAGACCAGACGGCCACCGTAGGTGTTGTCCGTGTTGGCCTTCTTGCTGGCGTCGGTGAGCACCTGGGCCTGGGTGGCCGCCTGGACACCCGTACCGCCGAGGTCGATCGCGTCGCCGGCCAGGACGTCCTTGTCGATCGTCTCGGGGTTGACCTTCAGGTTGACGACGATCTTGTCCGGCAGCTGCTTGCGCAGCGGGTCGGTCTTCGGGTCCCAGTTCTTGTTGCGGACCAGCACGGCCTGCTTGCCGTCCTGGTAGCTCTGGAACTGGTACGAGCCCGAGGACACGATGTTCTTGACGTAGTCGACGCCGTTGTCCTTGGCCTGCGGGACCGGGGCCGTCTGCGGGGCCGAGACCAGGTAGTCGAACTCCTGGAAGGCCTGCTTCAGGTGGAAGACGATCGTGGTGTCGTCCGGGGTCTCGATGGACGACAGGCCCTTGGCGCTCTTGTCCTTGTAGGGGCCCTTGTACTTGTCGCCGCCGACCAGGAACTGCTGGAAGTAGTTCGGGCCGAGGGAGAGCACGTCACGCGCGAAGTTGGAGCGCTCGACGGCGTACTTGACGTCCTTGGACGTGATCGCCGAGCCGTCCTGGTACTTCAGGCCCGAACGCAGCTTGTACGTCCAGGTCTTGCCGCCGTCGCTCGGGACACCCTTGCTCGCGGCGAGGTCCGGGACCAGGGTGTTGCCCTTGGAGCCGGCGCCGGGCTCGAACGTCATCAGCGGGCGGGCGTACAGCCGGCTGAGGTTGTACATGTACGCGTAGTACGTGTTGCCGGGGTCGAACGAGTCCGGGACGTCGGACAGCTCGTAGGTGACCGTCCCGCCCTTCTTGTCGGACGCGTTGACGACACCCTTGGTGGCGGCGTTGGCCGCGGCGGAGCTGCCGCCGTCGTTGCCGTCCTTGTTGTCATCGGCCTTGCTGCACCCTGCAACGAGCAGAGTGGCGGAGCCGATGGCCGCGATCGCGGCCAGCGCTGACCTTCGCATGATGGGCGGAATCCCCTCCATTGTCGGAAACTTTTCGGGCTCTCGGTGACAGCAGGCGTCAGCGGCTGCGCGGGTCGAGAGCGTCGCGGAGACCGTCACCGAGCAGGTTGAACGCCAGCACGGTCACGAAGATTGCAAGGCCGGGCACGATCATGTACTCGGGATCGACCTGGTAGTACGTCACCGCTTCGCGGAGCATGCCGCCCCAGGACGCCTGCGGGGGCTGGATGCCGACGCCGAGGAAGCTGAGGGACGCCTCGAAGAGGATGTTGGTCGGGATCAGCAGCGTCGAGTAGACGATGATCGGGCCGACCAGGTTGGGCATCAGCTCGCGGAACAGGATGTACGGGCCCTTGGCACCCATGCCGCGGGAGGCGTCGACGAACTCGCGCTCCCGGAGGGCGAGGGTCTGGCCGCGCACGATCCGGCCCAGGTAGGGCCAGTTGAAGAAGCCGATGACGAAGATCAGCACGCTGAGGTGCAGCGGCAGTCCGTTCAGGCCGAACGCCCCGCCCTGCAGGGTGGCGGAGATGGCGATGGCGAACAGCAGGAGGGGGAAGGCGAGGAAGGTGTCCATCAGCCGGCTGATGACCGAGTCCACGCGTCCGCCGTAGTAGCCGGCGACGACACCCAGGATCGCGCCGATCACGTTCGAGAGGATCGTGGCGCCGAAGGCCACCACCAGCGACACCCAGGAGCCCTCGAGGATGCGGGTGGCGATGTCACGGCCGAACTTCGGGTCCACGCCCAGGGGGTGATCGAGGCTCATACCGCCCCAGCCGCCCGTCGGCAGCGAGGTGTTGGCGTCGATCAGGTCCTGGTGGAAGGCGTTGGGGTCGAGGCCGAACAGGGCCTGGATGGGACGGGCCAGGATCGCGACGACGATCAGCAGGATCACGATGACGCCGCCCGCGACGGCCACCTTGTCCTTCTTGAACCGGGACCAGGCGATCTGCCCGAGGGAACGACCCTCGATCTGCCCCTTACCGGCACCCTCCAGCACAGCCTCCGGCTGTGCCTCGGCTGCCGCCCCGGTGGTCTCGATCGGTGCGGTCACGGTGAGCGACCCCTCTCGCCGGTGGTGACCGGCCTACGCCAGCCGCGGATTGCGGCTTTGTCGACTTGCTCGATCATGAGGTTTAAACCAACCTCATGTCTGACTGGCGAGTCTTCAGCGTCGCCGCGATCACCCGCCAGATCTGGCGGAGAAAGTATGCGCAACCGTGATGCAGTCCGGGGGATTCCGTTATCCGAACAGTGGGTAACGCCCCTCGGACGCGGGTCAGTTGGGACAGAGAGGTCAATCCGGGCGGAACGGAACGTTCCATCGCCATCTACGCGCGGAGAAATGTGTTCGTTACGTAAAACTTGTGAACCGTCTCAGCCGCCCCGGACGGAGCGCCCCGCCCGCTCAGTAACCGCCCTGGGCCGGTGGGTAGCCGTACCCGGCCACCGGCGCCGGCGGCAACGCCGCATGCGCCTCCCGGTCGTAGAACGGACGTGCCGTCGCCCGCATCCACATCACGACCGGGTCGTACTCGTCGGTCATCGCCACCGTCGACACCGGCAGCCCGTCCGGCACCGCCCCGATCGACTGCTGCATCATCGCGCGCACCGAGTCGACGGCGGGCGGCGAGGTGTCGTACACGTCCAGGCCGATCGCGAGATACGGCGCCCCGAGCGCCGGCTGCACCCAGGCGCGCCGCAGCGAGCGGACCGCCGGGGTGCGGTGGGCGTTCTGCGACAGGAGCGCGTAGAACTGCGGGACCTCGATGGCCGGTTCGGTCAGCCGCAGCGGCCCCGCCGGCTGGCGGTCCAGGCCGGCCGCGATCCGGCGCAGGTCCAGCCAGGGGATGCCGACGCCGCCGCCCGGGGCGTGCGGGTTGAGCCAGAGGCCGTAGTGGTCGGGGTAGAGCGTGCGGGCCACGTCGACGCCCTCGACCACCTCGTACGAGCGGTTCCAGCCGCTCGCGGAGAGCTCCTGGGCCGAGGTCACGCAGGGGGCGTAGCCGTGGCCCTCGACCTCCATGTTCCCGTACTGGGCGTCCGGGGAGCCGGACTGGCCGTGCCAGAGCAGCATCCAGACCTGGCCGGAGGAGGGCGTGGCGAGGGCGCGGAGGAGTGCCTCGTAGGCGTCGTAGCGCCCGGGGGTCACCTGGCGCAGCATGTGCTCGACGCTGCCGCTGAGGCTCGCGCTCACCTGTCGTACCGCCCCTTCGAAGTTGCCCCGCGTGTAGTGACAAGCTTATGCGCCCAGTAGCTCGGGACCTGTTGTGCGTGGGCGAGTGCGGGTCCGTCGTGGTACTTCGCGCAGTTCCCCGCGCCCCCAAGGGGGCGCTTTCAGTGACCGTATTGATAGAAGGGGCGGACGTTCTCCCGCATCCAGTGGCCCACCGGGTCGTCGGCCACATCGAGCAGGACCAGGTTGACCGGCCATTTCACCGGTACTCGGCCCAGGGCTCTGCCCAGGGCCTCCAGCGGGAGCGCCCGCAGGTCGCCCTCCCACTGGGAGAGTTCGACGCCGATGAACATGGCGGGGTCGGCGGTCTCGACCGCGGCGAGGCAGCGGCGGGCCGTGGCGACCACGCCGATCGCCGCGAACTCCGCCGCCGCGGCGGACAGGAAGTCCATCGGGTCGTCCTGCCAGTCCGGCTCGAAGAGGCGGACCCGGCCGCCCGAGGCGGGGCCGTCCAGTTCGGTGCGCCGGGACCGGCACAGCTCCGCGACCGCCTCCGGCGGCAGCGGGAGGCCGACCACTCCCCCGGGGTTCACGGCCATGCCGACCTGCGGCGGCAGGCCGCGCGCGAACTCGACGGCGGGGGCGATGGTGTACGACAGATGGGAGCCGACGACCAGCCGGAACTGCTCCTCGGAGCTGAAGACCGGGACGTACACCTGGCCCTCGATCTCCGTGGTGGGCAGGTCAAGCGCGCCGCTGTGCGGGCCGCCGCCCTCCGGCAGCGGGATCCAGAGGAAACTGCGGCTCAGTACCTCGATGAGCCGCGCCGCCGCGGCGGGTACGCCGAGGGAGGCCGACAGCACCTCCTCCAGTTCGTTGCCGGGCCAACCGCCGTGCGGGTGGGGGTGTGCCTGTGCCGGGAAGTCCGCGGGAATGTCCGCCGGGAAGTCCATCTCACTACCGCCTGCTGGAAACCACTGCTGAGGCTGGAAAGGCTAGCGGGTGGCGCCGACAAGTCCATCAGTCCGCCCGGCGCGCGAAGGCGATCCGGTGCAGCACGTCCGCCGCGTCCCGGTCGAGCAGCACCGCCGAGCCGACCCCCTCGGGCAGCTTCCCCTTCTCCGCCGCGCGCAGCAGCCGGCCGGCCGCCCGGCGGTGGCGCAGGAAGGCGTACCGGGAGACGCCCCGGCCGCGCTCGCGCTGGCCGTCCAGGGCCAGGCCGGGTGTGACGTCCAGGAGGAGCAGGTGCAGGGTGCCGCCGCGGCGGCGGGCCTCGCGGGCCAGCCAGTCGCGCACCCAGGCCTGGGTGCCGCAGTCGTGCACCACGACGCCCTCGCCGGTGCGCAGGGCGCTGCGCAGTCCGGCGTAGTGGGCGAGCCGGACCAGCGGGCGGTAGACGGCGTAGGGCAGCAGGCGGGCCAGGCGGGCGTCCCAGCGGTCGCGGGTGTCCTGGGAGTCGATGCGTATGCCCTGGACGGTGCGGTGCATCAGGGTGGACTTGCCGCTGCCCGGCAGCCCGGTGACCACGACCAGGTCACGGGGGCCGAAGAGCAGGCCGTGCGGGCTGTGGCCGGCGCGGTCGCGCAGGTCGCGGACGACCCGGGCGGGGCGCTCGTCGCACCGCTCGCGGGCCGGGGCCGCCGGCTGGCCCGGCAGGGCGAGCCCTGTCGTCGTCGCGTATGCCGTGGTCCTTGTCACCGTGATCGTCCTCCCCGGGGGTTCAGGAAAGGTTCTCCCCACTTAATGTAAAGAGAAGGTAATGCACGGTCTCTCGCGGTTCCGTTCGCGTCCGGCCACAGCCCCGTTACAAAGCTCCGCCCGGCATGCAATGATGTGGCCGCCAACTGCATACCGGCCGTTTGAATCCGCGCGGGAGAGTCCCCAGCAGTCTTCACTGGGGCGCCGAAGGAGCAAGTCCCTCCCTTGAATCTCTCAGGCCCCGTTACCGCGCGGGCGAGGCACATCTGAAAAGCGGGCCGCCGTGCCGGTGGTCCCACCCAAGGTGCAAGCCGTGATCACGAAGGTGGTCAGGGCGAACCTCTCAGGTTCCGATGACAGATGGGGAGGACAGCCCCGCCTGTCATGCCCTGGAACCCCCGGGACCTTTGGGAGACGAACGACCGATGAGCAGTACCGATTCCGCTGGACCGCGCCGTACCGCGCTCGATGCCCTGCACCGCTCGCTGGGCGCGACCATGACCGACTTCGCCGGCTGGGACATGCCTCTGCGCTACGGCTCCGAACGCGACGAGCATGTCGCGGTGCGGACCCGGGCCGGGCTCTTCGACCTCTCCCACATGGGCGAGATCACCGTGACCGGCCCGGAGGCGGCCGGTCTGCTGAACCACGCCCTGGTCGGGAACATCGCCTCGGTCGGCGTGGGCCGGGCCCGCTACACCATGATCTGCCGGGCCGACGGCGGCATCCTGGACGACCTGATCGTCTACCGGCTGGCCGAGAGCGAGTACCTGGTCGTCGCCAACGCCTCCAACGCCCAGGTCGTCCTGGACGCGCTCGTCGAGCGCTCCGCCGGGTTCGACGCCGAGGTGCGGGACGACCGCGACGCGTACGCGCTGATCGCCGTCCAGGGCCCGGAGTCCCCCGGGATCCTGAAGGCGCTGACCGACGCCGACCTGGACGGCCTGAAGTACTACGCCGGGCTGCCCGGCACCGTCGCCGGGGTCCCGGCGCTGATCGCCCGCACCGGCTACACCGGCGAGGACGGCTTCGAGCTGTTCGTGAAGCCGGAGCACGCCGTGGCGCTGTGGCAGGCGCTGACCGAGGCCGGCGAGGGCGTCGGCCTGGTGCCCTGCGGGCTGTCCTGCCGGGACACCCTGCGCCTGGAGGCGGGCATGCCGCTGTACGGGCACGAGCTGACCACCGGCCTGACCCCCTTCGACGCCGGGCTCGGCCGGGTGGTGAAGTTCGAGAAGGAGGGCGACTTCGTCGGGCGCGAGGCGCTCGCCGCGGCGGCGGCCCGGTCCGAGGCGACCCCGCCGCGGGTCCTGGTCGGCCTGGTCGCCGAGGGCCGCCGGATCCCGCGCGCCGGATTCGCCGTGGTCGCCGGCGGCGAGGTGATCGGCGAGGTCACCTCGGGTGCCCCCTCCCCGACCCTCGGCCGGCCGATCGCCATGGCCTACGTCGACGCGGCGCACGCGGCGCCCGGCACGGCCGGCGTCGGCGTGGACATCCGGGGCAGCCACGAGCCGTACGAGGTCGTGGCCCTGCCCTTCTACAAGCGCCAGAAGTAGCCACCGGGCGTGACCCTGCGCACATCGCCGCTGGTCACGCACGCCTCCAGCAGTCCCCCCTTCACCAGCACTCCCCCGCGTACAGGAGAATTCAGGCCATGAGCAACCCCCAGCAGCTGCGTTACAGCAAGGAGCACGAGTGGCTGTCGGCCGCCGAGGACGGCGTGGCGACGGTCGGCATCACGGAGCACGCGGCCAACGCGCTCGGTGACGTCGTCTTCGTCCAGCTCCCGGAGGTCGGCGCCACGGTGACCGCGGGCGAGTCCTGCGGCGAGCTGGAGTCGACCAAGTCGGTCTCCGACCTGTACTCGCCGGTCGACGGCGAGATCACCGCGGTCAACGAGGACGTCGTGGAGGACCCCTCCCTGGTCAACTCGGCCCCCTTCGAGGGCGGCTGGCTGTTCAAGGTGCGCGTCACGGGTGAGCCGGCCGAGCTGCTCTCCGCCGACGAGTACACCGCCTTCACCGCCGGCTGAGGAGTCGTAGAGGTATGTCCGTCCTGAACACGTCCCTGCACGAGCTCGACCCGGAGGTCGCCGCCGCGGTCGACGCCGAGCTGGTGCGCCAGCAGTCCACCCTGGAGATGATCGCCTCGGAGAACTTCGCTCCGGTCGCGGTCATGGAGGCCCAGGGTTCGGTCCTCACCAACAAGTACGCCGAGGGCTACCCGGGCCGCCGCTACTACGGCGGCTGCGAGCACGTCGACGTCACCGAGCAGATCGCCATCGACCGGGTGAAGGAGCTGTTCGGCGCCGAGTACGCCAACGTGCAGCCGCACTCCGGTGCCTCCGCCAACCAGGCGGCCCTGTTCGCGCTGGCCCAGCCCGGCGACACCATCCTGGGCCTGGACCTCGCCCACGGCGGCCACCTGACCCACGGCATGCGGCTGAACTTCTCCGGCAAGCAGTTCGACGTGGTGGCCTACCACGTCGACGACTCCGGTCTGGTCGACATGGCCGAGGTCGAGCGGCTCGCCAAGGAGCACCGCCCGAAGGTGATCATCGCGGGGTGGAGCGCCTACCCGCGGCAGCTGGACTTCGCCGAGTTCCGGCGGATCGCCGACGAGGTCGAGGCGTACCTCTGGGTCGACATGGCGCACTTCGCCGGCCTGGTCGCGGCGGGCCTGCACCCGAACCCGGTCCCCTACGCCGACGTCGTCACCTCCACCACCCACAAGACCCTCGGCGGCCCCCGCGGCGGCATCATCCTCGCGAAGCAGGCCTTCGCGAAGAAGCTGAACTCGTCCGTCTTCCCGGGCTTCCAGGGCGGTCCCCTGGAGCACGTGATCGCGGCGAAGGCGGTCTCCTTCAAGGTCGCCGCCTCGGCGGACTTCAAGGAGCGCCAGCGTCGTACGGTGGAGGGTGCGCGGATCCTGGCGGAGCGGCTCACCGCCGCCGACGCCCGCGAGGCCGGCGTGAACGTCCTGTCCGGCGGCACGGACGTGCACCTGATCCTCGTCGACCTGCGCGCGTCCGAGCTGGACGGCCAGCAGGCCGAGGACCGCCTCCACGAGGTCGGCATCACGGTCAACCGCAACGCCGTCCCCAACGACCCGCGGCCCCCGATGGTCACCTCGGGTCTGCGGATCGGCACCCCGGCGCTGGCCACCCGCGGCTTCACGGCCGAGGACTTCGCCGAGGTCGCGGACGTGATCGCCGAGACCCTGAAGCCGTCCTACGACGCGGCGGCCCTGAAGGCCCGAGTCGAGGCCCTCACCGCGAAGCACCCGCTTTACCCCGGTCTGAACAAGTAGTTCCCTGGTGGGGGCGCCCGACGGCGTGCGCCCCCGCCCTTTTCCAAGGAGTGCCCGTGGCCATCTCGGTCTTCGACCTGTTCTCGATCGGCATCGGCCCGTCGAGCTCGCACACCGTCGGCCCGATGCGCGCGGCCCGGATGTTCGCCCGCCGGCTGCGCAACGAGGGGCTCCTGGAGTCGGTCGCCTCGGTACGGTCCGAGCTCTACGGCTCCCTCGGCGCCACCGGCCACGGCCACGGCACCCCGAAGGCGGTGCTGCTGGGCCTGGAGGGCGTCTCCCCGCGCACGGTGGACGTGGAGACCGCCGACGACCGCATCGAGACGATACGGACCACCGGACGTCTGTCGCTGCTGGGCGAGCACGAGATCCCGTTCTCCTTCGACGACGACCTCAAGCTCCACCGCCGCAAGGCGCTCCCCTACCACGCGAACGGCATGACCCTCTGGGCCCACGACGCCTCCGGGGCCGAACTCCTCTCCAAGACCTACTACTCGGTGGGCGGCGGGTTCGTCGTCGACGAGGACGCGGTCGGCGCGGACCGCATCGTGCTGGACGACACGGTCCTGAAGTACCCCTTCCGCACCGGCGACGAGCTGCTGCGCCTGACGAAGGACACGGGTCTGTCGATCTCCGCGCTGATGCTGGAGAACGAGCGGGCCTGGCGCACCGAGGAGGAGATCCGCGAGGGCCTGCTGGACATCTGGCGGGTGATGCGGGCGTGCGTCTCCCGCGGCATGTCCCGCGAGGGCATCCTCCCTGGCGGGCTCCGGGTGAAGCGCCGGGCCGCCGTGACCGCCCGCCAGCTGCGCGCCGAGGGCGACCCGCTGGCCCACGCGATGGAGTGGATCACTCTCTACGCGATGGCCGTCAACGAGGAGAACGCGGCCGGCGGCCGCGTGGTGACCGCCCCCACGAACGGCGCGGCGGGCATCATCCCGGCGGTCCTGCACTACTACATCAACTTCATCCCCGGCGCCGACGAGGACGGGGTCGTCCGCTTCCTCCTCGCCGCCGGCGCGATCGGCATGCTCTTCAAGGAGAACGCGTCCATCTCCGGCGCCGAGGTCGGCTGCCAGGGCGAGGTCGGCTCCGCCTGCTCGATGGCGGCGGGCGCGCTCGCCGAGGTCCTCGGCGGCTCCCCCGAGCAGGTCGAGAACGCGGCCGAGATCGGCATGGAGCACAACCTCGGCCTCACCTGCGACCCGGTCGGCGGCCTGGTCCAGATCCCCTGCATCGAACGCAACGGCATGGCCGCGGTCAAGGCCGTCACCGCCGCCCGCATGGCCATGCGCGGCGACGGCTCCCACAAGGTCTCCCTCGACAAGGTCATCAAGACCATGAAGGACACCGGCGCCGACATGAGCGTCAAGTACAAGGAGACGGCGCGCGGCGGGCTGGCGGTGAACATCATCGAGTGCTGAGGGGACGGGGCCCGACCAGCGCGTGCGTGTCTTTCGGCGCTGTCGGGGCCTTCCCTGCTTACGCGGGGGAAAGTCCCC
Organism: Streptomyces sp. NPDC048288; assembly: GCF_043201555.1. Taxonomy (NCBI): domain Bacteria; kingdom Bacillati; phylum Actinomycetota; class Actinomycetes; order Kitasatosporales; family Streptomycetaceae; genus Streptomyces; species Streptomyces sp. NPDC048288. The sequence goes on from NZ_JBICZD010000009.1 coordinate 338,952, forward strand.
GGGAAAGTCCCCATGAAAGGGGCTCTTGACCTGCGGGTTCGCGGCACGCGATCAAGGCTGGATACGCCGCTCGCGCACCATGGCAGGGTGTATTTGTCGTTGAGTGAGCGACCGTGAGGTGGTCGCGCCCCGAAGACGAAGTGCTGCTGCGGGCGGTGTGCTGCCGTTCGTGTTCGAGTCGGCCGTGGTTTTCCCCGTACGCGTGGAAGTCGCCGTTGTCGATCACCGCGGGCGGGAGAGGTCCGTACCCCACGTTGCCGGGTCCGCCCACCTGCTGTTCCGTCCAGTTGCGCGGCGCTCACCGCCGTATCATGACGGCACACGGGAAGGAGCACCGTTCATGAGTGTCGACGCGATCGTGCACACCGAGTTCCCCAAGGGTTACACGGTCCTGTTCGGGGCCGACGGAAAGGTGATCATGACCCCGCAGAGCGAGGAGCACTCGAGCACCATCAGGTCGATGCAGATCGACTCGGCCGCCGCCCTCGGCCGTCATGCGAAGGTCACCTCCGACGTCTACATCGACTTCCCCGCCGACGAGAACTCCGCCCCCGACCTGGCCATCCTGCGCGAGGACGCGCGCAAGGAAGGCAAGCGCTACGGCTTCGAGGACGTCCTGCTGATCTCGGAGGTCGTCTCCACGTCCTCCGCCCGCAAGGACTACGACGACTGCACCGCGAAGTACGGCCGGTACGGCATCCCCGTCTACCTCGTCGTGGATCCCTACGCCCGGGAAGTCGTCCTGCACACCGAGCCCACCTCCAGCGGCTACAGCACCGCCCACACCCGCGCATACGGCACAGGCAAGCTCCCCATCCCCCTGGCCGACGGCCGCACCTTCACCCTCGACCTCGACGAACTCCCCCTGCCGGACCCGGCGCCCGACAGTCACTGAGTCTGAGAAAACGCGCCCCGAAGCAGGAAGAGGCCCGGCAGCCGGTCGGCGAGGGCACGATCATCGAAACCGCGACTGAAGAGCTCCACGCATTGGGGTGCCCGGGGTTTTGGTGATCAGTCCCGGGGTTTCCCGGTCCTTCCGGCCCCATTCTGGCCCCGGGAAGGCCCGGCGGCGGGCTGGGCCCCATCGGGCGGGACTCCAGTTCTGGACCCGGCGACAAAAGGGCGTCCAGCGCACCGACCTTGCGACGCGAAGACGCTCTTCTCACATCCCCCGCACCGTTCATCCGGTGCGGGGCAAGCTCGGCACCATCACCGACATGGTCCGCTCCGGCGTCGCCCCCGCCGCCCTCATTGCCGACCAAGCCGAGACCGCGATCGTCGAGGCCCCGAACCCGGCCGGCCTGGACGAGGTCGACGAGATCCCCCCGGTCGAGCAGATCGAGGCCACCGCCTGCGAGTACGAGCGCGCCGCCGACCAGGCCCGCCGCACTGACCGTGGCGAGCGCGCCGCGAAGAAGGTCCTCGACAGGCTGCCCGCCGGCACCTACGGCGCATGGCGCGTCTGCCGCACCCCGTCCTCGCGGTAGACCCCGGGCCTCGCCGAGATCACCCGCATCTTCAAGGCCCACGGCCTCGCCCCGTCTCGATGAAGGCCTGCACCCCGAGCCTCAAGGTCGAGTTCGCCGAGGCCGCACCGGTCGACGTCGATACTGCGGTCCTCGTCAGCACCTGGCAGTCACCCAAGATCGCCAGGGCGACTACCACCGAAAGCAGAACGCCCTCGGCCGGTGGTTACGGCAACGGTCCCGAGGTCTGTACCCAACTCCCGCGTTGAAGGAGCAAGAGCATGGCGAAAACAGCAACAAGCGTTACTCCCGTCGGCGTCACCAAGCACCTGGCTTCTCTGCCTCCGCAGCCCGAAGCCCTCAATTCCGACGCAGAAATGCAGGCCCGTGTCGAGCAGGACTCCGCCCGCATCATGGCTGCCATCAACGACCCCACCACCGCGTTCGAGGTGCTCACCGCTGCGCATGGCATCCAGGTCGTGGAGTGGGAAGGTCCATTCGACGGCCTGTACGGGCACTACCTGCAGCACAAGGACGGCACCCGTCTCCTCGTTGTCCCTGCCGGACAGGCTCCCTCCACCCGCCTGTGGGCCGCACGCGCCCTCCTCGCCCACCAGGGCGTGATGCCAGTATGACCTTCTCCGACTTCGACAAGGCCACCGCCGCCACCCCCACCGCGCTTCTCGACCGGCTCGCCGCCGTCCTCCCCGGGGCGGTCGACGAGGCGATGCGGAAGGCCCTCCTGGACGTGTACACCCCGGAGAAAGCCAAGGAACTCGCGGACGACATCTTCCTCCGCCTCCGCCAGCTGTACACCGACAAGGCCACGGAGGTGACGCTGTGACCGTCTCCGCCACGAAGCCGTCCGCCGACCACCTGATGGACACCCCCCTACCCGTGCTGATCAACGAGTTGGGCGTGACGCTCACCGACTCCCCGATCACCGACCGGGCGTTCTTCGGCGCCGTCATCGTCCAGCGCAAGACGGGTGAGCTGCGGCTCACCATGCCGACCGGGCGCAACGAACTGAAGCACGACACCGTCGCCCGGTACCTGCTCGCCCAGGCGCTCGGGGTAGACCGAGGTGACGCTGTGACCGCCACGATCCCCCTCGACCTCACCCTCACGGTCCGACGCGGAACCATCTCCCTTGGCAAGGCCGCCGACATCCGCGACCTCAGCCCCGCCGACGGCACCGCCACCCTCGTCTACGACAGGCACCTCGCCAACCCCGGCACCGCCGTCTGGCTCGCCCGCATCTCGCTGCGCCGGCACGGGTACGCCGTCCGCGAGGTGATCCTCGACGGGATGGGCCCGGGCATCACCGCCCTGTTCCGGGAAGCGTCCCGGCTCCGCCTGGACGTCCACCTGGGCAGCGGCAAAGGCACTCCCAGGGTCGTCACCTACCACGACAGCCCGGCCGCGTACCAGGTCCCGGCTGGCTGGGACCTGGCGGACGCCACCGACCGGCTGCCCGCCGCGCATGCGGCGGCCCGCCCCCACGTTGTCCGCGCACTGCGCGCCATCGACGTAGAGAAGGAGAACAACGGCGGGCGTATCGACAAGGCCCTCGACGTGGCAGCCGGGATGATCCTGGAGACCGGGGACCCCGACCAGGTGTGGGACACGCTCACCCGCGTCCTCTGCGAGACCGGGTCCGAGCGGGCGGAGGTGCCGACATGACGACCGCCGTCAACGCCGAGGCCGCCCGCATCATCGGGCAACTCCAGGAAGGGCACGCCGCGATGAACGCGGCCGGGCTCGGCAGCTCCGCACTGGAGGACTTCAACAACCTGCTCACCGAAATGATCACCGAGGCTCCCGACCCGAAGTTCCGTCTCCACGAGATCGTCGAGCTCCTCGCCCGGGAACGCGGTCCCGTCCTGGCGCCGGCCGCCCAGCCGACGCCGCGACCTGCATCGGTGGACATCACCACTGGCTGACACCATTGCGGCGGCTCCTGTCGATCGTGTCCCAGGTGAAGTGCGTTGATCGCGGGATTGTCCGGATGACACAACCCTGCGGCCCAAGCACGCCCGTGACGGCACGGCAGATCAGGATCCATTTGCACAATCACTGCACGCACGGCCACCACGCCGAAGCCGACAGACCCGAGCCGACCGGCAGCACGGAACAAAAAGCCAGTTCACAGCCCTGTGAACCGAAACGCCCACTGCCAGTCGATCCCAGACCTACGCATTGCGATACGTAGACCACAGATGCCCGAATTGCCTGGATTCCAAGGTCGCCCGAAACAAGAAACCCCAGGTCAGATGGCCGACCTGGGGTTCACCACAGAGCCACTTTCGGGATTCGAACCCGAGAGCTACGCATTACGAGTGCGCGGGTCCAACACAGCGGTCGGTCTTCATGGTGGACGCCAAGGACCCAACCCTCGCAAGTACGTCACGTATCATCGGACGCTTCGCAGGCGGCCCTCGGCAAGGAGTCCCCAAAAAGTCCCCATGATCAACAGCCGTCCACATGTCCGTCAAGTACAAGGAGACGGCCCGGGGCGGGCTGGCGGTGAACATCATCGAGTGCTAGGGAAACGGGCCCTGACCAGCGCGATGCCCTCGCGGCCTCGGCCGTTGGCGGTTGTTGTCGTCCTCTGGGCAGCTCGGAGGGTGTCTACGCCAACAAGTTGTCCAGGGGGCCCTGTTGTCGCATTTCCACGGCGCTGCGGGGTGCGAGGGCCTCGGTGTCCGACGGGTATGGCAGACGCCGAGTGGGCGGTGGTGAGGCCACTGCTGCGGCACGGTGCTGGACGCGATCCGCTTCCGCGTCGACAACCGCGGAGCCGCCCGCGCCGGTGACCGCCGAGCGTGCCCGGCACCGCATGCGGTACGGCTGGCCGTCCGGCCCCGGCGGACCGGCCTCGTCCGCTCCGAACCGGCCCGACCCGGGCTGGTCCCGGCGAACGGCCCGGCACGGTACCGACAGCTTCAGGACATCGGGTTCACCGACGGTCGCGGGTGGTCAGAGGCGGAAGACCTGGGTGGTCGACAGCGCCGGGTCTCCCGGGCGGACGTGGAGTTCGCCGCGGGCGGGCAGCATGACCACCGCGGCGACCGTCCGTTCGCGGCGGATGTCCCCGCTGTCCGGAACCCGGATCGGGGGCTCGGCCAGGACGGCGAAGTGCTCCTCGGGCCCCGCGCCGGGGGGCAGCCCGGCGAGCCCTGCCGTGCCGGCGTCGAGCCGCCGCAGCGAGGAGTTGCGGGCGAAGACATTGATCTGGTCGCGGGTGGTGAAGTCGGGGTGCAGATAATGGTTCGTGTGCACCGGGGTCGCGGCCTCGCCCACCCGGTATTCGCCGTCCAGGTGCTCCACCCACACCGCCCGCCGGGGGTCGCAGAGCGTCAGGACCCGGGAGCTGGTCAGCCGAAGGCCGGCCAGCACCTCCAGGGCCTCCTCCACACTGCCCGCCGTGTCGAGCAGATGGCGGACGGCGAGGTAGGGCGGCAGACCGTCGGTGCCCCAGTCCCCGCCGAGGACCAGGTTGATCCCGATCGCGAGCCCGTCGCTGTTGAGCCCCAGATAACCGAGCAGCCCGCCGAAGCTGAGCACCAGCGAACGACGCCCGGTGCCGGGCCGGGCGACGTCCAGCACCGCGAGGTAGTCGTCCAGGTCACCGTTGAGATCCACGGTTTGGGCGAGGACGGGATGTCCGCCGGCGGCCGACCCGCTCCGGGCGTAGGTGGTGCAGTCACCCATGGTGCGCACCGGGACCCTCTGATACCCCATGATCTCCCGGCGCAGCTGAAACAGCCATGCCTCGGACTCCTCGATGCCCGCACCCGCGGCGATCCCCCGGACCTCCTCGGCCAGTTCCGGCGCGGCCGCCGTGACCGCCGCCCGGTGGGCGGCGATCACCGGCCTCAGCCCGGCCAGGGTGACCGGGCCCGCCATGACCCTGCCCAGCCGGGCGAGGGAGTCGCCGAGGAACGAGCGCAGGGGGGCGGCGAGGCGTTCACCGTGCGCGTGTCCGGCGGCGAACGGCTCACCGTGGACGCGTACGAGGGGAATGCCCGCGCCGCCGGTCACCGGACGGCGTCCAGTCGGGACACCCGGGGCCCGGCCGCCAACTGCCGCTTCACCTCGGGCCATTCGGCGCGCAGGATGCTGTAGAAGACGGCGTTCCGGCGGCGGCCGCCGGGCATGAAGTTGAAGCTGCGCAGGGTGCCCTCCTCCCGCGCCCCGATGTTCCGCAGCCCCTGCCGGGCCTGGACGTTGAGTTCGTCGGTCTTGAACTCGACGCGCTCGGCTGCCATCCGTTCGAAGGCGTGCTCCAGAAGCAGGTACTTCGCCCAGCGGTTGACGCCCTGACCCTGGAAGTCGAGGCCCAGCCAGGACCAGCCGATCTCCAGCCGCGCGTCGGCCTCGGCCATGTTGCCGTAGCTCATGCTCCCGGCGACCCTGCCGGTTCGCAGATCGGTGATGACGTGGACGGCGCGGCGGCCTGCCGCGTGGTCCGCGAGGGTGGCGTCGAAGAACGCCTCGAAGTCGGCGTCGGTCTCGACGAGGCTGACGAAGTAGCGCCAGATCTCCGGGGCCATGGCGACGGCGCGGATCGCCTCCCGGTCCCCCGGGGTGAGGGGGGTGAGCCGGACGTGTGCGTTCTCCAGTGTGGGGGACGCGAGTTCGGACCAGGTCATGGTGTTCACACCGCCTTCGTGGAGTGCCGGGAGAGCGCCGCGACCACATCGCCCAGGGTGCGCATGTCGGCGAGGTCGTGTTCGGTGAAGCAGGCCAGGTCGACGCCGGTTTCCTGGCACACCGAGGTGAGGAAGAGGACCTTGTTCAGCGAGGTCAGCCCGTAAGTGTCGGTCATGTCGGCGTCCGGGTCCAGGATTTCGGGGGCCGGGGCCGGGTCGATGACCAGTACGGCCGCGAGATTCTCCCGTGCGGCCTGCTCGATGTCGGGAAACTCGGAGGACTCGGAAGAATCAGACATGGATTCCCTCCCGGTTGTCGTGGATCTCGTCTCGGTGCGCCTCGTGGATCTGCGGTCGGCGCGGCTTGAACTGCGAGGTGAGCAGGCCGTTCTCGATACTGAACGGTTCCCGTGCGACGACGGCTCTGCGGATCCGTTCGTCCGGCTCCAGGCCGCTGTTGGCCAGTCTCAGCTGGGCGGCGATCGCCTCGTGGTCGGCGGGCCGGGTGGCCGGGGAGACGACGGCGACCAGCTCCGTCTGTCCGGGGCAGTACAGCACGCACTCCTCGATCGCCCCGCCGCTCGACCGTACCCGCTCCTCTATGGGCCTGACGACGATCTTGCGTCCGTTGTCCAGCACGATCACGTCGTCGGCCCGGCCATGAACGAAGAGGAAGCCGTCCTCGTCCAGATGGCCGAGGTCGCCGGTGCGCACGATGCCGTCCGCGCCGAAGATCCGCTCGGAGTCCCCGGGCGCGGCGTAGGCGTAGCGCACGTTGACCGGGTGGTCGCTGCGGACGCTGATCACCCCGTCCTCGCCGATGATCACCTCCTTGCCGGGCAGCACCTGCCCTACGCTGCCCTGGCGGTGGGCACCGGGGTGGTTCTTGGTGACGATGCAGGTCTCGTTGAGCCCGTAGCCCTCGTAGATCGGCAGTCCGGCCTGCTCGGAGAAGAAGCGCAGGACGGCGGCGCTCGCCGGTGCGGAGCCCGTCCACAGGTAGCGGATCCGGTCGCCGAACAGCTGCCGTGCCGCCTCCCGTACGGCGTCCGCCGCCGTGCCCTCGGCGGCCCGGCGGGCGCGGGCCTCGATGTGCCGGCGGGCACTCTCGTAGAAGGCCGGTACCCCCATGACTACGGTGGGCCGCACCCTGGGCAGCACGGCGAAGGCCGCCTCGTAGGTGCTGACGGTGACGTCGTGGCCGTCGACGAGCGCCGAGTAGATCCAGTAACGCTGCTGGAGCAGGGAGAGCGGCAGGAACACGAACACGTCGTCGCCCGGGCCGTGCGCGAACAACTGCCGTACGGCGCGCAGCGAGCCGTCGATACTGCCCGCCGTCGCCGCCAGGCCCTTGGGTACCCCGGTGCTGCCCGAGGTGAACTTGACGGTGGTGGTGTCGAGCGGTTCGTAGCGTGCGGGCGGCAGAGGTGTGCTCTCCTCGTCGAGCGGCTTCTCCGCCATGGTCCGGACCTCGGCGACGGGTATCGCCCCCGGGACGTCGCACGGGCGGTCGGTGAAGAGCACCGTGATGCCGTAGCGGGCCATCAGTTCGGCGGAGGGCTCGAACTTGCCGGGTTCCAGGCCGGCGGTCTCCGCCTTCAGCCGCAGCGCGGCGAGGTCGAGCAGGACCCATTCCAGGCTGTTGGCGGCGATGATCCCGATCCGGTCGCCGGGTCGCACCCCGCGCTCCCGGAGCCGGGCCGCCAGCCGCCCGGACCCTTCGTACAGCTCGGCGAGGGTCAGCGTCTCCGTACCGCCGAGACGGGCGAAGGAGATCCGGCCGCCGTGCGCGGGCGGACCGGAGACGATCCGGTTCAGGTACGACTCCGGTGGGGTGTCCGGGGTGTTCATCACGCGTCCGCCCCCTTCGCGGTCCGGGTGGCGGTGAGGTGGGCGGCCATGGCGCGCAGCGTGTCCAGCTCGGCCATCCGTTCCAGCGGGACGGTGATCCGGAACTCCTTGCGCACGGCGGTGAGGATGCGGGCGGCGGCGAGGGAGTCCCCGCCCAGGTCGTAGAGGTTGTCGGCAGGGGACACCTCGGTGCGCAGGACGTTCGCCCAGATACCGGCGAGGGTCTTCTCGGTCTCGTCGGCGAAGGCCACGGGCCCGGGGGACCCGGCGGGCCCGGGGGGCGTGTCCGTGTCCTCCTGGGAACCTGCCGCGGCCAGCGCCTTGCGGTCGACCTTGCCGTTGCGGGTCAGCGGCAGTTCCGCGTGCCAGACCACCGTCGAAGGGATCATGTAGTCGGGCAGATCACGGCGGAGCGCCTCGCGCAGCTCCGGCACCGCCGGACGGGCGTCGCCGGCCGGCACGAGGTGGGCCACCAGCCGGTCGCCCCGGGCGCCGGCCCGGGCCGCGACCACCGCCTGCCGTACGGCGTCCAGCGCGACCAGCCGGGTCTCCACCTCGCCCGCCTCGATGCGGTAGCCGTTGACCTTGATCTGGAAGTCACCCCGGCCGAGGATCTGGATGGACCCGTCGGGCAGATAACGCCCCAGGTCGCCGGTGCGGTAGAGCCGTTCGCCGCGCCGGGGGTCGAAGCGGAATCGCTCGGCGGTGCGCCTGTCGTCGCCCCAGTAGCCCCGGGCCAGACCCGTGCCGGCGGCGCAGATCTCGCCGGTCACCCAGTCCGGGGTGTCCAGGCCGTCCGGGTCCAGGACATACGCCCGGTTGTTGGCGTTGGGCCGCCCGTACGGGATGGACTCGCTGCCGTCCTCCTCGGGGCCCACGGGGTGCAGGATGTTCCAGATCGTCGTCTCGGTCGGGCCGCCGAGCGAGACCACCTCCAGTTCCGGCATGGTCCGGCGCAGCGCGGCGGGCAGCGTGGGCGGGATGCGATCGCCGCTCATCATGACCAGCCGCAGCGCGGGCGGTACGGTGCCGCCGGCCGCCGCCTCGTCAAGCATCAGTGAGACGATCGCGGGCACCGAGTTCCACACCGTGACGCCCGCCGAGGCGCACAGGTCCAGCCAGTGCGCCGGGTCGGCGGCCCGCTCCGCGTCGGGCATCACGAGGGCCGCCCCGGCCGACAGGGCCCCGAAGACGTCCCACACGGACAGGTCGAAGTTGAAGGCGCTGACGGCCATGAACCGGTCGGCGGGACCGATACGGAAGCGCTCCGCGCAGTCGGCGACGACGTTGGCCACACTGCGGTGGCTGACCATGACGCCCTTCGGCTCCCCGGTGGTCCCCGAGGTGTAGAGGACGTACGCCAGGTCGTCCGGGCCGGCGCCCGGCAGCGGGGCGGGCGGCGGGGCCGCCGGGCCCGCCGGGCCGGCGGTCAGGTCGAGGACCTCCCGCTCCTCGTCCTGGTAAACGGAGTTGGTGAGGACCAGCCGGACCCGCCCGTCGTGCAGCATGTAGGCGCGCCGGGCGGCGGGCAGCGCGGCGTCGACCGGCAGATAGGCGCCGCCGGCCAGGACGGTGGCGAGGATGCCGGTGATCTGCTCCGGTCCACGTGTCGCCACCAGGCCGACCAGCTCGTCCCGGGCCAGGTCCCGTTCACGCAGCCAGAGGGCGGCGGCGGTGGCGCGGGCCAGGAGTTCGCGGTAGCGGATCGTCCCGGCCGAGGTGATGACGGCGGGCGCGTCGGGCGTCCGGCGGGCCTGGGCGACGAAGGCGTCGCCCAGCAGGGTGTCCGGCCGCGGTACGGCGGTGTCGTTGGCGGCGCGCCGCCTGGTCCGCTGCGCCGGGGGCAGCAGGTCGAAGTCCGTGGCCTGCCAGGCGTGTTCCTCGGTGAGGGTCTCCAGCAGGGTCCGGTAGCCGTGGGTGAGGTCGTCGAGGAGGCCTGCGGGGAAGAGCTCGTCCACACCGTCGAACTGGACGACGAGGCCGCCGTGCCGCTCCATGGCGAACACGTTGAGCCACACCTGCGGGGTCTGGCTCACCGAGTACGTCTCCGGTCCGAACAGTTCCAGCGCGGAGCCGTCCGCCCCGTCCCGTACATGGCCGATGGCGCTGTTGAACGTGAACGGCATCCGCGCCCCGGCCACTCCGCCCCGTCGGCGGGACAGCTCGCGCAGCACGTCCAGGCCGGAGAAGTGCCGGTGGTCCAGGTCGGTCCGCAGCCGTGCCTGTACCGAGCGGGCCCGCTCCACGAAGGGCAGCCGGCGGTCCACGGTCACTTCCACCAGCATGGTGTCGGAGAACTGGCCGATGGCGTCGAAGGCCCGGGGATGCACCGGCGGGCGGTTGGCCACGGTGGTGTTGAGGGTGAACGCGGTGCCCGCACCCCAGGTGGCGAGGGTCTCCGCGTACGCGGCGAGCAACAGCGCGGACGGGGTGAGCCCCGCCTCGGCGGCATGTCCGCGCAGGACCTGCCACCGCCGCGCGTCGAGCCGGACCTCCCTGGGCACGAACCGGGCCTCGCTGACCGACGCGGGGCTGACCCGCAGCGGCAGATCCGGGTGGGGTGCGAGATCGTCGAGCCGGTCCAGCCAGTACGCCCGGGAGCGGCGGGCCGGTTCACGGGCGTCCGCCTTCTCCAGCGCCGCCACATGGTCGGCGAAGCGCAGTTCCTCGGGGGGGTCGGCGTCCGGCCCCTGCGCGTACGCCTGCCACCAGGCGCGGAAGAACAGGAACATGCTGATCCCGTCCATCACCAGACCGTCGTGGCTGACGTGCAGCACCATCCGGTCGTCGGCGAGCACGGTGACCTCGACGGCGAGCAGTGGGCCGTCGGCGGGCAGCACCCGGTGCGAGCGTTCGGCGCGCAGTTCGGTGAGGATCTCCCGCTGCCGCGCCGCGCTCTCGCCGCGCAGATCCAGCCGTTCGATCCGGGGCGGGTCGCCGGCCGGCTGTTCGGTCTGCCGGTCGTCCGCGGGAAAACGGGAGCGCAGTGCGCTGTGCCGGTCGACGACGGAGGCGAGCGCGTTCTGCAGCCGGTCCGGGTCCCAGGCGCCCTCGATCTCGTGGTAGACGTGGCTGGCCACGTCGCCGATCTCGAAGAGGCCGTCCCGGCCGAGCAGATAGCCTCGCTGGAGGGGGGTCAGCGGGAACCCCCTGGTCCGGCGCTCCTCCTCGGCGAGATGGGCGACCAGGCCCTGCTTCGCGGTCCTGATCCGGGCGACGAACTCGGGGTCCATCCGCTCACGTACGCCCTGGAGCCGCAGGTCACCCCCTTCCAGGGTGATCGCCAGACCCCGCTGCTCCAGCTCCTTCAGGAGTTCGAGGTGGTCGAGGCTGGACGTCACGGCCGGGCCCCTTCCGGCTCGGCCGACAGCAGGGACGCCCGGTCCCCGGCCCGCTCGGCCAGCAGCGCGGCGAGCGCGGCGAGGTCCAGCTCGCCGAGGAGTTCCTCCACGGTGACGTCCACGTCGAGATGGTCGAGGATCTTGTACTGAAGAGTGACCGCGGACAGCGAGGTGGTGCCGAGTTCGCTGAGCGTGCGGCCGGCGAGGTGCTCCTCGGGCGGCAGGCCGAGGAGTTCCCGGACGAGACCGTCGAACCAGGCCGGCAGCGGTGGCGCGGACGACTCCTCGGGCAGGGTGAAGAACACCGCGTCGGCGAGCCGCACCTGGGTGCCGGGGGCGAGGAGTTCGACGGTGCGCGGCCACTCGGTGGGCTCGGGCAGGCCGAGCGCGTCGGCGAGCCGGGCGGCGAAGCGCGGCATGACGGGTGCGGCACCGTGGGCCAGCAGCCGGGCGGCGGCCAGTTCCAGCGCGGTGGCCGTGCGCAGTTCGCTGTGCCAGTCCGCGCGGCCGGCGAGCAGCGCGGCCTCGCGGTGGCTGAACCGTACGGTGTCCTCGACGAGTCCGGCGAGTTCGGCCGCCGCCTCGCGCAGCGAGAAGCCCTCCGGTCCGAGGCTCGCGGTGAGCGCCGCCAGACGTCCGCCGAGCCGGCCGAGGAAGGCCGACTGCTCGGGCGTCCAGGTGCCGGCGTCCGGCGCGCTGCCGTCGTAGGTCTTCGTCACCCGGGTGCCCAGGTCGTTCAGCCAGGTCTGCCAGGTGCCGGCCAGGGTGTCGCGGAGCACCGTCTCGTAGTCGGCGCGCCGGAAGTTGGTGCGCTCGCCCTCGGGGCGGGTGCTGGACAGGAAGTAGCGGACGGCGTCGACCGTGTCGGGGCCGAGGATCTCCTTGCCCCAGATGGCGTGCCGCCTGCTGGTGGAGAACTTGGCTCCCTCCAGCAGGTAGAACTCGTTGACGTGGTAGTCGATGTCGGGCGACCAGCCGGGGAACGCCAGCCGGTACAGCACCGGGTACAGCACCGCGTGGTAGAAGCTGTTGTCGTAGCCGAAGAAGTGGACGATCTTCCAGTCCTGTTCGGGTTCCGCCGCCTGCCACCGCTCGCCGAGCCCGGTGCCGAGCGCCTCGATGCCGTGCAGGAAGCCGTAGCTCATCTCCGGCCAGACCCAGATCACCTGGCCGTCGCCGGCCGGTTCGGCGGGGCCGACGCCCCAGGACGAGGGGTGGGTGACGGGGATGTCCAGCCGGGGCCGGGCGAAGATCCGGTCGGCGAGTTCCCGCAGCCGGGCGGGGGCGCGGCCGAGCCGGTGGTGGTCGGCCACCGTGTCCCGGAACTCGTGCAGCGGGAGCGAGAACCGGGTGGCGGTGCCCCGCCGGGGGGCGGCCGCGGCGCGGCTGGTGACCGGGTCGGTGAGGTCCGCGACGGTGTTGGGCTCGCCGCACTCCTCGCAGATGTTGCCGCTGGTGCCGTTGGAACAGCCGGGGCAGCCGCCCTTGACGTCGACCTCGTAGAGGTACTGGCCGGTCTCGGGGTCGAACAGGGCGTCCCCGGGGGTCGGTTCGACCGATCCGGAGCCGGCCAGCCGCGAGAAGAAGGCCCGCAGGCCGTCCCGGTAGCCGGGTGCGGTGTCGGTGACGGTGTACTGGTCCAGCGGGATGTCCATCAGCCGCAGCGTCTCGGCTATCTCGGCGCTGTAGTGGGCGGCGGTCTCGGCCGGGGAGCGGTTCTCGGCGCGGGCGGCGGCGGTGACGTAGCTCTGGAAGTCGTCGCTGCCGGTGAGGTGCCAGACCCGGGCGCCGTTCATCCGCTGGAAGCGGGTGTAGGCGTCGGCTCCGAGGTAGGGGCCGGACAGATGGCCGAGGTGCAGGTCGCCGTTGGGGGTCGGCGGGGTGGAGAAGACGAACACCGGCCGGTCGGCGAAGCTCTTGCGTTCCGTGTTCCCGGCCGAGCGCAGCGCGCGGTCCGGGTCGCGCCAGTACTGGGTCAGGAAGACCACGTCGGTGCTGCCGGTGTTCTCCAGCACATGGGACTCGAAGGGTTCGAACAGCGCCACGGTGCCGGGCCGGGCCGGGTGGCGGCGGCCGTCGACGACGAACTCGCCCTCGCCGGCCACGATCACGAACATCTCGGTCTCGTCGTGCTGGTGGCTGTCCGAGGCGCGGCCCGGGGCGACCCGGCCCCAGCCGGCGCCCGTGCCGAGCCCTTCGATGCCACTCATGTCGATACCGAAGGCGTCCTTCAGGGCGCTCTCGTCATAGGTGTCGATGATCACGGCTTGCGCCTCTCTTCGGAAAGGTTCAGCAGGTCGGCCGCCTCGGCGGCGAGGGCGGGGGCCAGCCGGTAGCCCGAGCCGTTGGCGGCGCCCGCGAACACCACGCGGTGGTCGTCGGTCAGGGCGGTGACCAGGGGTTCGCCCGCCGGGCCGTAGGCGTCGCAGAAGACCCGCCCGGAGATCCGGGAAGGATCCACCGGAGCGGCGAGGTAGCGGTCGAGGACGGCCAGGGCGTCCCGCAGGTCGGCGGCGGACAGCCCGCCGTCGCCCACCGTGTCCGGGTCGACGTCCCAGTCCTGGCAGGTGTAGCTGAACAGCCAGTGGCCGCGGTGGGAGAACGGCAGCAGGAACGCGTCCTCGTCGTGGAAGACGGTGGCCCGGTCGTCGGGAGCGGGGGCCATATCGAGGTGCAGGGCCACGATCCTCTTCACGCGGGCCCCCAGCGGCGCCACCAGCTCCCGCCAGGCGGGGGCGGCGAGCCAGGGACCGGGGGCGAGCACCACCCGGCCGGCGGTCAGTGTCTCCCCCGTCGCGAGCCCCAGCCGGACGCCGTCGGGCCCCGGTTCGAGGGCCGTCACCCGGGTGCCCTCGCGCAGCACGGCGCGGCCGCGCAGGTCCCGGGCGAGCGACTGGGTGAGGGCATGCACGTCGGCGTACTGTCCGCCCCGCACGTCCCAGGCGCGGTGGCCCGCCGGGAGCCGTACCCCGGGGACGGCGTCCGCGGGGGTGAGTCCCGCGCTGTCCAGGTAGACCTCGCGCACCGCGGCCTCGGAGGCGTCGGCCGCCACCACGGTCATCGGCACCGGGTGGATGGGCAGTTCGGGACGGTCGGCCAGGAGCTTGGCGTAGTGGTCCTGGCTGTGGGCGGTCATCCGGCGCACCCGCTCGGTGACGCCGCGCGGGAAGTGCAGGCCGGCCGAGCGGCGGGTGGCTCCGCTGCCGGCGATGTCCCGGTCGATCACGGTGACGCGGGCGGCGGGGTCGCGGGAAAGGATCTCCAGGGCCGTCATGCAGCCGAGCACCCCGGCTCCGACGACCGCCACGTCCGTTTCCGTGTCCGTATCCCTGCCTGCGGTCGTGCCCGTACGCGTGGTCCGCGGGTGCGCGGTGCCCTCGGTCATGACGCGCTCCAGGACTCTTTGGCGGCCTTCGAGGACCACTCGATGAACGACGGCAGCTGCTCGTCACCGGGCACCCCGCGCAGCCGGTCGGCGATCCGGCTGCTGCGCCAGGCGTTGAGGCTGAGGTTCGGGTCGGCGAGACCACGCTGTCCGCGTACGGCGTTCTGGACGAAGATGTTGCGGTCCAGCGGACCGTCCCACTGCACGGCGAAGTCCTGGTCGACGCGGAGTTCGTCGCCCTCGCGCTCCAGCCGGCCGGCGATCGGGGCGAGGAAGTCCATGGCCGCCGGACGGAAGCCGGTCGCCCAGATGACGATGTCGGCCTCGTGGTGCTCGACCGAGCCCGCGTCGTCGTTGTGCCGCACCGTGAGGTCCCAGGGCGCGCTGCCGCCGCCGCTCACGCCGGTCACCTCGCGGTTGGGCTGCAGACGCACCAGGTGCGGGTTTCCGTCGACGAAACGGTGCACGTAGACCCGCTGGTAGAGGTCGCGGAGCGTGGCCTCGGAGATGCCGTCGCTGCTGAGGATGTGCTCGGTGTTGAAGGTGCTGCGGGTCTCGGCGGGCAGGCCGTAGAAGTAGTCGGAGTGGCCGGGCATGTAGAAGTCGTTGGTGAACGTGGAGTCGTCGATGGGAAAGTAGTTGCGCCGCCGGGAGATCCAGCAGACCCGCTGCGGCAGCCGGTCCCGGTCGCGGGAGACGAGGTCGAGCACCGCCTCCGCCCCTGACTGGCCGCCGCCGACCACCACGACACGCTTGCCGGCGAGATCGTCCGCGCGCGCCAGGTAGTCGCTGACGTGGAACTGCGTCATCCCCAGCAGCCCGTCGGCCTGGGGCGGCACCCAGGGGCCGCTGCCGACGCCGATCACCACGTTGTCGGCGGTCACCCGGCGCCGGTCGGTGCGCACGGTGAACACACCGTCCTCGAAGTCGACCTCGGTGACGGTCTCGCCGAACACGATGTTCTCGTTGCGCCTGCTGGCCCACTCCAGGTAGTTGCGGAACTCCCGGCGCGGCACGCTGGAGAACTGGGCGTTGAGGTAGTGGTACACCCGTCCCTGGTCGTGCAGGTAGGACAGGAACGAGAAGGCGTTCGTCGGGTCGGAGAGGCTGACGAGGTCCTTGAACAGGGACACCTGGAGGGTGGTGCCGGGTATCTGCTGGCCGTCGTGCCAGCCGAAGGCCTCCCGGCGGTCGAGGAAGAGGTTCGGCACGTCCGGGTAGCGGTGCAGGAGGGACGCCAGGCTGAGGTTTGCGGGGCCCACCCCGACCCCGACACAGCGGTAGTGCGTCGAGGGATGCGGGGGATCGTGCGGGGAACTCTGCTGTCCCATGTCCGGGACTCCCTTTCTTCCAGGGTATTTCGGCATGTTTTTCCTGCTGTAGCGGTTTATTTCTCCCTTGTGACGAGACGTGTGGGAGTACGGCGGCATGCGGCGGGCGCGGTGTGCCGCGGGTGGTGTGGGGTCTCCGCGGCCCGCACAGGGGAGGACGGGCCGCGGAGACGAGGGGCACCCCTAGGGGTGGAGGACGGGCCGCACTCCGTGGGCGGCCAGGGCGTCGAGCCAGTGGGCGGCCTCCGCCGGGTCCTCGGCGGCCCGGTTGAGCCCCGGGGGCAGTGCGCCGGCGAGGATCCGGGTGACGCCGAGGGCGAGCGGCAGGGACACGCAGCGGGCCATGGCGCTCTCCTCGGCGGTGCCGGTCAGGTCGAGCAGGTACTCGCCCTGCCAGCTACGGCCCGCGCCCGGCCCCGAGGCCGCCCGGGCCCGCAGCGCGACGGCGAGGACGACCCGGTCGCGGTCGGCGGGCGTCGTCGGGTAGCGGTCGGCGAGTTCCTTGGCCAGCGCGGCGATCCGGGCCGGGTCACCGTCGCGCACGGTGGCGAAGACGGGTTCCCAGGCCTGCCGCCAGCCCGCGTTGCGCAGGGTGCCGCGGACGAAGGTGTGCATGCGCCAGCCGGCCGGAATGCCGTACTGGGCGAGGAACGGCAGGCTGTCGCGGTTGGGGTAGACCTCGAAGTCCTCACCGCCCAGGCCGAGCGTGCGGGTGGCCTCCCAGGGGTGTGCCGCGACGCGCTCGGCGCCGTCCTCGACGTACCGCGCGGGCGAGCCGAGGGCGGCGAGCACACCGTAGGGAGCCCAACTGAAGCGGTAGCGGAAGTCGTTGGGTACGGCGGGAACACCGCCGCAGTAGGAGGTCAGGACGACGTCCTCGGCGGTGTCACCGAGGTCGGCGCGGGCGGCGGCGACCAGCCGGTGGGCCAGCAGGTGGTCGATGCCCGGGTCGAGGCCGGCCTCCGTGAGGACGACCAGCCCGGCGCGGGCGGCGTCCTCGGCACCGTCCTTGATCGGGTCGGAGACGTAGCTGGAGCAGGCGAAGTGGGCGCCCGAGTCGAGGCAGAGCCGCAGCAGGCCGGGGTGTTCCGCGGCGGGCAGCATCGACACGACGACGTCACCGGGCCGCACCTCGGCGGCCAGCGCCCGCGGGCCGTACGCGCGGGGCCGGGCCCGGCCGGTCAGGCCCAGTTCGGCGAGCCGGGCGGCGGCGCGCTCCTCGGTGCGTCCCCAGAGCAGGACCTGTCCGGCACGTTCGCACAGCAGACCCAGTCCGCCGGGTCCTGTGGACAGTCCGGTGCCGATCCAGTGCACGGTGGGCTCAGGCATGGGCGGACTCCTGGAGGGACTTCTGGGCGGCGTGGAAGGTGCGCAGGCAGCGTTCCCAGGGCGGGCTGCCCAGGTCGAGCAGGTGCGGCAGCAGATCTGCGGAGAACGAGCGGCCGGCTTCGGCGGGCAGCAGGGAGGGCAGGTTGTCGATGGCGATCACGTCCAGTCCGGGCAGCCGCCGGACCGGCTGCTCCCAGGTGGTGATGCGGTCGTTGAACGGCAGCACGTTGCAGTCGGAGGTCACGTCGCAGGTGACGTCACCGACGACGGAGAGCCGGCGGCCGGGTGTGTCCAGGTGCCCGGCGGTCAGGAACGGTGGTACCGGACGGCTGGTGAGGACCGCGTTGACCAGGATGTCGTGGTCGAGCAGTGCCGCGCGGTCGAGGTCGCGGGTCTCGGCGAGGTCCCAGCAGGTGGGGTCGATGCCGGCGGTGGCGAACGCGTCGCGGGCGCCCCTGCCGCAGCGGCCGAGGGCGCCGGTCACCAGCGCGCGCAGCCCGTCGTCGGTACGGGAGTCCCGCAGGGCGGCGTCCAGTTCGGCGCGGCCGAGCGGGACAAGGGGGGCGGCCAGGCGGCCACGGCGGTGCAGGACGGCGAGCGCGGCGCCGACATATCCGGCCCAGTAGCCGAAGGCGGCGAGCCGACGGCCGTCCTCGTCGGTGAGGTACTCCAGGTCGAGCAGCGAACCGCCGCCGGCCGCGAAGCGGCCCAGCAGTTCCGCGGCGCCGGACTGGCCCTTGTAGGCGTGCCCGAAGAAGATGTGCCGGTGGGTCAGCCGGGCGGGGGCGTCGGGAAGTTCCTTCAGGCCGAGGACGTACGCGTCGGCGGGTGCGCCGGTCCAGGAGCCCGCCGGGGCGGTCGCGCAGCCCGCGGCCCGGTAGTCCCCGAGCGGGAAGACCCGCTGCGGCGACTCCTCTACCGTGACCGGGACGCCGTGTGCCACCAGGACGGCGGCGTCCTCGGGTGTCAGGGGTGCGCGGCGCTCACTGGACCGGCTCTCGTGCCGCATCCACAGGCGCGGGGCGTCGGACATGCTGATGGTGCTCCCAGTTCTGTCGAGCTGTTCCGTCGGGCTGTTCTGTCGGGTCGGGCTGATCACAGGACGGGGATACGGGCGTTGGCCAGCGGCCGGTAGCCGGGGTCGGCCGGCAGGGTGCCGGGCTGTACGCCCGCGTCGAGAAGGGCTCCCACGATGCCGGTGGCGAGGGCGACGGCGAGGTCCCGGCCGGGGCAGTGGTGGGCGTCGGCGCCGAAGGTGAACACGGCCGGATCGGTCCGGCCCGGACGGAAGGCGTGCGGGTCGGCGTTGACGGCCGGGTCACGGTTGGCGGCGGCCAGCACGACCAGCACCTGCTGCCCGGGGAGCACCTCGGCGCCCCGGTGCCGGAAGGGCCGGGCGGCGAAGCGCCGGGTGTTCTGGATCGGGGCGTCGTGCCGGACGACCTCGCGGACCAGCGGCTCCAGCCCGTCGGCACCCGGCGGCACGGCCTCACCGCGGGCCAGGGCGACCAGGGTGTTGCCGATCAGCCCGGCCGTGGCGTCGTAGGTCTGGGACAGGAAGCCGATCGCGTTGGCCAGCAGCGGGGCGGTGTCCGTCCAGTCTGCGGCCCGCGCGGCCCGGACCAGGTCGCCCAGCAGGCCCTGAGCGCCCTGTTCGAGGCCCGGGCCGAGCAGCTTCTGCAGCCGGTCGGCGGCCACGGCGGCGGCCCGCTGCTGCTCGGGCGTCGCGGTCGCCGGGATGCACTGGACGAAGTCGCCGATCAGCCGGGCGGCCTCGTCGTCGGCGCCGTCGTCCAGACCGCACAGCCCGGCCACCACGCGGGCGGGCACCGAGAACATCAGCTCCTCGTAGGGGACGTCGCCGCCCCTGGCCAGCACGGCCCGGGTACGGGCGGACGCCAGCCGGGTGGTGGCGGCCGGGTCGGGGCGGCCCAGCGCGTCGCCGACCACCTGTTTCAGGCGCCGCTGGAGCGTGCCGTCGGTCATCCGCACCAGGCTGCCGAACACCTCCCCGGCGGGGGTGCCGACGATTCCGGCGGGCACCGGCTCGGCGGGCGGGCGCACGCACAGCTCGTCGGCCCGCAGGACGGCGCCCACCGCCTCGGCGTCGGCGGCCACCCAGGCGGACAGGGACTCGTCGTAGGAGAAGGGCCGTTCGGCGACCAGGGTGGCGTAGTAGGGGTACGGGTCCGGCTCACGGACGGCTGACACGGGAGAGGTCGAGGAGGTCAAGGCGAGTTCTCCAAAAGGGAGTTCGGGCGGCGGCCTGCGCCGGTGGGGAGTCAGCCGACAAGGTTCGCACGGCGGTTGTCCAATGCGCCCGCGATGGTGAGCCGCTGCACCTCCGACGTGCCCTCGTACACCCGCAGCGACCTGATCTGCCGGTACAGGCGTTCGGTGACGCTGTCCCTGACCAGCCCCGCCGCGCCCATGACCTGGACCGCCGCGTCCACGGTCTGCTGAGCGGTCTCGGTGGCGTACAGCTTCGCGATGCTGGAGTGCTTGGCAAAGTTCCGGCTGCCCCGGTCGGCCTCCCAGGCGGCACGGGCAACCAGCAGGGATCCGGCGTTGAGCCGTACCTCCATGTCGGCCAGCGAGGCCTTGACCAGCTGCAGATCGATCAGCCTGCCTCCGTAGGCGGGCCGGTTGCGGGCCCGGGCCAGGGCTGTGTCGGCGGCTCTGCGGGCGAAGCCCAGCGCGGCGGCGCCGACGGTCATCCGGAACCGTTCGAGCAGGTCCAAGGCGATGACGAAGCCGCCGCCCGGCCGGCCGAGGACGCTGCCCGCGGGCACCCGGCAGTTCTCGAACGCGAGATGAGCGAAGGCTCTCGGGGCGATGGCGTCGACGCTCTCGGCGACCTTCAGTCCCGGGGTGCCGGCCGGGACGAGGAAAGCGGTCAGGCCGAGGGGGCCGGCTCCCTCACCGGTCCGCGCGACGACGGTGTACAGGTCGGCGATCGGGCCGTTGGCGATCCACGCCTTGCCGCCGTCGAGGACATACCCGCCGTCGCTGTCGCGGCGGGCGGCGAGGGTGAGGGCGCCGACGTCCGAGCCGGCCCCCTCCTCCGAGATCGCGAAGGCGCCGATCAGGGTGCCCTCGGCCATGCCGGGCAGATACCGGCGCCGCTGCTCCTCGCTGCCGTGCCGCAGCAGCGGGGTGGCGGCGAGCGCCTGGATGGAGAAGGCGAAGTCGGCCAGGTCCTCGGTGTGGGCGAGGGTCTCACGCATCAGGCACACCGCCCGCAGGTCGCCCGGGCGCCCCTCGGCGGGCGGCGCGGCGGGGTCGAGGAAGCCCAGCCAGCCGCCGGCGCCCAGTTCACGGGTCAGCCGTACGCCGGTCTTGTCGGGGGTGTCGTGCAGCGCCTCGGCCGTCCAGCGTGCGCCGTGCTCGGCGCACCAGGCGTCGAGGTCGTGGGCGAGGCGGCGGTGGTCGTCGTCGTAGAACGGCAACCGCAGGACATCGGGGTCGAGATGGTGGAGTGTCATGGACGCCGCCTCAGATGACCAGGTCGGCGGTGGCCGGCTGGGGGGTTCTGATCTGTTGGACGAGCTCATGCTCGACGAAGTGGGCGAAGGACGCGTACCCGCGCCAGATACGCCGCCACTCCCGCTGCACGGCCTCGGGGCCGGCGTCCCGGCGTACGCCGTCCAGGTGGCCGACGATGATGTCCGCGGACTGACGGGCGTGTCCCGCCGAGAGGTTGTCGATCGACAGGTGCGCCTCCTCGTAGGAGATGTCGAAGTGATGCCGGCGCAGCTTCTGGATCTCGTGGAGGCGCATCCGGCCGAGCCCGAACATCTCGATGCCGAGGTTGTAGCCGAGGATCTCGTTGTAGAGCGAGTCGGGGAACAGGGCCAGGCTGATCTGGTGGATGGAGAACCCGTACAGGTGATCGGGGAGTTCGTCCTGGTCCAGGAAGGCGTCCTGGCGGATGTGCGGCAGGTGGACGGACATGCTGGCCAGCACCTGGTGGATGATCGTGATGTGGTTCTTGGCGAGGTCGCCGCGGCCCATCTCGTCGGCGTAGATGGAGAAGAGCATGGTGTCGGCCTCGCGGTGGCGGCGGCCGAGGTTGCCGATCCGGTAGGCCCAGGTGCCGTCGATCAGGCTGCCGAGCGCGAAGGTCTTCTGGCCGAAGACGACCTCGTCGCGGTCCGGGATCTCGGTCAGCGGCTCGTAGGGGTCGACGAGCTTGTCCCAGTAGATGCGGTCGACGCGCTCCAGCAGCGACTCGGGGGTGTAGTCGAACCAGGAGGCGTCCGTGTGCCGGCCGTCGGCCCCGTGCACGAACAGCTCCTCCGCCTCGGCGAGTCCGGCCTCCGCGCGCTCCCGGGCGTGCGGCAGCAGGTGCGGGTGGTGCTCGATGTTGACGAGCCGGTGGAAGAACTCCCGGTCGTCGTCCAGTGCCGTCGGCCCGGCCGGGACCGTGACGATGTCCTGCGGCGCGGACCCGGCGAGCGCGGCACCCCATACGGCGGCCCGCCCGTCGCCCACCGTGCAGGGTGCGAGGTCCGGGTCGGGCGGGTCACCGGCCGCGACGGAGGCGGCCCAGGCGGCGAAGGCGGCGGCCTCCCGCTCGTCGAAGATGCCGAACATCGGCCCGCCGAACTTGATGGACTTGAGGAAGCGGCAGCTGCCGTCGGCGGTGGGGCGCAACTGGGGTGAGGCGCGGAACTCCCGCATGAACGCGGGCAGATCGAGTTCTCCGGACGACGGGGCGAACCAGTCGGTGAGCCGCTGCCGGCCGATCCGGACCCCTCGGTGCTGCCGTCCGGCGAAGGGCGCGTGCCGGGCGACGATGGCGGCGACCCTGGCGTCCGGGGAGAGCCCGGCGTGCCAGGCCGCGAACTCGGTGAGCATGGCGACGTGTTCGCGCTCCAGGCGCAGCACGAGGGTCACGGCGGCGAGCAGCCTGCGGCGGTCCTCGGCTCCGGTCGGCGAGCTGCGGGTGAACTCCAGGTACTCGGCGAGGGTCTCGCGCAGCTCGGCCTCCGGCAGGGCGGCCGGCGCGCCGGTGAGCAGGTCGTCGACGCCGAGCGCGAGCATCGCGAAGTGCACCCCGACGACCTCGGGGAGGAAGGCGGCGGGCAGCCGGGACAGCGCCAGATGGAAACAGGCGTGCCACTGGGTGAGCGGGCGGGCCTCGGCCCGGTGCAGGAAGTCGGCGGTCTCGATCTCGGGCAGGTACACCCCGAGGTCCTCCAGCCGGCGCCGGCGCCGGCGCAGCTGCCCGCGCTCGGGCTGCCCGGCGCCCAGCAGCCGGAAGTGCTGCCCGAACAGCCGGTTGACGACCACGGAGGGCTGGGTCGCCGGCTGCGACACGGTGTCCAGCCAGCAGCCGCCGAGCAGGGCGAGCGGGGCCCGCTGCCGCACCACTGCCTCATGGGTCTCGGCAGCGTTGTCCCGTAACCGGCCGACATCCTCCGCGAGTTCGCCCCGGACCCGGCCGACGCGCTCGGCGATGTCGTCGGCCGTGCCGGTCACGTCGGCCGCATCGGAAGGGGACGGCTCGGAAGGCTCGGGCAGGAACGCGGCCAGCACATGGCGGGCCAGCAGCAGGGTGGTGGGGGACTCCTGGTCGCGGAGCAGCCGGTGGAAGATGTCACCGGGTTCCGCCGTGCGCAGGGCCGCGGCCTCGGTGACCGTCTCGGGGTCGGCGGCGAAGGGCAGCCTCGGCAGGGACGTCGTCAGGTCGGGAAGCGGGAATCCGGCGGGGGCTGTCATCGCGGTTGCCTTTCGTCGTCGCCGGGTTCGTCCAGGACACCCGGTGTGCGCAGGAGTACGGCCGCCCGGGCCCCGGGCACGCTGGAGGCCAGCAGTTGGTGGCCCCCGGCCCGCAGCCGTCCGGCAGTCCCCAGATCGGCGAGGTTGATCAGCGGGTCGGCGGCGAAGCAGTGGCCGATCCGGGTGATGTTGTCGGTGAACAGCTGCCGCGGGGCGAAGCCCGCCTGGCGTTCCTTGAGCACCACGACCGGCATGTAGAGGTTCGGGTGGACCAGGTGGTCGAGGTCGCCGGTCTTCATGTCCAGCGGGGTGAGGATCCGGTCGTTGACCTCACGGGCCAGGTCCGGGCTGATCTCGTGGGACCAGTCGAGCGTGCCGGGCCGCTGGAGATGGGCACAGGCGACGATCTCATGGGCGCCGTCCAGGGGCCCGGCCTCGGCCGCGGCGACCAGGCAGGCGGCCGCGCCGTCGCTGAAGAGGGCGAAGTTCTCCATCCGGGTGCGCTCGTCGGTGATCCGGTCGGTCGTGACGACCAGGACCCTGCGGTGCTGCCCGGCCGTCACGAGGGCGTGCGCGAGTCCCACTCCCACCAGGAGGTTCGTACAGCGGTTCAGGGTGACACCGGTGCAGGTGGCGGCGGTCAGGCCGATGCCGGTGAGGATGTCGTCGGTGAAGGCGCCGTGGGTGCGCGGCCCGCCGGGAAAGCGGGTGGAGCACAGGATCAGCGCGTCGACGTCCGCCGGGTCAACGTCGGCAGTGGTCAGCGTGGCCCGGCCGGCCTCGACGGCCAGGTCCTGGAGAGTCCGTTCGGTCCGCCGGACGTTGCCCCAGCCCCAGAGCTCCGCCTTGGGCACCATGGCCAGTTCGCGGGCCCGTTCCGCCAGGCCCTCGATCCGCGAGTGGTGCAGCTCCGTCTCGCCCAGGACGTAGGCGGCGCCGCCGAGCAGGACGCGGCGGGCCGCCGTCATGCCCCGTCCCCCGCCGGATCGTCCGCCCGCAGGAGGGAGTTGGCCCGGGCGTACGGTACGGCGTCGGCCGTGTAGCCGAAGGTGCCGTGCTCGGACACCTCCTCGGCAGCGCGCAGAAACGCGCCCAGGGCGGCCCGGGAGAGGGAGGAGCCGAGGCTGATCCGCCGTACGCCGAGCGCCTGCAAGGCGGCCACGGACGTCTGACCGGGCCCGCCGGCGAGTACGTTCACGGGCCGGGAGACGGCGTCGAGCACCGCCCGGACGGCGTCGGCGTCGGGCAGGGCGGGGGCGAAGAGCACATCGGCGCCCGCGGCCTCGTAGGCCTGGAGCCGGCGGATGGTGTCGGGGAGGTCGGGGCGGCCGACGAAGTGGTTCTCGGCGCGGGCGGTGAGGGTGAAGGGGAAGTCCAGGGATTTCACCGCCTCGGCCGCCGCGGCCACCCGCTCGACCGCGGCCTCGAACGGGAGGATCGGGTCGTCGGGGCGGCCGGTGGAGTCCTCGATCGAGCCGCCGACCAGGCCGGTCGCGGCGGCGAGGCGGATGGTGGCGGCCACGTCGTCGGGGGTGGGGCCGAAGCCGTTCTCCAGGTCGGCGGAGACGGGCAGTGTGGTCGCCTCGACGATGGCCCGGGCGTTGGCGAGGGTCTCGTCGCGGCCCACCGAGCTGGTTCCGTCGCTGCGGCCCAGCGTGTAGGCGAGGCCGGCGCTGGTGGTGGCCAGGGCGGCGAAGCCGAGGCCGGTCAGCAGGCGTGCCGTGCCCGCGTCCCACGGGTTCGGGACGACGAAGGCCTCCTGCCGTTCGTGCAGCGCCCGGAACAGGGCGCCTTTGCGGTACTGGTCGGTGGGGTTCGTCGCGGTGTCCAGCTTGGCCTCCGAAGACACGGGGACCGCCTTTCTGTTCGCGTGGTCACACGGTCGGCTCAGTTCTCGCGGTCGCACGGTGCCGGCCGAGGCCGGGCCGACGGCGGGCTCAGATGACCTCCACGTGCTCCCACCGCTCACCGTCCGCGTCCCCGGTCCCTGACGTCACGGATCGTAGAACGGTCGTGACGCCGGTGGGGTCGGGGTCGAAGTGAAAATGGCCGCCGTCCACCCAGTGCGTCTGCGGCGGCCGGACGGCCTCCCGCGCCCACGGCCGCAGCGCGGCGCCGTCGACATGGGGGTCGTCCCGCCCGTTGACCAGCGTCACCGGAAGGTCCAGCGGCGCACCGGGGAGGTAGCGGTACCCCGCCACCATGCGGAAGTCGGCCCGCAGGGCGGGAAGCAGCAGTTCGGCGATCTCCTCGTCGTCGACCACCTCCGGAGGCAGCCCGCCGAAGAACCCGACGGCCTCCGTGAACGCCCTTCCCTCCAGCCGGGCCGTCTCCACGACCCGGCGCGTCGGCAGCAGGGACGGTGCCGCACAACCGGATGCGATCAGATGATGCGGCTGGGGATGCCCGCGCAGCAGCCGGGCCGTCTCGAAGGCCACCAGGGCGCCGAGGCTGTGCCCGAAGAACACGAACGGCCCGTCGGCGGCGGCCCGTACGGCTTCGGCTGCCCCGGCGGCCAGCTCCGCCACCGAGGCAGCCCGCGGCTCGCGGTGCCGCTGGTCCCGGCCCGGCGGACAGAAGGCGGCCACCTCGATGTCGTCGCCGAGCGAGCTCTGCCACCGCAGGAAGGCCCGGGGGCTGCCGCCGGCGTGCGGGAAGCAGAAGACGCGGGTGCGGGGGCCGGCGGCCGGGCGGCCGGCGGTGGCTGTCAGGAAAGGGAGGGCGACAGGCAAGGGATGTCTCCGATCTTCACCTGCGCGCAGCGGCCGTGTGACTGCCGGCCCCGGACTTGCTGCTGTTCCAGCCGACGTCGTGGGCCCGCGGATCGGAAGCCACCGAAGAGAAAACATTGCTTTTCATGATGCTCTGCACGGTCTTTGCGCCTTCTTTCCATAACCGGCTCGGGTGATGTTCGCCTGACGGAGGAGGAGTTGGCGATCTCTTCTGTAAATCAACCTTCCGCTACGTCATCGACAGGGGAAAGTTCTAGGATGGTTCGGGTATCAGCAATGCGGAAACCGGCGGTATAACTTTCATGGCAAATACCGAAAAAGATGATAAGTCGGACACTTGCGAGAGTGCTTTGCCCATCACGCCGAGACGTTCGGCAGAAACCCGCGCACACCCATCCGCAGAACTACGCGACATCAGCGAGAAGCTGGCCGAATTATCGCGCCGCACGCTCGACCAAGCTGTCCATCTGGCCACCGAACCTGCCCCTTCGGGCAACGGTGAAATGCCCTTGGCAGTCATCCATCTACGAGACGTGCGGGAGATCAACGAAGCTATCGAAGCCGCCCTGGAAGAGGCAGAGGACGAGATCCTGACAGCGCAGCCGGATGGCCCCCGGCCGGGGCCGGTCCTGGAAGACGCCCTGGAATCAGTGCGCGACCGCATTTCCGGCGGAGTACGCATGCGGACGCTCTACCAGCACACGGCACGCTTCGACGAGGCGACCAAAGACTACGTCCGCAGAATTTCCGAGCACGGTGCCGAGATACGGACCCTGGAGGAGTTCTTCGACCGGCTGATCATTATCGACAGGAGAACGGCGTTCATCTCCGAGAACGATGAACGCAGCGCGGCAGTCTCCATAAGGGAGCCTGCCGTGGTGAGGTTTCTGTGCGATGTTTTCGAACGCTCCTGGGTTCGCGCCGAACCCTTTCCGTTCATTCCGGCGGCCGCCACGGAGGCGGCCCGCGAAGTCATCCCCGCCATCCGGGAGTCGATCCGACGAATGCTGATCGAAGGGCACTCGGACCGGCACATCGCCCGTCGGCTGGGTATCAGCGAGAGATCACTCCAGGCGCATGTGGCCTCCATGAAGAAACAACTGAAGGCGCGCAACCGACTGCATCTCGGTTATCTGCTGGGCCGCAATGAGACCGTATACGTTCTCTAGCCTTCCGTGAGGCGACGGGTGACCTCGTCCGGGGGTACCACCGATGGGGTGGTACCCCCCGGACGAGCCGGCGGAAGGCCCGCCGGACTGACGGAGGTTCAGTCCGAGCCGGTGGACGAGGCCTCGGCCGCAGGTCCATGGACCGGACCGCCGCCCGCGGCGCGGGGCGCGGGGGCGGGAACGGAAGCGGGCGCGGGTGTGGACGCGGATCCGCCCAGCCGCGAGACCGCGACCCCGCCCAGGCACAGCGCGCCGCCCGCCACGGCCAGCCACGCAGGGACCTCCCCGAGGAAGATCCAGGACATCACGACGACCAGGGCCGGCACCGCGTAGGTGGTCGCGCCCAGCTTGCCCGCGGTGGTGCGGGCCAGGGCATAGGCCCAGGTGGTAAAGGCAAGAGCGGTGGGAAAAGCCCCGAGGTAGAGGATGTTCCAGCTCGCCGACAGGGGCGCACTGGAGACCTGCGACACCAACTGGCCGGAGAAAGGCAGACAGACGATGGTGCCGGTGAAACACGCGAATGCCGTGACCTGCAGAGCAGAAGCATGACGCAGTGCGGGTTTCTGGCCGACCACACCCACGCCATAGCAGACTGCCGCGAGCAGGCACAACAGCACTCCGCCGAGGGACGAATGCCCGCCGCTCGAAGTGGAGATCCCGACCACGATCGCGCCTGCGAACGAGACCGCCATTCCCGCGACCAGCATGCGGGGAAAACCCTCGCGCAGCAGCCATCCGCCGAGCAACGCGATCACCAGAGGTCCCACGTTCACGACCATTGCGGCGGTACCGGCGTCGACCTTCTGCTCTCCCCAGTTCAACGCCACCATGTAGGCGCCGAACCAGAACACGCCGGAGATAAGAATGCCTCGCCATGCCTCCCGTGGCGGGAAACCGACTCTTTTCACCAGGAGTAACACGCCCATGATGGCGGACCCGGTCAGAAGCCTCCCGAGCGCCAGTGCCCCGGGACTGAAATGATCGGCCACACCTCGGATGGAAACGAAGGCGGAAGCCCAGAGGGCCACTGTTATCGAAGCCGCCACCAAGGCACGTCGGTCGATCCGAGTGCCGTCAGCTGTCGAGTGATTCATATCGGCAACGTAGACCAGTGCTCCCACCCGGCCCCGGGCAGCCGAGGTGTTTCAGCCATCGGAAAGTTGCCGGATCGGTGACTGTCCGGGTGCCGTCCATGAGTACGGTGATCTCGTTCCATGTCTGTTTCCCTACGTTACGTTTCGATACGGCGAAGCTGCTGGACAAGCCGCCGCACGGTACCCATCCTCCTGAGCCCGCGCCCGCCGTTCGAGGCGGCGCGCCGGACTTCATGCCCGGGGCGGGCTCACTGCTTGACGGGGGTGACGCCCTTCATGCCGAAGCGGGCGGAGCACTGCTCGTCGGACCGGTCGCTCGCGTTCCAGACGCAGATCCACATGGTGTGGCCGACATCGGGGACGAAGCTCGTCTTCGCGGCGCCCCAGTCGGCCTGGAACGTGTACGCCACGCCGTCGTTGCGGTAGAGCTCGGCGCCGCAGGACTGGTTCAGGGAGGTGTTGAGCACGCCCGCCAGCTCGCCGGAGCCGTTGTCGTCCAGCCAGGCGGAGCAGGCGGCGTCGTTGCCGACCCAGGAGGTGTCCGCCTCGGAGCCCTTGACCTGTGCCGGGTCGTCGCTGCCGTTGATGCCGCTGATCGACGACGAGGTGACGTGTACGGCGGCCGCCGAGGACGCGGCGGCCGTGGCGGTCGTGGCGGGTGCGGAGGGCGGGCGTCCGCCGGACGCGCTCGGCGGGACGACCGTGTCCGTGCCGCCCGTGCCGCCCGTGCCGGTCGGCGTCGGACGGGCGGACCCGGTGGTGGGCGAGGCCGAACGGCTCGGGCTCGCGGAGGACGTCCGCTCCGTCCCGGCCACGGGCTCGACGACGGCCGACGCGCTGTCGCCGGACGACCGCACCGCGCCGTTCCGCGAGTGGAGAGACGGGGTGAACACGAACGCCGCGACGGCACCGAGGACGATCGCCGCGGCGGCCGCGATCAGGAGCACGCGTTTGCGCGGGAGGCGAGGTGCCGGGGAGGACGGGGAGGACGGGGAGGACGGGGACACGGTCTCGGACGTCGGACCGGCATCCCGGTCCGGTGGCGGGACCGTCTCCAGCTTGCCGACCGGCGTCGTGGCGAAGGCACGTCGCGAGGCGATGCGCGCCATGACCTCCGACGGCCAGGAGGGAGCGGGAGCGGGCAGGTGCGCGTGGGCCGCCTCCCTCACCTCGGCGGCGGTGGGGCGGGCCGCGGGGCCGGTCGCGAGACAGGACGCGACGAGGGCGGCGAGGTCGGCGTCCACGGCACGCAGCGGCTCGGTGTCGGGGACGACGCCGGGCGTACGGCCCGAGGCCGCGAAGAGCAGCAGCGCCCCGAGCGCGTAGACGTCCGCGGGCGCGTCCACGTCCTCGTCCCCGGCCTGCTGTTCCGGGGCCGAGAACCCTTGCGTCCCGTAGCTGCCGCCGCTCCTGGTGAGCCGGGCCTGGTCCGCGGCCCGCGCGATGCCGAAGTCGATCAGTTTCACGCCGTCCCGCACCAGCATGACGTTGCCGGGCTTGACATCGCGGTGCACGATCTCGTGCGCGTGCACGGCCGACAGCTGCGCGGCCGCCTCGGCCAGCAGCAGCCACAGCGCCCCGGCGGGCAGCGGGCCGCGCAGCCGGACCGCTTCGTCCACGGTGAGCCCGGGTACGTACTCGGTGGCGAACCAGGGGCGTTCCGCGGTGCCGTCGCTCGCCAGCACCCGTGGCCCGATCCCGGCCGGCACCCGGTAGAGGATGCCGACCTCGCGTTCGAAGCGCTCACTGGAGACCAGCCGCGGCCGGACCCGCTTGACGGCGGCGTAGCCCTTGCCGGACGCCCCGAGATAGACCTCGCCCATGCCGCCGACACCGAGCAGGCCGATGATGTTGAAGCTGCCGATCTCCTGCGGATCGTCCGGGCCGAGCGGTTCGGCGACCGTGCCGTCCATCATCGGCAGTTTCCCCGACCGCTCGCGTTCACGGCGGGCAGGCTATCGAGCAAGTAGAGGCCATGCAATACGAGTTGACAGCGAGCGCGCCCTCGCCCCGGCCCGGCGTGCACGTCCGCGGGAGGACCGGTCCCCGCGGTGCGTTCCTACACTGACGCGAGCCGAGCCGGAGGTATGTGACATGGCGTACGGAAACTTCCCACCCCGGATACTGCCTCCGGGCAGCCCCTCCGACAGGGTGCCCTCGGCGCCGCCGGGGACGATCTTCGTCCTGGGTACGGAGGGCGGGTACGCCGTGCCGCCGCGCCGGTACACCCTGCTGTTCGGGCGCGACCGCGAGGACGTGCATGTGCCGGTCGGCGTCGACGACCCGACCGTCAGCCGGCGGCACGGCGTGTTCACCTGCACGGGGACGGACGGCGACTGGTGGCTGGTCAACACGGGCAATCTGCCGATCGAACTGCCCGACGGGGTGCTGATGCTCACCGGCCACAAGCGGCTCATGGAGTCCGGGTACACCCCGCTGGTGATCAACTCGTCCAGGCAGCGCTCCCATCTGGTGGAGGTCCGTGTCGTCGACGAGGACGACCGGCACCCCCGCTCCACGAGCGGTGCGGAGACCGTGGACCCCGAGACGGTCTACGAACTCTCCCCGCAGGAACGGCTGGTGCTCACCGCGCTCGCCCGGCGCTACCTGGAGGGCCACGACGCCTTCCCGCTCCCGCTGGCCTGGGAGGACACCGCCCGTCTGGTCAACGCCTCCCCGTACGTGACCAAGTCCTGGACCTACAAGTCGGTCGCGAACACGGTCGAGGACGTCCGCGAACGGCTGCACCGCCGGGGGGTGCGCGGACTGCTGCGCGACGAGGTCGGCGAGCCGGTCGGCTCCACGCTCAGTGTCAACCTGATCAGGGAACTGCTGAAGACGGCGACGCTGACCGCCCAGGACCTGGAGTTGCTCGCCGTCAGGGACTGAGCGGAACGCACGGTGCGTGCCCCGGCCGGTCCTCGGCCGGGGCACGCGGCGTTTCTCAGCCTTCCGCCTCGCCCCCGGTTCCGGCGTTGTACGTGACGTGCATGGTGCCGTGCTCGACCGCGAAGACGGCTGCCTGGTCCTCGGCCGAGTTCTTCTGCTGCTCCTGTTCGGGGTGGTGCGTCGTGGTCGTCACCTGGTTGTTGTCGCCGACGATGAAGGTGCCGGAGACATCCCCCGTGTGGATGTCCCCGTGTGTCGATTCCGCGGGCATGCCGGGCCCTTCCTCTAGTTGGTCTCAGGCATCGCAATCGGTCTGCAGACGGGCTGCGGCCGAAACCATCACCGATGCCTGACTCGACGTGTCGATCACGGAACCCTCCGGATCGTTCGCGTACGCCTGGTACTGGCTCTCCATCTGCTGGACGGACGTCAGCATGTCGTTGAGGTCTGATTCCACGGAGCTGTCCTGGGCTTGCGAGACGGCCCCCTGAAGCGTGGACTCGACGGCCTGAAGGTCGCCGATGGCGGTGTCGAGGCCGGAGAGCAACGCACTCTTGTCAGGAACCGTGGACGTCAGACCCGAGTTGTGGTCCTCCATGGCGCTGTTGTACGAGTCGATTTCGTCGGACACGAGGGAATCGTCGGTCTCGAACTGCTGGATCTCCGGCATCAGATCCGGGAGCCCGGCCGCGCACACGGGATCGACGCTGGGCGTGGACGAAGCGCTGTCGCCGAAGCCCGACGTACTGACGGAACTCGACGCGACGGCTGAGGACGAGTTCGGCTGATCGTTCGCGTAGACCGCGGCCCCCACCCCCAGCACGGCTGCGGCGCCGAGCGCGCAGGCGAGGGCGAGTGCCGATATTCCGCCCTTCGCACCGGCCGCGCCGACGGCCGCCAGCCCCGTGTGGCCCGCGCTCGTCGCGGTCGGGGCGGTGCCCGCGGCGTGCGGCGAGTGGGTGACGGAGGAATGCGCCGAGAGGTCGATCCGCTGCGGTATCGGTGCGGCCGAGTGCGCGCCGGTCGCATGGACGGCGACATGCGGCTGTGCGGAGGCGTGGGACAGATCGACCACCGGCCTCGCCGCGTGCGCCGGCACGGACGCGTGCGCGGGCACGGATGCGTGTACGGGGGCCGAAGTGGCCGACGCGGGGACGGTCGCGTGGGTGACGGCGTGCGTGCCGCCCACGCCGTGCGTCGCGGTGACCGCATGGGCCGACGGGGCGACCGCATGGGCCGTCGGTGTGACGGCCGACGCCGCGCCGGCGGCCTGCTGACCCGCCGCATGCGCGTGCA
This sequence comes from Streptomyces sp. NPDC048288, assembly GCF_043201555.1. Taxonomy (NCBI): domain Bacteria; kingdom Bacillati; phylum Actinomycetota; class Actinomycetes; order Kitasatosporales; family Streptomycetaceae; genus Streptomyces; species Streptomyces sp. NPDC048288. Next base: position 371,214 of record NZ_JBICZD010000009.1, read on the forward strand.
GGGCGGTGAGTTCCCGCCACAGCACCTCCGCCTCCAGCACCAGGGCCGTCGTCTGCGCGGCCCGCCCGAGCGCTCTGCGGCGGGTGCGGGCCTCGTGCAGGAAGAACTCCTCGCCCTCCTTGTCCCCCGCGCTCCGCGCCGCCGACCAACCGGCTCCGAGCAGGCTGCCCCAGGCGTCGAACTGCCGGGACAGTGCCAGCTTCGGCGAGGCCGCACGGGCCAGTGCCGCGCCCAGCGGCGCGTGCCCGCTTCTCTCCGCCCGCAGCACCACGGCGTCCAGGGCCTGGAAGTGGGCCGCGATGTCGTCCGGGGTGGTGTCCTTCGCCTCGACCCACGTGGTGAGGGCCCGGCAGAGCCGATCGGCGGGGAACACCGTCTTCCGTACGTTCAGCACGCACTCGGCGACGTCCGGCGGACAGCTGTAGCCGGTCTCCGAGGCGAGCAGCAGACCGTGTCGCACCAGACCGTCGGCGAGCGCGTCGGCGTCCGGCAGGCCGAGCAGCTCGTTCAGGTGCCGGGCGGCCAGCTCGGCGCCGGACAGCGAACCGAGCAGGTACAGCAGGTCGCGTTCCTGCGGACCGAGCCTGTTGAGCAGCGCGGGAAGGAGTTCGGGGAGGTCGGCGATGCCGGGCAGGCCCTTGCCGGTCGCGGCCGACAGGGCGATGCGCCGCAGCCGCAGCGGGTTGCCGTGCACCGCGTCGCACAGCGCGGGGACGATCCGTGCCTCGTCCGGCCGCAGTGCGCGCGGGAGCAGCGCCGCCACCAGTTCGGTCGCCGCCGGGGCCGTCAGCCCGTCGAGCCGGATCGCGTGCACGCCGTCGAGGGCGGACCGCTGCTGCGCGGTGAAGACGAACGTGGACTGCTCGGCCATGTCGAAGAGCCGGCGCAGGTCCTTCTCGTCGAGTCCGGCGTCGTCCAGGTAGATCCGCAGCCGCAGGGTCTTCAGATGCTCTTTCAGCACCTCCAGGGACGGCTTGTAGTTCGGCGCGTCGAAGCTGATGTCGAAGAGTGCCTGGGCGAGGTCGTCGGCCGTGCGTCCGCCGGCCTCGACGTAGGCGGCGCCTTCGGGTCCTCGGGGCAGCTCGCGCGCGAGATGGCGCAGCAGCGCGCTCTTGCCGACCCCGGACGCGCCCCAGACCTGCACCAACTGCCGTGTCCCGACGGCCTCTCGCAGGACCTCCACGTCCCGTGCCCGGCCGATCAGCGGCTCGCCGGCGGACCGCGGCAGCTGGGAGATCGGCCGGCGCTTGACCGGGTCCGGCAAGGGCGCCCCCTGCACGATGCTCACGGTGTTGTTGCTGCCGACGACCACCGTTCCGGAGACGTCGCCCACCCGGATCCCCCCGGAGGCCTCCGGAGCACCGTTGTTCTCTGGCATCTGCTTCCCCGTCCTCTCCAACGCCCGGGTCCCGGCACTCGGCCATGCTGACGCCGGCCCGTCCCGCGAACCCGGCGCTATTACGTGTTCGGTGAGATCGCCGGCGATCCGGCGGGCCCGGCCGCGACGGCGATCCGGGCGAGGTGCTCCAGGTCGAGGATCGTGACCCTGCGGTAGCCGGTCACGACCGCGCCCGAGTCCCGCAGCGCCCGCAGGGCCTTGTGGATGGACGACTCGGCGGCGCCGACCAGGGTGGCCATCTCCGGCTGGGACAGCGGGAGATGGGCTTCGTTGCGGCCGGGAGGCCCGTAGATGACGGCCAGGTGGTGCAGGATCCTGGCCAGCCGTCCGAGCACGTCGCACCCGGTGAAGTCGACGATCCGGCCGGTCGCCGTGCGCAGCTTGGCCACCACGCTCGCGCTGAGCGCGAGTCCGATGCTGGGGTGCTGTTTCGTGCACTCCAGGAGTTCGGAGCGGAGGATGTAGCGGGCCAGCACCCTGCCGCAGGCGGTCACGGTGCCGACGCGCGGCTGGCCGTCGATCCCGGCGAACTCCCCGACCAGGTCCCCGGCCATCCGCACGGCCAGCAGCGCCTCGCGGCCGTCCCGCGCCCGCGCGGTCACCTTGACCATGCCGCCGAGCAGGAGCAGGGCGAAGTCCGAGGTGTCGGCCTCCAGGATGGTGATCTGACCCGCCGGGTAGGCCACGCCGTGACCGAGTCCCATGAGGACGGCACGGTCGGCCTCGTCGACCCGGCCGAGCAGCCCGGCCGGCGGCCAGTAGGCCACGGCCCCGCGCACCCGTGTGTTGCTCATCGGCCACCTCTCTTCCCCGTGCCGCCGAAGCCGCACAAGCCGTATTAGTAGCCGGTCTACCCGGGGACCCCTCCTCTACGGTCGCGTCCATCATCTTGTCGACATCGGGTGACCGGGACGCCGGCACATCGCTCCGTCGAAGTGCCTGCCCCCGTCGTGATCGCGGAGGAACTGTGAATCCGAGGTACGCCTACCGAGCCCTTCTGACCTGCGACATCGTCGGTTCCGCGGGCCGCGGCCAGCAATGGCAGCAGGAGATCCGCCGAGTCCTGCGCACCGCGCTGTCCGACGCCCTCGACGTGGCGGACCTGGACGCGCGGGACTTCACGTACGTCGACACCGGCGACGGCTTCCAGCTCGTCGCCCCGGCCGCGCTGCCCAAGGCCGGACTGCTGGTCCCGCTGCTCCCCGAGTTGAGTGCGCGGATCCGCGAGCACAACCGGCAGGCCCCCGTGGACGCCCGGCTGCGGGTGCGGGCCGCGGTGCACGCGGGCGAGATCCTGGTGGATCCGGAGGGCACGGTCTCGGGCGCCCCGTTCGAGGCGCTGTCCCGGCTGCTCGACTCGGCCCCGCTGCGGCAGGCGGCCCTGACCGGTACCAGTGGCACCCCGGTGGCCGTGATCCTCTCGCGGCACTTCTACGAGGAGACGGTCGGGCACGGCTACGAGGGGCTGGAGGCCGACGCCTTCACCGCGGCGGACGTCCGGGTCAAGGAGTACGCCGCTCGGGCCTGGCTCTGGTATCCCGGCAGCCCGGTCGGACCGCGGGTCGATCCCGGCCGGGACTCCGGTTCCGGTTCCGGTTCCAACTCCAACTCCGGCTCCGGTTCCAGCTCCGGTTCCGGTTCCGGTTCCGGTTCCAACTCCGGCTCCGGCTCCGGCTCCGGCTCCGATCCCGGTTCCGGCGAGCGGCCTTCGGAACCCGGGCCGCGGACCGCGGAGCAGTTCGTCCAGGCCGGCGGGAACGGCACGGCCTTCGCCGTCCACCGCGGCAACCAGTACATCCGCCACGACGACCGGGGTTGATACGCGCCGATGAACGAGGAACTCGCCGAGCTGGCCGCGAGCGGCGCCACCGCTCTGGTCACCGCAGTGGGCACCGATCTCTGGCAGGAGGCGAAGCGGCTGATGAGCGGCATCCTCGCCCGGGCTCGCGGCGGCCGCCGCGACGAGCTGTCCGGGGCGCTGGACCGGCAGTCGACCGCCGCGAGGGGAGCGGTCGACTCCGGGTCCGTGCGCTACTGGACCGAGGCCCTGTCCCAACTGCTCGACCGGAACCCGGAGTTCGCCCCGGACGTCAGGGCCCTGGCCGCGCTGGGATCACGGGACAGGCCGGACATCGCGATCCAGGTCAACTCCGCCACCGATTCGGGTGAGGTGTTCGCGGTGCAGCACGGTAACCAGTACTTCGCCGCCGGGCCGAAGTCCCGCGATTCCCGGGAACGGCCGTGAGCCGGCACGAGGGCCGGCGGGACGGCCTGATGAACGGCCGCGTACGGGCGGCACTGCTCGTGGCCGTCGTCATCGGGGCCTTCGTCGAGGTCGGCACGCCGCATCGACAGTACGGCCCGTTCGTGGACGTGTTCGCCCTCGCGGCGGTGGGGGTCGTCGGCGCGGCGTCCGTACTCGGATCCGAGTCCGTGGCGACGCTCGCCCGGCAACGGGACCGGCTCGAACAGGAGGCCCAGTCCGCTACGACGGCTCCGATCTGCCGCTATGTCACGGGACCGGTGGCGCCGCAGCCCCGGTCCCAGCCCCAGCCCCCGAGGCCCCGGCCGATCCTGCGCGAGCGGCCGACCGACCTGAGCGTTCCCCGCTTCGGCGACGGCGCCCGGGCCCAGGGCTGTCCCTGGCTGCTGCCGGAGCGGACCGTACAGAACGGGATCGCCGCCGACGAGGCCACGGTCGGTGCCTTCGCCATCCGCGCGGCCTCCGTCATCGGGCCCGGCCACCGCTGCGCCCGGCCCGCCGAGCCGCGACAGGACTCCTACCGGATCGGGCGGAGCCGGGACAGCCGGTACGCGATCCTCGCCGTGGCCGACGGCCTGTCCAGCGCGGCCTGGTCCGACGCCGGGGCCACCACGGCCTCCAGCCAGGCCGTCACCCTGCTGCGCGAGCAGGTCGAGACGCGGGGCTTCGGCGGCCTCGACGGAAAGGAACTGTACGGACGGATCGCGGAATCGGTCGCCGCGCACGCGGCCGGACGCGGCGTCGCCACCTCGCAGGTGGCCACCGTGCTGATCACCGCGGTGCTCGCGGAGCCGGACGCGAACGGCGTCGCGGAGGCCTGGATCGCGTGGCTCGGCGACAGCTCGGCCTGGACACTCGATCCGCGCCTCCCGCTGTGGCGGACATCCGGCGGCGACACCAAGGACCGCGCGGCCGCGGTCGTCTCCAACGAGGTCGCCGGGCAGCTGCCGGACACCCCGCAACTGGCCAGGGACCACTACGTCTCGCTGGCCCCCGGCGCCGCCCTCGCCCTGGTCACGGATGGGATCGGCGACGCGTGGGCGGACCCGGCCGGCGACGTCAACGCCTACTTCGCGAACGCCTGGCGCTCGCCGGTGCCGGCCACCCGGTTCACCGCCGACGTCGGCTTCGACGCACCGCAGTGCCTCGACGACCGTACGGCCGTCGTGGTGTGGAACGGTGGCCGGGCATGACGGAACCCCCTCTCCTCGACGGCGCCGACGGCCGTGTCGGCGATGGCGACTCCCAAGGCGACGGCCACGGCGACGACCACGGCCACGACCACGGCCACGGTCCGGTGGCCGATCCGCGAGGCTGGGAGTTGCCGCGGACCGTGGCCGTCGACGAGCTCGGGCCGTTGGCCGAGCCGATCTCCGAACACAACGGCCAGGCCGTCGCCGTACGACCGCTGGAGGACCATCCGGGCTGGCTGGCCAAGCTCTACCGGCCGGACCAGCACCCGGAGGACGCCCGCCGGCTCGACCTGCTGATCGCGGCTCCGGGCACGCTGCCCGAGGCGGAGCGTGCGGCCCTGTACGCCGGGACCTGCTGGCCCGCGGCCCGGATCCACGGGCCCGGCAACCCGGCCGTCGGCTGCGTGATCCCGATGGCGCCCGAGCAGTACCGTGCCGAGCTGCGGCGCGGCGCGTTCAGCGAGCGCCGCTTCGTGGAGATCGACTGGCTGGCGAAGTCCGACGAGTCGATCCGGGGCATCGGGCTGCCGTCCCCCGGCTTCGCGGGCAGGCTGGACGCCTGTCGCCGGCTGACGGAGCTCGCCGCCATCCTGGAGCGCCTGGGCCTGGTCTACTCGGACTGGTCGTTCTCCAACGCCTTCTGGAGCCCGGACCGGCGTTCCGTCTACCTCATCGACGTCGACGGCTGTCAGCCCAAGAAGATGCCCGACATCCACCAGCCGAACTGGGCCGACCCGCTCACCCCGCCGGGCACCGACGCGGACGAGTTCACCGACCGCTACCGGCTCGGGCTGCTCGTCGCGAAGAGCATGACGGGCCTGCGTGACGCGCGGGTCTTCCACACCGTCGCCGGGTCGCACTGGCAGAACCAGCCCGCCGTCTCCGAGGTACTGCTCGACATGCTGCTCGCGACCGACCGCGAGCGACGGCCCTCGGCCGCCCAGCTGCACCAGGCGCTGAACAGCGGGCCCTATCTCAGGACCGTGCCGCGTCCTACGCGCACCGCGCTGCCTCCGCTGCCCCCCGCCGGCGCCGCCACGGCCGTGAAGAAACACAAGTCGGCGCCCGTCGAGCCGGCATCGGCACCCACGGCACCCACGGCACCCACCGTGGAGAAGCCCTCGTCCACCTCGCACGACGTATGGATCGTCGTGCTCGTCGTGGCCGTGATCCTGCTCCTGGTCATCGCCTCCACCCACTAGCCCAGAGGTGCACCATGTCACTCTGCCTTCCCACCTATGTGGTGATCGACGCGTCCTCGTCGATGAAGCCGCACGAGGCGGTGCTCAACGCGACCCTCTCCCGTCTCCACTACAACCTGGCGACCAATCCCCGCGTCTCGGAGTTCGCCCGGGTCTGCGTGGTGGCCTTCTCCACCGATGTGCACGTGGTGATCCCGATGTCGGACATGGAGCAGGTGCCGGCCATGCCCGAGGTGATCTGCGGCGGGCGCACGGAGTACGGCAAGACCTTCGACCGGGTACGGGAATGCATCGAACAGGATGTCAGCGACCTGAGGGCGCAGCACTTCAGCGTGTTGCGGCCGACGGTCTTCTTCCTGACCGACGGCGGTCCGACCGACGCGCGCTGGCAGAACTCCTTCCGCACGCTGGTGGACCGGGACTGGCCGCGCCATCCGCACGTGATCGCCTACGGCTTCGGCGGCGCCAAGCGCGACGTGCTGGAGCAGGTGGCGACCAAGGCGCTGTTCATCGCCGACGGTTCGGACACCGAGTCGGCGCTGAGCGCGGCGATCACCGGTCTGCTCAACACCCTGATCGCCTCGTCGAAGACCGGTCAGATGCAGATCGCCACCGACGTCAGGGGCTTCGAGTACGTCCAGGTCGCCCAGGAATACGTGGACTGATGGGGGACGTCGACCCGCGTGCCGCGTCGTCCTGGGCACCGCGCGCCTCCGTCGGACTGACCGCGCTGGCCGTGGCGCTGCTCACCTGCGGCGCCGCGATCGAGGTGACGGGCAATGTCCTCGACTCCGCCGCGAAGGGCTACGGCGGCGACTCGCACCCGGTGAGGACGGTGCCCCCGACCCACGGGCGCTCCCGCACCTCGCAGGCGCCGTCGCCGTCGCCGCACCATTCGCCCTCGTCCTCACCCACCGATCTGCCCGGTTCCAGTCCCAGCACCAGTCCCACCGCCAGTCCCAGTCCCAGTTTCGGTTTCAGTGTCACCCCCACTGCCACAGGGGACTCGTTCACCAGGCAGTAGAAGGCAGGAGAAGGCAGGGCCGGCCGGTGGATGCCGGTCACCCCTCCGTCAGCCACGCCCGCGTGCCGAAGGAGGCGCACGCGCGGGACGCCACCGCCGCGGCTCGCGCCAGGGCGTCGGTGAAGGACGGGGCGTCGAGGGTGGCGTGTGCGGTGAGGTGGTGGGTGAGGGCGCCGTGCAGGACGTCGCCCGCGCCCAGGGTGTCCACCACCCGGGTCTCGGGGACGTGGACGAGGCCGCCGCCCCCGGGACCCGCCCAGGCGATGGGCGCTCCGCCGTCGGTGACGGCGGTCCAGGTCACCCCGTGGTCCCTGAGGAAGTCCAGGGTCTCGGCGGGGGTGGTGGTGCCCGGCGGGTGGAAGTCCGCGGAGCACACGGCGACGTCGATGGAGCGCAGCAGCCGGTCCGTGCCGTCCTTCCAGCTGCCCGCGTCGAGGACGGTGGGCCGGCCGGCGGTGCGGGCGGCGGCCGCGACGGCGAGGGCCAGCTCCATGTGATGCCCGTCGAACTCGGCGATGTCGCAGGACGCCACCAGTTCGTCCAGGTCATTGAGATCATTCAGGTCGTCCGGATCGGTCGGGGGACGCAGCCGCCGGCCGGTGGCGTTGGTCGAGGCGACGGCGCGTGCGCCGGTCGAGGCGGTGACCAGGATCGAGGACACCGCGGGCGGCTCCGCGCGCCCGGCGGCCAGGTCGGTGACGCGCACCCCGAGCGCGTCGAGGTCCGCCCTGATGCCGAGGGCCAGCGGATGCGAGCCGATGCCGGTGAGCAGATGGGGCCGGCCGCCGAGCCGGCCGAAGGCCACGGCCGCTCCGGTGGCGGGTCCGCCCGCGGCGACCACCTGCTCTCGGGCCGTCAGTTTCTCGTCCGGCCCGGGCACATGGTCCACCAGCTGGATGACGTCCAGGGTGCACAGGCCCACGAAGAGCCCCTCGGTCCTCGCCACGCGGCCAGTGTACGCAACCAATTTCCCCGGCCAAGAAACATAAAAGTCCACAGGTCGCGGTCGCCCCCTTCGGCTCACCTTTCCACAGCCCCGCAGACCAACCCCCGCACTGGGGTACTTTGTTGATTCGCCGCCGGTCGACACATCTTTCCGTATCCGGCGCACACGCAATCGGTTTTCTGTGAGAAAACAGTGAGCCCGATGGAGGGTGCATCAACAGTGAAACCTCCTTCCCCCGGGGCCATCTCGTCGCTCCGCGGTATCCAAGGTGTCACCCACGAGTCCCGGCAGAAGACGCTGGGCCCGGTCACCAGAGTCCCCGTCCGAGCCCTGAGCACGGAACACACCGTGCGGGCGTCAGGAGAGTGCACGGAACACACCAGGGCGATATCCGCCGTACTGGCAGAACTTCCGCCGATCATCGTGCATCGCGCCACGATGCGCGTTATCGACGGATTACACAGGCTGCGCGCCGCCGAACTCCGCGAGTGGGAGTCCGTGGCCGCGCACCTGGTCGACGGAGAGGAGATCGACACGCTCATCCTCGCGGTCCAGACAAATCTCAGCGGCATTCGGCCGCTCTCACCGACCGACCGGAAAGCGGCCGCGGCGCGGATCATCGCGCTGCGGCCGGACTGGTCGGACCGGGCCATCGGCCCGCTCACCGGCCTGTCGGCGAAGACTGTGCGCGAGGTGCGCCGCGCCCAGTCGACCGCCGCACCGGCCGCGCAGACGGAGCGGGTGGGCAGGGACGGACGGGTCCGGCCGGTCAACCCGGCGGAGCGGCGCAGAAGGGCCGCCGAACTGATCAGGCAGGCCCCGGACACGCCCCTGCGGCAGATCGCGAAGGCCGTCGGAATATCACCGGAAACGGCCCGGTCGGTGCGGAACCAGCTGCTGGAAGGCGCTGACCCGCCCGCGGAAACGGCTCGGGAGAACACGGTGCCCGTGACGTCGGCGGCGCCCGTGCCACCCACGACGCCCGCCGTGGCGCTCGCGACGCCCCGGCAGGGCACGGCACTTCAGCGGCTCTCCGCGGATCCCTCGCTCCGCTACAGCGAGAACGGCCGGACCCTGCTGCGCATGCTGAAGGCCCACAGCATGACCGAGGAACAGTGGACGGCCCTCATCAGAGGACTCCCCGCCCACCGCCGGCAACTCGTCGCGAAAGCCGCGCTGGAGTGCGCGAGGGGGTGGTCGAAGGTAGCCACGGAGCTGGCCCGCAACACTTCCTGACCGGCATGTCCAACCGGGGGCACGCACCACTTGGACATGGTGATATCCCGTTACGATGACCTGACCATCGCACAGGAATTCCGGCCCTTTCGCCCATCAATTCTGCGAGGTGTCATCGTGACGGGAGACCAGGATCTCCGACGCCGAAACCGCGCCGTCGTCGAGGACTACATGTCCAGGAAAGGCGAGGGGCGGCTGACCCGTTATCTCCTCTTCGTCGAGGAGGGCAGCGGCGGCCTCTACACCGCCGACACCGAAGAACCGATCGTGTCCCGCGGGCACGAAAAGCTCAAGGCGCACGGCGCATGGTCGCTGAGGTGTTTTCCCGACTGGGTCTGGTACAACGTCCAGATCTTCGAGACCCAGGATCCCGACCGGTTCTGGGTCGAGTGCGACGGGACCGGGCAGATCCTCTTCCCGGGTTATCCGCCGGGGGTCTACAGGAACCACTTCATCCATTCCTTCCTGCTCCGGGACGGGAAAATCGTGGAGAACCGCGAGTTCATGAACCCGTACAACCAGCTCCGCGCACTCGGCATCGAGGTGCCGGTGATCGAACGGTCCGGCATACCCACCTGAGCTCACGGAACCAGGAGTTCGAGTGAAGACCGAACCGACGACGGCCCAGGAACTGGTCGGCATCGTCACCGGCGGCTGGCGGGCCCAGGCCGTCCATGCCGCCGCCGTGTTCCGCCTGCCCGACCATGTCGAGGCGGGCCTGGCCACCGACCCCGAACTGGCCGCGGCGAGCGGGGTGCCCGAGCAGGGGATCCGCCGGCTGATGCGGCTGCTGGTGGCCATGCGGGTGTTCGAGGAGGACCCCGCCCTCGGCTACCGGAGCACCGAGCTGAGCAGAGCACTGCTCGACCGCGCCGGGACCCTGCGCGACATGTGCCTGCTCTACGGCGCGGAGTTCTACACCGCCTGGGGCCGCGCCGCGGACTGCCTCCGCACGCTCACCGCCGGCTTCGAACTGGTCCACGGCGAGCCCCTCTACCCCTACCTCGACGGGCATCCGGACCTGGCCGACCGGTTCCAGCGGACCATGCGGGCGGGCAACCTCTTCTTCGACCGGGTGCCGGACGTCTTCGACTTCTCGGGCGGCAAGACCGTGGTGGACTGCGGCGGCGGCAACGGCCATCTGCTGTCGGTGCTCCTCGGCGCCGCCCCGGACGCGCGCGGCAAGCTCGTCGACCGCGACCACGTGATCCCGCTCGCCCGCGCCCACCTCGCCGGGACCGTCGGCCCGGACCGGGTCGAGCTGTTCGGCGGGGACATGTTCCGGGCCGTACCCGAGGGCGGTGACGTCTACGTCTTCTGCCGGGTCCTGGCCGGCTGGTCCGACGACGACGCGGTGACGGCGTTCACGCACTGCCGGCGGGCCATGGCCGGTCCCGCGTCCCGGCTGCTGATCCTGGACCGGGTGGTGGCGGACCGCGGCTCCACCGTGCTGCCCGCCCTGTGGGACCTGCACCTGCTGATGACCACGGGCGGCGGCCACCGCTCCCTGGACCGGCTCCGCTCGCTCCTCGACCGGGCCGGCTGGCACCTCGAACGGACCGCCGAACTCCCCATGGAGCACACGGCGTTGATCGCGGCACCGCGTACGGGGACGGACACCGGCCGATGACCGGGATACCCGCCGTCCGCCCCTACCCGCTGCCCACCGCCGACCGCCTGCCGAAGAACGTGGCGACCTGGACGGCCGACCCCGAGCGCGCGGTGCTGCTCGTGCACGACATGCAGCGCTACTTCCTCACCGCCCTCCCCGACCCGCTGCGCACCGGCCTCGTCACCAACGCGGCGGCGCTGCGCGGGCGTTGCACGGCCCTCGGCGTGCCCGTGGCGTACACCGCGCAGCCCGGCGGGATGTCCGACCGGGACCGCGGCCTGCTCCGGGACTTCTGGGGACCGGGCATGCGCACGGACCCGGCGGACCGGGCCGTGTGGCCCGGACTCGCCCCGGCCGACGGCGACTGGACGATCACCAAGTGGCGGTACAGCGCCTTCTTCCGCTCCGACCTGCTGGCCCGGCTCCGCGAATCCGGCCGCGACCAGCTCCTGCTGTGCGGTGTCTACGCCCACATCGGCGTCCTCGCGACCGCCGTCGAGGCGTTCAGCCACGACATCCAGCCCTTCCTCGTGGCCGACGCCGTCGGCGACTTCTCGGCGGCCCACCACCGGATGGCCCTCGACTACGTGGCGGAGCACTGCGGAATGGTGGTCGCCACCGAGGAGGTGCTCCCCCGGTGACCGACCCCGGTGACCCGCTCGACCGTGTCCTGGCGGCCCCGGAACCCCCCGCGTTCGCCCTGCTGTACCGGCCCGAGCACGATCGCGGCACCGTCGACGTCCTGACCGGGGAACTCACCCGGCCCGTGTCGCTCGCCGGCCTCCCCGTGGGCCCCTGCACCTGCGGCGCGGAAACCGGGGCCCCCTCCTGCGAGGTCCTGGCGCTCGTGCCGTACCGGCAGCTCGCCGAGCGCGGGTTCGCGGCGCCCGACGACGGCGAACCGCTGCTCGCGCTCTCCGTCGCCGCCCGCCGGACGGTACCGGTCCCCGAACTCCTCGCCCGGCTGCCCCACTTGCCGACACCGACGACCGGCCGCGGCTTCGACCTGGGCGACGAGGCGTACGCCGACACCGTGCGCCGGATCGTCACGGACGAGATCGGCACCGGCGAGGGCGCCAACTTCGTCGTCAAGCGCACCTTCCGGGCGGCGATCCGCGACTACACGCCCCGCCACGCGCTCTCCCTCTTCCGGGAACTCCTGAGCCGGGAGCAGGGCACCTACTGGACCTTCCTCGTGCACACCGGCGACCGCACCTTCGTCGGCGCCACCCCGGAACGCCATGTGTCGCTGCGCGCCGGGACCGCCGTGATGAACCCGGTCAGCGGCACCTACCGGTATCCGCCGGCCGGCCCGACGCTCCGGGGCGTCACCGGGTTCCTCGCCGACCGCAAGGAGCGGGACGAGCTCTCCATGGTGCTCGACGAGGAGCTGAAGATGATGGCGCGGCTCTGCGAGAACGGCGGCCGGGTGAGCGGGCCCCGCCTCAAGGAGATGACCGGGCTGGCGCACACCGAGTACCTCGTCGAGGGCCGCACCGACCGCGACGTACGGGACATCCTGCGGGAGACCCTGTTCGCACCGACCGTCACCGGCAGCCCGCTGGAGAGCGCGGCCCGGGTCATCAGCCGGTACGAGCCGGAGGGGCGGGGCTACTACGGCGGTGTCGCGGCCCTGATCGGCCATGACACCGGCGGGGCCCGCACCCTCGACTCGGCGATCCTGATCCGCACCGCCGACATCGACGCGGGCGGCCGGCTGCGGATCGCGGCCGGCGCCACGCTGGTGCGCCACTCCGACCCGCTGTCGGAGGCCGCGGAGACCCGGGCCAAGCTCTCCGGCCTCCTCGCGGCACTGGACGGCACCGGCCCGACGCCCACGGCAGCCGCCCCGCACGACGGCGGCACCGCGCGGTTCGCCCACCACCCCGAGGTCCGCGCCGCGCTGGAGCACCGCAACACCGGCCTCGCCGCGTTCTGGTCACGGGACCGCGCGCCCCGCCCGCTGCCCGGGCTCCAGGGGCTCAAGACGCTGGTCGTCGACGCCGAGGACGCCTTCACCGCGATGCTCGGACTGCAACTGGAGTCGCTCGGCCTGAAGGTGACGATCCGTCGCTTCGACGAACCGCACCTCGGCGACCACGACCTGGTCGTACTCGGCCCCGGCCCGGGCGACCCGCGCGCCGACGGCGACCCGAAGATCCGCCGGCTGCGGGCGCTGGCCGACGGCCTGCTGGCGGACCGCCGCCCCTTCGTCGCCGTCTGTCTGAGCCATCAGGTGCTCAGCAGGCGGCTCGGCCTGCCCCTGGTCCGCCGTGCCGTGCCCCACCAGGGGGTGCAGCGGGAGATCGACCTGTTCGGCGTGCGCGAGCGGGTGGGCTTCTACAACACCTTCACGGCCGTCGGCAGCGGGGACACCCTGCGCGCGGACGGAGTCGGCCCGGTGGCCGTGAGCCGTGATCCGGGGACCGGCGAGGTGCACGCGCTGCGCGGCGACCGCTTCGAGTCCACCCAGTTCCACGCCGAGTCGGTGCTCACGGTCGACGGGCCGCGGATCCTGGCCGGCACCGTCGAAAGGGCTCTGGGACATGCACGTTGACATCGTGTGGTGGGACCTGGCCGGGTCGGCGGCCACCGTCGACTCGCTGCGGGCGGACCTGCGGGACGGGACCGTCGAGCGGTGGGCCCAGGTGCCCGGTCTGCGGCTGAAGTTCTGGATGGCGGACCGGGAGCGCGGCCGCTGGGGCGCGGTGCTGGTGTGGGAGACCGCCGACCGGCCCGGGACGCTGCCGCCGAACCGCGCGGCCGAGCTGATCGGCTACCCCGCCACCCACCGGACCGGGTTCGAGATCGAGGCCGTGGTGGAGGGGGGCCGGGATGCATGAGTACGTGGTCGTGGACGCGTTCGCGGGCCGTCCGCTGGAAGGCAACCCCGTGGCGGTCTTCTTCGACGCGGCCGACCTCACCGCCGGGCTGATGCAGCGCATCGCGCGGGAGCTGAACCTGTCGGAGGTCACCTTCGTGCTGCCCGCCGAGCGGGGCGGTGACGCCCGGATCCGGATCTTCACCCCGGTCAACGAACTGCCGTTCGCCGGCCATCCGCTGCTCGGTACGGCCGTCGCGCTCGGCCGGGCCCTGGACCGCGAACGCCTCCGGCTGGAGACCGGCATGGGCGTGTTCCCGTTCGGGATCCGCTACGACGGGGCGGTCGCCACCGTCGAGATGCGCCAGCCGGTGCCGACCTGGGCGCCGTACGAACACGCCGGGGAACTCCTGGCGGCGCTGGGCGTCGAGTCGTCCACCCTCCCCGTGGACGTCTACCGCAACGGCCCGCGCCATGTGTTCGTGGGGCTGCCGGACATCGAGGCGCTCTCCGCGCTCGACCCGGACCACCGCGCCCTGGCCCGGTTCCCGGACATGGCCGCCAACTGCTTCGCCGGCGCCGGCACCCGCTGGCGTACCCGGATGTTCTCCCCGGCCTACGGCGTCGTCGAGGACGCGGCCACCGGTTCCGCGGCCGGTCCGCTCGCCGTCCATCTGGCCCGCCACGGCCTCGGCGGCTACGGGCGGGAACTGGAGATCCTGCAGGGCGTCGACATGGGCCGCCCGGCACGCATGCTCGCCACGGCCGAGGGTTCCCCGGACCGGATCGACGAGATCCGGGTCGCCGGCCAGGGCGTCGTCGTGGCCCGCGGCACCCTCTGCGTGTAGCCGGATCACCCGTCCACCCACCCCACGTACAGGCGGATCCCCCATGGAAAGCGGTCGGTTCGAGAGTCTCAGCGGCGAGTCCGGGCTCGCCTTCCCCGAGTACGACACCCCGCCGCCGGAGCCGATGGAGCTCGCCCGGCGGTGGATCGCCGGGGCCGTCGCCCGGGGTGTCCGTGAGCCGCTGGCGCTCGCCCTGGCCACCGCCGACGAGGACGGCCGCGCCTCGACCCGCATGGTCGCCGTCATCGAAGTGACCGACGCGGGGCTGGTGTTCGCCACCCACCGCACCAGCCGCAAGAGCCGCGAACTGTCCGCCACGGGCTGGGCGTCGGGCGTGCTGTACTGGCGGGAGACCGGGCAGCAGCTCATCGTCGCCGGTGGGACGGCCCCGCTCCCCGACGCCGAGTCGGACGCCCTGTGGTCCGCGCGCCCGGTCCCCCTGCACGCCATGTCGGCCGCCTCCCGGCAGAGCGAGCCGCTGGCGGACGTCGCCGCGCTGCGCGCCGCGGCCGCCCGGCTGGCGGCGACCGGCACCGCCCTCCCCCGCCCGGCCCGCTTCACCGGCTACCGGCTCCGCCCGGCGGAGGTCGAGTTCTGGTGCGCCGACCCGGACCGCCTGCACCGCAGGCTGCGCTACGACCGCCGCGACGACGGCTGGCACCCTAGCCGCCTCCAGCCCTGACCCCGCCAGGAGCGACGATGAGTTTCCGGAACTATGTCGAGTCCCTCCTCGACGTCCTCGGCCGCGCCCCCGGACGCGAGGTCCTCGTCGACCCGGACGGCCGGCGCACGACCGGCGGGGCCCTCGCCGAGGACGTGCTCCGCACGGCGGCCGGGCTGTCCGCCCTCGGCGTGGGCCGGGGCGGCACCGTGGCGCTGCTGTCCGGCAACCGGTCGCAGGCGCTCAC
Source organism: Streptomyces sp. NPDC048288 (assembly GCF_043201555.1). Lineage (NCBI taxonomy): Bacteria > Bacillati > Actinomycetota > Actinomycetes > Kitasatosporales > Streptomycetaceae > Streptomyces > Streptomyces sp. NPDC048288. Next base: position 386,666 of record NZ_JBICZD010000009.1, read on the forward strand.
CGCGCGGTACGCGGCGAATCTGCTGGGTGCCCGGGTGGCGTTCCTGCACGAGGTCATCCACACGCAGCTGGCCCCGGCGGTCGTGGCCCACCTGGTCCGGAGCATCGACACCGGCCTCCTGCTGATCGACCCGGCACTGCCCGACCTGGCCGCCGGTCTCCTGGCCCTCCCGGACCTCCCCCCGGCCCGCTTCCTGGCCCCGAGCCCGCTGGGCGGGCACCTCGACCCCCGGGGCCACCCGGGGCCGCGCCCCTCGAACGCGGCCCGCCCCGAGGACGACTGGTGCCTGCGGATGACCGGCGGCACGACCGGTGTCCCGAAGAGCGTCTGCATGACCTACGACCGGTACCTGGACGTCCTGGCCGACCGCGCCGCCCTCCTCGGGAGCGAGCCCCGCTTCCTGGCCTGCGCCTCGCTCGCCCACTCCGCCGGCACCACCGCCGACGCGGCCCTGCTGGCGGGCGGCCGGGTGGTGCTGCACCGGGAGTTCGACCCGGCGCGGGTGCTCGCCGCCCTCGCCCGGGAGCGGATCACCGACGTGTGGCTGCCCACGACGCTGCTGGGCCGGCTGCTCGAACACCCCGCCGTCGGCACGACGGACACCTCCGGTCTGCGCCGGGTCTGTTACGGCGGGCATCTGCTGTCGCCCGCCCGGCTGCGGCGGGCCGTGGAGGTGTTCGGTCCGGTGGTGTACGGCTGGTACGGCCAGACGGAAGCCGGTCTGATCGCCGAGGTCCGGCCGGACGAGCACACCCTGCTCGGCCGCATGGGCCAGGTCACCGCGGGCCGCCCGGTCCCGGGCGTGGAGATCGCGGTCTGCGACGCGGCGGGCGCCCGGCTGCCGGCCGGCCGGACCGGCGAGATCAGGGTCCGCTCCCCGCAGGTCATGAACGGCTACTGGAAGCAGCCCGGGCTCAGCGCCGAGACCCTGCGCGACGGCTGGCTGTGCACGGGGGACGCCGGCTACCTGGACGAGGCGGGCTGTCTCTACATCGCCGGCCGCTACAAGCAGATGATCAAACTCGCGGTGGGCCACCAGGTCTTCCCCGCCGAACTGGAGGCGCTGCTGCTCACCCACCCGGCCGTCGGGCAGTGCATGGTCTTCGGCGTGCGCCGGCCGGACGACGCCGAGGACATCCACGCGGCGATCGTGCCGTCGCCCGGACACACCCCGGACCCCGCCCGCATCAAGGAGTTCGTGACGGCCCGCAAGGGACCGCTGCACACGCCGAGCGTCCTGCACCTCCTGACCGAGATGCCGCTCAACCCGGTCGGCAAACCCGACCGGCAGCGGGTACGGGCCCGGCTCGGCCTCACGGACGAGGACTTCACCGCCTCCTGAACCGCTCGCACGTTCCCGGGACCGCTGTTCCCCCAGGGGCTACCGGTAAGTAACCGCCTGCTCGTACGCTGCCGCCAACTCACCACCGAACCGAGGGAGTTGGGTCATGCGGGTACGGAGACGGCTGGCGGCGGTCGTGGCGGCCGGGGCCCTGTTCGCGATGGCGGGCTCCGCCGCGCACGCGGACACGGACCCGGACACGGCGAAGTTCTCGGCGACCACCGCCATCGGCACGCACAACGCATACGAGAAGGACAAGTACACCTACTGGGCGCAGGCGCTGGACTCCGGGGCCTCGCTGCTGGAGCTGGACGTGTACGCGGACAGCATCAGCAAGCGGTGGCGGGTCAGCCACAGCAATCCCTGGGGCAACGACAACAACTGCGAACACGCCGACACTCCCGGCGAGTTGTACAGCCAGAACCGCAACCAGGACCTCGGCAGCTGCCTCGACAACATGGCCGCCTGGGAGCAGCTGCACCCGGACCACGCGCCCGTCGTCGTCAAGGTCGAGCTGAAGGTCGGCTTCAACAACAACGCCGGCCTCGGCCCCGACGAGTTCGACACGCTCGTCTCGCAGAAGCTCGGCAGCAGCGTGTACAAGCCGGCCGACCTGCTCGGCTCCTCGTACGCCACGCTCGACGCGGCCGCCAAGGCCGACGCCTGGCCCACCCGTGACCAGCTCAAGGGCAAGTTCATCTTCGAACTGATCCCGGGCACGGTCGAACAGGCCAACCCCTTCGACCACTACTGGACCGACCAGGAGTACGGCGACCACCTGCGGGACCTGGCCGCCGCCGGGGAGATCTCCGCGGCCCAGGCCTTCCCGGCCGTGCTGGGCGCGGCCGCCGGCGACCCGCGCACCAGCCGCTACGACGCCTCCATCCGGCCCTGGTTCGTGTTCTTCGACGGCGACGCGGCCACCTATGTCAACAACGCCTACGACACGTCGTTCTACTCCGCGAACCACTACATCCTGATCATGACGGACGCCGCCGGAGTGTCCCCTGCGATCTCCTCCACCGGCCCGACCGACGCCGAGGTCGCGGCCCGGCTGGCGCTGCTCGCCGCCGACCACGCGAGCATCATCACCTCCGACTGGTCGACCAAGTCGGCGGCCGTGCTCGGCGAGGTGGCGGCCCGAAGCTGACAAATCCCGCGCCCGCGCGGATCTCCCGTGCCAAGGTGGGGAATACGGAATACGCAACTGCAACGCGTGTCACCCCACTGGCACCCAGGGAGCCTCCCACATGCTGCACGGAATCGACGTGAGCGCGTACCAGTCCTCCAGTTACGACACGGATGACCTCTCCTTCGTCTTCATCAAGGCGACGGAGGGGCATTCGTACGTCAACCCCAGGCTGGCCGCGCAGACCAAGACCGGGCGCGACGCCGGACTGGTCGTCGGCTTCTACCACTTCCTCTGGCCCGGCAACCTCACCACCCAGGCCGAGTACTTCGTCAAACACGCCCCCGAGAAGGCCGGCGAGATCCTCGCCGTCGACTGGGAGACCACCGGCGACGGCACCCGCGCGAGCAACGCCGAGAAGGACACCTTCATCCGCAAGGTCAAGGAACTCCGCCCGAACCACCGGGTCGTGCTCTACACCAACCGCAACTTCTGGCTCACCGTCGACACCACCTCGTACGCCGGCGACGGCCTCTGGATCGCCGACTACGTCAGCGCCGGCCACCCCCGCATCAAGGCCAAGTGGCGTTTCCACCAGTACACCAGCGACCCGCACGACAAGAACGTGGCGGACTTCGACGACGAGGACGCTCTCAAGTCCTGGGCGAAGAAGGAGGATTGATCGCCCTCGGCCCGTCCGGCAGGTTTCGGGGCGGGGCGCCCGGGCCACACTGTGAACCGTGGTGAGCAGCCCCGCCTCCTTCTGGGCGGCCCTCGACGCCGGTGACCGGGCGGCGCTGCTGCGGGCGGCGACGCGGGTGCCGCTCGCCGCCGACCGGCAGTTCCTGGCCCAGGGCGAGGGCTCCGACCATCTGGTGGTGCTGCTGGACGGCTGGGTCAAGGTCGTCGCCCAGTCGCAGGCCGGCTACCGGGCCCTGCTCGCGCTGCGCGGCCCGGGCGAACTCCTCGGCGAGCAGGCGTCGGTGGAGAACGGCCGCCGTTCCGCCACCCTGGTCACGGCCACCGCAGCCGACCTCCTGCACCTCCCGGCCGGCCGCTTCCACGTCCTGGCCCGCGCCCGCCCCGGCATCGCCGCGGCCCTGGAGCAGACTCTGGTACGACGGCTGCGCGAGGCCGACGCCCAGCGCGCCGGCATCACCGAACCGGTCCCCGCCCGCCTCGCCGCCCTCCTCCTCGACCTCGTCGACCGCTGCGGGCTCCCGGAACCGGACGGCCCCGGCCGCCGTATCGCCCTCAACCTCTCCCAGGACGACCTCGCCGGCCTCCTGCTCACCTCCCGACGAACCGTCAGCCGAGTCCTCGAACACTGGCGAGCCCAGGGCTGGATCGTGACCGGCCGCCAGTCCCTGGCCATACGAGCACCGGCCCGCCTGGCCGAACAGACCTCCGACAACTGACGGACAACCGCGGACCGGATGGCGAACGGGGGCGGACCGGGATCGGCCCCCGGCCAGGAGGTTCGCACCCGGACGGACCGGGTCGGCCCCCACCCAGGCATTCCACGCCCGCAGACCAGCCGGCGAAGCAGACGCCCAGCGGCCGACCGACAGGTACGGACCGAGTCGGCCCCCGACCAACAGTTCCGCACACGGAGACCGGCCGGCGAAGCAGACGCCCGGCGGCTGACGGAGGCGGACGGACCGGGTCAGCGCCCACCCAGGAATTCCACGCGCGGCGGTGGTGGCGGGACCGGGCTCCCCAGATCGGTCCCGCCACCGGCCGCCCCCGCGGACTGCCCGTGCCGGGAGCGTCCCCCGATGTCGCTCTCGCACGTGGCGGTCCCCCCGAACCCGCGGGGAGTCCGGACGGCGCCGACGCGGGACTTGTGGTGCGCCCCGCGCATACGTGGATGGAACCTGCCGACGACGTCGGTGTCTACGCCATCTGGCGCACAGTGCCCCGATCGCGGCGGAGGCGGGCGGGGGCCGTCAGCCCCGGAAGTTCTCCGGCCGCTCCGGGGACGCCTCCGCGAGCGCCTTCCGTACGCCCTCCGTGTCCGCGCGCAGGCCGTACACCGGCGTCCCCGGCTGCTGGCGCCAGGAGTCGTCGATGCCGCCGTTGTCGACGGTGTCGAAGCCGAGTTCGTCGATCAGGGCCCGGACGACCCGCTTGGCGGCCTCGTCGTCGCCGGAGACCGGGACGGCCTGGCGGTCGGGGTCGCCGGCGGGGCGGCCGCGGTCCAGGATGTCCTGGGCGTAGGTGCCGTTGAAGGCCTTGATCACGCCGTGGCCGATCTGCCGCTCGGTCCAGCGGCTCTCCGCGACGCCCTCGTCCTCGATCCCGCCGATCCGGCCGTCCCGCTCACGGGGGTAGTAGTTGCCGGTGTCGATCACGGCGACGTCCGGCGCGGCGCCGTCCAGGAGGCCGGACGGCAGGTCCGGGACCGCCTTCAGGGGGACCGTGACGACCACGACCGCCGCGCCCCGCGCCGCCTCCTCGGCCCGTACCGCCGTCGCTCCGGTCTCCTCGGCCAGCGCGGCCAGCGTCTCGGGGCCCCGCGAGTTCGCCACGGACACGTCGTGCCCGAGGGCGGTGAGCCGCCGCGTGAGGTTGCCGCCGATGTTGCCCGCCCCGATGATGCCGATCTTCATGACATGCCTTCCGAGAGTCGTTGCACATGCATGCATTTGTCGCTGTGCGACGACAACCCCGGAGGCGCGGGACCTATTCCGCGGGCGCGGCGATCGGGTGAGGCCCCGCGCGGGAGCCGCCCGCTAGCCGGCGAACGGGTCCGCCAGTTCCGCCCTCAGCACCTCCGCCGCACCCTCCGCGTCCCCGGCCGCCAGCGCCCGGACGAGTGCCTCGTGGGCCGCGTCCCCGGTGTCCGGGTCGGTGGTGCGCAGGCCGGTCAGGGCGAGGAGTTCGATCAGGCCCTCGCGGAGCACCGGGGTGAACTCGGTGAACAGGTCGGCGAGGACGGGGTTGTGGGCCGCCGCGACCACCGCCGCGTGGAAGGCGATGTCGGCGTCGACGAAGGCGGGGTCGGCCGCCGCCCCCGCCGCCCGGCGGCCCGCCAGCGCCGCCTCGATCGCCGTGATGTCCTCCGCCGTACGGCGCTCCGCGGCGAGCCGGGCCGCGTGCACCTCCACGGCCATCCGGACCTCGTACACATCGGTCACCGCGGCCCGGCGCAGCCGGGCCGGCCAGTCCTCGGCGGGCTCGGTGGCGATGACGAAGACACCCGAGCCCTGCCGGGGCCGCACCAGTCCGGCGCCCGCGAGCGCCCGCAGCGCCTCGCGGACGGTGGAGCGGCCCACGCCGAGCTCCTTCGCCAGGGTGGTCTCGCCGGGCAGCCGGGTGCCGACGGGCCAGGTACCGCCGGTGATCTGCTCGCGCAGCCGGGCGGCGGCCTGTTCGACCAGAGGGCTCGGGCGGACGGGGCCAAGCGGCATGCGGTGTCACCAACTACGTTCGGGGGCCGGACCGGTTCACAGGAATTCTCACTTGTCTGAGGACCTGAGGACTCGCTAGCGTACCGGTATGACGTTCCGCGGTCTTCTTCTCGGCTGCCGCGGCGGGGCCTGACGCGACCGGCACCCCGCCGCGGGTCGCCGTGCTGCCGGTCACCGTCCGACCGACGAGCCGAGAGGCAGCCGCCCCGATGACCCCGCTGTGGAACCCGCAACGCCCCAGCCCGATGCCGTACGACCGCTACCGCCCCTTCCACGAACGCGTGCACGTGCCCGCCACCGCGGACCGGAGCTGGCCGTCCGCCCGGATCCAACGCGCCCCGCTGTGGGTGCCGGTCGACCTGCGCGACGGCAACCAGGCCCTCGCGGAGCCGATGGACACCCCGCGCAAGCGCCGCTTCTTCGATCTGCTGGTCCGCACCGGCTTCAAGGAGATCGAGGTCGGCTACCCGTCCGCCTCCCGCACGGACTTCGACTTCGTACGGCACCTGGTGACCAGCGGAGCCGTGCCGGAGGACGTGACCCCGGTGGTCTTCACCCCGGCCCGGCGGGACCTGATCGACCGGACCTTCGACGCGATCGAGGGGCTGCCCCGGGCCGTCGTCCACCTGTACATCGCCACCTCTCCCGTGTGGCGGGAGGTGGTGCTGCGCCGGGACCGGGCCGAGGTGTGGCGGACCGTGCGCGAGGCCGCCGAGCACATGGCGCGCCGGGCCGGTGACGCCCCCGGCGTCCGCTTCCAGTTCTCCCCGGAGACGTACAACCTCACCGAACCCGACTTCGTCCTCGAACTCTGCGACGGACTGACCGGGTTGTGGGACGCGAGCCCGGACCGCCCGGTCACCCACAACCTCCCCGCGACCGTGGAGATCGCCACCCCGAACGTCTACGCCGACCAGATCGAGTACGCCCACCGCCACCTCGCCCGCCGCGACGCGGTGATCCTCTCCGTCCACCCGCACAACGACCGCGGCACCGGAGTCGCCTGCGCCGAACTCGCCGTGCTGGCCGGCGCCCAGCGCGTGGAGGGCTGCCTCTTCGGCAACGGCGAGCGCACCGGCAACGTGGACCTGGTCACCCTCGCGCTCAACCTGTTCGCCCAGGGGGTGGACCCGATGGTCGACCTCGGTGACCTCGACGCGGTCCGCGCGACGGTCGAGGAGTGCAACCGGCTCCCGGTGCACCCCCGCCACCCCTACGCCGGCGACCTCGTGCACACCGCGTTCTCCGGCACCCACCAGGACGCGATCGCCAAGGGGTTCGAGGAACACGCCCGCAGGGCGCGGGAGTCGGGGGTCCCCGAGTCCCGGGCGCCCTGGGCGGTCCCCTACCTGCCGGTCGACCCGGCCGATCTGGGGCGGACGTACGAGGCCGTGATCCGCGTCAACTCCCAGTCAGGCAAGGGCGGTTCGGCATACCTGCTGCGCACCCACCACGGCATCGACCTGCCGGAGCGGATGCGCCCGGAGTTCGCCCGGCTCGTCCAGGAGGCCACGGACGCGAGCGGCCGGGAGGCCACGCCGAAGGAGCTGCACGACCTCTTCCGCGCCGCCTACCCGGCCGACGGCGAGGTCCGGCTTGACGCCTGGTCGGTCCACGAGGAGGCGCCGGGCCGGCACCGCTTCGTCTGCACCCTGCGCACGGGCGACCGGGCCGGCGACCACGAGGGCACCGGCCCCGGCCCGCTGACCGCCCTCGCCGACGCGCTGACCGGCGCCGGACACGCCACCCAGGTCCTGGAGGTCACCCACAGCGGGACCCACGCCTTCGCCGAGTGCCGGGTGAACGGGACGACGACCGTCTGGGGCGCGGCGGAGGGCCCTTCGTCGCTGGCCGCCTCGGTCGGCGCGGTGCTGTCCGCGGTGAACCGGGCGGGGATGCGATGAGCGTCGTCCTGCACGCGGAGGACGTGCACGTGGTGCGCGACGGGCGGCCGATCCTCCAGGAGGTGTCGCTGACCGTCCGGGCCGGTGAGCACTGGGCGCTGCTCGGGGCCAACGGCGCCGGGAAGTCCACCCTGCTCGGCCTGCTCGGGGCCCTGGTCCATCCGACGCGGGGCACGGTCGAGGTCCTCGGCAGCCGGCTGGGCCGCGTGGACCTGCGCGAGCTGCGGACCCGGGTGGGCCATGTCGACCCCCGCCACCCGCTGGGCGAGCCGCTGCGGGTCCGGGACGTCGTCCTGACCGGGCTGACCAACTCCGTGGCGCTGCTGCCGCGCTGGCGCGCCACGCCGGAACAGGAGGAGCGCGCCGACGGGCTGATCGACACGCTGGGGCTGGCCGCGCACCGGACGGCCCGCTGGCCCACGCTCTCCCAGGGGCAGCGCGGGCGGACTCTGATCGCCCGCGCGCTGATGCCCGAACCCCGGCTGCTGCTGCTCGACGAACCGGCCACCGGCCTGGACCTGCCGGGCCGCGAGCGGCTGCTCACGGCGCTGGACGCGCTGCGCCGGGCGCATCCCGGGCTGGCGACCGTGCTCGTCACCCATCACCTGGAGGAACTCCCGGCGGGCACCACCCACGCCCTGCTGCTGCGCGACGGCCGCGCCCTGGCACAGGGCCCGGCGGCCGAGGTCCTCACCGGCGACCAGGTCGGCAAGTGCTTCGACCTGCCGCTCATCCTGGAACGCCACGGCGGCCGCTGGACCGTCCGCGTCGAGTCCGGGGCATGAGAAAGGGGGCGCCCGCGGCCTGCCGGCCGGGCGCCCCCTCCACTCGGCTCACTTGTTCAGGTGCGCCCAGAACTCGTCGAACGACAGCACCTTGTCGCCGTTCAGGTCACGGCTGTTGATGATCGCCTGGGCGACCGTCTCGGTGACGTTCCAGTCGCCCTCCTGCGCGAGCGCGGACTTGAACTCGGCGGCGGTGATGAATCCGTCACCGTCCGCGTCGATCCGCTGGAAATGCGCGCGTGCCTCGTCGATGTCCGCCACCGATCCGCCCCTTTTGTTCGTTTTCTATCGTCATGCAGACGTGCTGTCGCAGGTCAGATTAACGGTCCACGCGAGCCCGCAGCGCAGCGGCCAGCCAGGCGAACTCCTCCGCATACACGGCGAGGGGCTGTCCCTTGAGCACACAGAGCAGTTCGCGGTAGCGGGCGACCCGGTCGTTGAAGGCCGCGTCCAGCCGCGCCAGCACGGCGGCCGGGTCGGCGTCACCGAGCACCCCGCGCAGCGCCTCGTCGGCCTCCGGCGAGTCCGGTTCGACACCCCGGCGCCGCGCCTCGCCCACCAGGTCGACGAGCCGCTTCATGAACCACAACGAGGCTCCGGGCGGCACGCCCGGCCCCCGGTCGGCCGCGTTGAACTCGGTCGCCCTGCGCATCTGGGCCCGGAACGCCGGGTCCTGGACCATCTCGGCCAGCTCCACCCACGCGTCGACCTGCTCCGGTGTGGGATCGTCCGGCAGCTCCGCCACGGTGGCGAGCATCCGCTTGCGGATCTCCGGATCCACCGTGTCGAGACCGTGCAGCGTCTCCTCGACGAACTCCTCCAGGATCCGCCGCCGCTCCGCCGCCGACAGCCGTGCCAGTCTGTTCATCAGGGTCGTCTCCTCCGCACTCGATCCGCGTCGCGCCACGGTCGACAGCACCGCCCGGGTCACCTTCAGGTGGGGGTCCCCCCTCTGGGGGAGGATCTGCGCGTCCAGCGCCGCCACGTGCGCCGCCGCGACCTCCGCCACGGTCTGCTCGCCGGAGAGCACCGCGCGCACGTGCGCCAGGCCGAGCCCCAGTTCGCGCAGGGTGCGGATCAGCTCCAGGCGGGCGAAGGACTCGGCGTCGTAGAGCCGGTAGCCGCCGGGCGACCGGCCCACCGGGGCGAGCACGCCCTCGTCGGACCAGTAGCGGATGGTGCGCACGGTCAGCCCGGTGGCGCGCGCCAGCTCGCCGATGGTGAAAAGTCCGGTGCCGTCTTCGATCATGTCTGCGAGTGTGGGCCTTCCAGTGGGTGGAGACTCAAGGAGCACGGTGGCGGAGACTCTGCGCGACATTCTCGACGCGGCGGCCCGGGGTGTCTTCCCGCCGCCCGACGGCCGGACGACCGTCGTCCCGCAGCCGTCCCCCCGGGACGCCGGGGTCCTCGCCTTCACCGCGCACGCGGTCGTCTTCGTCGACGAGGACCCGCGGTGGGTGTACGACACCCTGCGGGCGACCCCCACCGACGCGCTGAGCGCGCCGATGAACGCGCGTTTCCTCACCGCTCTGATGGACCGCACGGGCCGGGAGCACGAGACGATCGACGCGCTGCTGGTGGCCGGCCCGCTCCCCGGCCGCCCGGAGCTCCCCCTGACCGAACTGACCGAACTGACCGGCCCCGGCCACTCCCGGGTCGCCTACGCCCACGGCCGCCGTGACGAGGTGCGGGCCTGGGCGACGGAGGGCGGCGTGCTGGTGCTGGGCCGGGGCGTCGCGGGCCGCCTGGAGGTCTCGGTCGAGGTGGACGAGGGGGTACGACGGCGGGGGCTGGGCCGGGCCCTGGTGACCGCCGCCCGGCAGCTCGCGGACGAACCGCTGTGGGCACAGGTCGCGCCGGGGAACGCCCGCAGCACACGGGCGTTCCAGGCGGCCGGCTATGTGCCCATCGGCGCCGAGGCACTGCTGCTCAAGGCCTGAAACCCAAGGCCTGAAGCCGAAGGCCCGGGGCTCAGCGGAAGATGCCGGTGTGGCCGAGTGAGTAGCGGCCCGGCTGCGGGTAGACGGCGAGGCCGTGCGGGCCGCTGCCGACGTGGATGCGGGCCAGCTCCTTGCCGGTGCCGGTGTCGATGGCGTACACCTCGGAGTTGTAGCGGCCGGACAGCCAGAGCACCTTGCCGTCCGCCGACACCCCGCCCATGTCCGGGCTGCCGCCGCCGGGCAGCCGCCACTTCTTCGTCAGCCGGTTCTCGGGGAAGTCGAAGACGGAGATGGTGCCCTCACCCCGGTTGGAGACGTACATCTCCCGGGAGTCCCGGCTGACGTACAGCCCGTGGGCGCCCTTGCCGGTGTGCAGGAAGGTGGGCTTGGAGAAGCTGTCGCCGTCCAGGATCCACAGCCCGTCGGCCATCATGTCGGCGATGTAGAACAGCTTCCCGTCGGGCGAGACCTTGACGTCCTGCGGCATCGCCCCGTGGAACGGCAGTTTCTCCTGGCGCAGCACCTTCATCTTCTCGGTGTCCACCTTGAGCACCTCGCCGCTGAACTCGCAGGACACGATGAAGTAGCGGCCGTCGAGGGAGAAGTCGGCGTGGTTGACGCCGTAGCAGCTGACCGGGAGGGACTTGACGGTCTTCATGGTGTGCGCGTCCCGGAAGACCAGCGCGCGGTCCATGGAGGCCATCACGATCGCGTACTTGCCGTTGGGCGTGAAGTACAGGTTGTACGGGTCGTGCACCGCGACCGGCTTGCCCGCCCGGCCGGTCCTCGGGTCGATGGGGGTGAGGCTGTTGCCCAGGTCGTTGTTGACCCAGAGCGTCTTCATGTCCCAGGACGGCACGACGTGCTGGGGCTGCCGGCCGACCGGGATGGTCCCGGTCACCTTGTACGTCTTCGGGTCGATCACCGAGACCGTGTCGGAGTTGGTGTTGGGCACGTAGACCCGGGACGGGAAGTCCTTGACCACGGGCGAGAGCCTGCCGGGGCGGTCGGCGGCGTACACGTCGTGCGGGTCGAGGACCGGGGGCATGCCCGGCAGGGCGTCGACGACCGGCTCGACCTTCTTCGCCTGCGGCTGCGCGGGCGCGGTGCTGAGGGCGGCCGGTTCCTCGGGGCCGCCGGATCCGCCGCCGCAGGCGGACAGCAGCGCCAGGGCGGCAAGGGCGGTGCCCGCGACGGACAGACGGGCGGCTCTCGTTGTTCGCATCGGCGTTCGCATCAGCTCAGCAGCTCCGTGGTGGTGACCGCGCGCAGTCCACGGCGGTGGAGTTCTTGGAGTACGGCGGGGAGGGCGGCGACCGTGTCGGGGTACCCGAAGTGCATGCTCACCACCGAGCCGCCCCTGACCTCCGCGAGCACCTTGCGGGTGATGGCCGGCGCGCCGGGCTCGGTGTAGTCGAGCGAGTCGACGTCGTACGACAGCACATGCGGGTAGCCGGACTCGGCGGCGAGCCGGACCACGAGCGGGGTCGCGGTGGCGGCCCGGGAGGGGCGGAACCAGCGGCCGACCGACCCGGTGAGCCGCTTGAGCCGGTCCGCGCAGTCGGTGATCTCCTTGCGGGCGTCGGCCTCCGCCATGGCGTTGATGGAGATGTGCCGCTGGGTGTGGTTGCCGAGGTCGTGACCGCCGTCGAGGACACGGCGGGCCATGGCGGGGTGCGCGTCGAGCCAGGTGCCCACGGCCAGCACGGTGACGTGCGCCCCGTGCTGCTCGGCGGTGGTGAGGAGCCGGGTGGCGAGGGCGGGGTCGCCCTGGCCGTGGAAGGTGAGCGCGACGGAGGTGCCGGCGCGGGGGCCGTGGGTGATCTGGCTGGGGAGCGTCCGGGCGGGGGACGCCGTGGGGGAAGGCGTGGCGGAGGCCGTGGGCCGCGTCGGCGCGGGGGCGGTGGCGGGGGGCGCTGCGGTGGCCGTACCGGTGGTGCCGCAACCGGTGGCCAGCGTGCCTGAGGCGGTGAAGGCGGCGCCCGCGCGGAGGAGGTCGCGTCGGTTGGTGGGGGTCACCCGCACCATTTAAAAGGGGATAGGTAAGAAAATGGGCGATTGACCGGATAAGGGTTGTTCTTCCCTAACGGTCGGCCACGCGCATCTCGAACCACGTCGTCTTGCCGCGCGGCAGGAGGTCGACGCCCCACCGGTCGGACAGCTTGTCGACCAGGAACAGGCCCCGTCCGCTGATGTCCAGTTCCTGAACCGGCATCAGACAGGGCAGCCCGCGCGAGGGATCGCGGACCTCGACCCTGATCCACCCGGGGCGGCGGCGCATCCGCAGGCCGAACACCCGGGCCCCGGTGTGCCGGACCGCGTTGCCGACCAGCTCGGAGACGAGTAAGACCACGTCCTCGGTCATCTTGGGGCTGAGCCGCCACTGACGGAGGACGACCACCTGGGCCAGCCGGCGGGCGGTCGCCGCGGACTCGGGGCGGGACGGCAGCGGAACCTCCGCCTCCGTCGGGTTGCCGAACAGGTCGATCGCCTTGAGTGCCTGCTCGTCCTCGACCGCAGGCGACCAGCGCGCCGCGGCCGCACGGCTCTGTCCCCGCGGCTGTTCGATGCCCTCCAGCCCCGCCATGCCCCCATCATGGCCGCCGCGAGCGCCCTCCGGGGCCGTTCCGGCGGAATACGCCCCCGGGAAGCTCCCGCCCCGCGCCGGTCGATCGGCATATGCCGTCGGCATCTCTGGGCCTTCCGCAACCCGCCCGACCTGCGACGACGACTCATCTCCGGGCAATCGCCAGACCCCCTCGACAAGGCAGACTTAAGGGTGCCTTAAGGCTCCCATAAACCGCCCCATCGAGGGACCCGGAATCAGACATCACGTCAATTGCAAGGGGTTCGGCACTTTCACAACAGGGCGAAGATCACAGGAACTTGGCCTTGCCAGGCCCTTCCTCGACGAAGCTCCGCATACCGCGCTCCCGGTCCTCGGTCGCGAACAGCCCGGCGAACCAGTTCCGTTCGACGGCGAGCCCCGTCTCCAGGTCGGTCTCGACGCCGGTGTCGATCGCCTCCTTGGCGGCCCGCAGCGCGATCGCCGGGCCCTGGGCGAGCCGGGCGGCCCAGGCGTGCGCCTCGGTGTACACCTCGGCCGCCGGTACCACCCGGTCGACGAGCCCGATGGCGAGCGCCTCGTCCGCCTTGACCATACGGCCCGTGAAGATCAGGTCCTTGGCCTTCGAGGGCCCGACCAGCCGCGGCAGCCGCTGGGTACCGCCGGCCCCCGGGATCAGCCCGAGCAGGATCTCGGGCTGGCCCAGCTTGGCGTTGTCGGCGGCGATCCGGTAGTCGGCGCAGAGCGCGAGCTCGCAACCACCGCCGAGCGCGTACCCGGTGACGGCGGCCACGACCGGCTTGGGGATCCGCGCGACGGCGGTGAAGGAGTCCTGGAGGTCCCGGGCCCGCAGCACCATGGCCGCGTGGTCCATGTTCTGCATTTCCTTGATGTCGGCCCCGGCCGCGAAGACCTTCTCCCCGCCGTACACCACGACGGCCCGCACATCCGCACGACGGCCGGCCTCTTCCGCCAGCTCCTTGATCCGGTCCTGCGTGGCCACATCCAGCGCGTTCATGGGCGGCCGATCCAACCGCAGCGTGCCCACACCTTCGGAGACTTCGAGGGTTACAGTCATACCTCGCAGGTTAACGCCGGTTCATCAGCGCCCCGCCAGGGGCGCGGGGCGCTGTCGATTTGCGGCTGCCGCCGCGTGGGCGCGACCAGCCCCCCACGCAGCCGCACCCGACGAACTACTTCGTCCAGTCCGCCCAAGACATGTTCCACCCATTGAGGCCGTTGTCCGGCGAAACCGTCTCGTCGTTCGAGTTCTTCACCGTCACCACGTCCCCGATGATCGAGTGGTCGAAGAACCAGGCGGCCGGCACCGACCGGTCACCCCCGCCCCGGATGTCGCGTAGCCCGACACATCCGTGGCTCGCGTTGTAGTTGCCGAACGCGTCGCCACCCCAGTAGTTGCCGTGGATGAACGTCCCGGACGTCGTCAGCCGCATCGCGTCCGGCACGTCCTTGATGTCGTACTCGCCGCCGTAGCCGACCGTCTCGCCGTTCATCCGGGTCACGCGCAGCTTCTCGCTGATGACCATCTGGCCGTTCCACGTGTCGTAGCCCGGCTTGCCGGTGGTGACCGCGAGGGTCTTCACGACCTTGCCGTCCTGCATGACCTTCATCGTGTGCTTCTTGGCGTCGACGACCGAGACCTGGTTGCGCCCGATCGTGAACTTCACGGTCTTGGCCTGCTGGCCGTACACCCCGTCACGGCCCTCGACCCCGTTGAGGTTGAGGGTGACGGAGACCTTGGTGCCGGACTTCCAGTAGTTCTCGGGCCGGAAGTCGAGGCGGTCGTTGCCGAACCAGTGGCCCTGGACGTCGACCGCCGGCTCGGTCTTGATGGTGATCGCCTTCTCGACGGCCGCCGGGTCGGTGATGCCCCGGGTGAACCGGACGGAGAACGGCATGCCGACCCCGACCGTGGAACCGTCCTCCGGCGTGAAGTAGCCGGTGAACGTGTTCTTCGGGGTGAGGGTGGTGAAGGACGAGTCCTCCGCCGACTCCCGGCCCTCGGTGTCCTTCGCGACCGCGTGCACCGTGTACTTCGTGGAGTTGGCCAGATGCGTCGACGGCGACCAGCTGGCGCCGCCCGCCGCGATCGTGCCGTCGACCTTGTTGCCCTTGGCGTCCTTGACCTCGACGTCGGTCAGCTTGCCCTTGGCGGCGGTGACCTTGAGGGCCCCGCTGGTGTCCACACCGGTCGTACCGGACTTGGGACTGATACTGACCGTGGCGACGGACTGCTTGCTCGCCTGGGTCGTCGAATCCTTCGCCTTGCCGTCCCCGGCACCGGATCCCTTGTCGGAGGAGCCGCCCCCGCACGCGGTGACGGCCATGAGCAGAACGCCGGCTATGAGTGCCAGTCCGCCCTTCCCCCGAGTCCGCACCGACGCCCCCGATATCGGCCGCACGTTCAAGTCGTTCTCCCCTCACAGGGGCCTGGTCAGGCCCCTCCCCGGCGCGTCCCGGCGCGCGCACTGGCGCATAGTAACCGGAGGGTTTTGAGCTTGGTGTTGGGCGAATGTCACCGTTGCGTCGCAACTTCCGCCCCCACCGACCCGGCCCCCCACCTGGTTACTTGACCGCGCTGCCCGCCTTCCACTCCTTCCATCCCATGTTCCACCCTCCGAGGCCATTGTCGGGAGAGACCTTTTTGTCTTTGCTGTTGACGACCTCGATCACGTCCCCGATCAGCGTGCGGTCGTAGAACCAGCCCGCGGGGGTGGCCGAGCCGCCGCCCTTCACGTCGCGCAGGCCCACGCAGCCGTGGCTGACGTTCTCCCGTCCGGGGGCGTCCGGCGCCCAGTAGTTGCCGTGCAGGAAGGTGCCGGAGTCGGTGAGCTTGAGGGCGTGCGGGACGTCGGGGATGTCGTACTCGCCGCCGAAGCCGACCGTGCTGCCGTTCATGCGGGTCACCTCGTGCATCTCCATCACCACCATCTTCCCGTTGTAGGTGGTGTGGTCGGGCGCGCCCGCGGTGATCGGCACGGTGGCCAGCAGCTCGCCGTCGCGGCGGACCTCCATCGTGTGCTGGGCCGCGTCGACGAGGGAGACCTGGCTGCGGCCGACCGTGAAGGTGAACGTCTTCTGCTGGAGACCGTAGGCACCGCGGGCGCCCTCGACGTCGCGGAGTCCCAGGTCGACGGTGACGACGGTGCCGGGCTCCCAGTAGCGCCGGGGGCGGAAGTCGAGGCGGTTCTTGCCGAACCAGTGCGGGCGGATCTCGACCGGGGGCTCGGCACTGACGTGGACGGCGCGTTCGACGGCGGCCCGGTTCTGGATCTCGCGGCTGAAGGCGAGGGAGACGATCATCCCGGTGCCGACGGTGGCGCGGTTCTCCGGGGTGACGTATCCGATGAAGCGTTCCCCGGGGACGAGGGTGGTGAAGGTGGTGTGGCGGGCCGAGCGCCGGCCGTGGCCGTCGACGGCGACCGCGTCGACGGTGTACTTGGCGGCGAGCGCCAGGGTCGGGTCGTCGGGCCGCCAGGTCGTGCCGTCCGCCGCGATGTGCCCGGGGACCGGGGAGTCCTGGGCGTCCTGGGACCGGACGACGGTGACCGACTCCAGCCGGCCGCCGGGCACCCGTACGGTCAGCGGCCGGCCGGGGGGTACGGCCTTGGTGCCGTCGTCCGGGGAGATCCGGATGACGTCCTGGGGGGCCGGGGGCGCGCCCCCGAGGACGTGGTCGACGCCCAGTCCGCCCGTGTCGTCGGAGGAGCAGCCGGCGGCCCCCGCCAGCAGTCCCGCCCATGTCAGTACCGCGGCCAGCGCGGCCCCCGCGCGCCGTGCGCGCCCTTGTCCATGCCTCACGTGCGGCTCAACGAGCGTGCATGCCCCGGGGAAACGTGAGTGCGACGCCGGCACTGGGCAGAACAGAGGGAAGGACGACGAGCTGGGGAGCCGCCGCGCCCGTGCGAGAGCCGTCGCGGGCGCGTCCGTAGCGAGCCGCCGACCGTGCCCGGGACCGGGAGTCCGGGCCCGGTCGGCTGCCCGGACGCGGGTCGCGTGCGCCCCGGCGGTCGGCGAGCCGCGGGACACAATAAGGGGCCGACAGGTGACGAGCGCAGCCGAGCAGCAGGGGGCACGGGCGCGGGCCCCGAGGGCCGACGCCCCCGCGGTCAACGGGACGGCCCTCCCCGTCCCGTCGGCCTGGCCGGGGGCGTCCACGCCGCTCGGCGCCCGGTTCCGGGTGGGCCCGGACGGGGTCGCGGGGACCAACTTCGCGCTGTGGGCGGCCGGGGCGGAGGCGGTCCGGCTCTGCCTCTTCGACGAGCGGGGGCGGGAGACCCGGATCCCGCTGACCGAACTCACGCACGAGATCTGGCACGGCTTCGTGCCGGGTGTGCTGCCGGGTCAGCGGTACGGCTACCGGGTGGACGGCCGCTGGGATCCGTGGACCGGCGCCCGCTGGAACCCGGCGAAGCTGCTGCTCGACCCGTACGCGCGGGCGGTGGACGGCGAGTTCGGGCTGCCGCCCGAGGTGTACGGGCATGTCCGGGACTGGCCGGACCAGCAGGTCGCCGACACCGTGCGCGACGACCGGGACTCGGCGCCGTACGTTCCCAAGGGCGTGGTCGTCCACGATGACGACGACTGGTCCGACGACCACCGTCCGAAGACCCCGTGGGCGGACTCCGTCATCTACGAGCTGCATGTGCGCGGCTTCACCAGACTGCACCCGGGGATACCCGAGGAGCTCCGCGGCACCTACGCGGGGCTGGCGCACCCGGCCGCCGTCGAGCACCTGGTGAAGCTGGGCGTGACGGCCGTGGAGCTGCTCCCGGTCCACCAGTTCGCGCACGAGGACCATCTGCTCGGGCGCGGCCTCCGGAACTACTGGGGCTACAACTCCATCGGCTACTTCGCCCCCCACGCGGCCTACGCGGCCTCCGGTACGACCGGTCAGCAGGTCGGCGAGTTCAAGCGGATGGTGCGGGCGCTGCACGCGGCCGGGATCGAGGTCATCCTCGACGTGGTCTACAACCACACGGCGGAGGCGGGCGAGCTGGGCCCGACCCTCTCCCTGAAGGGCATCGACAACCGGGGCTACTACCGGCTCCAGGACGACGCCCGGCGCTTCGCCGACTACACCGGCTGCGGCAACACCCTGCACGTGGTCCGCCCGCACGTGCTGCGGCTGATCACGGACTCGCTCCGCTACTGGGTCACGGAGATGGGCGTGGACGGCTTCCGCTTCGACCTCGCCGCGGCGCTGGCCCGCTCGATGCACGACGTCGACATGCTCTCCCCCTTCCTGGCGGTCATCGCCCAGGACCCGGTGCTGCGCCGGGTGAAGCTCATCGCCGAACCCTGGGACGTCGGCTCCGGCGGCTACCAGGTCGGCGCCTTCCCGCCCCTGTGGACCGAGTGGAACGACCGCTACCGTGACGCCGTCCGCGACTTCTGGCGCGGTGCCCTCCCGGACGTCCGCGACCTCGGCTACCGGCTCTCCGGCTCCAGCGACCTCTACGCCTGGGGCGGCCGCCGCCCCTACGCCTCCGTCAACTTCGTCACCGCGCACGACGGTTACACCCTGCGCGACCTGGTGTCGTACGAGACGAAGCACAACGAGGCCAACGGCGAGCAGAACCGGGACGGCTCGGGCGACAACCGCTCCTGGAACTGCGGGGTGGAGGGCGAGACCGACGACGAGGGCGTACGGGCGCTGCGCAGGCGGCAGTTGCGGAACCTGCTGACCACGCTGCTGCTGTCGACGGGCGTGCCGATGCTGGTCGCGGGGGACGAGCTGGGCCGCACCCAGCGCGGCAACAACAACGCGTACTGCCAGGACAACGAGATCAGCTGGCTGGACTGGGAGTTGCCGGCGGACCCGGAGTGGCGGCCGCTGTTCGACCTCACCTCGCGGCTGATCGCGCTGCGCCACCGCCATCCGGTGCTGCGCCGCCGCGCCTTCTTCTCCGGCCGTGCCGACTCGGCGGACGGGCTGCGCGACCTGGCCTGGTTCACGGCGCACGGCGCGGAGATGACGGAGGGCGACTGGTACGCGCCGGCCGCCACCCTCGGCATGTACCTGTCCGGGCGGGACATCCCCGGCCGCGACGAGCGGGGGGCGCCGGTCCTGGACGACAGCTTCCTGACCGTGCTGCACGCCGGCGACCGGCCGGTGCGCTTCGTCCTGCCGGGCCCGCCCTGGGCCGCGCGCTACGAGGTGCTCGTGGACACCGCGCGGGAGGACCAGGGCGAGGCACCGGGGGTGGTGCACGAGGCCGGGACGGCGATCACGGTGCCGGGGCGGTCGGTGCTGCTGCTGAAGGTGGTCGGCTGAGGCAACGTTGCAGGCCCGTGAAATCCGGGGCGGTCGGCTGGCGGGGGCGACGGGCCCGCTGATCCACTGAAGCACATGCCTGAGATATCCCGTCGTGCATTCGGTGGTCTCCTCGGCGGCGGCGCGGTCACCGCCGTCGCCGGAGCGGCCCCCGCCGCCGAGGCCGCCGAGCGTCCCTTCGAGGCCCGTCCGGCCGCCTCCGGCAGACGCCCCAACCTCCTGGTCATCCTCGGCGACGACCTGGGCTGGGCCGACCTCTCCTCCTACGGCGCCCCGCACATCAGAACGCCGCACCTGGACCGGCTGGCCCGCCAGGGCGTGCGCTTCACGGACGCCTACTCCGGCTCGGCGACCTGCTCCCCCACCCGGTTCAGCCTCTACACCGGCCGCTACCCGGGCCGTACGCCGGGCGGTCTCGCCGAGCCCGTCGCGGACCGGACCCAGGGCCTGGACCCCCGCCACCCCACCCTCGCCTCCCTGCTGAAGAAGGCCGGTTACGCGACCGCGCTGATCGGCAAGTGGCACTGCGGCTGGCTGCCCGACTACAGCCCCACCAAGTCCGGCTGGGACGAGTTCTTCGGCAACTTCGGCGGGGTGCTCGAATACTTCTCCAAGCTCGGCCAGCTGGGCACCTACGACCTCTACGAGGGCGACGCCGAGTACCAGGACCTGCGGTACTACACGACCGTGCTGACCGAGCGGGCGGTCGAGTACGTGGGCCGGAAGCACGACACGCCCTGGCTGCTGAACCTCAACTTCACCACCCCGCACTGGCCGTGGCTGGCCGAGGGAGACGCGGAGACCGGCGCCGAGATCGCCGCGAGGATCAGGGCCGCGAAGAGCCAGGCCGAGATCGGCAGCGCGCTCAACCACTACGACGGCGGCTCGGTCGCCAAGTACACGGAGATGGTGCAGAGCCTGGACGCGGCCGTCGGCGAGGTGCTGGACGCGCTGCGCCGGTCCGGGCAGGAGGAGAACACCCTCGTCCTCTTCGCCAGCGACAACGGCGGCGAGCGCTGGTCGTACCTGTGGCCGCTCAGCGGCGAGAAGTTCGTGCTCCAGGAGGGCGGCATCCGGGTGCCGACCATCCTGCGCTGGCCGGCCCGGGTCGACGGCCACCAGGTCAGCCACGAGCCCCTGTTCACCCCGGACTGGACGGCGACCCTGCTGGAACTGGCGGGCGCCCGCCCCGACCCGGCGTACCCGCTGGACGGCACCAGCCTCGCGGGCTACCTGCTGCGCGGCGAACGGCTCCCGGAACGCGACCTGTTCTGGCGGGTCCGGGCCAACCGGGCGCTGCGGCGCGGTGATTGGAAGTACTACCGGGACGCGGCCGGCAAGGACCACCTCTACGACCTCGGCGCGGACCTCCGCGAACAGGCCGACCTCGCCCCGGACCGGCCCGAGCTGCTGGCCGAGCTGAAGGCGTCCTGGGAGAGGACCGCCTCCGGGCTTCTCCCTTATCCGGGCTAGGTTCTGGGGCAGGGTCGAGCCGAATGCCGACCGTCGCGGGCACCGCCCTACCGGAGAGGGAGCCATGTGGCGAAGGCTGGCGGGTCCGGTGGCCGGTCCGCTCGTGCTGTTCGTCGACAGCCGTGCCTTCAATGCGGCATCCGTGGGTGGTGCTGCTCCTCCTGATCCCCCTGACACTGATCGGGCTGGGGCAGCCGCCGGTCCCCGACCACAGGCAGGACCGTCTCCCGCCCACGGCGTACCGGCTGCCGCCGCGCAGTCGTTGACGCCCAGCCTGGTGTGCAGGTGAGTGAGACGGTTCGGTGAGGAATCCGGTTTCCGCGTAGCGGCGCGGGAGAAGCGGTATCGCCGCCGGGCGTTCCGGTGTCCGTCCGGGGAGCGAGATGCGGAGCGAGAACCAAGCACGCACTGCCGCTGTCCGAGCGCACCTACACCTGCACCACGTGCGGAACTGTCTCCCCCAGAGAAAAGAACTCCGCCCGCGTGATGCTCGTCCGGGCAGGGCTGAACCCGGCTGGTGCCGAGGGCGTAAGACCTCCGGGAGCGCCGCTCCCAGAGGCAGCCTGAGCCAAAAATAGTCCCGTCCGGCCCGCTCGAACCGGCATCAACCGATCGGCTGATGCCACGGATCCGGTTGTACGACCCTTCGAACGCGCTGGTCGCAGCCACGGCGGCGGAATCCGGTCCGGCCAAAACTCGGTAGGCGTTGTCAGTGCCGGTCCGTAGGCTCGCCCCTGATGCCTCCGACACGTGCAACCACCGAGGAACGGTCCGCCGTCCGTACCCTGCTGCGCCTGTGGCCGTACGTGCGGCCGGTGCGGGTACGGCTGTTCAGCGCGGCGCTGGTGGCGATAGCCGCCTCCTGCACGGGGCTCGTGATCCCCCTCGTCCTGAAGTGGATGGTGGACGGCCCGGTCGCCGACCGCGACCCCGGCGGGGTCTGGCTCGGCGCGCTGTACCTGCTGCTGCTCGGATGCGCGGAGGCGCTGCTCTTCGGGCTGCGGCGCTGGCTGGTCGCCAGGCCCCTCTCCCATGTCGAGGCGTCGATGCGCGCGGGCCTCTACGGCCATCTCCAGCGCCTGCCGGTCGCCTTCCACGACCGCTGGGCCTCCGGCCAGCTGCTCTCCCGGGCCACCACCGACCTCATGCTGCTCCGCATGTTCCTCGCCTTTCCGCTGACCTTCCTGCTGGTCAACGCGGTGACGATCCTCGTCGGCGTACTGATCATGCTGGCCCAGGACTGGACACTGGGCCTGGTCATCCTGGTCCCCGCCGTCCCCATGGTGTGGACCTGCGTGCTCTTCGAGAAGCGGTACGCGGAGGTGGCCCGGCTCGCCCAGGACCAGGTGGGCGACCTGACGACGGTGGTCGAGGAGAGCGTGCTCGGCATCCGCATCATCAAGGGCTTCGGCCGGCACCGCAGCCAGGCCCGCGCCTTCCGCGACCTGGTCCGCACGCTGCGGGGCACCGAGCTGCGCAAGGCGCGGATGCTGGCCGCCATCTGGGCCGTCATCGTGACCCTCCCCGAACTGGCCATCGGCGCGGCCCTCTTCTGGGGCTCGGTCCAGGTCGCCGACGGCGACCTCAGCGCCGGCACCCTGGTCGCCTTCCTCTCCACCGCCCTCGCCCTCCGCTGGCCGGTCGAGTCCATCGGCTTCCTCCTGGCGATGAGCCAGGAGGCGGCGACGGCGACGGAGCGGTACTTCGAGGCACGGGACGCGTTGGAGGAGGGCGAGGACAAGCGCCCCGTCAGGGGCACGGGGAACTGCGCGACCAGCCACGAACCACCCGCACCCGACAACGATGGCATCCGCTTCCACTCCGTCTCCTTCCGCTACCCGGACGCCTCCCCCGACTCACCGCCCACCCTCGCCCACATCGACCTCCACATCCGCCCGGGCGAATCCATGGCCCTCGTCGGCGCCACCGGCTGCGGCAAGACCACGCTCACCGCCCTCGTCCCCCGCCTGCACGAGACGACCTCCGGCCGGATCACCCTCGACGGCACCGACATCACCGCCCTGTCCCGCGAGGAACTCCGCACCCTCGTCGCCGTCGCCTTCGAGGAACCCACCCTCTTCTCCGCCTCCGTCGGCGAGAACGTGCTGATGGGAGCCGACGACAGCGCCGGCGAGCCCGAGCTGGCCCGCGCCCTCGCCGTCGCCCAGGCCGACTTCGCGCACACCCTCCCGCAGGGCACCGCGACCCAGGTCGGCGAGCAGGGCCTCAGCCTCTCCGGCGGCCAGCGCCAGCGCCTCGCGCTCGCGCGGGCGGTCGTCGGCCGGCCCCGCTTCCTCGTCCTGGACGACCCCCTCTCCGCCCTGGACGTCCACACCGAGGCCGCCGTGGAGGCGGCCCTGCGTGACGTGCTCGCCGACACCACGGCGCTGATCGTCGCCCACCGCCCCTCCACCGTGCTGCTCGCCGACCGCGTCGCGCTGCTCTCCGGCGGCCGTATCACCGCCGTCGGCACGCACCAGGAACTGCTGCGCGGCAACACCGAGTACGCCCATCTGATGTCCGGGGAGGATCACCGCCGATGACCGCCGCCACCTCCCTGCCCGCCCCCGACGAGGACGACGAACTCCCCCGCCCGGCCGAGGCCGCCGCCGGCGACCCCTTCGACCACGACGTCCTGCCCACCCCGCCCGGCGCCACGGCGGACCTGCTGCGTTCGCTGCTCGCCCCCATGAAGGCCCGGGTCGCCGGCACCACAGGGCTCCTGCTGCTCCAGCAGGCGGCGGTGCAGGCGGGCCCGCTGCTGGTGGCGTACGCCATCGACCGGGCCGTACCGGCGTTCCGCCGCCACGACCACGGCCCGCTGATCGCCGTGGCGGTCGGCTATGCCCTGAGCGCACTGCTCTCCGGCGGCCTCCAGTACGCGTTCGTCCAGGCCTCCGCGCGCGTCAACCAGGACGTGCTGCTCGACCTGCGCGGCCGGATCTTCCGCCACGCGCAGGCGCTCAGCATCGACTTCCACGAGCGGTACACGTCCGGCCGGCTCATCTCCCGCTCCACCACGGACGTCGAGTCGCTCCGCGAACTCCTCAGCGAGGGGCTCCAGGAGCTGATCACGGTCGTCCTCTCCTTCCTCTACATCTCGGCGCTGCTGCTCTGGCTGGACCTGGGCCTGGGCGCGGTGGCCGTGGCCTCGTTCGTCCCGCTGTACCTGCTGGTGCGGATGTACCAGCGGCGGGCGGTGCGGGTGTACAAGGCGCGGTCCACCGCGATCGCCTCGGTGATCGTGAAGTTCGTGGAGACGATGAACGGCATCCGCCCGGTGCGCGCGTTCCGCCGGGAGGCCGCCAACGACGCCGAGTTCGCCGTGCTCAACCGCCGCCACGAGCGCACCAACGGCGACGCGCTCCTGGAGATGGCGCGGTATGTGGTCGGCTCCCGGCTGGTCGCCAACACGTCGGTCGCGGTGATCGTGCTGTGGGGCGCGTACCGGGTGGCGTCCGGCTCGCTGGAACTGGGCGTCCTGGCGGCGGCCGTCCTCTACCTGCGGCGGCTCTACGACCCGATCGACCGGCTCGGCATGTTCCTCAACTCGTACCAGTCGGCGGCCGCCTCGCTGGAGAAGATCGCGGGCCTGCTGGCCCAGACCCCGACCGTGCCGGAGCCGTCCGTGCCGCGGGAGCTGCCCGCGCCGGAGAGCAGCCTGCCGGGCCGCGGGGTCGTCTTCGAGGGCGTCCGGTTCGCCTACCGCACCGGCGGCGAGGTGCTCCCCCGCTTCGACCTCGCCCTCCCCGCAGGGCAGACGGTCGCGGTCGTCGGTTCCACCGGCGCCGGCAAGTCGACCCTCGCCAAACTCCTCGCCCGCTTCTACGACCCGTCCGACGGGCGGGTCCTGCTGGACGGCGTGGACCTGCGCGAACTCGCCGTGCCCGAGCTGCGCCGCGGGGTGGTGATGGTCACCCAGGAGGCGTTCCTGTTCTCCGGCACGGTCGCCGAGAACATCGCCATCGGCCGGCCGGACGCCACCCGCGAGGAGATCGAGCAGGCGGCCAGGGCGATCGGCGCGCACGAGTTCATCGCCGCGCTGCCCGACGGGTACGAGACGGACGTCCGCAAGCGCGGCGGGCGCATCTCGGCGGGGCAGCGCCAGCTGGTCGCGTTCGCCCGCGCCCTGCTCGCCGACCCGGCGGTGCTGATCCTCGACGAGGCGACCAGTTCCCTGGACGTCCCCGGTGAACGGGCCGTGCAGCGGGCCATGTCGACGGTCCTGAAGGGCCGTACGGCAGTGGTGATCGCGCACCGGCTGTCCACC
Organism: Streptomyces sp. NPDC048288; assembly: GCF_043201555.1. Taxonomy (NCBI): domain Bacteria; kingdom Bacillati; phylum Actinomycetota; class Actinomycetes; order Kitasatosporales; family Streptomycetaceae; genus Streptomyces; species Streptomyces sp. NPDC048288. The sequence continues at coordinate 411,786 of NZ_JBICZD010000009.1, forward strand.
GTGGAGATCGCCGACCGGGTGCTGGTGATGGAGCACGGCCGGATCGTCGAGGACGGCCGCCCGGCCGAACTGATCGCCGGGACCGGCCGGTTCGCGGATCTGCACCGCGCCTGGCGGGACAGCCTGGCCTAGACGGGAGAACGGGGGCACTCAGGGTGATCGACGCGTACGAGGATCCGGGCACACCCGACGCGCGCGGCGGCTGGTACTACCTGTGGTGGCTGGTGCGCCGCCAGCCGGGCCGCTCGCTCGCCGGGGCGCTGCTGGGCAGTACCTGGCTGACGCTGATGGCCGGGACGCCGTACATGATGGCCCGGGCCGTCGACGACGGTCTGGTGCCGGGCGACACGGCGGTGCTGGCCGGCTGGACGGCGGCGATCTTCGTCCTCGGCGCGGTCAACTCGTGGATCAGCATCATGCGCCACCGCACGATGACCCGGGTCCGCATGGACGCCTACTTCCGCACGATCAAGGTGGTCGTCGGGCACGCGGTCCGGCTCGGCGCCGAACTGCCCCGGCGGGGCGGGGTCGGGGAGGTCGTCACCATCGGCGTCGGCGATGTGCACACCATCGCCCAGGCGCTGACCGTCGTCGGTCCCGGGGTCGGCGCGGTCGTGGTGTACGGGGTGGTGGCCGGCCTGCTGCTGCCGATCTCCCCGCTGCTGACGGGCGTGGTGCTGCTCGGGATGCCGGTGCTGGCCCTGCTGGCGGGCCCGCCGGCCCGGCGGCTGCAGGGCAGGGAGACCCAGTACCGGGAGCGCCAGAGCGTCCTCACCGCCCGCATCGGCGACCTCGCCGGCGGCCTGCGTGTCCTCAACGGCCTCGGCGGCAAGGGCCTGTTCGCGGACGCCTTCCGCCGCGACTCCCAGCACCTGCGCGCCCAGGGCTACCGGGTGGGCGCGATCGCCAGCTGGGTCCAGGCCCTGGGCGTGGGCCTGCCCACGGTGTACCTGGCGGTCGTGACCTGGCTCGCGGCCCGCTCGGCCGCCCAGGGCGACATCACGGTCGGCCAGCTGGTGTCCGTCTACGGCTATGTCGCGGTCCTCGTCGGCCCCGTCGCCTTCTTCGTCGACATGGGCTACGAACTCAGCCGGGGCGTCGTCGCCGCCCGCCGAGTCGTCCGCCTCCTGCGCACACCCCCGGAACCCGACACCGGCACCGCACACCCCCCGGCCGAACCAGCCGTCCTCCACGACCCCGCCTCGGGCGTCCGCCTCCGCCCCGGCCGCCTCCACGCCCTCGTCGGCGCCGGCCCCACGGAGACGACAGCGGTCGTGGACCGCCTCGGCAGATACGCGGCGTCGGACGTGACCTGGGGAGACGTACGCCTGGACGCCGTACCCCTACCCGAAGTCCGCACCCGCATCCTGGTCGCCGACAACGACGCCGACCTCTTCGAAGGCCCCCTGACCGATGTCCTCACCGGAGGCGCAAAAGCGCCCCAAAGGGGCGCGGGGCTGCATCAAATCTGCGGCTGCCGCCGCGCGGGCGCGACCAGCCCCCATCAACCCGCCGAAGCACCTCAGAACGCCGGCCACAACGCGCCCCAAAGGGGCGCGGGGAACTGCGCGACCAGCCACGAACCACCCGCACCCGCCGACGCACCTCCCACCCCACCCCCTGCCGCGCACCTCACCCAAGCCCTCCACGCGGCCGCGGCGAGCGACATCGTCCAGGGCCTCCCCCACGGCCTCGACTCCCAGATCGACGCGAACGCCCGCAACCTCTCCGGCGGCCAGCGCCAACGCGTCCGCCTGGCCCGCGCCCTGCTCACCGACCCGGAGATCCTGCTCGCCGTGGAACCCACCTCCGCCCTCGACGCCCACACGGAGTCCCTGGTAGCGGAGCGCCTCCGCGCCGCCCGCGCAGGCCGCACCACCCTCCTCACCACCACCTCCCCCCTGCTGCTGGCCCGCGCCGACGAGGTGATCTACCTGGTCGACGGCAAGGTCGCGGCGACCGGCACACACGAGGAACTGCTGGCGGACACCCCCGGCTACCGCGCCCTCGTCGCCCGGGACGCGGAGGAGGAGATCGCCAGGTGACGACGAGCCAGCTCCCCGTCGCGGGACGCGCCGCCGTACGCCGCGCGGCGGCTCGCCTGGTGAAGGCCGACCGCGCCGCCTTCACCGTCGCCCTGCTGCTGAACGCGGCGGCGGCCGCCACCGGTCTCGCCGGCCCCTGGCTGGTGGGCCGGATCGTGGACGCGGTCCGGGCCGGCCACGGCGTCGGCGCCGTGGACCGCCTCGCCCTCTGGATCCTGCTCTGCTCGCTCGCCCAGCTGCTGCTCGCCCGCTCCGCCCGCTACCTCGGCCACCGCTTCGGCGAGCGCACGCTGGCCCGGGTGCGCGAGGAGTTCGTGGACCGGGCGCTCGCGCTGCCCGCGTCGGTCGTGGAGCGGGCCGGCACCGGCGACCTGACCGCGCGCGGCACCTCCGACGTGAACGCCGTCGGCGTCACGCTGCGGGACATCGGGCCCGAGCTGCTGGTCTCCTCGGTGCAGGCGCTGTTCGTGATGGGCGCGGTGTTCGTACTGGACCCGATGCTCGGCCTGTTCGGGGTGGTCGGGCTGACCCCGATCTGGTTCGCGCTGCGCTGGTATCTGCGCCGGGCCCGGGACGGCTATCTCGCCGAGGGCGCGGCCACCTCCGGGGTCGCGGAGATCGTCACGGCGACGGTGGCGGGCGCCCGCACGGTGGAGGCGTTCCGGCTCCAGGAGCAGCGGATCGCGGCGAGCCGGGACGCGCTGGAGACCAACCGGAAGGCCCGTTTCTACACGCTGTACCTGCGGACCGTGTTCTTCCCGGCGGTCGAGGTGTCCTACACCGTCCCGGTGGCCGGGGTGCTGCTGGTCGGCGGGCTGCTGCACACGGGCATCGGTGTGGTGGTGTCGGCGGCGCTGTATCTGCGGCAGTTCACCGAGCCGCTGGACCAGATCCTGGTGCGGGTGGAGCAACTCCAGTCCAGCAGTGCCTCGTTCGCCCGGGTGGAGGGGCTGGCGCAGGCGCCCCGGGCGGCGGCTGACCGGGCGGCACCGGCGCCGGCGGACGACCGGATCGACGTCCGCGAGGTCCGGTACGCCTACGAGCGCGGCGGCGAGGTGCTGCGCGGGGTGGACCTCACGGTGCGGCCCGGGGAGCGGCTCGCGGTGGTGGGGCCGTCCGGCGCCGGGAAGACCACGCTGAGCCGGCTGCTGGCGGGTGTCGACGCGCCCGGCGCGGGGTCGGTGACCGTGGGCGGGGTGCCGATCGCGGGGCTGGAGCCGGAGCGGCTGCGCCGCCAGGTCGTCCTCGTCACCCAGGAGCACCATGTCTTCCTCGGCACGGTCCGGGACAACCTGCTGATCGCCGAGCCCACCGCGGGCGACGACGCCCTGTGGACGGCGCTCGCGGCCGTCGGCGCCGACGGCTGGGTCCGTGAACTGCCCGACGGTCTCGACACCCTGGTCGGCACCGGCGGTCGTACCACCGACGGTTCCCAGGCCCAGCAACTCGCCCTGGCCCGGGTGGTGCTGGCGGACCCGCACACGCTGATCCTGGACGAGGCGACCGCGCTGCTGGACCCGGCCACCGCCCGGCACGCCGAGCGCGCGCTGGCCGCCGTGCTGGAGGGCCGTACGGTCATCGCCATCGCGCACCGGCTGCACACCGCCCACGACGCCGACCGGGTGGCCGTGATGGAGGACGGCCTGCTCTCCGAACTCGGCACCCACGAGGAGCTGGTGGCGGCGGGCGGGGCGTACGCGGCGCTGTGGGCGACCTGGCACGGCGACCGGGCGCCCTGACCCGGGTCCTGGTTCTGGTCCTCCGCATGCACCTCCGGGCCGCCCGAACTCTCCGCATACCGAACATGAACATCCGGTCAACGAACCATTTCCGGCCAAGTTTCTGACGCGGTCCTGACAGATGGCGTTTTCTGGTGCCACTCTTCCCACGGCCGACTCACAGCAACCCCACAGAATCACCCCCTCGCTGCTGCCGGGTCGGGCACTGCACGCGCACGTGGTTCCGCCCTGTTCTGCCCGGACCGCCCACCCGCGGCCCGGATCTCCCCTGGCCGTGTGACCCGCGGCCACGCAGAAGGAGTCAGTGTTGAGCAGCAGTTCCTCTCGCAGACGCACCCCCCACCGCACCGCAGTAGTGGCCCTCGCGGGCGTCACCGCCCTGATCGCCGCGGCCGTCCAGTCGGGCGCCGCCAGCGCCGCCCCCGCGGCCCCGCGGGCCGGCAAGGTCAACCCGGCCCACGCGGCCCTGCAGCTCTCGCCCTCGCAGCGCGCCGAGCTGCTCCGCGACGCGACCTCCGAGCGGGCCGCCACCGCCGAGGCGATAGGCCTCGGCGCCAAGGAGAAGCTGGTCGTCAAGGACGTCGTCAAGGACGCCGACGGCACCCTGCACACGCGCTACGAGCGCACCTACGCCGGGCTGCCGGTGCTCGGCGGCGACCTGATCGTCGACACCGCCAAGTCGGGCGCCACCGAGCGCGTCGTCAAGGCGAACAACAACACGATCAAGGTCGCGGGCCTCACCCCGGCCAAGAGCGCGGCGAGCGCCGAGAAGACCGCCCTCGCCGCCGCGAAGACGCTGGGTTCCACCAAGTCGGCCGCCGACGGCGCCCGCAAGGTGATCTGGGCCGGTTCCGGCAAGCCCGTCCTCGCCTACGAGACGATCGTCGGCGGCTTCCAGGACGACGGCACGCCCAACCAGCTGCACGTCGTCACGGACGCGGCGACCGGCAAGAAGCTCTTCGAGTACCAGGGCATCGAGAACGTCACGGGCACCGGCAACACCCAGTACAGCGGGACGGTGTCGCTGACCACGACCCAGTCGGGTTCGACGTACAACCTGACCGACGGCGACCGCGGCGGCCACAAGACGTACAACCTGAACCACGGCACCTCGGGCACCGGCACGCTGTTCTCCCAGTCGAGCAACACCTGGGGCAACGGCACCACGTCGAACGCCGCCACCGCGGGCGCCGACGCGCACTACGGGGCCGCCGAGACCTGGGACTTCTACAAGAACACCTTCGGCCGCAGCGGCATCAAGAACAACGGCGTCGGCGCCTACTCCCGCGTCCACTACGGCAACTCGTACGTGAACGCGTTCTGGGACGACGGCTGCTTCTGCATGACGTACGGCGACGGCTCCGGCAACGCGGACCCGCTGACCGCCCTCGACGTGGCCGGCCACGAGATGAGCCACGGTGTCACCTCGAACACCGCCGGTCTCAACTACAGCGGCGAGTCCGGCGGCCTGAACGAGGCGACCTCCGACATCTTCGGCACCGGCGTGGAGTTCTACGCCAACAACTCCTCCGACGTGGGCGACTACCTCATCGGCGAGAAGATCGACATCAACGGCGACGGGACGCCGCTGCGGTACATGGACAAGCCGAGCAAGGACGGCGCGTCCAAGGACAGCTGGTACTCGGGGCTCGGCGGCCTGGACGTGCACTACTCGTCCGGTCCGGCGAACCACTTCTTCTACCTGCTGAGCGAGGGCAGCGGCGCCAAGGTCATCAACGGCGTCAGCTACAACTCGCCGACCTCGGACGGGCTTCCGGTGACCGGCATCGGCCGGGACAAGGCGCTGCAGATCTGGTACCGGGCGCTCACCACCAAGTTCACCTCGACCACCAACTACGCGGCGGCCCGCACCGGGACCCTCGCGGCGGCGGGTGAGCTGTACGGCACCACCAGCACCGAGTACAAGGCGGTGCAGGACGCCTGGGCGGCCATCGCGGTCGGCGCCCGCTCGGGCGGTGGCGGCGGTACGGGCACCTCGTACGAGAGCACCACGGCGGTGTCCATTCCGGACAACGGGCCCGCGGTCACCTCGTCGATCACGGTCTCCGGGCGGACCGGGAACGCGCCGAGCAACCTTCAGGTGACGCCGAATATCAGCCACACGTGGCGCGGTGACCTGGTGGTCGATCTTGTCGGTCCGTCCGGTACGTCGTACCGCCTGAAGAACTTCAGCTCGTCCGACTCGGCGGACAACGTGACCGACACCTACACGGTCAACGCCTCCTCGGAATCGGCCAATGGGACCTGGAAGCTGAAGGTCCAGGACCAGGCCGCACAGGATGTCGGCACGATCAACAGCTGGAAGCTGACCTTCCCGTAAACCGCAGGACACGGGGTTGCGCGACGGGCGCCGTCCGAGGGCTTCCAGCTCTCGGGCGGCGCCCGTTTTACATGGCCGCAACGTTCACCGAACACCTGCCTTTCGGCCAACATCACTTCAGGGTCCTGACATGTACGCGACCTTGATGTCACTCTTCCCTCACCCGTCGCACAGCACAGCAACTTCACATCACCAAAGCCGGGCCGGTAACCCCACTCCGCCCGGACTCCCCACATCATGAAGGAGCTTGAGTGAGCCCCCTCTACGCGCGTCACAAGCGCACCACGCTCGCCATCGCCACCGCTGTCGCCGCCGGCGCCCTGCTCACCACGGGTCTGACCGCCAACGCCTCGGCCGCCACCAAGCAGCCGCTGGCCGGCGCCCCGACCCTGCTCTCCAACTCCGCCCGCGCCGCCCTGATCCACGAGGCGCAGGCCGACGTCACCGAGACCGCGCAGCAGATAGGCCTCGGCGCCAAGGAGAAGCTGATCGTCAAGGACGTCGTCAAGGACGTCGACGGCACGGTCCACACGCGCTACGAGCGCACCTACGCGGGCCTTCCGGTCCTCGGCGGCGATGTCGTCGTGCACACCTCGAAGGCCGGCAGGACCGAGGGCGTCACCAAGGCGACCAAGGCCACCATCAAGGTCGCCTCGCTCAAGCCGCAGCTCACCGCCGCCAAGGCCGAGAAGACGGCGCTGTCCGCCGCCAGGACCCTCGGCTCCACCAAGTCGGCCGCCGACGGCGCCCGCAAGGTGATCTGGGCCGGCTCCGGCACCCCCGTCCTCGCCTACGAGACGGTCGTCGGCGGCTTCCAGGACGACGGCACCCCCAACAAGCTGCACGTCATCACCGACGCGGCCACCGGCAAGAAGCTCTTCGAGTACCAGGGCATCGAGAACGCGACCGGCACCGGCAAGACGCTGTACTCCGGCACGGTCAGCCTCACCACCACGCTGTCCGGCTCGACGTACTCGCTGACCGACGCCTCCCGCGGCGGCCACAAGACGTACAACCTGAAGCACACCACCAGCTCCGGCACCGGCACCCTGTTCACCAACACCACGAACACGTGGGGCACCGGTGCCGCCTCCAGCTCCACCACGGACGTGACCGCGGCCGCGGACGCCGCCTACGGCGCGCAGGAGACCTGGGACTTCTACAAGGACACCTTCGGCCGCAGCGGCATCAAGAACGACGGTGTCGGCGCCTACTCCCGGGTCCACTACGGCAGCAGCTACGTCAACGCCTTCTGGGACGACGACTGCTTCTGCATGACCTACGGCGACGGCTCCAGCAACACCCACCCGCTGACCTCGCTGGACGTGGCCGGCCACGAGATGAGCCACGGCGTCACCGCCAACACCGCGGGCCTCAACTACAGCGGTGAGTCCGGCGGCCTGAACGAGGCCACCTCCGACATCTTCGGCACCGGCGTCGAGTTCTACGCCGGCAACTCCTCCGACGTCGGCGACTACCTCATCGGCGAGAAGATCGACATCAACGGCGACGGCACCCCGCTGCGCTACATGGACCAGCCCAGCAAGGACGGCGGCTCCGCCAACTACTGGTCCTCGTCGGTCAAGAACCTGGACGTGCACTACTCGTCCGGTGTCGCCAACCACTTCTTCTACCTGCTGTCCGAGGGCAGCGGTTCGAAGACCATCAACGGGGTGTCGTACAACTCCCCGACCTACAACAGCTCCACGATCACCGGCATCGGCCGCGCCAAGGCGCTGCAGATCTGGTACAAGGCGCTGACCACGTACTTCACGTCCACCACCAACTACTCGGGCGCCCGCGCCGGCACCCTGTCGGCGGCGGCCGCGCTGTACGGCTCCAGCAGCACCGAGTACGCGACGGTGAAGGCCGCGTGGACCGCGGTCAACGTCGCCTCGTGACGCACTAGCGCCAGGTACGGAACGGGCCCCCGGGACGCAACCGCCCCGGGGGCCCGCCCTACCCTTGGCTCCCATGTCCTTCACGTACGAGGCGGTCGGCGCGACCCGCGAGAACCTCGCCGCCTGCCCGCCGGGCTTCCACCCGCTCCATGTACGCACCCGCATAGGCGAGGGCCGGGAAGTCTTCCACAGGGCCGCAGAGGCCGTCCTCACCTGGGAACTCCACCGCGCCCTGGGCGTGGGCATCGACGCCGCCGCCGACCGCGCGGCCCCCGGCGTCGATGTCACCGTCACCCTGGCCGGCCTGATCAAGGCCCCCTGCCGGATCGTCTGGACGGCGGAGGAGTCCCGCCGGGCCGGCTGGGCCTACGGCACCCTCGCCGGCCATCCCGAGAGCGGCGAGGAGGCCTTCCTCGTCGACCGCACCGGCGACGGCACGGTCTGGCTCACCGTCGCCGCCTTCAGCAGGCCCGCCAAGTGGTACGCCCGCGCGGCAGGACCGGCCACCCGCGGCCTCCAGCACGCGTACGCCCGCCGCTGCGGGGCGGTACTGCGCCGATTGTGCGCGGAGTTCTCCGAGGACTGACCCAGCGGGGCGAAGCCGGCCGCCTCGCCCCGGGTCCGGGTCAGCGCATCAGCACCCCGGCCCCCTCCACCGCGCCCTCCGAAGGAGCCGTCACCAGCCCCAGTTCCGCGCCGGACGCCAGCAGCCGGTGGGAGGGCAGGACGCGGACCGTGTAGCCGTAGGGGCCGGTGCGGTCCAGGGCGAGGGGGCCCTCGTAGGTCCAGTGGCCCTCCAGGTCCGGGCCGCCGGTCGGCTTCAGCGGGACCGTCGTGGCGTCCGTGATGCGGTCCTCCGGGTCGACGCGGCCGGAGACCGCCTGGACCTCCACGTCGTCGGGGCCGAGGTCGCCGAGGCGGACGCGGACGCGCAGGGCGAGGGTGGTGCCGAGTTCGGCCGTGGCCGTGGCGGTGGTGGTCGCCACGTGGTCCACCGAGACACCGTGCCAGGCGGCCCGCACCCGGCCCTTCCAGACCGCCAGTTCACGGGCCGCGTCCCCGGTCATGGACCGGTGGGCGTGGGCCGCGGGGGTGTAGAGGCGTTCGACGTACTCGCGGACCATGCGGCCCGCCAGCACCTTCGGGCCCAGCAGGGTCAGGGTCTGGCGGACCATCTCGATCCAGCGGTCGGGCAGTCCGGTCCGGCCGCGCTCGTAGAAGCGCGGGGTGACGCGCTGTTCGAGGAGGTCGTAGAGGGCGGCGGCCTCGATGTCGTCCCGGTGGTCGGGATCGGTGCCGACGCCGTCCGCCGTCGGGATCGCCCAGCCGAAGTCGGGCTGGAACCACTCGTCCCACCAGCCGTCCAGGACCGAGAGGTTGAGGCCGCCGTTCAGGGCCGCCTTCATGCCGCTCGTCCCGCACGCCTCCAGCGGGCGCAGCGGGTTGTTGAGCCAGATGTCGCAGCCGGGCAGCAGCTTCTGCGCCATCGCCATGCCGTAGTCGGGCAGGAAGACGATCCGGTGCCGGACCCGGGGGTCGTCGGTGAACCGGACCAGTTCCTGCACCAGCCGCTTGCCGCCGTCGTCCGCCGGGTGCGCCTTTCCGGCCACCACGATCTGGATCGGCCGCTCGGAGTGGAGCAGCAGGTCCATCAGCCGGTCCCGGTCGCTCAGCATGAGCGTGAGCCGCTTGTACGAGGGGACGCGGCGCGCGAACCCGATGGTCAGCACGTCGGGGTCGAGGGCCTGGTCGATCCAGCCCAGCTCGGCCGTGCCCGCGCCGCGCTGCCGCCAGGACGCCCGCAGCCGCTCCCGCACCTCCAGGACCAGCTGCTCGCGCAGGCTGCGGCGCAGGTCCCAGATCTCCTGGGCGGCGACGTCCCCGACGGCGTCCCAGCGCTCGGGCCCGCCGACGGTCAGCGCCTCCTCGGTACGGCGGTCGCCGAGCTGCCGGGCGCCCAGCCGCACCACCTCGGGAGCCACCCAGGTCGGGGCGTGCACCCCGTTGGTCACGGAGGTGATCGGCACCTCGTCGGGGTCGAACCCCGGCCACAGTCCGGAGAACATCTCCCGGCTGACGCTGCCGTGCAGCAGCGAGACCCCGTTGGCGCGCTGGGCGAGCCGCAGCCCCATCACGGCCATGTTGAAGAGGTTGGGCTCGCCGCCGGGATAGGTCTCCATGCCGAGGCGCAGGATCTGCTCCACGGCGATCCCGGGGAGTTCCGCGTCCGGGCCGAAGTGGTGGGCGACCAGCTCCCGGTCGAAGCGGTCGATGCCGGCCGGGACGGGGGTGTGGGTGGTGAAGACGGTGCCCGCGCGGACCGCCTCCAGGGCCGCGTCGAAGTCCAGCCCCGTGGCGGCCAGTTCGGCGATCCGCTCCAGGCCGAGGAAGCCCGCGTGGCCCTCGTTGGTGTGGAAGACCTCGGGTTCCGGGTGGCCGGTGAGCCGGCAGTACGTCCGTACGGCGCGCACACCCCCTATGCCCAGCAGCATCTCCTGGAGCAGGCGGTGTTCGCTGCCGCCGCCGTAGAGCCGGTCGGTGACCCCGCGTTCGCCGAGGTCGTTCTCCTCCACGTCGGAGTCCAGCATCAGCAGCGGCACCCTGCCGACCTGGGCCAGCCAGATCCGGGCGCGCAGCAGCCGGCCGCCGGGCAGCGCGAGGGAGACCTGGGCGGGGGTGCCGTCGGCCTCCTTCAGCAGCGCGACGGGGAGTTCGTTGGGGTCGAGGACGGGATAGTGCTCCTGCTGCCAGCCGTCCCGGGACAGGGTCTGCCGGAAGTAGCCGTGCCGGTAGAGGAGACCGACCCCGATCAGGGGGACGCCGAGGTCGCTGGCCGACTTGAGGTGGTCGCCGGCCAGGATGCCGAGGCCGCCCGAGTACTGGGGCAGGGCGGCCGTGATGCCGAACTCGGGTGAGAAGTAGGCGACGGCGGCCGGGAGTCCGGCGGACTCGGGCCGGGTCTGGTACCAGCGGTCGCCGGTCACGTAGTCGCCCAGGTCGTCGGCGACCGCGGTCAGCCGGCGCAGGAACCGCCGGTCACCGGCCAGCTCGGCCAGCCGTGCCGGGGGCACGCTCCCGAGCAGCCGCACCGGGTCGCCCTCACAGGCGGCCCAGCCCTCGGGGTCGACGGACTGGAAGAGGTCACGTGTCTCGGTGTGCCAGGACCAGCGCAGATTTCGGGCCAGGTCGCTGAGGGGGCGCAGGGGGTCGGGGAGAACGGGACGGACGGTGAACCGACGGATCGCCTTCACGTTTCCACTCCACGCGTTCGCGGTGAGAGCCGTACGGCGGTGTGCGGCTCGGAGTCCCTCAGACAGTACCGGTGCCGGGGGTGCCGTCGGGGGTTGCGGCGCCGGACGGGCCGGTTGCCGTCACGCCTTCTTGTGGGGTCCGGGTCCGCGCGAGACCCTGCCTGCCTGAGCTGAGGAGGGGGACTCACAGCCATGTCACGGACGCGCACCCGGCGTCTGCGTCTGGCGGGGGGCTTGACCGCGGTCGTCACGGCCGCGGTGCTGTCGTCGGCCACCCTGCCCGCGCACGCCGTTTCGGAGGGGACCGTGGTCGGGGCCGGCCGGCCCGGCTCGGTCGGCGGAAGCTATCTGGTGACCCTGAAAGCGGGGGTCGAGGGGGCGTCGGCGGCCGGGAAGGCCGTCGCCGCCCGCTATGGGGCGAAAATAAGCCATACTTACGACAGTGTGCTGAACGGCTACGCCGTCGAGGCGAACGCGAGACAGGCCGGACGGCTCGCCGCCGACTCGCGGGTCGCCTCCGTCGTCCAGGACAGCCGCGTACAGCTGGAGCGCACCCAGCAGAACCCGCCGTCCTGGGGGCTCGACCGCGTCGACCAGGCCGGTCTGCCGCTGGACCGGTCCTACAGCTGGCCGGCGTCGGGGGGCGCGGGCGTCACCGTCTACGTGATCGACACCGGCATCCGGATCACCCACGCCGACTTCGGCGGACGCGCGAGCTACGGCTGGGACTTCGTCGGGAACGACCGCTCCGCCGGCGACGGAAACGGCCACGGCACCCATGTCGCCGGCACCATCGCCGGCACCCGGTACGGCGTCGCCAAGAAGGCCCGGGTCGTCTCCGTGCGGGTCCTGGACAACACGGGCACGGGCACCACCGCCCGGGTCATCGCCGGGATCGACTGGGTCACCGCGCACGCCCGCAGACCGGCGGTCGCCAACCTCAGCCTGGGCGGCCCGCACAGCGCCCAGCTCGACGCCGCCGTACGGAACTCGATCAGATCCGGGGTGACCTACACGGTCGCGGCCGGCAACGAGGGCGTACCGGTCGCCCTCTCCTCCCCGGCCGACGTCCCGCAGGCCCTCACCGTCGGCGCCACCGACCGCACCGACGCCCGCGCCGGCTTCTCCGACTACGGCGCCGCCGTCGACCTGTTCGCCCCGGGCGTGGCCATCACCTCGGACGGGAGGGCGAGCGACACCGCCACGGCGACCTACTCGGGTACGTCGATGGCGGCACCGCACGTGGCGGGCGCCGCCGCGCTCTATCTCTCCGGCCATTCCAAGGCGCCCCCGGCCCAGGTCGCCAAGGCCCTGATTGCGGGGGCGGCGAGCGGGAAGGTGTCCGGTGCGGGGCTCGGTTCGCCCAACAGGCTCCTGCGGGTGCCGAAGGCGTAAAGCGGTTTCTGGCGCGGGATCACGCCACCGGCCCCGTTCGGTCGAGAACGGGGCCGGTCTTGTGCGTAGACATACGGCTGAGTAGTTAACAAAGTGCCGGATTGCCCACCCGAATAGGGTGGGAAGGCTCCTCCGGTACACCCCGCAGACACAGCACAGATACCGCGCACCGGTACAACCTTCAGGTACACCCTCCGGACCCACCCGCAGGACCCATCTCCCCACCACCCATCCGCCCACACCCTCGTTGCCGCGGACAGGAGCGGTCATGCCCGCCACGCACCAGCCGTCAGCACCTCCGATACGGCGCACGTCACCCGGCGCCACACCCCCCGCGGACGAGGCCACCGCCGTCGGCCGCATACCCGTCCTCGACGTCCGCCCCCTGATCCAGCAGGGACGCCGGCCCGCCAAAGCGGTGACCGGGGAGTCGTTCGAGGTCACCGCCACCGTCTTCCGCGAGGGCCATGACGCCGTCGCCGCCAATGTCGTACTGAAGGACCCCAAGGGCCGCCCGGGCCCCTGGACGCCGATGCGGGAGCTCGCCCCCGGCACCGACCGCTGGGGCGCCACCGTCACCGCGGACGGGAAACCGGGCCGTTGGACCTACCAGGTCGAGGCATGGGGAGATCCGGTCACCACCTGGCGCCACCACGCAAAGATCAAGATCCCGGCGGGCATCGACACCGAACTGGTCCTGGAGGAGGGCGCCCGGCTCTACGAACAGGCCGCCGCCGGGGTGCCGAAGGCCAGGAAGCGGGAGATCCTGCTGGCCGCCGTCGCCGCCCTGCGCGACGAGGAACGGCCCGCCCCCTGGCGCCTGGCCGCCGCCCTCACCCCCGAGGTCGACAAGGTCCTGGCCCGGCATCCGCTGCGGGAGCTGGTCACCGCCTCCGAGCCGCTGCCGCTGCTCGTCGAGCGCGAACGCGCCCTGTACGGCTCCTGGTACGAGTTCTTCCCGCGGTCGGAAGGGACACCTGAGCGGCCGCACGGCACGTTCCGGACAGCGGCCCGGCGGCTGAAGCCGATCGCGGACATGGGCTTCGACGTCGTCTACCTGCCGCCGATCCATCCGATCGGCACGACGTTCCGCAAGGGCCGCAACAACACCCTGACCCCGGGCCCGGAAGACGTGGGCGTGCCCTGGGCGATCGGTTCGCCGGAGGGCGGGCACGACGCGGTCCATCCGGACCTGGGGACCCTGGAGGACTTCCAGTGGTTCGTGGAGCAGGCCCGGTCGCACGGCCTCGAAGTCGCCCTGGACTTCGCGTTGCAGTGCTCGCCGGACCATCCCTGGGTGGAGAAGCACCCGGAGTGGTTCCACCACCGGCCCGACGGCACCATCGCCTACGCCGAGAACCCGCCGAAGAAGTACCAGGACATCTACCCCATCGCCTTCGACGCCGACCTGGACGGCCTGATCGCCGAGACGGTCCGCGTGCTGCGGCACTGGATGTCCTGCGGGGTGCGGATCTTCCGCGTCGACAACCCGCACACCAAACCGGTGGTGTTCTGGGAGCGGGTCATCAGCGAGATCAACACGGCCGACCCGGACGTGATCTTCCTCGCCGAGGCGTTCACCCGGCCCGCGATGATGCGCACCCTCGCCCAGGTCGGCTTCCAGCAGTCGTACACGTACTTCACCTGGCGCAACACCAAGCAGGAACTCACCGAGTACGCGACCGAACTCGCCGCCGAGACCGCCCCCTACATGCGGCCGAACTTCTTCGCCAACACCCCGGACATCCTGCACGCCTACCTCCAGCACGGCGGCCGCCCCGCCTTCGAGGCCCGCGCCGTGCTCGCCGCCACCCTCTCCCCCACCTGGGGCATCTACAGCGGCTACGAACTCTGCGAGAACACCCCGCTCAGGGAAGGCGGCGAGGAATACCTCGACTCCGAGAAGTACCAGCTCAAGCCCCGCGACTGGGCACAAGCCGAGACGACCGGGATCGCACCGCTCATCACCCGCCTCAACACCCTCCGCCGCACCAGCCCGGCCCTGCGGCAGCTGCGCGACATCCACTTCCACCATGCCGACAAGGAGGAGGTGATCGTCTACAGCAAGCGGAGCGGATCGAACACGGTTCTGGTGGTCGTCAACCTCGACCCCCACCACACCCAGGAGGCCACGGTCTCGTTGGACATGCCGCAACTCGGCCTGAACTGGCATGAGTCGATGCCGGTGCGCGACGAGCTCACCGGCGAAACCTACAACTGGGGCAGGGCCAACTATGTGCGCCTGGAGCCGGGTCACCGGGCCGCGCACATCCTCACCGTCCTGCGACCGTCCCCGCGGATCGGAGGGTCACCCACACAATGATCGTCAACGAACCCGTCCCGGACACCTTCGAGGACACGCCCGCCAAGGACCGGGATCCCGACTGGTTCAAACGCGCCGTCTTCTACGAGGTCCTGGTCCGCTCCTTCCAGGACAGCAACGGCGACGGCATCGGCGACCTCAAGGGCCTGACCGCGAAACTCGACTATCTGCAGTGGCTCGGCGTCGACTGCCTCTGGCTGCCGCCCTTCTTCAAGTCCCCGCTGCGGGACGGCGGTTACGACGTCTCCGACTACACGGCCGTCCTCCCGGAGTTCGGTGACCTCGCCGACTTCGTGGAGTTCGTCGACGCCGCCCACCAGCGCGGCATGCGCGTCATCATCGACTTCGTCATGAACCACACCAGCGACCAGCACCCCTGGTTCCAGGAGTCGCGCAAGGACCCCGAGGGTCCGTACGGCGACTACTACGTGTGGGACGACAAGGACGACCGCTACCAGGACGCGCGGATCATCTTCGTCGACACCGAGGTCTCCAACTGGACCTACGACCCGGTCCGCAAGCAGTACTACTGGCACCGCTTCTTCTCCCACCAGCCGGACCTCAACTACGAGAACCCGGCCGTCCAGGAGGAGATCCTCTCCGCGCTCCGCTTCTGGCTGGACCTGGGCATCGACGGCTTCCGGCTGGACGCGGTGCCGTACCTCTACCAGAGCGAGGGCACCAACTGCGAGAACCTCCCCGCGACCCACGACTTCCTGAAGCGGGTCCGCAAGGAGATCGACGCCCAGTACCCGGACGTGGTGCTCCTGGCGGAGGCGAACCAGTGGCCTGAGGACGTCGTCGACTACTTCGGCGACTACCGCAGCGGCGGCGACGAGTGCCACATGGCGTTCCACTTCCCGGTCATGCCCCGGATCTTCATGGCCGTGCGGAGAGAGTCCCGCTACCCGGTCTCCGAGATCCTCGCCAAGACCCCGGCCATCCCGTCCGGCTGCCAGTGGGGCATCTTCCTGCGCAACCACGACGAGCTGACCCTGGAGATGGTCACCGACGAGGAACGCGACTACATGTGGGCCGAGTACGCCAAGGACCCACGGATGCGCGCCAACATCGGCATCCGCCGCCGCCTCGCCCCCCTCCTCGACAACGACCGCAACCAGATCGAACTCTTCACCGCCCTGCTGCTCTCCCTGCCCGGCTCGCCGATCCTCTACTACGGCGACGAGATCGGCATGGGCGACAACATCTGGCTCGGCGACCGCGACGCCGTCCGCACCCCCATGCAGTGGACGCCGGACCGCAACGCGGGCTTCTCGTCGTCCGACCCGGGGCGGCTGTACCTGCCGACCATCATGGACCCCGTCTACGGCTACCAGGTCACCAACGTCGAGGCGTCCATGTCGTCGCCGTCCTCGCTGCTGCACTGGACCCGCCGCATGATCGAGATCCGCAAGCAGAATCCTGCCTTCGGACTGGGGTCCTATACCGAGCTCCAGTCGTCGAACCCGGCGGTCATCGCGTTCCTGCGGGAGTACGAGGACGATCTCGTCCTCTGCGTGCACAACTTCTCGCGGTTCGCCCAGCCCACCGAGCTGGACCTCAGGCGCTTCAACGGACGCCATCCGGTGGAGCTGTTCGGCGGGGTGCGCTTCCCGGCGGTCGGCGAGCTGCCGTATCTGCTGACCCTGGCGGGGCACGGCTTCTACTGGTTCCGGCTGCGCGCGGAGCCGGCCTAGGTGTGAGCGCCCCTCAAGGGGCGCGGAGAACTGCGCGACCGGCCCCCACCGGCCCGCAGTCGAAGAACCGAACACTCAGCGGACCCGGCGCAATCCTCCCCGGGCGGCGGTTGGTTTCCCCCGCCCCGCCCGGGGCACGCATCCATAACGCCCCCGACGACCCGGGGAAAGGACGTACCGCCATGGCGGAAACGGTCACCCCCTCCACGCCCCCTCTGCTCGCCTCGCTCGACCCGCTCCTGCGCGACTGGCTGCCCCGGCAGCGCTGGTTCGCCGGCAAGGGCCGCCCGGTCACGGGCTTCGCCACGGTGGCCGAGACCGAACTCCTGCCGTCGGACAGCCGGCTCGGCCTGCACCATCTGCTGGTCCGCGCCCAGCAGCCGCCCGCCCCCGCCGGGGCCGGCGACTGCTACCAGCTCCTCATAGGCGTGCGCGAGGCGCTGCCGCCCCGGCTGGCGCCCGCGCTGATCGGACACGTGACCGACGGCCCGCTGGCCGGCCGCACGGTGTACGACGCCCTGTACGACCCCCGGCCCGCCGAGATGCTGCTGGAGGCCCTGCGCACCCGGGCCCGCATCGGCGGGCTGCGCTTCGAGCGCGACCCCGGCCAGGAGATACGCGACGGGCTGGTGGCCCGCCTGCTGACCGCCGAGCAGTCCAACTCCTCGGTCGTCTACGGAGATACGTTCATCCTGAAGCTGTTGCGCCGGGTGGTGCCCGGCGTCAACCCCGACCTGGAGATACCCCTGGCGCTGGCCCGCGAGGGCTGTGCCCGGGTGCCCGCCCCCACCGCCTGGCTGCGGGCGGAGCTGGGCGGGGAACCGTACGTGCTGGCCGTGCTCCAGCCCTTCGTGCGCGGCGCGACCGACGGCTGGGAGCTGGCGCTGCGGGAGCTGGCCAAGGGCGAGGACTTCACGGCCGAGGCGCGGGCGCTGGGCCGGGCCACCGCCGAGGTGCACACCGCGCTGGCCCGGGCGCTGCCGACCGTCACCCTCGGGCGCAGCCAGCTGGAGTCGCAGGTCGCGGGGATGGTGGAGCGGCTGGAGGCGGCCGCACAGGCGGTACCGGCGCTGCGGCCGTACGAGGACGGGCTGCGGTCCGCCTACCGGGCGCCGGCCCAGCTGGCCGCCGAGGGCAGTACCTGGACCGCCCAGCGAGTGCACGGCGATCTGCATCTGGGGCAGTGCCTGCGCTCGCCGTCGGGCGAGTGGTCGCTGATCGACTTCGAGGGCGAGCCGGCCCGCCCGCTGGCCGAGCGCCGGATGCCGCAGCCGGTGGTCCGGGACATCGCCGGGATGCTGCGCTCCTTCGACTACGCGGCCCACTCGGTGACCCCGGCCGACCCCGGCTGGGCGCGCCGCTGCCGGGCGGCCTACTGTTCCGGCTACGCCGAGATCACCGGCACCGACCCGCGCACCGATCCCGTCCTGCTGCGGGCCTACGAGACCGACAAGGCCGTCTACGAGGTCGTCTACGAGGCCCGGCACCGCCCCGACTGGCTCCCCGTACCGCTGTCGGCCATACACCGCCTGGCCACCCCCGACCCGAACTGATCCCGGGAGACGCGTCCGTGACCTCCAAGAACCCCGTGTCCGTAGCCGACGGCGACCGTGAGCGGCTGCTGCACGGCACCCATCACGACCCGCACGCGGTCCTCGGCGCGCACTCCGTCCCGGGCGGGGTCGCCGTGCGCGCGTTCCGCCCGTACGCCCGCGCGGTGACGGTCGTCGCCGGCGAGGACCTGCGCACCGGACTCCACGACGACGGCGACGGCTTCTTCTCCGCCCTGCTCCCCCTCACCGAGGTGCCGGTCCACCGCCTCCTCGTGGAGTACGACGGGACGGTCCAGGAGGTCGAGGACGCGTACCGCTTCCTGCCCACCCTGGGCGATCTGGACCTCCATCTGATCGGCGAGGGGCGGCACGAGCGGCTGTGGGAGGCGCTCGGCGCGCACCCCACCACCCACCAGGGCGTCGCCGGCACCCGGTTCGCGGTGTGGGCGCCGAACGCGCGGGGCGTGCGGCTGGCCGGCGGCTTCAACTTCTGGGACGGCACCGGGTATCCGATGCGGTCGCTGGGGTCCTCCGGGATCTGGGAGCTGTTCGTGCCGGGCATCGGCGAGGGCGAGCTGTACAAGTTCGACATCACCCGCCCGGACGGCTCGCACACCCTGCGGGCGGATCCGATGGCCCGCCGTACCCAGACCCCGCCGGACACGTCGTCGATCGTGGACGCGTCCCGGCACGAGTGGGCCGACGCGGAGTGGATGGCCCACCGGGGCGACACCCCCGTCCACGAGTCCCCCTTCTCGGTCTACGAGGTGCACCTCCCGTCCTGGCGTCCGGGCCTGACCTACCGCGAGCTCGCCGAGCAACTGCCCGCCTACGTCCGGGACCTGGGCTTCACGCACGTCGAGCTGATGCCGGTCGCCGAGCATCCGTTCGGCGGCTCCTGGGGCTACCAGGTCACCGGCTTCTACGCGCCGACGGCCCGCCTCGGCACCCCCGACGACTTCAAGTACCTGGTCGACGCGCTGCACCGGGCCGGCGTCGGTGTGCTGATGGACTGGGTACCGGCGCACTTCCCGCGCGACGACTGGGCGCTGGCCGAGTTCGACGGGCGCCCGCTGTACGAGCACGAGGACCCCCAGCGGGCCACCCATCCCGACTGGGGCACCCTGGAGTTCGACTTCGGCCGCCGCGAGGTGCGCAACTTCCTGGTCGCCAACGCGGTGTACTGGTGCGAGGAGTTCCACATCGACGGGCTGCGGGTGGACGCGGTCGCCTCGATGCTCTACCTCGACTACTCGCGCGAGCCGGGCCAGTGGACGCCGAACGAGCACGGCGGCCGGGAGAACCTGGACGCGGTGGCGTTCCTGCAGGAGATGAACGCGACCGTGTACCGGCGGACCCCGGGTGTCGTCACGATCGCCGAGGAGTCGACGGCCTGGGAGGGTGTCACCCGCGCCACCGACTCCGGCGGTCTCGGCTTCGGCCTGAAGTGGAACATGGGCTGGATGCACGACTCGCTGGAGTACATGCGGCACGAGCCGGTGCACCGCAAGTACCACCACCACGAGATGACCTTCTCGATGGTCTACGCGTACAGCGAGAACTACGTCCTGCCCATCTCCCACGACGAGGTCGTGCACGGCAAGCGCTCGCTGGTCTCGAAGATGCCCGGCGACTGGTGGCAGCAACGCGCCAACCTCCGCGCCTACCTGGCCTTCATGTGGGCCCACCCCGGCAAGCAGCTCCTGTTCATGGGCCAGGAGTTCGCCCAGGGCGCGGAGTGGTCGGAGGCGCGCGGCCCGGACTGGTGGCTGCTCGACCCCGGCTACGGCGCGGAGGCCGACCACCGGGGCGTGCGCGACCTGGTCCGCGACCTCAACACGGTCTACTCCGCGACCCCGGCCCTCTGGCAGCGGGACACCGACCCGGACGGCTTCCAGTGGATCGTGGGTGACGCGGCGGAGGACGACGTCTTCGCGTTCCTTCGCCTGGACGCCGACGGCACCCCGCTCCTCGCCGTCGCCAACCTCTCCCCCGTGGTCCGCCACGACTACCGCCTGGGCGTCCCGGACGAGATCCCCGCCTGGCACGAGACCCTCAACACCGACGCGGCCCGCTACGGCGGCAGCGGTGTCACCAACCCCGACCCGGTGAAGCCGGAACACCACCCCTCCCACGGCCGCCCCACGAGCATCCGCCTGTCCCTGCCGCCGCTGGCTACGGTGTGGCTGCGGCCTGCCTGAGCCCGTCCGGCAGGCCGCCGGTGTGCAGCACCCCCAGTCGCTGGGTCGCCCGGGTCAGGGCCACGTAGAGGTCGCTGGTGCCGTACCGTCCCGGCTCCACCACCAGGACGGAGTCGAACTCAAGGCCCTTGGCCTGGCGCGGGTCGAGGAGGACGACGGTCTGCGTCAGGTCGGGTTCGGCGCCGGCTGTGACGCCGTCCAGGCGGGCGGCCAGGGAGCGGTGCAGGTCGCGCGGGGCGATCACCGCGAGGCGGCCCTCGGCGGGGGTGAGTTCGACGACGGCCTTCGCGACCGCGCTCGGGAGGTCGTCGGCCGCCTGCCGGATCCACGGCCGTACGCCCGTCGAGCGGACCGAGCTGGGCGGCTCGAAGTCCGGGTGCTCCGCGCGGACCACGGCCGCCGCGAGGTCCATGATCTCGGACGGGGTGCGGTAGTTGACGCCGAGGCGGGTGTGGTCCCAGCGGTCCTCGACATAGGGGTGCAGGATCTCCGACCAGGAACCCACGCCCGCCGCCTCCGCCGTCTGGGCCGGGTCGCCGACCAGGGTCATCGAGCGGGTCGGGCTGCGCCGCATCAGCAGCCGCCAGGCCATCGGGGAGAGTTCCTGCGCCTCGTCCACGATGATGTGCCCGAACGCCCAGGTCCGGTCGGCCGCCGCGCGTTCGGCCGCGCTGCGGAAGTCCTCCTCCTCCTGGCGCTCGGCGAAGCGCTCGGCGTCGATGATGTCGTGCGCGGACAGCACCTCGGAGTCCTCGTCCTCCTTGTCGTCGAACTCGTAGGTCCGGGAGGCGTAGGAGACATCGAGGACGCCCTGGGCGTACGCGATCTGCGTCTCGCGCTCGCGTTCCGCCCGGGCCCGGGCGACGCGCTCGTCGACGCCCAGCAGTTCGGCCGCCTCGTCGAGGAGGGGGACGTCCGAGACCGTCCAGGCCCGGGTCACCGGGCGGCGGACCGCGGCCGCGTCCTCGGCGCCGAGGTACCCCTCGGGGGCGGAAAGGAAGTCGGCGAGCAGGCGCCGCGGGGTGAGCAGCGGCCACAGCTGGTCGACGGCGGACCAGACCTCGGGGTTCTCGGCGAGTTCGTCGCGGATCTGGGTGATGTCGGAGGCGTCGAGCAGGCTGCTGCCGTCGAAGGGGTCGGTGCCCACGCGTTCGGCGTACAGCTCGGTGAGGGTGTTGAGGATGTGGCCCTCGAAGTACTCGCGGGACGCGTTGTGCGGGAGCCCGGCGGCGCGGGTGCGTTCCCGGGCCATGTTCACCAGGCCGTCGTCGAGCATCAGGACCTCGCGGTCGTGCTCGATGGCCAGGACGGGGTCGGGCAGCGTCTGCCGGTCCCGTACGACGGCGGCGAGCACGTCCGCCATGTCGGCGCGGCCCTTCACGGCGGCCGCCTCGGGGGTGTCGGCGGCCGTCGCCCGCACCCCGGGGAACAGCTCGCCGACGGTCGCCAGCAGCACTCCGGTCTCGCCGAGCGAGGGCAGCACCTCGCCGATGTAGCCGAGGAAGGCGGGGTTGGGGCCGACGATCAGGACGGCACGCTTGGCGAGCAGCTCGCGGTGTTCGTAGAGGAGGAAGGCGGCGCGGTGCAGCGCGACCGCCGTCTTTCCGGTCCCCGGGCCGCCCTCGACCACCAGGACCCCCCGGTGCGGCGCGCGGATGATCTCGTCCTGCTCGGCCTGGATGGTCTGCACGATGTCGTTCATCCGGCCGGTGCGGGCCGAGTCGAGGGCGGCCAGCAGCACCGCGTCGCCGGACGGGTCCTCGTGCCCGGTGCGCTCCCGGTCGCCGAGGTCGAGGATCTCGTCGTGCAGGGCGGTGACCCGGCGGCCGTCGGTGGCGATGTGCCGGCGGCGGCGCAGGCCCATCGGGGTGTGGCCGGTGGCCAGGTAGAAGGGGCGGGCGACCTCGGCACGCCAGTCGACGAGGACCGGGGTGCGCTCGGTGTCGTCCAGCCGCAGCCCGATCCGCCCGATGTGGTGCCGGGTGCCGGAGGTGAGGTCGATGCGGCCGAAGCACAGCGAGCCGTCCACGGCGTTCAGTGCGGCGAGCAGCCCGGAGCGCTCGGCGACCAGGATGTCCCGCTCCAGGCGGGCCTGCATCGGCTTGTCGCCGAGGGCGAGGGCGTCCGCGACCGAGTCCTCGGTGTCGCCGCGCAGGGCGTCCACCCGTGCGTACAGTCCGTCGATGAATTCCTGCTCGTGCCGCAATTCATCGTCTGGAAATTCGGTGTTTGACAATTCCGCTCCCGCCCAGATATACTGTGCTCACTGAACTTCTCCGCGATCCAATGGCTTTGGGTCGCGAACTCTTGAATATACGCAAAGAAATCCCCCGAGCGCAATTGCCCGGGGGATTCTTCGTATAAGCGGTCGGTTCAGTCCAGGACGTCGGCCAGTTCCTCCAGCAGCCGCCGCCGGGGCCGGGCACCCACCATCGCCCGCACCGGCTCGCCGCCCCGGAACACCATGAACGTCGGCATCGACAGCACCTTGTAGGCGTTGGTCGTCTCCGGGTTGGTGTCCACGTCCAGCTGCACCACCTTCAGCCGGTGGCCCTCCGCCGCCGCGAGCGCGGTCAGCACCGGCCCCATCTGCCGGCACGGCGGGCACCAGTCGGCGGTGAACTCCACCAGCACCGGCAGCTCCGCCCCGATCACCTCCGCCGCGAAGTCCGCGTCCGTCACCTCGGCCACACCCGCCGCCTTGATCATCGTCTGGACCCTCCCAGTTCGCAGGTCGGCTCCGGACCCCCCGGAACCAGCGCCTCGGCGGCCAGCTCGTCCTTGGCCCGCTCGGCCCGCACCAGCTGGGCCCCGACGGTCGCCCGCACCGCCTGCAACTCGCCGATCAGCGCGTCCAGCTCCGCCAGCTTGCGCCGGTAGACCGCGAGCGAGGCGGGGCAGGTGTCGCCCTCCGGATGCCCGGCCCGCAGACACTCCACGAACGGCCGGGTCTCCTCCAGCTCGAACCCGAAGTCCTGCAGCGTCCGGATCTGCGTGAGCAGCCTGAGATCGCTCTCGTCGTACGTCCGGTGACCGTTCCCGGAACGCCGCGCGGGCAGCAGCCCGCGCGCCTCGTAGTACCGCAGGGTGCGCGTGGTGGTCCCGGCCCGTGCGGCCAGCTCGCCGATTCGCATGTCCACGACCGTACGACTTGACGCCGACGTCAACGCAAGCTCGGCGCGACCCCCGCGGACTCCTCGACCTCCAGCAGCGAGGCGCTGTGCCGCTCCTCCTCGAAGGCCCGGCGCCCGCCGCGCAGCCCGAACAGCCGCTTGGCGAGGGCGATATAGAGCACCGCGAGGATGTTCAGCACCAGAGTGGCGATCTTCAGATAGCTGACTTTCTCCGTGAGTTCGTAGATCTCCAGCGGCAGAAAGGCGGCCGTGGCCACCACGGTCAGGTATTCGGCCCAGCGCTTGGCGTACCAGAGGCCGACCGCCTCGACGAGTTCGATCAGCGCGTACGCCAGCAGCAGTCCCGCCACCAGCAGCAGCGTGGAGTGCTTGTAGCCGAAGGCCTTCTGTATAGAACCGACGACCGGTGAGTGGTCGAGGTCGTAGTGGAAGTGCCGGAAGACCGGCCGGAAGGTGTCCAGGTACTCGTTGAACAGCCGGCGCACCGCGTCCTGGCTGTTGGAGAACTTCCACACCGCGACCGCGACCAGCACGATGAACACCCCGCGCACGGCCCGCTCGATCGCGAGGAAGCGCAGGATGAACAGGTCCCGCAGCACCTTCCCGCGCGGCACCAGCGGGGCGTCGTCGGCCGGCCCCGAGCCGTGCGGCTCGCCGAGCACGAAGTCCCCGCAGCGCAGACAGCGCCACACGTCCCCGACGGCGGTCTGCGCGTGCAGCCGGACCCGCAGCCGCGGGTCGTCCGGGGCATAGGTCACATGTCCCTTGCGCGCGCAGTGCCGCCGATCCCAGTCGATCTTCATCCCCCGTGCCTCCCTGCAGATGTGCCGTTGCCGTTCCGGTGGAACCGGAACGGCACGTTAGTGGATACGGCCGACAAGCGGGCGGGAGGGCACTGCCGGTGGACATGCCTCCGGGCGGCTGAGCAACGGGGGAGTTCTCAGCCGCCCGGAGAGCGGTGACCGGACGGCCGGCCCGGGTTCAGGCCGGGCCGGACGTCCGGCGGTATGCGGGAGCCCTATGCCTTGGCCAGCTCCTCGCGCTGCTCGGGCAGTTCGGGCGTGGTGCTCCGGCCCTCGTCCAGCAGCGTCGTCTCGTCGAAGGGCAGCTCGCCCGCGAGCACCTGCCGCACCCGCGCCTTGTCGATGTCCTTCGTCCAGGTACCGATCAGGACGGTGGCGACGGAGTTGCCCGCGAAGTTCGTCAGGGCGCGGGCCTCGCTCATGAAGCGGTCGATGCCGACGATCAGGCCGACGCCGTCGACCAGCGCGGGCTTGTGCGACTGCAGACCGCCGGCCAGCGTGGCCAGACCGGCGCCGCTGACGCCCGCCGCGCCCTTGGAGGCCAGCAGCAGGAAGAGCAGCAGCGGGATCTGCTCGCCGATCGACATCGGCGTCCCGAGGGCGTCGGCGATGTACAGCGAGGCCATGGTCATGTAGATCATGGTGCCGTCGAGGTTGAAGGAGTAGCCGGTCGGCACGGTGATGCCGACCACGGCCCGGCTGACGCCCAGGTGCTCCATCTTCGCGATGAGCCGCGGCAGCGCGGACTCGGAGGAGGAGGTGGACAGGATCAGCAGGAACTCCCGGGCGAGGTACTTGAACAGCGTGAAGATGTTCAGTCCGGCGACGATCCGCAGCAGCGCGCCGAGCACCACGAAGACGAAGAGCACACAGGTCACGTAGAAGCCGAGCATCAGCACGGCGAGACTCTTGAGCGCGTCGAGCCCGGCGGACCCGACGACGGCGGCGATCGCGCCGAAGGCACCGATCGGCGCGGCCCACATGATCATGCCGAGGATGCGGAAGACGAGCCGCTGGATGTGCTCGACACCGCGCAGCACCGGCTGGCCCACCGACCCCATGGCCTGCAGCGCGAACCCGGCGAGCAGCGCGATGAGCAGCGTCTGCAGCACCTGGCCCTCGGTGAAGGCGGAGACGAAGGTCGTCGGGATGATCGACAGCACGAAGTCGACCGGGCCGAGCGCCTCGGCGTCCACCTGGCTGTGCCCGCTGGCCTTGAGGGCCTCGGTGAGGTGCAGCCCGTCACCGGGGTGCAGGATGTTGCCGACGACGAGGCCGATGGAGAGCGCCACCAGCGACATCACCAGGAAGTAGCCGAGCGCGATACCGCCGACGGCACCGACCTTGGCGGCCTTCCGTACGGACCCGATCCCGAGCACGATCGTGCAGAAGATGATCGGCGAGATCATCATCTTGATCAGATTGACGAATCCGGTACCGAGGGGCTTGAGCTCGACACCGGCGTCGGGCCAGATGAGCCCCACGAGGATACCGAGCGCCACCGCGGCGATCACCGCGATATAGAGGTAGTGGGTGCGGTCTCTCTTCACGGTGGGTGCGGCTGGGGCCGTAGGCGTCGTCGTCACGGCTCGCCTCCTTGACGTCATCGTCGTTACGACCGGCGTGCGGCTCACGTCCGGGGGATGTGGGGGATGCCGTGACTATCTCCCGTTCTGTGAGGGCGGTCACCCTTCCGTTCATTTAGTTCGTACGTAACCCGGGAGGCACACTGCTGACATGCGCTTCCCGTCCGTTCCCCGCCCCCGCAGCCTCGCCGGCCAGCTGTTCGCCATGCAGGCCGTGCTGATAGCGGTGCTGGTCGCCGGTTACGCGCTGTTCACCTACGTCAGCGACCGCCACCAGGCCGAGGAGGCGGCGACCCGGCAGGCGACGGCGGTGGCCCGGTCGGTCGCGGACTCGCCGTCGGTCCGCTCGGCGATCCGCACCCGCGACCCGTCGGCCCGGCTGCAGCCGTACGCCCTCCAGGTGATGCGGGACACCGAGGTCGACTTCATCACGATCATGACCCCGGGCGGGATCCGCTGGACCCACCCCGACAAGAACGAGATCGGCAAGCACTATCTGGGCCATATCGAGGCGGCCCAGCAGGGCCACACCTACAGCGAGACCTACAAGGGCACCCTCGGCGCGTCCGTGCGCACGGTGACCCCGGTGGAGGAGAACGGCCGGGTGATCGGCCTGGTGAGCGCCGGCATCAAGGTGGAGGCGATCAGCCGCCGGGTCCAGGAACAGGTCACGGCGCTGCTGGGGGTCGCGGCCGGAGCCCTGGTCCTGGGCGCGGTCGGCACCTACGTCATCAACGCCCGGCTGCGCCGCCACACCCACGGCATGAACGCGGCCGAGCTGAGCCGGATGCACGACTACCACGAGGCGGCGCTGCACGCGGTGCGCGAGGGGCTGCTGATGCTGGACGGGCAGTACAGGGTGGCGCTGATCAACGACGGCGGGCAGGAACTGCTGGGCGTGGGCTCCGAGGGGGACGTGGTGGGCCGTTCGGTGGCCGAGCTGGGCCTGCCGGCGCCCCTGACGGGTGCGCTGCTGGCCTCCGAGCCCCGGGTCGACGAAGTGCACCTGACGGCGGACCGGGTCCTGGTGGTGAACACCTCCCCGGTCTCCGGCGGCGAGCGCCGCGGCACCGTCGCAACCCTCCGCGACGTCACCGAACTCCAGTCCCTCATGGGCGAGTTGGACTCGGAACGCGGCTTCACCCAGGCACTGCGCTCACAGGCCCACGAGGCCGCGAACCGGCTCCACACGGTCGTCTCGCTCATCGAACTCGGGCGGGCCTCGGAGGCCGTCGACTTCGCGACGGCCGAGCTGGAACTGGCCCAGGCGCTGACGGACCAGGTGGTGGCCGCCGTCAGCGAACCGGTCCTCGCCGCCCTGCTGCTGGGCAAGACCGCCCAGGCGAACGAGCGGGGCGTGGAACTGGTGGTCTCGGACGAGAGCCGGCTGGATGACGGTTTGCTACCGGAGAGCCTGTCGGCGCGCGATCTGGTCACCATCCTCGGCAACCTGATCGACAACGCGGTGGACGCGGCCCAGGGCACGGTACGGGCGCGCGTGACGGTCACCGCCTACACCGACGATGACGACGCCGAACTGGTGATGAGGGTGACGGACACGGGTGCGGGGGTCGACCCCGCCCACGCCGAGTTGGTCTTCCAGCGCGGCTTCTCGACGAAGCCGTCCGGACCCGGCGGGCGGGGCCTGGGACTGGCACTGGTCCGGCAGGCGGTGGCACGGCTGGACGGCACCCTGACCGTGACGGAGGCGGCGGAGGGCGGCGCGGTGTTCGAGGTGCGGTTGCCGCTGCGGGCGGCGGCGGTCGGGGGTGACCTGTGACGGCCGAGCCGATTCGGGTCCTGGTCGTCGAGGACGACCCGGTGGCCGCGGACGCCCATGTCCTCTACGTCGGACGGGTCCCGGGATTCGTGGCGGTGGGCAAGGCACACACCGGAGCGGAGGCCCGCCGCATCCTCGACCGCACCCCGGTCGACCTGCTCCTCCTGGACCTCCACCTGCCGGACGTCCACGGCCTCCAGTTCGCCCGCTCCCTGCGCGCGGCAGGACACCAGGCGGACGTCATAGCGGTGACCTCCGCACGGGACCTGGCCGTGGTCCGCGAAGGCGTCTCGCTCGGCGTCGTCCAGTACGTCCTCAAACCCTTCACCTTCGCCACCCTCCGCGACCGCCTCACCCGCTACTCGGAATTCCGCGCGGCAGCGGGCGAGGCCAGCGGCCAGGACGAGGTCGACCGAGCCCTGGCCGCCCTGCGCGCCCCCACCCCCGCAGCACTCCCGAAGGGCCTCAGCGCCCCGACCCTGGAACGCGTGACCACCGCCCTGCGCGAGTCCAAGGAGGGCCTGACCGCCGCAGCCCTGGCAGAGAGCGTGGGCATCTCCCGCATCACCGCCCGGCGCTACCTGGAACATCTGGTCGAGGCGGGCCGGGCCGGACGGAGCCCGCTGTACGGGCAGGTGGGGAGGCCGGAGTTGGTGTATCGGTGGGGGAAGCGGTGAGACCCTCGGCGCCCCCTGCGGCGTGAGCGTCAACGGTACGGCGTCAGGCCGGGGTCCGGGCCGGTCTCGCCGGCCGCGTGTACAGCAGGACCTGCACCCCGAGCCCGATCACCGCGAGCGCCTCCAGCACCGACAGCCCGACCAGCAGCCCGCCGCCGTCCCCGCCCGCCCAGAACACCACCAGCGCCGCCAGCGGCACCGCGCAGAACGCCGTCAGATCGATCACGGCCTGGATGGTCTTGCGGGTCCGCCGCCGGGTGTCGGTCCGGTGGTAGGCCTCCCAGCCGAAGGTGGCGAACTCCGCCCCGCCAGAGGCCAGTTGTGCCAGCCGAGGTCCCAACTCGTCCCGCACGTACAGCCCGATCGCCGAGATCTTCTCGTCGTTGACCAGGTACGTCCACCCGAGCACCACACACACCGGCGGCAACGCCAGCAGCATCGACGGCTGCTTGGCCTGCGCCGCCGCGGCGATGACGGCGGCCACCACGCCGAGCGTCACGTACAGCAGGTTGTCCCGGAACCCGATGCGCGCCTTCTGCTCGTCCTTGACCGTCTGGTACTCGGCGAGCAGCAACTGCCCGACGGTGACGCCCTGTTCCGACATACCGCGCTCCCCGCCCAACGGTCCGACCGGCCCCCGACGACCATACCCACGCCCCGGCAGGCGACTTGCCGCTACCGTGGACAGATGCCCGCGAAGCGACCACGTCCCACCGCCACGGCCGTCGTCCTCACCGCTCTGCCGGAGGAGTACGACGCCGTCCGCGCCCATCTGGTCGACACCGAGGAGATCGTCCACCCCAACGGCACCCGGGTCGAACTCGGCCGGCTGGCGGACGCGTCCGGGACCGTGGCGCTCGCGGAGCTGGGCGTCGGCGCTCTGACCGCCGCCTCGCTCACCACACAGATCGTCGACTGGCTCACGCCGGATGCCGTGCTCTTCGTCGGCGTCGCGGGCGGGCTCAAGGACGACATGGAGATCGGCGATGTCGTCGTCGGTACGAAGGTGTACGCGATCCACGGCGGCAAGCAGACCCCGGAGGGCCTCCAGACTCGGCCCGAGGTCTGGCTCGGCTCGCACAGGCTGCTGCAGGCGGCGCGGTCCGCGTTGCGGGACATGCCGGAGGTGCGGGGGCACCGCAAGCCGATCGCCGTCGGCGATGTCGTGCTGGCCGACGACCGGTCGGCCTTCGCCGACCACATCCGCCGGCACTACAACGACGCCTGTGCCATCGAGATGGAAGGCTCCGGCGCCGCCCACGCGGCCCACCTCAACGGCCAGTTGGACGCCCTGGTGATCCGTGGCATCAGCGACCGCGCCGACGCCGGCAAGCACACGGCCGACGCCTCGGGCTCGCAGCGACTCGCCGCCGAGCGCGCGGCGCTGGTGGCGGTGGCCGTGCTGCGCAAGCACCAGCCCCAGGAGTCCGCGGAGTACGACCAGGACTCCCCAGTGCGGTACGGCGGCGACCACATCGACTTCCGGGGCGGCACCTTCCACGGTCCCGTCATCGGCAAGCGGACCGGCCGCTAGCGCGGCCGAGCGCCCCGGCGTCACATCACGTCGCGTGCGTGGCCAGCCGGCCGGTCCGGGTCGATGTGCCAGCTGATGATGCGGCGGGGGTGGATGCGGATCACGTCGTTGCTGAAGAAGTCCGGGGCGAGGGGTGGTTCGTCGAGGGTGAGCAGGTCGGCGTGGCCCCGGATCTCCACGCCACGGCCCCAGCCGGGTTTGACGGCTCCGGGCTCGTCGGGGGTCATGTCGTCGACGAGCAGGGAGACCTCGGGGTGCGCCTGGGCGTTCCGGTACTTCTGGCTGGAGCGCAGGTTCGGGCCGCCGATGTCGATGGTGCCGTCGGCGTTGAGCCTGAAACCGACGGGGCGGACCTGGGGGCCGGTGGGGCCGGAGGTGGCGAGGCGGGCCAGCGCCTGAGTACCGAGGTACTCGCGTTCCTTGGCGGTGAAGGTCATGCCTGTGGACCGTAGGACCTCAAGCCTGCTTGAGGTCAAGTGACAGCCGCACCCCGCGACAGCCTTCCCCAGCAATCCCCCGCACACTCATTGACCTGACTAGACCACTCCACTTACCTTCACACGGCAAGAGAGACGAACCCCCAGGCCACAGCGCAGTGGCCGCCGAGGAGGTCGTGCCCGTGCGCCCCACCGCCGTCAGCATCCTTGCCCTCGCCCTCGTCACCTCGGCCGCCTCCCTCACCGCGTGCAGCGGTGGGTCGGGGAGCAGCCCGGACACCGTGAAGGTGTCCTTCAAGCAGTCGATGGACAACTCCGTCAAGGTGACGGACAACTACCTCGCGGACATCAAGAAGCAGTTCGAGAAGGAGCACCCGGGGAAGAAGGTCGAGCTCGTCCCCATCAAGGCCACGGACTCGGAGTACTACACCAAGCTGCAGCAGATGCTCCGGTCGCCGAGAACCGCCCCGGACCTCGTCTACGAGGACACCTTCCTCATCAACTCCGACATCACCAGCGGGTATCTGAAGCCCCTCGACTCCTATCTCGCCAAGTGGGGCGACTGGGGGCAGTTCATCGACACCGCGAAGACGGCCGCGAAGGGCGAGGACGGGAAGACGTACGGCGTCCCCGACGGGACCGACACCCGCGGGCTCTGGTTCGACAAGCGCGTGTTCGCGAAGGCCGGGCTGCCGGCCGACTGGCAGCCGAAGAGCTGGGACGACGTGCTCGCCGCCGCCCGCACCATCAAGGCGAAGGTCCCCGGCGTCACCCCCCTCAACGTCTACACCGGCAAGCCGGCCGGCGAGACCGCGAGCATGCAGGGCTTCGAGATGCTGCTGTACGGCACCAACGACGGGACCAGCGACCCCCTGTACGACAAGACGAGCAAGAAGTGGATCGCCGGGGGGCAGGGGTTCAAGGACGCGCTGTCGTTCGTCGAGACCGTGTACAAGGACAA
Organism: Streptomyces sp. NPDC048288; assembly: GCF_043201555.1. Lineage (NCBI taxonomy): Bacteria > Bacillati > Actinomycetota > Actinomycetes > Kitasatosporales > Streptomycetaceae > Streptomyces > Streptomyces sp. NPDC048288. Next base: position 443,144 of record NZ_JBICZD010000009.1, read on the forward strand.
GCTCGGCCCGGACGTCTCCGACGCGCTCGACCCCAACTACCGCAACACGCTCTGGGGTGAGCTGATGCCCCAGGGCAAGGTGGGCATCAACCTCGACGGATCCTGGCTGCCGCAGTCGTGGGGCAAGGGCAGCGGGCACGAGTGGTCCGACTGGTCGAAACAGCTCGGGCTCGCCTACATGCCCACCCAGCACGGGCAGGCCCCCGGCAAGGTGAGCATGTCCGGCGGCTGGACCTGGTCCGTACCCGCCAAGGCCGGCAACCCCGACCTCGCCTTCGACTTCATCAAGACCATGCAGACCAAGGCGAACGCCGAGAAGTGGTACATCGCCAACTCCGGGATCGCGGTGCGGAAGGACGTCGCCGGCGACCCGTCGTACACGGCCGCCCAGCCCGGCATCGAGTTCTTCACCGATCTCGTCGCCAGCACCCACTACCGGCCCGCCTACCCGGCGTACCCGAAGGTCTCCACCGCCATCCAGGAGGCCATGGAGAGCGTGACCACCGGTGACGCCTCGGTCGACAAGGCGGCGAGTACCTACGATTCGACGCTCAAGGACGTCACCGACGACCAAGTGGTCACCCAGTGACCACCCGGCGCGTCGCCCGCGCCCTGCCCCGCGCACTCCCCCTCACCCCCGCCCTGGTCCTGCTCCTCCTCTTCCTCGGCGGGCCCATCGTCTACTGCGCCTGGATCGCCTTCACCGACCTCCAGCTCACCGGCCAGGCGCACTCCTCCTTCGTCGGCTTCGCCAACTTCCGCCGGGCGTTCCACGACGACGCCTTCCTGAACGCCGTCTGGCTGACCCTCGTCTTCACCGTGCTGTCCTCGCTCGTCGGGCAGAACACGCTGGGGCTGGCGCTCGCCGCGCTGATGCGGCGGGCGTCGAAGCCGGTGCGGACGCTCACCGGCGGGATCGTGATCACGGCGTGGGTGCTGCCGGAGGTCGTCGCCGGGTTCCTGCTGTACGCGTTCTTCCGGCGGGAGGGCACCCTCAACGCCATCCTGGACCTCCTCCATCTGCCGTCCCAGAACTGGCTGTTCACGCTGCCCATCCTGGCCGTGTCGTTCGCCAACGTGTGGCGGGGCACCGCCTTCTCGATGCTGGTCTACTCCGCCGCGCTCGACGAGATACCGAACGAGATCGAGGAGTCGGCGGAGGTGGACGGCGCCGGCGGCTGGCGCCGGATGTGGCACATCACGCTCCCCATGATCCGGCGGTCCATCGGGACGAACCTGATGCTCAACACCCTCCAGACGCTCTCCGTCTTCGGGCTGATCTGGGTGATGACCCGGGGCGGCCCCGGCGACAGGAGCCAGACGCTTCCCCTCTTCATGTACGAACAGGCCTTCCAGAACAGCATGATCGGGTACGGGACCGCGGTCGCTCTGCTCCTTCTCCTGGTCGGTTCGCTCTTCTCCGTGGTCTACATGCGCCTGCTGCGCACGGAGGTGTGAACCCGGACATGCCCCGCCGTCAACGCCGTTCGCACCGGCTCGCCGCCGACCTCGGGCTGCTGATCGTGGCCGCCGCCTTCGTGCTCCCGCTCGCCTGGGTGGTCCTCTCCGCCGTCGATCCGCACGCCGGTCTGCGGGTCAGGATCCCGGACGGGTTCACCTTCGGGAACTTCGACGCGATCCTCACCCCGGACATCACCTACACCCCGCTACTCAACAGCCTGTTCCTGTGCGGCGGCGCCACCGCGCTCACCGTCGTCTGCTCCGCCCTCGCCGCCTACCCGCTCTCCCGCTACCGCTCCCGGTTCAACCGGCCGTTCCTGCTCACCATCCTCTTCGCCACGAGTCTGCCCATCACCGCGATCATGGTGCCGGTGTACGCGCTGTTCGTCCGGATCAACCTCATCGACACCATGCAGGGCACGATCCTGTTCTTCGCCGCCTCCCAACTCCCCTTCGCCATCTGGCTGATGAAGAACTTCATGGACGGCGTGCCGAAGGAGCTGGAGGAGGCCGCCTGGACGGACGGCGCCAACCCGCTCCAGTCACTGATCCGTATCGTGCTGCCGCTCATGGGACCCGGCCTCGCCGTCGTCACCGTCTTCGCCTTCGTGATGATGTGGGGCAACTTCTTCGTCCCCTTCATGCTGCTGCTCTCGCCGGACCAGATGCCCGCCTCGGTCAGCATCAACGACTTCTTCGGCAACCGTGGCATGGTCGCCTACGGCCAGCTCGCCGCGTTCTCCGTCATCTACTCGACTCCGGTGATCCTGCTGTACGTGCTGGTCGCGCGGCGGCTGGGAGGCGGGTTCGCCCTGGGCGGCGCCGTCAAGGGATGAACAGGTAAGGACCGCTTGTGAATCCGTACGTTCCCACAATCCGTGTTCCTGGCCGAACGGACCGTAGTCAATACCCCCGCGCACCCCTACCTTGTCGGCTGTGCGCCGACCCCCAGCTCTTCCGAACCAGCCAGGCCCCCCCTTCAACGCCTCCGCCGCCCGCAGATTCCGTGCGGCGCTCGGCATGGGGCCCGAGCACGTGGCGTACGACTTACAAGCCTCGTACGGGATGCCGTACGCCACTCCGGATCTCGTACTCGCCTGGGAGGGCGGGGAGTCGGTTCCCACCAGTCCCGAACTGACTGCCCTCGCGGGAGTGTTGTGGTGCACCCCGGGTGAACTGATCGGCCGCCCGCGGACCTTGCGCGAACACCGGATCGCCCGCGGCCTGGCCCCGGAGGACGTGGCGGCGGCCCTCGGACTCGGTCTCCTCCCGTACCTGCAGCTGGAGGAGGACGAGGAGTGGCGGGGCACCGACCGCCTGACCGTTGTCCTGGCCGATTTCCTCCGCCTCTCCCTGCCGGACGTCATCGCGCTCACGGGGAAGGAGGAGCAACTGGCGGAACTGCTGCGCAGCGCCGTCACCACCACCCGGCGGCAGCCCTACGTCCGCCAGGTCTGCAAGCTGATCCCCCTGGACAAGCGGCTCATCGAACAGACACTCGGCGAGCTGCACGACTTGTACCAAGCACAACTGGCGACAACGCTGTCATGGGGCGACTTCACCGCCACGAACCGGATACAGAAGCTGGGCGAGGACTTCCTGGCCGGCATCGTCATGCACTTCTGGAACACGGTGGAGAAGGGAACTTCCTGAACGCCCGTGGCTAGAGCGCCCCGTAAGGGGCGCGGGGAACTGCGCGCTCAACCCCCACCCACCCGCAGCCGGACTCGAACCCCAGCCCTAGAAGACCGACTCCGCCTCGTCCATCCGATCCTTCGGCACCGTCTTCAACTCGGTCACCGCCTCCGCGAGCGGCACCATCGCGATGTCCGTCCCGCGCAGCGCCGTCATCCTCCCGAAGTCCCCCCGGTGCGCCGCCTCCACCGCGTGCCACCCGAACCGCGTCGCCAGCACCCGGTCGTACGCCGTAGGCGTCCCGCCCCGCTGGACGTGGCCGAGGATGACCGGCTTGGCCTCCTTGCCGAGCCGCCGCTCCAGCTCGTACGCCAGTGCCGTACCGATGCCCTGGAAGCGCTCGTGACCGTACTGGTCGATCTCGCCCTTGCCGTAGTCCATCGTGCCCTCGCCGGGATGGGCGCCCTCCGCCACGCACACCACGGCGAACTTCTTGCCGCGGGAGAACCGCTCCTCGACCATCTTGACCAGGTCGGCGGGGTCGAAGGGCCGCTCGGGGAGGCAGATGCCGTGGGCGCCGGCGGCCATGCCGGACTCCAGGGCGATCCAGCCGGCGTGCCGGCCCATCACCTCGACGACCATCACCCGCTGGTGGGACTCGGCGGTGGTCTTGAGCCGGTCCATCGCCTCCGTGGCGACGCCCACCGCGGTGTCGAAGCCGAAGGTGCGGTCCGTGGAGGAGATGTCGTTGTCGATGGTCTTGGGGACGCCGACGACCGGCAGGCCCGCGTCGGACAGCATGCGGGCCGCCGTCAGCGTGCCCTCGCCGCCGATCGGGATCAGCGCGTCGATGCCGAACTCCTCGACCATGTCGGTGGCCCGGTCGCACGCCTCGCGCAGCCGGTCCCGCTCCAGTCGCGACGAGCCGAGGATCGTGCCGCCGAGGGCCAGGATGCCGCTGACGGCGTCCAGGTCGAGGGTGCGGTAGTGGCCGTCGAGCAGCCCCCGGAAGCCGTCCTCGAAGCCGATGACCTCGTCGCCGTACTGCGCGACAGCGCGGTGTACCACCGATCGGATGACGGCGTTCAGGCCGGGGCAGTCGCCGCCTGCGGTGAGAACTCCGATGCGCATGGTGGTGTGTCTCCTGCTCGCTGTCGTTGCCGGTGAGCCGATCCGATTGTTTCATGCCACGCGGGGCGGTGAAATCCTGACGGGCGCCTTATCCGGCGTCGGGGGTATTGTCAAGAGGGTTCCGCTCACCCCGGTGGGCGATTTTTGTGCGGCCGCACCAGGTACTACACAGAGCACCAGTACTACACAGAGACGGAGTGCCCACGTGACGCGCAGCGTGTACGTGACCGGGATCGACCGCGGCGACGGCCGCCAGGTGGTCGAACTGGGCGTGATGGAGCTGCTGACCCGGCAGGTCGACCGGGTCGGCGTGTTCCGCCCCCTCGTCCACGACCGGCCCGACCGCCTGTTCGAGCTGCTGCGTGCGCGGTACCGCCTCGCCCAGGACCCGGCGACCGTCTACGGCCTGGACTACCACGAGGCGTCCGCCCTCCAGGCCGAGCGCGGCGCCGACGAACTGGTCTCCACCCTCGTCGACCGCTTCCACCTGGTGGCGCGGGACTACGACGTCGTCCTCGTCCTCGGCACCGACTACGCCGACACCCAGTTCCCGGACGAGCTGTCCCTCAACGCCCGGCTCGCCAACGAGTTCGGCGCCTCGGTGATCCCGGTGGTCGGCGGCCGCGACCAGAACACCGAGTCGGTGCTGGCGGAGACCCGCAACGCCTTCCGGGCGTACGACGGCCTCGGCTGCGACGTGCTGGCGATGGTCGCCAACCGGGTCGCCCGCGAGGACCGCGACGAGATCGCCGAGCGGATCGAGGGGCGGCTGCCGGTGCCGGTGTACGTGCTGCCGGACGAACCGGCGCTGTCCGCGCCGACGGTCGCCCAGATCACCCACGCGCTCGACGCGAAGGTGCTGCTCGGCGACGACTCGGGGCTCGCCCGGGACGTGCTGGACTTCGTGTTCGGCGGGGCGATGCTGCCGAACTTCCTGCCCGCCCTGACCCCCGGCTGCCTGGTCGTCACCCCGGGCGACCGCGCCGACCTGGTCGTCGGCTCGCTGGCCGCGCACAGCGCCGGCACCCCGCCGATAGCCGGCGTGCTGCTCACCCTCGACGAGCGGCCCAGCGACGAGATCCTCACCCTCGCCGCCCGCCTCGCCCCGGGCACCCCGGTCCTCTCGGTGGCCGGCAACAGCTTCCCGACCGCGGGCCGGCTGTTCTCCCTGGAGGGCAAGCTGAACGCGGCCACCCCGCGCAAGGCGGAGACCGCGCTCGGCCTGTTCGAGCGGTACGTCGACACCGCCGGCCTCAACAAGCGGGTCTCGGCGCCGAGCAGCGGCCGCCTCACCCCGATGATGTTCGAGCACAAGCTGCTCGAACAGGCGCGTTCCGACAAGCGGCGGGTGGTGCTGCCGGAGGGGACCGAGGCGCGGGTGCTGCACGCGGCGGAGGTGCTGCTGCGCCGGGGGGTATGTGACATAACACTGCTCGGCCCCGTCGACCAGATCCGCAAGAAGGCCGCCGACCTCGGCATCGACCTCGCCGACGCCCAGCTGATCGACCCGGCCACCTCCCCCCTGCGCGACACCTTCGCCGAGCAGTACGCCCTGCTGCGCGCCCACAAGGGCGTGACCGTGGAGCTGGCCTACGACGTGGTCGCGGACGTCAACTACTTCGGCACGCTCATGGTCCAGGAGGGGCTCGCGGACGGCATGGTCTCCGGGTCCGTGCATTCGACGGCGGCGACGATCCGCCCGGCCTTCGAGATCATCAAGACCAAGCCGGGGTCCTCGATCGTCTCCTCCGTGTTCTTCATGTGCCTCGCCGACAAGGTGCTGGTCTACGGCGACTGCGCGGTGAACCCGGACCCGGACGCCGAGCAGCTCGCCGACATCGCCGTCCAGTCGGCCGGTACCGCCGCCCAGTTCGGGGTGGAGCCGCGGATCGCGATGCTGTCGTACTCGACGGGTACGTCCGGTTCGGGCGTCGACGTCGACAAGGTGCGGGAGGCGACCGAGCTGGCGCGCTCGCGCAGGCCGGACCTGAAGATCGAGGGGCCGATCCAGTACGACGCGGCCGTGGAGCCGAGCGTGGCCGCCACCAAGCTGCCGGGGTCCGAGGTCGCCGGGCAGGCCAGTGTGCTGATCTTCCCGGACCTCAACACCGGCAACAACACGTACAAGGCCGTGCAGCGGTCGGCCGGCGCGATCGCGGTCGGGCCGGTGCTGCAGGGGCTGCGCAAGCCCGTCAACGACCTGTCCCGGGGCGCTCTCGTCCAGGACATCGTCAACACCGTCGCCATCACGGCGATCCAGGCCCAGAACCCCAGTGAGAAGGCGTCCGAGCAGTGAGCCGCACCCGTGTCCTCGTCCTCAACTCCGGCTCCTCGTCGGTGAAGTACCAGCTGCTGGACATGCGGGACAGCAGCCGGCTGGCGGTGGGTCTGGTCGAGCGGATCGGCGAGCAGACCTCCCGGCTGAAGCACTCCTGCCTCACCACCGGTGGGACCCGCGAGCTGACCGGGCCGATCGCCGATCACGAGGCGGCCCTGAAGACCGTGGCGGAGGAACTGGCGAAGGACGGGCTCGGGCTCGACTCGCCGGAGCTGGCCGCGATCGGGCACCGGGTGGTGCACGGCGGGATGTTCTTCACGGAGCCGACCGTGATCGACGACGAGGTGCTCGCCGAGATCGAGCGGCTGATCCCGGTCGCCCCGCTGCACAACCCGGCCAACCTGACCGGTATCCGCACCGCGCGGGCGCTGCGTCCGGACCTGCCGCAGGTGGCCGTCTTCGACACGGCGTTCCACACGACGATGCCGGAGTCCGCGGCCCGTTACGCGATCGACCCGAAGATCGCCGACCGGCACCGCATCCGCCGCTACGGCTTCCACGGCACCTCGCACGCGTACGTCTCGCGGGAGACCGCGCGGCTGCTGGGGAAGGCGCCGGAAGAGGTGAACGTGATCGTGCTGCATCTGGGCAACGGGGCGTCCGCCTCGGCGGTGCGGGCCGGCACGTGCGTGGACACCTCGATGGGGCTGACGCCTTTGGAGGGACTGGTGATGGGAACCCGTTCCGGTGATCTGGATCCGGCCGTCATTTTCCATTTGGCGCGAGTTGGCGGAATGTCCATGGACGAGATCGACACTCTTCTCAACAAGAGGAGTGGTTTGTTCGGTCTGTGCGGTGACAACGACATGCGGGAGATCCGGCGCCGGATCGACGAGGGTGACGAAGAGGCGGGGCTCGCCTTCGACATCTACATTCACCGCTTGAAGAAGTACATCGGTGCGTACTACGCCGTCCTCGGCCGGGTGGACGCGGTGGCCTTCACTGCGGGGGTCGGCGAGAACGCGGCCCCGGTGCGGGAGGCGGCCGTGGCGGGCCTGGAGGGGCTGGGGCTCGCCGTCGACCCGGAGCGGAACGCGGTGCGCGGGGACGGGGCGCGGCTGATCTCGCCGGCGGGGGCACGGGTCGCGGTCGCGGTGGTGCCGACGGACGAGGAACTGGAGATCGCCACCCAGACGTACGCACTGGTCGGAAATAACAGCTGAGCAGCTTAACGCCCATTTGTATCTTCCACCAGACGGAATATTCCGTAGCGAAACAAACCGATAGGATCGCCCCATGCGCCGTTCGAAAATCGTCTGTACTCTCGGCCCCGCGGTCGACACCCACGAGATGCTCGTCTCCATGATCGAGGCCGGCATGAACGTGGCCCGGTTCAATTTCAGCCACGGCACGCACGCCGAGCACCAGGGGCGGTACGACCGCGTCCGGGCCGCCTCCAAGGAGACCGGCCGGGCCATCGGGGTCCTCGCCGACCTGCAGGGCCCGAAGATCCGTCTGGAGACCTTCGCCGAGGGACCGGTGGAGCTGGAGCGCGGTGACGAGTTCGTCATCACGACCGAGGACGTCCCGGGCGACAAGACCATCTGCGGTACGACCTACAAGGGCCTGCCGGGCGACGTCTCGCGCGGCGACCAGATCCTGATCAACGACGGCAACGTCGAGCTGAAGGTCCTGGACGTCGAGGGCCCGCGGGTGAGGACGATCGTCATCGAGGGCGGTGTCGTCTCCGACCACAAGGGCATCAACCTGCCCGGCGCGGCCGTCAACGTGCCCGCGCTGAGCGACAAGGACATCGAGGACCTGCGGTTCGCGCTGCGCATGGGCTGCGACATGGTCGCGCTGTCCTTCGTGCGGGACGCCAAGGACGTCAACGACGTCCACCGGGTGATGGACGAGGAGGGCCGCCGGGTCCCCGTCATCGCCAAGGTGGAGAAGCCGCAGGCGGTCGAGAACATGGAGGGCGTCGTGCTGGCGTTCGACGCCGTGATGGTCGCCCGTGGCGACCTCGCCGTCGAGTACCCGCTCGAGAAGGTCCCCATGGTGCAGAAGCGCCTCATCGAGCTGTGCCGGCGCAACGCCAAGCCGGTGATCGTGGCGACCCAGATGATGGAGTCGATGATCACCAACTCGCGGCCGACCCGCGCCGAGGCCTCCGACGTGGCCAACGCCATCCTGGACGGCGCCGACGCGGTCATGCTGTCCGCCGAGTCGAGCGTGGGCGCGTACCCGGTCGAGACCGTGAAGACGATGTCGAAGATCGTCACCGCGGCCGAGCAGGAGCTGCTGAGCAAGGGCCTGCAGCCGCTGGTGCCGGGCAAGAAGCCGCGTACGCAGGGTGGTTCCGTCGCGCGTGCCGCGTGCGAGATCGCGGACTTCCTGGGCGGCCGGGGCCTGGTGGCCTTCACCCAGTCCGGCGACACCGCCCGCCGGCTGTCGCGCTACCGCGCCCAGCAGCCGATCATCGCCTTCACCACCGACGAGAACACCCGCAACCAGCTCACCCTCAGCTGGGGCGTGGAGTCGCACGTGGTCCCGCTGGTGAACAGCACGGACGCCATGGTGGACATGGTGGACATGGAGCTGGCCAAGATCAACCGCTTCAACCCGGGCGACACCGTGATCATCACGGCCGGTTCGCCCCCCGGTGTCTCCGGCACCACCAACATGCTCCGCGTCCACCACATCGGCGGCACCGCCGGCAACTGACGCACCCGCGAAGGCTCTTGTACGGCGCTGAGGGCGCCCCCTGTGACCAGGGGGCGCCCTCAGGTGTTGCGCGGCTCCCGAACGGGCTTGTGGGCGCGCTCAGCCGGTGGTGTACACGTGCATCCCGGGCACGTGCAGGGTGCCACCGAACTGGCCGGCCTGGACGACCTTCACATTGGTGAAGTAGATCAGCGGGATGTTCAGCGGCGGCGGGTTGTCCGGGTCGAACGTGATCGGGATCAGACCGAACAGGTTGCCGGAGATGGACTCCGTGTACATCACCGTGTCGCCGTCGCGGATGGTCGACGTCGAACCGGAGGCGGCCTGGACGTGGTACGTCTTGCCGGACAGCGAGTCCTTCACCGTCTGGTGCAGGTCGCCGATGTCGGTGCCGCCCGAGATGACGTACTTCAGCACCTTCTTCTTCTCACCGCTGGCCGTCTTCACCTCGACCACACCCTGGTAGTCGGCGCTCTTCAGCAGCAGCGAGCTGGCGTTCAGGTACCAGGGGTCGTCCGCCACCGGCACCTTGTTGTCGACGCCGCTCTCGTCGTCGGTGGCGACCGGGCAGTCGTCGGCCGACGCGCTCGAACTCGCGGAGGCGCTCGGCGAGGCGGTGTCCGTGGCGGCGTCCGTGGCCGCCTCGGTGGCGTCGTCGGCCGCCTTGGTCGCCGTGTCGGTGGTGTCCTTCACGGTGTCCGTGACCGTCTTTGCCGCTTCGGAGGCGGTGTCCTTGGCGGTGTCGGACGTGCTGCTGTCCTTGCTCGACGAGGAGTCCGAGGACGACGACGAGTCCGAGGTCGCCGAGGGCGAGGGGGTCGCGCTCTCGGTGGCCGTCGAGCTCGACGAGGTGGACGTCGTCGAGCCACCGCTGAGGATGCCGGTGATCGCGTCGCCGATCGAGTCCAGCAGTCCGCCGCTGCTGCTGCTCTCGGAGGCGGACGGCGACGGGCTCGCCGTGCTGCCCGAGTCCGAGGAGCCGGACGAACCCGACGAGTCCGAGGAGCCGGACGTCGAGGACGACTTGGACGCGGACGGCGTCGGAGTGGCCGTGTCGTCGGAACCTGAATCCGAGGACGAGGACGTGTCCGAGGAGGACGTGGAGTCCTTCGCGTCGTCCGACGCCGTGGCGGACGGCGTCGCCGAGTCCGTGGCGTCGTCGCTCGCGCTCGCCGAGGCGGAGGGCGAGGAGGACTCCAGCGCGGAGACACAGTCCTTGTACTCGTCGGCCGTGAGGCTCTTCGAGGTCGGCGACGACGTGTTGTTGCTGTCGGCGAGGGCGAGCGTCGATGTGAAGCCCATGCCCATGAGCACGGCCGTCGGCATCGCCACGGTGGCTATCGCCTTGCCCGCCGGCATGTGGAACCTGGTGAACAGCGGCTTCTTTGGTGCCGCGTGGCGCGGCCCGGTTCTCACACGGGACTCGTCCACCCCAGTCCCGTGGGTCACCTCGTCAGCCGGCACTGTGCCTCCCGTTCGCCCCGTCCAGCGGGCTCGTTCCTGACAGGTCATTCGCCTCGTCCACGCCGTCCGCACCCGTGAAGTAGGTGACCTCGTCGGGGGTGTCGCTCCCGGCCGGGGGGACGTGGCCCTCCGGCTGCGGCTGCGGGGGGACACCCGGCGACCAGGCCACGGCCATCGCTCCGCCGACCAGGGCGAACAGGAAGCCCACGACGAAGCCGCCGAAGTTGGACACGGGCAGGGACACCAGCGCGAGCAGGATCGCGGCGACTCCCGCGAAGGTCCGTACGTGCTTCTGGAACCAGAGGCTGATGCCCAGGACGACGAGCAGCACACCGATGATCAGGGATCCGGCACCCGCGGTGGTCGACATCGCGATCGTGAGATGACCGAGCTGGAGATGCGCGTACGGGAAGTACATGATCGGAAAGCCACTGAGCAAGACGAAGAGACCGGCCCAGAACGGACGTGTTCCCCGCCAGTCACGGAACTGCTGCCTCCGGTGGCTGAACTGACCGGGTGCGGCGGCAGGGGTCTCGGCGCTCATGGAAAACAGCTCCCTGGTGCGGTGTTGCTGTGGTGGTGATGTGTACCGCGCGTGAAGCACGCCCGGAGTGTGGACGGGCGGGGGTCCCTAAGGCCCCCCGCCCGTTCATTGAGTGCTCAGTAGCACTCGTGCGTTCCGGTCGACACCGACATGTGCAGACCGCTCAGCTTGAAGGTTCCGGCAGTGGTGGCCCACGCCGTCTGCTTCACGTTGGTCAGCGTGGCCGAGTCGGCCTGCTGCGAGAAGCCGTACGGGTTGGCCTGCTCGCTGCCACCCTTCATGCCCGGACCCTTGCTGGCGTCCTTGGCGGCCACACCGATGTCGATGTTGGTGAACGTCGCGTCGGCGCTCAGGTCGTCGAGGTCGATGTAGAGGTTCGACGCCTCGACCGGGGCGTCGGCGCCGGCCTTCAGCGTGAGGCTGACCGAACCCAGAATCGGGATGTTCGGCGTGACCACGGACTGGCACATGTTCTGGATCTTCGCGCTCTTGAACGCGGAGACAGCGACGGGGTGAACCGTCTTGTCGCCACTGAGCGTGTAACCCGAGTCAAGAGCTCCGTACTGCTCGAAGCCCGTGCCCTCAAGCTTGTCCGCGGTCACCTTGAACGACTGACCGGAAACGCTGAACGACGCGGCGAGAGCGCCCTGCGCGAGGGCGACACCTATACACGCCGTGGCGGCGACGCTGGGCACCATGACCACAGCGAACCGCTTCCATCTGGTCCCGCCACGCACCTGGGACTCCATATTTCCTCCTTCTCGGACGTACATCTCCTGGCCCGGACTCGCCCCCAACGGCGGCTCAACCGGGCAGGGATGGGAGAAGTGCTACGTCCTCGGAAGGGGAGCGCCCGAGCTCACAGGCGCGAACCGCACCTCGATCACCGGCGATCACCCCCGAGCGACAACCACTGGTCGCGCCTGACACGCATCACGCACAACCTTGCTGGACAGGCTTCGCCTCAGGCGAAGACCCCCCTGCCCAAGAGCCGGCGCCACTGCCGCCGACTCTGCTCGGTGGGGACCCAGATGAACCCGCGCGCCCGACTGGTTGTTGGGGTACGGGAATGGACCGAGCGTCGCCGATCGTGGTGCATTCTCGCCGCCCGCACAAGGGGCTTCGTTACTGGGTAGTAACGGGCGGATAACCGAAGGACGACCCGCTGGTCTCGGAGAGCGACTCTGGGTGGCTTCGAGGGGGAGAACAAAACTGTTGATCAGTGGACGGAACCAGACAGATCAACGCCCCTGATTTACTGCGAGTAACAGCGGCCGCGATTACCAAGATTTGGTAAAGAGCGGCCGCCGTGACACCTCGTCGGCAAATCTTTCACTCGGGCATCACAGGACGTGACGTTTAGCGACTGGTCAGAACAGCGCCCGCGCCAGCGCCCGGCGCGCCCCCACGACCCGGGGATCGTCGGTGCCGACGACCTCGAAGAGCTCAAGAAGCCGCAGCCGTACGGCGTCCCGGTCGTCCCCGGCCGTCCGCTGCACGGTCTCGATCAGCCGCCCGAAGGCGTCCTCGACATGCCCGCCCACCAGATCCAGGTCGGCGGCCGCGATCTGCGCCTCGGCGTCGCCCGGCTTGCCGGCCGCGTCCTCGCGCACCCGCTGCGGGTCCATCCCCTGCACCCGCTTGAGCAGCTCGGCCTGGGCGAGCCCCAGCTTGGCCTCGCTGTTGGCCGGGTCGTCGCTCAGCACGTTCTGGTACGCCTGGACCGCACCGCCGAAGTCACCCGCGTCCAGCGCCTGGACGGCGGCCTCCAGGAGGGCGTCGTACGGACCGGCCGGGATCGCGGTCTCGGCCGGGGCGGCACCCGGCTGCGCGTCCGGGTCGACGACCAGGCCGGTCAGCCCGAAGCGCTCCTCGGCGACCTGGATCAACTGGTCGAGGGTGCCGCGGATCTGCTCCTCGCCGGCCGCCCCCTGGAAGAGCGGCAGGGCCTGCCCGGCGACGACGGCGAACACCGCGGGGATCCCCTGGATCCCGAACTGCTGCATCAGCATCTGGTTGGCGTCGACATCGATCTTGGCCAGCAGGATGCGGCCGTTGTACTCGACGGTGATTCGCTCCAGGACCGGGCTCAGCTGCTTGCAGGGCTGACACCACTCGGCCCAGAAGTCGATGACGACGGGGACTTCGGCGGACCGCTGCAGGACATCGCGCTCGAAGCCGGCTTCGTCGACGTCGATGACCAGATCGGCCGGGGAGACGGCGCCGGCACCACCCTGCCGGGCCGTTTCGGCGCGCGTCTGCTCGGCCTTGGCCTTGGCCTCCTGGGCCGCCTTCACCGCGGCGAGGTCGACGACGCCGCTCATGGACATGTTCCGTGGCTGCATGCGTCTATCCTCCCCCGTTCCCGCGCGTGTGTGAAAAGCGTTGTGAAAGACAGGTCTGCCGTGCGCCTTCTGCGGGCGCCGGGTCCCCACCCCACGCCTCATGGTCATCGCCCGTTCGATCGCCCGTGCGGTCGTCCACGAGCTTTCGCTACGACCCGTAGCGTAATCCCTTCGCGGGTCCCGGCGACACCACATTCCGGTGATCTCCCTCACGGCATCACATGAACCGCCGGTTATGGTCGTGGAATGCAGAGCCGCACCCCCGCCAGCCGTACCGGCCGCCCGCGCAGCGCCGCCGCGGACGCGGCGATCCTGGCGGCGACCCGCCAGGCGCTGGTCGAACTGGGCTGGTCCAAGCTCACGCTGGGGGACGTGGCGACCCGCGCCGGGGTGGCGAAGACGACGCTCTACCGCCGCTGGGCCGGCAAGAACGAACTGGTCGTCGACGCGGTGGCGGAGCTGTTCGACGAGCTCGAACTCCCCGACCGCGGCAGCCTGGCGAACGACATCGAGGGCGTGGTGCTCCAGTTCGCGGCGATCCTGGACCGCCCGGAGGCCAAGAGCGGGCTGATGGCGGCGGTGGCCGAGTCGACCCGGGACGAGGCGCTGCGGGAACGTATCCGCGCCTCCATCGTGGACCGTCAGAAGCGGCTGGTGGTGGAGGGCCGCGAGCGGGCCCAGCGGCGCGGCGAACTCCCCGAGCAGCCCGACCCGTGCGAGGCGGACCGCACGGCGGACCTCATCTTCGACCTGGTGGCGGGCTCGGTGGTGCACCGCGCGCTGGTGAGCGGCAAGCCGGCGGACGAGGAGTGGGTGCACAGCCTGACGCGGATCCTGCTGCTGGGCCTGGCGGGCGCGGCGGGCGACGCCGAGGCCCGCTGAGGCGCACTCAGGCCCGGGAGGTCAGAACCCCGCCGGTTCCGTGTACACCCCCCACTCGTCGCGCAGCACCCCGCAGATCTCGCCCAGGGTCGCCTCGGCCCGTACGGCGTCGAGCATCGGCTCGATCATGTTGGCCCCGGAGCGGGCGGCGCCCAGCATCGCGTCCAGGGCGGCGCGCACCGCGCCCTCGTCGCGCGCGGACTTCCGCTCCCCCAGCACCCGCACCTGCTCCCGCTCCACCTCGTGCGAGACGCGCAGGATCTCCAGGTCGCCGGTGACGGACCCGGTGTGGACGTTGACGCCCACCACCCGCTTGTCGCCCTTCTCCAGCGCCCGCTGGTACCGGAACGCGGACTCGGCGATCTCGCCGGTGAACCAGCCGTCCTCGATGCCCCGCAGGATCCCGGAGGTGACCGGCCCGATCGGGTGCCGTCCGTCGGGGTGGGCGCGCAGCCCGCGCTCCTTGATCTGCTCGAAGATCTTCTCCGCATCGGCCTCGATCCGGTCGGTGAGCTGCTCGACGTACCAGGAACCGCCCAGCGGGTCCGCCACGTTGGCGACCCCGGTCTCCTCCATCAGCACCTGCTGGGTGCGCAGCGCGATCTCCGCGGCCTGTTCGCTCGGCAGCGCCAGCGTCTCGTCGAGCGCGTTGGTGTGCAGCGAGTTGGTCCCGCCGAGCACGGCGGCGAGGGCCTCCACCGCCGTACGCACCACGTTGTTGTACGGCTGCTGGGCGGTCAGCGAGACCCCCGCGGTCTGGGTGTGGAAGCGCAGCCACTGCGACTTCTCGGACCGTGCCCCGTACACGTCCCGCATCCACCGGGCCCAGATCCGGCGTGCGGCGCGGAACTTGGCGATCTCCTCGAAGAAGTCGACGTGCGCGTCGAAGAAGAAGGAGAGACCGGGTGCGAGGACATCGACGTCGAGCCCGCGGCTGAGCCCCAGTTCGACGTACCCGAAGCCGTCCGTGAGGGTGTACGCCAGTTCCTGCGCGGCCGTGGCCCCGGCCTCGCGGATGTGGTAGCCGGACACGGACAGCGGCTTGTACGCGGGGATGCCGGCCGCGCAGTACTCCATCAGGTCGCCGATGAGCCGCAGGTGCGGCTCGGGCTGGAAGAGCCACTCCTTCTGGGCGATGTACTCCTTGAAGATGTCGGTCTGGAGCGTGCCGTTGAGCACCGCCGGATCGACGCCCTGCCGCTCGGCGGCGACCAGGTACATGCAGAAGACCGGCACCGCCGGACCGCTGATCGTCATCGACGTCGTGACGTCGCCCAGCGGGATGTCCCTGAACAGGACCTCCATGTCGGCGGCGGAGTCGACGGCCACCCCGCAGTGCCCCACCTCACCGAGCGAACGCGCATCGTCCGAGTCCCGCCCCATGAGCGTCGGCATGTCGAACGCCACGGACAGCCCGCCGCCGCCGTTCGCGAGAATCATCTTGTAGCGCTCGTTCGTCTGCCCGGCGTTCCCGAACCCCGCGAACTGCCGGATCGTCCAGGTCCGTCCCCGGTACCCCGTGGGATACAGCCCCCGCGTGAACGGATACTCCCCCGGCCACCCGATCCGCTCGAACCCCTCGTACACGTCCCCGCCCCGGGGCCCGTACACCGGCTCCACCACATCCCCGGAGAGCGTCGTGAAGTCGGCCTCCCGCTTACGGGCCCCGTCAAACCGGGCCTGCCAGCGTCGGCGGCCCTCCTCGATGGCGTCAGCGTCCATACCATCGAATTTACTAGGACGTCCAAGTAAATGTCGACGATGAACCGCCGTACGGGTGTTCCGTACGGCGGTACGGCCCGGATCTAGACCTTGGCGACGGCGGGAGAGCCCTCGGTCACCTTGGCGTCGAGTTCACGGGTGACCTTGCGCTCCACGAAGAAGGCGGCCGTCGGGATGGTCCCCGCCAGCAGCACCCACAGCTGCTTGCCGACCGGCCACTTCGCCTTGGAGCCCAGGTCGAAGGCGAAGACCAGGTAGACGACGTAGAGCCAGCCGTGCGCGATGGCGACGACCCGCGTGACGTCGCCGGCACCGTCGATATGCAACCCGTACTTGCCGATCATGCTCAGGCACAGCAGCACCAGCAGCACACCGGTGATATAAGCCAGGGCACGGTAGCGGGTCAGCACGCTCTTTTTCATGAGGACGAGCGTAACCACCCGTTCGGGGAGATCTTGGGGCGGGTCACCGGTGTGCCGACAGCGGGTTCACTCCTCGTCGAAGTCGTGCGCCGAGACCCGGAGGGGGCGCAGCATCGCGAAGATCTCGGCGCATTCCTCGGAGTCGTAGGCGCCGAGGCCGAAGTCCATGGCCATGAGGTCGCGGGTGGCGGCCTCGACGACCTCGCGGCCCTTCTCGGTGATGGTGGCGAGGGTGCCGCGTCCGTCGTTGGGGTTGGGGCGCTTGTCGACGAGGCCGGACTTGACCAGCCGGTCGACGGTGTTGGTGACGGAGGTGGGGTGCACCATGAGCCGTTCGCCGATCTTCGACATCGGCAGCTCACCGGCCTTGGAGAAGGTGAGCAGCACCAGCGCCTCGTAGCGCGCGAACGTCAGCCCGTACGGCTTGACCACCGCGTCGACCTCGGCCAGCAGGATCTGCTGGGCCCGCATGATCGAGGTGATCGCGGCCATCGACGGTACGTTTCCCCAGCGCCGTTTCCAGAGGTCGTCGGCTCGGGCGATGGGGTCGAAGGGGAGACTGAGTGGCTTGGGCACGTCACCGACCCTACCGGCCGGTCATATAGCGGTCAGCCGTGTCTCGGCTTTCGGGCACCTTTGCCGTCACGGCACCCGCGGCACCGCCCGCCGGGCCGCCACCGCCAGCCCCCAGCAGCACAGCGCGCCCACCACCCCGGCCCCCGCGACCGCGGCCCGCACCCCCACCGCCTCCGCCGCCACCCCCGCCAGCGTCATCCCGACACCCTGGACGGTCATCAGCCCCGCGCTGAGCACCGTCATCGCCCGCCCCCGCAGCTCCTCGGGCACCGCCCGCACGAACCACTGGTCCAGGCCCAGCGTGTACGCCGACCCCGCCCCCGCCAGCACCAGGAGCAGCAGCGAGACGGCCAGGGACGGATGCAGGGCATAGCCCAGATACGGCAGCAGGGTGAGGCAGACCAGCGGGAGGGCGATCCGCTCCCGGGCGGCCGGGCCGAGCCGGGCCCCCGCGTACAGCTCCCCGGCGACCGTGCCGACCGGCAGCGCGCACATCAGCAGGCCGAGCCCGGGGGATCCGGCGCCGAGCCCGTCGGCGTAGGGGGCGGCCAGCGCCTCGGGGACGACGGCGAACATCGCCGGGACCCAGAAGAGAAGGAGAAGGAGGCGGATCCGGCGGTCGGCGAGGAGGCGGCGGGTGCCGCCGCCCTCCTGGGCCCGGGGGCGGGCGGGGCGGGGCCGGGTGCCCAGGCGCAGCAGCAAGGCCGAGGCCAGGAAGCCGGCGACGGTGATCAGCAGCGCGTGGCGCGGGGCGAGCACGGCGAGCAGCAGTCCGCCGAGGCCGTAGCCGACGAGCAGCGCGCTCTGCGCGACGATCCGCAGCAGGGACCGGCCGAGCACGAACAGGTCGCCGCCGCCCAGGATGTCGGAGAGGGTCGCCATCCGGGTACCGGCGAACACCGGCGAGACGACGGCGAGCGCACAGCGCAGCGCGAGCAGCACCCCGATCCCGGTTCCCGGCAGCGCCATCACGGCCACGCACCCCGCGCACACCAGGTCGCACACCACCAGCACCCGGCGGGCCGGGTACCGGTCGCCGATCCCGGCCAGCAGCGTGCCGCCCACCAGGTACGGCAGAAAGCCGAGCGCGAAGGTCAGCGCGCTGAGCAGCGGCGACCCCGTGAGGTCGTACACCAGCACGGACAGCGCGATCTCGCTGACGATCACGCCGAGCATGGACAGCACATGGGCGGCGAAGACGGCACGGAACTCGGGAACGGCGAGGACCCGGCCGTAGCCGACGGGCCGGGGAAGGGCAGGTGCGGACATGGAGGGCAGCGTGCCCGGACCGGCGCCCGGCGCTTAGAGTTTCGGCACCAGCCGAATCTTCCGCGCCCGCCCACAGGACCCCGCCATGCCCTCCCACCTCCACTTCGACGAGGACGACTTCCTCCGGTGCCGGTTCGCCGTGTCGCCGCTGTGGGAGACGCAGGAGGCGGTGCGTACGCTGCGGCGGCCGGACCGGCACGGCTACCACGCGCCCTGGCTGCGGCGGATCCGGGCGGTGGCCGCCGGTCTCGACCTGACCCCGCTGTGGCTGCTGATGCCCCGGCGCGGGCACTCCCCGGACTGGCTGGTGCCGCCGCCGACCGGCCCGGCGGCCTCCGTCGAGGAAGAACTGGCGGCGCTGCGGGCGGTGGACCAGGAGACGGCCCGCGCCGACACCGCCCGCTCGCTCGCGGACACCCCGGGCGCCATGGAGTCGGCGACGGCCCGGGCCTGGCTGACCGATCCGTCGCGCCTGGTCCGGGAGCTGACGGACCTGCTGGAGGAGGCCTGGCGGGTCCTGGTGGCCCCGGACTGGCCCCGGCTGCGCGCCCTGCTGGAGACGGACATCGCCTTCCACTCCCGGCGGCTGGCGGAGGTGGGCCTCGGCGGACTGCTGCCGGAGATCCACCACCGCTGCGGCTGGCGGGCCGGGACGCTGACCGTGGAGTCGGCGGGGGTGTACGAGCGGCGCCTCGGCGGGCAGGGCCTGGTCCTGATGCCGAGCGTGTTCACCTGGCCCGACGTGATCAGCACCTTCGAACCGCCGGCCCGCCCGACCCTG
Source organism: Streptomyces sp. NPDC048288 (assembly GCF_043201555.1). Lineage (NCBI taxonomy): Bacteria > Bacillati > Actinomycetota > Actinomycetes > Kitasatosporales > Streptomycetaceae > Streptomyces > Streptomyces sp. NPDC048288. The sequence continues at coordinate 462,381 of NZ_JBICZD010000009.1, forward strand.
GTCTACCCGGCCCGGGGCATCGGCGGCCTGTGGACCGACCCGGCCGCCACCGCACCCGACGCGCTGGTACGACTCCTCGGCCGGGGCCGGGCCGCCGTCCTCACCGCCCTCACCGACCCCGCCACCACCACCGCCCTGGCCCACCGCCTGCGGCTGGCCCCCTCCTCCGTCTCCGCCCACCTCGCCGCCCTCCGCGACACGGGCCTGCTCACCTCACGCCGCTACGGCCACCAAGTGCTGTACGAACGCACCCCACTGGGCATCGCCCTGGCATCCGGGACCGTCGACGGCGGGCCCGCGCCACGCTGAGGCCCCTGTCCGCAGCACCCGACTATCCGGAGCACCCGACTATCCGGAGCACCCGACTATCCGGAGCACCGACCGTCCGGAGCACCGACCGTCCGCAGCACCCGACGCGGCCACCGCCCGGCCGTGGCCGCTCGAACGACGCCCGCACACCCGGAGCGGGACACCCGACGAACCGGTACCGGCCGCCCGGGTGGCCCACGCCGAGCCGCCGCTACGGGACCCGTACCCGTACCCGAGCCACGGCGCCCCGCACTTCCCGCGCGCCGTGCCCGGGGAGACCCGCGGAGCCGACCGCACCGAACTGGGCGCGCCCGCCACGGCGGAGGAGGCCGTCGCGCTCGTGGTCCGGCGTCTGCCACGGGAGCCGGGGGAGCCCGGAGCCGGGGCAGCTTGGGCGGGGTCCCGACGGCCGGGCTCCTAACGACGGTTCGTGCGCCGCAGGTGGTGGCGGACCGCGCGCTGGGCGACCGGGCCGAGTTCGTCGAGCGCGGCGACCAGGGCGCCGAGTTGCTCCAGGGCGTCCAGGGCCGCGTGGGCGCCGGACGGGTCGACGCCCTCGTACAGCTCGATGCCGACGAAGGACGCGGCGACCGCGCGGGCGAGCCCGGCCGGGTCGGCGAACTCCCCGAAGGGCGTGGCGGCGAGGACCCGGACCAGCACCGTCCGGATCTCGGCGATCCACAGGTCGAGCCCGGCCGCCGTGGCGGGCCCGAGCGCCTCGTGGGTCTGCGCGCCGGCCAGCAGCTGCCCGAGCAGGGCGACATGGCCGCCCGTGCGCGCCTCCTCGTGGATCTGCCGCCCCACGGTGAGCAGTTCGGAGAGCGAGCCGACGGCGGCGAGGCGGGGGCGGAAGCGGTCGACGGCCTGTTCGGCGCCGTACCGGCAGGCGGCGGCGAGGAGTTCGTCCACGGATCCGAAGTGGTAGAAGACGAGCGCCTGGTTGACCCCGGCGGCCGCCGCCACCGTACGGGCCGAGGTCTTGGCGATGCCCTGCTCGGTGAGCGTCCGCAGCGCGCCCTCCAGCAGCTTGTGCTTCGTCTCCAGGGACTTGGCGGTCTCCGGGCTCACGCGCGCGACTCCTCGCGGACGGGCCGCAGTCCGGGTCGCACCCCGCAGCCGCGGATGTCGGTGTACGACGCCTCGAAGGAGCCCTGGTAGCCGAAGAGCGGCCCGAAGTACCGGTTCACGACCCGCACCCGGATACGGAAACGGCCGGCCCGGTCGTCGTAGGACTCCCGCACCTCGGCGGTGGCGCCGACGAGTTCGGGGACGCGGACGTCCACCGGGCCCTCCCTGAACCGGTGTTCGCCGGAGCGGATCAGCAGGGAGCCGTCGGACTCGGCGTGGAAGTGCAGCTCGCTGGCGAGGTGCTGGTGGGTGCCGAGGTAGTCGAGGATGCGGTCGCCCTTGGGGCTGAGCACCATCTGGGCGTCGAAGCGGCGGGAGCGGCCGGGCAGGTCGAAGGTGCGCACGAAGGTCACCGTCTCACGGCCGTAGGTGTCGGCGTAGGGCACATTCTCGATCTTGAAGGGCACGTTCCGGGCGGCCCTCGGGACCAGGATGTTGCGGGTGGTGCCCAGCGCCAGGAACGGCTTCACGAAGGCCCCGCCGTGCCAGATCCGGTCCATCACGCCATGGCCGGTGCAGGCCTCGCCGCTCGTCAGGCCGACCGAGAAGCGCCGCTGGAGCTGCGGGTGCAGCCGGTCGAAGTCGGGGCCCATCACGGTGCGGAACATCGAGGTCACGGCTGCTTCTCCAGGGTGCTCAGGACGCGCGGCGCGGTCACTCGGACGGGCGAGGTGCGCAGGCAGCGGCGGGCGGCCGGGGTGGTGGCGAGGGGCGGGGTGCAGAGGGCCAGGAAGAGGGCGACGACCAGGAGGAGCGGGACCAGGAAGGCGACGGTGGGCGGGAGGGCGTCGGGCACCTGGCCCCGGATCAGGGCCGTGCCGCAGCCGGCCACCGTCAGCGCCCGGACCGCCATCTCGGCGAGCCAGTTCCACCGGGCCCGTTCCGGGGTGATCCCGCGTTCCAGCCACAGCCGCAGCCGGTCGAAGGACCAGGCGGTCGCCCAGCCCATCAGCGGGCGCAGGACCAGGCGGTCGGCGAGCGCGCCGAGGGCACCCCAGCGGGTCCGGTAGTCGTAGCCGGTGAGGAAGCGGACGCCGTCGGCGACCGGGACGTACCGCCAGTAGCCGCTGCCCTCGGCGAGCGGCGAGAGCGGGTGCGGGGAGGCGAAGCGCAGGGCGGAGGTGCGGGTGCCGTCGGGGCGCTCCTTCTCCCCCGCCGAGACACCGGTGCCGGCGATCGTCAGGAAGGGCAGCACCCGCGTGGCGTAACGGAAGCGCTGCGGCTCGCCCGCCACCTGTGGGAGGTAGTCGATCTCGGTGAACCTCAGGTCCCAGCGCTGGTGCCGCCCCGGGTCCTGGGTGCGTGCCCACAGTTCGTCGAGGTCGGCGCGGATGTGCGCCTCTATGTAGAGCCCCATGGGCGTCGTACCCCCGTCACCTGGTCTTCCCAGCTCGTTTTGAGCGGTCGCTCAAATCCCCGGACAGGACGGTACTCCTTTTTGAGCGATCGCTCAATCACGGGGTGGAAGAAAACCCCGGCCCGCGCGGGCCGGGGTTTCCGGGAGAGCAGAGGGAGAGCCGAAGGACGGCTGAGGGACGGCCGGGCCGGGGGACGGCCGGGGGGAACGCCGACTACTCGGCGAGGTGCCGCTCGACCGTCTCCACCTTGCTGGTGAGCCCGTCGGTGACGCCGGGCCGGATGTCCGCCTTGAGGACCAGCGAGACGCGCGGGGCGCGCTCCTCGACGACGGCGACGGCGCGCCGGACGACGTCCATGACCTCGTCCCACTCACCTTCGACGCTCGTGAACATCGCGTCGGTGCGGTTGGGCAGCCCCGACTCGCGCACGACCCGGACGGCGTCGGCCACGTACTCCCCCACGTCCTCGCCCACGCCCAGCGGCGTCACGGAGAAGGCGACGATCATGCCTTCACCGCCCCTTCCTGGCGGGCCCGGGCCGCGATGACCGCGTCCTCGGACTCACGGCGCAGCTTGCGCTCCGCGAAGAAGCCGCCCGTCGGCAGGACGGAGAGGACGAAGTAGAGGAGTCCGGTGCCCAGCGGCCACTTGGCGCGGTTCCAGGCGTCCGCCCAGAAGATCACGTACAGGATGAACAGGACACCGTGGACCGCGCCCATCACGGGTACCGCGTTGAAGTCCGTGGTCCGCTTGAGCACCGAGCAGACGAGGAGGATCAGGAAGGACACGGCCTCCGGGGCGGAGACCAGGCGGAGGCGTCGGATGGCGGTGGCGGTCTTGATGTCCACGAGTCACCTTCGGTGGGAGTGACGTCCACTCTTTGTGAACGCGAGCACAAACGTTCACCCATTGTGGCAAAGGAGCCTCGCGCGTCCGGCGCGGGGGTGGGAGGGTGGGTCCGTCGACGCAGGGGGTGCGGGCGGGATGCAGTTCGTTTTCTTCATGACCCTGCCGGGTCTGGTGGTGCTGCTCACCGTCCTGGCCTTCGTGGACCAGCTGCTGCTGCGGGCCGGCCGGGCCGGGGTGCTGCCCTGGCGGAACTCCGCGCGGCAGGGCCAGATCTCCGCGACGGGCTTCGAGCAGCTGCACGCGGCCCTCTCCCCCGGCAAGCAGAACGAGCTCAAGGAGAGGCAGAGCGCGCTGGTGCTGCGCGACGACGAGGAGGACGGCGCCCCGCCCCGCTCCACCGTCGACCTGACGGCCGGCACCGCCGTGATACGCCTGCCCGGCGAGCGGAGGGCCCGCCCCTAGGGGGTGGATCCGGGTCGAGGTCCACCCACGGGACCTGTCGCCGCCGTCTGCCTGCGGCTACCTTCGCAGCGTGGCGATGTTCCGACTTCAAGGAAGCAAGGTGCTCGCCGTCGAGATGACCGGGGACGCCGTGAAGGCGAAGAACGGCTCGATGGTCGCGTACGACGGGCAGATGGCGTTCAAGAAGCTGAGCGGCGGCGGCGAGGGACTGCGGGGGATGGTGACCCGGCGGCTCACCGGCGAGCAGATGACGGTGATGGAGGTGAAGGGGCACGGGACGTGCTGGTTCGCGGACCGCGCGTCCGAGATCAACCTGGTCGGCCTGCAGGGCGACCAGCTGTACGTCGAGTCGAGCAACCTGCTCGCGACCGACGCCGGCCTGCGCACCGGCACGACGTTCACCGGCCTGCGCGGCGCCTCCCAGGGCAACGGCCTGTTCACCACCACGGTCGAGGGCCACGGCCAGGCGGCGATCATGTCCGACGGCCCGGCGGTCGTGCTCCGGGTGAGCTCGCAGTACCCGCTCACCGTGGACCCGGGCGCGTACATCGCCCACCAGGGCAACCTCCGCCAGTCCTTCCAGTCCGGTGTGACATTCCGCACGCTCTTCGGGGAGGGCGGCGGGGAGGCCTTCCAGATCCGGTTCGAGGGGGACGGCCTGGTGTACGTACAGCCGAGCGAGCGGAACACGATCGCGGGTGATGTGTGACATGGCACTGCGCGAGGTGAACTCCAAGATGGTCGAGGCGACCGTCATGCCCGGGCAGCGGCTCTACAGCCAGCGCGGGGCGATGCTCGCCTACCAGGGCGAGGTGTCCTTCACGCCCAACATCCAGGGCGGCCAGGGCGGGGTGATGTCGATGCTCGGCCGCCGGGTGGCCGGCGAGGCGACTCCGCTCATGACGGTCGAGGGCAGCGGCACGGTCTTCTTCGGGCACGGCGGCCATCACGTCCACGTGATCACCCTCACCGGCGACACCCTCTACGTCGAGGCTGACCGGCTGCTCGCCTTCGAGGGCACGCTCCAGCAGGGCACGATGTTCATGGGCTCCCAGGGCGGGGTGATGGGCATGGTGCGCGGCCAGGTGACCGGCCAGGGCCTGTTCACCACGACCCTCCAGGGCCACGGCGCGGTCGCCGTGATGGCCCACGGCGGGGTCTTCGAGATCCCGATCACCCCGCAGCGCCCGGTCCATGTCGACCCCCAGGCCTACGTCGCCCACCACGGCGACGTGCGCAACAAGCTCTCGTCCGCGCTCGGCTGGCGGGACATGGTGGGCCGCGGCTCCGGCGAGGCGTTCCAGCTGGAGCTCAGCGGCAACGGCATGGTGTACGTGCAGGCGTCCGAGGAGAAGCTGTGAGCGCATACGGAGCGGCCGGCCCGGTCGTGTACGACCCCATGACCCTCCCCGTCGACGACAACGTCAACAAGTACACCTTCTGCGTGGAGCTCAAGAGCGGCCAGTGGTTCCTGCAGAAGGGGAAGATGATCGCCTACTACGGGTCGATCGACTTCAACGGCGTCGGACACGGCCGGCTGGACCGTCTGGTCCGCACTTCGTTCCATTCGCCTCTGCACGCGAGCGACTGGGTGGTGGCCGAGGGCTCGGGCAAGATGCTCCTCGCCGACCGGGCCTTCGACGTCAATTCGTACGACCTCGACGACGGCAACCTGACCATTCGCTCCGGCAACCTGCTCGCTTTTCAGCCAAGTCTCGCGCTCAAACAGTCGATCGTGCCGGGTTTTCTGACCCTTATCGGAACCGGAAAGTTTGTGGCCGCATCTAACGGTCCGGTGGTGTTCATGGAACCCCCGATCCGGGTGGACCCGCAGGCACTGGTGGGATGGGCCGACTGCCCCTCCCCGTGCCACCACTACGACCACGGCTACATGACCGGTGTCATGGGCGGTCTACGTGCACTGACAGGCCTCGGCGGGGCCTCCGGAGAGGAGCATCAGTTCGAGTTCGTGGGGGCCGGTACGGTCCTGCTCCAGTCCACCGAGACCCTGATGGCCGAGCAGGCCACGGGAGCGGTTCCGCACGAGCCCGGGGTACCCGGTGGAGGCGGACCCTTCACAGGTCATTCACAGCAGCAGGCCACACCGCGCCTTCCCGGACAGCTGGGAGACCTCCAGCGTCGCTTCGGGCTGTGAGCGGTAGTCTGCGGAGTGTGACATCGAACGCGTGCGCACAGTCACACCACCGTCACTAGTTCGCCTTTCAACATTTTAGGTAGACTTCATACATGGAGACCGAGACGGCCACGCGCTGGCTGACCGATGCGGAGCAGTGCGCCTGGCGCACCCACCTGGAGGTCAACAGGCTGTTGACGTACCAGCTCGAAAAGGACCTCCAGCCGTTCGGCCTGACAATGAACGACTACGAGATCCTGGTGAATCTGTCCGAGTCGGACGAGTACCGGATGCGGATGAGCGACCTCGCGGCCGCGACCCTCCAGTCCAAGAGCAGGCTCTCGCACCAGATCACCCGTATGGAGAACGCGAACCTGGTTCGCCGCGAGAACTGCGAGTCCGACCGCCGGGGGCTGTTCGCCGTCCTCACCGAGCACGGCATGGAGACCATGAAGAAGGTGGCGCCACATCATGTCGCCTCCGTGCGACGGCACTTCATCGACCTGCTGTCGCCGGAGGCACTCATAGAGCTGGACAAGGGCCTCAAGCCCATCGCCGAGCACCTGCGCGGCCAGCGCGGGCGCCCGTGACGACAAACAGCAGCTGAACGCGGCGGACGAGGGTTCAGGTCTCGTCCGCCGCTAGCTGTAGCGCCCCGCTAGGGGCGCGGGGCTGTATCAGATGTGCGGCTACCGCCGCATGGGCGCGACCAGCCCCCACCGGCCCGCAGCCGGGATACAACCCGCACCCCAACGGCGGACACCACCGCCACACCCCCCGACAGCACGAAGCAAACCCCCAGCGGCACCGCCCCCACCACCACCCCCGCCGCCACCGACCCGCCCGAACTCCCGGCGTTCACCGCCGCGTTCACCCACGCCCCGGCCCGGGTCCGCTCCCCCTCCGCCGCCGTCTCGTCGGCCAGCAGATACGCCGTGGTCAGGGTCGGAGCCACGAACACCCCCGCCACCGCCATGGCCCCGGCCAGCGTCCACATCCCCGGCGCGAGCCCGGCGACCACCAGGGCCGCCCCCAGCCCCGCCGACAGCCACACCAGCCGCTCCCCCGCCGGTCGGCGCCACTCCACCGCCCCGTTCAGCAGCCCGCCCACCGCACTGCCCGCGGAGAGCGCGGCCAGCACCCAGGGGACGAGCCCGTCGCCGTACGACCGCTGCTCGGCGAACGCCATCACCAGCAGGTCCGCCGCGCTCAGCGCGAGGCCCAGACCGGCGGCCGCGACCACCGGCACCGCCGGGAACCGACCGGTCGAGGGCCCCTTCTCCCTCTTCTCCCCCTTCTCCCTCTTCGGCGGGACCGCTCCCCGCACCGCCGGTGACCTCACGAACGCACACGTGCCGGCGAGCATCAGCACCGCGCTCAGCAGCAGCCCCGCGGGCGGCGGGCCGAACCGCAGCAGCAGGCCCACCAGTGCCGGACCCGACACGAACAGCAGTTCCTCGGCGACCCCGTCCAGGCTGTACGCCCGCCGCAGCAGGGCGGGGTCGTCGGCCAGCCGGCCCCACACCGCCCGCATGGTGGGTCCGAGCGGCGGCGCGACGCAGCCGGTGAGCGCGGCGGCCGTGGCGAGGGCTGCCGGGGGTGCGCCGGGGTGCCGGGTCAGGGCGGCCAGGAGGCAGAGCAGCGCGCTGTAGGCGGCGGCCAGGGGCGGCAGGGCGCGCCGTGGGCCGTAGCGGTCCACCAGGGTCGCGCGGACGGGCAGCAGGACGACCACCGTGCCGCCGAAGAGGGCCATCACCAGACCGGAGACGGCGTAGGAGCCGGTCGCCCTGGTCACGGAGAGCAGTACGGACAGCGAGACCGTGCCGTAGGAGAGACGGGCCGCGAGGGCGGCCAGGAAGGTGCGGCGCGCGTGCGGGACGCGCAGGACGGCGGCGTACGAGGGCCGTCGGGCAGGCGAAGGGCGCGATGAGGTCAGCGCGGACATGAGGGGGTTCCTCTGACGGAGGCGGAAGAGGGGACACCGGAGCGCGCCGCGGCACACGGGGTGCTCACGGCGCGGGGTGTGCTCTTACGCACGGGAGAGGAACATGCCGGTCAAGTTAGCAGCGGCGGCCGGGCACCGGCCATGGTCGGGCTGTCGTCAGCTCTCGGTCAGGCCCGCCACGAGTTCGTCCGCCGCGCGGTACGGGTCCAGTTCGCCGGCGATGATGCGTTCGGCGAGGGCGCCGAGGTGGCGGTCTCCGTGCAGGTCGCCGATGCGTTCGCGCAGGGCTGTCACGGCGATCGTCTCGACCTCGCGGGAGGCGCGGGCGAGACGGCGTTCCGCGAGGACGCCCCGCTCCTCCATCCAGGCGCGGTGCTTCTCCAGGGCTTCCAGGACCTCGTCGATGCCCTCGGCGCGGGCCGCGACCGTCTTGACGATCGGCGGGCGCCAGTCGCCGGGGCCGCGGGACTCGCCGAGGCCCAGCATGTGGTTCAGTTCGCGGGCGGTGGCGTCGGCGCCGTCCCGGTCGGCCTTGTTGACGACGTAGACGTCGCCGATCTCCAGGATTCCGGCCTTGGCGGCCTGGATGCCGTCGCCCATCCCGGGGGCGAGCAGGACCACGGAGGTGTCCGCCTGGGAGGCGATCTCGACCTCCGACTGGCCGACCCCGACGGTCTCGACGAGGATCACCTCGCAGCCGGCCGCGTCCAGGACCCGGATGGCCTGGGGGGCGGACCAGGCGAGGCCGCCGAGGTGGCCGCGGGTGGCCATCGAGCGGATGTAGACGCCGGGGTCCGAGGCGTGGTCGGACATCCGGACGCGGTCGCCGAGGAGGGCGCCCCCGGAGAAGGGCGAGGACGGGTCGACGGCCAGGACGCCGACCCGCTTTCCCTGTTTGCGGTAGGCACTGACGAGCGCCGAGGTGGAGGTCGACTTACCGACTCCCGGGGAGCCCGTCAGGCCTACGACATACGCGTTGCCGGTCAGTGGCGCCAGGGCCGCCATGACCTCTCTGAGCTGTGGGGACGCCCCCTCCACCAGGGAGATCAGCCGGGCCACCGCACGGGGCCGGCCCGCCCTGGCCTGGGCCACCAGTGTGGAGACGTCCTGCATCACAGCTCCGTTCGCGCGCGTTCGCTCAGGGAAACGTACTCAGGCCTTCGGTACCCGCACGATCAGTGCGTCACCCTGGCCGCCGCCACCGCACAGCGCGGCCGCGCCGACCCCGCCGCCGCGCCGCTTGAGCTCCAGGGCGAGGTGCAGGACGAGCCGGGCGCCGGACATGCCGATGGGGTGGCCGAGGGCGATGGCGCCGCCGTTGACGTTCACCCTTTCCGTGGACACGCCGAGGTCCTTCATTGACTGGACGGCGACGGCGGCGAAGGCCTCGTTGATCTCGATGAGGTCGAGGTCGGCGACCGCCAGGCCCTCCTTCTTGAGCGCGTGGTCGATGGCGTTCGACGGCTGGGACTGGAGCGAGTTGTCCGGGCCGGCCACGTTGCCGTGGGCGCCGATCTCGGCGAGCCACTCAAGGCCCAGCTCCTCCGCCTTGGCCTTGCTCATCACGACCACGGCGGCGGCGCCGTCCGAGATCTGCGAGGAGGTGCCGGCGGTGATGGTGCCGTCGCGGGTGAAGGCCGGGCGCAGCTTGCCCAGGGACTCCGTGGTGGTGTCGCCGCGGATGCCCTCGTCCTTGCTGAAGACGACCGGCTCGCCCTTGCGCTGCGGGATCTCGACCGGGGTGATCTCGGCCTCGAAGATCCCGTTCCTCTGGGCGGCGGCGGCCCGCTGGTGGGACAGGGCGGCGATCTCGTCCTGCTCGGGGCGCAGGATGCCGAGGCGGGTGTTGTGCTTCTCCGTGGACTCGCCCATGGCGATGTTCTCGAAGGAGTCGGTGAGGCCGTCGTAGGCCATCGCGTCGAGCATCTCGATGGCGCCGTACTTGAAGCCCTCGCGGGACTTGGGGAGCAGGTGCGGGGCGTTGGTCATGGACTCCTGGCCGCCCGCGACCACGATGTCGAACTCGCCGGCGCGGATCAGCTGGTCGGCGAGGGCGATGGCGTCGAGGCCGGACAGGCACACCTTGTTGATGGTGAGCGCCGGGACGTTCATCGGGATGCCGGCCTTGACGGCGGCCTGGCGGGCCGGGATCTGGCCGGCGCCGGCCTGCAGCACCTGGCCCATGATCACGTACTGCACCTGGTCGCCCCCGATCCCCGCACGGTCGAGGGCGGCCTTGATCGCGAAGCCGCCGAGGTCGGCTCCGGAGAAGGACTTCAGCGAGCCCAGCAGTCGTCCCATGGGCGTCCGGGCGCCCGCGACGATCACCGAGGTGGTTCCAGAGGTTCCAGAGGTCATGAGCGGTGAATCCCCTTACCGGCTGCACTGCCGAGGAGTGAACGAGGGTTTACTTCGAATGTATTGCGTGGCACTCCGTGCCGTCATCGGGCCGTCAGTGTGATCGCTGGCACGTTGCGTAACCATCGTCGTAGCGCTGCACTGAATCCATGCTGACGCGAATCGACCACATCGGGATCGCCTGTCACGACCTCGACGCGACCGTCGAGTTCTACAAGGCCACGTACGGCTTCGAGGTGTTCCACACCGAGGTCAACGAGGAACAGGGCGTGCGCGAGGCCATGCTCAAGATCAACGAGACGTCCGACGGGGGTGCCTCCTACCTGCAGCTCCTGGAGCCGACCCGGGAGGACTCGGCGGTCGGCAAGTGGCTCGCGAAGAACGGCGAGGGTGTGCACCACATCGCCTTCGGTACGGCGGATGTGGACGGGGACGCGGCCGACATCCGGTCCAAGGGCGTACGCGTTCTGTACGACGAGCCACGGATCGGCTCCATGGGGTCGCGGATCACCTTCCTGCACCCAAAGGATTGCCACGGCGTACTGACAGAACTGGTCACTTCGGCGGCTGTTGAGTCACCTGAGCACTGACCCTCGTACATATGGGCCGGTAGGGTTGGGGCGGGTCGTCCCTTCGCACGTTCGCAGGGCCGGGGCGGCCGCATGCCGGGGTCCGGGTTTCGGGGGACGAGCGTCGGGGCAGCAGCCCGTGCTCCGCCGTTGATCTGACACCATTCCCCGGGGGCCCCGTTCGGCGGATGGACGGAGCTCGTTCGGAGAAGGTTGCGACCAGGGGACGGATGGGACCGCGCAGTGCGGGGCTACGAGAGCCAGGAGCGAGAGCCGGCGGCTGACGTCGACCACCTCACTCGTTTCGAAGCCGAGATGAAACGGCTGAAGACCGAGCGGGAAAAGGCGATCCAGCATGCCGAGGACCTCGGCTACCAGGTCGAGGTGCTGCGCGCCAAGTTGCACGAGGCGCGGCGCACCATCATGTCCCGGCCCGCGTTCGACGGCGGTGACCTCGGCTACCACGCCGAGCAGCTGCTCCGTAACGCCCAGATGCAGGCCGACCAGATCCGCCAGGAGGCGGAGCGGGTGGCCGCCGAGGCCAGGGCGCAGACCCAGCGGATCCTCCAGGAGCACGCCGAGCAGGCCGCGCGGCTCCAGGCCGAGCTGCACCAGGAGGCGGTGACCCGCCGCCAGCAGCTGGACCAGGAGCTCGCCGAGCGCCGCGGGACCGTCGAGTCGCACGTCAACGAGAACGTGGCCTGGGCCGAGCAGCTGCGGGCCCGGACCGAGTCGCAGGCCCGGCGTCTCCTTGACGAGTCGCGGGCCGAGGCCGAGCAGGCCATGACGGCCGCCCGGGCCGAGGCCGAGCGGATCGCCACCGAGGCCCGCCAGCGGGTGACCAGCGACGCCGAGGCGGCCCGCGCAGAGGCCGAGCAGCTGCTGCTGCGCGCCCGCCGGGACGCCGAGCGGCTGCTGAACGCCGCGTCCACCCAGGCCCAGGAGGCCACCGACCACGCGGAGCAGCTCCGTAACTCCACCGCGACGGAGTCGGACTCGGCCCGTCGGCAGGCGGGCGAGCTGAGCCGGGCCGCCGAGCAGCGGATGGCGGACGCCGAGGAGGCGCTGCGCAAGGCACAGTCCGAGGCCGAGAAGCTGGTCACCGAGGCCGAGGCGAACGCCTCCAAGGCCCTCTCCAGCGCCGAGGCCACCAACCAGCAGCGCACCCAGACCGCGAAGGAGCAGGTCGCCCGGCTGGTCAGCGAGGCCACCAAGGACGCCGAGGCGACCAAGGCGGAGGCCGAGCAGGTCGTCGCGGACGCCAGGGCCGAGGCCGAGAAGATCATCGCGGAGGCCTCCGAGAAGGCCCGTACGCTCACCGCCGAGGAGAGCGCCTCCCAGCTGTCCAAGGCGGCCAAGACCGCCGAGGACGTCCTGAACCGGGCCTCGGAGGAGGCCAAGCAGACCACCAAGGGCGCCGTCGAGGAGGCCGAGCGGATCCGGTCCGAGGCCGAGGCCGAGGCGGACCGGCTGCGCGCCGAGGCGCACGACACCGCCGAGGGTCTCAAGGGCGCGGCGAAGGACGACACCAAGGAGTACCGCGCCAAGACGGTCGAGCTGCAGGAGGAGGCCCGCCGGCTGCGCGGCGAGGCCGAGCAGCTGCGGGCCGACGCGGTCGCCGAGGGCGAGTCGATCCGGGCCGAGGCCCGGCGCGAGACCGTCCAGCAGATCGAGGAGGCGGCCCGGTCCGCCGAGGAGCTGCTCGCCAAGGCCAAGGCCGACGCGGACGAGCTGCGGCAGACGGCCACCACGGACAGCGAGAAGGTCCGCACCGAGGCCATCGAGCGCGCGACCACGCTCCGCCGACAGGCCGAGGAGACCCTGGAGCGCACCCGGCAGGAGGCCGAGCGCCACCGTACCGAGGTCCTGGAGCAGTCCGAGGGGCTCAAGGCGGACGCCGAGCGGGCCGCGGACGAGCTGCGCGAGGAGACCGAGCGGGGCGTCGAGGCCCGGCGCGCCGAGGCCGCCGACGAGCTGACCCGGCTGCACACCGAGGCCGAGGACCGGCTCACCGGCGCCGAGCAGGCGCTCACGGAGGCCCGCGAGGAGGCCGCCCGGATCCGCCGGGAGGCCGGCGAGGAGACCGAGCGGCTGCGTTCCGAGGCCGCCGAGCGGATCCGTACGCTCCAGCAGCAGGCCGAGACGGAGGCCCAGCGGCTGCGTGACGAGGCGGCCGCCGACTCGTCCGCGTCCCGCGCGGAGGGCGAGGCCGTCGCCGTACGGCTGCGGTCCGAGGCCGCGGCCGAGGCGGAGCGGCTGAAGCAGGAGGCCCAGGACACCGCCGACCGGGTGCGTGCCGAGGCGCAGGCGGCGGCCGAGCGGCTGTCCACCGAGGCGTCCGAGACGCTGGCCGCCGCGCAGGAGGAGGCCGCCCGGCGGCGCCGCGAGGCCGAGGAACTGCTCGGTTCCGCCCGCCAGGAGGCCGACCAGGAGCGCGAGCGGGCCCGCGAGCAGAGCGAGGATCTGCTGGCCCAGGCCCGCAACCGGGTCGAGGAGGCGCAGGCCGAGGCGGTGCGGCTGGTCGAGGAGGCGGACCGGCGGGCCACCGAGATGGTGTCGGCCGCCGAGCAGCACGCGCAGCAGGTCCGCGACTCGGTCTCCGGGCTGCACGAGCAGGCGCAGGAGGAGATCTCCGGGCTGCGCTCGGCCGCCGAGCACGCGGCGGACCGCACCCGGCGGGAGGCGGAGGAGGAGTCGGACCGGGTCCGCGCCGACGCCTACGCCGAGCGGGAGCGGGCCAGCGAGGACGCGAGCCGGGTCCGGCGCGAGGCGAGCGAGGCGTCCGAGGCGGCGAAGGCGCTGGCCGAGCGGACCGTCACCGACGCCATGGCCGAGTCCGAGCGGCTGCGCTCGGAGGCGTCCGCGCACGCCCAGCGGGTGCGCACCGAGGCCTCCGACACCATCGCCCAGGCCGAGCAGGACGCGGGACGCTCGCGCGCCGAGGCCCGGGAGGACGCCAACCGGATCCGTTCGGACGCGGCGACCCAGGCCGACACCCTGATCACGGAGGCCCGCAACGAGGCGGAGCTGCTCCAGAACGAGACCATCGCCGAGGCCGACCGCGTCCGCGCCGACGCGATCGCCAAGGCGGAGAAGCTGATCTCGGACGCCACCGGGGACGCGGAGCGGCTGCGCGCCGAGGCCGCCGAGACGGTCGGCTCCGCCCAGCTGCACGCCGACCGCACCCGCAACGACGCGGAGCGGCTCAAGGCCGACGCGGAGGCGGCGGTCGAGCGCCTGCTCAACTCCGCGCGCGAGGAGGCCGAGCGGACCCTCGACGAGGCCCGCAGGGACGCCAACAAGCGCCGCCAGGACGTGGCCGAGCAGGTCGACACGCTGATCAACGAGACGACCGCCGAGGCCGACAAGCTGCTCACCGAGGCGCAGGCGCAGGCCCACAAGACCACCGCGGACGCCGAGTCGCAGGCCGACACCATGGTGGGCGCGGCCCGCAAGGAGGCCGACCGGCTGGTGTCCGAGGCCACGGTCGAGGGCAACGCGCGGGTGGAGAAGTCCCGTACGGACGCGGACGAGCTGCTCGTCGGCGCCCGCCGGGACGCCACCGCCATAAGGGAGCGGGCGGAGGAGCTGCGCGAGCGCATCACCACCGAGATCGAGGAGCTGCACGAGCGGGCCCGCCGCGAGGCCGCCGAGACCATGAAGTCCACCGGCGACCGCTGCGACGCGCTGATCAAGGCCGCCGAGGAGCAGCTCGCCAAGGCCCAGGCCAAGGCCAAGGACCTGGTCTCGGAGGCCAACTCCGAGGCGGGCAAGGTCCGGATCGCCGCCGTCAAGAAGGCGGAGGGGCTGCTCAAGGAGGCCGAGCAGAAGAAGGCCACGCTGGTGCGGGAGGCCGAGGAGCTCAAGGCCGAGGCGATCCGCGAGGCGCGCCGCACGGTCGAGGAGGGCAAGCGCGAGCTGGAGATCCTGGAGCGCCGGCGGGAGAACATCAACGGCGAGATCTCCCGTGTCCAGGACGTCCTGGAGGCGTTGGAGTCCTTCGAGACCCCGTCGGCCGGCAAGGACGGCGGAGTCAAGGCGGGCAGTTCGGTGGGCGCGCCCCGATCGGGTGGCAAGGCATCAGAAGGCTAGAGACCGGGGTCGGTTCTGTAGTGTTCTGGGGCTTTTGATTAAATCTGCGGCAGAGGCTTTGGCAAGCGATCTCACAGGTCGCCACTCAAAAGGGGTGTCATTCTCCAGATCAAACACGTATCCGCTCGATGACACACCGCTTCGGCCCCTAGGATTCCCCCTATCACCTCACCGGTCTCTTTCGACAGGAACCCCATGAGCGACACTTCCCCCTACGGCTTCGAGCTAGTGCGGCGTGGGTACGACCGCGCTCAGGTGGACGAACGGATCTCCAAGCTCGTCTCCGACCGTGACAGCGCTCTCGCCCGCATCACCGCTCTGGAAAAGCGCATCGAGGAGCTCCACCTCGAGACGCAGAACGCCCAGGCTCAGGTAACCGACGCGGAGCCGTCGTACGCCGGCCTCGGCGCGCGTGTCGAGAAGATCCTCCGCCTCGCCGAGGAGGAGGCGAAGGACCTGCGCGAGGAGGCCCGTCGCGCCGCCGAGCAGCACCGTGAGCTCGCCGAGTCGGCGGCCCAGCAGGTGCGCAACGACGCAGAATCGTTCGCTGCGGAGCGCAAGGCCAAGGCCGAGGACGAGGGCGTCCGGATCGTCGAGAAGGCCAAGAGCGACGCGTCGCAGCTGCGCTCCGAGGCCCAGAAGGACGCGCAGTCCAAGCGCGAGGAGGCGGACGCCCTCTTCGAGGAGACCCGCGCGAAGGCCGCGCAGGCCGCCGCCGACTTCGAGACGAACCTCGCCAAGCGCCGCGAGCAGTCCGAGCGCGACCTGGCGTCCCGCCAGCAGAAGGCCGAGAAGCGCCTCGCGGAGATCGAGCACCGCGCGGAGCAGCTGCGGCTGGAGGCGGAGAAGCTGCGCACCGACGCCGAGCGCCGGGCGCGTCAGACCGTCGAGACGGCTCAGCGCCAGGCCGAGGACATCGTCGCCGACGCGAACGCCAAGGCCGACCGGATCCGTTCGGAATCGGAGCGTGAGCTCGCCGCGCTGACCAACCGCCGCGACTCGATCAACGCCCAGCTGACGAACGTCCGCGAGATGCTGGCGACGCTGACGGGTGCGGCTGTGGCCGCCGCCAGCTCGCCGGCCGAGGACGAGCCGATCTCCCGTGGGGTTCCGGCGCAGCAGTCCCGGTAAGCGTTAGCTACGCCGTTGCAGGGCCCGCACTCCTTTTTTTGGGGGTGCGGGCCTTCGTCGTTCGGCCGCGGGCCGGTGGGGGCTGGTCGCGGGGGGGGGCCCCGCCCCCCCCCGGGGCCGGGGGGGGGGGGGCGCCCCACCCCCCCCCCCCCCCCCCCCCCCCCCCCCCCCCCCCCCCCCCCCCCCCCCCCCCCCCCCCCCG
>NZ_JBICZD010000010.1:0-1392 GCF_043201555.1 Streptomyces sp. NPDC048288
GACCACTTCAGCGTCCTGCGCCTCGGCACCCTCGAACTGAGCGCCGAACGCAGCGAGATCACCCTGGAGGAACTGACCAACCACATGGCCGGCGGCGCCGAGCTCGCGGCCCTCAAGCACGAGCTGTCCCAGGTCCGCGGCGTCGACACCGAGGAACTCCCCGAAAAGGACGAACTGCAGGTCGCGGCGTCTCAAACGAACTGATCTCACCAACCACGGAGACAGAAGAAGCATGCCATCTCAGCGAGCACTCGGCGTCGCCGTCGTCGGCACCGGCAAGATGGGCGCGGACCATGTGCGCAGACTCCAGCGCGTCGTCAGCGGCGCGCGCGTGACCGCCGTCGTCGACATCGAGACGGAGCGAGCCAAGACGCTCGCGGACACGATCGAGGGCTGCGCGGCGTACAGCGAGCCCGCTGCGGCCATGGCGGCGGAGAACGTGGACGCCGTCCTCGTCGCCTCCCCGGGGCCCGCCCACGAGGCGGCCCTGCTCGACGCCCTCGGCCGTGACCTGCCGGTGCTCTGCGAGAAGCCGCTCACCCCTGACGCGGCCGCCGCTCTCCGCATCCTTGATGCGGAACAGAAGCTGGGACACCGGCGTATCCAGGTCGGTTTCATGCGGCGGTACGACACCGAGTACATGAAACTGAAACAGCTCCTCGACCGCGGGGAGCTGGGCAGGACGCTGATGCTGCACCACCGGCACCGCAACCCGGCCATGCCGCCCTGGTTCACCGAGGAGATGCTCATCAACGACTCGGTGGTGCACGAGATGGACGTGACCCGCTGGCTCCTCGATCAGGAGATCACGGCGGTCACCGTGCACAAGCCGGCCCCGTCGTCGTATGCCCCCGAAGGCATGAGCGATCCTCAATTCGTGCTTCTGGAAACCGAATCGGGTGCTCTCGTCGATGTGGAGATCTTCGGTCACTGCGGTTACGGCTACCAAGTCCAGGCCGAAGCGGTCTGCGAACGAGGCACGGTACGGATCGACGACGAGCACGGCCCGAGGCTGACCGCCGATGGCCGTTGGGGTGGTCGTGTCGCACCGGACTACCTCGAGCGTTTCGCGGACGCCTACGACCGTGAGGTTCAGGCCTGGGTGGACGCCACGCGGCGCGGCGAGACGACCGGGCCGAGCGTGTGGGACGGGTATGCGTCCGCGGCCGTGTGCGAAGCGGGCGTGCGGTCCCAGCGGGAGGGGCGGCGCGTCGAGGTGGACCTGATCGAGCGACCCGCCTTCTACCAGTAGGTCCCACACAGAAGTGGGGGGGGGGGCGGGCCCCCCCCCCCCCCCCCCCAGGTTTTGATCCCGAGGGCCGGCGCCGCCGCCGCGGGCGGACCCCGGACCCCGCCCCCCGGGTCCCATCCGCGGGGGGACGCACCCGGGGC
>NZ_JBICZD010000010.1:1402-172948 GCF_043201555.1 Streptomyces sp. NPDC048288
GGGGGCGGGACCCCGCGGGCGGGCGGGCGCGTCGGGGGCGACATCTGCGCCCCCCCCCCATACACCCAGTCGGCCCCACCCATATGGGGGGGCGGTACCGGACCGGTACCGCCCCCACTTCTGTTTCTCAGCCAGTGGCCGGAAGCGCCGTCCGTGGCCGTACCGGGAACCCGGCCGCCTGATAGCAGTCGTCGATGAGACGCATCGTGGCCAGCGCGTCGTCCTCGCCGAGGACCAGCGGCGCATGCTCCCTCAAGTGGGCGGCGAACGCGTCGAGTTGGTAGGTGTACGACGACCGGCGGCCGAGTTCCTCGGTGCGCTCGCCGTCGGCCGTGCGGACCACCACCCGGTCGTCCAGGTGCGGCTGCACGAAGTTCATCGCGGTGGCTTCGCCGCGCGTGCCCACGAGACGGCAGCTCATCTGCCACTCGTCGTACGCCATATGGCAACGGGCGCTGCCGGTGGCGCCGCCCGGGAACTCGAGATCGGCGTACAGCCACTCGTCGACGCCCGGGGCCCCAGCCCGCTCGGCGCCACGCGCGCCGACCAGCCGGGGCGCGCCGCCCGCCCAGGGAGCCAGCATCCGCAGCGCGTGCAAGCTGTAGCAACCGAGGTCCATCAGCGCACCGCCGGCCAGCGGCAGCGACCAGCGCACGTCACTGTCCGGTGGTGCGGGCATGGCGACCATGGCCTCCACGTGCCGGAGTTCGCCCAGTGCGCCGCTGTCCAGCAACTCGTGGAGGCGTCGTGTGACCGGGTGAAAGAGGTAGTGGAAGCCCTCCATGAGGACGGTGCCCGCCTTGGCCGCCGCCACGTGGACCTCGGCGGCCTCCTCGGCGTTGCTGGCGGACGGCTTCTCGGTGAGGACGTGCTTGCCGGCCCGGAGAGCGGCCAGGTTCCACGGCCCGTGCAGGCCGTTGGCCAACGGGTTGTACACGACCTCGATCTCGGGGTCGGCGACCAGGTCGGCGTACGAGCAGGCGACGCGTTCGACGCCGTGCGCGGCCGCGAAGGCCTCCGCCCGGCCGCGGTCGCGGGCGGCCACCGCGACAAGCCGGTGACCGCCCGCGCGCGCCGGGCCCACGATCGACAGCTCGGCGATCCGGGCCGCGCCCAGGACACCGATCCGCAGGGGCTCGACCGTCATCCCTTGCGTACCTCGTCGAGTCGTACGGGCCGGTGCTCGTGGAGCGAGAGGGTGCACGCCTCGGCGATCCAGCTCGCCTCGATGGCGTCGGCCACCGTGCAGGGGGAGGGCCGGGCGCCCGCGACCACCTCGGTGAACGCGGTGAGTTCGGCGCGGTAGGCGGCGGTGAAGCGGTCCATGAAGAAGTGGTGCGGCTTCCCGGCCGGGAAGGTGGCGCCCGGTTCGACGGAGCGCAGCGGCAGCTTGTCCTCCAGGCCGACCGCGATGCTGTCCTTCATGCCGTGCAGCTCCAGGCGTACGTCGTAACCACGGGC
Organism: Streptomyces sp. NPDC048288; assembly: GCF_043201555.1. Taxonomy (NCBI): domain Bacteria; kingdom Bacillati; phylum Actinomycetota; class Actinomycetes; order Kitasatosporales; family Streptomycetaceae; genus Streptomyces; species Streptomyces sp. NPDC048288. Next base: position 2,864 of record NZ_JBICZD010000010.1, read on the forward strand.
GTTGTGACGGGAGTTGGAGATGACGGCGATGGTGCCGTCGTCCAGGGTGAGCAGGGAGGACGCCGTGTCGACGTCGCCGGCCTCTTTGATGTAGTCCGCTCCCCGGTTGCCGCCGGTCGCGAAGGCCTCGACCACCTCGCGGCCCGTCACCCAGCGCACGATGTCGAAGTCGTGCACCGAGCAGTCGCGGAAGATACCGCCGGAGGCGGCCACGTACGCGGGCGGCGGCGGAGCGGGGTCGAGGGTGGTCGACCGGACCGTGTGCAGGTCGCCGAGCCCACCGCTGACCACGGCCCGGCGTGCGGCCACGCAGCCCGCGTCGAAGCGCCGGTTGTAGCCGATGTGCACCTCGACACCGCTGCCCTGGACCGCGCGCAGCACCTCCAGGCTCTCCTCGACGCCACGGGCCACGGGCTTCTCGCAGAAGACCGGGACGCCCGCCCTCACAGCGGCGAGGATGAGCTCGGGGTGGGCGTCGGTCGCGGCGGCGATGACGACGCCGTCGACGCCGGCGGCGAACACGGCCTCGGGGGAGTCCACCGCGGTGGCCCCGAATCTCTCGGCGGCCGAGGCGGCGGCCGCGGCCACCGGGTCGGTGACCACCAGGGAGTCCACCGCGTCCAGCCCGGCGAGGGTCTCCGCGTGGAATGCGCCGATCCGGCCCAGTCCCATGATTCCGATACGCATGCGACTCTTCTTTCTCTGCCTCAGGAGGAGCGGCTCAGTCCTGGCCGCCGAAGACGATCTGGTCCCAGTCGATGACCGAACCGGTCACCACGCCACTGCGGTCGGACAGCAGGAAGACGACGAAGTCCGCGATCTCGTCGACCTGCCCGAGCTTGCCCATGGGCTGTGCCGCGGCGGCCTGCTCCCGCCAGTCGTCGCCCGCGCCGTGGAAGGCACGCTGCGTGGCGTCCTCACCCTCGGTGTCCGTCCAGCCGATGTTGAGGCCGTTGATCCGGATCCTGTCCCAGCGGTGGGCGTGGGCGGCGTTGCGGGTCAGCCCGGCCAGCCCTGCCTTCGCCGCGGAATACGGAGCCAGGTTGGGCGGCCCGCCGTGGGCGCAGTTGGAGCCGATGTTGACGATGGTGCCCGGCGCCTCGCGGGCGACCATGTCGGCCACCGCCGCCTGCATCGCGAAGAACGGCGCCCGCAGGTTGATCGCCATGTGCTGGTCGAACAGCTCCGGCGTGGTGTCGAGCAGCGAGCCGCGCGACGTCAGTCCGGCCGCGTTGACCAGGCAGTCGATGCGTCCGTGAGCGTCCACGACTTGGACGGCGCTGTCGCGCGCCTGAGCCGGGTCGGCGAGGTCGGCGTGCAGGAAGTGCGCGCCGGTGTCCGCGGCGAGCTTCTCGCCGACCTCGGCCCGGCGGCCGGTGAAGACGACCGTCGCGCCCTCCCGTACGGCCGCCCGCACGATGCCCGCGCCGACGCCCTGGCTGCCGCCGTTGACGAGGACGACCTTGTCCTCCAGCAGTCCCATGAGTCAGATGTTCCTTTCAGCTCCGGCGGCGCTTGGCGGCCGCCTGCAGTTCCTGGTGCAGCCGCCCGGGGGCCCATCCCTCGTCGGCGGCCTGCCAGAGCGTGTCCGCCTGGGAGGGCGGGGCGAGACCGTCGACCGGCGGGTCGAGGTCCAGGTTGGTGGGGAAGGGGTAGCCCTCGGCGGTGGCGGCGACCACGCGGCGCAGCCAGTCCTCCGAGACGCCCTCGGCCTTGCGGCGCAGCAGCACCGGGAAGACGGCGTCGGCCATCGCCTCACGGTCCACCGTCTCCATCGCGCGGCCGAAGGCGGAGGAGATCTGCAGCAGGTTCGCCATCCGCTTGATGCCGGTCGACCTGTTGTGTCCGGCGGCGTGGAAGAGCGCCGGGTTGAAGAACACCGCGTCGCCCTTCTCCAACGGGAGCTGGACGTGGTGGCCGTCGAAGTACTCGACGAACCGCGGCAGCCGCCAGGCCAGGTAGCCCGGCTCGAACTTCTGCGAGTGCGGCAGGTACAGCGTCGGACCGGACTCGACGGGCATGTCGCAGTGAGCCACCGCGCCCTGCAGGGTCAGTACGGGGGAGAGCCGGTGGACGTGCGCCGGATAGGCGGCGGCCCGCTCCTGGCTCAGGAAGCCGAGGTGGTAGTCACGGTGCACACTTTGCGCGGCTCCGCCCGGATTGACGACGTTGACCTGCGAGGTCACCTGGTATCCGGACCCGAGCCAGGCCTCGGAGACCAAGGCCAGCATGTCGTTGGCGTAGTAGTCGGCGAACGCCTCCGGCGCCCGTACGGCCACCTTGTCCAGGGCGTTCCAGACCCGGTCGTTGGCGCCGGGCTTGGCGAAGTGGTCGCCGCGCGCCGCTCCCGTCGCGCGTTCCTCCTCGATCAGGGCGCGAAAGACCTGGGACATGCCGTCGACCACGGCACCGTCGGCGAAGGCCCGCTTCAGGACGACGATGCCCGGCCCGTCCAGCAGCGCCCGGACCAGTTCGCCCTGAACGATCCGCCGGCTCTCCGGGTCGCCCGCGAGGCTGCGGAGCCGGTCACTGTCGTACAGCGGAACGTTCTGCTCGACCCGCTCGGCCGAGGGGTGGTCCGCGGGGTCGGTGCTCCGCTCCACGAGGGAACGAAACGCTCCGAGATCGCAGTCCGCCTCGGTCAACCAAGTCCGCGCCGCCGCGGCTGGGGAAGACATCCTGGGTCCTTTCGCAGTCCGTGCATTTCTGCCAGTCTTGAGAACCCGAACCCATCATTCAATGCTTACCGATACATCAAAACTCCATCAGAATCTCTTGGGATCACTCATGAGGCACCCCTACCCGATCAGGGAAATCGCCCGTCAGGCGGGACTGAGCACGGCCACCGTCGACCGCGTGCTCAATCAGCGCGGCAATGTGCGAGAGAGCACCATCAGGGAGGTGGAAGAGGCCATCAAGGACCTCGACCGCCAGCAGGCCCAGGTCCGCATCGGGGGCCGCACCTTCATGATCGACATCGTGATGCAGACCCCGGAGCGGTTCTCCACCGCCGTACGCGAGGCGCTGGAGGCCGAACTGCCGTCACTGCATCCCGCCCTGGTGCGCTCGCGCTTCCACTTCCGCGAGACCTGTCCGCCCGCCGAGCTGATCGGGACCCTGGACAAGATCGCCAAGCGCGGCTCGCAGGGCGTGATCCTCAAGGCGCCCGACGTGCCGGAGGTCGGCGCGGCCGTCGGCCGACTGGTCGCGGCCGGTATACCGGTCGTCACCCTGGTGACGGATCTGCCGCACAGCGCGCGTCTGGCGTACGTCGGCATCGACAACCGTGCGGCCGGCGCCACCGCCGCCTTCCTGCTCGGGCAGTGGCTCGGCGACCGGCCGGGCAAGGTGCTCACCACCATCAGCCGCGGCTCCTTCCGCGGCGAGGAGGAGCGCGAGATGGGCTTCCGCAGCGAGATGCGCCTCACCTACCCCCAGCGGTCCCTGGTGGAGGTCACCGACAGCGACGGGCTGGACGCCACCCAGTACGACCTCGTCGTCGAGGCACTCAAGCGCGACGAGGACATCATCGGCGTCTACTCCGTGGGCGGGGGCAACCTCGCCACCCTTGACGCCTTCGATGCGCTGGAACGGGAGTGCGCGGTGTTCGTCGCCCACGACCTCGACCACGTCAACACCCGCCTGCTGCGCGAGCGTCGGCTCTCCGCGGTACTCCACCACGACCTGCGCCAGGACATGCGCCGCGCCTGCCAGATCATCATGCGCGCCCACAAGGCCCTCCCCGACGACGGCCCCGCCCTGCCTTCCGCGATCCAGGTCGTCACGCCGTTCAACATGACGCCGGGAAGTCCGTCCGTGCCGGTTGTCGACTGAATCCGTCACGAGAGCGCTCTGCGGCGGTACCGAATCGGTGCCCCGAGACACAGTTCGTGTGCAGGAACTCGCAAGCCTTACCGCTGACTGCTCCTCTTGCCGACACTGTGGAGCACCTGCTCGTCGGCGACGCAGGAGTGACCGTCACCACGGGCGGCGAAAGACCGAACTGGGGGCCGGTGCGTCTCACCAGGATTCCCGAAGACAGCACCCACGGGTGAGAAGCCTCCGCCGGCGCAGTCGCCACCTCTCGGTGGCGGCTCGGTGATCCTGGACGTCGACGGGATGCGGGGGATCGCGAACTCCGACAAGGTGGACGCGGCACCGTAGGCGGTGGTACCCACGCGGAAGTAGCGGGTGCCGCCGTCGGCGTGCTGGAAGTTGAACTGTTTCTGGAAGGTACCGGTGACCGCGTCCATGGATCGGGCGTTGTTCGTCGCATGAAAGGTCCAGGTGCCCTCCTCGTCGGGCATGAACCCGATGCGATGGCGGAACTCGGCCTGGAGCACGATGCCGGTCGTGGTCGGGTCTGTGCAGCTCCGACTCGAACGTACGCCACCGCGTGGCGGTTTCCTGCCGCGCACAGCAGGCGCTGCCGATCGGCACATCCGCGGCTCCGCGAAGAGAGCGGCCTGGGCCTCCGGACCGGTCCGCAGTTCCTCGATGCAGGCCGCCACCTGCCCGAGTTTGCAATGCTTGAACTGGACGAGCGTCAATTCGTCGTCGAGCCGGGGGAGATGCCGGGTGGTACGAGGATCTCAGCCGAGCAGTGCCGTGCGCACGATGCGCTGCACGGCCATGGCGTCGTGGGCGGCCTGCGCCGCACGCAGCTCCTGCAATGGAAGCCGGGCGGCCTTGTCCTCCAGAGCCCGCAGGGTCGCGACGGACTCGCGGACGGCGTCGCCCGGGTCCTCGCGGTAGGGGAAGAGGTCCAGCTTCAGTGGCTCCTGCCAGTCGATCTGGCGGACGACGTGCAGGAACTCCAAGGTCTCCACGAGGTGGAGGGCGCCGGCGGTCAGGTCGTCGTCCCATTCCCGGTAGTTGTCGTCGAGTTCGATGTCGACGAGCCGTCCCATGGAATGGGCGAGGGTGAGAGCTTCGGCCGGGTTCTCCTTGGCGAACAGGGAGTGCCCGAAGTCCACGACCAGGCCGACGTTGTCGACGCCCATCTGCTCGATGGCGAGCAGGCTCGCGGCGGCCGTCGACCAGAACAGGCGGTTGCGGGGTTCCTTGAGCTTGTACTCGATGGCGAAGGTGACGTCGGGGAAGTTCCGGGCGACGTCCCGGATGCCCTCGATCGCGTGGCGGCGCAGCGCGGCGTAGTCCACCTGGAACGGGTAGTCGTAACCGTCCTGGCCGGGCCAGAACTTCACGTAGCGGGCGCCGAGGCGGCCCGCCACCTCGACCGACTCGTGCGCGAGTTCGACGGCGCGTCCGCGGACGGCGGGGTCGGCGCTGGTGAACGAGCCGCTGCGGAATCCCCGGTCGTAGATCACCGGTGTGATGTTGACGGCCGTCATGCCGTGCTCGGTGAGGGACTTGGCCACCTGCTCCACTGTGACGCCCTCGTCGAAGGGGTAGTTGAGGTCCAGGCCGACCAGCTGTCCGGATGAGGCGGCCAGTTCGATGGTCCGCAGGGTGGACACGGTGGGCCCGTAACCGTCGGTGGCGTAGCGGTCGATGATGCGGCCGAACGTCCACATGCCGCCGGTGAAGGTGCGTTCGGATGGGGCCGGGGGTGCAGTCACGAAAGATCTCCTGAATATCTATTCAGATGTTGCCGCTCTCTTCGCTTGGACGTTAGGTCGGCTCGATCGGGGGTGTCAAGGGCTCCATCTGGGGGGTTGACGTCCGCGCGTGCGGCACCCCACCATCTGGCTCACATAGATATCGCACACTGAATGGATATTCACATGTTGACCGCTGACCTCGCCACTGCGGCGGGTTATCGCCGGCTGCAACGCTCCATCCGCTCCGAGGACCCCGACCGGGCCGTCGAACACCTTCGTGCCATGTCCACCGACATCCGGCTCAGGGTCCTGGAGATGATCGACCGCGCCGGGCTTGGGCACATCGGCGGGGACTTCTCCGTCACCGACATCCTCGCCACGCTCTTCGGCGCCGTCCTCGACGTCGATCCGGAGCACCCCGGCGCCCCCGGCCGGGACCGGTTCATCCTCAGCAAGGGGCACGCCGCGGCTTCCCTCTACGCCACGCTCGCGTACTGCGGCTACTTCCCGCAGTCCGAGCTCGCCACCTTCACGGCACCGTCGTCAGCCCTGAACGGCCATCCCAACCGCCGGAAGGTCCCTGGCGTGGAGACGAACACCGGCCCTCTCGGTCACGGCCTGCCCGTGGCGGTCGGCTGCGCCCTCGGCGCCCGGCTGCGCGGCGACGGCAGCCGAACGGTGGTCGTCCTCGGCGACGGGGAACTCCAGGAGGGCAGCAACTGGGAGGCGGCGATGACCGCCGGACACCAGGGTCTGACGGGGCTGTGCGCCGTTGTGGACCGCAACCGGCTGCAACAGGGAGCCCGGACCGAGGAGACGGTCGGCCTCGACCCGCTGGCCGGAAAGTGGGACGCGTTCGGCTGGGAGGTACGCGAGGCGGACGGCCACGACCATGCGGCCCTGCTCGCCGCATTTGCGCCCGCCACTACGGGACGCCCCGTCGCCGTCGTCGCCCACACCGTGAAGGGCAAGGGCGTGTCCTTCATCGAGGACCGCGCCGAATGGCATCACCGGGTGCCCGACCAGGACCAGGTGCGCGCCGCCGTCAAGGAGCTGACCCGTTGACCGAGACCGTCACCCACCCCCTCGACCACGCGCCGGCGTACGACTGCCGACAGGCGTTCGCCGAGGAACTCATCGCACTCGCCCGCGAGGACGACCGCGTCGTCGTGGTCTGCAACGACTCCGTGGGCTCCAGCAACCTCGCCGGATTCCGGGCCGAGTTCCCCGACCGGCTGATCAACGTCGGCATAGCCGAACAGAACATGGTCGGCGTCGGCGCCGGCCTCGCCAACGCGGGCCTTGTGCCCTTCGTCTCGGCGGCCGGCCCCTTCCTGACCGGCCGCGCTCTGGAACAGATCAAGGCCGACTGCGCCTACAGCGGGCACAAGGTGGTCCTGTGCGGCCAGAGCCCCGGCATGGCCTACGGCGAACTCGGCCCCACCCATCACTCCGTGGAGGACCTGTCCTGGCTCCGCGCGGTCGCCGACCTGGCCGTGGTCGTGCCCACCGACCGCGCCCAGACCCGCGCCGCCGTCCGCTGGGCGTACGCCCACGACGGGCCCAGCTATCTGCGCATCCCCCGCGTCAAGGTGCCCGACGTGATCCCTGCCGATGCCCCCTTCTCCCAGGGGCGCGCACTGACCCTTCGGGAGGGGAACGACGTCACCTTCGTCGCTGTCGGCACGCTGGTCCCGCGTGCCCTGATCGCGGCCGACAGGCTCGCCGCCGAGGGCATCTCCGCCCGCGTCCTGAACACACCGTTCGTCGACCCGCTGGACGAGACCGCGATCCTGCGGGCCGCCGCCGAGACCGGCGCCGTCCTCACCGCGGAGGAGGCCACCGTCAGCGGCGGTCTCGGCGCGGCCGTCGCCTCCCTCACCGGGCAGCACGCTCCCGTGCCGCTGCGGCTGCTCGGCGTGTCCGGGTTCGCGCCGACCGACAGTGCCGAGGGCTTGCTGGAGCACTTCGGCCTGACCGCCGACGCCATCCACCGCGCGGCATGCGAACTGCTCCGTCTGCGATCCTCGGCGTCATGACGTCCGACCCGCTGCTCCTCGCCGTCGACCAGGGCACCTCCGCGACCAAGGCCCTGCTGGTCGATCACACCGGCGCGGTGGTGGCCTCGGCGTCCGTGCCGCTCTCCGCCGCACACCCCCGCCCTGGCTGGGTCGAGCAGTCCGCCGAAGAGATCTGGCAGAGCGTGACGCAGGCGGTCGAGAGGTGCCTGGCGGGTCACGACCCCCGCCGGGTGGCCGCGCTCGGCATATCCAGCCAACGGGAGTCCTGCCTGCTCTGGGAACGGTCCGGTGGGCGACCGCTCGGCCCGGTCCTCGGCTGGCAGGACCGGCGCACGGCGTCCGCCTGCGCCAAGCTGCTCGCCGAAGGACTGGGCCCGGCCGTCCGTACGACCACGGGTCTGCCCCTGGACCCGATGTTCAGCGCCCTCAAGGCGCAGTGGCTCCTGGACACCCACGACCCGGACCGCACCCGGGCCCGGCGCGGTGAACTCTGCCTCGGCACTGTCGACTCCTGGCTGCTGTGGCGGCTGAGCGGGCAGGCCGCGCACGTCGTCGAAGTCGGCAACGCCTCCCGCACCCAGCTCCTCGACGTACGCACGCGCGACTGGGACGAGCGGCTGCTCGACCTCTTCGACGTGCCGCGTGCGGCCCTGCCCGCGATCGTCGCCTCGACCGGTCCCTTCCCCGCCGTACGAAGCTTGCCGGGGCTGATGGACGGGACGCCGGTCGGCGCCGTGCTGGGCGACTCGCACGCCGCGCTGTTCGGCCATGGTGTCTTCGCACCGGGCAGTGTGAAGGTCACCTACGGCACCGGCTCGTCCGTCATGGGCCTGATCACCTCACCTGCCCGCGCCGAACAGTCACCGCTGTGCCTGACTGTCGCCTGGGACGACGGCGCCCCCGCCTACGCCCTGGAGGGCAACATCCGCTCCTCCGGCGCCACCCTGCGCTGGCTCGCCGGTCTGTTCGGCACCGACGAGGGCGCACTCGCCGCACGAGCCGCGCCGGACTCCGCCGGCGTGCACCTCGTGCCGGCGTTCGGCGGCCTCGGCGCGCCCTGGTGGGACAACGAGGCCACCGGACTCGTCTCCGGGCTGACCTTCGCGGCGGGCCTGCCCGAACTCGCCCGGGCCGCCCTGGAATCGGTCGCCTTCCAGGTGGAGGACGTCGTGGCCGGGTTCGACACCCCGGACACGCTCGTCACCAGCCTGCTCGCGGACGGCGGTCCCAGTGGCAACGCGACGCTCATGCAACTGCAGGCGGACGTCTCGGGACGCGAACTGCGCCGCCCGCACGACCACGGCATGTCCGCGCTGGGGGCGGCGCGGCTCGCCGGTCAATCCCTCGGGATCTTCACGAAGGAAGACCTGTCCGATGCCGCGGGGACGGCGGACACCTATCGCCCTCGCTGGTCGTCGGTGGAGCGAGCCCAGCGCCTCAGCGCCTGGCACGAGGCCGTGTCCCGGGCGAGTACGACCGTCCCAGCCCCCTCGGGCCTGGCGGAAGCGCCGTGATCATTCCGCCTCCGGCGCCCTGGATCAGTAGGGTTCGTGGTGTGTCCCAGCGTCCTGACCTCACCAGCAGCGAATCCGCCGACAAGTTGCGGCTCATCGTGCGTGTGGCCCGCATGTACCACGAGCGCGGAATGCGGCAGGCCGAGATCGCCGGCGCGCTGGGGCTGTCCCAGGCCGGCGTCTCCCGGCTGCTCCGCTCCGCGACTGACCTGGGCGTGGTCCGCACCATCGTCGTCGCGCCGCCGGGCATCCACAGCGACCTGGAAGACGCCCTCGCGGAGCGCTACCAGCTGACCGACGTCGTCGTCCTGGACGGGGACGACCTGCCCGAGCACCCGCGCACCCTGCTACGCGCGCTCGGCTCGGCGGCCGCGAGTTATCTGGAGACCGCGTTCCGCCCCGGTGACCTGATCGGTGTGTCGACGTGGAGCGAGACTCTGCTCGCCGCCGTCGAGGCGATGCAGCCCACCAAGGCCCGGGACGCCGCCCAGGTCGTCCAGCTCATGGGCGGCATCGGCGATCCGCAGAGCCAGGTGCAGGCGACCCGGCTCACCGCCCGGCTCGCCGACCTGACCGGCGGTACCCCGCTGTTCGTCCGGGCACCGGGACTCGTCGGCTCCGCGGAGGCCCGGCTCTCCCTGCTGCGCGATCCGGCGGTATTGGAGGTCAGCCAGGCATGGCAGCAGCTCAGTGCCGTGCTGGTCGGCATCGGCAGCCTGCAGCCGTCCCCCTTGCTTCAGCTGAGCGGCAACGCGGTGGCCGAGGAGGAGATCGCCAGGCTGCGCGCCCTCGGCGCGGTGGGCGACATCTGCCAGCGCTTCTTCGACGAGAACGGTGTCCACGTGGACGCGGGGCTCGGCGAGCGGACGATCGGGATCTCCGTCGACCAACTGCGCACGGTCCCGCGCCGTATCGCCGTCGCGGGCGGTGAGCGGAAGTACCCGGCCGTACGCGCCGCCATACGCGGGCGCTGGCTCACCGTGCTGGTCACGGACATCACGACGGCCCGGCGCCTGCTCGACGAGCCGGTCCTCTCTGCCCCCGGCGGCTGAGTGATCGGCCCACGGTCCGCTCCGCGCGGCTCGTCACTCGGACCGACAGACAGCGCCAGGCGGGGTGGCAGATGGAACTCGCCGAGGCCGAGGTCACGGAGTCGCTTCTCGGCGTTTGCGGCACGTCGCGCGTGGCGACTTTCCCGACCGCAGCCCTGGTGCTCCTTCCGCACGTGTTCTCGGAGGTCACCGCCGCCTACCCGCACTTGCGTCCGGAGATCGCCCAGATCGATCCGGACAACGCCCTTGTGGCTCTGGCTGCGCGGGACTTCGACCTGGTCCTCGGAGAGGAGTATCCAGGTGTCCCCTGTCCGAGCCTGGAGAGCATCGAGATCAAGGAGCTGTTCCACGACGCGATGAGGCCGTTGGTACATGAGCGGAAATTGCATCGCTGCAGATCAAGTCTGTTCGTCGGAGCGTGTGAGGGCTTCGGAGGCGAATTCGGGTCGATTCTGTCCGCCCTTCGGATTTTCAGCGTGTTGTCGCAGGTCGAGAAGGTAGCCCGAGGGATCACGTCCGTGGGAGTGGTGTATCAACGGCTACGCGGTGATCTCGACCTTCGAGGCCATGCGGTGAGTTCGGTGGGCAGGGCGGTGTCCGTCGGCATTGACACCGATCGCGATCAGCGCATGGACGTTGATGATCCGATCGCCCTCGCGGACCTTCTGCGTGAGCGCGTCCACCCAGAAGAAGGCGTAAGGCCCCTGGTCCAGGGGCCGGTTGCGGAAGACCGCGACCTGTTCGTCCAGGTGCCGGGCCATCGCCGAGACCTGGCATTACTCCAGCGCCGGGGTGGTTCATGCAACTCCAGCTCCGCCGGGCGTACGCCGTTGTTCTCCCGCCGGAGCCACACCGATCGGCAGGGTGACGGCGTTCACGGCGCCGGCCAGCGGCCTACGCTCCGGTGACCACGCGCACGAAGACGACCGGCTGGGTGTCTTCGTTGCGGTAGGCGTATTGCTGGTCGCTGGCGATGACCGTGCTCTGCCCGGGTGCCAGCAAGTGGGGGCCGGACTCCAGCATCAGGGTCAGGCGGCCGGAGAGCACGTGATGGATCTCCTGTGCGCCGGGTCTGTCGGGCTCGGCGTGGTAGGCGCCACCGGGGGCCAGGGTCCAGCGCCACAGTTCGGCGCGCGGGTCCCCCGTAGCCCCGAGGAGGAGTGCCTGGCTGCCGTCGGGGCCCTGCCAAACGAGCGTCCCCTCGACCTCCTCGTCCGCCGTGTCGCGTTCCGGGAGGGCGAGGGCGGCGAAGTCGGTGTCCAGGGCCCGCGCGACCCGGTCGACGGTGCCGAGGCTTGGATTGGCCTGGCCCAGTTCGATGTCGGTGAGCATGCGCCGACTCAGTCCGGCTGCCTCCGCCAGCTGCTGCACGCTCCAGCCGCGCTGTTTGCGCAGGGCCCTGATGCGCCCGCCGATACGGGTGACGAACTCCTGCGTGCTGCCGGCGGCGAGTTCACTGCTCATGGTGAGCAATATAGTGCACGCAAGGCTTGCCGTAGACACGAGTGGGCAATATATTGCTCATCATGCGAGTGATAACCACACCCCATGTCTCCGAGCGGGCCGTTCTGGCCGCGCTGCGCCAGGCGTTCGGGGATTCTTCCCACAGTGAGCCGGCCGGCCCTGGTCAGTTCGTCGTCGACCTGCCGGGCGGCGGTGACGTCATCCACTACCCGGCCGTACTGCCCGCCGCCGGTGTCCACGCCGTCAAGGTCTCCCCGTACCTGCCGCAGCCCGCCGGCCCCGCGGTGGTCACGGCCTGGACGCTGCTGATGAGCCTGTCCACCGGAGAGCCGGTCGCCCTGCTCGACGCCTCCGGCCTCACCGCCGAGCGCACCGCGGCCACCACCGTGCTGGCCGCCGACCTCCTGCTGCCGCCGGACGCCCGCACCGCGGCCGTCATCGGCTACGGCCGTATCGGCCGCGCCCACTCCCGCTATCTGCGCCTCGTCCGTCCCGGCATGACCGTTCGCGTGTTCTCGCCCGTGGGGATCGACGAAGTCGAGGGCGAGGACAAGGTCGTCTCCTCTGTCGAGGAGGCGGTCGAGGGTGCGGACCTGGTGATGCTGTGCACCTCGGCCGCCGACGACGTACTCGATCCTCGTGGCCTCGCCGCGGGGGCGGTCGTCACCTCGATCTCCACCAACGCCCCCGGTGCGCGTGAGATCCCGCCCGCGGCGGTGCAGGAGCTGGACGTGTACGTGGACGCGCGCACCAGCCTGCGGGTCGCCGCCGAGCTGCTCCAGGCCACCGCATCGGGCTGGGATCCCGCCCTGGTGCGCGGCGACCTGGCCGACCTGGTCACCGGCCGTGCCCCGCGCCCGAGCGGTGAACGCCCCGTGTACTTCCGGTCCGTCGGACTGGGCATCGAGGACGCGGCCGTCGCATGGGCCGCCTACGAGAACGACAACGCGACGACCGAGGAACGGCACTGATGAAGATCCGCGAGTTCGAAGTCGAGCGCTGGATGAACGACTACGAGGAGACCTGCCGGTACAACCTGGCCGAGACCTGCGTCCGTTCACTGACCGCCGGCGAGCTGCTGGACCTGTCCGGCCGACGCGACGAGGTGCTGGCCGAGCTGGCCGCCACCCCGCTCACCTACGGGCCGATCCCCGGCAGTCCGCGCCTGCGCGGCCTGGTCGCGGGCCTGTACGCGACGCAGGGTCCGGACAACGTCCTGATCACCCACGGGGCGATCGGCGCGAACGCACTCGTGCACACCACCCTCGTGGAACCCGGCGACCATGTCGTGGCCGTGGTCCCCACCTACCAGCAGCACTACTCCATCCCCGAGAGCTACGGCGCCCGCGTCGACCAGCTGCCGCTTCGCGAGGAGCACGGCTGGCTGCCCGACCTCGACGCACTCGACCGCCTGGTCACCGCGGACACCAAACTCATCGCCGTCAACAACCCCAACAACCCCACCGGCGCGCTGATCGACGAGGCCGGCCTGAAGCGGATCGCCGAGATCGCGCGGCGGGCCGGGGCCTGGGTGCTGTGCGACGAGGTCTACCGAGGCGTGGACCAGACCGGCGACGGCTTCACCGCCTCGATCGCCGACCTGTACGAGCGGGGCATCTCCACCGGCAGCATGTCCAAGCCGTACTCGCTGGCCGGACTGCGCCTGGGCTGGATCGTCGGACCGGCCGGACTGCTGGCCGACGTCTCCACGCACCGGGACTACACCACCGTCAGCGTCGGCCGCGTCGACGATCTGCTGGCGTGTGTCGCGCTGGAGAACAAGGACGCGATCCTGGCCCGCGCGCACCGGATCACCCGCACCAACCTCGCCATCCTGGACGAGTGGCTCGGCGGCCGCCACGACATCGGCTACGTCAGGCCGTCCTCGGGTACCACCGCACTTCTGCGCTACCGCGCTCCGATCGGCTCCTACGAGTTCTGCACCCGCCTGCTGGAGCGGACCGGAGTCATCTTCACCCCCGGCGCCGCCTTCGGCATCGAACACACCGTCCGCATCGGCTTCGCCGACGACACCGAGACCCTGCGCACCGGCCTGGGTCTCGTCGGTCAGTTCCTCGACAGCCTCGGCGGGTCCTGACAAACCCGGTCGGGCCTTTCAGTATCTCCCGCCGCTCACGGGGCATGGCCCGGCCGGCCGACGGTACGCCGCTGGAGGAACAACTGTGTGAGCGCACGCGTCGCAGTCGAGGAATCGGCGGTGCGCACGGTGAGGTGGATGTCACGGGCCACCCCCGCCGGCTCCACGATCTCCAGGTAGGTCACGCCGGCCCGCGGCACAGCCGCGAGCCCGGGAACGAGGGCCACGCCGAAGTCGGCGGCCACCATGTCGAGCAGCATCTCGTAGTGGTCGGAGCGGAAGGCGATTTCCGGTTCGAAGCCCTCGGAGCGGCACAGGAGTTCGGTGACCGCTTGGAATCCCTCGCTCGGCACGGTCGACAGCCAGACGGCGCGGGCATAGTCGTGCAGTCGTGCCGTCGTCCGTCCCGCCTGGTGCAGATGCGGAGGAACGGCGAGCAGCAGCCGGTCGCGGTGGAGATGGAGCTGTTGCAGCCCGCGCAGATCGGGCTGGGGCAGTCGCTCGTACTGATGGGTGACGGCCAGGTCGACCTCCCCGGCCGCCACGGCGGGGATCGCCTCCTCGGGCTCGACCTCCCTGAACGTCAGGGAGACCTCGCCGTGCCGCTGCCGGAAGGCCATGAGGGCGGGCAGGACCAAGGTGGAGGCCGCGGTGGCGAACGCGGCGACGCGCACTCTGCCCCCGTGCAGACCGGAGACGGCGCGGACGGCTTCCTGGGCGGCGTCGAGCTCGGCCAGGACGCGGTTCGCGTGCTCGGCCAGGACGCGGCCCGCCTCGGTCAGGCGGACACTGCGCGCGGAGCGTTCCAGTAGGGCGACGCCCAACTCCTGCTCCAGGGCAGAGAGTTGCTGGGAGGCGGCCGAGGCCGTGCACCCCGCGAGCCGAGCGGCACCCGCGATGGATCCAGACCTGGCGATGTCGCGCAGCAGGCTCAGCCTGCGTGGATCGAGCATAAGAAAAGCATAATCTCAGATGAAGCAGAAGCGTATTTCCTGATGCTTCTCGGCTGGGAGAACGTGACCGGACACCACGACGACTTCCAGGAGAACCATGTTGTCCACACCTCCCGACTCCCAGGCAAGCCAGCCTGCCCCGCGCCTCGTCCGGCCGCCGTCGCCCGATGACCTGGACCATGCATGGCGGACGGTCAGTAGCCGACTGTCTCCCACCCCGGTCGACCTCGGTGCCGGATCCACCGGCAGCACGCACTTCGCGCTCAAGCTGGAGTCCCTGCAGCCCACGGGTTCCTTCAAGGTCCGCGGAGCGCTCGCCGCGCTCTCCGCTCTCCCCGAGGGCACCCGTGTCGTCACCGCGTCCGCCGGCAACCACGGGGCGGGCGTGGCCTACGCGGCCCTCGCGCTCGGCCTCTCGGCCACCGTCGTGGTCGCCGAGAACGCCTCCCCGGCCAAGGTCGCCCTGCTGCGCCGGCTCGGTGCCGACCTGGTGCAGGTCGGACATTCCTTCGACGAGGCCGAGGCGCATGCCCTGGCCCTCGCCGAGCAGGGTGCCCACTATCTGTCCGGATACAACGATCCGCACGTCATCGCCGGTCAGTCGACCATCGGCCGGGAACTGGACACGCAGCTGGACGGTGACCTGACAGTGGTGTGCGGCGTCGGCGGGGGAGGGATGGCCTCCGGCCTGGGGCTCTGGGCCGCGACCCGTCCCGGCGTCCGGGTGGTGGGCGTGGAGGCCGAGGTGTCCACAGCGGTGAGCGCGGCCGTGCAGGCCGGTCGGCAGGTCACCGTGAGCATCGGGGAGACCCTCGCCGACGGCATGGCCGGCAACATCGAGCCCGGCTCGGTGACGCCCGGCCTGATCGCCCAGCACGTCGAGGCCATGGTGACGGTCACCGAGGCCGAGATCCGCGCGGCGATCCGCTACCTGATCACCGAACGCGGCTACGTGGCCGAAGGCTCCGGCGCGGTCGCCGTCGCGGCCCTGCTCGCGGGCAAGGTGCCGGTCCACGGCCGCGCCGTGGCCGTCGTCTCCGGCCGCAACATCACCCTGCCGACCCTCACAACAGCCCTGGAAACAGCCGCCTGACCTGCGCGACTGGCTCCATCGCACGCTTGTGGGCCCAGGGGCACAACTCCTGGCGCTCCCCGGCGAGCATAAGTACCGCTTACGTACAGCGACAGCAGCACAGTCTCCTTGCCCGACCGGCGGGACCCCTACCCTCTTGCCACCAGTCAGCCGAGTTTCGGCCAAAGGGCGCGAGTCCGACGACACCGCCGACCGCACCGCGGCCGGCGTCCGCAGTCCCACCGCGGGGACCACCGCCTTCCTCCGGTGCGCGCCCGACCTCCCGGTCGGCCCTCACCGCTCCGCTCACGCACTCCCCGCCCCGCGCAGTGCCCCCAAGGAGAAACCATGTCCACACGCATAGCCCCGTCGCCTCGGCGACGCACTCGCCTGGGTATCAGAGCAGTCATGGCAACAGGTGTCGTCCTGGCCCTCGCCCCCGCCTGTGCCAACCCCGACGACGCCGGCACCGCTGCCTCCGCATCGGCCGCCGGTCAGACCGGGGCCCAGGTGTCGGTCAAGCGCGATCCCGCGCTGTACGCCATGGTGCCGTCGAGCTACAAGAAGGCGGGCCGCATCCAGGTCGCCACCAACGCGCCCTTCCCGCCCTTCGAGATGTTCGCGGCGGAGAAGAAGCTCGCCGGTCTGGAGATCGACCTCGGTCACGCCGTGGGCCAGCGGCTGGGTGTGCCGTTCGAGTTCTCCCAGCAGCCCTTCGACGGCCTGCTTCCCGGCCTGCAGGCGAAGAAGTACGACGTGCTGATGGCCGGTCTGTTCGACACGAAGGAGCGGGAGAAGACCGTCGACTTCGTCGACTACGCCCGTTCGGGTTCCGCCGTCCTCGTGGCCAAGGGCAATCCCGGCGGAATCAAGACGCTGGCCGACCTGTGCGGCAAGACGGCGGCGGCACAGACCGGTGCCCAGCAGGTGGCCCTGCTGAACAAGCGGAGCCGCACGTGCAAGGCCGCCGGCAAGCAGGCTGTCACGGTCAAGACCTTCCCGCAGTTCTCGGATGCGCTGCTGGCGATCAAGACCGGCAAGGCCGACACGATCCTGGGTGACCTGCCGGCCCTGCGCTACTCCGCGCAGAAGGACGACTCGGTCAAGGTCCTCACGGACCCGGCCGCACCCAACGGCTACGACGCCGTGCCGATGGGTATCGGCCTGCCCAAGGACCAGCCCGTCCTCCGCGAAGCCGTCCGCAGGGCCCTGGCCGGCCTGATCAAGGACGGTACCTACGGCAAGATCCTCGATGCCTACGGCGTCAGCAACATCGCGGTGAGCGCTCCCTCCGTCAACAAGGCGGAGGACTGACCCGATGACATCCGTTCCTTCCACCACCATGCCGTCGGCTGTCCATGACGCCGACCTCCCCGTCCGCAGGCTCCGCAGGCCGGGCCGCACCGCCATGGCCGTCGCGGCCGTGCTCTGCGCCGCCGGCATCATCTGGAGCTTCGCCACCAACCCCAACGTCGACTGGCACACCGTCGGCGCATACCTGTTCGCCCAACTCACCGTCAAGGGCGTGTGGGTGACGTTCTACCTGACCGTGATCAGCATGCTGATCGGCGTGGTCGGCGGCACCCTGATCGCGGTCATGGCGCTGTCCGACAACTACGTGCTGCGCGCGATCGCGGCCGCCTACACCGCGCTGTTCCGCGGCACGCCGGTCCTGGTGCAGATCATCTTCTGGGGCTTCATCGGGGCGTTCTTCCCCCACCTGACCATCGGGATCCCCTTCACCGACGTCGTCCTGTACTCGGCCCCGACCAGCAGCCTGGTCTCGGCGACCACCGCCGCGATCCTGGCGCTGGGGCTCAACGAGATCGCCTACGCCGCCGAGATCGTCCGCGGCGGCATCGACTCCGTGGACCCCGGCCAGCGTGAAGCGGCCTGTGCCCTGGGCCTGACTCCGGCCACCACGATGCGCCGCATCGTCCTGCCGCAGGCGATGCGGGTGATCGTGCCGCCGATGGGCAACGAGGTCGTCACCATGCTCAAGACCACCTCCCTGGTCTCGGTGATCGCGGGCAACGACCTGCTGACCAACCTCCAGCAGGTCTACTCCCAGAACTACAAGGTCATCCCGCTCCTGGTGGTGGCTTCCCTCTGGTACCTGGCGCTCACCGCCCTCTTCACCCTCGGCCAGCGTCAGCTGGAGAAGTACTACGGCCGCGGCACCCTGCCGGGCTCCGCCCGCAAGGGGCAACCCTCCAAGAACTCCGAGCGGGCCGCAGCGGCCGGGAGGTCACGATGAGCACACCCATGGTCAGCGCGATCGGCGTACACAAGGCGTTCGGTCACAACGAGATCCTCAAGGGCATCGACCTCACCGTGGAACAGGGCGAGGTCGCCTGCCTGATCGGCCCCAGCGGTTCCGGCAAGAGCACGTTCCTGCGCTGTATCAACCACCTGGAGCGCATCGACTCCGGACAGTTGTACGTCGCCGGTGAACTCGTCGGCTACCGCCGCCACGACGGCTACCTCCAAGAGCTCTCCGAGAAGGAGATCGCCCGTCGCCGCAGCCGCATCGGCATGGTCTTCCAGCGCTTCAACCTCTTCCCGCACATGACGGCCCTGCAGAACATCACCGAGGCCCCGCAACGGGTCCTGGGCCGCACCCGGGGCGAAGCCGAGGAGGAGGCCCACACCCTCCTCGACCGCGTCGGCCTCGCCGGCCGGGAGAACCACTACCCCTCCCAGCTGTCGGGAGGCCAGCAGCAGCGGGTCGCCATCGCCCGCGCCCTCGCCATGCGGCCGGAACTGATGCTCTTCGACGAACCGACCTCCGCGCTCGACCCCGAACTCGTCGGCGAAGTACTTCAAGTCATGCGGGACCTCGCCGAGTCGGGCATGACCATGGTGGTCGTCACCCACGAGATGGGCTTCGCCCGTGAGGTCGCCGACCAGGTCGCCTTCCTCGACGGCGGCTGCGTCATCGAGCACGGCTCCGCCAAGGACGTCCTGACCACTCCCGGCCACGAGCGCACCCGCGCCTTCCTCGCCCAGGTCCTGTAGGAGGGCGGCCATGACCACGCCAGACGCCACGGCCGTGGAACCGGACCAGCAGGGACTCGACGAAGTAGTCGAGTTGTGCCGGGACCTGATCCGCATCGACACCAGCAACTACTTCGACGGCACCGGCCCGGGGGAACGGCAGGCGGCCGAGTATGTCGCCCACCGGCTGGACGAGGTAGGCATCGACAGCACCCTGCTCGAAGCCGACCCCCGTCGCACCAGCGTGGTTGCCAGGATCCCCGGACGCGACCGGTCGCGTCCGGCCCTGCTCGTGCACGGACACCTCGACGTCGTGCCCGCCGACCCGCACGACTGGTCCGTCGACCCGTTCGCCGGGGAGATCCGGGACGGCTGTCTGTGGGGCCGAGGCGCCGTCGACATGAAGAACATGAACGCGATGATCCTGGCCGCCGTTAGGCGGCTGGCCCGCAGCGGTGAACTGCCCGCCCGGGACATCGTCCTGGCGTTCCTCGCGGACGAGGAGGCCGGCGGCGACCTGGGCTCACGGTGGCTCGCCACCCACCATCGCGATCTCCTGGACGGCTGCGACCAGGCCGTGAGCGAGATCGGCGGCTTCTCTGTCGATGTACCCGGCGCCGACCAGCGCGTCTACCTCATCGAGACCGCCCGCAAGGGCGTCGCCTGGCTGCGCCTGCGGGCCCGCGGCACACGCGGTCACGGCTCGATGATCACCAACGACAACGCCACCGCGCACCTGGCCGCGGCCGTGACCCGGCTCGCCCGGCACACCTGGCCCGTCGAGCTCACCCCGACCACCACCCGTATGACGGGCGAGCTGCGGGATCTGACCGGGATCGACGTGATCGAGGACGACCTCGACGGCACCGCCCTCACGTCGGTCGCGGGGCTGGTCAGTTCCTCCCTGCGGCATGTGGCCAATCCGACGGTGCTGCGCGCCGGAGACACCGTCAACGTGATCCCGTCGGAAGCGGAAGCACTGGTGGACGGACGTTTCGTGCCCGGCCGTCACGAGGAGTTCCTGCGTACGGTCGCCGACCTCGTCGGACCCGGCATAGAAGTCGACATCATGGACTTCACGGACTCGGCCGAGGCCGTCCCCGACGGCGCACTCGTCTCCGCCATGCACCGGGCTCTGCGCGCCGAGGACCCCGCAGCAACGGTGATCCCGTACTGCTCCTCCGCCTCGACCGACAACGCCTCCTTCGCTCCGCTGGGCATCCAGGGGTTCGGTTTCGCCCCGCTGCGACTTCCCCCCGGCTTCGACTTCGCCGCCATGTTCCACGGCACCGACGAGCGCATCCCGCTCGAGAGCCTCCGCTTCGGGGCCCGCACTCTGCACCGTTTCCTCACCGACAGCTGAATGCCCGTCAGCTGAAAGCACCAGTACCCACAACCCACAGGTAGCCATGAACAAGCCCATCCCGAACGGATCCAGCAGCCGTCGCCGCAACGGCGGCGACCTCGTCATCGAATCCCTGGAGGCCCTCGGCGCCTCCACCGTCTTCGGCATCCCCGGGCAGCACGCCCTGGGGCTGTTCGACGCGCTCAGGCACAGCAGCCTGCGTTTCGTCTCCAGCCGCGTGGAGAACAACGCCGCCTTCGCGGCCGACGGGCATGCCCGTACCACCGGAACGGTCACCCCGCTGCTGCTGTCGACCGGACCCGGCGCGCTGACGGCATTGGCAGGCCTGCAAGAGGCGATGGCGGCCTCGGCGCCGGTACTCGTGATCAGCAGCCAGATTCCCTCCGCGGGACTCGGCGGCGCCCGGCGCGGTTTTCTGCACGAGCTGCCCGACCAGCAGGCCATCGCCCGGGGAGTGGTCAAGTCCACCCGGATCGCGCGTACCGCCTCGCAGATCCCCTCGGCGATCGCCCAGGCTTGGCAGGAGGCGGCAACCGCCCCCACCGGCCCGGTCTGGGTCGAAGTGCCGCAGGACATCCTCCTGGCCCCGGTCACCGTTCCGCCGGTCGACAATCTGACGGCACCGGCGCTGCCCGTGCGCCCGCGCGCCGAGGTCATCACGGAGGCGGCCCGCATCCTGGACGCGGCCGACCGCCCGGCGATCCTGGCGGGCGGAGGCGTGGTTCGTGCACAGGGCCAACAGGCCTTGCTGGACCTGGCCGAACAACTGCAGGCCCCGGTGGCGACCACGTTCGGCGGGAAGGGCGCCTTCCCCTGGAACCACCCCCTGTCCCTGCAGTCCTGGCTGGAGGACCGCCACCTCACCGAATTCCTGGAGAACGCCGACGTCCTGCTCGTGGCCGGCACCGGCCTGGGCGAACTCTCCAGCAACTACCACACCTTCGCCCCCAAGGGCCGCCTCATCCAGATCGAGGCCGACCTGGGCAAGCTGGAGTCCAACCACCCCGCACTCGGTATCCACGCCGACGCGCGCATCGCTCTGGAGCACCTCGGCACGGCCGTAGCCCCACGCGGCCGGCACGCCCAGCCCCAGGACGCGGTCGCCGACGTGCTGGCGCGCATCCGCGCACGCATCCGAAGCCAGGATCTCCAGTTCGAGGAGCAGGTCCTGGCCGCCGTACGCCAAGCTCTGCCCGATGATGCCCCCAGCTTCTGGGACATGACCATCCTCGGCTACTGGGCCTGGTCCGCCTTCGACCCGCGTGGCGGCACCTTCCAATCGGGGCAAGGCGCCGGTGGTCTCGGCTACGGACTGCCCGCCGCCATTGGCGCGGCCGCCGCTCTCGACGGCGCACCCGTCCTCGCCGTCAGCGGCGACGGCGGCGCCATGTACTCGCTGGCCGAACTCGCCACCATCCGTCAGCACCACCTGCCCGTCACCTGGCTGATCATCGACGACGGCGGCTACGGCATCCTCCGCGAATACATGAACGACGCCTTCGG
Organism: Streptomyces sp. NPDC048288; assembly: GCF_043201555.1. Classification (NCBI taxonomy): domain Bacteria; kingdom Bacillati; phylum Actinomycetota; class Actinomycetes; order Kitasatosporales; family Streptomycetaceae; genus Streptomyces; species Streptomyces sp. NPDC048288. The sequence goes on from NZ_JBICZD010000010.1 coordinate 24,468, forward strand.
TCAGGCCACGGCCACCGAACTGGCGCGCCCGGACTTCGAGGTCCTGGCACAGTCATTCGCCATCCCCGCGGTCACGACCACCCCCAAGCGCCTTGAGGCCGACCTCGCCAAGGCCCTCGCCTCCGGGCAACCGCACGTCGTCGTACTCCCGGCCCGGCTGCGCATGTTCGCCCCCACCCACCTGGAGCCCGCATGACCACCGCGGCCTTGCTCACCAACTTCGTCGACAACCGCAGAGTCCCCCACACCGGCGCCACGAGCGAACTCGTCGACCCCAGTACCGGCGAGCTGATCGGACATGCCGCGGTGTCCACCGCCGCCGACGTCGACCTGGCCCTGCGCGCCGCCCGGAGTGCCTTCACCTCCTGGCGGCGGAGCACGCCGAAGGAGCGCCAGACGGCGCTGCTGCGGCTGGCCGACGCGCTGGAGGAACACTCCGCGCACTTCGCCGACGCCGAGTGCCGCGAGACTGGCAAGCCCCGGCGTGTCGTCCTCGGGGAGGAGATCCCCCAGTGCGTCGATCAGCTGAGATTCTTCGCGGGGGCCGCCCGCATGCTGGAGGGCGCGGCAGCCGGCGAGTACCTGGAGGGAACCACCTCACTCATACGCCGCGAACCGCTGGGCGTCTGCGCACAGATCACGCCGTGGAACTATCCGCTGATGATGGCCGTGTGGAAGATCGCCGCCGCGATCGCCGGCGGCAACACCACGGTCGTCAAGCCCGCGGAGACCACACCGACGACCACCGTCCTGCTCGCCGAACTGGCGTCCTCCTTCCTGCCCCCGGGCGTCCTCAACGTCGTTCTGGGCGACCGTGACACCGGGCGCGCCCTCGTCTCGCACCCTGGTGCGGCTCTCGTCGCCATCACCGGATCGACCCGGGCGGGCATCGAGGTCGCACGGACCGCCGCTGACGACGTCAAGCAGACTCACCTCGAACTCGGCGGCAACGCCGCCGTGCTCGTCTTCGACGACGCGGACATCGAGGAGACTGCCGACGGCATCATCGCCGCCGGCTTCTACAACGCCGGACAGGACTGCACCGCGGCCACCCGCATCATCGCGCACGACACCGTCCACGACGCGCTCCTCGACGCACTCGTCAGCCGGGCCAAGGCCGTGGTCACCGGTCTCCCGCCCCAGGCCGACAGCGACTTCGGGCCGCTCAACAGCCAGGCTCAACTGGATCGCGTGACGGGACTTCTCCAGCGCCTCCCGCAGCACGCCGTCATCCACACCGGCGGCCATCGGGTCGGCGACCGCGGCTTCTTCTTCGCTCCCACTGTCGTCTCCGGACTGAGCCAGAACGACGAGATCATCCAGGAAGAGCTCTTCGCCCCGATCCTGACGGTGCAGCGCTTCGGCGCCGAGGCCGAGGCTGTCCACGCCGCCAACGACCAGCCGTACGGCCTTGCCGCATCGGTGTGGACCCGCGACCACTCCCGGGCCCTGCGTATTTCCGCCGACCTGGACTTCGGAGCCGTCTGGATCAACACCCATGGCCTCCTCGCAGCGGAGATGCCGCACGGCGGCTTCAAACACTCAGGCCACGGCAAGGACCTCTCGGCGTACGGACTCGCCGACTACACCCGCATCAAGCACGTCATGAGCGCGACCCGCTCCGCCTGACCCACAGTCCGGGCCGCCGCGCGTTCCGGCCCGGCGGCCGTTCCTCACCCATCCGGGAGACATCATGTCCTACACAACCATCACCACCGAGGCAGCCCCCACGCCGGGCGGCGCCTACAGCCAGGGACGCCGCATCGGCCCCTTCCTGCAGGTCTGCGGTCAACTGCCCACCGATCCGTCGACCGGGCAAATGCTGGTAGCCGACGTGGCCGACCAGACCCGACGCGTGCTCGAACAGGTACACGCGGTCCTCGCGGCGGACGGCGCCGACTGGCAGGACGTCCTCATGGTTCGCGTCTTCCTGGCCGAAGACGACGACTTCGAGGCGATGGACGACGCCTACCGCAGCGTCCTGTCGGCGCCGTACCCGCCGCGCGCCACCGTCACCGCGGGCCTGGCACCCGGAGCGCGCGTCGAGATCGACGTGCTGGCCGTCCGAGCCTGACAGAACCCCGGAGGACGCGTCCGCCGGGAGGGGAGGCCCGCCACATTGGGTGACCGGTATACCCGAACCACCTCAGGTGCGCGCCGTGAGCCGCAGCAGGCTCACTCTCTCCGGCGTGCACGCGTTGCACCGCATTCGAGGGTTTTCTGGACCTCGTGCCCGCGCATGCCTTCGGTGTGCCGCGGCTCGGTGCTGGTGCTGAGGGTGTGACAGACGTCCCTGGCGCGTAGCCCGTCCCTCTTGATATATGCGCTGATCTGCTGCGAGGCATGTTCTTCGACATCTCATTCATCGGAGTCAGCGGGATCAGCACCAAAGCCGGGATTACGACATTCGACGTACGTGAAGCGATGAAGAAGAAAATCATCATCGCGAACAGCACCAGGTCCTATGTCCTGGCCGACAGCGCAAAGTTCGGAAGATCAAGCTCCTACAAGGTGACAGACCTTAAGGACGCCTTCATCATCACGGACCAGTACAACGAAATACTCGGTAGCGCTGCCGAACACCGCATCGCCAAGCCCGAGGAGACGTGAGTCGGCAGTCGTCGGGCGGCTCGCTACACCCCAGGTAGCGGGTCACGACGTTTGACCCGTCGCGCGGCATCGTGCAGGACACGACATTTCCCAACCTGCTGATCCCGGGGTTCAACGCCGACCCCAGCTGTGTCGTCGACGGTACGTACTACGTGGTCACCTCGTCGTTCGAGTACCTGCCCGGTCTTCTACGTTACCTACAGCGCTCTGCTGACGCCCGACACTGAACCCTGGACCAGCGGCGGCATCCGCCAGGTCTCCGGGTGGACCTGGCGACGGGGATGTTCCCGGAGAAGACCTGGTCGCTCTGGTCCGGCACCGGACTGATCGTGCCCGAGGCTGGTACCTGCTGATCGCTGAAGGTGGCACCGGGCAACCCCGTCTGCGGGTCGCGGGCATGGACGGCCCGGTTCAGCGCACCGGACATGCCGGCCTGGTCTGCGGCCCCGACGGACGGGACGTACTGGTTCTCCTCGGGACCCTGGCTGCAGGTGCCTTGTGCCCCGCTCAGGCGGATACCTTCGTGACCCCGCTGGAATGGACCGACAGCTGGCCACAGCCGTCGCCCGTCGGCCTCGACCCGCGTGCGGATTCGCGCTGGACGAGCACTTCGGCTTCCACTGGTCCGCCGAGACCGCGGTGCCCTTCACCGGACGGAGCACCGGCATGTTCGCCGTGGAGGGCACTGCGCGCTTCGGGGACTTCCAATACCACGGGGAGGGCGGTTCGTGATTCGCGCCCAGAACCTTTGAGTGCGAGGGCATGACGCGCGTCGCGTATCCGGGAGCAAGTTGATGGCGGCACCACCGAAGGACATGGTGGCGCCGCCATCAACGCGATGGGGAAACCGAGTAACAGACGGCTACTTGAGGGCCATCGGCGTGATCGGAGAGCCGACCGAGCCGGTCACCTTCAGGCCCGGGGCGCAGAAGAGGAACTCCCAGACGCCGTCCTGCTCGCAGTCGACGGCGAGATCCTCGAAGTTGAACATCTCGCCGAGGGTCAGTCCCATGTCGCGGATGGTGACCTGGTGGAACGGGATGATCGCGCCCTCGATGGGGCACGGGTAGACCTCGCAGGCCCAGTTGTCCAGGGCGAGCGCGGCGACCTCGCGTTCGTACAGCCATCGGCAGGTGTCGAGGCCGGGGCCGGGCTCGTCGCCCATGAAGTGCTCGCGGTCGCCTTCGAGGAACCACTTGTACGATCCGGTGCGGATGCAGAGGATGTCGCCGGATTCCACGCGTACGCCCTGGCGCTCCTCGGCGGCCGAGAGGTCCGCCGCCGTGATCTCGTACGAGTCCGGGAGTCGGTCGACGCCCTTGAGCGCGGCGATGTCGAGCAGCACACCGCGGGAGATCAGGTGCTCCACCGCCTTAGCGAACGAGTTCTTGGCGGCGCCGACGAAGCTGTTCACCGCGGCGGCGGGCACGTTGTTGTAGAAGAGGCCGCCGTATCCGACGTGGGCGAGGCTGTCCCACTGAGTGGCTGCCTGCAGCCCGAGTACGACCATGTCGTCGGCGGAGATCATCCCGTCCGGGCAGCCCGCGGTGTCCGAGGGCAGCAACGTCATCACGTGCTGGGGGTTGGTGCGGAACCCGCCCGGGGTGAACGGGCCGTCCTTGTCGAACGGCATGCCGAGGTCGAAGTTCTTGCCGGTTCGGACCAGCTGCGCCGCGGCGACGCGCTTCTCGGGCGTGACGAAGTTCAGCGTCCCGATCTCGTCGTCGTCGCCCCAGCGCCCCCAGTTGCTCAGTTCCTTGCCGAGCTCGTGGTGCGGCCATGTCGTGCTGTCGCTCATGTCTTTCTCCTGTGCTTAGACCGTTGCTCCGCCGTCGACCGGGATCACGGTGCCTGTCATGTACTTAGACGCGTCCGAGGCGAGGAACAGGGCGACGGTGGCGATGTCCTCCGGCTGTCCCACCCTTCCGAGCGGGATAGTGGTGGCGATCGCCGACAGCGAGGCGTCGACGGCACCCTCCTCGAAAGCGGCGCGCATGCCGGCCGTGTCAGTGCCGCCGGGGCAGATCGCGTTGGCGCGGATTCCCTCGGGAGCGAGAAGAAGGGAAATCGACTTCATGAACTGGATGACCGCGCCCTTGGTCGCTGAATAGACCGGAAGCCCGGCGACTCCTCGAACACCTGCCGTGGAAGCGGTGAAGATGACCGAGGCCGCGACCGACTTGCGGAGCAACGGCAGGAGTTGCTGAGTCAGGTAGGCCGGCACCCACGCGTTGAGTGTCATGCACTCGTTCCAACTCGCGGCATCGAATGCGAGCTCGCGTGGACCGGTGATGCCGGCGTGATTGTGCAACACGTCGATGACGTCGTGACCGGATCGGACCACTGTGATGAAGGCGTCCAGTTCTGTCTGATCGCGAAGATCGACTCCGTGCGCCTCGGCGGATCCTCCTTCTCCCAGGATCTCGTCGGCGACGTCCTTGACGCCCGCTGCGTCTACGTCGGCAAGAATGACGTGTGCACCATGGGCCGCAAAGAGCCGGGCTCCGGCCCGCCCCATGCCTGAAGCGGCGGCCGTGATAAGCGCGGTTTTGCCTCCGAGGATTTTGACGCTGTCATGCATTGCTTCACTCACCAGTGATCCCTGCTCTCCGGAATCGTCATATCAGCTCAATATTGTGTGAGGGGTCAGGCGATTCTGGGGTCGCCCGGGACCAGTGCGTCGGCGAATCCCCATGGAACGCCGAGGCTTGTTGCCGGGTCGGTCACGATGAGGTGGTCGGTGCGGGTTCGAAGGCCGACGCCTTCGGCCTTGAGGTGGCGTTCGACGCGTCCGAGGTCGGCGACCTTGAAGGTGATCGCGTGGTAGGTGTCTCTGGGCGTGTTCGATGCCCAGTCGGCGTGTGCGGGAGTGCCCGCATCGGGCACGGCGAACTCGTACACGGCGTCCGCGAGGTGCACGTATGTGCTTGTCGCCCGGAGGGTCTCGTTGCGCCCCTCATGGATGACCTTGCCGCCGAGGCTGCCTGTGAACAGCCGGAGTTGGCGGTCCGGGTTGCCGGTGAGCACCGTGTGGTGGGAGCACCGTTCGATGCCGAGGGGGTCCTGGTCGGACACTGCCGGGAGTACCCAGTCCGGCTTGACCCGTGGGTCGAGCGGAAAGGGAATCTGTGGGAGGAACTCGTATCGCAGGCCGGTTTCTTCGGGGAGGGTGAAGAACAGCGGCATCCCGCCGGCGCTGGGCGGTTCGTCGCCCTCGGTGACCTCGTCGTTCTGGCCGATCAGCCGGAACCCCTGGTCTTTCAGGGCCCGGAAGAGCTCCGTGACCCCATCGACGTACCATCCGAACCCTTTCAGGTGCGGCGTAGTGACCGTTGGGTAGCGCTGCACGCCGTCGACTATGTACAGCTTGGGGTCGATGGTGTCGAACAGCACGTCGCCGATCGAGGTAAATGTGGAGTAGTCCATGCGTCGCCCCGGTGGCAGGGTGACGCCACCGAGTGTGGTTGCGAGATTCGTGCTGGGGCGTCCGAACACCCGCTCAAACCAACATTCGGCCTCATTGAGGTCGGTCACGTGATGGCTCGGGTGATACATCATCTTCACCCGAAAGCCGGCCTCGCCGACCGAAGGGTTCACAGGGTTGTTTTCGGCTTCAGACATAGATGTCTCCTGCCTAACAGGACTGGCGACGTCGGCCCGCGTAGGGAAAGCGCGGCGCAACGGACGGCAACAGTGCCCGGCTCTGGCGGCTCAATGGGCGATAGTTTAGACCGACCGGTCGACCTAATCAACCTCTGTGTGATGTTGAATAAATGGCAGAACGCGCCTGCATGCTGGTTGTTTTCCATTCCCTGACGTGCTACTCCCGACGTTGTGTTCACTTGCAGAATGCTTGGCGGCGACCGTTCGGCCCTGGCTCGCAGGAGGACGTCGTCAGGATGGAGTGGGCAGGCCGTCTCCAGGGCTCGGAGGCGCACTGCGATGTACGGTCGACCGGTCGGCGGGAGTATGAAGTCCCCCCCCCGTACGTGCCGGGTAGTTCGGTTACCGTCATGTTCCAGGTGCCGATGACGTCTGCCCGGTAGCGGACGCCGGGGTGGGCGACGAGGTCGACTTGCCGCGAAGCGCTCGGCGGGACTGCGGTGACCGAGGCTGCTGTGCGGACGGCGCAAAGTGCGCCAGCCCTCGATGAAGTCGAAGATCGCGGTGCGGGCGGCGGCCCGGCCGGGCCAGTGGGCGGTGTCGAGCAACTCCCGTTTGATGGTGTCGAAGAGCGACTCGGCAAGCGCGTTGTCCCGGCAGTGTCCAGTGCGGCCGACGGACGCGAGGATGACCAACTCCGTTGCCAGGGAGGCGAATTGCTGGCTGTTGTACTGACAGCCGCGATCCGGGTGAAAGACCACCGGCCGGGTGGGGCGACGCCGGCGCCATGCGGAGCGGAGAGCGTCCGCGACCAGGTCGGTCCGCAGATGGTCGGCGGTGGACCAGCCGACCACGCGGCGCGAGGCGATGCCGATGACAGCGGCCAGGTGGAGCCGGGCCTCTTCGGTGGGAAAGTGGGTGATGTCATCGCACCAGCGGGAGTCGAGGCCGCCGGGATCGGGAGCGAGGTTGCGGATGATGAGGTCGGGTCGGGCGCCGGCTTACCGGTCGGGGGTCGTCGCCAGCTGCTGTCGTCTGCAGTGGCGGCCCTGCGGGCCGGCGCTGCGCATCGGTCAGGCGAAGCGGCCCGGCGTGGACGGGCGGGGCCCCGGAGTTCCGGTAGGTTCCGTGGGACCGGTCGCGGACTTCGGCGACCTCCTCAGTCGGCTCGGGAGACCTTGAGCAGTTCACACGTGCGCTTGACGTTGTGACCGTCCCGCTTCTCCGCCTCGGCGAACGGGTGCACCGTCACCGGGTCTCTTTCATGAAGAAGGCCGTGGCCCGCTTGAGGATCTCCACGTCCTCCCGCAGCCGGCGGTTCTCCCGTCGCAGCGCGGCCGGCTCCTCGCGTCCACTGCTGGTCAGGCCATCATGCTCGCCCACGTCGCCCTCGGCCTGGCTGACCCCCAGCCCCACCCAGGCCTCGGTCGGATCGAAGTCCTTGGCGACCTGGCCGACAGAGCGGTCACCCCGCCGACACAACTCCACGATCTCGGCCTTGAATTCGGGCTTGAACGAAAGACGAGGTGCAGGCTTCTTCCCCATGCTCTCCATGATGGACATCCTTCCGGGGCGGAGCCCCTGATCTCAGATGTCCGCCAAAGAGGATCAAGCCCAGTACATCCCGTGAGTGAGTTCGCCGCGCTCACGGGATGAACCGATTCCTCACCAAGTCGGAGGCTGCGGTCGACCTGGTAGCTGATGTGAAGTGTGTTTCGCCCATAATGCGGTCCCACACTGGGTACCTGGGCGCTACCAGGTCACCGGGAGTTCGTGGAGGCCGTACACCATGCCGTCCTCCTTGAACGGCAGGTTGTCGACTGGCTGTGCCAAGCGTAGTTCGGGTACCCGGCGGAGCAGGGTGTCGAAGACGATGCGCAGTTCCGCTCGGGCGAGGTTCTGCCCCGGGCAGGAGCGCGGTCCGTATCCGAAACCCAGGTGCGCCCGAGTGTCGCGGCTGATGTCGAACAGGTCGGGTGCCTCGAACACGTCGGGGTCCCGGTTGGCCGTATTGCACAGCGCGATCGCACCTTCGCCCGCGTGGATGACCGTACCGCCGATCTCCGTGTCTTCGACGGCAACTCGGACGACGGCATACTCGCCGACGGTGAAGTACCGCAGCATCTCCTCGACCGCGCCCGGCGTCTTCGCCGGGTCCTCGCGCAGCGCTTGGAGGGACTCGGGGTTCTCCAGCAGCATCATCGTGCCGAGGGAGATCATGTTCGCGGTGGTCTCGTGGCCGGCGACCAGCAGCAGGACCCCGAAGCCCGCGGAGGTCTTGCGGTCGCCCGTCCTGTCCAGCAGCCGGGTGAGCAGATCATCGCCGGGCTCGCGCTCCTTGCGGGCCATGAGCTCGTCCAGGTAGGCGATCAACTCGGTCATGGCGGCGCCCTGTTCCTCGCGGGTCGCGGTCCGGCGCAGCATCTCGCCGGTCCGTTCCTGGAAGAAGTCGTGCTCGGCGTAGGGCACACCGAGCAGTTCGCAGATGGCCAGGGACGGAACCGGGAGCGCGAGTGTCTCGACGAAGTCGGCGGGGCGCGGTCCGGCGAGCAGCACGTCGATGCGGTCGTCGACGATTTGCTGGAGTCGGGCCTCCAGTCCCGCGATGCGCTTCAGCGTGAACTCCCCGGTCACATCGCGCCTCTGACGCAGGTGTTCCGCCCCGTCCACGGTGATCAGGGGTGTACCGGGCGCGGAATGCGTCTGCGCGACGGACATGTGCGGGATGCCCGGGCGCATGCGATTGGCGCTGAAGTGCGGGCTCGCCAGCATGGCCCGGACGTCCTCGTGTCGAGTGATCGCCCACACCTGGGAGCCGCTGGGCAGTGTGACCCGGGTGACGGGTTCTTCCTGGCGTAACCGGACGTGCTCCGACACGGGGGCGAACGGGCATGTGCGGGCGAGAGGCAGAGGGGTGGTGGCTGCCATGGGGAACCTCCAGGTGGGGGCAGGAGACGGACCCTGAACCGATCGCCGATCGGAAGATCGACTAATGCAAACGTTTGTATTAATCTAGCGGCGTGCGGGCGCCCGATCAAGGGTGGCCCAGGGGATCGGGGAAGTCGGAGACGAGCAACGGCACGGTCCCACGCGCCATCGTTGAGCCGAGGGCTCGCATTGCGCTTACTCTGTCGTCTTGTTTGCCCGAGGGCGTCGGTCCGGTCGGGGACCTACAGTGCCCTGCTGGCTCCGCCGGCGTCAGCAGTACACGGCTCTGATGAGGTGGCGATGGCAGGCGGGACGCGGCGAAGCGATGAACGGGTAAGCGCCACGCGGGAGGTACTGCTGACCGCGGCAGAGCGGTTGTTCGCCGAGCGCGGAGTGCACGCGGTCACCCACCGGCAGATCAGCGAGGCCGCCGGGCAGGGAAACATCGCCGCAGTCAACTACCATTTCGGCACCAAGGACGACCTGGTCCGCGCGATTGCCCGTCGGCACGGCGAGCAGATCGAGCGCAGGCGGGCCGACATGGTGGCCGCCCTCGGTGACTCCACCGACCTGCGAGCATGGGTAGCCTGTCTGGTCCGCCCGGTCACCGAGCACTTGGAGTTGCTGGGTAGTCCCACGTGGTACGCACGTTTCGCCGCCCAGATCATGGCCGACCCGATCCTCTTCTCGATCGTGGTCGAGGAGTCCCTCGCGATGGCACCTTTGCTGCGATCCTACGAGGACGGACTGGCTCGGTGCCTGCCCCATCTGCCGACTGAAGTGATCACCGAACGTGCTGTCATGGCACGTCATTTGACCGGGCAGATGTGCGCGGAGCGGGAACGCGCCCTGGCGGACGGCATCCCCACCTATCGCCCCACCTGGGGTGCCGCCTCCGATGCGCTCATCGACGCGATCGTCGGCCTGTGGCGCACGCCGCTGAAGCCGGGGGCATGATTGGGCGGTCGGCCCACGTCACTCGTTGAGCGGGTACCGGCCGTTCTTGCGGCGGACGACGTCAATTGGCCGGCCAATCTTCTGCTGGAGCGTGAGCGCCGAACGGCGGTGGCCGATGATGGGGCTCTGCCGGCACTGGCGCTGCAGACGGTCGGCAGCCGCTGTCGCGCGGGTCAGCCAGCGGGCGGCGTCGGCGGGCGGTGCGTCCGTCGGCCGGTCCGCGCCCTGGGCGTCTGTCCGGCTGCTCGTGGGTCTCGCGGATGCCGATGGTGCGGGGCGGGTGAGGCGGCCGGTGATGGCATGCGCCGCCCACACGAGGCCGCCGACACCCGCGCCGACGGGCAGGGCGGTGGCGGCCGGGGCGCCGGCGAGGAGGGCCATGACGCTGCCCGCGACGGCGAACAGCGCGGCCGCGGCGGCGGGATGGCGACGGCTGCCCACCGTGTCCTCTCTGTCTGCGCTGTCCATGGGGTCTGAGCTCGCCTTCCGGTGCCGACGGTTCAGAAGTCGCTGATGACGGAGACCATCACCTTGTCGATGACCGCCGGGTCGCGGGCGTCGTGGGAGGTGGCCTTGGCGGCGGTGGCGATCTTCGTGAGTGTGCCGAAGTCGGCCTGGTCGCTGAAGGCGACGGTGAAGACGCGTACGGACCGCTCCAACCGGTCGGCGTCGAGGTCTCTCAGAAGTCGGTCGAGGTCGTTGTCGGGCGGATACTCGTTCCTGCCGTCGGTCAGTACGACGACGGCGTTGATGCGGTCGCTGTCCAGGTCGGCCAGCATCGCCCGCTGGGCGGCGCGCACGGTGGCGTAGAGGGCGGTGCCGCCCTCGGCGTGCAGCCCGTTGATGGCATCGGTGAGCCGCTGCCTGTTGTCGCGCAGGGGGCCCGGCGACACGATCTGCCGGTACGGCTTGGGCTGGTCGTCAGCCCCGGTGGAGAACGCCCACAGGCCGACCTCGTCGGCTGGGTGGTAGAGGCCGGGCGTGGCGACGGCGGCCTTCTTGGCCGCCTCCAGCCGGCTCTGTCCGCCGCCCGCGGACTGGTTCATCGACCCGGAGACGTCCATGACGAGCAGGACCCGGGCCTTCTTGCGTAGTTCGTCCCAGCTGTCCAGGACCGCGGCCAGCACCCCGGGTGCGGGCGGGTCGATCAGGGCCAGGTTCCGCTTGCTCTGCTCGGACAGGCTGACCGAGCGGGCGAGTTCGCTGCCGGCGTTGCCCTCGTGGTCGCGGAATCCGGCCTGCTGGAAGCGGCGCTGCTGGGCGTCCTGCAGCAGGAAGCCGCGGAAGTCGGCGGCAGCGGCCCGCTGTTGCCCGGAGGCCGAGGGCAGCACGACGTAGGGGTGGTCGAACATCAGCGTGCCGTCGGCCGGGTGCACGGCCACCAGCGGCACCTTCGGCTTCTTACCCTTGCCGATCCGGTCGGTCTCGCCCGTGGGACTGCCCTGGTTGTACAGGTGGATCAACTGCTCCTGTACGGCGATGGCGCTGGTGTACGACAGGGCCTGCCCGTCGGCGTCCGCCTCGGCGAGGTTGGCCATGTACGCGGTCGCGTCGGAGGCGTAGTGCAGGACGCCCGCCTCGACCCCCGCCACGAACCGCCGGGTCTTTGCGTTCTTGACCTCGTCCAGGGTCAGGTCGCTGGAGCGGCCCGTGGCGGCGTAGAAGGCGGCCACGGTCGCGGCCAGGCCCGAGGTGGAGGTGTGCGGGTTGTCCTTGCCCAGGCTGAAGCGGCCCCATTCGGGTCGGCCGACCGAGGCCCAGCCCTTCTGCGTCAGCGACAGCACGTCCTTCCAGTCGATCCGTTTCTTCGGCCAGCCGAGTGCCTCCGCCATGGGCCGGGGCATGGCGATCGCCAGCGGGCTGGTGGCGAGCGACTTCGGCTTCTCACCGGTGAGCAGCTTGCGGTCGGTGGCGGTCGCGTTGCGCTGGAGCAGTGTCAGCCACAGCGAGGAGGACGGCGTCCACACCTGCGGTTCGGGGGCGCCGTCGCGCCGCTCGTCCCACCCTTGGGCAAGGGCGTCCTTGGCGATGCCGGAACTCGTCTCCGACACCGTCACCCGGGCGCACTCCCCGCCCGCGAGCTTCCGCCCGGAGTCGTTGTACTTCTCGGCGAGTTCGGCGAGCGGATCGCCCTTCTCCGTCGAGGAGTTCACCTCCAGCCGTACCTTGCAGCCGCCGCCCGAACCGCCTACGGACGCGTTCACCACCACGCCGACGGCCGCGAGCAGCGCCAGCCCCACCACGACCGCCACCAGCAGCGGCAGCCCGCGTACGTTCCCCATGGCACCCCCGTGTCCATGCCTCGCCCGAGGCGGGCCCTTCTCGGATCACCGGATCGAGGCCGCCCGGCCGGTTGCGCCGGGTGACGTACTCGCGGCCCGTGCACGTGCGGCCGGGACGGGATCCGTGTCCCCCGTCTTGTGGTCGAGGACGCGGCCGGAGCCGTCGACGGCGTTGTCGCACTGTTAAGGAAGTGGTAATGCCTGTTCGACAGGTTGAGCGGCACCTTTGGGCATGTGCCCGTGACCGGCCCGGTGCGGAGGATCTCCACCGCCCCGGGGCCGCCGTCTCCGCCCCGAGGTTCATCACACCGCCTCCGCAGTCTCCAGGACCCGCGCGTGACGAGATGCTCGTCGTCACACGATCCGCACGGCGAGCCGCGACGGCAAGGGCCTTTTCGGCAATGGCGGCGGGGTCCCGTCGTCTCCGACGGATTGGCCGTCCGTCATGGGAATCCCCGGATGCGACCGGGCCCTTCACGTAGTGGACATCGCGGGGGCGGTGCATCCTCGATGGAGTGAGACCGGAGGACGGCGGGGTCCTGGGATGTGGCGACGAGGTGCCGAGTCCGGGGGCCGGCCGCCGACGGAGTAGTGGTGGACGGACGAGGACGCGGTGGCGGCCAACGCCGCCGGCCGGGTGACCTCGGCGCAGTACGCGGTGGTGGCGGGCCGGGGGATCCGGCCGCCCTATGGCGCGTACGCGCTGTTCGCGGTGTGGCTGGTCATGGTGGGGCTGATGGGGGCAGCCGCCCTCGCCGCGGGAGACGGCCCTGGGGGCAACCCGGACGGCTTGGCCGCAGCAGCCCTGAGGACGGCCCTGTCCGGGGGTGCAACATTCCCGTTCGTTCTCCTGTTGGCGCTCCCGGCCGGGGTTCCGCGCTGGCGGGCCCGCGGGCGTCGTCGCCGCCGCACCCGAGCGGACGGTACGCGTGGTGCCCCGTGCCACGGCTGGATCTGCTCGTACCGGCCGACTTCCCGCGCGCCGTCGGCGAGGCATCGGCGTCCCCGGTTGCCGACCGTTCACGAGGCATCTCCCGTACACCATGAGCACTCTGAACTACCTTGAGGAAAAAGGGTGTTGACGGAACCGTCGGGTACCGGCGCGGCATCGGTACAGGCGTGAAAAGCGGTCGCTGACGACGCGTGCGCGGCGGCCGGCACGCTGAGCGCCGGAACCGGAAGGCGAGCATGCGACGAAGGGGAGAGATCGTGACGTATGCGAGAGCCCGGTTGGTCTGCGGGGTCGTGATGACCTGCGCGACGCTGCTGGCCGGCTGTACCGACGGCGGCAGCGGTCCGGGCGGGGAGACGACGCGCGAGTCGACCCCGGACGCCGCCCGGAGCGATGGTGACGCGGAGACCGGGTCGTCCACGGACACCGACGCGGTCACCGGCGCCTTACCCGCGGCCTCGCCGACCGAACGGGCGGACCCGGCGAAGCAGCCGCACACCGCGGCCGAGGCGTGGGCGTTCGTCCGGAAGATGATCGACGATCCGGAGCTGGTCGGGTCGGGGGCGGCGCCGGGGACGCCGTACGAGAGCGACCCGAACACCTGGGCCGTGCTCGGTGAGGACTGCGTGTGGCAGCGGGAGGGGCTGCCGAAGGACGTGCTGGCCACACTCACCCGCCACTTCGAGGTGCCCGCGAGCGGTACCGGGGAGCCGGTGCGGCTGTCGACCACGGTCACGGTGCACCGGACGGCGCTGGACGCAGCCTGGGAGCAGGCCGGGATGCTGGAGGAGGCCGTCCGCTGCCCGGAGCAGACCTTGCGGGCGGGCGAGCGGTTGACCGGTCTCTCCACGCTGGCCGTCACGTGGGGCGAGGGCGGCAACACCTCCAGCGACGACTCGCTGTCGGAGTCGGGCGCGTGCGTCAGCGACACCCGGGGCGGGCCGTACCCCTACTCGTGGACGCAGTCCGTGTTCGGCTCTGTGGTGATCGACGCGTCCTCGTGCGGAGGGCAGCAGGGCACGACGAGTGAGGTGGATGTGGCCGCCAGGACGCTGGTGCGGGTACAGGACGCGATCGGAGCGCCCACCGAGGCCGGCTCGGCCTCACCGGATCCGGACCCGGCTCCCTCGCCCGGAAGTTCGGGAAGTCCCGCGAGCCCCGGCGTCGAGGACAAGAAGGGCGGAGAGTGATGGAGCGGCTGCTTGCCACCGACCCCTCCCGCCTCGGCGGCAACCGCCTGCTGGGCCGCCTGGGAGCCGGCGGCATGGGCGTGGTCTACCTGGCCCGCACCGGGACCGGCGACCTGGCCGCCGTGAAGGTGATCCAGCCCGAGTACGCCGGCCAGGCCGAGTTCCGGGCCCGTTTCCGTCGCGAGGCGTCTTCTGCCGGGCAGGTCGACAGTCCATGGGTGGTGCGGGTGCTCGGAGCCGACACGGAGGCGGCGGCACCGTGGCTGGCCACCGCGTTCGTGCCCGGACCCTCCCTGGCCGAGGCGGTCGTGGCCTGCGGACCGCTGCCGGAGCGTGCGGTACGGGTGCTGGGCAAGGTGCTGGCGCGCGCCCTGACCGCCGTGCACGAGGCGCGCCTGGTGCACCGGGACGTCAAGCCGGGCAACGTCCTGCTCGCCCTCGACGGTCCCCGCCTGATCGACTTCGGCATCGCGCGCCCGACGGCGACCGACGAGACCGAGCTGACCTCGGACAACATGGTGGTCGGTACCCCCGGCTTCCTCTCTCCCGAGCAGGCCAGGGCGCGGCAGGTGGGCGCGGCGAGCGACATCTTCTCGCTGGGGTGCGTACTGGCGTACGCGGCCACCGGCCGACCGGCGTTCGGCACCGGCGCGCCGGACGCGCTGCTGTACCGCACCGTCCACGACGAACCCGAGCTGGACGGCGTGGCCGACGCCGGGCTGCGGGCGCTGCTCGGCCGCTGCCTGGCGAAGGAGCCGGAGCAGCGGCCCACGGCCGCAGAGGTGGACGCGGCCCTGGTGGAGGACGCCCCGGCCGGCACCATGGACTGGCTGCCCGACCCGGTCGTACGGATGATCGCCGAACGGTCGGCGGAGATGCTCGCCCTGCCGGGCATCGAGCCCACCGAGGTGTCGCAGGAACAGGAGCCCCCGAGTCACAACCGCCGCGGGGCCCTTGCCCTGGGCGGCGGCGCGGCGCTGCTCCTGGCGGGCGGTGGGGCCGCGCTGTGGGCGGCGCTGCGCGACGACGACCCGGGGACACAGACCGCGAGCAGCCCCTGGGTCATCGGCCTCCACGCGGATCTGACGGGCCCCCTGCATGAGAGCGGTCGGGCGCAGGAGCGGGGCGCGCGGCTGGCGGTGGAGCGGTTCAACGCACGCAAGGGCAGACCGTTCACCCTCGCCCTGCGGACCGAGGACGACCGGGGAGAGCCGGCCCGCGCGGTCCAGGCGGCGCGGCGGCTGACCGGCGCCGCCGATGTCCTCGCCGTGCTCGGCCCCACCGGCTACTCCTCCACGCAGGCCGCGCTGGAGGTCTACGACGGCGCCCGGATGCCACTGCTGACGGTGTCGGAGCTGTCGACCAGCGCCGCGCAGTCGGCCATCGCCGGCGCCGCCCCGCGCTCGTACTTCCAGGCCGCGTCGCTGACCGCGTACGGCGCCCTCACCACCGTCACCGCACTCCGCGCGGCGGGTGTCGGCAAACTGGGCGCGCTGGGCGACAGGGCGGGCAGAGCGGCCGGCATGGAATCCGTGATCGTGGTCGGCCTGCAGGCAGGCGGCCGGTCGGAGCTGTACCTGCGCGTGGTGCCCGCCCTCGCGGGCGCGAGCGACCTGGCACCCGTCACCGACGACATGCTCGGCCGCGGCGTCGACGGCTTCTACTACATCGGCACTGCCGAACGTGCCGCCGCCGTCGCCCGCACCCTCGCGGAGCGGAACTTCACCGGCCCCCGCTACCTCGACGCCGCCTCCGCCACCGAGGCCTTCATCTCCGGGGCCGGCCGGGCGGCCGAGGGCTGGCAGGCGCTGACGTCGTACATCGGACCCGACGCGGCGCCCGTGAGCACCTTCGCCACCGCCTACCGCAAGCGGTACGGCAGCGCGCCGGGCCCGTGGGCGGCCGAGGCGTACGACGTGACGCGTCTGCTCGCCGACCGGCTCACCGCCCTCGCCCCGAAGGGCGGGAAGCGGCCCACCCACGACCGGCTCACCCGGTCCCTCGCCGCGGCGCGGTTCACCGGGGTGGCCCGGACCTACGCCTTCGACGACCAGAAGCGGGTGAAGCAGCACCTGCTCCACCGGTACCGCGTCCAGAACGGCCGTTTCGCCTACCAGGGCGTCCTGGACATCACCGGAACCTGACCGACGGGGCAGGAACCGGAAGGGCCGGACGGGGCCGTGGAACCGGAGGATCTGGACTGATGCGGGCGCTGCACGCGCAGGACCCCGGCGAGCTGGGCGGGCACCAACTGCTCGCCCGGCTCGGCGCGGGCGGCATGGGCGTGGTCTACCTGGCCCGCACCGCCGACGGGACCCTGGTCGCCCTGAAGGTCATCCGCGCCGAGTACGCCGCGGACCGGGCCTTCCGTGAGCGGTTCCGGCGTGAGGCGCGGCTGGCCAGGGGGTTCACCTGCCGCTGGCTGGTGCCGGTCACCGACGCCGACGCCGAGGCCCGCGAACCGTGGCTGGCCACCGCGTTCGTGCCGGGGCCCTCCCTGGCCGAGGCGGTGGACGGCCACGGACCGCTGCCGCCTGCCGTCGTCACCGCGCTCGGCGCCCGGCTGGCGGAGGCCCTGGCCGAGGTGCACGGCGCCGGCCTGGTGCACCGGGACGTCAAGCCGGGCAACGTCCTGCTCGCCCTCGACGGCCCCCGGCTGATCGACTTCGGCATCGCCCGGTCGCCGGGCGTCACGGCGCTGACCGAGCCCGGCGCGATGGTCGGCACCCTCGGCTATCTCGCCCCCGAGCAGGCCCGGAGCGGCGGCGAGGCGGCCCCGGCGAGCGACCTGTTCGCCCTGGGCTGTGTGCTGGCGTACGCCCTCACCGGGCAACGGCCCTTCGGCCTCGGCGATCCGGCCGCCGTCCTGTACCGCACCGTGCACGAGGAACCCGACGTGCCAGGCCTCGACCGGCTGCCGCTCCCGCTGCGCACGGCGATCACCGGCTGCCTGGCCAAGGACCCCGCCGGGCGACCCACGGCAGCCGAACTCGCCCACTCCCTAAGGGATGTCGAGCAGACGACGACCGGCCCCGATCCACATACCGCTCCCCAGCAACAGACCACGCTCGATCCACGCACCACTTACTACCAACAGTCCACTCCCGAGCGGGAGTTCACCCCCGCCCTGGACTCTCTGGCCGACTGGCTCCCCTCCGCCGTACTGCGCCTGGTCGCCGACCGCTCCGCCCGTGCCCTGGACCCGCCGTCCCGGCAGAGCGGACCCGCGGTCCCACCGGAGCCCACCGTCGTCGACGCGAGACGCGCGCCCTCCCGGCGCCGGATTCTCGCCATCGGCGGCTCGGCTGTCGCGGTCCTCACTGCGTCCGGCACCGGCACCGTGATCCTGCTGACGGGCCATCAGGGTGCCGCACAGGGTGGCGCAGCGCAGAATCTGCCCACCTATGCCGTCGGCTTCCAGGCCGCCCTGACGGGCAGTCAGAAGGAGGTCGGCCTCGCGCAGCAGCGTGGCGCCCGGCTCGCCGTGGCCGCCCACAACGCCCGCAAGGACACCCGCTTCCGGCTCGCCCTCACCTCGTACGACGACCGGGGCGAGGCCGGGCGGGCGAAGGACGGGGCCCGCAAGCTGCTCGCCGAGCGGTCCCTGTGCGCGGTGATCGGCCCCACCACCGTCGCCGCCGCCCGCGCCGCGGTCCCCCTGTACGGGAAGGCGTCCACGGCTGTCCTGCTCGTCTCGGCCGACTACACCGCGACAGGGCTGTCCTCGACCGAGAACCGCACCCTCTGCGTGACCACGGCCCCGTCCACCTCCCGGACCCTGCCGGTGGTCGCCTACCTGACCAAGGTCCACAAGGTCGAGCGCACCGCCGTCGTCCAGGACCAGGCCGCGCCCGGGATGGCCGAGACCGTACGCGACCTGCGCGAGACACCGCCCAGTGAGGGCACCGCCACGGTCCACCCGGTGGCGTCCGGCACGGACGACTTCGACCCGGCCGTTGCCGCGGCGCTGGCCACGCACCCCGAGGCCGTCGTCTACGCGGGCACCTCACCGACCCGGGCCGCGGCCTGTGCCCGTGCGCTGGCCACGGCGGGTTTCACCGGACCCCGGGTGACCTTCGAATCCGTCATGCGCCCGGCTTTTCCGGAGGCCGCGGGCGGGGCCGCCGAAGGCTGGGTGTTCGAGGCGCCCTACAGCGAACCGCAGTCGTCGGACAGCAAGGCCGCCAAGGCCTTCACCACCGCGTACCGCGATCGCTACGGCGCGTCTCCCGCCCGCTGGGCCGCCGAGGCCTACGACGCAGTGGGGCTGATCGCCGCCTCCCTGAACGCCAACGGCGGCGGAGCCGGCATCTCCCCGGGGCAGGTCGCCGAACGCCTCTTCAAGCTCACCTACGACGGCGTGGCCAAGCCCATCCGCTTCAGCCAGGACCTCACCCACGGACTCAGCATCGAGAACGCGAGCTTCCTGTACCAGGTCGAGGACGGGAATTTCCGCTTCCTCGGCCGGTACGACCAGGTGAGCTGACCGGCTTCGTTCAGCGTGCGCACCACGCGGCCCTGCCGCCGCCGGATGCGGGCGTCACGTCGCACGTGAGGCGGGTTCTCCAGGACCGCATAGGGCACGAGCGGCAAGGCACTTCCGAGATGCGGTGGCGGTCTCATCCGCGTTCGATGATCCGAACCTGATCGCGTACGGCGGGCCGACCTCGGAGGACGGCACCAGAGCTTTCCCGACGGTGAAGCTGATGTCGGTGGTCGGCCGCTTGTTCGCCGGAGTGCGGGCCTGGTCCGTGGTGGGGTCGATCCTGTACTCCTTCACACACGGGGCATGTGAAGCAACCGTACGCGCGTCGGAATGAGGATCCGCTGCGCGAAGGTCTCCTCGGCCCGTCTCGCAGCTCCTGCCCAACTGCTCGCCGATCGGTTGCGTGTACTCGGACCGCAGCACGTCGAGACTCGGGCTCCAGAAGACAGGGCTCCCGAGCAGAATGTCCGCCAGAGTAGGCGCGTTCCCAAGATCCGCCATGACCAGCAAGATCCGCCATGACCAGCAAGGGAACCTCCGGGTCCACACTCAGAAGTTCGGGACCGGCGATCCCAAGAGACAGCCCTGCGGCCTCCGCCGTGAAAGAGCGCAGGGACTCCGGCTCACTGCTGAACGCCTTGACGATCACACTGCCGCCGGCAGCCGTTTCGCAACGCAATACGGTGCTACGCAAACTGCCACCCAGGTCGACCGGGCCGGACAACTCGACATCCAACAGTTCACCAGCGGTGCGCAAGATTCACTCCACCTCGGCATTCCGCCACCAACACGCTGGAGGCTGTAGCCCGGCGTTGGCACCGAGGTAGCCGGAGCGGATCCGGGGGCGCTGTTGGTCGTCGAAGGCGACGTGGACCTGCGGGTGGCCCGGACTGCTGCGCCGGATCGCGATCGGGGCGGCGAGTCGGTAGGCGAGCAGCAGTCGGCGGTGCAGGGCGGCTGCGGCCCGGATCGGGTCGTCGGGAACGGCGATGCCGCGCGGGGCCTGGATGCCGCGGACATGCCAGTAGCTGGCGTTCGCGGGCGGCATCGGCAGCACCAGGTACTGCAGGGGGCGGTGGGGGCGGGGCAGGACGTAGAGCTGGAGGCCCCAGTGGTGGGTGAGCACGGTGCGCCGGGCGCCGGTCTCGTAGGCCGTGTACGGCATGGGGCCGCTGTCCCACATCCGTGCGCCCGCCGGGTCGTCGGCGATGAGCACGGTGTGGGGGGAGGGCTGCCAGCCGGGCAGCCGCTCGGCGAGAGCATGGGTGAACTCGGAGAGGTGCACGGGAGGTTCCTCGTGGGGGTGGTCGTCGGTGTGGCTGGTCACGAGGAGGCGGTCATGCCGTGGGCGTCGGTGTGGCGGCAGGTGTAGCCGAGCAGCGTCGACTTGCCCGGCACGGTGGGGACGGCGGCGACGTCGGAGCAGGTGAACTCGTAGGTGAGGTAAGGGCTGTTGGTGGTGCCGAGCCAGGCGCGGTCGTTCTTCTCCGGGATGATCTCGAAGCCGGAGAAGACGGTGTCGCGCTGGGTGTGGTTGTGGGCGAACACGACGAGGGCCTGGCCGTCGGCGGCCTTCAACGCGTAGCTGCCGGTGAACTCGGGGGCGGCGGCCGAGAACGTGGTGACGCCGTGGCTGCCGAACTTGTGCACCGTCTTGTCGTGTGCCTTGATCTGCCGGGCAGTCGCCTTCGAAGAAGTGAAGACCTTCCTTTCGCTCAGGTCGCCGCCCGTGGCGAAGTTGTCGCCGACGGCGGTACGCAGGGTGGTGACCGGCGTGGCGGCGTCCTTGCTGGAGGTGGCGTTCAGGGCGGTGGCGTAGCCGTCGGCGTCGGCGTCGAGGGAGATCTTAGGGAGCTTCTTCGGGTCGTCGAGGTCGACCGCGGCGACCATCTCCCACCGCTTCGTGGTGGTCTGCTGGGCGAGGACCATCACCCGGACGTGCTGTTTCTTTGTGCCGCTGCGGGTGACGGCGGCGAACCACCGCTGCTGGCCGGCGCGGAAGCGGGGGATGTAGACGTCGGTGGCGGCGAGGTCGTAGGACCACGGCGTGTACGGCTCGCGGTCGGCCTGGGGCAGCCCTCGTTTTCTGCGGGTTGGCAATCGGAATGTCCCGTTCCGTCGTGACGACCTACGTGTTCTCACGTTGTCTCATTCGGGTGGCCCGGCATTCTGTCTCACGATCTTGTCCTGTTCGCTGCCCGACCCACAGTGTGGAGGTTCCGTGCGTCTCCGGGGAGTCAGAGAACTGTGCCTAAAGGTTGTCCCGTGAATGCGCCTTGACCTCGCCGTGGATACGGCGGGCCGTGCCACCGGCGGGGTGGTCCTCACGAATCCGCGGAGGATCGCAACAGGCCTCAAGTGATGAAGAGTTGCTCGCAGTTGGCGGGGCTGCGAGCAGATAAGGAAGCCCAACAGAGTGGACCGTCGAGGCTGTGCCACAGAGGCTCGCCGTGGGAGGCCGCAGTCTCCTTACTCTGCAGCCGGACTCACCTGTGTCGTACCCACGTTTCCCGCTGAGTATCGGCCCAGCCGACAATTGCGACGAGGGCTTTCTCGAGGCTGTCGCAATCCCCGATCCATTGGCCGCCTTCGTCGGGACGATGCGGCGCCAGGCCGAGCACCCTCCAGTCCCCAGGAGTGCCACCCGGATCGCCGATGGTCCAGCCCACGGGGAAGTAGTCATCTACATAGCTGTTGTTGTGCAGTGATACGCAAACTTCCCAGTCACGGGGTTCCTGTTTGATTTCGAACCCCAGCTCCTCAAGGTGATGACGGAGGTGTCTTGAGATCGGCAGCGCCATGCTCCTGTCCCTCCTACCGCAGCACAACAGTCAGAAAAGGCTACGTAGTTGACGACCCACCGTCTACTACGACTCCACCCAAACTTGCCCCGTAACGGCTGGTGACGGATGAGATGATCATGGTGTGACTGGTGTGACTGGTGTGATCACGGCGTCTGAGCCGTCCTGGATAGCCCCGTTCACCGGGCTGAGCCCGCGCTGCTTCGGCAAGTTGGTGGCCGCGGTGCGCCGCGAAGGCGCAACCAAACCGGGGCGCGGGCGACCATGGGGCCTACCCCTGGAGGACCGGGTTCTGCTGGTCGCGGCGTACTGGCGCACGAACTTGACACTGCGTCAGCTCACCCCGCTCTTCGGTGTCTCCAAGTCGGCCGCCGACCGGATCATTGGTCACCTCGGTCCCAAGCTCGCCTTTCAGCCGCGCAAGCGGTTCGCGAAGGACACCGTGCTCATCGCGGACGGCACCCTGGTGCCCACCCGCGACCATGCGGTAGCAGAGCAGTCGAAGAACTACCGCTACTCGACCAACCATCAAGTCGTCATCGAGGCCGACACCCGCCTCATCGTCGTGGTCGGCCGGCCCCTGCCTGGCAACCGCAACGACTGCAAGGCGTGGGTGGAATCCGGCGCCAAGGACGCCGTCGGGAACACGATGACGATCGCCGACGGCGGCTATCCCGGCACCGGACTGGTCATGCCGCACCGCCGCGCAAAAGGCCAGGCCGAACTTTCGGACTGGAAACAGGAGCACAACCGCTCCCACAAGCGCGTTCGCGCCCGAGTCGAGCACGGCTTCGCCCGCCTACACAACCTCGCCCTTGCTGAGTGCCGCAGAAACCAGCAGGTCACCCAACACGTCATAGATCATTTACGGGACAACCTTTAGGGGGACCCGCCTCCCTCCTTTCCCAGGTGATCATCTTGGCCTGTGGGTCCGCAGTGATGTCGACAACGTGCACCCAGCGGGACATGGCTTGGCCGAACTCGTCGGAGGAGGCGTTGCGCGGCCGGAGTCCGCCTCGGTGTAGACGGGGAAGCAACTCACGGTGGCAGCTTCTGCGCGATGGTGCTGCTGATGGGGCGTCCACTGGTTCTTGTTCTCCGGCGCACCGCGACCGCAGGACCTCAAACACCTGACACAGCAGCCCATTTGAACCGGCGTCTCGCCTGTGACGTTCGAGAGTTCGCCCGTTGACTTCCCTGAGGCCGACTCGAATATCCGGCCGCTGCAGCTGGCCTTGAGCAGTATGCTGGTCGCTCGGTCGATGAACTCTTCGCCTCGATCGGCAGGGGGCCCGGCAACGGTGCAGCAGGGTCGATTCGCGCATATTCGTATAACGGTGCTCGAAGAGCTGGGCGAATGGCTGGTCGGGGAAGATCCTGAGCGTGCCGCGTCTGCACGTCTGGCGCTCAAGGAAGCCGCTGAGCGCGAGAGTCCGCACGTCGCGGCTCTGGCGCGACGCCTGCTTGCCTCCGTCCTCAGCACGGCCGCACCAACGACACAGACCTCCGCGGGCATGGGGGCCGTGCCCGAGAGAATTGCGGCGCCGGTGGTCACCGAGCCGCCGCCGGTTGTTGCCTTGACAGTCGCTGAAGCCGACCTTCCTGATGATGATCTCGGTGATGAGGACTTCGATGTCGTGCGGCACAGTATGGCCGCCGAGGCCCTCGACCAGGCCGAGCAGACAGCAGGCACCATCGCGGACGAACATGACCGGGCGCGGGCTCTCGTCGACATCGTCGAGGAGATCGCCGGGATGGATCCCGACCGGGCCGTGCGGATCGCCGGCGCCATCACCGTGGAGCGGCGTCAGGCCCAGGCGCTGTCCGCTGTCGCGAAGGCGGTTGCCAAGTCCGACCTGGAGCGGGCCGAACGGGTCGCGCGGTCCATCTCCCGTGCGGATGAGCTGGCAAAGACGCTGAGCAGTATCGCTCGCGCGGCAGCCGCGACGGATCCGGATGAAGCCGAGCGCATCGCCTCCAGCATTGCCGATGAATCCGCGCGGGAACTGGCGCTCTCCGGCGTCGCCGAGGAGATGGCGGGCACCGATCCCGATCGCGCCGAACGGCTCGCAGCGCGTATCGATGAGGTAAGAAGAGGGTACGCGCTGCAACACATTGCCGCGAAGGTGGCGATCACCGACCCCGACCGGGCCATGCGTATTGCTGCGCAGATCACTGGGGGTTTCGGCAGTGCGGAGCTGCCGTTCAAGCTCGCTGACCGTATGGCGGCCAATCACCCGGCACGAGGGGCGGACCTTGCTGAACGTGTGGTCGGCCGCCTCACCACACGACGTGGGTACTCCGCCGACGCGATGGTTCGGGTAGCCGCGAAAGTGGCTGCCATCGACCCCGACCAGGCCGAGCGCGTCGCCGAGTCCGCCTGTTACCTGCCGCTGAGGGCCAGGATTCTGGTGCGTGTCGCCCAGGTGGTGGCCGCTGCCGATCCCGACCGTGCGGAGCGTCTCGCCGACCGGGTGGAGGACATCACCGCCTCCGTGGACCCGGTGGATCCTGGTCTGCCGGCGATCGTCGCGGATGTCGCCCCACTGGATCCTGACCGTGCTGAACGTATCGCTGCGAGCATTGCCGTGGATCCGAAGCGGAACGCTGCACTGGAATTGATGTCCTCTGCCATGGCGGACACCCACCCCGAGCGGGCCGAGCGTACGGCTGTGGCGATATCCGACAGTCTGGTGGCGATTCGGGTCCTGATGCATATCGCGGGGGCAGCGGGGCCGGGCGACCTCGACCGGATTACCCGCCTGACCTCTCGGGCTGAAATCCTCCTGGAAACCATCCCTCACGAAAACTGGAAGGTGCTGGCCCTGACCGAGATCGGTCGGGCGGTGGCCGCCACCGACCCAGGGCATGCGGCCGAACTGGCCCAGCGGATTGCCACGGCGGACACCCAAGTGTCCGACAAGGATTCGGCGTTGATGGATCTTTCCAAGGCGATCGCTGTCGCAGACGCCGAAACGGCAGTGGGTGTCGCTGGTGCCATCACCTCCTTGCGATTGAGAATGCAGGCGCTGGAGAGCGTTGTCCTGGTGGTCGCCGCCACCGATCCCCGTAAAGCCAGGAGGATCGCTGCCCGCGTTCTCACCGACGACGGTACACGTAGGAAGTTGGTCGAGGACCTCTTCCGGGAGGTACCCGCCTCCGATCCTGCGCACGCTCTCGGCCTCGCTCGCCTCGCTCTGGGTGTTGCCGAGGCCATCGGTGAAAGCAGAAGCAAGGCGTGGGCGTTGGCGGCGATCGCGAAGCAACTAACGCTGCAGATCCGCCCCATCGACCTCGCGACCTTCGTGGGCTGGTACGAATCAGGGCTGGGGCCTCAATGGTGAGGGGCACCCAATGCCACGTCCCATAGTGTCCCTCCGTCGGGCCAGCGGGCGAGAATCCCGTCCGGCGGGACGACGAACTCGCACTGGGAATTGACGAGTCCCACGTATTCCATGGGCTCTACGGTCCGCATCAGTTCGTCGGTGAATCGGCTTTCGTCCGGCGGCATGAAATCGATGTGGCGGCGCCCGACCTCCTGGCGGATGTACGTGATGATGTCGGGATCGGGAGCCTCGATCACCATGCAGAAATACCGGGTCGTCCCGGGGATCGCAGGCGCAACGTTGCCGCAGTGCAGCGTGCAACCGATGAGTTTCGCCTGGTCGAGAAGTAGAAGGAGGGTGCGGAAGGCACGCAGAGTGTAGTCCCGGCGGGCCAGGTCGCCGATCTCGAACAGGACCCCTACGCGACGGAAGTCGGAGCGCGGGTCGACGGTCACTGCATTCAACGCGTCGGCAGCGGGTTCCAGCACCTTGGCCAGCGCGAACGGCACGCCGTCCGCGTCTGTGCCGTGAACGTACTCGATGCGGCTCTGAGCCTCGGGATCCAGCCGACCTTCGTTGATCAACTGCGCCACGAACTCCTCGGCACGGCGGGCGAGTTCGTGGCTCCCTACTCCCTCCGTCAACGGTCCTTGGATTCGCGGCACGGTCCGGTCGAGGACGAGATCCGGGCTCACGGCGGTGAGTACGGAATCCAGCCATGCGTCGTCGATCAGCGGCACGACGCCTGCGCGCATCACCACGAGCGCGGCGACCGGTGTCTCCAGCAGGAAGTGCTTCCACGGACGCCTGCGACCCGTCGCCGCCGCGGACCTGATCTGGCCGCCGCAGTGCGGGCAGGGTGGAAAGGAAGCCGGATGCGATGAGTCCGGCAACAGCAGATGCCTGCACCGGCCGCACACCGTCATGTCGCAGCCCGTGCACTGGAGGAAGACGGTGCTGTCCACCACGCCGCCCGCGACCTGGTTCGTCCCCGGCAGCGTGCGGCCGACGCCGCCTATCCTGGCCCATCCCTGTGTGCCGCAGGAGCCGCACTCCTTGGCGATCGTGTCGAACCTGGGGTCGTGGTAGTCGAGGTCCGTCGGAGGCTCCGCGGAGAGCAGCACGTCCTCTCTGGCCGCTCCGAGCACGATGGTCGCAAGTCGCAGACCCAGCACGGGATTTCGCGGCAGGATCTCACGAATGAGGTCCAGCGAGCTGCGGAATCGGCCCGCCCGCTGGTACCGCTGCACCGCGGTGATCCAGCGATCGCGCTCGTCCTCGTCGCCGACGAAGTTCTCCTCCAGGGACCAGGGGTCGATGCCGGGCGACTTCCGGCCGTGCCCGGACATCGATATGAGCTGTCTGGGCCCCGATGGCAGCGTCTCCAGGGACAGTTCGGGCGCGGCCCCGGGTACCGCCCGGAATCTGCGAAGGAGCACGCCGTCCCCGGCCCTGCCGCACTCCTCCAGGATGTCCGCCCCGACGTCCAGGGCGTCGGCCCGGGTGAGGTCGTCCGTCTGGGAATAGAGGACTGCCTTGTTGACCGCCCTCAGCGCGGCTTCCTCATCACCCTGGCGCAGCCGAATACGGGCCTGGGACAAGGAGCGGCGGGCGACTTCGCCCGGCCTGAAGTCGGGGGCTTCGGCCTCCGGTTCCGTTCCGCCCCGGACGTCAAGGCGATCGAGGAGGGTGAGGAGGCGCTGAAACGTAGGGCTCCGCTGGGACGGATCGACTTGCAGGCAACCAGAGACCAGCGTCCAGACCCGCTCGTCGGACACGAGGTCCGCCAACTTGTGTTCCCCGTAGGTGAGTTCCTCCGGGAGGGCCCCCAGTCGCGTCGACCGGTAGAAATTCTCGTGCGCCGAGGCCCGGGCGAACGGCAGCTCCCCGGTGAGGAGTTCCAGTGCGAGAAGCCCGAAGGAGTAGATGTCGCTGCGCTGGGTCGGCCGCCCGTTGGCGAGGACGATCTCGGGAGCCTGGTATCCGATCGTGCCGGTGGTCGGGGCCACCGAGGCGAAGCCCTTGGCGGTCCGGCGGAGCCCGCGCGCCAGCCCGAAGTCGCCTATCTTCGCCGTACCATCCTCGCCGAACAGGATGTTCTCCGGTTTGAGGTCGAGGTGGGCGACCTCGTTCGCCCTGTTCGCGATCTCCATTCCGCGTGCGATGTCCCGCAGTAGGGGCCAGGCCTCCTCCACCGTCCACGGCCGGCCGGTGAGGCGCTGGCGCAATGTCCCCCTGGTGGCGTACTCAGTCAGGACGACAGGCCGGTCGGATTCGTCGAACTCTACGGAGACCAACGTGACGACGTTGCGGTGCCCGGGCAGACCCAGCCAGAACATCACTTCCCGTTCGAGGAACGCGGACACGTCGGCCGTCGGATGCTTCAGTGCGTAGACCGCTCCCGACGCCTTGTCGTGTACCCGGTATACCTCGCTCGATGAACCCGTTCCGACCAGCTCTTCGACGACGTACCGGCCGAGCAGGGTGTCCCCCGTATGCAGACTCATGAGCACCCCTCACTTGATCAGCAATGACGTACGGACCGTAAGGAGCAGCTGGTCGCCGCTGCGCACCGGCTGTGCCTCGCCACGCCGGACAAGGGCGACCTCCACACCGTTGCGGACGAGCCGCGCTGCGCCCTGTGCGCTCTTGTGCCAGTACGACCAGCCGTCGCTGTCGAGTTCCAAGGTGGCATGGGTGCGGCTGATGTCCGGGTGGTCGATGCTGATGTCGCGGTGGGTCCGCCCGATGGTCACGTAGTCGGAAGTCGTCGAGTATGTGTCGGCCACCTCGCTGTCGATGAAGACCTGGATTTCGAGGAAGGTCTTCAGCGTGCCGATGCCGGGGCTCTCGGCGACCTCGTACGCGACCCTCAGCGACTGCTGTGGGCCGAATCTGAGGACGCTGCCGTTCTCCAGGTGCACGGACTCGCCCTGCGCAACGTACCGAGGCTGTCTGTCGATCAGTACGGCGGCCGTCGGCGACCTGTGTAGCCACGTGAAGCCCGGTCTGCCCTCGATGTCGTCGAACCAGCGAAGCGAACCGGCAGGCACCGCACCGGCGTTCGCGACCTGCGGGGCGAGGGACAGCCCCTGGTCGCCCGTGGCCAGCGGCAGGTCCAGCGGCCGTCCTACGAAGAACGGACGCGCGTTGTCCTCTTCGCCCTCGTAGAGCGTGAGTGTTGTCGGCGCTTGCGGTGCCGTGTCGGCGATCAGCGGGGCAGTGGCCGAGGCTGCGGCGGGCATGGCCGCGGGGGATCTGCCGGTGCGTCGTCCCGGGCGCGTCTGGTGCAACTCAGCCGTCACGTCCACCCAGCCGTATGAGGCATCGTCTTGGCGCACGAGGAAACTGAACTCGTAGCTGCCCGACAACGGCGTCTGCTGCCCGGATATGAACCATTCGAGGTTACTGGTTCCCGCGCCCGCGACGTCGCGCAGGAGTAGCTGACGGGTGGCAGAGCGGTTGAATCCATGGCTGACCTCCAGCACGGGGGGCTTGAGGGCGACGTTCCCCGTCCTGCTCTCCTGGACATCGATGAATGCGGCAGTCGGCGTCGGTGCCGACGCGGATGCCGGCCGGCGCCCGCGCGGCGCGCGCAACGTGGCCCGTACGACCAGATCAGTGGCGCTCTCCAGTTGTGTACGCCTCCGCACCACGACCGGCACCAGCACGACACTGAACGCCGTCGGCTCACCTTCCGTGCCTGCGAGACCGGCCGCCTCCAGTGTCTGCCGCGAGGCCGACCGGCAGCGGATCTCGCCGATCTCCACCTCCACATTGGGCGGAATCGAGGTCAAACCCGCCGTCGTTCCCCTCCAGTTGGAAGCCATACGGCTCATTGTGGCGTACGGCACGCCCGAACCACAGGTGCACGGCCGGCACGCGATCAGCCCAGGAGCTGAGTCGGCACGACTGTCACTGAGCCTTTTCAGCGTTGCCGCTCCAGAGTGAGGACGGCTTTGCGATTGACGTCATTCGATTCGGGCTGCACCGGGACCTGCGGAAGATCCGCCATGACTTGAGCCGTGCGACGCCACGCTCGACCGGCGCCCGTGCCGCGGACAGCCCGCGGTTGACGGTCTCATGGGCCGGCTCCCATGTAGGCGCGGTCGGCGAGTACGGGGACGCCCTGGCGTTCGCAGATCCGGATGATGCGGTGGGTGCGGGCCGCAGTCAGATCGTGAGCGCGGCCGGGCAGCGTCGGCGAGATCCACAGCAGCCGCCCGACTGGGTCGGAGAAGTCGGCCCGGCTGTCGCCGACCCTGTCGCACTCCGCCAGGGTGCCGTCCAGCAGGACGTAGTCCGGATCCGCCTCGCGCAAGGCACGCAATAGGCCGGGTGTGCGGTCGGCGAGCGGGTCGATGATGGCCGCCGCGTAAGCGTGGGCGGTGCCGACGGAGATTCCGAAACCGACGGCGATCTGCGCGAGGGTGTCGTGCCGGCGCGGGTACACCAGGCCGACGAGCGCACGCTGGTGCGGTGGGAGTTTGCAGCGGCGGTCACCCTCGCGGGTGACGATGAGCATGGTTACCCACTCGACCAGGCCGTGAGGCAGATCGAGTGCGGCAGAATACAGAACCAACGCGGCTCCTGTGCCTGTGGGCTGAGACTTCGAACACCTCCCCCAACGGCACGGGAGCCTCGTGCGTTGCGGGCATCGACTCCGTCACCCGTTCAGTGGCCCGGCTGAAAGACCTCAGTGACCGAGAAGGGCACCTGACGGGAGATTTCCCAGCTCAGGCGCCCTTTTTCTGGTTCTCTAGAAGAAGCCCAGCTTCTTCGGCGAGTACGAAACTAGTAGATTCTTGGTCTGCTGGTAGTGCTCCAGCATCATCTTGTGGGTCTCGCGGCCGATCCCGGACTGCTTGTAGCCGCCGAACGCCGCGTGCGCCGGGTAGGCGTGGTAGCAGTTGGTCCAGACGCGGCCCGCCTGGATGGCGCGGCCCGCGCGGTACGCGGTGTTGATGTCGCGGGTCCAGACGCCCGCGCCGAGGCCGTACAGCGTGTCGTTGGCGATTTTGATCGCGTCGTCGAAGTCGTCGAAGGACGTCACCGAGACGACGGGGCCGAAGATCTCTTCCTGGAAGATCCGCATCCGGTTGCCGCCCTCGAAGATGGTCGGCTGGACGTAGTAGCCGCCCTTCAACTCGCCGTCGTGCTCGATGCGTTCGCCGCCGATGAGGACCTTCGCGCCCTCCTGCCGGCCGATGTCGAGGTAGGAGAGGATCTTCTCCAGCTGGTCGTTGGAGGCCTGGGCGCCGATCATCGTGTCGGTGTCGAGTGGGTGACCCGGCTTGATCTGGCGGGTGCGGTCGACCGCCGCCGCCATGAACTCGGCGTAGTTGCCGCGCTGGACGAGGGCCCGGGACGGGCAGGTGCAGACCTCGCCCTGGTTGAGCGCGAACATCGTGAAGCCTTCGAGGGCCTTGTCGCGGAAGTCGTCGTCGTGCGCCCAGACGTCGTCGAAGAAGATGTTCGGGGACTTGCCGCCCAGTTCGAGGGTGACCGGCTTGATGTTCTCCGAGGCGTACTGCATGATCAGCCGCCCGGTGGTGGTCTCACCGGTGAAGGCGACCTTTGCCACGCGCGGGCTGGACGCCAGCGGCTTGCCCGCCTCCACACCGAAGCCGTTGACGATGTTCACCACGCCCGGGGGCAGGAGATCGGCGATCAGGCTCATCCAGTAGTGGATGGACGCCGGGGTCTGCTCGGCGGGCTTGATGACGACCGCGTTCCCGGCGGCGAGGGCCGGCGCGAGCTTCCAGGTGGCCATCAGGATGGGGAAGTTCCAGGGGATGATCTGGGCCACGACCCCGAGCGGCTCATGGAAGTGGTACGCCACCGTGTCGTCGTCGACCTCGCCCAACGAACCCTCCTGCGCGCGGATCGCCCCCGCGAAGTAGCGGAAGTGGTCGATCGCCAGAGGGATGTCGGCGGCCAGCGTCTCGCGCACCGGCTTGCCGTTCTCCCAGCTCTCGGCGACCGCGAGCGGTTCGAGATAGGCCTCCATCCGGTCGGCGATCTTGAGGAGGATGTCGGAGCGCTCCGTCACCGACGTACGGCCCCAGCCCGGCGCGGCCGCGTGCGCCGCGTCCAGCGCCCGCTCCACGTCCTCGGCGGTGCCCCGCGCGACCTCGGTGAACGGCTGCCCGTTCACCGGCGACGGGTTCTCGAAGTACTGCCCCCGGGCCGGCGGCACGTACTCGCCGCCGATGAAGTGGTCGTAGCGCGCCTGGTAGGAGACGATCGCGCCCTCGGTGCCGGGCGCCGCGTAACGAGTCATGCTGGCCTGCCTCCTTGCAGAAGCGCTGCCCGCCGTTGGGCAGCTCCCGCAGCGGAGGGTAGGGACCGGGACGTTGCACGTACGTTGCGCGGCAGGTCAGCGCCCCGGTGCCGCCAACTCGGACTCCAGCGCGGCCAGTCGGCTCCGTACGACCGGCGTCGGCCGCAGCGCCGCGAGCGCCCGCCACACCTCGATGTCGTCCTCGCCCCAGGGCGCGTGCGCCCAGTCCGCCAGCAGGTCGGGATCGTGGCCCGCGATCAGCGCGGCCCGCAGCCCGTCCGCCAGCCGCTGCCTGAGCCGTACGACCGCGGGCGCCTGCGAGCCCGGCAGCAGCGGCCCGGTGTAGGCGCCGAGGGCCGCCGTCACCGCCCCGGTCTCCAGCCGCCGCTCCACCACGGCCGCGTCGGACTCCACCGGAGCGGTCAGCCGATACGGCCGGGAGGCGAGCAGCCCCGGACCCAGCAGCCGCCGCAGCCGGGCCAGTTCGGCGCGCAGCGTCACCGGCGTCACCGACTCGTCCTCGTACAGCGCGCACAGCAGCTCGTCGCCGGTCAGCCCCTCCGGATGGCGGGACAGCAGCACCAGCAGCTCGCTGTGCCGGCGGCCGAGCCGGATCCGGCGCCCGTCCAGCCGGAGTTCGGCCTCGTCACGGCCGAGCGCCGTCAGCGCGGGCGCCTCGTCCGCGGGCGTCGGCGGATCCAGCAGCGCCAACTGCGATTCGGCGGCCCGTGCCACCGCCTGGACGAAGCCCAGGCTGTGCGGATGCGCCAGCCGGTCGCCGCCGGTGATGTCGACGGCACCCAGCACCCGCCCGGTGCGCGGATCGTGCACCGGCGCCGCCGCGCACGTCCACGGCTGCACCCGGCGGATGAAGTGCTCCGCCGCGAACACCTGCACCGGCCGATCCACGGCCACCGCGGTCCCCGGCGCGTTGGTGCCGACCGCGCTCTCCGACCAGCGCGCGCCCGGCACGAAGTTCATCCGGTCCGCCCGCCGCCGGGTCGCCGGATGCCCCTCCACCCACAGCAGCCTGCCGTTCGCGTCGCACACCGCCAGCAGATGCTCGCCGTCCGCCGCGAACGTGCCCATCAGCTCCCGGAACAGCGGCATCACCCTGGCCAGCGGATGCTCCGCACGATAGGTCCCGAGGTCGCCGTCCGTCAGCTCCACGCGCGCCGTACCGTCCGGACCCACCCCGGCCCGTGCCGAACGCCGCCAGGACTCGGCCACCACCGACCGCACCGGGCGCGGCACGGTCCCCACGGTGGTGAACGTCTCGTACGCCCGGCGCAGCACCCGGACACGCTCGGCAGGGTCGGCCCCCGGCTCCAGGGCCACCCACTGATCGGTCAACTCGACCTCCCCGGACGGCGATGCGGCTGGGGACATCGTCACTCGGGGTGTTCGCGCCGACAACCGTTTCGACCACCCTCACTCCGACGTCCCCCTCCGACATCCCCCTCCAACGTCCTCACTCCCAGGTCCTTACTTCGAGGAGGACAGGCCCACCAGGCTCATGTAGCGGACCCAGTCCCAGTGCTTTCCCGGATCGGTGTGATCGGTCCCCGGCACCTCGACATGGCCGATGATGTGGTCCCGGTTCTTGGGGATGCCGTATCTGTCGCAGATCGACGCCGTCAGCCGCGCCGACTCCTGGTACAGCGCGTCGGTGAAGTACTCCGGCTTGTCCACCCAGCCCTCGTGCTCGATGCCGACGCTGCGCGTGTTGTAGTCCCAGTTTCCCGCGTGCCAGGCGATGTCCGACTCCCGCACGCACTGCGCGACATGACCGTCGGCCGAGCGCACCAGATAGTGCGCGGACACGCGCTTCTCGGGGTTCTGGAAGATCGACAGCGTGCCCGCGTACGACTGCTGGGTGACATGGATGATCACACGGTCGATGGCGTACTCGCCGGGGCGCTGGGCCGCCGTGCGGTTGTCGGTGCTCGCCGCCTGCCACTCGGCCTGCGGATAGTCGACCACCCCGGTCTGCGCGCCGGCGCGGCTCTCCGGAAGCAGCGCGTACGGGACGGCGGCGAGGGCCGCGCCCTTCAGCAGCAGACGCCTGGTGGGGAGCGGTCGTGCCCGGTCCATGGAGGGGATGCCTTTCGGAAGCGTGCTCGAAGCACAGAAGGATGCTCGAAGCACTGAGAAGTCACGAGGAGTCGAGAGGGAGGGGCCAGGGGCGGTCAGCGGCGCAGGGCCGCCGCCGTCTCGCGCAGCCGCGCATGCGATCCGCGGTAGGTCTCGCGCGCGGGCAGCCACTCCTTGCGGAGCTTGGCCACACAGGTGTAGTTGGTGTCGCACACGTTGGCCAACGGCGATTCGACCGTCTGCGTCGCGTACTGGTACGCGTCCAGCTCGCCGAACCCGTAGTCGCGCACCAGCCACCGCACCAGGTCGAGCTGCGATATCCGGAAGGCGTCCTCCAGTGGGCGCGCCGACCCCGTCGAGATGATGTGCGTGTCCGACTCCAGCCGGGGCCACGGCGTGACGATCCCCTTCAGCAGCTCGACGATCACCACGGTGTGCATCGCGCACTCGACGGCGACCCCGCAGGTCTCGCCCTCGCCCTGCCGGGCGTGCCCGTCGCCGAGGCTGAGCAGCGCTCCCTCGACGTTGACCCCGAGGTAGCAGGTGACACCGGCCCGCATCTCGGGCGTGTCCATGTTCCCGCCGTGCGCGTCGGGCACCAGGGCGGAGCGGACCTCCAGGTTGGCGGGGGCCACCCCGACCGTGCCGTGCATCGGGTCCATCGGCAGCTCCAGCTCGAGGTCGCCCTCGTGCGCGCGGAACAGGGCCGTGCGCCGGGTCCGGTCCAGCTGCCAGATCCAGACCGTCTCCGGCAGCGGCGGCTGGAGCGTGGCGGTGGTGTGCGTCGAGGTGAGCGCGCCGAACAGGGGGACCGTCGTCGACGCCGCCCAGTCCCGGGCCGGTTCGATCGACACGAAGTGCACGGCGACCGTGTCGCCCGGCTCCGCGCCCTCGATGTGGAAGGGCCCGGTCTGCGGGTTGAGGAACGGGAACTCGCACACCTCGGACACCAGGTCCTTCTCGGACCGCACCCGTCCGGCGAAGCAGTCCTCCGTGTACAGGTCGAGCACCGTGCCGGGTGCGATCCGCGCCACCGGCGGCGCACCGCCGAACGTCCACGCGTACTCGCCCGGTCCGGGCCGGACGGTGAGGACACGGGGGTCGGTCATCGTGGAAGGTCTCCGCTCTTCAGGTCGGGGACGGCAGGGCCGTCCTCGTCGAGGTGGACACGCGCGGTCTCGGCTATGCGCTCGGGGTGACGGCGTATCAGTACCAGGAGCACGACCACTCCGGCCGCCATCCAGACGCCGACCACCGGTCCGGCGTACGACACCGGCGCGGTCAGCTTCGTCACGAAGTCGAAGACGGGCAGGCCGGCCGCGGTGAGCAGGGCGGGCACGAAGGCCACGATGCCCAGCAGCGGGAGGACCAGGTGGCGTACCGGACGCAGGGCAGCACGGCCGCGGCGCAGGAAGTAACCGGCACAGGCGAGGTTGACCACGATGTAGACGCCCACCACGACCGTGACGATCACCGTGGCCAGCAGCAAGAAGGCGGTCACCGGGTCGTAGCCGAAGCCCAGCCCCAGCACGGCGCCGACGGCCACCACCGTCTGGACCGCGATCCCGACGACGGGGGAGCGGTACCGGGGGTGGAGCGTGGCGAGTACCCCCGGCAGGACCCGGATCCGGGCCAGTGCGAACGCCGTCCGCGTGGACACGCTGGCGCAGGCGTTGGCATTGGCGATCGTCGAGTTGACCACCGCGAGGAACACGAGGACCCAGAAGAGACCGAAGGAGGCCCGGGCGACCCCCTCCCAGGACGCGTCGCCCGCCGCTCCGAAGGAGGCGAACCGGTCCGGGCCGAAGTACACGGTCATCGCGTAGGTCGTCACCACGTAGAACAGTCCGATGCCCAGGGCCGCGCCGAGCACCGCGCGGTGCATGGTGCGGCGAAGATCCCGCTCACCCCGCCGTGCCCCGGTGCCGTGTGCGAGGCACCGAACACGGAGAGGGTGTTGTGGTCACCGGCCTTCCCGATCAGCCACCCGGCGAAGACCAGGAAGACCGCGATCTCGAAGATCCCGAGGACGGTTCCGAAACGGGCCGAGGCGCGCACGCCCAGATACCCGGCGACGGCGATGACGGCGGCTCCGGCCAGCGACCAGGGCCACCACAGGTCCGCCGGATAGGAGGCCCACTCGTCGTGCAGGGTCCCCGCCGTGGTGAACCCGAGCTGGAGCAGCAGCAACGGGGGGACCAGCGCCTCCACGAACACATAGCCCCAGCCCACGAGGAACCCCACGGCCGGGTGCAGCCCCCGCGCCGCGTAGGTGGCCACGGAGCCCGCCGCGGGTAACTCCCGTGCCAGCTCGGCGACGCACGACGCGGTGAACAGACAGGCCACCAGGGCGATCAGCACCGACAGCGGCAGACTGCCCCCGGCGAAGGCCGCCCCCGACGGAATGGACGCGGCGACGGCGGCGGCCGGCGCCATCGCGGTGATGCTCTGGAACAGCACCTCCCGCAGACCGACCGCGTCCCGCCGCAGCCCCGCGGCCACCTCTCCGGCCATACACACCCCCCGACGTGCGTGAATCCGACGATCCCACGGACCGCTTCGTGTGAATCACGGTACGGCGCCGACGAGTCGGGCAGAAGAGCGCAGGGTGGTTCCGTGGACGGGACGGGAGTTGTGGAAAACCACGCCACTCGGACGGGTGAAGTGCGGCCGTGCGCGGGTGTGCCTGTGTGCGGCCGGGGCGGCGTCAGACCCGTTCCGCCACCGTCGCCGGATCGTCCAGGACGGCGCGGACCACCGAGTGGGCCGCGCCCAGGAGCGGGCCCTCGGGGCCCAGCCGGGAGACGGCGACCGGGCAGGCCGGGCCCGTCGTGCGGTCGGCCAGTTCGGCTTCCAGGGACGGGAGCAGCCAGGGGGCGAGGCCGGCCAGGGCGCCGCCCAGGACCACGGACTCGGGGTCGAGGAGGTTGACGGCGCCGGTCAGGGCGATGCCCAGCGCCGTGCCCGCGTCGTGCAGGGCGCGTCGTACACCCTCGTGGTCCGCGCCCGCCCGCTGCGCGAGCAGACCCACCGCGTCCTCGCGGGACTCGAGGCCGGCCGCACGCAGCACCGCCTCCTCGCCGGCGTACTGCTCCAGGCACCCGCGTCCGCCGCAGGCGCAGCGCGGCCCGTCGGGACGGACCGGCACATGGCCGAGCTCGCCCGCGAAACCGCGGTTCCCGCGCAGCAGCTGTCCGTCCACGACGACCGCGGCGCCGATGCCGATCTCCGCGGACACATGCAGGAAGTCGCGGGGGGTGGCGTCCCCGAGCCACAGCTCGGCCAGGGCGCCGAAGTTGGCCTCGTTGTCCACCGTCAGCGGGAGTCCGGCGGGCAGTAGCGCGCCGAGGTCGGTGTCGTGCCAGTCGAGGTTCGGGGCGTGCACGACCGTGTGCCCGTCGCGGGCGACCAGGCCGGGGACGGCGACCGCGAGACCGGCCGGCCACAGGCCCTCGCCCTCGGCCTCCGTCACGACCCGGCGGACCAGCGCGGTCAGCGCCTCGATCACCGGCCGCGGATCACGGCCCCGGTTGGCGCCGTGCCGCACGGCACGCGCGCGTACCTCCCCGCGCAGGTCCACCGCGCACACGGCGAGATGGTCGACCCCGACCTCCGCGCCGATACCGGCCGGGCCGCGCCCGCTCACCGCGAGCGCCGAGCCAGGCCGCCCGACCCGGCTCGGCCGCTCGGGGCCGAGTTCCTCCAGGAGCCCCCAGCGGATCAGCTCGTCGACCAGGGTCGACACCGCCGCCCTGGTCAGGCCGATGCGCGAGGCGACCGCGGCCCGCGACAGCGAGCCCTCGGCGCTGACCGCGTGCAGCACGCGCGCGAGGTTGCGCCGGCGCATGCCCTGCTGGGTGTCGGGCAGGGCACGGCCGTTCGCCGTCGGGCGGGCCTCGTGCAGCGGTGCGGTCATGCCTCCATCAATCCTCTGATCCTCCGGACGGTCTTCCGCCGGTCTTCCGCCGGTCAGTCGCCGGCGGCAGGCGGTCAGCGGTCTTCGGGTGCCCGCTCCAGCAGCGGGGCCGCGTCGGAGAGTACCCCGGAGATCCTGGCCAGCGTCGCGTCGTCCCGCTCCACCGCGTCCAGCACCGGCCCCGCGGCCGTGTTCCAGCGCCGCGCCACCGAGGCCGGGTCCTCCCCGGTGAGCAGCCCGGCCGCCTGCGCCGCGGCACCCAGCGCGACCAGCTCCTTCGCCTCGGGCACCTGCACCGGACGCCCGGACAGCCGCCGTACCGTCTCCTGCCAGGCGCGGCCCCGGGCGCCGCCGCCGATCAGCAGCAGCGGGGTGGTCCGGTCGGCGTCCTGGTCCAGCACCAGGTCCAGGGCGCCCAGCAGGGCGTGCACGGCACCGTCGTAGGCGGCCTGGAGGAGCTGGCCGCCGGTGGTGTCGTGGCGCAGACCGTGCAGCAGTCCGGAGGCGTGCGGCAGGTTCGGGGTGCGCTCGCCGTCCAGGTACGGCAGCAGGGTGACCGAGGTGCCGGACTCGACGGCCTCGCGGTCCCGGCCGAGGAGGGCCGCGACCCGGTCCACCGCGAGGGTGCAGTTCAGCGTGCAGGCCAGCGGCAGCCAGTCGCCGTGCGCGTCGGCGAAGCCCGCGACGGTGCCGGTCGGGTCGGCCGGGCGGTGCTTCGAGACCGCGTACACCGTGCCCGACGTGCCGAGGCTCAGCACCGGGGTGCCGGGGAGCAGCCCGAGGCCCAGCGCGGCGGCCGCGTTGTCGCCGGTTCCGGGGGCGACCAGGGTGCCCTTGGAGAAGGGCAGGTCGTGACTGTCCCGGACGGTGCCCGCGACCTCGCCGGGGCGGACCACCCGCGGCAGGAACGCCGGGTCCAGACCCACATGCGCCAGCGTCTCCTCGTCGTACGCCTCGGTCGCCGACGCCCACCAGCCGGTGCCCGAGGCATCACCGCGGTCGGTGGTGCCCACCCCGGTCAGGCGCTCGGTGAGGTAGTCGTGGGGGAGTCGTACGGCCCTGGTCGCGCGCACCGCCTCCGGCTCGTGCTCCGCGAGCCAGGCCCACTTCGTCACCGTGAAGGACGCGCCCGGCACGCTGCCGGTGCGCTCCGCCCAGGCCTTCGGGCCGCCCAGCTCCTCGATCAGCCGCTGGGCCTGGGGCGCCGAACGGACGTCGTTCCACAGCAGCGCGGGCCGCACCGGCTCGCCCCGCTCGTCCAGCGTGACCAGACCGTGCTGCTGCCCGCCGATCGACACGGCGGCCGCCTCGTGCGCGGCGTCACCGCACTGGCGCAGCGCCTCGCACAGCGCGTCCCACCACTGGCGCGGATCGCTCTCCCGGCCCGCCCCGGAGGACACGGTGTGCGGCGCCTGGCCGCTCGCCACGACCTGTCCGGTGGACGCGTCGACCACCAACGCCTTGGTGGACTGGGTGGACGTGTCCACGCCGACGACGAGCGGACCCTCGGCTGCTGACATCGGGCTCTCCCTTTTTCCGCGGCTAGCGGTTGATCTGACCTGCAGTTTTTCCGGTTCGTCGGGGTGTCGCGACCCGGTTTTCGTCCTTCGGGGACAGGGTGACCCTTCCCAGGGACGCGTCGGCATACTAATTTGTAAACCGCCATGACGAAATAGTCGGCACGACAGTCGTCCGGCACAGACTTCGAGCAGAACCCCCGAGCAAGGAGCCGCGGCATGAGCTTCCAGCCCACCCCCGAGGACAGGTTCACCTTCGGCCTGTGGACCGTCGGCTGGCAGGGAAGGGACCCGTTCGGCGACGCCACCCGGCGCGCCCTCGACCCGGTCGAGACGGTGCAGCGCCTGTCCGAACTGGGCGCCTACGGTGTGACGTTTCACGACGACGACCTGATCCCCTTCGGGTCCTCGGACACCGAGCGCGAATCGCACATCAAGCGCTTCCGCCAGGCCCTCGACGCGACCGGCCTGACCGTCCCGATGGCCACCACCAACCTCTTCACCCACCCGGTCTTCAAGGACGGCGCGTTCACCGCGAACGACCGCGAGGTGCGCCGTTACGCGCTGCGCAAGACCATCCGCAACATCGACCTGGCCGCCGAGCTGGGCGCGAAGACGTATGTCGCCTGGGGCGGCCGTGAGGGCGCCGAGTCCGGCGCCGCCAAGGACGTGCGGGTCGCCCTCGACCGCATGAAGGAGGCCTTCGACCTCCTCGGCGAGTACGTCACCGCCCAGGGCTACGACCTGCGCTTCGCCATCGAGCCCAAGCCGAACGAGCCGCGCGGCGACATCCTGCTCCCCACTGTCGGCCACGCGCTCGCGTTCATCGAGCGCCTGGAGCGCCCCGAGCTGTACGGCGTGAACCCCGAGGTGGGTCACGAGCAGATGGCCGGCCTGAACTTCCCGCACGGCATCGCCCAGGCGCTGTGGGCGGGCAAGCTCTTCCACATCGACCTCAACGGCCAGTCCGGCATCAAGTACGACCAGGACCTGCGCTTCGGCGCCGGCGACCTGCGTGCCGCCTTCTGGCTGGTCGACCTCCTGGAGAGCGCCGGCTACGAGGGCCCGAAGCACTTCGACTTCAAGCCGCCGCGGACCGAGGACCTCGACGGGGTGTGGGCGTCGGCCGCCGGCTGCATGCGCAACTACCTGATCCTCAAGGAGCGTGCCGCCGCCTTCCGCGCGGACCCGGAGGTCCAGGAGGCCCTGCGCGCCTCCCGCCTGGACCAGCTGGCCCAGCCGACCGCCGCGGACGGCCTCCAGTCGCTCCTCGCGGACCGCGCGGCCTTCGAGGAGTTCGACGCGGACGCGGTCGCCGCGCGCGGGATGGCCTTCGAGCAGCTCGACCAGCTGGCGATGGACCACCTGCTCGGCGCCCGGGGCTGAACACGCACGCGCGCGTGCGGGCCGCTCCCGGAGCGGACGCCCCCACGCGCGCGTGTCGCAATCCGCGCCCGCGCGGCCGGTTCGTGCGGGAATTGCTCCGGAATCGTGCGATCCATGGCATCAGTCCGTATCAACTCCCGCGCGGGGCTTACGCGATGACCGGTACGCGGTGACTCTTGGCGGTATGGCCATGCCGCCCGTACCGCCACGACCGCCCGGCCCGCCGAACGGCACCCCGCCCCCGGACGGGGGCTACGACCCGCCCGCGTACGGAGGTTTCGGACCACCGTCGGGCGGCGGCTTCGGGCCTCCCGCAGGGCCTCCCGAGGGGCCGCCTGCCGGGGGCGGCGACCCGCCCACCGCCGTGGGCTGGACGCCACCGCCTCCCGAGCGGCCCCGGCGGCGCAGGGGACCGCTGTTCGCCGTCCTGGTCGTGCTGGTGGCCGCCGTGGCCGTCGCCGCCGTCGTCCTGATGGCGTCCGGTGGCGACGGCTCACCCGGCAAGAAGCCCACCACGAGCAGCCCGAGCACCTCCGGCTCGCCCCGCCCCTCGATCAGCCTCCCGACCGAGCTGCCCAGCAGCCTGCCGTCGCGGCTGCCGAGCGAACTCCCCTCGGAGTGGCCCTCGGGGCTCCCCAGCGAGCTGCAGAGCGGTCTGGAGTCGGTCCTGCCGTCCCTGCTGGGGTGACCTCCGCCGGGTTCGCTACAGGCCCTTGGGCAGCCGGACGTACACCAGGGTCGTCTCGATGCCGCTGTCGACCAGGCGGCCCTGCGCGTCGAACGCGCCCGTTCCGTCCGTCATCCCGAAGTCGTTGTCGTTGATCAGGGCGAGCGTGTCGTGGTCCACGCGCGCGATGCCCTCGATCTTCAGCGGCACCCCGGCCACGGTGTTCAGGTCGACGACGAGGCGCTTGTCGAGCACCGGGACACCGGCCGCCGCCGGGTCGTCCAGCTGCTCCAGCGACGGAGACGTGGTGTCGTCGTCGTACGCGCCGCCGAGGATGTTCGACCTGCGGTCCAGCTTGACCAGTTCGAGGCGCGCCGCCTTGTCGGTGCGCTCCTCGACGAGCAGTCGGTCGCCGCCCACGGCCACGATCGACGAGATCTTCAGCTCGGAGGTGTCGTCCTCGCTCGGGTCCACGACGTTCACCGGGTCGAAGCGGTAGGCGTACTCGGCCGTGACCGCCTTCTTGCGGGGCGAGAAACGCAGCAGACGGGTGTTGAGCGAGGCATCCCCGGCGTCCCCGTCGGGCAGCGACAGCGGGCTCTGCAGCGCCATCACGAGGTCGCCGTCGGGCAGCAGGGCCAGGCCCTCGAAGCCGCGGTTGATCTTCCGGTGCAGCAGCACGGAGGGCAGCGCCTCCACCACCGGGTAGTCGGCGCCGGTGAGGTTCAGCCCCTTGGGCACGTACCGCGTGAGCACCTGCCCGCGCGCGGAGACGTGGACCAGCGACGGGCCGTACTCGTCGACCAGCCAGAAGGTGCCGTCCGCCGCGCGGACGATGCCCTCGGTGTCCAGGCCGTTCGGGTTGTACGACAGCGGGGTCTTGGCGTCGTAGGAGTACGGCGCCTCGTCCCGGCCTGACTGGTCGGGCAGACCGGTGACGGCCTTGCCGGAGGACGTGGTGATCGGCAGGGCGTCGATCACCTTGATGCTGTCGCCGGAGACGCGGATCTTCACGATCGCCGGGTCGAAGCCGGGCACCGGGAAGGTCCGGCGCTTCTTGCCGTCCACCTTGATCTGGCCGTTGGGCCCCCGGTCGGTGACCGTCCAGTATTCGCCCTTGCGGCCGGCCGGGTAGATGTCGCTGCCGATGCCGCCGAGGTCGATACCCCGGTCGTTGTCCACGGTGCCCGGGAGCAGCGCGTTGCTGAACGTGCCGAGCGGGATGTCGCCGAGGACGGCGGTGCGGGTGACGTGTGCCGCGCCGGACGACGAG
Organism: Streptomyces sp. NPDC048288; assembly: GCF_043201555.1. Classification (NCBI taxonomy): domain Bacteria; kingdom Bacillati; phylum Actinomycetota; class Actinomycetes; order Kitasatosporales; family Streptomycetaceae; genus Streptomyces; species Streptomyces sp. NPDC048288. The sequence continues at coordinate 66,739 of NZ_JBICZD010000010.1, forward strand.
GCGTCGGCCGTGCCCGCCGCCACGAGGGCGGCGGCCAGGGCCAGGGGCAGACCCGTCGCGACGGAACGGTGGACGCGGCGTCTGCCGGTGGCGTGCGGGGACATCGGGCCTCCTGAAAACAAGTTCGTTGGCAGCGGCCAGAGTTGGGCCTCACAAGGAACGCCGTTCGACCACTCGGTGAACACCGGGCGACCGCCACTCGGCGATCATCGGTTTTCGGCCCGCGAGCAGCGGATTCCCGGATTCCGCGGCTTACCCGTGCGCGGTTACCGCAGCGACCTGAACCACCGCACCACGGCGGCGGTTCCCGCCTGCTGGGAGCCCAGGTGACGGGAACCGCCGTAGTCCGGGGTGCCGAGGTCGACCAGCGGGGCGTCGACGCCGTGGGCGCGCAGTGCGGCCCGGCAGTGGGTCGTGTTCGCGTTGACGGCCTGCTCGTCCCCGTCGGCGTAGTAGAGCCGGATCGGAGCCTCGGGCGTCCAGTCGGAGCACACGCCGTCGGTGATCCGCAGGGCCGCCGCCAGCCGCCCGCCGGGGTGTGCCAGCATCGCCCGGCCGTGGGCGGTGAGCAGCCCGTGCAGGGAGTCCGGGGTGCCGGCCACGACCTCCTGGCCGGTGTGCGTGCCGTCCAGCAGGCTTTCCATCGTGCGGTCGTACGGCGCCCGGAACACCTCGGCCGGTGTGTCGTACAGGTGGTGCAGGCGGTTGAAGGACACCAGGGCCAGCGCCGTGTAGATCACGCTCGCCTTCGGTTCCGTCCGCCCGGCGAGCAGCGCGGGCAGCTCCGCGTCCCGGAACGCGTAGGCACCGCTGACCGGTGCCACCGCGCGGAGCCGGAACCAGCCGTCGTCCCCCTCCTGCAGCGACCGGGCCAGTCCCAGTGCCGCCGAGGCGCCCTGGGAGAAGCCGGTGGCGAGCACCCCGCGCCGCAGTTCCCGCCCCCTCTGGGCCGCGGCGGTGCGGGAGGCGCGCAGCATGTCCAGGGCGGCCGTCGTCTCCGAGGGCACGTCCATCCAGGGGTGGGGGCCGGGGCCCAGACCCAGACCGAGGTAGTCGGGGAGCACCGCGGCGAATCCGGCGGAGGCGTACGTCAGCGCGGGCGCCTGGCCCCAGACCTCGGCCGAGACGGAGGCGACATCGCCCTTGAACAGCTCGGTGCCGTGGGTGAACGACACGGTCCGCAGCCGTCGCTCGCCGCCGCGCGGCAGGGCCAGCAGCCCGCTGGCGGTGGTGGGACGGCCGTACGGATTCACCGTGCGGTACACGATCCGGAAGGTGTCCAGTCCGTGGCGGACGGTGCCGGTGTCCCAGGCCCCGCCCTCGTCCCCCGCCAGCTCGGCCGCGACCTGCCGCGCGGTGAGCGTCCTCAGATGTTCGACGGACACCAGCGTGCCGCGTGACACGTTAGCCGCCTCCCGCGCGGCAGCGGCGGGTCGTGGCCCGGCTGCCTCCCGCGCGACCACGGCCGTCGCGGTGCTCGCCGTCAGCGCGACCGACACCGCCGAGATCACCAGTAACCTGCTCATTCGCTTCATACCGGGACCGTACGAACCTCCGGCATCACCGACCATCCGGCCAACGGGCGTGTGGAGGTGGGGTTTTCCGCAGGATCCTGGGGGGGAGTGGGCCGGAGGAGAGGCCAGAAGCGGCCCGGTCGGTGCGTGGGAGGAATCGCTACGCTGGGAGCAGGACTGCTTCACAATCTGTTCGACTCGGCCCTCAGGGGCCAGTAGGGGTCGCTCGTCAGGGATGTCTCAGGGTCGCGGTCAGGAACCGCGGGAAGCGCGGGCCCGTTTTCAGATCAGAGAGCGGCAACGGCCGCGGAGGAGGCGACGCTGATGTCGAAGAACGCGAAGATCGCCGCAGGAGGTGTGGCGGTCGGGCTCATCCTGTTCATATGGCTGCCCTGGTGGGTGTCGTTCCTCATCGTGGTGGGCGTCCCGGTGGCCGCGTACCTCGCGCTCGACCCCTCGCAGCGGCGCAGGCTGCGCAGGGTCACGCGCAAGGAGATCGGCCGCTGAGCGACCCTCCCCGGGCCGCGCCCCCTTCGCGGGGCGCGGCCCAGGAGGGCTCACAGGGGCCGTACGGCCATCTTGTCGAGGGCTTCCAGGAGGCCGGGGAGCTCGGGGCCCCGGCCCACGGGCAGGACCTCGCCGGGCTCCTCGTCGAGGAGCACGAAGGCGATGTCGTCGGTGCGGGCCACCATCGACCAGCCGGGCCCGTCGGCACGGAGCGTACGGGCGTCGCCGGGGGCGAACGACGAACGGACCCGGCCCAGCGGCGGCGGCGCGTCCAGATAGGCCCACGCCTCGGCCAGGACCCGCCGGATCCCGGCGTGCCCCTTCGCGGCCGTGGAGGCTTCCGGGGCCGCCTCGGCGTCCTCCGGGGCCTCCGCAGGGGCCTCCTCGGGGGATTTCGGGGCGTCGGCCGGGGCCGGTGTCACCGAGAAGTGGTCGTCGCCGATCTGCTCCCGCCACACCGCCCACTGCAGGGCGATCTCGTCCGCGCCCAGCCGCCGCTGCGCCGGGCCCCAGGTGCTGGTGTCCGGCGGGGTCAGCGGGGCGCGGTCGGCCACCTCCGGTTCGGGGTCGTGCGGCGCGGGCACGTTCGGCGCCGCCACGGCGACCGCGAGCGGCCAGCCGGGCAGGGCGGCGACCACCGTCCGCTCGTCCGGCGACAGGTCGTACTCCATGCCGCAGTCCCAGGACGCGATCGCGACGGCGACCAGCGAGACGTCGTCGATCACGACCGTCCAGCGGGCCCCCTCGCCGTCCTGGCCGAGCACCAGGCCGTACCCGTCGGCGCGCGGCGCCAGCTCCAGCGCCGCACAGGCCTCCGGATAGTCGTCGCCCAGCACGCTCGGAAACTGCGCCGGCGTCAGCAGCACCGCCGTGAGCACGTACAGCGCCTCATCCGCGGCGACGGCCTCCTCGTCCGTCCCGGCCATCCCTGCCTCCCACTCGTTCGTCCAACGGCGCGCACCCTAGTGCGACGGGAAGCCCCTTGTCACGACCGGCCACCACACGCGGAGCTGCGGCGTTCCGCCAGGACGGGACGAAACGACCGAGACGGCGGCCGATCGGTCAGGCGACCGGCAGCCCGAGGAGGTCGCGCGCCACCGTCCGCGGCGACTCGTCGCGCTCCCGGGCCAGCGCGAGGACGGCCCGGCACGCCAGCTCGCTCACCCCGAACGACAACGCCTCCGGCGAGACCCAGCCCGCCGCCTCCTCGATCCGGTCCTGATCGTCCTCCGCATGGGCCGCGACATAGTCGGCCGCGGCCTCGAACAAGTTGTGCGCGCGCCTCTCGGGCCGCTTGGGCGCCTCGGCGCCGCCGGCACCCTCTGCGCCACGGAATCTGCCTGCGTACTTACGGATCCGGTCGAACACGCGGGCCACCTTCCCCCTGTCGGTTGTTGCCTTCGAACAATCGTCATCCCCTACCGAACGTAGAGTTGAAGTTCCGGCAACAGAAGGGGGCGCCCCCCGGAATGCCTCCATCGGCACCGGCTCCCGGCTAGCCGCCGCGGACCGCCAGCGCGAGGAACCGGGCGTCCTCGTCGACGTACGACATCATGCGCCAGCCCGAACCGGCCAGCAGGGGGCGGAGGTTGCCCTCCGCGCGCAGGTCGCCCGGCGTGATCTGCCGTCCCTGGCGCGCCGCCAGCGCGGCCCGACCGATCGGGTGGAACAGCGCGAGCGTGCCGCCGGGGCGGACCGCGCGCGCCAACTCCCGCAGATTCTCGGCGGGTCGAGGCAGATGGGCGATCAGGCCCGCGGCGAACACGGCGTCGAGGGATTCCGAACGCACCGGGAGCGCCGCGACGTCGGCGAGCAGCAGCCGGCCCGCGCGGTCCCGCCCGGCCCGCACCGCGGCCTGGAGCATCGCCGGGGTCAGGTCCATTCCGAGCACAGCGCCCGAGGGGCCCACGGCCGCGCGCAGCGGCGGCAGGGCGCGCCCCGTGCCGCAGCCCGCGTCCAGCACCCGGTCACCCGCGCGCAGCCCCAGCTCGCCGACGGCGGCGGCGTACGCGGGACCGTCGTCGGGGAACTTCCCGTCCCAGCCGGCCGCCCGCGCGGTGAAGAACTCCCGGACATGTGTGTGGTCTTCGCTCATGCCCCGCATGATCCCTCACCGTCACGGAGGACGCCCCTGTGCGCACGTTCGAACGGGACGCGATCGTTCCGGCACATCTCTGAGTCATATTGCGGCACCTTTCGAAATGCGCCCCCTTTGTGCTCCCATGCCCCCTAGCGTCCCTGGGCCATGGGACACCTGGACCACGCCACCTTCGGCTGGCTGACCCCCGTGCTGTCGTACGTGATGGCCTGCATAGGCGCCGCGCTGGGGCTGCGCTGTACCGTCCGCGCGCTCGGCAGCACCGGCCGCTCGCGCCGCAACTGGCTCCTCACCGCCGCCTCCGCGCTCGGCACCGGCATCTGGACCATGCACTTCGTGGCCATGCTCGGCTTCAGCGTGAGCGGCACCGACATCCGCTACGACGTACCGCTGACCATCCTCAGCCTGCTCGTCGCCGTGGTCGTGGTGAGCGCCGGCGTCTTCGCCGTCGGCTACAGCCGCGACCGCGGCCGGGCGCTCCTGCTGGGCGGGCTCACCACCGGACTGGGCGTCGCCAGCATGCACTACCTCGGCATGGCGGCGGTCCGGCTGCACGGCGATGTGCGCTACGACCCGATGCTCGTCGGACTCTCCGTCCTCATCGCCGTGGTCGCCGCGACCGCGGCCCTGTGGGCGGCCCTCAACATCAGGTCGCCCGTGGCCGTCACCGTCGCCTCCCTGGTCATGGGCGCGGCCGTCAGCAGCATGCACTACACCGGGATGTTCGCGGTCAGCGTGCGCGTCACCCCCTCCGGCACCCCGCTGCCCGGGGCCACGGCCATGCAGTTCATCTTCCCCCTGGCCGTCGGCCTCGGGTCCTATCTGTTCCTCACCTCGGCCTTCGTCGCGCTCTCGCCCACGGCCGGGGAGCGCGAGGCCTCCGCCTCCGCCCAGCGGCCCGTCACCGGCGTCGCGCGCTGACCCGGCCCGAACCAGTTCCCCAGACGAGCGAGGAGGCCATGCGTACGCCCCGTAGGACCCCCACCACAGGCCCGGAGACACCGTCCCCGCGACCTCCGCGCGGCCGTCGCGCGCACGCCGGACCACCCGCCGACGAACCGGTCGACGACCTCGTCGAGGCGGATGACAGCGCGCCACCACGCGGGAGCGGCTGGCGGATCCGGCCCCGGACCGTCCGGGCCAAGGTCGTCTGCCTGCTCATGGTTCCGGTCATGTCCCTGCTCGCCCTGTGGGCGTACGCCACGGTCACCACGGCCCAGGACGTCTCCCGGCTGCGCCAGTCCCAGCGCGTCGACACGGCGCTGCGGACCCCGGTCGCCACCGCCGTCGCCGCGCTCCAGGCCGAGCGCGCCGCGGCCGTCCGGTACGCGACCGATCCCGGCGCCGAACAGACCGGGGATCTCAGGAGACTCGGCGCCCGCACCGACCGGGCCGTGGCCGCCCTGCGGCTCGGCAAGGGCAGCACCGTCGCCGACAGCGAGGAGCTGCCCTCCGGTGTCGCCCGGCGCCTGGAGACCTTCGTCTCCGGCGCCGAGCAGCTGCGCACGCTGCGGTCGGCGGTGCAGAACCGCGGCACCGGCTGGGACGAGGCCTACGGGCGGTACACACGCGCCATCTCCTCGGCCTTCGCCGTGGACGGCGCCCTCACCGGCATCCAGGCCGACGACATGGGTTCCGACGCGCGCGTGCTGCTCGAATTCTCCCGCGCGGGCGAGGCACTGGCCCAGGAGGACGCGGTCCTCGCCGGCGCACGGCTGGCCGGCGGCCTCGACGGCGAGCGACTGCGGCTGTTCACCGGAGCCGTCGACACCCGCCGTGCCCTCACCGACGCGGCCGTCGCCGACCTGCCCGGCGCCCAGCGCACCGCCTGGCGCCGGCTCACCGGCGGCGAGGACTACACCGCGCTGGGCAACGCCGAGGACCGGATCCTGGCCAGTCCCCCCGGCGCCAAGGCCCTGCACGCCGCTCCGGAAGCCGCCTGGGACACCGCCCACGCGCGCGTGCAGGACGGCATGCGCACCGTCCAGAGCGACACGGCACGCGCGGTCGCGGGCCGGGCCGACCCGTTCGCGCGCGGACTGCTCACCCCGGCCGGTGCCGCCGTCCTCTTCGGGCTGCTCGCCGTGGCCGCCTCGCTCGTCATCTCCGTCCGCATCGGGCGTGGCCTCGTGGTGGAGCTGGTGAGCCTGCGCAACAGCGCCCTGGAGATCGCCCGCCGCAAACTCCCCGAGGCCATGCGCAGACTGCGGGCCGGCGAGGAGATCGACATCCGCGCGGAGGCGCCCCCGGGGCCGGCCGCGGAGGACGAGACCGGGCAGGTCGCCGAGGCCCTCGGCACCGTGCACCGCGCCGCCCTGCGCGCGGCCATGGAACGCGCCGAACTCGCCAGCGGCATCTCGGGCGTGTTCGTCAACCTCGCCCGGCGCAGCCAGATCCTCGTCCACCGCCAGCTGAGCCTGCTGGACAGCATGGAACGCCGCTCCGAGGACCCCAACGAACTGAGCGACCTCTTCCGTCTCGACCACCTCACCACCCGGATGCGGCGCCACGCGGAGAGCCTGATCATCCTCTCCGGGGCGGCCCCCGGCCGGGCCTGGCGCATGCCGGTGTCCCTCACCGACGTCGTACGGGCCGCCGTCTCGGAGGTCGAGGACTACGCGCGCGTGGAGGTACGCCAGCTCCCCGAGGCGGCCGTCGCCGGCGCGGCCGTCGCCGACCTCACCCATCTGCTCGCCGAGGTCGTGGAGAACGCCGCCCAGTTCTCACCGCCGCACACGCGCGTGCGCATCACCGGGGAACCCGTCGGCAACGGCTACGCCCTGGAGGTCGAGGACCGGGGCCTCGGCATGGGCCAGGAGACCCTCGCCGAGGCCAACCGGCGCATCGAACAGTCCGAGGCCCTCGACCTGTTCGACAGCGACCGGCTCGGCCTCTTCGTGGTCAGCAGGCTCGCGGCCCGCCACGGCATCAAGGTGCATCTGCGCACCTCCCCCTACGGCGGCACCACCGCGGTGGTACTGCTGCCGAAGGTCCTGCTGCACGGTGGTCCGGCGGAACGTTCCGGCCGTCCGGCGGCCGACACCGAACCGGCACCGGAGCGCGTGTACGCGCGCGTGCCCGACGCCGCCCTCCCGCAGGCCATCCCCGCCGACCGGCCCGCCCTGGCCGTCACCGCCCGGCCGTCCCCGCGGCCGGCGGCGCCCGAGCCGCCGCCTCCCGGAGTCACCACCTTGAGGCCGCACCGCCCACCGCACGACTCCGAGCCCCAGGACGACGACCTGCCACGCCGGGTACGCCAGGCGAACCTCGCCCCCCAACTCCGCGATCCCCGCGCCGAGGACCCCGCGCCCGCCCGCCGGGGCGGCGAACGCACCCCCGAACTCGTCCGCGACCGCATGGCGGCCTACCGCGCGGGCTGGACGCGCGGCGGCGGCAGGAAACCCGGCCGCGGAGCCGCCCCGGAACCCGCCGGGAGCACCGACAGCACCGAAGGAGACCGCGCATGATCCAGGACCCGAGCACAAGGGCGGACCGGCGCTCCGGCGAACTCGACTGGCTGCTGGACGACCTGGTGCTGCGCGTCACGGAGGTACGGCATGCCGTCGTGCTGTCCAACGACGGCCTAGCCGTGGGCGCCTCGACCGGCCTCAAGCGCGAGGACGCCGAGCACCTCGCCGCCGTGGCCTCCGGCTTCAACAGCCTCGCCAAGGGCGCCGGACGGCACTTCGGGGCGGGCGGGGTGCGCCAGACGATGGTCGAGATGGACGACGCCTTCCTCTTCGTGGCCGCCGCCGGCGACGGCTCCTGCCTCGCCCTGCTCACCGACGTCACCGCCGACATCGGCCTGGTCGCCTACGAGATGGCCCGCCTGGTCAAGCGCGTCGGCGAGCACCTCTACACCGCGCCGCGCGTCGGCGCGCGGCCACCCGCCGCCGGATGAACCGGAAGACCGCCCCCGATGACCGAGTACGCGAGCGGCACCCCGCACGAGCCGGGCAGCCAGTGGTACGACAACGAGGCAGGGCCGCTGGTCCGCCCCTACGCCATGACCGGCGGCCGCACCACGCCGGGCCCCACCGGGGTGCGGTTCGACCTGATCGCCCTGGTCACCCTCGACCCGGGCGCCCCCGGCGTGGACGACGACACCCCGCTCGGCCCCGAACACCGGGCGCTGATCGACCTCTGCCGGACGGAGACGCAGTCCGTCGCCGAACTCGCCGCCGGAGCCGACCTGCCCGTGGGGGTGGTCCGGGTGCTCCTGGGCGATCTGCTGGAACTGGGCTGCGTCACCGTGAGCCGCCCGGTGCCACCGGCGCAGCTCCCCGACGAACGGATTCTGCGCGAGGTCATCGAGGGATTGCGGGCACTGTAGATGACCATCCGGAACCGACCGGAACCATCCGGAACCATCGCGGAACCAACGGGGCGCGAGCCGGTCAGCACCGACGCGTTCCGGTCCAACCGTCCGCGGCCGAGCGGCAGTTGTCATGATGCTGGCTTCGCGTCCTGACCACCCGCACGGTGCCGAACCCCCAGACGTCGACCGAAGCCGGCCCTCCCGAGAGAAGTGATCATGGTCTCCGAGCACTCCGAGCCCGCCGCCGACGACGACACGGCGGCCATGGCGCTCAAGATATTGGTCGCCGGCGGCTTCGGCGTCGGCAAGACGACCCTGGTCGGTGCCGTCAGCGAGATCCGGCCGCTGCGCACCGAGGAAATGCTCAGCGAGGCGGGCCAGTCGGTGGACGACACCGACGGCGTGGACCAGAAGGTCACCACGACCGTCGCCATGGACTTCGGACGCATCACCATCCGCTCCGGGCTCTCCCTGTACCTCTTCGGCACCCCGGGCCAGGACCGGTTCTGGTTCCTCTGGGACGAGCTGTCGCAAGGGGCCCTCGGCGCCGTCGTCCTCGCCGACACCCGCCGTCTGGAGGACTGCTTCCCCGCGGTCGACTACTTCGAGCACCGGCACATCCCGTTCGTCGTCGCCGTCAACTGCTTCACCGGCGCCCGGTCCTACGGCGCCCACGACGTCTGCCGGGCCCTCGACCTGGACCAGGGCACACCGGTGGTCCTGTGCGACGCCCGCGACCGGGACTCCGGCAAGGAGGTGCTGATCCGGCTCGTCGAGTACGCCGGGCGGATGCACACCGCCCGGCTCCTCGACTCGGTGGGCTGACCGGGGGCACGGCTCAGCCCGTGAGGTCCTTGAGCGCCACCACCTTCTCCACGGCGACCCGCACCAGCAGCTCGCCCGGGACGCCGTTGCGGGCGCCGAACTCCTCCGCGTGGTCCTCTCCCACGTAGCGCGCCGCGATCCGGGTGGCCGAATCTCGCAGCTCGCCCGGATCCTCCGACAGCCGGGCGCGCCCGCTCAGCACCACGAAATGGAAGGGGGGCCGGTCGTCGTCCACGCACAGGGCGATCCGCCCGTCGCGGGTGAGATTGCGCCCCTTCACGGTCTCCTTGCCGGTGTTGAAGACCAGATCGTCTCCCTCCAGCAGGAACCAGATGGGCGCCACATGCGGGCTGCCGTCGGCGTTGACGGTGGACAGCTTGCCGGTGCGGGTGCCGTGCGAGACGAACGCCCGCCATTCCTCGTCGGTCATCTTCTGTGCCATGTCCTCATCCTCCTTGCCCGGACGCCGGTGGTGGGGAAGGCTGGCGGGGAGATCCTCCAGCCAGGGGGAGAGAGGGCACACGGGGAGACGCGGGACATGGCGCAGAACCAGGGACTCGGCTGGCTGCTCGACGACCTGACCGAGCGTGTGGAGCACGTACGGCACGCGCTGGTCCTGTCGAACGACGGGCTGGTCACGGGCGCGAGCACGGGCCTTCGCCGGGAGGACGCGGAGCATCTGGCCGCCGTCGCCTCCGGGCTGCACAGCCTTGCCAAGGGCTCCGGACGCCACTTCGGCGCGGGGCAGGTCCGTCAGACGATGATCGAGTACGACGACGCGGTCCTGTTCGTCACCGCCGCCGGAACCGGCAGTTGTCTGTGCGTGCTCAGCGGCGCCGAGGCCGATATCGGCCTGATCGCCTACGAGATGACCCTGCTGGTGAACCGCGTCGGCGAACACCTCGGCGTGGACGCCAGGCACCCGGAGCGATCCTCCGTGATGGACCTCTGACCTGCGGATTCACCTTCCATCGCAGGGTTTTCCACAGGCCTGCCACGAGATTCGCCGCAGCGGCTACGGTCTTTTCCACGGCGAGCGCACCCGGCGCGAGCCACCCGCTCCACGGGGGAGAACGACCATGCCCGGCATCGACGCCGTCACCCAGCCCCGCCCGCTCACCTGCGCGTCCAGCCGCGCGGCCCGAGAACTGGGCCTGAAGCGCGGCGAGTTCGACCTCGCGGTGCATCTTGGCCGGATCCGCACGCTGCCGGACGAGGGTGGCGGTGGCGGCCGCCGCGTCCCACGCACCGAGATCGACCGGCTCCTGACCCGGGCCGAATCCCTCCGCGAGAGCGTGCGGGTCGTGGGGACGGCCGAGGGCGCGGCCCTCATGAAGATCCCGGCGAGCAGGTTCACCCGCTTCGCCAAACTCGGCCTGACAACCCCCGTGAAGTGGTACCCGAACCGCTACCGGGCCGTGGTCTGGCTCTATCTGGCCGAGGAGCTACGGCGGTTCGCGGCCGACGAGAAGAACGCGCGGCTGCTCACCGGCCGTACCCCCGAAGACCTGCGCGACCGGCTGAACGCGGGCGCGGACCAGCGGGCCCGGAACTGGCGGGGACGCCACTGCGGTTTCCTGCTGAGGCAGGCGGACGGGCCGTGGGAGCGGGCCGGAGCGGTGGCGGGCTTCCTGGAACCCGAAGAGATCGACGAGGTTCTGACGGACCCTCACGAGCGCCTGTACATCAGGTCCCTCCGGTCGGCCCCGCCCGCCCACGGCGCGCCGGGCTCGCCGGCCGCGCAGCTCGCCGAGGAACTCATGACGGCGGACGACCCGGACGAGATCGGCTGGTTCCGGAGCGACCTCGCACGGGAGGTGGCCCAAGCCCGCACACTCCGGCCGGCGCCCCGCCCAGCCGCCCCGACCCAGAACTCCGCCGCCCCGACTCCAGGCCCAGTCGTACCGCCCCAGCACCCGGCGCCGCCGCGGCCCGCGCACGGCCTGCGTGCATGGCTCCGCCGCAGAAGCCCGCGCCTCGCCCACTGAACCGGGCACTGCGAGTCCGAACTACAGGGCCCGGAACAGACCTTCCTGGACGACCGACACCAGCAGCCGCCCCTCCAGGTCGTAGACCCGCCCGCGGGCCAGGCCCAGTCCGCCCGTGGCGATGGGGGACTCCTGCTCGTACAGGAACCACTCGTCCGCGCGGAACGGCCGGTGGAACCACATCGCGTGATCCAGCGAGGCGATGTCGAAGCTCCGCGGCCCCCACAGCGGTTCGACCGGGACGCGCACCGCGTCCAGCAGGGTCATGTCGCTGGCGTAGGTCAGCGCGCAGGTGTGCACCAGCGGGTCGTCGCCCAGCGGGCCGACCGCGCGCATCCACACCGCGCTGCGGGGCTCGGCGCCCGCTATCTCCTCGGGGTGCCAGCGCAGCCGGTCCACATAGCGGATGTCGAAGGGCTGCCGACGCGCCATCCGCTCCAACCGCTCCGGCAGCTCGCCCAGATGCTTGCGGATCTCCTCCGCGAGCGTGGGCAGCGACTCCGGGTGCGGCACCTCGCGGAACGGCGGCAACTGGTGCTCGAAGGCTCCCACCTCAGGCTTGTGGAAGGAGGCGGTCAGATTGAAGATCGTGCGTCCCTGCTGCACGGCGGTGACCCGGCGCGTCGTGAACGACCGCCCGTCCCTGACCCGTTCGACCTGGTACACGATCGGCACCCCCGGCCGGCCGGGGCGCAGGAAGTACGCGTGCAGCGAGTGCACCGGGCGGTCGTTCTCCACGGTGCGGCTGGCGGCGACCAGCGCCTGCCCGGCCACCTGCCCGCCGAAGACCCGCTGGAGGGACTCGTGGGGGCTGCGGCCGCGGAAGATGTTGACCTCGATCTGCTCCAGGTCGAGCAGGTCGACCAGTCTCTCGGCCGGGTTCGTCATGGGCGGGTTTCTCCTGGGGTCGGGGCAGGCCGGGGCAGGCCCGGTCGGATCAGAGCTGGCCGACATCGGTGACACGGACGATCGCGCGGCCCTCGGCGTCGGAGGCCGTCAGGTCGATCTCCGCGCTGATGCCCCAGTCGTGGTCGCTGTTCGGGTCGTCGAAGATCTGGCGGACCCGCCACAGCGCGTTCTGCGGTTCCTCCTGGATGACGAGCAGCTTGGGGCCGCGGGCGTCGGGGCCGGTGCCCAGGTCCTCGTACTCGTCCCAGTACTTGTCCATGGCCTCGCCCCAGGCGTCGGCGTCCCAGCCGGACTCCGCGTCCATCTCGCCCAGTTCCTCGACGTGGTCGAGGGCGGCCAGCTCCACGCGCCGGAACATCGCGTTGCGGACCAGGACCCGGAAGGCGCGCGCGTTGGCGGTGACCGGCTTGACCTCGTCGGCCTTCTCCTGGGCCTCCTCGGCGGTCATCTCCTCCGGGTTGGCGAGCTGCTCCCACTCGTCCAGCAGGCTGGAGTCGACCTGGCGGACCATCTCGCCCAGCCACTCGATCAGGTCCTGCAGGTCCTCGGACTTGAGGTCGTCCGGGATGTTGTGGTCGAGGGCCTTGTAGGCGCTCGCCAGGTAGCGCAGCACGATGCCCTCGGTGCGGGCGAGCTCGTAGACCGACACCAACTCCGTGAAGGTCAGCGCCCGTTCGTACATGTCACGGATGACCGACTTCGGCGACAGCGGGTGGTCGCCGACCCAGGGGTGGCTCTTGCGGTACGTGTTGTACGCGTGGAAGAGCAACTCCTCCAGCGGCTTCGGGTAGGTGACGTCCTGGAGGCGCTCCATGCGCTCCTCGTACTCGACGCCGTCCGCCTTCATCGCGGCGACGGCCTCGCCCTTCGCCTTGTTCATCTGGGCGGCCAGGATCTGGCGCGGGTCGTCCAGGGTGGACTCGACGACGGACACCATGTCGAGGGCGTAGGACGGCGATTCGGGGTCGAGGAGTTCGAACGCGGCCAGGGCGAAGGTCGACAGCGGCTGGTTGAGCGCGAAGTCCTGCTGCAGGTCGACCGTGAGCCGGACGATGCGGCCGGTGGCGTCGGGCTCGTCGAGCTTCTCGACGATGCCGCCGTCGAGCAGCGAGCGGTAGATGGCGATCGCCCGGCGGATGTGCCGCAGCTGCTGCTTGCGCGGCTCGTGGTTGTCCTCCAGCAGATGGCGCATCGCGTCGAAGGCGTTGCCCGGGCGGGCGATCACCGACAGCAGCATCGTGTGCGTCACCCGGAAACGCGACGTCAGCGGCTCCGGCTCGGACGCGATCAGCTTCTCGAAGGTGGTCTCCGACCAGGCGACGAAGCCCTCCGGCGCCTTCTTGCGCACCACCTTGCGCCGCTTCTTCGGGTCGTCGCCCGCCTTCGCCAGCGCCTTCTCGTTCTCGATGACGTGCTCGGGGGCCTGCGCCACCACAAGGCCCGCCGTGTCGAACCCCGCGCGCCCCGCGCGGCCGGCGATCTGGTGGAACTCGCGGGCGCGCAGGGTGCGCACCCGGTTGCCGTCGTACTTGGTGAGGGCGGTGAACAGCACCGTGCGGATGGGCACGTTGACGCCCACGCCCAGGGTGTCGGTACCGCAGATGACCTTCAGCAGACCGGCCTGGGCGAGCTTCTCCACCAGGCGTCGGTACTTGGGGAGCATCCCGGCGTGGTGCACACCGATGCCGTGCCGGACGTACCGGGAGAGGTTCTGGCCGAACTTGGTGGTGAACCGGAAGTTGCCGATCAGCTCGGCGATCTGCTCCTTCTCCTCCTTCGAGGACATGTTGATGCTCATCAGCGCCTGCGCCCGCTCCACCGCCTGTGCCTGCGTGAAGTGCACGATGTACACCGGCGCCTGCCGGCTCTCCAGGAGCTCGGTGAGCGTCTCGGTCATCGGGGTGAACTGGTACTCGTAGGAGAGCGGCACCGGGCGGGTCGCCGAGCGGACCACCGCGGTGGTCCGGCCGGTGCGGCGGGTCAGGTCCTTCTCGAAGAAGGAGACGTCGCCGAGGGTGGCCGACATCAGGATGAACTGCGCCTGGGGCAGTTCGAGCAGCGGGATCTGCCAGGCCCAGCCGCGGTCGCCCTCCGCGTAGAAGTGGAACTCGTCCATGACGACCTGGCCGACGTCCGCCTGCCTGCCGTCGCGCAGGGCGATGGAGGCGAGCACCTCGGCGGTGCAGCAGATGACGGGCGCGTCGGAGTTCACGGAGGCGTCGCCGGTGAGCATGCCGACGTTCTCGGTCCCGAAGATCTTGCACAGCTCGAAGAACTTCTCCGACACCAGCGCCTTGATCGGAGCCGTGTAGAAGGTGACCTCGTCCCGGGCGAGCGCGGCGAAGTGCGCGCCCGCGGCGATCATGCTCTTGCCGGAGCCGGTCGGCGTCGACACGATCACGTTCGCCCCGGAGACCGCCTCGATCAGCGCCTCCTCCTGGTGCGGGTAGAGCGTGAGGCCACGCTCCTGGGCCCAGGACTCGAAGGCTTCGTAGAGGGCGTCGGGGTCGGCGGTCGGCGGCAGTCGATCGATGAGGGTCACGGACCCATCTTGCCTGGCCTTGGTGGTGAGAGGGGAATCGGCTGCGAGCACGAAGATCATGGCCGCTACGCTGTGTCGCCGACGGAGCGTCATCGCACCCGGTCAACTGGACAGCGGTATACGAGGAATGGGGCGGGCAACGGCCATGATGGGACCAGCACACTCACTGTCGGGGGCCGCCGCCTGGCTCGGCGTAGGAGCCGCGGCGGCAGCGGCCGGGCACGCGATGCCCTGGCCGGTACTGCTGGTCGGGGCGCTGATCTGCGCCGGCGCCGCGCTCGCCCCGGACCTCGACCACAAGGCCGCCACCATTTCGCGCGCCTTCGGACCGCTCTCGCGCTGGCTCTGCGAGATCGTCGACAAGCTCTCCTACGCCGTCTACAAGGCGACCCGCAAGCCCGGCGACCCGCGCCGCAACGGCGGGCACCGCACCCTGACCCACACCTGGGTGTGGGCGGCGATGATCGGCGGAGGCTGCTCGGCCGCGGCGATCCTGGGCGGCCGGTGGGCGGTGCTTGCGATCCTCTTCGCCCACATGGTGCTGGCGATCGAGGGGCTGCTGTGGCGGGCCGCCCGCGGCTCCAGCAGCGATGTGCTGGTGTGGCTGCTGGCGGCGACCAGCGCCTGGATCCTGGCGGAAGTCCTGGACAAGCCGGGCAACGGCGCGGACTGGCTGTTCACCCAGCCCGGCCAGGAGTACCTGTGGCTGGGGCTGCCGGTGGTGCTGGGAGCGCTGGTGCACGACATCGGGGACGCGCTGACGGTCTCCGGCTGCCCGATCCTGTGGCCCATCCCGATCGGCCGCAAGCGCTGGTACCCGCTGGGCCCGCCGAAGATGATGCGGTTCCGCGCGGGCAGCTGGGTCGAGCTGAAGGTGCTGATGCCCGTGTTCATGGTGCTGGGCGGCATAGGCTGCGCCGCCGCCCTCAACGTGATCTGACCCCGAGGAGGCCCCGAGGGCCAGGGTCAGCCGGCCTTCCCCGAGCCGTTCCCGTAGCGGCGCTCGAAGGCGGCGACGCGGCCCTCGGTGTCCACCGTGCGGGCCTTGCCCGTGTAGAAGGGGTGGCTCTCGGAGGAGATCTCCACGTCGACCACGGGGTAGGTCTGGCCGTCGTCCCACTCGATGGTCTGCTCGCTGGTCGCGGTCGACCGGGTCAGGAACGCGTATCCGGCGGCCCGGTCACGGAAGACCACGGGGTGGTAGTCGGGGTGCTTGTCCTGCTGCATGGCGGCTCCTCGGACAGGGCGGTCGGGGCGGTCGGGCGCGGACGGCACGGCTCAGCCGTAGGCGGTGTCCTCGTCGACGATGTGCATCGCGGCCTCCTCGGCGGAGGCCCCGGCGCCGTCGATGCCGATGTCGGTGGCGACCAGGCCGTTCTCGTCGTCCTCGTGCGCCCCCTCGTTCGGGGCCACCAGGCGGCCGGAGCGCAGATCGCCGACCTCGTTGTCCAGGAGTTCGCCGTCGCTGCCCTGGCAGTCGCCGATGCCGTCGTCGTCCGGGACGCCCGGATCGGGCAGCTCCTCTGCGAGCCGCTGGTCCAGGGTCTCGCCCCGGTGGCGCTCCGCCGCGGTCACCCCGGTGTGCTCCACGGCCCACGGCCGCTCGGGCGGGGACCAGCCGCGGTCCAGGGGATCGCTGACGCCGTCGGACTCCAGCGTGTCCTCCACGTCGAGCAGTCCCGTGTCCTCGCGGATCTCGGATCCGTCGGGCTGGTAGACGTCGTCCCCCCATCCGTCGGCGGTGGTCACGGCTACCTCCAGGGAGTGAGGACGCGGTCCGCGGGGCGGGCCGCCGGCACGCTCGGCACGGGTCTCACACGGCGTGAACCCTGCGGTTCCCGGTCGGTTCCCGCACCGGTGCCGCTCTCCAGCCTTCCACCCCTGCTCGCACCCGCGCAACGGCACGGGGCGCGACCTGCGGCGCGCACCCCGTGCCAGGGCCCGTCACCCGTGCCACGACCGCCACAGCGCCGCGTAGGGCCCGCCGGCGGTCACCAGCTCGTCATGGCTGCCGAGCTCGCTGATCCGGCCGTTCTCGACCACGGCGATGACATCCGCGTCATGGGCGGTGTGCAGCCGGTGGGCGATGGCGACCACGGTGCGGCCGTCCAGGACCCGGGCCAGGGACCGCTCCAGATGGCGGGCCGCCCGCGGGTCCAGGAGCGAGGTCGCCTCGTCCAGGACCAGGGTGTGCGGGTCGGCCAGCACCAGCCGGGCCAGCGCGATCTGCTGGGCCTGCGCCGGGGTCAGCGCGAGGCCGCCCGAGCCGACCTCGGTGTCCAGACCCTCCTCCAGGGCCCGCGCCCAGCCGTCCGCGTCGACCGCCCCCAGGGCCGCCCACAGCTCGGCTTCCTCGGCGTCGGTCCGGGCCAGCAGCAGGTTGTCGCGCAGGGAGCCCACGAAGACGTGGTGCTCCTGGTTGACGAGGGCCACGTGCGAGCGGACCCGTTCGGCGGTCATCCGGGACAGCTCCGCGCCGCCCAGCGTGATCCGGCCGTCCCGGGGCGCGTAGATCCCGGCGAGCAGCCGGCCCAGGGTGGACTTGCCCGCGCCCGAGGGGCCGACCAGGGCCAGCCGGGTACCGGGCGCCACCTCCAGGGAGACCTGGCGCAGCACGTCGACGCCCTGCAGGTAGCCGAAGCGGACCTGGTCCGCGTGGACCTCCCGGCCCAAGGGGGCCAGCGCGGCGTCCCCGGCGTCGGGCTCGATGTCCCGCACGCCGACCAGCCGGGCCAGCGACACCTGGGCGACCTGGACCTCGTCGTACCAGCGCAGGATCAGGTTGATCGGCTCGACGAGCATCTGGGCGATGAGCGCGCCCGTGGTCAGCTGGCCGACGTCGATCCAGCCGTGCAGGACGAACACCCCGCCGATCACGAGCACCGAACCGAGCACCACGGTGTGCGTGGCGTTCAGCGCCGGGAAGAGCACCGAGCGCAGCCACAGCGTGTAGCGCTCCCAGGCCGTCCACTCCTTGATCCGGCGGTCGGACAGGGCGATCCGCCGGGCACCGAGGCGGTGTGCCTCGATGGTGTGACCGGCGTCCACGGACTCCGCGAGGGCGGCGGCCACGGCCGCGTACCCGGCGGCCTCGGAGCGGTAGGCGGCGGGCGCCCGCCTGAAGTACCAGCGGCAGACGGCGATCAGGATCGGCAGGGCGAGCAGCACGGTGGCGGCCAGCGGCGGTGCCGTGACGACGAGCCCGCCGAGCAGCAGCGCCACCCACACCACGCCGATCGACAGCTGCGGCACGGCCTCGCGCATCGCGTTGCCGAGCCGGTCGATGTCGGTGGTGATCCGGGACAGCAGATCACCGGTGCCGGCCCGCTCCAGCACGCCCGGCGGCAGCCCGACCGAGCGGATGAGGAAGTCCTCGCGCAGGTCGGCCAGCATCCGCTCGCCGAGCACCGCGCCCCGCTGCCGCACCTCGCGCACGAAGACGGCCTGGACGGCGAGGGCGAGGGCGAACAGGCCGATGGTCAGGCCCAGATGGAGCTCACGGGTACCGTCCGAGACCCGTTCCACGAGCCCGCCGAGCAGGTACGGGCCGACCATGGACGCGACGACGGCCACCGCGTTGACGGCGATCAGGAGGAAGAAGGCCCGGCGGTGCCGGCGGAACAGCTCGGCCACGTAGGCGCGGACGGTCGCGGTGGCGCCGACGGGCAGGGTGGTGGCCGTGGTCGGGGCCGCCGGGTCGTACTCCGGTGGCGCGACGCCGATCATGCGCTCTCCTCGATCTCTTCCAGTGCCGCGCCGCGCAGCGCGACCTCGTCGTCCGCGGGGTTCCGGCGGGCGGTCTCCTCGGCGGTCTCCCGGGTCACCACCGCGCGGTACCGGGGCTCGGTGCGCACCAGCTCGCGGTGCACGCCGACCGTGACGACCTCGCCCTCGTGGACGAGGACGACCCGTTCGGCCCGGTCGAGCAGCAGCGGCGAGGAGGTGAACACCACGGTCGTACGGCCGGACCGCAGCTCCCGGAGGCCCTCCGCGATCCGTGCCTCCGTGTGGGAGTCGACGGCGGAGGTCGGTTCGTCCAGGACGAGCACCTCCGGGTCGGTGACCAGCGACCGGGCCAGGGCGAGCCGCTGGCGCTGCCCGCCGGACAGCGAGCGGCCCCGCTCGGTGATCCGGGCGTCCATCGGGTCGCTGACCTCCAACGAGCCCTGGACCAGGGCCTCCAGGACGTCCGCGCACTGGGCGGCGGCCAGCGCGTCCGCCGCGCGCACCGCCCCCGAGGCCGGCACGTCGAACAGCTCGCGGAGCGAACCGGACAGCAGCACCGGGTCCTTGTCCTGGACGAGGACGGCGGTCCGGGCGGCCTCCAGGGGCAGCTCGTCCAGCGGTACACCGCCGAGCAGCACGGAGGGGCCGGCCTCGGCGGGGTGGCCGCCCAGCCGTGCGGCGAGGAGACCGGCCGCGTCGGGGTCGCCGCAGACCACCGCGGTCAGCCGGCCCGCGGGCGCCAGCAGACCGGTGGCCGGGTCGTACAGGTCGCCGTCCGGCACCGTGTCCGCGCGTGAGCCGCCGGTGTCCGTGGCCCGCTCCAGGGAGAGCACCCGCGCGGCCCGCTTCGCCGAGGGACGGGAGAAGGAGTAGGCCATGGCGATCTCGGTGAAGTGCTGCAGCGGGTAGTTGAGCATCATGACCGCGCTGTAGACGGTGACCAGTTCGCCGACGGTGACGCGGCCCTCGCGGGCGAGCTGGACACCGCGCCAGAGGACCGCGATCAGCAGCAGCCCGGGCACCAGCACCTGGATGGCGGAGATCAGCGACCACATCCGGGCGCTGCGCACCGCCGCGCGCCGCACCTCCTGGGAGGCGCGCCGGTAGCGGTCGAGGAAGAGGTCCTCGCCGCCGATGCCGCGCAGTACCCGCAGCCCCGCGACGGTGTCCGAGGCCAGCTCGGTGGCCCGGCCGGCCTTGGTGCGCTGGAAGTCGGCGCGCCGGGTCGCCCGGGGCAGCAGCGGCAGCACCGCCAGCGCCACCAGGGGCAGACCGGCGGCGACCATCCAGCCGAGCGCGGGCTGGTAGAGGAGCAGGGCGACGGCGACCACGACCACGGTCACCGCGGCCGCGGTGAAGCGGGAGACCGCCTCGACGAACCAGCCGATCTTCTCGACGTCGCCGGTGGAGACCGCGACCACCTCGCCGGCCGCGACCCGGCGGGTCAGCGCCGAGCCCAGCAGGGCGGCCTTGCGGGCGAGCAGCTGCTGGACGCGGGCGGCGGCGGTGATCCAGTTGGTGACGGCGGTGCGGTGCAGGAAGGTGTCGCCGACGGCGATCGCCGTGCCGCACACCACCAGCAGACCGCCCGTCAGGGCCAGCCGGGTGCCGGACCGGTCGACGACGGCCTGGACGGCGAGGCCCACACAGAACGGGAGCGCGCAGACGGACACGAAGTGCAACAGGCCCCAGGCCAGCGAGGTGAACTGGCCGCCCAGCTGGTTCCGCCCGAGCCACCACAGGAATCGGGGACCCGAACGCGCGTCGGGCACGCCCGGATCGGAGTACGGAAGATCTTGAATCTGCATGGCGTCCCAGCGGCTTGTGTCGGGGGAGGGGGAGGTGGCGACAAGCCGTGAAAGGTTCGCGTCGTAGCGTGGTCGAAATCAAACGGTTTTCCCGGGCGGCCGTCGAAATCCACTGCCTTCCGGACAGGGTCCGACGCCCGTCGTGCGAGGAACGGTCGGTGGTTCACGGCCTGGTCGAGCCGTTCTGCTGCCCGGGTCCACCGGCCGCGCCGGCGGGGGCGGTCACCAGGTCGACGTCGTCCGCGCGGACGTAGGCGAGCCGGTGACCGAGCTGGATCTCGTAGTACTTCTCGTGGCCCAGCACCACGGGCTGCGGTGTGGCGGAGAAGAACGACCTGTCGACGTAGGAACTGCCGACGGCGGCCTGGGTCACATACCGCTGACCCGCCCGGATGGTGTAGGGGAGCGGCGACTCCGACTCCTCCTCCACGCCCTCCGGATAGGCCTCCTCCTCCGGGAGGGCCCGGCCGAACGCCGGGATCTCGTCCAGTCCCTCCTTCGGCGTGATCATGCGCCCGCTCGCGCCGACGGCCGTCGGGTGGTCCTTGGGGTTCCTGAACCAGGCCTTGTTGCCCTGGAACCAGATCGCCGTCCACTCGCCGCTGCGGTCGGCGACGGCGAAGACCTGGCCGGTGGAGACGCGCGAACCGAGGTCGCTGACGTCCTCGGTGGAGTCGTCGCCGTCCGGCCTGCGGCCCGGGTCCTGGATCAGCGGGGCGTTCTCGTCCGGTTCGGTGTGCAGGCGGACGGCGCTGGAGCCGTGCGGCTTGCACTTCTTGCCGTCACCGTCGCACCCCGTGTACCGCGGCTGGTAGGTGGCGTAGTCCGGCAGGATCATCACCATGTCGCTGTCCGGTCCGGCGGTGGCCTTCAGCGGTGCGCCCAGCAGCTCGAAGTAGTGCCGCCAGTCCCAGTACGGGCCAGGGTCCTCGTGCATCTCGGGGATGCTGTCGGCGGTCGGGGACGGCACGTTGTCATGGCCGAAGATGTGCTGCCGGTCCATCGGGACGTCGTACTTCTTCGCCAGGTAGCGCACCAGGCGCGCCGAGGACCGGTACATCTGCTCCGTGTACCAGGTCCCGGGGTGGGCGAGGAAACCCTCATGCTCGATGCCGATCGAGCGGGCGTTGACGAACTTGCTGCCGGAGTGCCAGGCCTCGTCCTTGGTCCTGACGTGCTGGGTGACATGACCGTCGGTGGAACGGATCGAGTAGTGCCAGGACGCCTCCGTCGGATCCTGCACGGTCTTGAACATGTTCGGCAGGTTCGACTCGGTGTCGTGGATGACGATGTACTCGATCCGCTGGTCCCGGGGACGGTCGGCCAGGTCGTGGTTGCCGTAGTCGCCGTCGTCGTCGATCTCCTCGTACGGCGCGGCGAGCCAGTCGCAGGTCAGGTCGGCGGGGCACTCGACGTTCTTCGGCCGCCGCGCGGACTGCGGGCCGGGGTGCGGGCGGACGCCGGGGGAGGCCGGCAGCGTGACGTCCTGCCCCTCGGCGGTGGTCCGGTGCGCTCCCCGGCGGATCAGGCCGAAGACGTCGTCGGCGTAGGTGGCGGCCGAGGTGACGTCGGGGGTGCCGGGGAAACGTTCCACCGCCTGCCACCAGTCCTCCGGGCGGACACTGAGCGGCTTGCCGAGATGCCGCTGGGTGGCGGCCAGCAGGGCCGCGCCGCCGCGCACGTTGGCGACGGCGTCCGTCCGCAGCTGCCCGGCCGGGGTCCTGATCAGCCGTGCGGCGCGTTGCAGGTCCGCCGGCTGCACGGTGTGACCGCCCGGAGCGCCCGAGGCGCCCGAACCCCCCGTTCCGCCCGAACCCGCTGGACCGCCCGAACCCGCTGGACCGCCCGAGCCGCTCGGTCCGCCCGCCGTCAGTTCGCGCGGCACGGTGGTCCGCCCGTCCGCCTCGACCGGGCCCGCCGCCGGTGCCGCGGCCTGGGCCTGGCCGGTGTCCACCAGGTGCATCGGCCCGTAGCCGCCCGCGACGCTGGGCGCGCCGGGATGGGCGTCCCAGCGCGACTGCATGTAGGACACGCTCATGAGCACACTGCGCGGTACGTGGAACTCGCGTGCGGCGTCCGTGAAGGCGTTCTGCAGTCGTTGGCCCTCCGCCTCGTCGTCGCCGGACGACGGGAGGATGAGCAGCGGTGGCAGCATCGCCGCCGTCGCGAGCAGGCAGGCCGTCCGGCGGCAGATCCGGGCGGTGTCGGGCACACGTGGAGCGACAGTTCTTCTCATACCAGAGGGTCTCCAACCGCTTGCAGAGGGTCTCCCACCACGCTTGTCGCAACCAACGCCGAGGAGTTGCCCTTCACGTCACCCCCTGTACGTTTCCGTGCCCGGCGCGATGCGGCGCGCCGAGCTTCACCGGGGTGGCCCAGCGGTCCGGCAGAGGCCACCCGGTCGGCGGGCAACGGCCCGTCATCCGTGGGTGGCCACACAACGCACGGGCTCAGTCCTCGACCGGGTCCACCCGCCAGTCGGGGTGACCCGGCATCGGCGGGGTGTCCGGCCCGTACAGCCACGGGGTCAGAAACGGCGTCAGATCCTCACCCGCGACCTCTGAGGCGAGGGCGACGAATTCCCGGGTGCCGGCCGCGCGGCCCCGGTACCTGGTCACCCAGGTCCGTTCGATCCGGTCGAACGTCTCGTCACCGACCTTCTCCCGCAGGGCATACAGCACCAGCGCCGAGCCGTCGTACCGCATCACCTTGAAGAGCGTCGGCTCGGTGGGCTCGGCGGGCGCGCCGTCGTCGTGCCGCCACTGGTCGTGCTGCTCGTACGCGGCCCGCATGGCGTCCTCCATGCCGACGCCGCCGTGCTCGGCGGAGTAGAGCCGCTCGTAGAAACGGGCGTGACCCTCACTCAGCCACAGATCGGACCAGCGCCGGACGGCAACGCTGTCACCCGTCCAATGGTGTGTCAGCTCGTGGACGAGGTTGCGCTCGGCGTCCACCCGGTCGCCCAGCAGGTCGTCCTTGGGTACGACGGACAGCGACTGCGTCTCGAGGGCCACCGGCAGGTCAGTGTCCCCGACCAGTACGCCGTAGCGCCGGAACGGGTACGGGCCGAGCCGCTTCTCCAGCCAGGCGAGGTGTTCCGGGGTAAGCGCGCGCTGCTCCGCGGTGTCCGCGACCAGGCCGTCCGGCACGACGTCCCGGACGGGCAGCCCGCGCGGGCCGGTGCTGTCGAGGACCGTGAACCTCCCGATCGCCACCTGGACCAGCTGGGCCGCGATGGGCTCCTCGGAGTCGTAGGTCCACCGGACCCGTCCGCCGGGGCGCCCGGCGCGGTCGACGAGCCGGCCGTTGGCGACCGCGCGGATTCCCGGCGGGGTGGTGATGTGGAAGGTGACGGGCGCCCGCAGGCTGGGGTGGTCGTCCACCGGGAAGACCAGCTTGGCGCCGTCGGGCTGAGCGCAGATCAGGGTGCCGTCGGGGGTGGGCACCCAGCCGTACTCCCGGATCGCGTCGCTCCGCCGCCGGCGCTGGGTCGGGTCGGCGGTGTAGGTGACGCGGACGGTGAACGTGCCGCCGCGCGGGATCGCCCGCGCGGGGGTGACGACGAGTTCGTCGCCGTCGCGGACGAAGGCGGCCGGTGCCCCGTCGACGGTGACCTTGTGCAGGGTGTTGCCCGCGAAGTCGAGGTCGAACCGGGACAGGGCCTGGGTGGCGGTGGCGCTGATGGTGGTCCCGGCCTCGAAGGGCGTCGCGGGTGCCCGCCAGTCGAAGTCGAGGGTGTAACGGCGGACGGTGTAGCCGCCGTTGCCGTCCAGGGGCATGAGCGGGTCGCCGATGCCCGGCGCGCCGGGGGCGGGGGCCGGTCCGGACGGGGCGGCCGAGGGGCCCGGAGCGGGGGAGCCGGGGCCCTCGTGCGGGAGGCCCGCGAGAACGGCGTCGCAGGTGAGGGCGACGGCACCGCCGAGGGCCAGGGCGAGGGCCACGCGGCGGACGCGAGCGGTGGTGATCTCCATGGGCAGCACTGTGGCAGGAGTATCAGGTTATAGCACTATATGTACCCCATGGGTGCGCCCGTGCGGGTCGGGTGGGCGCCGGCCGGGCGCCGGCCTGTCGTCGGCCGGTCTCCCCATTGCGGCCGATGGTCAACTCCCCGTAGAACACCGGCCATGAGAAGACGGATCGTCATGTCCATGCTCGCAGGGGCGACCCTCCTCGCGAGCACCCTCCTCGGTACCGGTGCCCCCGCCGCCCGGGCCGCCGACGTCCCGGCCGAGTTCGGCACCGACTGGCACGACCCGGTGACCGCGGCTCCGCCGGTGTCGGTGCCCAAGGGCGCCAAGTCCTGCCAGGTCACCCTGGCCGAGGCCCAGTTCCGCGACTTCACGCCGTACCAGGGGACGTACACGCCACCCCGGGGCTGCGGTGACCGGTGGAGCAAGGTGGTGCTGCGGCTCGACGGCAAGGTGAAGGGCCGTCAGTACGACCGCCTGGGCTATCTGCACGTCGGCGGCGTCGAGGTACTGCGCACCTCCACGCCCGAGCCCTCCCCGGACGGCATCGAGTGGCATGTGGAGAAGGACGTCACACGCTACAGCGACACCTTCCGCACCGCCCAGGACGTCGAGATGCTCATCGGCAACGTCGTCGACGACACCTACACCGGGGTCATCGACGTCAAGGCCACACTCACCTTCTACGAGGGGCGCGCGCAGCCCGCCGCCGTCCCCGACAAGGTGCTGACCCTGACCGACGGCACCACCCTCACCACCCCGCGCAACAGCGAACGCATCGTCGCCGAGGTGTACGCCACCGGATCCGGCGGCGGCTGCGAGGAGTTCTGGTACCTGACCGTGGCCGACCCGGCGTCGTACTCCTGCAAGGCGGACAAGGGGCCGTACCGGGAGGTGCAGATCAAGGTCGACGGCCAACTGGCGGGAATCGCGGCGCCGTTCCCGAACGTGTGGACCGGCGGCTGGTCCAACCCCTTCCTCTGGTACGTCATTCCGGGCCCGCGCGCCTTCGACGTCAAGCCGATCGAATACGACCTGACGCCGTTCGCCGGACTGCTCAACGACGGTCGCCCGCACCAGGTCGAGGTCTCCGTCGCCGGGGTGCCCGAGGGGCAGGCCGGCTGGAGCGCGCCGGTGAACGTGCTGGTCTGGCAGGACGCGCACCGCGCCCGCGTCACCGGGAAGCTCACCGGGGCCACGGCCTCCGACCCCGCCAACTCCTCGGTGTACACGCCGGGTTCGGGGGAGTACCGGGTCGACACCGACGCCGGGCACCGGTTCACCGCCGCCGGATACCTCGACACCTCGCACGGCCGGGTGACCACCACCGTCAGCCGGACGCTGGCCAACACCTCCGTCCACCGCTGGAACGACGGCGAGACCACCGACGCGCTCGACGCCACCTGGACCGACGACCAGAAGATCACGGTGACAGCGGCGGGCGGGGCGCCCCGGACGACCGCCACCCGCCGGACGTACACCATGGACGGCGCCATCACCGTCGGCGCCGACGATCGGCTGCGCACCGAACTCACCCTCGGCGACCGGGCGACGGTCGTGGGAGCCGGAGGCGGCCGGTCGCGCCTCGACGACACCTACCGCGGTGACGCGACGTACACCCTGGGCGTACCGCGCGACCAGCGGCACGCGGTCGGCACGTCGAGCGAGCGGTACCGGCTGTACGGCCCCGGCGGGTGCTACGACCGTTCGCTGGCCACCGAACAGGGGGTGCTGACGGAGGACCGCAGCGGCTGCTGAGGCGAGTTGTGTGCGATGGGTCACTCGGAACGTGATTTACACGGCTGATACACGGTGGTCTCGGACGGGATCAAGAAGACCTCCAGAGTGGTCGACGCGGAAGCCGCTTTCCGTATCGCAGAAGTCCCGCTCGGCTTCCGCGAGTCGATCCCCCCACCAGGAGTGCCCGTGCCGCAGTCCGTACCGTCCCTGCCGCGACGCGTCGCACGCATACTGCGTACCTCTCTCTTCGCGCAGGTCGCCTGCGCGCTCGTGCTCGGCATCGTCGTCGGGCGGCTGTGGCCCGGGTTCGCCTCGGACCTCCAGCCGCTCGGCGACGGCTTCACCCGGCTGATCAAGACGATCATCTCGCCGCTCGTCTTCTGCGTGGTCGTCGTCGGCATCGCCAAGGCCGGTGACCTGAAGGCCTTCGGGCGGATCGGGCTCAAGGCCCTGATCTGGTTCGAGGTGGCCAGCACGCTCGCGCTGGTCATCGGCCTGGTCGCCGCCAACCTCGTCCAGCCCGGCTCCGGGATGCACGTCGACCCGGCCACGCTGAGCGCCAAGGCGGTCGACGCCAAGACGGGCGGCGGCTCGCTGCCCTCGACCACCGAGTTCGTGCTCAACGCCCTGCCCACCAGTTTCATCGGCGCCTTCGCCGAGAACTCCCTGCTCCAAGTGCTCGTCCTGGCCTGCCTGGTGGGCGCGGCCCTGCTCCACCTCGGCCACACCAAGGTGCCCCAGGTGCTGCCGGCCGTCGAGCAGGCCCAGGAGATCATCTTCGCGATCGTCGGCTTCGTGATGCGCCTCGCCCCGATCGCCGTCTTCGGCGCGATGGCCGTCCTGATCGGCCAGTACGGGCTGGGCGTCATCGAGACCTACGCCAAGCTCATCGTCCTCTGCTACGCGGCCGCCGCCCTCTTCATCGCCCTGCTCGCCGTCGCCCTGAAGGCCCTCACCGGGCTCAGTCTCTGGAAGTTCGTCCGCTACATCCGCGCGGAGCTGCTGCTCGCGCTGGGCACCGCCTCCACGGAGTCCGTGCTGCCGCGCGTGATGCAGAAGCTGCGCAGGGCGGGCGCGCGGGACGACGCCGTCGGCCTTGTGCTGCCCACCGGATACTCCTTCAACCTCGACGGCGCCTCGCTCTATCTCTCCATCGGCACCCTGTTCATCGCGCAGGCCGTGGGCGTCGACCTGAGTCTCGGTCAGCAGATCACCGTGGTCCTGGTGCTGATGCTCACCAGCAAGGGCATGGCCGGCATCCCCGGCTCGGCCTTCCTCGCGCTGTCCGCGACCGCCTCCTCGCTCGGGGCGATCCCGGCCGGTGCCGTCGCCCTGCTGCTCGGCGTCGACCGCATCATGGACTCGATGCGCGTCGTCACCAACCTGCTCGGCAACTGCGTCGCCGTGTTCGCGGTGTCCCGCTGGGAGGGCGCGCTGGACATCGAGCGGGCGAAGCGGGTGCTCGGCGGCGAGACCGGGACGGTCGAGGAAGAGGCCGAGGTGCCGGCCGAGGAGCCGGTGGCCCGAAGCTGACCGTACGGCGGAAAGCGGCTCCCCTCTCGGAGAGGCAGGGGAGCCGCTTCGCCACGTCTCAGCAGCGCTTCGCCGGCACCGGTCCGTCGACCAGCGTGTCCAGCAGCCCGCCCAGCACCTTGCGCTGCTCCTCGGAGAGCGGGGCCAGGATCTCCTCGGCGGCGGACCGGCGTGCCGCCCGCAGCTCGCGCAGGGTCTCGCGCCCCTCGTCCGTGATCTCGATCCGGGTCACCCGGCGGTTCGTCGGATCCGCCACCCGGCGCACCTTGCCGCTCGCCTCCAGACCGTCGACCAGGGTCGTCACCGCGCGCGGCACCACCTCCAGGCGCTCGGCGAGGTCGGCCATGCGCGGCGGCGCGTCGTAGTGCGCGAGGGTGCGCAGCAGGCGGGACTGCGCCGGGGTGACGCCGAGATCGCGCGCCTCCAGATGGCGCTTCTGGATACGCCACACCCGGCGCGTCAGACGCAGCAGCTGCTCGGCGAGCGGGCCGTCGGGATCGGGGGTGCTCATGCGGGAATAATATCAGGACCTAGTTCATTGTGAGCATAGGTAACAGTGAGCTATGCTCCGTCAGTCCGCACACACCGCACCCATCCGTAGGAGCCATGCCCCGAGACGAGATCAACTGGACCCCCGACGGCACCTCGGCCGGACAGCCCCGCCAGGTACGCCGCATCCTCACGCTCTTCCGCCCCTACCGCGGCCGGCTCGCGATCGTCGGCCTGCTGGTCGGCGCCTCCTCGCTGGTCTCGGTCGCCACGCCGTTCCTGCTGAAGGCGACCCTCGACACCGCGATCCCGCAGGGCCGCACCGGACTGCTCAGCCTGCTCGCGCTGGGCATGATCCTCAGTGCCGTCCTCTCCAGCGTCTTCGGCGTCCTGCAGACGCTGATATCCACCACCGTCGGCCAGCGCGTCATGCACGACCTGCGCACCGCCGTCTACGGCCGGCTGCAGCGCATGTCGCTCGCCTTCTTCACCCGCACCCGCACCGGCGAGGTGCAGTCCCGCATTGCCAACGACATCGGCGGCATGCAGGCCACCGTCACCTCCACCGCCACCTCCCTGGTCTCCAACCTGACCAGCGTGGTCGCCACGATCGTCGCGATGCTCGCCCTCGACTGGCGGCTCACCGTCGTCTCGCTGGTCCTGCTCCCCGTCTTCGTGTGGATCAGCCGCCGGGTCGGCAACGAACGCAAGAAGATCACCACCCAGCGCCAGAAACAGATGGCCGCGATGGCCGCCACGGTCACCGAGTCCCTCTCCGTCAGCGGCATCCTGCTCGGCCGCACCATGGGCCGCGCCGACTCGCTCACCGCCTCCTTCGCCGAGGAGTCCGACCAACTGGTCGACCTGGAAGTGCGCTCGAACATGGCCGGCCGCTGGCGGATGGCCGTGATCACGATCGTGATGGCCGCGATGCCCGCCGTCATCTACTGGACCGCCGGCATGGCCCTCCAGACGGGCGGCCCGCAGATCTCGCTCGGCACCATCGTCGCCTTCGTCTCGCTCCAGCAGGGCCTGTTCCGCCCGGCCGTGAGCCTGCTGGCGACCGGCGTCCAGATCCAGACCTCCCTCGCGCTCTTCCAGCGCATCTTCGAGTACCTCGACCTGCCCATCGACATCACCGAGCGGGACGAGCCGGTGCATCTGGACCGGGTCAAGGGCGAGGTGCGCTTCGAGAAGGTCGAGTTCAGGTACGACGACAAGGGCGGCCCCGTCCTCGACGGCATCGACCTCACCGTCCCGGCGGGCGGCAGCCTGGCCGTCGTAGGCCCGACCGGCGCGGGCAAGTCCACGCTCGGCTACCTGGTTCCCCGCCTCTACGACGTCACCGGCGGCCGGGTCACGGTGGACGGCGTCGACGTCCGTGACCTCGACTTCGACACCCTCGCCCGCGCGGTCGGCGTCGTCTCCCAGGAGACGTACCTCTTCCACGCCTCGGTCGCCGACAACCTGCGCTTCGCCAAGCCGGACGCGACCGACGAGGAACTCCACGCGGCCGCCCGCGCGGCCCAGATCCACGACCACATCGCCGGGCTGCCCGACGGCTACGACACGGTCGTCGGCGAGCGCGGTCACCGCTTCTCCGGCGGCGAGAAGCAGCGGCTGGCCATCGCCCGCACCATCCTGCGCGACCCGCCGGTCCTGATCCTCGACGAGGCGACCAGCGCTCTGGACACCCGCACCGAACACGCCGTCCAGGAAGCCATCGACGCGCTGTCGGCCAACCGGACGACGCTCACCATCGCCCACCGGCTGTCCACGATCCGCGGCGCCGACCAGATCGTAGTCCTGGACTCCGGGCAGGTGGCCGAACGCGGCACCCACGAGGAACTTCTGGAACTCGACGGGCGGTACGCGGAACTGGTGCGGCGGGACGCCCGGCTGGAGACGACGGGGGAGACGGCGGGGGAGACGGCGGGGGACCCGGCGGTCGAGCCCGACGTCCCGGTCGAGCCGGCCGGGACCGACGAGGCGAGCCAGTGGGAGGCGGCGCGACGGCCGGGGCGCCGACGGGGTGACCGGGGGCGCCGACACGCGACTCCACCGACAAACTGACGCCGACAAGCTGAAGATATGTCGGGTTTGAGGCAATATGCGGGCTAACGTTCCCGCATGCAGACGAACACTCCGCCACGGAACACGATCCGTCGGAACCCCGGCCGACCGCACCCGACTCGGCGCAGGACGGTCCGGCTCACGCGCCGGGGCAGGCTGCTGCTCGGTGTGACCGGCGCCGTCGTGGCGGGCGCCGCCGTGGCGGTGCCGCTGCTCTACCTGGCCCACAGCGGGACTTCCCGGCCCGCCACCCTGGTCATCCCGGAGGGCTGGCGCGCGTCCCAGGTCTACGACGCCGTCGACAAGGCCCTCGCCCTGCCCGCCGGCAGCACCAGGAAGTCCGTCGGCACCGCGGGCCTGAAACTGCCCGGCGACGCCGGGGGCAACCCGGAGGGCTATCTCTTCCCGGCCAGCTACCCCCTGGACAAGGACGCGACCCCGCAGTCGGTACTGCGGTACATGGTCGACACCGCCAACCAGAAGTTCGAGGGGGCGCCCGTCGCGGCGGGCGCGCAGCGCAACGCCATGAACGTCCACCAGGCGGTGATCATCGCCAGCATCGCCCAGGCCGAGGCCGGGAACAAGGCCGACATGGGGAAGGTGGCCCGGGTCATCTTCAACCGGCTGCAGAACGGCATGCCGCTGCAGATGGACTCCACCCTCAACTACGGCCTCAACCGCAGCACCCTCAAGACCACGCTGGACGACACCCGCAGCGAGAGCCCGTACAACTCCTACCAGCGCATGGGCCTACCGCCCAGCCCGATCGACAACCCGGGCGAGGACGCGATGCGCGCCGCGCTCAACCCGCCGCCGGGCAACTGGCTGTACTTCGTCACGGTCAAGCCGGGCGACACGCGGTTCACCGCCGACTACGCCGAACAGCAGCGCAACGTCGCCGAGTTCAACGCCGTGCAGAGCAGCAAGGCCCAGCAGCCGCCCCAGTCGTCCCGGTCGCCCCAGTCAGCCCAGTCGCCGCAGGCCTCGCAGCCGTCGCAGTCGTGGCGCTGAGCCGCCGCCCGCCGGTCAGGCGGCGGCGACCGGCTCCCCGGCGAGCAGCCTCCTGATGTCCCGGACGGCTTCCCGGCCTGCGCGGTTGGCGCCGATGGTGCTCGCCGAGGGGCCGTACCCGACGAGGTGGACGCGCGGATCGGCGACCGCGCGGCTCCCCTCGACCCGGATCCCGCCGCCCGGCTCGCGCAGCCGCAGCGGTGTCAGATGCTCCAGGGCGGCACGGAAACCGGTGGCCCAGAGGATGACATCGGCCTCGACCCGCCGCCCGTCGTCCCACTCCACCCCGTCCGCGGTGATGCGGTCGAACATCGGCTGCCGGTCCAGGACGCCGTCCTTCAGGCCCTGCCGGATCGCGTCGTTGAGGGGCAGCCCGGTGACCGAGACCACGCTCCGCGGCGGCAGCCCCTGCCGTACCCGCTCCTCCACCAGCGCCACCGCGGCCCGGCCCGCGCCCTCGTCGAAGGGGCCCTCGCGGAAGACCGGCGGCCGCCGGGTGACCCAGGTGGTGGACTTCGCGAACGGGGCCAGCTCCAGGAGATGCTGGGTGCCGGAGGCGCCGCCGCCGACGACCACGACCCGCTTCCCGGCGAACTCCTCCGGCCCGGCGTACTGCGCGGTGTGCAACTGCCGTCCGCGGAAGGTCTCCTGACCCGGATAGCGCGGCCAGAACGGCCGGTCCCAGGTGCCGGTCGCGTTGATCAGCGCCCGCGTCGACCAGTCACCGTGATCGGTCTCGACCAGCAGCCGCCCGCCCTCGCCCTCGCGCACCGCGCGGACGTCCGCGGGCCGCCGTACCCGCAGGTCGAAGGCGCGCTCGTACTCCGTGAAGTACCCGCCGATCACCTCGGCGGACGGCCGTGCCGGATCGGCCCCGGTCAGCTCCATGCCCGGCAGCGCGTGCATCCCGTGCACCTTGCCGTACGTCAGCGACGGCCACCGGTACTGCCAGGCGCCGCCCGGGGCGGCGGAGTGGTCCAGGACCACGAAGTCGCGGTCCGGCTCGAAACCGGTGCGCCGCAGGTGATAGGCGCTGGACAGACCCGCCTGACCAGCGCCTACGACGACTACCGCCACCTCACGCACATCGTTCACGCTTCTACCAACAGAGGGGCGGCCATGGATCTTCCCCACCCGGCCGCGCCGCTGCCGGCCCGGCGCATGGGCCAGGATGGGGGCATGTCGGATGCCTTCACCACACGCGAGATCCATGTCGCCACCGGAAGCCGGGAGCGGGTCGTCGACCTCACCGGCGACTGCGAGACCTTCCTCCGCGAGGCCGCGGCCGGCCGCGACGGACTGCTGAACATCTTCGTCCCGCACGCGACGGCCGGCATCGCCGTCATCGAGACCGGCGCCGGCAGCGACGACGACCTGCTCGCCGCCCTCCACACCCTGCTCCCCGCCGACGACCGCCGGCAGCACCGCCACGGCACCCCCGGCCACGGCCGCGACCACGTCCTCCCAGCCCTCGTCCCCCCACACGCCACCCTCCCCGTCATCAACGGCCGCCTGGAACTGGGCACTTGGCAGTCGGTGTGCCTGGTCGACACCAACAAGGACAATCCATCGCGAAAGGTGCGCTTTTCCTTTCTTGGGGGTTCTTGATTCCGTCCCGCTGCGCCGACGCTGACCGACGTGATCAATACGCCGCGTTCAGCAGATCGAGCGCGCTCTGCTGGCGTGCCGCGTCTGTCTGGTCGAGGGGGCCGTACCAGTGGAGTCCGTACTGGTCCAGGGCGTTGCGGTCGTTGGTGTGGGCGGTGTCTGCCTGGTGTTTGAGGTAGGTGCTGTAGGGGTGGTCGGGGAGGAGGGAGTCGAGTGTGCCGAGGCCGCGTGCGTCGGCGCCTTTGAAGGATGGTCCGTCGGCTCCGCAGTCGCCGGTCTCGCAGGGGTCGCGCAGGATGCCGTCGGAGGTGTGGAGCTGGGAGGTCGTGGTGGCGGCGTCGGCGATCTGCCGGGCGCCGGTGAGCAGCGCGGTGTCGCCGGTGGCCCGGTAGAGCTCGGTGAGGGCGCCGAGGAGGACGCCCTGGTTGTAGGACCAGACGGCCTGTCCGTTGTTGCCGCAGGTGGACAGGTCGATGCCGTCGTTGACCAGGTGGGAGCCGTTGACCATGCCGGTGCCCTGGAACCAGGTCCAGCCGGCGCGGGCGCGGCCGAGGTAGGCCGTGTCGCCCTGGACGCGGTTGTGGAGGGCGGCGTTGAGCTGGATGTAGAGGGAGTTGGCGATCGCGTTCTTGTACGTCTTCGCGGTGCTCCACCACACCCCGCCGCCGCAGGTGGAGTCCCAGTAGGCCGCCATGTGGTCGGCGTCCGCGCGGGCCGTGTCGAGATAGCGGGTGTCGCCGGTGAGGTCGTAGGCGGCGACCCAGGCGAGGCCCCACCAGCCGGTGTCGTCGATGTAGTCGTTGCGGAACTGCCCGCCCTGCGCGTTGATGTTGAGGTCGTAGGTGCGGGCGATCGCGTACCGGTAACTGCCCATGCCCGTCACGCGGATGTTGTCGATGACCGCCGTCAGGGCGTTCGCGGAGTTCCACCAGCCGGTGGTGTCGAAGAGGCCGGTTCCGTAGTCGTAGAAGGTCATCAGGCCGGTGGCGGCGGCGGTGCGCGGCTCGCCCGCGTTCCAGGTGGTGCGGGCCCAGGGGGTGCAGGCGATCTCGGTGCGGTCGCCGGCCTTTCCGCAGGCGCGCAGGGCGCCGACGCCGAGGTTGTTCCAGTCGTCCACGTTGTACATGAGCGTGCGCCAGCCGCGCTGCCCCGTGGGCACGGTGGTGTCGCCGAGCTTGCTGCCAGAGCTCCAGGTGCGGCCGCCGTCGAAGGAGCGGTCGAGCCACACCTCGTCGCCGGGGTTGCCGTTGTCGAGGGAGGCCCAGCCCATGGCGTCGGTGTCGTCGAAGTGCAGGACGATCGAGCGCCCGTAGACGCCCGCCGTGACCGGGGTGCGGTCGCCCGGGGCGAGCGCGGGGTCGCGGGTGTCGCAGTACTTGTTGCAGACGGTGGCCGCCGCGGCGGTGTCGGCGGCCACCGCCGGGGGTGAGAGGGGGAGGAGGACGGCGAACAGCGCCGGGGCGAGCGCTGACGCCAGCCGGCGCAGGGGGCGGACTCGTGGCCGGTGGGCGGGGGACATCGGGCCTCCCTGTGTGGGGGACAGGTGTGAGAGCGCTCTCGGACCGTAGGGAAGGGGCGGGGAGGCGTCAATGTCGCTCACGGGTACGGAAGTTGCACCCAGGTCTGCACTAAAGGGCACCCGCCAGCACCTCGGCGGCCGCGACCCCGGAGGCGGCCGTGGCGCCGTGTGTGAAGATCTGGGCGGCCGAGGGGACGACGGTGCCCGGCAGACCCATCTCCACGACGATCGCGTCGGGACGGGCGGCGAGGAGATCCGCGAGGGCCCGGGCCATCCACGCGTGCCGGGCGGCGTCGCGGACCACCACGACCAGGGGCCGCCCCGCGGCGGGTGCCAGCGCCTGTGTCCGGAGTGTGGTCGCGTGTGCCTGGAGGTCCTCGCGGCGCACCCGGACGGAGGTCGTCCCGGGCAGCCGCTCGCCCAGCGGGGCGGCCACGCCCCAGGGGGTCTCCTTGCCGATGGCGAGGTTGGTGGCGGGCGCCAGCTCCACCACGTGCGGCGCGGTGACCAGGGGGAGGGCGTGCCGTACGGCGCCGGTCAGCCGGATGGCGCGGCGGGCGGCGGCGAATCCGATGCCGCCGTCGCCCCAGGGGGCGAGGCCGACCGGGGTGAGCCCCGCCGACCAGGCCGCGAACTCCCGGACGCGACGGCTCGCCGTCACGAGTCGTTCCTCCGGCAGGTCCCCCGACCGGACGGCGTCCGCGAGGGTGTCCACGAGCAGGCCCACGGTGGCCTCCTCGGAGTTCTCGCCGCCGACGCAGACGGCGTCGGCACCGGCGGCGACGGCCCTGACCGTGGCTCCGCCGATCCCGTAGCGGCCGGTCACCGCACCCATCTCGATGGCGTCGGTGACGATCACGCCGTCGAACCCGAGTTCCTGGCGCAGCAGTTCCTCCAGGATGCGCCGGCTGAGGGTGGCGGGCAGGTCGGGGTCGTAGGCGGGCACCAGCAGGTGACCGCTCATCACCGCGCGGACGCCCGCCTCGATCGCCGCGCGGAACGGCGGCAGGGCCTGCTCGGCGATCCGGGCGCGGTCGGCGCCGTACACGGGCAGGCCGTGGTGGGAGTCGACGGCCACGTCGCCGTGGCCGGGGAAGTGCTTGGCGCAGGCGGCGACCCCGGCCGACTGGAGCCCCCGGATCCAGGCCCCGGTGTGCCGCGCCACCACCTTGGTGTCGACGCCGAAGGATCTGACCCCGATGATCGGGTTGTCGGGGTTGGAGTTCACATCCGCACTCGGCGCGTAGTCGAGGCTCACCCCGGCCGTGCGCAGCTGGCGGCCCAGGTCGGCGGCGACGGCCTCGGTCAGGTCGGTGTCGTCCACGGTTCCGAGTGCGAAGCTGCCCGGCCGGGTGGAGCCGGTCGCCGACTCGATCCGGGTGACGTCACCGGCCTCCTCGTCGATCGCGATGATCAACTCGGGGTTCTCCGCGCGTAGTTGCCCGGTCAGCCGGGCGACCTGATCGAGCGTGACGATGTTGCGGGAGAAGAGCACGACCGACGCGAGCCCGTCCCCGATCTCGCGCAGTACCCAGTCGGGGGCCTCGGTGCCCACGAACCCCGGCTGCAGGACGGAGCGCGCCAGCTGACGCAACCCCTCGCTGTGCGTACGGGAGACCATAGCGTGCACCCTCCTGTTGGTACAGACCAATGTGTTGCCGCTCAGGCTAGCCGTGCTGTCAAGTGGGCCCGGATCGCGCCCTGTTGGCGGATAAGCGCCCTCAACTGCGGTGTTTGACACATCGAGTTGGTCTAGTCCAAGTTGGTTGCAACGCGAGTTCGAAGAGGGGCTGGTGCGGCCCGTGGTGCAGTGATGCCGCCACGCGTCCCCGCCCCGCACTCCGCGCAGTTGGTGACCCGGCTGGGTCGCCGGTACCCGAGAACGAGGTGTGGAGCACCGTTATGCCCACGACTGACCGTTATCTCCATCGAGCCCCCTCGGACACCCCCTACTTCAGCTCGGACGGCGAGACCTATCTCGCCCCGACACCCCTGCGGGACCTGAAGAAGACCCGCCCCCTGCGAGTCCTGTCCGAAGAGGACCTCGCCTTCTGGCAGACCTATGGCTACGTGGTGGTCAAGCAGGCCATTCCCGCCGCGTCGGCCCGTCAACTGCTGGACTTCGCCTGGGAGTTCCAGGGCCTCGACGCCGAGCGGCCCGAGACCTGGTACGAGGAGCGGGAGTACCGCTCCGACCTCGACCGCGAACTGCACATCTACGGCTTCGTCGAGGCCTACCACCACCAGCTCATCTGGGACAGCCGCCAGACGCGGCGGGTCTACGACGCCTTCGTCGACGTCTGGGACTGCGAAGAGCTGTGGGTGACGCTCGACCGGCTCAACCTGAACCCGCCCAACATCAGGAACCGTGACCGCGCCCTGATCCCGCGCACGGACGAGGGCTTCGACATCGAGCTCCACTGGGATGTCGACACCACGCTCGGCGTCCTGCCGCAGCGGGTCCAGGGGATCATCGCCCTGACCGACACCAGGCCGGAACTCGGCGGCTTCCAGTGCTGCCCCGAGCTGTTCAAGCGGTTCGACCAGTGGAAGGTCTTCCAGCCCGAGGACCGCGACCCGATCCGGCCCCGGATCGACCGCGCGGAGTTCCCCGTGGTCCGACCGGAGTTGGAGGCCGGCGACCTGCTGATCTTCAACGGCCTGCTGGCGCACGGCGTGGCACCGAACACCGCCCACGAGAAGGTACGCGCGGTCCAGTACCTGTCGATGATGCCGGCCCTGGAGTCCCACGAGACGCTCCGGAGGTCCCGGGTCGAGTCCTGGCGCACCCTCGCCACACCCGACTGGAACGGAACGCTGCTCGGCGACGCCACCCGCCACGAGTCCCTGCGGTACGGGCGGGCCGAACTCGACGAACTCGGCGCCAAGCTGCTCGGCCTCAGGTCCTGGACCGGAGCGGACCTCGACGGGGCGACACCGCAGGCCGGAGAAGAGACATGCGCCGAATCTGCCTGACCCTGCCGACCAACAGGCCCTGCGCGGCGACGATCACGGCCGTGGCCGAGGAAGCGGCCTACGCCGTCCGGCACTTCGACGTCGAGGTGCACCTCCTGATCCTGGACTCCTGCCCCGCACCGGCCCACGCGGAGCACGCCGAGACCGTGCGCCGGATCCCGGAGGACCCGCGGATCGTCGTACACCACCTCGACGAGGCACAGCAGCGGGACTTCCTCCGGCGCGCGATCGACCGGTCCGCGGCGACGAAACCCGACCTCCTGCTGGACCTGATGCTCCCGGCCGGTGTCTCCTACGGCGCCTGCACCAACCGGGCCTTCCTCCTCGCCGCCGCGCTCGGCTGCGAGTCGGTCCACCGCAGGGACTCCGACAGCCGGTACCAGGCCGTGGACGGCGCGCCCGTCTTCCCCGTCCACCACGAACTGCCGGCACTCGGCAGGCGCGCGGCCGACGCGGTCCCGCACGTCACCGAGACCGCACTGGCCGCCGGCCACCTGGACCGCCGGGTCGCGATGGTCGGCAGCTCCTTCGTCGGCGAACTCTCCGTCGACATCGGCGACATACTCCGCATCGACCCCGACGTCTACCACGACATGGTCGGCCTCTGGGCCCCCGCCGACTGGTCCGGCGAGCAGAAGCGGGAACTCGTCGAGGAGTCCTTCCGGGGCGCCGGCACCGACGCCTTCACCGCGGACCACTCCACCCTCACCCTGGTCGACCCCATGCGCGTGGACATGTGCAACATCGCCTTCCACGGCGTCCACGAACGGGTGCCCCTGCCGCCCGCGACCGACACCATCGGCAGCGACTACTTCCTGATCCACCTGGTCCACGACGCCGCGCTGCCGGGCGTCCTGCACAACCGGAACATCGTCAACTACTACACCGGCGAACGCCGCACCGACTCCGGATTCACGGCGTACCAGCTGCGCTTCGTCAAGTTCCTGCTGTCGATGCTCTACTTCAACTTCGTCTACGACCGGATGGCGCGGGCCGGTGCGTCGTTGCTCGACGGGCAAGGGCGGGTACGCCCGTCCGTCGTGGCCGAACTGGCCAGGCGGAGCGCGAGCCTGGACCGGACCGAGAACGTCCACCGGCTGGACGTCCTCGACACCGCGTACCGGAAACTGGGCGGCAGATACGCCGAGTTCGCCGACCTCCTCGGGCAGCGCCGCGAACGCCTCCTCGACGAGGCACGCGGCGACATCGAGGACTTCGCCCTGCTGGTGGAGGCGTGGGAGCCGCTGGTGCGGGCGGCCGCGCTCACGTCCGTGCCGCGGCGGCGGTGAGGGCGACGATGGCGCACGAGTCCGTACCGCTGCGCGCCGCGCTGGCGGGCGCCACCGAGGACCGGATCTTCTTCGACCTGACCGGAATCGAGAGCCGCTACGACACACTCCGGCGCGAACTGCCCGGCGTCGCCGTCCGTTTCGCCATGAAGACCTGCCCGGTGGACGAGGTGCTCGCCCATCTGGCCCGCAAGGGCGCGGGGGTCGACGGGGCGAGCCCCCGCGAGCTGGAGCAGGCGCTGCGCGCGGGCGTCCCGGTCGAGCGGACGCACTACGGCAACACCGTCAAGTCCGACCGGGACATCGCCGACGCCCATCGTCTCGGCGTCCGGGACTTCGCGACCGACAGCGTCGAGGACCTGGCGGCCGTCGCGGCCCACGCCCCGGGAGCCCGCGTGTTCTGCCGGCTGGCGACGAGCGGCGACGGGGCGCTGTGGGGACTGAGCAACAAGTTCGGCTGCCCGCCCGCGGACGCGGTACGGATCCTGCAGACGGCACGGGAGACCGGACTCACGCCCGCCGGACTGTCCGTGCACGTCGGCTCCCAGCAGATGACGGCGGACGCCTGGCACAGCGCCGTCGAGTGCCTGGCGGACGTACTGACCGCCCTCGGCCGGCGCGGGATCGTCCTGGACCATGTCAACCTCGGCGGCGGGCTGCCGGCCCTCGGCTACCTCGACCGGTACGGCCTGCCCCTGGAACCCCCGCTGGACAAGATCTTCGCCGTCATCCGCGAGGGGATGCGCCACCTCAGAAAGGTCCACGGCGAACACCTCGCGTTCGTCATGGAACCCGGGCGCCACCTCGTCGCCGACCACGGAGCCATCCGCGCCCACGTGGCCCGCCTCGCCGAGCGCCGGGGACCCGACGGCGAGCGCCGGCACTGGCTCTACCTGAGCTGCGGCAAGTTCAACGGCCTCTACGAGATGGACGCGCTGCAGTACCCGCTCGTCTTCCCCACCCACCCCGACGCCGAGTACGTCCCCGCCGTCCTGGCAGGTCCCACCTGCGACAGCGACGACGCCTACCCCCAGGGACACGCCCTCGTCCAGGTCCCCCGGGAACTGGCGTCCGGCGACCCCGTCTGGCTGCTCT
Organism: Streptomyces sp. NPDC048288; assembly: GCF_043201555.1. Lineage (NCBI taxonomy): Bacteria > Bacillati > Actinomycetota > Actinomycetes > Kitasatosporales > Streptomycetaceae > Streptomyces > Streptomyces sp. NPDC048288. The sequence goes on from NZ_JBICZD010000010.1 coordinate 106,275, forward strand.
CCACCGGCGCCTACGCCATCAGCTACACGACCCAGGGATTCAACGGCTTCGCCCCGCTCCCGTACACCTGCGTCGGCGGAGGACACCCGTGAGCGGCGACGGCGTGGGCATCCGCCGCATCACCGACGCCGACTGGGACGCCATCGCCGCCATGGAATCCCGTGCCTACACGGAACTCGGGCTCTCCGAGGGGCAGGCGGCCCTGAGGGCCAGGGCGGACGCCTCACCGGAGACCTGTTTCGTCCTGGACGTCGACGCGCGGCCGGCCGGGTACGTGCTGGCCCTGCCGTATCCGCCGTTCAGATACCCCGACCTCGAACGAGCGTCAGAGTCGTCGGTTCCCGCGGACCGGCCGCGCAATCTGCACCTGCACGACATCGTCGTCGCGGAGCGGCTGCGGGGCGGGGGACTGGGGCAGCGGCTCCTGCACCACCTGACCCTGACCGCCGGGTCGCGTGGCTTCGAGCGGATCTCGCTGATCGCCGTCGGCCGCAGTGAGCCGTTCTGGGCGAGGCGCGGGTTCACCGCGTACCCGGGGATCGCGCCGGGCGGATACGGCGCGAACGCCGTCTACATGTCCCGTCCGCAGGTCCGCGGCGACGGCCGAGTCGACGAAACGAGTTGATGTGCGTGTTCCCTGTCCATGACCCCTTCCAGCGCAGCCGGCTGGCCATCGCCGCGCTGTTCTGCTCCCTCGGCTTCCAGTACGCCACCTGGGCCGCGCGGATCCCCGCCATCAAGGCGGACCTCGGGCTGACCGCGGCCGAGGTGGGGGTGCTGCTGATGGCGGCCGGTATCGGCGCCGTGGCGTCCTTCCCGCTGGTGCCGGTGCTCATGCGGCGGCTGGGCTCGGCACGGCTGGCCCTGCTGTCGGCCCTCTGCCTGACCCTGCTGCTCCCGGCGCTCGCCCTCGCGCCGGACTATCCGGTCGCCCTGCTGGTCATGGTGGCCGACGGGGTGTGCGTGGGATGCCTGAACGTGGCCATGAATGCGCAGGGAACGGCCCTGGAGACCCGGTACGAACGCACCACCATGGCCAAGCTGCACGCCACGTTCAGCGCCGGCTCGCTGCTCGCCGCGCTGCTCGCCTCCGGCATGAACGCGGTCACCTCCTCCGTCAAGGCGCACTTCGGTGTGGCCGCCGCGGTCCTCGTCCTGCTGACGGCTGTGGCACGCCCCGGTCTGCTCGTGGACGAGGCTCCGGCGGCGGAGAAGCAGAGCAGGAGCCGCACCGGCTGGAGCCTCCCGTCCCGGGTGACGCTCTGGATGTGCTGTGCCATGGCCTTCGGCACGGTCACCGAGGGCGCCATGAACGACTGGTCCGCCCTCTACCTGAGGGAAGTGGCCAAGTCCTCGGCGGAGTTGGCGCCGATGGGCATCGCCGTCTTCTCCGGCATGATGGTGCTGGCCCGGCTCTTCGCGGACGGCTGGCGCAACCGGTGGGGCGACGGGCGGGTCGTGCTGTCCGGCAGCGCCCTGGCCGCCGCCGGACTCGCCTTCGCCCTGGTGAGCGGCGGAGTGGTGGCCGCCCTCGTCGGGTTCGCCTGTGTCGGACTGGGCTGTGCGGCGGTGACCCCGTGCGTGTACGTGGCCGCGGCGAAACAGGGCTCGGAGGCGCTGGCCCTGGTCGCCGCCATGGGCACCACGGGTCTGCTGGCCGGGCCGCCGCTCATCGGTTTCGTGGCGAACTCGACCAGCCTGGTGTGGGGCCTGGGAGTCGTCGCGACCGCGGCGGTCGTGGTCTCCCTGTGCAGCACCCGGATCCAGTGGACACCGGCGAGCGGCTGACAGGCGTCCCGCCCCGGTCGGTCAGGCCGGCTTGCGCCACACGGAGATGTGCTTCGAGGAGTCGTGCACGAACGGGGATCCGTCCCAGTCCGCGACGCGCCGCTCCAGCTCCAGGCCCGCGATCCGGGCCATCAGGTCCAGCTCCGCCGGCCAGGCGTACCGGTGCCGGGAGTCGTCCCGGCGGTAGCGACCGTCCTCGCCGTCGCGGGTGAGGTGGTGCGAGACGAGAATCTGCTCGACCAGGTCGAAGGTGTCGAACCCGAGATGTCCCGCGGACACGTCGAACGGCACCGCGACCTGACCGGGCGGCAGCAGTCGCAGCGGCGGCACCCCCAGCTCGATCACGAAGCGGCCGCCGGGCACCAGATGCCGGGCGGCGTTGCGGAAGCACTCGACCTGCTCGTCCTGGGTGAGCAGGTTCGAGATGGTGTTGTACACGAGATAGACCAGGGAGAACTCGCCGGGCACGGTGGCCCTGGCCATGTCCCCGATCACGACCGGCAGCGTCTCCTCGTCGGCCTTCCGCCGCAGTACCGCCGCCATCGGCTCCGAGTACTCGATGCCCGCCACGGGCACCCCGCGCTCCCGGAGCGGGACACCGACCCGTCCGGTCCCGATGGCGAACTCCAGCGCCCGGCCGTCTCCGGCGAGTCCGGCGAGGAAGTCGACGGTCGGCCCGAGCACCGCGGCCGAGTTCATCCCGGTCTCCTCGGCGTCGTAGCGCTCGGCCACGGTACGGCTCCACAGCTCACTGGTCGTCATGATCGCCCACTCTGCCGGGCGCCCGAGGAGACTGTCCACGCGATTCCCGGCCGTCCGGCGTTGTCAGTGGCGCCCGGTACGGTCGTGGCAAGTGGATCGCACGGCCGGATCGGCGATCGGAGCGGATCGGGCGGGGAACATGACCACAGTCGACATCTCGTACGCGGAGGGCTGGGACGCCGCGACCCGCCGGGCCCACCGGCCGCTCTCGGCGGCGGGGGCACGGCGCCGGGACACCGCCTGCCAGCCCTATGTGGAGATCCACCGCGAGCCGGGCCGCGCCGAGCCCGTGCAGGTGTACCTCGTGGCCTGGGCCGACGGGCACGTCGGGCACTGGATGTACGACGAACTGGGCCGCCGCACCCGCGAGTTCGACCTGCGCCTGCTCGAACCGGACCGCCTGTTCATACGCGAGGTCGTGGAGCGGCGCTACTCCTCACCGGACCAGCCCGACCGCGCCCCCGACGCCTGGCTGACCAGACTGACCCTCACCCCCGGCAAGAAGGCCAAGCACGTCGTCCAGGAGCAGGGGGCACTCGGCTCCAGCCGGCACGGCTGGTCGGACCTGCCGGAAGCACAGTGGTGGATCCCCCGCGCCGCGTTCGGCGTCGGCGCCACCGACGACCAGGACGATTCCCCGGCGCCCGGCCCCGACGAGCCCGAGCCCGAGTCCGAGTCCGAGTCCGAGTCCGAGTCCGAGTCCGAGTCCGAGCCTCAGTCCGAGCCTGATGACGCACCGGAGCCGCCGGTGTCGCTGTGGAGACCGCCCCGGCCACGCCGACTGGAGTTCGACGTGCAGGAACTCCTGCGGCCGGGCAACAGGTTCGACCACGACGACTGGGGCGAGCTGACCGTCGACCGGGTCGAGGACGTCACCACGGTCCGGGTGCCCAGCGGGCGGCTGGTGGTCGCCGATCCGCTCTACCCGGCCGCCCCCAGGGAACTCACCCAGCCGATCCCACCGGGGGAGTACCGCCTGCAGACACCCGTACTCGTCGGCGAGGGTGACTACCACGGTGAGGGTTTCCCGGTGGAGGAGGAGCCCCTGCTGCGCCTGCTGATCTCCGACGAACCGGCGGTCTCCTGGGAGATGGGGCTCGGCGCGGGCGAGGATCCCCGGCTGCTGCTCGACGGCGAGGCCTACGGCTTCGTCACCGACGCCGCGCACGGCGCCTTCGCCGATGCCGCCGGCTGGGACCCGCTGTCCGGAACGTTCCGGCGCTACTACGACGGCGAAGGCGAGCAGGGAGTCGAGGAGGTCAGGACCGGCACCATGCGCGTCGCCGGCCGGAAGTCCGGCGGCGATCTGGTGACCTTCTGCACCTGCGGTGACGGAGCCTGGTCGGTGTGGCTGGGCCGGTCCGCGTCCGGGGACGTGGTCTCCGTGGTGGTCCTCACCGACTGGCTCTCGGACTACCTGCCGTTGTGATCCCCGCCGCCCGCGCGCCGCCTGCCGCCCGGCGGGCGGTCCGGCGGGCGGTCCGGTGCGGGCACCAACCCCAGCCGCTGGGCGTGCAGCACCGTGCCGAGGCGGTCCCGCGTGCCGAGTTTGCGGTAGATGTTCTCGATGTGCTTGTGCACCGTGCGCGCCGAGATGCCCAGCCGGCGGCCGATCGCGTCGGCGGTCAGGGCATCGGTGAGCAGGAGCAGGACGGTGAGTTCCCGGGGAGTCAGCGCGCAGTCCGCCGCGCGCTCCTCCGGCGCGTCGGCCGCCGCCGACAACCGGCGCCACTGCTCCAGGAGTTGCCGCTGCTGCTCCACGGCGGCCAGCAGCGGCTGGGCGCGCTCCGCGATCCGCACCTGGTCGTCGGTGAAGTCCGCTCCGGAGCGGTAGACCAGACACCCCGTGATCGGCGCGACCGTTCCGGGCAGCGGGAGCGCCAGCACCTGGTCCAGATCCAGGGCGTTGCCCAGCACCCGCGCGGTCTCGCTCGCCGACCAGGCCCGGTCGGCGATCCTGCGGGCCGTGACGGGGCTACGGCCGAGACCGGCCGCGTAGTGGTGGGCGAACGGGTAGCCCGAGCGCAGCACGCTCAGCGCCTCGTCGTCCAGCCGGCCCAACTCGACGGCCGCGGCGGGCGCCAGGCCGAGGGTGCCCTTGCCCTCGCTCCAGTCGTCCAGCTTGTAGATCAGCGTCTCGCCGCCGCACAGGCCGGTCAGCGCGTCGGCGAGCAGCGGCCACAGCCGATCGGGCTCGCGTTCGTGCAGCGCGGCCACGGCCAGCTCGGTGAGACGCTCGTAGGCCCTGTCCAGCCCGTGTAACACGTGTTCCTCTCTGCCCCTGCCCCTACGCAGTTATACGCATACCCAGGCAACGGTCAGGTGTCGCATGCTTCAACCGGGCACCGAGATCGGGTGCGACGACTCCGGTCGTGGGGGGGGGGGGGGCGGGGGGGGGGGGGGGGGGCCCCCGCGGGGGGGGGGGGGGGGGGGGGGGGGGGGGGGGCCGCCCCCCGCGACCGGTCGTCGACGGCGGGGCACAGGGGGTGCGGAGGGCGGCCCCGGAGCCGGCCGGTACGACAACGGCCCCGGACCGCAGGCGGCAACGCCTGGGCCGGAGCCGTACGACCGTCTCGCGGGCCGGGACGTCAGTCCTGCCCCGCCTCCTTCTCCCGCTGCAGGTTCTTCAGCCGCGCGCCCTCCTTGCGGACCTCCGCCTGGGTGGTGCGCTCCTTCTCCAGCCACGCGGGCAGCTCGCGCTTGAGCTCCTCGATCTGCTCGGTGGTGAGCGCCTCCGTCACCCCGCCGCGGGCCAGCCCCGCGATGGACACGCCCAGCTTGGCCGCGACCACCGGACGCGGGTGCGGCCCGTTGGCCCGCAGTTCGAGCAGCCACTCGGGCGGGTTCGCCTGGAGCTCGGTCAGCTCGGCGCGCGAGACGACACCCTCCTGGAAGGAGGCGGGCGTGGCGGGCAGGTACACCCCCAGCTTCTTCGCCGCGGTCGCGGGCTTCATCGTCTGGGCGGTCTGGTGCGAACTCATGAGGTCAAGGGTATCGGCCGGGTGCGCGGGCCCTGACCACCGCCGGTTAACCTGGTCCGGTGACAGGCTCGGAGGAAACACCGTCGTTCCGGCTCGCGTACGTCCCCGGCGTGACGCCCGCCAAATGGGTTCGGATCTGGAACGAGCGCCTGCCGGACATCCCGCTCACCCTCCACCAGGTCACGGCCGCCGAGGCGCCCGAGCTGCTGCGGGCGGGCGACGCGGACGCCGGATTCCTACGGCTCCCGGTGGACCGTACGTTCTTCAGCGCGATCCCCCTCTACAGCGAGACCACGGTGGTCGTCGTCCCCAAGGACCACGTGATCACGGCGGCCGAGGAGGTCACCGTCGCCGACCTCGCCGACGAGGTCCTCTTCCACCCCCTCGACGACGTCCTCGACTGGGACGCGCCGCCCGGCGAGCCCGCTTTCGAGCGCCCCGCCACCACCGAGGACGCGGTCGAACTGGTCGCCGCCGGGGTGGGCCTCCTGGTCGTCCCGCAGTCCCTGGCCCGTCTCCACCACCGCCGGGACCTCACCTACCGCCCGCTCACCGACGCCCCGCAGTCGACCGTCGCGCTGTCCTGGCCCGAGGAGGCCACCACGGAGCTGGTCGAGGACTTCATCGGCATCGTCCGCGGCCGCACGGTCAACAGCACGCGGGGCCGCCAGGCGGCACAGCCGTCGCAGTCTGCCCAGGCGGCACAGGGTTCGCAGGACAAGCCCAAGCGGGCGCAGAAGCCGGCGGCCGGCAAGGCGACACCGGCCGACCGCACCGCGCGCGCCCGCGCCACCGGCGCGAAGTCCGCCAAGCCCGCGAAGCGCGGAAAGCCCCGCCGCCGGTCGTGACCGGGGCCGGGCCGGGGGCCGGGCCCCACGCCCGCTCCCGATCTGCTCCCGCGCGCCCCGATCACCCTCCCCGATCCAGGGCCCCCGCGATGTCACGATGCCTCCGGACAACCCGGACATTCACCGCTGGAGGCGCCCGTGAGCACTGAAGCAGCCCCGGACGAAGCCGTCGACCCCCGTACGTCGTCCGCGTTCCTCGTCAACGAATCGCTCGGCTACCTCGTCCCGGCCGCGCTGCGTGCCGCCGCGGTCGTCGGGGTGGCCGATCATCTGGCCGACGGCCCCCGCACCCCGGCCGAACTGGCCGCGACCACCCGCACCGACGCGCGGAACCTCCACCGGGTGCTCCGGCTGCTCGCCACCCGCGGCATCTTCGAGGAGGACGACAGCGGGCGCTTCCGGCTCACCTCCGTCGGCGACACCCTGCGCAGCGACGCCCCCTGCTCGGCGCGCACCGCCGTCCTGATGAACACCGACCGCAGCATGTGGCTGCCCACCGCCGACCTGAGCCGCTGCGTCAGCGAGGGCACGTCCGCCTTCGAGCACCTCTTCGGGCTGCCGTTCTTCGAGTACTTCGCCCAGGACGAGGAGACCGCCGACGTCTTCCACTGCGGTATGGCCGCGATGTCCGACGCGGAGAACGAGCCCATCGCCGCCGCCTGCGACTTCCCGCCCACCGGGACGGTGGTCGACGTGGGCGGGGGGCACGGCGGCTTCCTGCTGGCGGTCCTCGACCGCCACCCCGGTCTGCGCGGCATCCTGTACGACCGGCCGCACGTCCTGGCCGGTGCCCGGCTGGACACGCCCGGGACCGCGGGCCGCTGGTCCACCGCGTCCGGGGACTTCTTCACCGACGTACCGGAGGGTGACGTCCTGGTGCTGAAGCGGATCACGCACGACTGGGAGGACGACCAGTGCGTGACCCTCCTGGAACGCTGCCGGGCCGCGCTGGCGCCGGGCGGGCGGATCCTGGTCGTCGACGCGGTGGTCCCGCCGGGCAACGCGCCCCATCAGGCCAAGGCCCTGGACCTGCTGCTGATGGCGGCCCTGGTGGGCCGGGAGCGCACCGAGCCGGAGTTCGCCGGGCTGTTCGAGGCCGCCGGTCTGAAGCTGTCGCGGGTGGTGCCGACCTCGACCGTGCTCTCGGTGGTGGAGGCGGTCGCCGCCTAGGACACCCGGGACCCGGTCTCCCGCTCCGACCCGGCCTCCGGCGACCCGGCCTCCGGTGCCGCCGCCTTCGTCCGCTCCCGCAGATCGGCGACCGCCAGGCACAGGGCCACCAGGATGAACCCGACGGACGTCAGCAGACCGAGCTGGAGCGCCTCGGTGGCCGGGCCGCGGTTCGCGAGGTGGGCGAAGTACACCGAGCCCACCACGGCGATCCCGGCCGCCGAGCCGACGCGCTGGCCGGTCTGCAGCACCCCGCCGGCCGCACCGGCCCGCTTCACCGGGACCCGGGTCAGGGTGAGCGTCGTGTTGGGGGAGACCGTGATGCCGGAGCCGAGGCCACCGACGATCATGGGCACCACCGTGGCCCACCCCAGGCTCTCCATCGGCACCAGCCGCACCACCGCGACGATCCCGAGCAGCCCCAGCGCCACCCCGCTCAGACCGATGACCACCAGCTTGCGTCCGTGCCGCATCACCAGTCGGCCGCCGAGAGCGGCGCCGACGGCCGAGGCGACCGCGAACGGCAGCACCGTGACACCGGCGGCCAGCGCGCTGTATCCGGCCGCGTTCTGCAGGAACAGGGCCATGACGAAGAAGACCGTGGTGAAGCCCGCGAAGTAGCTCAGGCTGATCAGCGCGCCGAGCGTGAAGGACCGCAGCGAGAACAGGTTCAGGTCGACCAGCGGGGCCCGCCCCAGCCGTCCCTGCCGCCGCTCCCACACCCAGAACAGCCCGAGCAGCAGCGCGCCCACCGGCAGCAGCGCCCACTTCTCCCGACCGGTCCACTGCTGCTCCTGGACCAGCGGCAGCATCAGCGCGAGCACCCCGCAGCCGAGGAGCAGCACCCCGATCGGGTCGAACCGCTCGCGTCTGCCCGCGGTCCCGGGGAACCGGGGCAGCAGCCGCAGTCCCGCCGCGAACGCGACGACGCCGATGGGCAGGTTGACGAAGAAGACCCAGCGCCAGCCGTCGTCCGTGCCGACGGCGTCGATGATCAGACCGCCCGCCAGCGGGCCCACCGCCGTCGACACCCCGATGACACTGCCGAGCAGACCGAAGGCCTTGGCCCGCTCGTCGCCCTGGAACATCTGCTGGATCAGGCCCGAGGTCTGCGGTGCGACCATGCCCGCCGCCGCGCCCTGGATGAGCCGGAACAGCACCAGCCAGTCGGGGCTCGCGGCCAGCCCGCAGGCCGCCGAGGCCAGCGTGAACACGGCGAGCCCGAACAGGAAGGACTGGCGCCGCCCGCGCATGTCGCCGAGCCGGCCCGCCGGGACCAGCGCCAGCCCGAAGGCCAGGGCGTATCCGGAGACCACCCAGGACTGGGCGGCCTCCGTGGCACCCAGCCCGTGCTCCATCGAGGGCAGTGCCACGTTCACGATCGAGGTGTCGAGCAGCGAGATGAAGCCTGCCGTCAGGCAGACCCCGAGCGCCCGCCACCGCCGGTCCTCGGTGGCCGGTCGCTGCGGCTTTGCCCAGGTCGTGGTCATACGGCCACGCTATGCAGTCAGGCCTGGTCCCGCGCGGGGAGCGGGGCGATCGAATGCCTGTTTTGCTCCGACCGGGTGACGGCCGCCCCGGACGGCCGCCCCGGCCCGGCCTCAGCGCGCGTACGACGCCTCCCGCGCCGTGGCCACGATCCGCTCGCCGTCCGCCCCGGCCAGCAGCCCGCCCGCCACCCACGCGTCCACCACCGACCGCACCCGCGCCACCAGCGCCTTCTTGTCCCGGAACGGCGCCCCGGCCCAGACCTCGTCGAGCAGCGAGCGGCCGTCGGCCCCGACCGGATTGGCGACCCCCGAGTCGGCACCGCCGAACGCCACCGTCGGCTCCGCGCGCCGGAAGTAGGCATGGGTCGGGTCCTCGGTGCCCTCGTGGAAGGGGGCGAACTCGGTGCCGTCCAGGGTGAAGTGGAGCGGCGCCCCGGCCACCGGGGACAGCGACGGCAGCAGGTCGCCGGAGAGCCCGGCGTTGCGGTACAGGCCCAGCTCCAGGTACTCCGTCGCCGGGCTGCGGCCGACCAGGTTGACCGGACCGTAGAACAGGGTCTGGACCGACGGATCGTCGAGGGCCTTCTCGACCCGCAGCCGGAACGGGACCGACACCCGCACGGTGTCCCCGGGCCGCCAGGTCCGGGACACCTCGAAGTAGCTCCCCGGCACCGGAGTGCCGGGCACCGTACGCCCGTTGACCGTCACCCGGAACCCCTCCTTCGCCCACGCCGGCACCCGCAGCCGCAGCGCGAAGGCGGCCGGCCGCGCACTGTCGCCGACGGTGAGCGTGCTGCCCTGCTCCCGGGGATAGCCGGTGCGCTGGCTGACCGTGACGCCCTTCTCGGCCCAGGTCAGCGTGGACGGGCTGTAGAGGTTGACGTACAGGGCGCCGCCGTCGTCCGCCGCGCAGTACACCGAGTCCTGGTACTTGGTGGCGGACTCCATGCCCGTGCCCTCGCAGCAGGTCGTGCCCTGCTTGGGCGTGTAGTCCCGCACATGCCCGGGCGTCAGCCCGATGAAGTAGGTGACCAGCGGCTTCTCGGCGTCGGCCCGGTCCTGCTTGGAACCGAGCACCTGGTTGTACAGCGCCCGCTCGTAGTAGTCCATGTACGCCGGATCCTGTTCGTGGAAGAACAGCGACCGGCTCAGCTTCAGCATGTTGTACGCGCAGCAGCTCTCGGCGGTGGTCGCGCTGATCGTCCCCGCGATCACGTCCCGCGCCTTCCAGAACTCGGTCGTGCTCGTGCCGCCGATCCCGTACATGCGATGCGGTACGACCATGCCCCAGAAGTTCTTCGCGGCCGCGAGGTAGCGTTCCTCGCCGGTCGCGTCGTACAGCCGGACCAGGCCGGTGAAGATCGGGATGTGCTGGTTGGCGTGCAGGCCGTCGAGCGTGTCGGTGTCCGCCGCGCAGGCGTCGATGAGGCTGTCGAGGTCGAACAGCCGGGCCAGCGCGAGGTGTTCGGCCTTCCCGGTGAGTTCGTGCAGATCGCAGATGGCCTCGACGATCCCGCCGAACTCGCCGCTGGAGAAGATCCCCCACATCCGCTGGCGCGTGGCGGCGGGCAGCACGGACAGCCGCGCGTACATCCAGTCGCCCATCCCGGAGGCGAGGTCCAGCGCCCGCTCGTCGCCGGTCGCGGTACGGGCGTCCAGCAGCCCCCGCAGGATCTTGTGCGCGGTGTAGTACGGCGCCCACACCTTCGTGTAGTCGCTGCCGGTCATCGACTCCAGCAGGATGAACTGCGTCTCCGGATACGCCGCGAGGAACCCGGGGTGGCACGGCCCGCCCCAGGTGCGGCGGAGGACGCCGTCGAGCCCCCGCCCCGACCCGTCCGCGAGGTCCGGCCCCGACGTCTCGTCGAAGGCGTACGAGACGAGGTCCCCGCGTGCCCGCCCGCTCTGCAGACCGGCGATCTCCTCCTCCCCCAACGCCCGCGACCACACGTCGAACCCGCCGAAGGCGCCCGCGAAGACCGGGTCGTCGGCGTAGAGGGAGCGCCCGAGCCAGTGATGCGCCAGCGCCCCGAGCGTGGCCGGAGTGAGCGACATGGCCGTGTTCCGGGCCACGGCCGAGCCGTTGACGTACAGCGTGCCGGTGCCGTCGGCGATCGTCACCGCGAGGTGGCTCCACTGGTCCACGGACAGCGCGGCCGTACCGTCGAGCCCCTGTTCGCCGCCCGCCCCGCCGGTGGTGATCGCGAAGCGCGGCACCCCCCGCGCGTTCCGCGCCGCCAGGTAGAGATACCGGCTGGTGTCGTTCCCGAAGTCGAACACCCGCGCCCAGGCGTCCGCGTGACCGGGTTTCACCCACGCGGACAGCGTGACGGCCGAGGCCCCTTCGAGCACTCCGGCCGGCAACTCGACGTACTGGTACGACCCTCGCTCGTTCTCGACGGCACGGCCGCCGAGGACCCCGTCGACGCTCAACACGGACGGATCCTTCCGCAGTGCCTCGCGCACCTCTCCCAACGCCCCCACCATCGTGCGGACCTTCGCCGCGAACACCTCCTCGCCGGTGCTCGCGTACGCCTGCGCCAGCATGGTCAGGAAGTGCCCCGTGTAGTGTCCGCGCAGATTCCCGTTCGCCTCCCCGTCCAGCCCCTCCCAGCCACCCGGCGCGACCGCACCGCCCGTGTCCAGACCCGCGTTGGCCCGGAACACCTGCAGCAGCCGGTTCTCGTCGTAACCGCGCGCGTGGTCGAGCATCAACGCCCGCTTCTCGGCGAACAGCCCTGGTTCGAGCGCCACCTCCCCGAGCCCGAACGGCCGTACCGATCCAGCCGCTTCGGCCGCGGCCGCCTCCCCTCCGACGGCGACACCGGCCCCGGCGGCGGCCAGCGCCGTCACCTGGAGGAGGGTCCTTCGGGAGAGGGAGTGCGCCATGGGCTCCTCGTTTCAGGTCTGTTTGGTATATCGAACACCGTTCGGTAAGCCGTCCAGAAGATAGGGAAGGGGCGCGGGGGCGTCAACGGTTCGGACGGGATTCGCGGTCAGGGGTGGTGGGGGCGGGGGACGCGGGCCAGCGCGGCTCTGATCGTCTCCGCGGGATCGGGGAGGGGGACGCCGAGTTGGCGGATGACGGCGACGACCTCGCGAATGCCGGTGCGTTTGCGCAGGGCGGTCTTGTGGAGGTACTCGAGCGGGAAGTGCCCGACGTCCGGCAGCTCGCCCTCGGGCAGTTCGTCCACGCGGAGGAGCCGCAGGGCTTCGCTGAAGGCGAGACCCTTCGGGAGAGTGTCGTGCGAGGTGGGGATGTTGCAGGCACGCAGTCGCTTGGCCACGGCGGTGGCGCTCGCGCCGACCTCGCGGGCGGCCCGCAGGACCGCGCTGAACGGCACGACCCGGTCGTCTGCGGCCCACCAGCTGACGGGGCCGTTCGGTTGGAGGAGTTCCCTGTCCAGTCGGGTGGGGCGGATCGGTACCTCCAAGGGGACGTCCAGACCGAAGGCCCGCATCCTGTTGGTCTTGTGTCTCAACTCCCGGAGATTCTCGACCTGGTGGAAGACGTTCACGTAGTGGACAGCGCTCTGTGGCGTGAGCCATTCGCTGTAGACCTCGTCGCACAGCAGCCAGATGTCGGAGGCGGAGGCGTCGGAGGGAAAGGGCTCGGGAAGAGCGAACCCCATGGACGCGAACCGGGCCAGCACATGTGGCGGCTTCAGTCCGAGTTTCTCCGCCACCTCCAGAACATGTCCCGGCGGCACCGAAGTGCCCTCCAGCCAGGGGCGCTTGCCGTCGGCGTTGACGCTGAGCAGGAGCAGGGTCTCGTCCGTCGGATGTGTGGGCAGCCGGTCGGCGTCGGTCCGCAGACCGTGGGCCGAGAGTCTGCCGCACACCTCGGGCACGGGCAGGCCGAGTCTGACGCTCAAGTGGGCGATGTGGCCCAGGGGAACCGTCGCGTCGGGGTCCAGGCAGCCGGCGGACCTGTTCTCCGGATCGAGCCAGAGCAGGTCGTCACCTTCGGTGGCCTCGCCCAGCGTCACGACGTCGTCGGTGAGGAGATAGCCGAAGCTGCGCAGGAACGCGGCGGTCGACGTGACACCTGTGCCCGAGTGTTGAGCCGCACGCACGAGATCATCCAGGGTGAGGGCGTGCCTGCGGTTCAGGTAGCCGCCATAGGCGTGCATGAACGTTTCGCAGTTGCTTGTGGTGAGTTCGGCGTCCTCCGACCACCGCCGGGGGTCGTTGTCCTCGAAACCGAGATCCGCAAGACGGTGGGCGACCTCGCGCCCCGTGAGATGCAGCCTGCTCGCCGAGCGCGCGATGGCCCCCAGACTCGGTGCTCCCTGCCATCCTCTGTGCCCGTTCTCCGACAGCAGGAGCCACTGGTCGGACAACGTGGGCATGCGTACGGGCCCGGGAGCCGCGATCTCCGGACAGACCTCGGTCAGCACCCGCAGCGCCGCGCGAGGTCGGCGAGCGAGGACTCGCCACAGGTAGATGTGATCCGGAGCCTCGCCATTGACGATGGTCCAGGTGGGCCGGACGTACATGCCGCCCTCCTGGTGCCGGTCGCCGGGCACCAGGGAAACGTCGGCCGGGAAAAAGCCCATGTGTCCGCCGCCGAAGGTGATCCCTCGGTAGGTCATGTCCAGTGCCGCCGAGGAGAACGCGGACGCGACGATGTCGCCCGCTACGGCGCTGCCCTCCGCGACGTTGCAGAGCCACACGAAGTCCGGCCAGTCGCCGTCGCCGTCGGTCAGCACCTCGATGGCGGTGCCGAGCAGTTCCCGCACGGGCTGTGCCACGTCGTCGACAATGTTCCGGCGATCCACCGAGAGCCGTGCCGGGGCCGATTCACCACGGAGGTTGACCACGGCGCCGACCAGGCCGGAGCCGCTCGGCGAGAGCACTCCGTCGCGCCCCGTGGGTTCCACGAGCAGGCCGTCCACCAGCAGCGCGCCGCCGTGCTCGCACCAGATCACCTGCGGGTCGGCGCAGTCGCGGGGCCAGTACGCCTGACGCCCGTGGGCGTTGAGCCCGAAGGTCTCGGTCCGGGGCTGGGTTTCCCGCTCCTTGAGCTGTCCCACGGTCCACGTGCTCGTCCGCCCTCCCTGCTGTGCCGACACGGGGAACTCCGCGAGGGCCAGCACCCGTTCCAGGACGTCCACGGCCGACCAGGACGCCGGATCGACATCGGACCGCAGATACAGCCGTACCCGCGTCCCCGGCTGCCGGCCCCGGGCCGCGGTCTTCACGATCCGGAACAGATGACCCGGACTGCAGATCGACACATCGAGGACCGCCCCCGGCAGGCCGTCGGTGTCCATCCGGCAGGTGGTGACGCGGATCTCCTCGGCGAGCATGAAGTAGCTCAGCACGCCGATCCCGAAACGGCTGTTGGGATACAGCTTCACCGGCGGATCGAGCGACTCCCACCGCGCCCGCTCCAGTTTGAACTCCAGCTGCTCCGCGAAGCGCGCGCCGGCGTGGGAGAAGACGCCGCGGAGTTCGGCCTCGCCCATGCCGATGCCGTCGTCCACGCAGTCGAGGTACGCCCGGCCGTCGTCGTCGAGCCCTTGGACGAAGGAGATGCTCCCCGGGTAGGGCTCGCCCGGTGTACCGGTGGTGCGGTCGAGGTACTCCTGTCGGGCGCGCCGGTAACGGCAGGCGTCGAGCGCGTTCTGGTACAGCTCCCGGACGGCGAGATCGCGGTCCTTGTACAGCTCGATCCCCATGGCCAGATCGAGGACACGGCGACCGTCGCTGCGGAAGCGCGCGTACCCGTCGAAGGTGCCCCGACTGGGGACCACGCCGTCGGCGGACAGCCGGGTCGGCAGTTCCGGCACGGGCTGGTTGACGCGTTCGCGCACGGTGCGCCGTACGGCGTGCAGCAGGACGTCGGCCCGTCCGGCGTACTCCCGCAGCCCTTCGACGACCGCCTCGTGGTGGCACTCGGCGCGGAGCACCGGGAGATCGTGCGAACCTCCCCAGTCCGCATCGGCGAGCGTGCGGCGCAGCTCGTCCAGGTTCACCGGGTAGGGGATGGCGAGGTGCTCGGCGACGATGTCCGGCAGCGCCGTCATCTCGGCGGACATGCCATACGCGAGAGCCAGCAGAAGGGCGACCCGCTGGAAGCGGACCTGCTGGTGGCCGGGACCGCAGCGGACCCGGTCGTCGCTGGGGAGGAGGTTCAGGAACTCCGGGTGACAGACGTCGGGTCCCCGCCGGAGCCCGTGCAGCAGGGCGGTCACCCGGTCCGCCGCGAGCGCCCCGCCCAACTCCTCCGCGGCCGGGCCGAGTTCCGCCAGGAGGCCCGGAACCGAGGTCGCGTCGGTGAACTCCTCGTGCCGGGTCAGCCAGCGGTGGCAGAGCCACCAGCCGACCAGAGGCTCGGCCGCCGGATCCCGCAGCGCCCGCTGGACCAGCGCCTCGCTCTCCTCCGTGAAGACTTCGTACGCCCGCCGCAGCGCCCCGGCGTCCGGCTCGGTCCGCAGCGACCAGGGCCGGATCTCCATCAGCTCCGCCGTCCGCCGCAGGGAGTGGACCCGGTGGAGGAAGGGGAACAGCACGAGGAGAGCGGCTTCGGCCGGATAGAGGTCGAGTCCGGCCGGCTGCGCCTGCTGAGCCTGGTCCGGGCGCTGTTCCCGGGGAGGCTCGCCGAGCAGCAGGCCGATGTTGTCGAGGAACGCGGTCGCGATGCGCGTGTCGCACCAGGGATCCTGTTCCAGACGCCCTTCCAGGTCGTCGCGCAGCGAGGCGAGTCGTGCGACGGCGGCGGCGACGTTCCGGCGGTGGTGCGCGCTGTCCCGGCCGGACGGCACATGTCCCCAGACCCCGGAACCGACGGCCTTGCGCACCCAGGCGTCCGCGTCCGGTACGCCGGCCTCGGCCTGCGGGGACGTAGCCTCCGGATGCACGTTGATCTGGCCGATCGATCCGGCCTGGATGACCGTCGTCGCCGTCGTGTTGCCGCCCACGATGTTGTTGTGGGTGCCGCTCTGCGTCAAACCGCCGCCCCCCTCTGGCACTTCTCAGGAATCTAGACGAGCGCCTCCGTGAAGTGGTCGGTTTTGGACAGCTGGGCCGGTACGCCGCTACGGCCGTGCCGCCCGGCCGATCGACTCCACCAGCGGCAGCAGCCGGTGCGGAACGCGTTCGCGCAGGGCCACCTCGGTACGGGTGCGGACGACGCCCGGCAGGCTGATCAGCTTCTGGATCACGTCCTCCAGATGCGCGTTGTCCCGGGCCACCACCCGGGTCAGCAGATCCCCGCCGCCGGTGATCGAGAACGCCTCGACGATCTCCGGTACGGCGGCCAGCGCGTCCCCGACGTCGTCCAGGTGGCCCTGGGTGACCTCGATGTGCACGAAGGCCAGCACCGGGTGGCCGAGCGCGGCGGGGGAGAGGGCGGGGCCGCTGCCGGTGATCACACCGTCCCGCTCCAGCCGGTCCAGCCGGGCCTGCAACGTCCCCCGGGCGACACCGAGGACCCGGGCGTACTCGCGGACGCTGGTGCGCGGCTGCTCCAGCAGCAGCCGCAGGATGCGGGTGTCGAGCTCGTCCACGGTCACGACGTACGACTGTACCAATGGCTCACACGGTCATCCCGCCGACCTGGGCCATTGGCGCGCCCGGCCTTCGACCGCTCGTCACCTGAGTGGGCCAATGGCACAGTGGAATGGGCGACGGTTGAACCAGTGGGCCGCACGATGCTCTCATGGGTACGTCGATGGCGCTGTGGATCCCCGCAGCGCCATTTCTGTGCGGTCCGTGGGAGGGGAAGCAGTGCTGAAGAGGGTGTTCGTGGCGCCGGACCCGGGGCGGGTGCGGCTGCGGTTCGCCGCGCGGGCCGTGCTGGGCATCGGCCTGGCCGTCGTGGTCTGCGGTCTGGCCGGACACTCCCTCGCGGGCGCTGTCACCGGCGGGCTCGCCGCGCTGCTCGCCCTGTTCACGGTCGCGGACCCGACGGTGCGCGGGCAGGCCGTCACCACCGCGCTGCTGCCCGCCGTGGGCCTGCCCGTGCTCGCCGCCGCGGCCGAACTGCACGCCGTGCCGGTCGCCCGCGACCTGGCCTTCCTCGCCGTGGTCGGCACGGGCGTGTACGCGCGCCGCTGGGGGCCGCGCGGCCACAGCCTCGGTGTGTTCGCCTTCATGACCTTCTTCGTGGCCCAGTTCCTGCACGCCACCCCCGGACAGCTGCCCGAGCTGTCCGCCGCCGTCCTGCTCTCCGTGCTCTGCGCGGCCGCCGTCCGCTTCGGAGTGTGGTGCTACGAGCGTCGCCTGCCCCCGGCGCCCGTGCCCGTGCCGCCCGCCGGGACCGGCCTCGCCCGGGTGACCACCCGGCAGGCCGTGCAGGCGACGGCGGGCGCCGGTTTCGCCCTGGTCGTCGGTCAGCTGGTGTCGGGCCAGCGCTGGTACTGGGCTGTCGGCGCCACCTGGTGGATCTTCGTCAACACGGCCTCGCGCGGCGAGACGCTGGTCCGTGGCTTCCGCCGGGTCCTGGGCACGGTCATCGGCATCGGACTGGGCCTGCTCGTCGCCGGCCCCGTGCACGGGGCCCCCGTCCCCACCGCCGTCCTGGTCGCGGTCGCCGTCTTCGGCGTCTTCTACTCGGCCGCCGTCTCCTACACCTGGATGATGCTCTGGGTGACCTTCCTCGCCGAACTCCTCTACGGCCTCCTCGGCGTCCTCAGCCCCGGTCTGCTGGCGCTGCGGCTCACCGAGACCGGGGTGGGCGCCCTCGGTGCCGTGCTCGCCGTGCTGTTCGTGCTGCCGGTCACCACCCACCTCACCACCGACGCCTGGATCCAGCGCGCCCTGCGCTGCGTCCACGCCGGCACCGCCGAGGCCGCCGCCCGGCTCGCCGGGTCCACCACCGCCGACCCGGCACCCCGGTTGGCCGAACTGGAGCAGCTGCTCGGCCGGGTACGGCTCTCGGTCGCCCCGCTGGTCCATCCGCTCAACCCGATGCTCGGCCGCAAGCGCCGGGCCCGCCGCGTCCTCACCCTGCTGGACGACTGCGCCCGGGAGATCCGCGGCCTGGCCGCCGTCGCCGCCGACCCGCAGGCCTCGCACGACGCCCGGCTGGCCGCCGCCTCCTGGCGGGTGGAGGCCGCCGTCGAGGCGCTCACCAGGGGCTCCGCACGCATCGCGGGGCCCGCCGAGCCGCCCACGGAACCCGCCCTCGCCCATCTGCACGGCCTGGAGCGCGCGCTGGCCGAACTCGCCGAGCCGCTGCGCACCCCCTCGGGCTCGCCCCTGGTCGGCGCCTGAGCCACGCCGACCCGCACATCCTGGTCTAGACCGCAAACTGCTACCGTCGGCCCGGGATCGGCTCGTACCGACTCGTACCGGCTTGTGGCGGGACCTGTGGCGAGACTTGCGTCTCGACTCGTATCGAGACTTGTGTCGAGAGGGGACAGCGGTGGCAGACGGCGGCAGGCGGCGGAGGGCCTTCATCGGGTCGTTCACGGCGGCGGGCGGGCCCGGGGTCGTCACGGCGGCGGTCCAACCGCACAGCGGCGCCCTGGCCCTCCTGGAGAGCGTCGACGGCGTCCCCGACCCGTCCTACCTCGCGCTCGCACCCGGCGGGCGCACCCTGTACGCGGTCAGCGAGACCGCCGACGGCGCGGTGGCCGCCTACCACGTCCACGACGACAAGCCACGCCTGGCCGGTCCGCCGGTCCCGGTCGACGCCAGCGGCCCCACCCACCTCAGCGTCTTCGACGGCCATGTCCTGACCGCCAACTACGGCTCCGGCAGCGTCTCCGCCGTCCCCGTCCGCCCCGACGGCACCCTCGCCCCGGTCCCCTCCGGACTCCTCCAGCACACCGGGTCGGGGCCGCACGAACGCCGCCAGCGCGGTCCGCACGCCCATCAGGTGCAGCCCGACCCCAGCGGCCGGTGGGCGGTCAGCGTCGACCTCGGCACCGACTCGGTCCGCGTCTGCACGCTCGACGGCGGCATCCCCGCCCTGCACCGCGAGTTCGCCCTGCGCCCCGGCTCCGGCCCCCGCCACCTGGCCTTCCACCCCGACGGCCGGTACGCCTACGTGGTCAACGAACTCACCCCGACCGTCACCGTCTGCCGCTGGGACGCCGCCACCGGTTCCCTGCGGCCCCTGAGCGAGACCCCGGTACTCCCCGGAGCCCCGGCCGGCGACGCCTACCCCTCCGGCATCGCCGTCTCGCCCGACGGCCGCTTCGTCTGGACGGCGACCCGCAGCGAGGACGTCCTCACGACGTTCACCACCGACGAGGACCGCCTCCACCTCACCTCCACCGTCCCCTGCGGCGGCCACTGGCCCCGCGCCCTCACCGAGTCCGACGGCGTCCTCTACGCCGCCAACGAGCGCTCCGGCAACATCACCTGGTTCACGATCGACCAGCAGACGGGCCAGCCCCGTTACGACGGCTCGGTGGAGGTCCCGGCGGCCTCCTGCGTCGTCTTCGACTGACGCCGCCCGCTGTGCGCCCCGTCAGGGGCGCGGGGAACTGCGCGACAAGCTCCCACCGGCCCGCAGCCGAACCCCGACCGCGCCACCCCGAAAAACAACCAACGGGGCCCCCTCGAAGAAAGGACCCCGTCCGGAAGAGGGAACGGCACGCGTCAGCGAACCGGCGCCCCCTGCGGCTGCTGCGGAGCGATCCCCAGCGCCGTCGTGTACTTGGCCAGCGCCAGCTTCCCGATCGCCGGGTACGGCCCCAGCGGCTCCGCGGTGGCACACCCGGCCTCCTCCGCGGCAGCGGTCAGCAGCGCCGCGTCGATCTCCGGCCCTATCAGATACGGCGCCAGCGCCAGCTGCTGCGAACCGGACCCGCGCAGCTGCTCGGCGACGGAGGCGATCGAACCCTCCTGGTCCAGCGCCGCGGCCATCACCGGCACGGCCAGGCGCGCGGCCAGCAGCATGCCGGTGATTCCGGCGGCCTGCACCGCCTCGTCGCCGCCCACGGACGCGAGGATGATGCCGTCCGCGGCCGTGGCCACGGTGAACAGCCGGGCGCGGTCGGCTCGGGCCAGTCCCGCCTCCGAGAGACGCACGTGCAGCGCCTCGGCGAGCAGCGGGTGCGGGCCGAGGACATCGGTGAGGTCGGCGGCGACCTTGCTCTCCATCACGGCCTGGCGGACCTGGCGCAGCAGCGCGCTGTCCGGACCGGCCAGCAGCGGCACGACCACGGCGACCGGGCCGTCGGGCGCCTTGAGCCCCTCGACACCGGCGGCGACGGCCTGCTCGTAGCGGGCGGTGCGCTCCTCGGCGGCACGGGCGAGGACGGACTGGAGGGTGGGGAACTCCGCGTCGTCCCCGTCCAGGTACCCGATCCGGGCGTCC
The DNA here is from genome assembly GCF_043201555.1 of Streptomyces sp. NPDC048288. Classification (NCBI taxonomy): domain Bacteria; kingdom Bacillati; phylum Actinomycetota; class Actinomycetes; order Kitasatosporales; family Streptomycetaceae; genus Streptomyces; species Streptomyces sp. NPDC048288. The sequence continues at coordinate 126,592 of NZ_JBICZD010000010.1, forward strand.
AGGCCGGGCAGCTCGGAACGGGCGATGCTCACGACCTCTTCGGAGAGGCTGCGCGTGGCCGCGCTGGGCGTACCCGGCACCGCGAGGACGAGCGCGGGCGCGTCCTCGGGCGCCACCAGCGGCTCGGGGCGGCGGTGCCGTCCGGGCTGGCGGGGGCGCGGCATTCGTACTGGCAGGCCGGCGGGCCCAGTGGGGGAGCTCATGGCGCCGCATGTTACTGGCTTATTGGGCTCCCTTGTTCGGGGAGGGTGCAGGTGAGCGGTATCCGTCCGGTTTTGTCTGATGAGTTACGCATGATTCGGAGGTGATCCCATCAGCTGTCGGACACTTCATGTCTCCATGGGATCAATCACCTTTTGTGTGCACCACGGAGAACATCCGTTCATCACTCGGCAGAGTGAGCCGCCCGCTGACCAGGTCACTCGCGACGCGTACCGCTCCGTGCAGCGGATCGCCCTCCGCCGGGACCTGCCTGGCCCGGGGCAGCCGCCGGGCCAACTCCTCGGCCAGCGGCAGGAGAAGCGGATCGCCCAGGTGGGTCAGGCCGCCGGTGAGGGCGACCCGCGGCTCTCCCGACGTGGGGCAGACGGCCGCGGCCGACTCGGCGATGTGCCGGGCCGCCGTGCGCAGGATCCCGGCCGCGACCGGGTCGTGTACGGCGCAGTCGGCGACCTGAGGTGCGAAGGAGGCCAGTACGGCGGGCCGGTCGGTGCGCGGGTAGAGCAGCCCGGGCAGCCCCGGCAGCGGCCCGAACCGCTCCTCGGCGCAGGCCCGCAGCGCGGCGGAGCCGCCGTCCCGCCCGTCGAAGGCGCGCAGCGCCGCCTCCAGTCCCGCCCGGCCGATCCAGGCACCGCCGCCGCAGTCGCCCAGCAGATGGCCCCAGCCGTCCGACCGCCGCCAGCCGGTCAGATCGGTACCGGTCGCGATCAGTCCCGTACCGGCGGCGACCACCGCGCCCGGGCGCGGGCCCAGGGCGCCGACGTACGCCGTCACCGCGTCGGCGGCCAGCACGACCGTCCGCACGCCGAGCTCCCGCCCCAGCGCGCCCGGCAGTTCGGCCCGCAGCGCGTCCCCGAGACTGGCCAGCCCCGCCGCGCCGACGACCACCGCCGCCACCCGGTCCAGCCCGTACTCGCCGGCCAACGCCCGCGCCATGGGCAGGAGTTGCCGCATCAGATGCCCGGGGTCGATACCCCGCGTCCCCGTACGCACCGGCTCCCGCGACTCCCGCGGCACCGACGGCTCCCGCCCCGCCACCCCCACCACGACCCGCAGCCCGGACCCACCGGAGTCGACAGCGAGAAACCCCGCCCCGGCCCCACCGGGGCCGACAGCAAGGAACCCCGGCCCGGAGGCGTGAGGGCCGCCGGCGGCTAACCCTGCCCCGGACCCACCGGACCCACCGGAGCCACCGGAGCCACCGGAGGCGTCGGAGCCACCGGAGCCACCGGAGGCGTCGGAGCCACCGGAGCCACCGGAGGCGTCGGCAGGCAGCCCTGCCCCGGACCCACCGGAGGCGCCGACAGGCAACCCTGCCCCGGAGGCATCGGAGGCATCGGAGGCATCGGAGGCATCGGAGGCGCTGGAGCCGTCGGAGGGTGACCCCGCGACAGTGGCCTCGCCGCCCGCGTCGGTCACGGCAGGCGCCAGTCCACCGGCTGTCCCCCCTGCTGGACCAGCAGGTCGTTGGCCCGGCTGAACGGGCGTGAGCCGAAGAAGCCGCGGTCCGCCGACATGGGCGAGGGGTGCGCGGACTCCACCGCGGGCAACTGGCCGAGGAGGGGGCGGAGATTGCGGGCGTCGCGGCCCCACAGGACGGACACCAGCGGCTTGCCGCGGGCGGCCAGCGCCCTGATCGCCTGCTCGGTGACCTCCTCCCAGCCCTTGCCCCGGTGCGCGGCGGGGCTGCGCGGGGCCGTCGTCAGCGCCCTGTTGAGCAGCAGGACGCCCTGCTGGGTCCAGGGCGTGAGGTCGCCGTTGGACGGCTGGGGCAGGCCCAGGTCGGTGTTGAGCTCCCGGAAGATGTTGATGAGGCTGCCCGGCAGCGGGCGCACCTCGGGCGCGACCGAGAACGACAGCCCCACCGCGTGCCCGGGGGTCGGGTAGGGGTCCTGGCCGACGATCAGGACGCGGACGTCGTCGAAGGGCTGCTGGAAGGCCCGCAGAACGTTCGGCCCCGCCGGGAGGTAGGTGCGTCCCGCGGCGATCTCCGTACGCAGGAAGTCGCCCATCTCGGCGATCTTCCCGGCCACGGGTTCCAGGGCCTTCGCCCAGCCCGGTTCGACGATTTCATGCAAAGGTCGTGGTGCCACGGCGTCACCCTACTGCCGTACACGGGTCGGTGATCAAGCCGCGGTCGAGGGGCGACCGAGGATGACCGGACCGTCGGCACGGATGACAGAAACACCCTCCTTCCGGGGACCCGGAGGCACCGGACTCAGGCGACGACCGCCGCCCGTACACACAGCACGTCCGGCAGATGGGAGGCCAACTGGCGCCAGCTGTCGCCGTCGTCGGCGGAGGCGAACACCTCGCCGTTGCGGTTGCCGAAGTACACCCCGGCCGGATCCGCGTCGTCCGTGCAGAGCGCGTCCCGCAGCACCGTGCCGTAGTGGTCCGCGGCAGGCAGCCCCGCCGACAGCGGCTCCCAGGTCGCTCCCGCGTCGGCGGTGCGGAAGACCCGGCAGCGGTGCTGCGCGGGCACCCGGTCCGCGTCGGCGTTGATCGGGAAGACGTACGCCGTCTCCGCGCGGTGCGGATGGGCCGCCGCCGCGAAGCCGAAGGTGGACGGCAGGCCCGCGCCGATGTCGGTCCAGTGCGCTCCCGCGTCGTCGCTGCGGTACACCCCCCAGTGGTTCTGCAGGTACAGCCGGTCCGGACTGCCCGCGTCCTGGGCGATCTTGTGCACGCACTGGCCGAACTCAGGGTCGGGGTCCGGCAGGAACACCGCGGACACACCGGAGTTGGACGGCGCCCAGCTGGCGCCGCCGTCCTCGGTGCGGAACACCCCGGCCGTCGAGACGGCGACCGTCACCGCCTTCGGGTCGCGCTGGTCCGTGACGATGGTGTGCAGACCCTCACCGCCACCGCCCGGCACCCACTGGCCGCGCGTGGGGTGTTCCCACAGCGGCCGGACCAGGTCGAAGCTCTCCCCGCGGTCCTCCGAGCGGTACAGCGCGGCCGGTTCCGTGCCCGCGTAGACCACGTCCGGTTCGGCGGCGGCCGGATGCAGCTGCCAGACCCGCTCCAGCGAGGCACCGGTGTCCTTGGGGAACTTCACGGCGGGCCGGGCCGGTTCGGTCCAGCTGCGGCCCAGGTCGTCGGAGTGGAACACCGAGGGGCCCCAGTGCGCGCTGTCGCCACCCGCCAGCAGGCGGGGCCGCTCGCCCCGGGTGTCGATGGCCACCGAATAGATCGCCTGCGCGTTGAAGTAGGGACTCTCGTCGAACTCCCAGGTGTCACCTCGCCGCCGCCCGAGGAACAGACCCTTGCGGGTCCCCACGGCGAGCAGTACCTCGGTCATGCCGATCACCTCCATGACGTCCTTGTCACAGCCAGCACTCAGATATCGGCCAGTCTGCACCCCACCACCGACAGCCACCCGTCCGACCGTGTCCGCGCAGGTCGGAGCCGTCGTGTCGGCGGGTCGAACAAGGCGGCGGAACGCGTTCCGGAAGACGCCTGCGCGAGCGGGGCCGGTCGTGCGACCGTCGACTCGGAGGTTCGCCGTGAGCAACGGGGCGGCCTCTCCCGTATGGGAGGGCGGTCCGGGCTGTCCGTGCGCGCGTGAGGAGGATGCCTTTGAAGGCGTTCCGTGGTCCGAAGGTCTGGCTGTGGCGCTGGCGGCGCAACCCGCTGAAGCGTCGCGCCGACACGGTGGAGGCCTGGGTGCTGCTCGGCGCCTGGCTGTTCACCTTCCTGGCCGGGGTGTTCGCCGGGCTGGCGGCGGCCCGGTCGGTCGAGGGCGGTCTGGCCCGGGAGCGCGTCGAATGGCGACCGGTGGTGGCGCACGTCGTCGAGAAGGCCCCGGGGACGTCCGGGCAGCAGGCCGGCTCCTCCGGCGGTGAGCGGGTCTGGGCGAGGGTGGGGTGGACCGTCGAGGACGGCTCCGCGCACTCCGGCCAGGCCCGGGTCGCGGCCGGCAGCAAGGTGGGCACGCCGGTCACCGTGTGGACGGACCCCCAGGGCCATCTGGTCACCCGGCCCGCCACCGTCTCCGAGGCCCACCTCCGCTCCGCGCTGATCGGCGGCCTGGTCGGGCTGAGCACGGCCGCCGTCCCCTTTGTGGCCGGGCTCGTGGTGCGCGGCCGGCTGGAGCGGCGGCGGATGGACCGCTGGGACGCCGAGTGGTCGCGGCTGGGCCCGCAGTGGGGCCGGATGACCGGCTGAGGCACGCGCCGGCCCGGGGCCGCTCGGTCACCGGCCGGCCAGCGCCGTGCGGCAGTCGGCGAGCAGCCGCTCGTCCTGGGCGATGTCGTGGCTGCCGTACCCGCCGGGGCGGGCCGTGTGCCGTCGGGCGGTGGCGAGTTCGGCCGTCAGCAGGTCGTGCAGCGGCGCGCCCGCCGGGCCCATCGCGGCCAGGCACGCGGCGATCGTGCCGCGGGTGTACGGGTTCTCCGACCAGGCGGACCGGAACACCGGCAGCACGGGTTCCGGGTCCCCGGCGATCCGCCAGTACGCCTGTGCGGCCGAGGTCCGTTCCCACGCCCGGCCGGAACCGGCCGCCGTGCGCAGGGCGGGCAGCGCGTCCCGGGCGGCGGCCCCCAGCCGCCCCAGCTGCTCGGCCGCCGTCCGGGCGCTGGGGCCCCGGCCGAGCGTCAACTCCCGCATCAGCACCGGGAGTACGGCGCCGGCATCGCCCTCGGCCGACCACAGGGCGCCGGCCGCCAGGGCCGCGTGCCGGGTGTCCAGGAGGCGGCGCAGCACGGGTGCCGCCGCCCGCGCGGCCGTCCCCAGGGTGTCGAGCGCCCGCACCGCCTGGCCGGCCAGGGCCTCCCGCGCCCCGAGCCCGTCCGGTGCGCCGCGCAGCAGCCGCAGCACCTCCGGCACCGCCGCCCTGTCCGCCAGGGCGGTGACCGCGGCCAGCAGCGGGGCGGCCAGCTCGGCCGCCTCGGGCGCGTCCAGCGGGATCCGCCCGAGGCGGTGCCGCAGCGCGGGGGCGAGCGGAGCGGCCGCCCGGCCCAGATGGACCACCTCGAAGCCCAGCCCGCCGGGCACCACCGGCCGGGCCAGCAGCTGGGCCAGGACCGGCACCGCGCGCGGATCGCCGCTTCTGGCCAGCCCCTTGAGCGGCCCGCCCAGCGCGGGTCTGCCGCGCTCCCAGGTGTGCACCCACAGGTCGGGCCGCGCGGTCACCAGCGCGTGCAGGTCGTCGGCCGCGGGCGCCGCCAGCCGGAACAGGTCCGCGAGCACCGAGACGGCCGCGTCCCGCAACTGGTCCTCCGCACCGCCCAGCTGAGCCCCGATCAGCGCGACGGGCGCGGTGAAGTCCGCCCGCCACTCGCGGAACAGCCCGGCCGACATCCACACCGCGCTGCACCGGTCCGTCACGACGGGGCTGCCCAGCTGGCCGACGAGCAGCGCGATCCGGTCGGCGACCCGGTCGTCCAGCGCCCGGTGCAGGGTGCGCAGCAGATACGCGCCCTCCTCGTCCGACGGCCGCAGCCGCCGTATCCGGCCGACCAGGGTGTCCGCGTCCGGCCGGTCGGGGCCCGCCGTGCGCCTCGCGGACCGCTCCCTGAGCAGCCGGACCGCCGTCGGCACCAGGTCGGCGGGCAGCCGCTCCGGGGCGCCGAGAGCCAGCTGGCCGAGCGCGGCGAGCCGCGTCCCCGGGGGATGCGGCGGCCCGCCCTGCGCGGCCAGCAGGTCCACCGCCCCGGCCGCCCGCGCGGGATGGAGCCGTACGAACAGGCCGAGCGCCGCCGTCAGGGCCAGCAGCACCTGCTCGTCGCGCTCGACCGCGATCCGCCGCCGCAACAGCCCCAGCACCAGCGCCGGTTCGTCGAGGAACCGGACCAGCGCCCCGGCCGCCGCCCGCCGTACCCCGGGGCACGGATCGTCGGCCAGCGGCACGAACGTGCCGGCGCCCGCGCGCACGGCGGCACGGGCCGCCGGGCCGGCGCTCTCCGCGCCGATGCTGACCAGCAGTTCGACTATGGCGCCCCGGTCCGCCACCTCCGGGCGCGCGGCGAGCGCGAAGAGGAACGGGACGCAGGCGAGCGTCGAGTCGTACACGTTCCCCTGGTGATGCACCGAGCCGTACATCCCGTCGAGCGCGACCTCCCGTTCGGTCGCGTCCGGCGAGGCCAGTCCCCGCAGCAGACCGGGCACGTCCTCCGCGCTGCCGTACGCGTGCCGCAGCGAGGCCCAGTCGACCTCGTCGATCCCCGTGAACACGTTGTCCTCCCCGGGCGAGTACCACCTGTTCAGGAGTCTGCACCACGGCACTGACAACGATGCGGAATCGGGCGGCGACTGTGTGCGATCCACAGGCGGGCACCGGCCGGGAACGCCCGATGAGGGATCAATTCCCGCCAGGCAGCGCCCGTTCGAGGATCGGGTCGAGGCCCGTCCCGGCGGGCAGGGTGCCGAAGGCGTGCCCCCAGTCGCCGCCGAGCCGGGTCGCGCAGAAGGCGTCGGCGACGGCGGCCGGGGCGTACCGGACCAGCAGGGAGGCCTGGAGGGCCAGTGCCATCCGCTCGACCAGCCGGCGGGCCCCGGCCTGCTCGGTTCCGGCCAGGTCGCTCTTGAGCCGGGTCACGGCGGTGTCCAGCCGGGCGTCCGCCCCGCGCGCGTGCGCGAGTTCGCCGAACAGGGCGTCGGCGGCGCCGGGTTCCCGGGACAGCGCGCGCAGCACGTCGAGCGCGTTGACGTTGCCCGAGCCCTCCCAGATCGACAGCAGCGGGGCCTCGCGGTAGTGGCGGGGCATGCCGGAGTCCTCGACATAGCCGTTGCCGCCGAGGCACTCCAGGGCCTCCGCCGTGAAGGCCGGGCCGCGCTTGGTGACCCAGTACTTGCCGACGGCGGTGGCGATCCGCCGGAAGGCCCGCTCCTGCTCGTCCCCGCGCACCGCGCGGTCGGCCGCCCCGGCGAGCCGCAGGGTGAGCGTGGTCGCGGCCTCCGACTCCAGCGCCAGGTCGGCCAGGACGTTGCGCATCAGCGGCTGGTCGATCAGCCGGGCGCCGAACGCGCTGCGGTGGCGCACATGGTGACCGGCCTCGACGAGTGTCTTGCGCATCAGGGTCGCCGAGTTCATCACACAGTCCAGCCGGGTGCAGTTGACCATCTCGATGATGGTCTTCACCCCGCGCCCCTCCGGGCCGACCAGCCAGGCCACGGTGCCGTCGAACTCGGGCTCCGAGGAGGCGTTCGACCGGTTGCCGAGCTTGTCCTTCAGGCGCTGGACGCGGAAGGCGTTGCGGCTGCCGTCCGGCAGCACGCGCGGCACGAGGAAGCAGGACAGGCCGCCGGGTGCCTGCGCCAGCACCAGGAAGACGTCGCACATCGGCGCCGAGGTGAACCACTTGTGCCCGCGCAGGGTGTACACGCCCGGCTCGGCTGTGGGAGTGGCCGCCGTCGTGTTCGTCCGGACGTCCGAACCGCCCTGCTTCTCGGTCATCCCCATCCCGGCGAGCAGCCCCGGCTTCTCGGTGGGCGTACGCAGCCCGGGGGCGTACTCCCGGCTGGTCAGCAGCGGTTCGTACACCTTGGCCAGATCCGGCTGGGCGCGCAGCGCGGGAACGGCCGCGTAGGTCATCGAGGTGGGGCAGCCGTGGCCGGATTCGGTGTGTCCCCACACCAGCCCGCCCGCCGTGCGCGCGACATGGGCGCCGGGCCGGTCGTCCGCCCAGGGCGCCCCCGCCAGCCCCTCGGCCACGGCCGTCCGCATCAGGTGGTGCCAGCTGGGGTGGAAGTCGACTTCGTCGATCCGGTTGCCGTACCGGTCATGGGTGCGCAGCTCCGGCTCGTGCCGGTTGGCCAGCTCGCCCCACTCCTGCGCCTCCGCGCTCCCGGCGCGCGCCCCGAGCCGCCGGATCCCCGGCTCGGCCCACTCCGCGCCCTCCCGGCGCAGCCCCTCCAGCAGCGCCGGGTCGTCGGAGGCGTCGTAGGGGGCGAGCGGCGGCGCCTGGTTGGTGACGTCGTGGGTGGCGTACTGCGGCTGCGGAAGCGCGACGGTCGAGTCCATGGCCTCCATGTTGCACTCTTCCTACGGTCGTATCAATAATGCAACAAGAAGTCGCACGTACAGTACGTGACCATGCGCATGAACGTGTCCGCCGAGCCCGCCGGCACCGACCTGCGGCCGCTGTCGGCCCGCTCGGTCGTGCTGAGCCTGCTGCTGGGCACGCATCCGCCGGAGCTGCCGGTGAAGGACCTGGTCCGGCTCGTCGAGCCCTTCGGGGTCGGCGGCTCCACGCTCCGGGCCGCGCTCAGCCGGATGACGGCGGCCGGCGACCTGCGCCGCACCGACGACGCCGTCTACGGCCTCAGCGAGCGGCTGCTGGCCCGCCAGAGCCGCCAGGACGAGGCAGTACGGCCGCGCACGCGCGCGTGGCACGGCGACTGGGAGATGCTGGTCGTCACGGCGACGGGCCGCGGCCCGGCCGAACGCGCCGACCTGCGCACCCGCCTGACCGCCCTGCGCCTGGCCGAACTCCGCGAGGGCGTCTGGCTCCGCCCGGCGAACCTGGCCAGGCCGCTCCCCGGCGACCTCACCGACACCGCCCAGTCCTACACGGCCCGCCCCGACCACCCCGCACGCGAACTGGCCTCCGCCCTCTGGCCATTGACCACCTGGGCCGCCACCGCCCGTACCCTCCTGACCCGAGCGGCCGCCGCCCGCCTGCCGGCCGACCGCTTCGCCGTCTTCGCGGCGGCCGTACGCCACCTGCTGACCGACCCGGTGCTGCCCCCGGACCTCCTGCCCGCCGACTGGCCGGGCGACAAACTGCGCACCGCGTACGCGGACTACCGCGCGGAACTGGGAGAGGACTACCGCGCGGAACCGGGCGAGCCGACCGGCCACCCGGCCCACTGACCTCCCCTACGGCGCCGTCCCGACACCCGGACCCGGACGGCCGACCGCGCCGCCGCAGCACCCTCCCCGCCACCCCGCGCGTCGGCGAGGTCCGCCCAGCCGATCACCCCGGGGTCACGGTCGGTGAGGAACGCCTCGACGACGGGCCCGAGATCGTCGCACTCCGCATAGGCGGCACGGAAAGGGAGGGCGTCGGCGGCCACCGAGCCGGTGGAGCACCGCAGTTGCCCGGCCTGCGGGTCGTGCCGCACGTAGCACGTCGCCGCGCCACGGAAACCGGCGGCCCGGTCCGCCTCCGCCATCCCCAGCCACCAGGTGCTGGTCTCCTGCTCCGCCCGCCGGTCGGCCGGTTCCAGCACCACAGGCTCGCGGGCGATCTCCGCGATCGATGTCAGCGGCACCACGGAAGTATCCGCGGTATCCGCTGTGGCCGCGGTGTCCGCGCCGGAAACGAGATGCGCCGCCCCGCGGGACCACCGCATACTCCCAACCGATGCCGTTCGGCGAGGGGAAGACGTTGTTCGCAGCGGGGGACGGGGACTTGCGGGACTTGGGGGAATCGGGGGACTTGGGCGAGAGCAGCCCCGGCGGCCGGCTCCGGGCGGCGGTGCGGGCGGGGGACGCCGAGGCCGTGCGGGATCTGCTGGAAGGGGACGCGGATCCGGACACGCCGGACGCGGACGGGCTGCCGCTGCTGTGCGCGGCGGTCGCGGCCTACGACGGGCCGGTCGCCCGGGCGCTGGTGGAGGGCGGCGCGGCCCCCGACCGGGAGCTGCCGGACGGGACCACACCGCTGTGGCGCGCGGTCGACGGCGGTTCCCTGGAGGTCTTCTCGGCCGTGCTGGGCGACGAGCCCCGGCTGCGCCTGCCGGAGGCCGCCCGGGAACGGCTGCTCGCGCTGGCCCGGAGCTGGTACGAGACGGGGGCGGCCGAGGAACTGCGGCGCAGGACGGGCGCGTCGGGCCCGGCCGTCACGGTCCGGGTCCAGGACGACGAGTACCGCTGGGTCGACCAGGTCTCGCTCGGCGGCCTGGCTGTGCGGTCCGGGCACGGTGCCGTCCTGACCTCCCTGGAGTGGGCCTTCCGCATCCTGACCCCCGTCGACGAACTGGTCGCCCGCGCCGTCCGGCAGGCGGACGAGGACCATGTGGACTGGTCCGAGGTCTGCTGGACGCTCACCCGTCGGCGCAGCTTCGAGACCTGGTCCGCCGTGGTGGCCCATCGGCACGCCCCGGACCGGGTGCCCCGCCGGTTCGTGGTGGACTACCTGCGCACGCGGGGGCTGGTCGACTCCAGCCGCTCCTACGAGCAGCGGGAGAGCGAACTCCTGGCCGCCTGGGTGAGGGAGGAGACGGACGGCGAGATACTCGCGCAGGTGCTGGAGATGTTCGCCTGGCACGACCGTCCGGACGAGGAGGCCGTCGGCCTGCGCTACGCCGCCCACCCCGACGCCCGGGTGCGCCGCGAGGTGCCCTACACCCTCTGCGCCGACCACCTGCCGCACACGCCCGCCGCCAGGGCGGCCCTGCGCACCCTCATGGGTGACCCGGACCCCGAGGTGCGGCTCGCCGCCTGCGCGGCGAGCACCCGGGACGCGAACCTCCTCCCGGACAGCACCCGGACCCTGCTGGCGCTGACCGGGGCACCGGAGGCCGGTGTGCGGGTCGCGGCAGCGGCGGAGCTGTCCCGCCCGCTCGACCGTACGCCCGCCGACGCCGACGCCGACGCCGACGGCCTCGCGGCCCTGCTCGGCGACGACAGCCAACTCGTCCGCCTGGAGGCCGCCCACGGTCTCGCCCTGCGCGACGACCCGCGCACCGCCGAGGCGATCGAGCGGGTGGGACCGCTCGGCGACGGCTTCGAGCACGACCACCGGGCCGACGGCCTCTGGCGGTGGAAGTGGCGCCAGGCGCACCCGGCCGACGAGTGACGGGACCGTCGTCGCCCGGCGACGGCCCCGCCGGTCGCGCTCACTTGTAGGTGATGTCCGAACTCGCGTACTTGCAGTACGTCCCGTCCGGGCCGCTCCCGTTCGTCGGCGGCTCCGCGCCCGTGTTGTTGCCGATGTACTTCTGGCACGGCACGATCTTCCTGCCGCTGTCCCCGACGATCGTGATGTTCTTCAGCGTCGCGCTGTCGCCGTAGTTGGTGTTGATCCCGACGAGCGCGCTGCCCTTGTAGGTCGCCTCGACGGTGTTCAGGTTGATCGTGCGCTTGTACTGCGTGGAGCAGTTGCCGCACGAGCGGACCAGCTTGCCGAAGGTCTGCACGGCGAAGTTGGACACGTTGAGCGTCCCGGCGCCGTTGAACTGGAACACCTTGTCGCTGGCCTCCTTGGCGCCGCCGCCGGAGACGGTGTAGACGTTCGACGACGAGGAGCCGCGGAAGGTCGCCGCGTCCTCGCCGACGTCCTCCCACCAGACGTTCTGCAGGGTGCAGCTGCCCTCGCAGTGGATGCCGTCCGCGGCGGGGGCGCCGATGATGACGTTCTTCAGGACCGTGCCCGCCGCCAGGTCCAGGATCGGGTCCTGGTCCTCGCTCTGTCCGCCGCTGCCCAGGTCTCCGCTGCCGTACAGGCGCAGCATCCCGTAGTCCTTGGTGCCCGACAGCTTGATGGTCGCGGTGACGGCCTGGCTGCCGCTGGCCGTCGGCCAGGTCGCGGCGTCCGCCTGGGTTCCGCCTGTCATGATCATGCCAAACGATAGCCCGAGGGCGGTCAGCCCGCCCGCCAGTGCGCGCGCCCCGGTCCGTGCTCGTGAAGTCATGTCCCGTATGCCTTCTTTCGAGTGGGGGGTCTCTCCGGTGTTCCGTTGATCAGATGAGTGAATAGCGTCCGTGATTCCGAACCATCGGTCACGGTGTTGAACGGAACGTAGGGTGAAAGCGCTTTCTAGTCAACGTCCCGCGCAGCATCCGTTCCGCTCGCCCGCTCGTCCGCAAAGTGGGGTGGGAGCGCTTCTATGACCGGTCGTGGCCATGCCACGATGACGGCGCCCAACGGCACCACCTGCACGGTCAGTCGGCGACGGCTCCGCTGTCGCCCCTCGTCAGGAAGGCCCCCGTGAAGCCGAAGCCCAGCAGAACACCGCTCGCCGCGCTCCTCGGCACCTGCGTGCTCGCCCTCGCCCTGGTCGTGACCGCCGGGGCGCTGACCGCACTGGTGCACGGCCCCCGGCAGGCCGCCGCGCACCCGGATCCGGGCAGCCGCTGGGTGAACACCTGGACCGGGATGCCCCAGCTCACCGAGCTCGGCAATCTGCCGCCCGCGCCCTTCACGGGGGAGCGGTCCGTGCTGGCGGACACCACCCTGCGCCAGACCGTCCGGGTCACCGTCGGCGGCCACCGGCTGCGGCTGCGGTTCTCCAACGCGTACGGCGACACCCCGCTCCCGCTCACCTCGGTGACCGTGGCGCTCCCCGAGGGCGGCCGGGCCGGCGCCGCCGCGATCGTCCCCGGCAGCCTCCGGCCGGTCACGTTCTCCGGGCGGGCCTCGACCGTCGTCCCCGTCGGCGCCCAAGTGGTCTCCGACCCCGTGGACTTCGCGCTGACCGCCGGCGCCGACCTCACCGTCACCGCGTACACCGCGCAGGGCCAGCCCGATCTGGCGCTCACCTCGCACCCGGGCTCGCGCACCACGTCGTACCTCGTCAACGGCGACCACACGCGGGACGCGGATCTCACGGGTGCGGCCCATGTCGACCACTGGTACCTGCTCAGCGACGTCGAGGTGCGGGCCCCGGCCGGCACCCGGGCCGTGGCCGTGCTCGGCGACTCCCTCACCGACGGCCGGGGCTCCACGACCAACGGGAACGACCGCTGGCCCGACCAGTTCTTCGACCGCCTCCGGTCCCGCCCGGACACCTCGGACATCGCGGTCCTCAACCAGGCGGCCGGCGGCAACCGCGTCCTCAACGACGGCCTCGGCCCCAACGTCCTCGCCCGCCTCGACCGGGACGTCCTCTCCCGCAGCGGGGTCTCCTGGCTGATCGTCTTCGAGGGCGTCAACGACATCGGCACCGCCGCCGCCACCCCACAGGCCCAGCAGGCCGTCGCCGACGACCTGATCGCCGCCTACCGGCAGATCGTCGTCCGCGCCCACGCCCAGGGCATCCGCGTCTACGGCGCCACCCTGCTGCCCTTCGGCGGCAACGCCTACGACGACGGGGCGGGCGTGCGGGAGGCGGCCCGGCAGCGCGTCAACGCCTGGATCCGGGGGCACGGCCACTTCGACGCGGTGATCGACTTCGACCGGGTGGTACGGGATCCGGCCGACCCGGCCCGGCTGCGGGCCGACCTCCAGGTGGGGGACTGGCTGCACCTCAACCCGGCCGGGTACGGGGCACTGGCGGGAGCGGTGCCGACCGGGCTGTTCACGGCGGGGTGAGCCGGCCTAGGCGGCCTCGGCGCCGGCCGACACGCTCCCCGGCGCCGGGTCCGCCTTCGCGGGCAGGTGGTTGAAGAGCAGGTTCAGGGCGATCGCGGTGAGGCAGCCCGCGCTGATGCCGCTGTTCATCACCGTCTGGAACCAGTCCGGGAACTTCTCGTAGACCGTCGGCACGCCCACCGGCAGCACGCCGATCGCGACCGAGACGGCCACCACCGTCAGATTGTGGTTGTCCTTGAACTCCACCGAGGCGAGGGTGCGCAGACCGCTCGCCGCGACCGTCCCGAACATCACCAGACCCGCGCCGCCCAGTACCGGAGCCGGTATCGCCGCGACCACCGCGCCCAGCTTGGGCAGCAGACCGAGCAGCACCAGGATGCCGCCGGCCGCGGCGACCACCCAGCGGCTGCGCACCCGGGTCATCCCGACCAGGCCCACGTTCTGCGCGTACGCCGTGTACGGGAAGGTGTTGAAGACCCCGCCCAGGACGGTCGAGAGGCCGTCGGCGCGCAGCCCGTCGGCGAGGGAGCGCGGCTCGACCTTGCGGCCGGTCATCTCGCCGACCGCGATCAGGTCACCCGTGGTCTCGGTCATGGTGACCAGGGCCACCACCAGCATGGAGATGATCGCGGACGCCTTGAAGGCGGGCGCCCCGAAGTGGAACGGCGTGCTGATGCCCAGCCAGTCGGCGTCCCCGACCCCGCTGAAGTCCGTGAACCCGAACGGCACGGCCACCGCCAGGCCCACCGCGATGCCGATCAGGACCGCGATCCGGGCGAGGTAGGCGGGGGCGAACCGCTGCACGCCTATCACCACCGCGAGCACGAAGGCCGCCAGCGCCAGGTTCTTCGGCTCCCCGAAGTCCTTCGCGCCGGCCCCGCCCGCCGCCCAGTTGCCCGCGACCGGCAGCAGCGAGACCCCGATGATCAGGATGACCGTGCCGGTGACCAGCGGCGGGAAGAAGCGCAGCAGTCTGCCGAAGACGGGCGCGAGCAGCATGATCGCCAGGCCCGCGACGATCACCGAGCCGTAGATCGCGGGCAGCCCGCCGCCCGTCGTCCCGATCAGGACCATCGGCGACACCGCCGCGAACGTACAGCCCTGCATGATCGGCAGCCGGACGCCGAAGCGCCAGACGCCGACGCACTGGATCAGCGTCGCGATGCCGCACACGAGCAGGTCGGCGGTGATCAGATACGCCAGGTCGGCGGGCGACAGCTTCATCGCACCGCCCACGATCAGCGGGACGGCGACCGCGCCCGCGTACATCGCGAGCACATGCTGCAGGCCGAACGCGGCCAACTGCCGTACGGGCGGGACCTCGTCGACGGGATGGACGGGGGCGGTGGTGGTGGCCATGGGGACTCCAGAGCGGGGACGACATCCGGACAGCACGAGACCGTAAGCGGCTTGAACAGTTTGTTGATTTCCGACTCGTTGCCGATACGTGTCATGCCCACCGGATCGCGGTCGACTCCGCTACGACCCCGTGCGCGCCGCCGCGAGCAGGGAGTCCCAGTCGGCCAGCTTGACCACGCTCCGGCCGAGCCGCGCCCCGAGCGCCGCCTCGGCCCGCTCGATCGCCTGCCATCCCGTCCACTCGACCGGCTCGATGCCGGCCGAGCGCAGCGCGGCCACCGGGTCCCCGGCCACCTCCCGGCGCAGCAGCAGCGGCGCGTCCTCCAGCAGGGAGGTCACCGTCTCCTTGGCGTCCGGCCGGTTGGTGCCGATGACGCCGGTGGGCCCGCGCTTGATCCAGCCTGCCACGTAGTCGCCCGGCACGCTGAAGCAGCCGTCCAGGACCCGGCCCGCCGCGTGCGGAACGGTGCCGGTCTCCTCGTCGAAGGGGAGCCCGTCCAGCGGCACCCCGCGATAGCCCACCGAGCGCAGCACCAGCTGCGTCTCGACCGTCTCGTACTGTCCGGTGCCCCGCACCCGGCCGCGCGTGTCGAGCTCGGTGCGCTCGAAGAGCACCCCGCCCACCCGTCCGCCGTCGTCGAGGATCTCGACCGGGCGCAGGAAGAAGCGGAGCCAGATGCTGCGCTCCGCGCCCCGGCCGCCGGTGCCGCCCCAGTTCCGCAGCACCTCGATGTTGCGCCGCTGGGCGGCGGGCAGCGCGGAGGGGTCGGCGTAGGCCGGGTCGAGCGCCAACTCGTCCGGATCCAGCAGGACTTCGGTGCCCGGCAGGCCGCCCAGCTCGCGCAGCTCCTTGGTGGTGAACCGGGCCTGCGAGGGCCCCCGCCGGCCCACCACGTGCACGTCTCTTATCCGGCTCGCCGCCAGCGCCGTCAGGGCCGCCTGCGGCATGTCGGTCGGGCTCAGCTCCGCCGCGCCCCGGGCCAGCATCCGCGCCACGTCGACCGCGACGTTGCCGACCCCGATGACCACCGCCGACCGGGCGTCACGCACGAACCCGGCGTCGACCGCGTCCGGATGCGCGCTGTACCAGGACACGAACTCCGTCGCCGACCAGCTGCCCGGCAGCTCCTCACCGGGGATCCCGAGCCGCCGGTCGGTGGCGGCGCCCACGCAGTACACGACCGCGTGGTACAGCTCCCGCAGCCGCTCGGCCGGCAGCCCGCCCCGGCCCCCGACCCGGACCCCGCCGAGGAACCGCACCCGCTCGTGCTCCAGGACCGTGCGCAGGTTTCCCTGCAGCGACTTGATCTTCTCGTGGTCCGGGGCGACGCCGTACCGCACGAGACCGTACGGGCACGGCAGCCGGTCCAGGACGTCCACGACCACGGTGGGGTCGTTCTGGACCAGGTTCTGGGCGGTGTAGCACCCGCTCGGCCCGGAGCCGACGACGGCGACACGCAACACGGGGGGACTCCTTGCCCGAGGGGCTGGTGGCTCCAGCATCCCACCGGCCCGACCGCCTCGACAGGGGCCGCAGGGGTGAAGCGGACGCGTGTCCGTCCGTTCGCAGTGTGATCATGAGGTTACCTTGCGTATGTGCTAGAAGCATCGTTTCTCAATCTTTCCGATCGGCGCGCGGAGGACGGCACGGTGTCCGTGTCGCCCGCCTGGGAGGTGCAGGAACACACCGGAGCCACGGCGTGGTTCCAGGTCGGGCTGGTCTTCGGCGACGGCGCGCGGGTCGACGCGCTGGCCGTGGTGGCCGAGGGGCGGGTGTCCATCGAGGACGTCAAGGCGCGGCCCGCGCTCTCCCTGGCCGATCTGACGGTGCTCGCCGACTGGATCGAGGAGCCGCTCTTCAAGGCGTGCGGGATGGAGTCCTACGCGGACGAGGAGCCCGAAGCGGCCGAGGAGAACGGCGAGTCGGGCGGTGCCCGGCGCGCCCGGCCGCCCTGGCCGCGCGGCATCGAGGGGCGCTGGCTGGTCGCCCAGGAGTACCGGGCCGCACAGGCGGACGGCCTCGACCCCGTGCTCGCGGTGATGTGCGCGACGGGGCACAGCCGCCGCCGGTCGCTCCGGCTCATCGCGCAGGCGCGCGACGCGGGCTTTCTGACGCCCGGTCACGCCCGCCGCTGACTAGGGCCGTTCGGGCTCGCCCCGGTCCTCCGTGGCGAAGAACCGGGAGATGTCCCGCCGTTCGGTGACGGGCGCGGAGTCCGGGGGCACGCCCAGCTCCCAGTCGAGCCCGTAGCGTTCGAACAACTCCGCCCGCAGCGTCGGGATCGCCATCGGCACCCCGGGCACCAGCGCCGCGTACACCGCGCCCATCAGCAGGGCGCGCAGCATCGGGTAGTCGGCCGCGACCTCCTGCGAGCCGTAGCGGGCGACGGTCTCGCCCAGCAGCTCGGCGAGCCGGCGCTGTTCCGGGCACTGCACGAAGCCCTCCGCCTGCAGCAGCCCCGCCATGTGCTGACGCATCAGCACCGGCCGCTCCCGCGCCAGTCCGAGGATCGAGTCGATGGCCCGGGCCAGCCGCTCCCGGCCGTCCTCGGTGTGCGGTTCGTGCTCCAGCGCCTCCTCCAGCGTGCGGTGCATCAGCCGGTGCACGGCGGACTGCACCAGCTGGCGCTTGCCGGGGAAGTAGTACGACACCAGCCCGCGCGCGGAACCCGCCCGGTCGGCGATGGCGCCCAGCGTGGTGGCCTCGAAACCGTGCTCGTCGACCAGCTCGACCGCGGCCTGGAGCAGCCGCTCCCGGGAACGCCTGCGCAACTCTTCATTGACCGAGGCGCTGCGCGGGGACATGCTGGAACTCCTGCGTTGACTGGCTGCCAGCCAACTATAATCGACGCAGTCGGCACCGCGCTGCGCGGGGCCTGTTCAGGGCTGCCGTCCGTCCGAGGCGACACGGGGGAGCGTCTCGGGCGGACGGCGCGACAGGTCAGGCCTGGGTGGGCGTGACCTGTCGGCGGGCCGCGCCCACCAGGTCGAGGACGGGCAGCAGTGCGTCCGGCCGTTCCGTCACCGGCAGATGGTCCACGAAGTGCACCCGGCACCCGAGCGCCGCCGCCCCGCCGTCGGCGGGCCTGCTGTCCCCGACCATCAGCGTCTTCTCCGGCTCGGCCCCGAGCGCCTCCAGGGCGACCGTGAACAGCCGCGGGTCCGGCTTCTGGACACCGTGTTCGTACGACAGCACGTACGCGTCCACATGGGCGTCGAGCCCGTGCGCGCGGAAGACCGGGCGCAGGTCCCAGCCGATGTTGCTGACCACGCCGACCGCGATCCCGTGCGCGCGCAGCGTGCTGAGCACCTCCGCGGCGTCCGGGTACGGCGTCCAGGCGGCCGGGGACATGTGCCGCTCGTACAGCGCGTCGTGCAGGGCCGCGTCCGGCAGCGCCACCCGGCGGGACAGCCCGGTGTAGGCGGCCCGGTGCGCCCGCGCGCTCTCGTCCCGGACCGCCCACACCGCGGCCAGTTCCCCGGGCAGCTCGGCCGGGTTCGCCCCGCCGGGCTGCGCCCCGGCCACCTCCAGCGCCTGGGCTGCCGCCGCCAGCTCCGCCTCGGGGAGCTCCCTTCCTGCCTCGGCCAGCACCGCCCGCAGCCAGGAGTCGGTGGACTCGATACGGAAGAGGGTCCCGGAGAAGTCGAAGAGCACGGCGGTCATGCGCCGGACTCTACCCGCGGGTCCGTCCGGCGCACGGCCGCCTTCGGATGCGGGTCAGTTCAGCTTGGCGGGCACCGGCCTGCCGTAGAAGGTGACCGCCGGCCAGCCCCGGCTGACGGCGAAGTCGCTGAGCAGATCAGCGAGTTCACCCGGGCTGATCTGGTTGCCCGACGCGTCGGTGGCGTTCGTCTCGACGCTGAACCTGATCGTCAGATAGGTGTCGACGTCACCGATGCTGGAGCCGCCGGTGAAGAGCTCCCCCTCCGGGAACACCGCCGAGGCCGTCTCCGTCTCCGCGGCCTGCGCCTGCTCCGCCGATGTCGCCGTGCCGACCACCGCGCCGGCGGCCGCCGTCCCCGAGTATCCGAGCAGGGACCGTCTGGAAATGCTGGACAAAGTACCCCCTCCTTCAGCGGCCGCGCGGGAGTCTCCCGGGGCCGCCCGGCGATCGTAGGCACGGTGATCGTCCGGCCGGTCCTGAACGGGATCGTCCGCTAGTGAGGATGCTCCCGGCCGTCCCGCTCCCACTCGTAGGCCAGCACCGCGAGGGCCACCACCAGGGCCCCGAGCAGCCAGCCGCCGACCACGTCCGAGGGCCAGTGGACGCCGAGCCAGACCCGGGTCAGGCCGACGCCGACGACCGAGATCCCGGCCGCGGTGAGGGCCGTCCGCCACAGTGTGCGGCCGGTGCCGCAGCGGTGCAGCAGCCACAGCAGCAGGCCGCAGACCACGGTGGCCGTCATGGCGTGCCCGGAGGGGAAGGCGGCGTAGTGGGCGGAGTCGACCGGGTCGGGCCACTCCGGGCGGGGGCGGCCGACGGCGGCCTTGAGGGACTGCTGGGCGGCCGTGCCCAGGGCGCAGGTCAGGGCCAGCCACAGCGCGGTCCACCATGCCGAGTGCCGCCACACCAGCCACACCGCGACCGCCGCGCACAGCAGGCGCATGGTCAGCGGGTCCCAGACCCAGTCCGTCAGTATGCGCAGCACCTGGGTGGTGCCGTGGTCCGCCACGGCCCAGCGGTGGGTGGTGTCCGCGATGCCCTCGTCCAGCGCGACCAACGGGGGCCACTCACCGGCGACGAGGGCGAGCAGCAGCGCCGAGGAGAGGGCGAGAACGGCGGTCGTCAGAAGGGGGGCGGGGCGGTCGCTGGCTGGGGGGCGCATGGCGTGATCTTTGCCGAATCATTGCCCGGAGGGCAATTCCCCTGATGGGTACGGCTTTACCCGAGCGCGCGCAGACCGGGTACGAGCGCCACCAGGACCGGGATCACCGGGACCAGGGCGGCCGTCGCGGTCAGCCGCAGCCGGTGCCGGGCGGGGAGGCGGTCCGGGGCGGTGAGCAACCGGTGGACGCGTTGCGGGACATGGGCGTGCGGGGCCGGGCCGGGGCCGAACACGCCCCGGTCCTCGTTGAGTTCGACCAGGGCGAGGGCGGTGGTGAGACGGCCGTGCCGACGGGAGGCCATGTCGTCGGCGGCCAGTTCGACCAGCCGGTGCATCTCGTCGCGGAACGCGGCGAACACCGGGACCTGCGGGAACCCGCCCGCCAGCGCGGCCGAGCAGTGCAGCAGCCAGTCGTGCCGGGCCTGGGCGTGACCCTGCTCATGGGCGAGCACGGCATCCAGCTGACGGCCCTTCAGGCGGCGCAACGCGGCCGTGGTGACGACGAGCCGGGGCGCCGGACCGGACAGCCACCAGGCGTCGGGCCGCTCGCCCTCCAGGACCACGAGACGGCCGCCCGCCGGTTCCTCGCCGGGCAACAGCGGTGCGCGGACCAGGAGTTCGGCCCGCTGCTGCCGTCGCCCGACCCGGGCGCGCCGGATCTCGCGCACCAGCATCGCCCCGCTCCACAGCCCGGCACAGGCCAGGGTCACCGCGGTCGCCGCCGCCCACGGGCCGGTCGTGCCGAGCGCGTAGGCGTCCATCACCCCGCTGGGGGCGCTCGCGAACACCTGCCCGCGCACCGCCTGCCAGGCCGCCGCGGCGCTCAGCGTCATCGACAGCGCGCAGCACAGGAGTACGGCCGCCACCACGCACTGCCACACCCACAGGGCGACCACCGGCTCCCGGTCCGTCCAGTCGGCCCGGGCGAGCAGCCGGGGACCGGCGACGGCGGTCAGGGCGCCGAGCAGCAGCAGTGCCACAGGGACCATCATGGCCAGCACCCTATGAGCGGGTGAGTGCTCAGGGGTACAGGCCATTGCGCCAAAGTGACGCAGGCAACGTTTGCGCCGGGCGTGCCGTCAGAAGCTCACAGGGCCAGCAGCATCGCCACCATGCCGATGCCCATGGACAGTCGGCAGGCCCGCGCCAGTTCGGGCCGGTCGCCCCAGCGGGCCGCCCCGGTCCCGGCGGCCGCCACCGCGACCGGCACCAGCCGCGCGCCGGACACCAGGACATAGCCGGTGAAGTAGAGCAGCAACGGACCGGTCACCAGCGGGACTCCGGCGCCGCCGTGGTGGTGGGCGCCGGGGGAGGCCGCCATCACCACCGCCATGTAGACCATCGCCGCCGCCCCCACCAGATGGTGCAGATGGTGCGGGCTGCTGCGGGCGCTCCACAGCGCGCGCAGCGCCGCCGCGCCGAACACCGCCGCGTACAGCGGCCAGGCCCAGGCCGGCGGTGTGTAGACGGTCGCGGGCACGGCCATCGCGGCCATGCCGAACCCCATCAGCGCCTCGCCGCCCGCGGCGCGCCGCTGTTCCTCGACGCTGCTGCGCATCCGCAGCAGGCAGTAGGCCCCGGTCGCCGCGCACAGCGCGACCAGCAGCCAGCCGGGCGAAGCCGGTCCGTGCACGCGCACCTCCCCGCTCGACGTCGCATCGATGGATGCGATGCCCCGCCGGTGTGGCGCGCACGCGGGCGCAAGGGTGTACACGGGGAGCATTCGGCGGAGCACAGCAGGTGAGCGAGATTGTTTTACGAGTAAAACACATGCTAAGTTCATAGATATGAGCACCGCGACCCGACCCCTTCCCCTCTCCGGGGTGCTGCGCCTCGGCCGGCCCTCCGACATCTGGTTCAAGCCCGCGTTCAGCGTGGTCGCCGCGGTCGCCCCGCCCAATCTGACGCTGCTGGCCCTAGGCCGTCTCGACCTGGCGATGTACACGATGGCCGGGTCGCTGTGCGCCCTCTACGGCCACAACCGCCCCTATCCCGCACGGGCCCGCACCCTGGTCCGGGTCGTGCTCGGCATGGTCGGCGGCCTCGCCCTCGCCCTGGTCGCCGCGTCGCTCACCACGAACGCGGTCGTCCTGGTCACCGTCGGCGCGCTCATGGCCGCCGTACAGAAGACGCTGTGCGACGCCACCCGGGTCGGCCCGCCCGGGAACGTGGTCCTCACCTTCATCACCTCCGCCTCGCTGTTCGCCCCGCAGAGCCTCGGCCAGGTACCCGCCCATGTCGGCCTCGCGCTGGCGGCGGGCGTCTGGGCCTGGCTGGTCGGCATGGCGCCCGGGCTGCTGCGCCCGCACGGCCCCGAACGCCGGGCCACCGCCCACGCCCTGAACGCCACCGCCGCCTACGCCGCCACCCGCGGCACCGGCGACGGCCACGCGAAGGCCCGGGCCGCCGCGGCCGCCGCCGTGCAGGCCGCCTGGCAGTCCCTGCTCGCCACCGGCGCCCGCACCGACCGCACCCGGCGCGCCCTGGAACACCTCGTCGTCCGCGCCGAGGTCGCCCTCGCCGCCCCCGCCGACGCGGACCCCGGGCGGCTGCGCGGCTGGGCCCGCGACCTGCGCGGCACCGGACGGGTCCCGCGGGTGGCCGGCGCCGACGACGAACTCCTCGGCATCGACGCCGAACTCGCCGTACCCCCGCGCCCGTTGTGGCACCGGCTCGGCCCGCTCGCCCCCCTCGCCGCCCGCACCGCGCTCGGCTGCGCCCTCGCCGGCTACGCCTCCCTGGCCCTCGGCGTCGGCCGCCCCTACTGGGCGCTGGTCACCGCCGCCTCCCTCTACCAGGCCAATGTCACCCTCACCTGGAGCCGGGGCGTCCAGCGCGTCGTCGGCAACCTCCTCGGCGTCCTGGTCTTCGCCGCCGTCGTCCCCTTCGCCCATCTGCACCCGGCCGCCCTGGTGCTGTGCTGCCTCGCCTTCAACTTCGGCGCGGAGGCGCTGATCGGCCGCAACTACTGGCTCGGCAGCGTCTGCGTCACCCCGATGGCCCTGCTCATCACCGAGTTCGCCCGCACCCAGGACGCCGGGCAGCTGATCACCGAGCGGGTCGTGGACACCCTGGTCGGCGCGTTCGTCGGGTTCGTGACCGCGATCGTCGTCACCAACCGCCGGGCCGGCGAGGGCATCGAGCACGCCCTGACCGCCGTGGAACGGGCCCGGGAGCAGGCCGCCCGGCTGCTCGCCGAGCCGCGGCCGGCCCCGCGCGCCCTGGAGACCGTCCGGCGCACCCTGTCCGCCGCCCTGGCCGACCTGCGCGCCGCCGCCGACGCCGCGTCCGGCGAGTGGTGGCAACGCGCACTGCCCCAGGAGCGGGTCGTGCTCGCCGAGCAGTCCGGACACCGTACGCTCGCCGCGACGGTACGACGCCAGGAACCGCACTCCTGGGACGGCGCGAGGACAACGGAGGACGTACGGCCATGACGGCGACCAACGGACGACCGGCGGCCGGCAGCGACGCGGACAGAGGCGGGGGAGCGGGACGGGGAGCGGACCGGGAGGACACGGTCGCCGGTGTGGTCCGGCAGTGGCGGTCCGTCCACCCCGAGCTGGACACCGGGCCCATGGAGGTCATCGGCCGGATCAACCGCTGCGCCGCCCTCCTCCAGCAGGCCGAGGACGCCCCGCTGCGCCGGGCGGGCCTCAGCCGCCCCGAGTTCGACCTGCTCGGCGCGCTGCGCCGCACCGGCCACGAACTGACCCCGAGCGAACTCGCCAAGGAGACCTTCTCTTCCGGCGCCGCCGTCACCAAACGCCTCAAGCAGCTCACCGAGCGCGGCCTGGTCGAGCGGCGCGGCGACAGCCGGGACCGCAGGGTCGCCCACCTCCGCCTCACCGACGCCGGCCGTGACCTCGTCGACGGCATCCTGCCCGAGCAACTCGCCTACGAGACGGCCGTGCTGTCCGTCCTCGCCCCCACCGGGCAGGGCGAACTGGCCGGGCTGCTCGCCGAGTTGCTGGGCCGGCTGGAGGGCCGGATGGGCGCGCTGCGGGCCTGACGGCCGCGTTGCGGGCCTCACGGCTGCGGTGCGGGCCCTCACGGCCGCGTCGCGGATGCGTGGCCGTCGGCTCAGCTCCCCTCGTCCTCCGCGAAGACACCGAACACCGCGCCCCGCGGGTCGGCCAGGACGGCGATGCGCGGGCCGTCCGGCACCGTCATCGGCTCCGCCCGCACCGAACCGCCCGCCGCCACGGCCGCCCGTACCGTCGCGTCGACGTCCTCGGCCGCGAAGTACGGCAGCCAGTGCGCGGGCACCTCCGGCGGGTACCGGTCGCCCATGTCGGCCATCCCGCCGAACTCCTGCCCGCCCACGGCGAACTCCGTGTACTGCTCGGAACCCCGGGTGCCCCAGCCGAAGACCGTGGTGTAGAAGTGCCCGGCCCGGCCGGTGTCCCGGGTCGCCAGCTCCACCCAGCCCAGCGTGCCCGGCGCGTTGAGCAGCCCGGCGCCCGGGAACGCCCGTGCCTCCCACAGCTGGAAGGCCGCGCCGGTGGGGTCGAGGGCGACCGAGAAGCGGCCCGCGTCGAAGATGTCCATCGGGCCGACGACCACCGTGCCGCCGGCCTCCTCCACCAGCCGCGCGGTCACGTCCGCGTCGGCCACCGCGAACGACACGTTCCACGCGACCGGTTGGGACTCCTGGTAGAGCGGGGTGAGCGCGGCGACCGCCGCGTCGCCGAGATGCGCCACGGTGTAACAGCCCGCCGCCTGCCGCGGGTCCGTCTCCGGACGCCAGCCGAACAGCTCCGTGTAGAACCGCTTGGCGCCCTCCAGGTCATCGGTCCCCAGCTCCGTCCAGCAGGGTCCGCCCGGCACCGGCTTGTCGAACTCCATGGCCCCTCCTCACACGGGATCTCCCTTCCGACGCTAGACCCCACCTCTGACAGCGGCCATCGGGAAGCCGTGCGCTAGATCCCCGGCCGGTACCGCAGCGGATGGTCGGCCGGCACCTCCACCAGCACGATCCTGACGCCGTCCGGATCCGTGATCCACATCTCGATCAGGCCCCACGGCTCGCGGACCGGCGGACGAGCGATCTCCACGCCCCGCGCCAGCAGCTCCTCGTGCGCCGCCGTGACGTCCGCGACCTGCAGCCACAGCTGTGTCCCCGGCGAGGCGGGCGCGTCCGAGTGCCCGGACACCTCCAGGAACCCGCCGCCGAGGAAGTAGACCGTGCCGCGCTCCGGGCCCGTACCGAACTCGCGGTAGACGGGGAGGCCGAGCCGTTCGCCGTAGAAGGTGCGGGAGCGTTCGGGATCGGTGGGGCGCAGAAGGGTTCGGCTGCTCAGTACGTGCACCATGCGACGGGAGCCTAGTGCCACCCGGGGGCCGGAACCCGGAGCGGACCAGCGGCGTTAGGCTCGTCCCTGGATCACCGCGCCCGAGATCGGAGTACCCGCCCATGGAGAACGCCGCCGCCGGCCTGACCTTCCGCGACGCCACCGACGCCGACGTGGACGTGCTCGTCGCGCTGATCGAGTCGGCGTACCGGGGCGACGCCAGCCGGGTCGGCTGGACCACCGAGGCGGACATCCTGGACGGGCAGCGGACCGACCCGGAGGGCGTCCTGGAAGTGATCAAGACCCCGGACGGCAAGCTTCTCGTCGTCGAGCGGGAGGGCCGGGTCGTCGCCTGCTGCCAGCTGGAACACCGCGGCGCCCACGCCTACTTCGGCATGTTCGCGGTGAGCCCCGCCCTGCAGGGCGCCGGCGTCGGCAAGGCGGTGATCGCCGAGGCGGAGCGCCGGGCCCGGGAGGACTGGGATGCCACGGAGATGCACATGACCGTGATCTCGGTGCGCAACGACCTGATCGCCTGGTACGAGCGGCGCGGCTACCGCCGTACGGGACGGATGACGCCGTTCCCGTACGGCGAGGAGCGCTTCGGCATCCCGCTCCGCGACGACCTGCGGTTCGAGCTGCTGGTCAAGCCGCTGGTGTGACGTCCCGGCCGCGGGTCACGCGGTGAAGCGGGCGGTGCGTTTGATCTCCGGGTAGTCGGTCGTCGCGCCGTCCAGCTGCAGCGCGCGCACCAGCCGCAGGTCGTCCTGGGTGTTCACCACCCAGCCGATCACCCGCAGATCCGCCTTGCGGGCGTGCTCGACGACCTCCAGGGTCAGCCGCCGGATGTTGAGGCAGAGGGTCGCGGCCCCCGCCTCCCGGGCCCGCTCGACCACGTCGGGGCCGTACCTGCTGGCGATCAGCGCGGTGCGCACGCCCGGCACCAGCCGGGCGATCTCGGCGACGGCCTCGTCGTGGAACGACGACACCTCCACCCGGGAGACCAGGTCCCGCCGGAGCATGACCTCGGCCAGCGCGCGGGCCGCGGCCACGTCCTTGATCTCGGCCTGCAGCGGCGACCGTACGGCGTCCAGGACCTCCTCGAACACCGGCACCCGTTCGCCCCGGCCGGCGTCCAGTGCGCGCAGTTCCTCCAGGGTCTTCTCGGCGATCGGGCCGGTGCCGTCGGTCGTGCGGTCCACCTCCGCGTCGTGCATGACGACCAGGGCGCCGTCCTTGCTGAGGTGGAGATCGAGTTCGATCAGGTCGAGGCCGGCCTGCTGGGCGGCGACGAAGGAACGGAGGGTGTTCTCGGGCTCGACGCCCATGACTCCGCGGTGACCGATGGTAAGGAAGTTCAAGATTCAACTCGCTTCCGTCGACGGCGGCGGTGGGGGCACGCGCGCGGGCCGTACGACGGACGTCGCTGTCCACGCGGTTGGGCGCAGCCTAATGGCCGCCCGCCTCGATGAACCCGTACGTACACGGGGGATTGGTGTGCCGGTCGCACGGCGCCTGGCCCGTGCCCCCGTTCGCGGTCACCCGGGGGTGGGCGCGTCCCGCCGCGCATTGACCGGCCGGATCCGTCCGGTCCCGCGGATCTGACGCCCCCTCACCGTTCGTAGTGGATGTGAGCGCATTCACGGTTTAGTACAGGAAAAAGCACGGTGAAGTAGCGGTGTCGCAGGATAATTTCCTGAGGGCCCCCTTGCTGGGAGAAACCTCGTATGCATACGGTGTCCTTACGCGAGGTTCTGCTGTAGAGGATGGGTCATGACGGAAATTCTTGTGCAGGTGGGTTCGGAGGGGCAGGTTCCTCCCGTGACCAGGGTGGTCGAGCACCCGGAGTGGCCCGTGCTCAAGGAGGCCGTGGAGCGGATCCGGCCATGGCAGTCCACGGACGGTTCGATCGACTTCGACGCCGAGGGCGCGCCCGCGCGGGCCGACGCCGAGACGGCCGTACGGCGTGTCGTGGAGGCCGTGGCGGAGCTGTCCCCGCTGCTCCCGCACGACGCCGAGTACCACCGCGCCCTGGTGGCCGACCTGCGGCACTGGGCCGACGGCGGCTTCCTGGTGCCCGACTTCCTCGACTCGCTGCTGGCCTTCCAGCCCGCCGCGAGCCGCGCGGACGGCCTCCAGCACCTGGTCGTCTTCCCGATGTACACGCAGAACGGCAACCCGGACCGCAACCTGGAGGCGGTCGTGCTGCGCATGGTCTGGCCGGACTGGCTGGCCGAGCTGGAGCGCACCCGCTACGACAACCCGCTGTTCTGCGGCATCACCTTCGAGGACTTCACGGCCGGCTACGACACCAACTCCGCCGTCCTCTTCCCCGAGACCATCGCCGTGCGCGAGGCGCCGGAACGTTTCTCCTGGGGCGGCATCTTCTGCGACCGCGAGGCCGCCCGCTTCCGCCGGGTCACCGACGCGGCCGTCGGCATCCTCGGCCTCAACCTGCCCGAGGACATCGCCGCCATGGTCCACGACCAGAAGCGCTGCGAGGAGGCCTTCGTGCTGTGGGACATGGTCCACGACCGCACCCACAGCCACGGCGACCTGCCCTTCGACCCGTTCATGATCAAGCAGCGCCAGCCGTTCTGGATGTACGGCCTGGAGGAGCTGCGCTGCGACCTCACCGCCTTCAAGGAGGCCGTCAAGCTGGCGGCCGACGGTGTCCCGCAGGCCCGTGACGTGCAGTACGCGGTCCTCTTCGACCGCATGTTCCGCTTCCCGGTCACCGGCGACCGCGTCCGCAACTACGACGGGCTCGGCGGCCAGCTGCTCTTCGCCTACCTGCACAAGCACGACGTGGTCCGCTGGACCGACAACAAGCTCGCCATCGACTGGGAGCGTGCCCCGCAGGTCACCAACCAGCTGTGCGCCGAGATCGAGAAGCTCTACAAGGACGGCATCGACCGCCCGAAGCTCGTCCACTGGTTCGCCGGGTACGAGCTGGTCGCCACCTACCTGGCCCCGCACCCGGGCTCCAAGTGGGCCAAGGGTCCCGACGCCCTGGACCTGTCCCTCCCGCCGCGCAAGCTCGTGGACGACGTGCTTCCGGACGAGTTTCCGCTGAGCATGTTCTACGAGGCCCTGTCCAAGAAACTGAAGAACGTGATCGCCGAGACCAAGGGCATCACCGCGGACAGCGCCGAGCCGGTCGCCGCGTGAGCGACCGGCACCGGAACACTGCTCAAGAGGTTCAAGAGGGGAACGACATGGTGGGCAACGGGGCTCTCAGCGGTGCGGTGATCGCGGTGGCCGGCGCGGGCGGACCCGCGGGGCGTGCGACGCTGATGCGGCTGGCCGAGGCCGGCGCGACGGTGGTCGGGGCGGACAACGACCCGCAGCGCCTGTCGGAGGCCGTGGACGCGGCGCGGTACGCGTCCGGCGGCGCCAGCGTCACGGGTGACACGGTGGACCTGCTCGACCTCCAGTCCACGCGGGACTGGGCCACCCACATCGAGAAGGACTTCGGCCGCGTCGACGGTCTCGTCCACCTGGTGGGCGGCTGGCGCGGCAGCGAGACCTTCACCAAGACCAGCCTGGACGACTGGGACTTCCTGGAGCTGCTGCTCGTCAAGACCGTGCAGCACACCTCCCTCGCCTTCCACGAGGCGCTGCAGCGCAGCGAGCGCGGCCGGTACGTCCTGATCAGCGCCGCCGCCGCGAGCAGGCCCACCGCGGGCAACGCCGCGTACGCCGCGGGCAAGGCCGCCGCCGAGGCGTGGACGCTCGCCCTGGCCGACTACTTCCGCAAGGCCGGGGGCCCCGAGGGCCCGACCTCCGCCGCTGCCATCCTGGTGGTGAAGGCGTTGGTGCACGACGCGATGCGCGCCGAGCGGCCCAACGCGAAGTTCGCGGGCTTCACCGACGTCAAGGACCTGGCCGAGGCCATCGAGGGCGTCTGGAGCAAGCCCGCCGCCGAAGTGAACGGAAACCGTCTGTGGCTGACCGAGAAGCCGTGAACCCTCCGAAGACCGATGCGCGTCGCCACCACGACCCGCAGGTCCGCGGTTTCGCCAGTGACAACTACGCCGGAACCCACCCCGAGGTGCTCGCCGCCCTGGCCCTCGCCAACGGCGGCCACCAGGTGGCCTACGGCGAGGACGAGTACACCGAGCACCTCCAGCAGATCATCCGCAGCCACTTCGGGGCGAGCGCGGAGGCCTTCCCGGTCTTCAACGGCACCGGCGCCAACGTCGTCGCGCTCCAGGCGGTCACCGACCGCTGGGGCGCGGTGATCTGCGCCGAGAGCGCGCACATCAACGTCGACGAGGGCGGCGCCCCCGAGCGCATGGGCGGCCTCAAGCTGCTCACCGTGCCCACCCCCGACGGCAAGCTCACCCCCGAGCTGATCGACCGGCAGGCGTACGGCTGGGACGACGAGCACCGCGCGATGCCGCAGGTGGTGTCCATCACCCAGAGCACCGAGCTGGGCACCCTCTACACGCCGGACGAGATCCGCGCGATCTGCGAGCACGCCCACGCGCACGGCATGAAGGTGCACCTGGACGGCTCCCGGATAGCCAACGCGGCGGCCTCCCTGGACGTCCCGATGCGCACCTTCACCAACGCGGCCGGCGTGGACATCCTCTCCCTGGGCGGCACCAAGAACGGCGCGATCTTCGGCGAGGCGGTCGTGGTGATCAACCAGGACGCCGTCAGCCACATGAAGCACCTGCGCAAGCTGTCCATGCAGCTCGCCTCCAAGATGCGCTTCGTCTCGGTGCAGCTGGAGGCCCTGCTCGCCAAGGACCTGTGGCTGCGCAACGCCCGGCACGCCAACGAGATGGCCCAGCGGCTCGCCGAGGGCGTCCGGGCCGTGCACGGCGTCGAGATCCTCTACCCGGTGCAGGCCAACGGCGTCTTCGCCCGCCTCCCGCACGACGTGAGCGTGCGCCTGCAGAAGCGCTTCCGGTTCTACTTCTGGGACGAGGCCGCCGGGGACGTGCGCTGGATGTGCGCCTTCGACACGACCGAGGAGGACGTGGACGCGTTCGTCGCGGCGCTCAAGGAGGAGATGGCACGTTAGCGTGTCACGCGTCACGCGTGACATTGCATAGATATGCGGTCACCTGAAAAGTCATTGACGCTCGGGTGACCGCATTCCTATGCTCTGCGGACATGGAGCTGATCCAGAACACTGCCGACCTGTCCGCCTATCTGGCCGCCGACGAGGTCATCGACCATCACCATCCCGTGGTCCGGGGGACGGCCGGCCGGCTGGCCGCGGGTGCCGTGGACTCGTATGCCTATGCGCGGGCCGCGTACGAATTCGTGCGGGACGCCGTCCCGCACTCCCAGGACTCCGGCGACCCGCGCGTGACCTGGCGCGCCTCGGACGTGCTGGAGCGGCGCACCGGCATCTGCTACGCCAAGGCCCACGCCCTCGCTGCCCTGCTGCGCGCCGAGGACATCCCCACGGCCCTGTGCTACCAGCGGCTGGCGCACGACGACGGCGCCGGTCACGCCGTGCACGGCCTGGTCGCCGTCCGTCTCGACGGCGCCTGGCACCGGCAGGATCCGCGCGGCAACAAGCCCGGCGTCGACGCCCGGTTCTCCCTCGACGGCGAACGGCTGGCCTGGATCCCCGACCCGCAGTCCAATGAGATGGACTATCCGGTCCTGTACGCTGAACCTCACCCGGCCGTACTCGGCGCGCTGCAGGCGGCGCCCGACCGTCCGGCCCTCTGGAAGACGCTCCCCACCGCACTCTGAGGCAAGGCAGATGACTCTCACGCTCACCGTGTCCGACGAGGTGCGCGCCCTCGCGCCCGGCTTCACACACCTCGCGATCGAGGCCGACGGACTGGTCAACGGGCCCAGTACCGAGGCGAGTTCGGCCCTCCTCGACGACGCGGCCCGGCGTCTGGCCGTACGCCTGGACGGACGTGCTCCGCACGAGGACCCGCACATGGTTTCCTGGCGCGCCGTCTACACGGCGTTCGGCTCCAAGCCGTCCCGCACCCGCAACTCGGCCGAGGCGCTGGCCAAGCGGGCCCTCGCGGACGGCGGCCTGCCCCGCATCAACCTGCTCGTGGACCTCTACAACGCGATCAGCGTCGCCCACCTGATCCCGGTCGGTGGTGAGGACCTCGACCTGATCCGGGGCGGGATGCGCCTGGTGCGCGCCACGGGGGAGGAGGACTTCGTGACGGTGGCCGGGGGCGAGGAGAGCGTCGAGCACCCCGACGCCGGCGAGGTCGTGTGGTGCGACGACGAGGGAGTCACCTGTCGGCGCTGGAACTGGCGCCAGGGCCCGCGCACCCGCCTCACCGAACGGACGACCTCGGCGATCTTCCTGCTGGAGAGCATGACCCCGATGCCGGTGCCCGAGGTGGCGTCGGCGGGCGCGGAACTCGCCGAGCTGCTGGAGAAGTTCAGCCCGGGCGCCCGCATCGAGGTGCGCGCGCCGGAGACGGCGGGCTGAGGCTCAGATCGCCTCGGCGGCCTTCAGCTGGTCCACCGTGGGGGCCGTGCCGCCCAGGTGCGCCGGGAGCCACCAGGTGTCGGTCGCGTCCTTCGGGCGGGCGGGGTAGGCGCGCTGGGCGGCGTCCAGGAGGTCCTGGACCCGCTCGCGCAGCCGCCGGGTGATCGCGCCCGCGTACTGCTCGCGCGGGGCCTCGACCGGCTCGCCGACGCGGATGGTGATGGGGAGGTGGTTGCGCTTGAAGTTGCGCGGCTGGCCCTTGGTCCAGATGCGCTGGGTGCCCCACAGCGCCATCGGGATCAGCGGGACGCCGGCCTCCTGCGCGAGCCGCGCCGCACCCGACTTGAAGCTCTTCAGCGTGAAGGACTGGGAGATGGTCGCCTCCGGGAAGACGCCCACGATCTCACCGGACTTGAGCGAGTCCAGCGCGTGCTGGTAGGCGGCCTCGCCCTGCGTGCGGTCCACCGGGATGTGCTTCATCCCGCGCATCAGCGGTCCGGAGACGCGGTGCCGGAACACCGACTCCTTCGCCATGAACCGCACCAGCCGCTTCTGCGGAAGGGCCGCCAGACCGTCGAAGACGAAGTCCAGATAGC
Source organism: Streptomyces sp. NPDC048288 (assembly GCF_043201555.1). Classification (NCBI taxonomy): domain Bacteria; kingdom Bacillati; phylum Actinomycetota; class Actinomycetes; order Kitasatosporales; family Streptomycetaceae; genus Streptomyces; species Streptomyces sp. NPDC048288. The sequence continues at coordinate 158,519 of NZ_JBICZD010000010.1, forward strand.
TGATGTGATTGCTCACCAGCACGGCGCCGCCCGAGCGCGGGATGTTCTCGGACCCCTGGCAGTCGATCTTGAGGTCCCAGACCTTGAACAGCGTCTTGGCGAAACCGATGACGGGACGGTAGACCAGCTCTGCCATGGGTGGGACGGACCCTTTCTGCTCTGCCTGGGAAAGGGGCTCCCGGCGGGAAAGTTACGCGGCCGTAGGTTTACGGCGTCTCGCAGATCGTGCCCGAAGAACGGACGGGGAGCCAGCCCTGGTGCCCGGGCGCGGCGAGATTCTCGTCACGTTGGCCCCTTGATCCACCTCGCGCTTTTAACCTGCCTTTACTCTGGGCGCACCGTCAACCGCCGTATGAACAGGAACATCTCGCAACCCAGGCAGTACCCGAACGCAGCATTGAGGAAGGCCGCGGCGAGCGCGAGCCCGGTCGCCGCGAGCCCCAACCAGGATGGGCCCAGCGCGAATCCGGCCAGACCGAGTCCCGCGAAGACCAGCCCGACCGCCTGCGCGAACCGCGGCGGCTCCGGCGGCTCGAACTCCGTCGGGGGGCCGACTCGGGGCCGTACCAGGGTCCGGAAGACCCAGCCGTACGGCGAACGGTGCACACCGCCGGCCGCGCCGAGCGCGAACGCCAGTGTCTGCAAGGCGAGGATCCAGGGGCTGCGGGAGATCAGTGCGGCGGCCAGCACGACCGTCGTCACGGCCGCGCCGAACCGCGGCCCACGTGCGTCGATGTCCATGAACCAAGGATTCCGCCCCGTGGGCCGTCAGGGGAGCCGGGAATCTTTGCAGTCTCGTGAACGCTGAGCCCGGTGGCCGCCGGTCTCGCCGATGCTGGTGCGATGACGACCGGACTGGTGGTGTGCCTGGCGGTGCTCGCGACGGCGAGCGGATACGGAGTGCTGCACAAGCGGCGGAGCGGGAGGGTACGGGTGCGCGGACGGGACGACGGCAAGCGGCTCGGAGCGGCCGAACTGGGGACCGAACTTGGCGAACGGGCCACGCTGGTGCAGTTCTCCAGCGCCTTCTGCGCCCCCTGCCGGGCCACCCGGCGGGTGCTCGGCGAGGTCGCCGGGATCGTCCCCGGGGTGGCCCACGTCGAGATCGACGCCGAGGCCCATCTGGACCTCGTGCGCGAACTGGAGATCCTCAAGACACCCACCGTACTGGTGCTCGATGCGGGCGGCCGAGTGGTCCGCCGGGCCACCGGACAGCCCCGCAAGGCCGACGTCATCGCGGCACTGGGAGAGGCGGTCTGACGGTCATGACGATGACGGTGAGGCAGCTCCCATATCCCGGAACGTACTTGACTGGGCGCACCACCTATCGTCAGCCTGACCGTATGCCTCACGAAATCCTTCTCTTCGGGCGGGTCCATGTGGACCTGGCCCGCACCGCGAGCGCGCGCTGTCCGGGTCGCTGAGCACCCCGGACCCTCCTCCACGCCGCCTCCCGCAGACGAAGGACAACTCCATGACGGCCACGCCCGACCTCGGCACCCCTCAGCTCGCCTCTCCCGACCTGCTCCGCTCCGCCTTCCGGCGGCACGCGGCCGGTGTCGCGGTGATCACCGCGCGCGGCGCCGACGGCCCGGTCGGCTTCACCGCCACTTCCCTCACCTCCGTCTCCGCCGAGCCCCCGATGCTCTCCTTCGGCGTGGGCACGGGTGCCTCCAGCTGGCCCGCGATATCCACCGCCGAGCACATCGGCGTCCATGTCCTCGGCGAGCACCAGGAAGAGCTGGCCGCCACCTTCGCGCGCAGCGGCGCCGACCGGTTCGGGGCGCCCACCGACTGGCGTGAGGAGCATGCCGGGGTCCCGGTCCTGGCCGACGTCCTGGTCTGGCTGGTGTGCCGGGTCGTCGCGCGCGTGCCGGCCGGCGACCACCGCATCGTGCTGGCCGAGGTGGTCCTCGGTGACTCCTCCGGCGCCGGCCGTCCACTCCTCTATCACCAGGGCGGGTTCCACGGACTGCGGGATTGATCACGCGCTCCTCGTTCTGCGAACGCGTCGAGTTCCGGTTACGCTGCGTTGCGAAGGTCACAGTTCAAAGCGCTTGCTTAGCGGGAGCGCACTGGGTGTACTGGTGAGTAATATTTCGTTCGGAGCGCGCGGCCGCCCCGACCGGGATGAGCCGCTTGAGGCGCCTATGCTGCCTGCAAGAGGCAGCCCAGAAAAGACGATGCAGTAGGAGAGCCGGCGTGAGCCTGAGGATCGTTGTCACTGTGAAGTACGTGCCCGACGCCACTGGCGACCGGCACTTCGCCGATGACCTGACCGTCGACCGTGACGACGTGGACGGTCTGCTCTCCGAGCTGGACGAGTACGCGGTCGAGCAGGCCCTGCAGATCTCGGAGAACTCCGACGACGACGTCGAGGTGACCGTCCTGACGGTGGGTCCCGAGGACGCGAAGGACGCGCTGCGCAAGGCGCTGTCGATGGGTGCGGACAAGGCGATCCACGTCGAGGACGACGACCTGCACGGCACCGACGCGATCGGTACCTCGCTGGTGCTGGCGAAGGCGATCGAGAAGGCCGGCTTCGACCTGGTGATCTCCGGTATGGCCTCCACCGACGGCACCGCCGGTGTGGTTCCCGCGCTGCTGGCGGAGCGGCTGGGTGTCCCGCAGGTGACCCTGCTCTCCGAGGTGTCGGTCGGGGACGGCACGGTCAAGGGCCGTCGTGACGGCGACGCCGCCAGCGAGCAGCTGGAGGCTTCCCTGCCCGCCGTGGTGTCGGTGACGGACCAGTCGGGTGAGGCGCGCTACCCGTCGTTCAAGGGCATCATGGCCGCGAAGAAGAAGCCGGTGGCGTCCTGGGACCTGTCCGACCTCGACATCGAGGCGGAGGAGGTCGGCCTGGAGGGCGCCTGGACCAAGGTGGCCGATGCCACCGCGCGTCCGGCCCGTACCGCGGGCACGATCGTCAAGGACGAGGGCGAGGGCGGCAAGCAGCTCGCCGAGTTCCTCGCGGGCCAGAAGTTCATCTGAGCCCCGCACGCGCTGACCGCCCCTCAACTTCGTTTCGCAGGAGAGCAATCCCATGGCTGAAGTCCTCGTCTACGTCGATCACGTGGACGGTGCCGTCCGCAAGCCCACCCTGGAGCTGCTGACGCTGGCCCGCCGTATCGGTGAGCCCGTCGCCGTCGCGCTGGGTGCCGGTGCCGCCGACACCGCCGCCGCGCTCGCCGAGCACGGCGCGGTCAAGGTGCTGACGCACGACGCGTCCGAGTACGCCGACTACCTGGTCGTCCCGAAGGTCGACGCGCTGCAGGCCGCCGTCGCCGCCGTCTCCCCGGCCGCCGTGCTGGTCCCGTCCTCCGCCGAGGGCAAGGAGATCGCCGCCCGCCTCGCGCTGCGCATCGGCTCCGGCATCATCACCGACGCCGTCGACCTGGAAGCCTCTGATGAGGGCCCGGTGGCCACCCAGTCGGTGTTCGCCGCCTCCTTCACCACCAAGTCCCGTGTCTCCCAGGGCACCCCGGTCATCACCGTCAAGCCCAACAGCGCCGCCGTCGAGGCCGCCCCGGCCGCCGGTACGGCCGAGGCCCTGGACGTGACCTTCTCCGCCGCCGCGACCGGGACCAAGGTCACCGGCCGCACCCCGCGCGAGTCCACCGGCCGCCCGGAGCTGACCGAGGCCGCGATCGTCGTCTCCGGCGGCCGGGGCGTCAACGGCGCCGAGAACTTCGCGATCATCGAGGCACTCGCCGACTCCCTCGGCGCGGCCGTCGGCGCCTCCCGCGCCGCCGTCGACGCGGGCTGGTACCCGCACACCAACCAGGTCGGCCAGACCGGCAAGAGCGTCTCCCCGCAGCTGTACATCGCCAACGGCATCTCCGGCGCCATCCAGCACCGCGCGGGCATGCAGACCTCCAAGACCATCGTGGCCGTCAACAAGGACGCCGAAGCCCCGATCTTCGAACTCGTCGACTTCGGCGTGGTCGGCGACCTCTTCGACGTCGTCCCCCAGCTCACCGACGAGGTCAAGGCCCGCAAGGGCTGATCACCGCCGTCAGGCTGTCCGAGGCCCCCGCGACCGGCACCGGTCGCGGGGGCCTCGTCGTGTCAGCGCAGGCTCAGCGAGACCTGGACCGGCAGATGGTCGCTGGGGAACTGGCCGTGCATCGAGAAGGTGTCCATCGTCGCCCGGTGCGTGGTCACGCCCGGCGAGGTCAGGATCCAGTCGATACGGTCGCCGTCCTGCTTGAGGCGGTGGTAGCCGTGGAAGGTCGCGTACTGGGGGCCCCGCTGCTCCGCCGCGTCCCAGGTGTCCACGAGTCCCGAGTCCACCAGGGTGTCGTAGGCCGGGTTCTTGTGGGCGTAGGCGTTGAAGTCGCCGGTCACCACGACGGGCAGCGCGGGGTCGAACTCCCCGATCCGCTGGGCGAGCAGCGTGGCGCTGCGCTCGCGCGCGTACTGGCTCTTCTGGTCGAAGTGGGTGTTGGCGACGTAGAACTCCCGCCCGCCGTCGGCCAGATCGCGGAAGCGGACCCAGGTGACGATGCGCGGGAAGGCGGCGTTCCAGGTGTTGGAGCGGATGACCTCAGGGGTGTCGGAGAGCCAGAAGGTGTAGTGCTCGACGGGGGCCAGGCGCCGGAGGTCGTAGTAGATGGCGGTGGACTCGTCCCGGCTGCCGCCCTCCCGGCCGGTGCCGACCCAGTCGTAGTGCGGTCCAAGGTCGGCGTCGATGTCCCGCAGCTGCTGGTAGAGGCCCTCCTGGGTGCCGATGACCTGGGGGTTCGCGCGGCGCAGGAGTTCGCGCATCACCGGTCTGCGGTCACTCCAGCTGTTGGGTTCGGCGCTGCTCGCGTACCGCAGGTTGAAGGTCATGACGTCGAGCCGGGGAGCGCGGCGCGGCGGGGCCGAGGGGGTGGACCGGGCGGAGCGCAGGGTGGCGGAGGAGGTCGAGGAGGCGGACGAGACGGAGATCGCGGCACTGGAGAGGGGCACGGTGACCGCCGCGGCCAGTATGACCTTCAGGCCCAGGCGGCGGGTGACTCGGCGCTGGTTCGGCACGGGTGCTCCTTCGGTGGCGACGGCGGCCGGGCGAGGGGTGCGTGAGGCGAGTCCTGCGCAGTGAGTGTGCTACCCAGGTGTGAGTCGATCGTGAACATGCCCAGATGGGGGCGTGTCGCCCCGTGGACATGGTGTTGACCATCCCGAAGGCGCCCGGATAACTTCATTCAACGGATTGTTGATTCCGTACAGTGGAAAACAGGAGGGTGCGGGATGGGTCAGAGCCAGCAGGAGAAGGTGGCGACGAGCCTCTCGGGCGCCGTCGGCGAGGAGATCAGCGCCTCCCTCGCGCCGGTCGACGCCGAACTGGAGCGCCGGTATCCGGGCGACCCCGGCACCCGCCAGCCCGTCCACACCGTCTACGTCCCCGGTGACGCCTTCGCCGCCGACACCGTCCGCAGCTGGGGCGACCGGGCGCTCGCCGCCCTCGACGAACACGCCCCCGACGCCGCCTCCTTCGCCGCCGTCCTCGGCCTGGCCGACGAACTCGCCGAACCCGTCTACTCCCGGGTCCGCGCCAAGCTGGAGCGCGAGCCGATCGAAGACCTCCGCGTCGACTTCGAGGACGGCTACGGCCCGCGCCCCGACGCCGAGGAGGACGAGGCGGCCGCCCGCGCGGCGCGGCTGATCGCCGAGGCGTACCCCACCGGCACGGCGGCGCCGTACATGGGCATCCGGATGAAGTGCATGGAGGCCGCGGTACGCGACCGGGGCATCCGCACCCTCGACGTCTTCCTCACCGGACTGACGGCGGCGGGCGGCCTGCCCGAGGGCCTGGTCCTGACCCTGCCGAAGGTGACCTACCCCGAACAGGTGAGCGCCTTCGCACGGCTTCTGGAGGCCTTCGAGAAGGCCCACGGCCTGGAGGCCGGCCGGATCGGGTTCGAGATCCAGATCGAGACCAGCCAGGCCATCCTCGCCACCGACGGCACCGCCGCCGTCGCCCGGATGATCCAGGCCGCCGAGGGGCGCGCCACCGGACTGCACTACGGCACCTTCGACTACAGCGCCTGCCTCGGCGTGTCGGCCGCCTACCAGGCCAGCGACCACCCCGCCGCCGACCACGCCAAGGCGGTCATGCAGGTCGCCGCCGCCGGTACGGGCGTACGCGTGTCGGACGGCTCCACCAACGTCCTGCCGGTCGGCCCCACGGCCCAGGTGCACGACGCCTGGCGGCTGCACTACGGGCTCACCCGGCGCGCCCTCGCCCGCGCCTACTACCAGGGCTGGGACATGCACCCCGGTCACCTCCCGACCCGGTACGCGGCCGTGTTCGCCTTCTACCGCGAGGGTTTCGAGCAGGCGGCCGCCCGGCTCGCCCGGTACGCGGGCCGCGTCGGCGGCGACGTCATGGACGAGCCCGCCACCGCCAAGGCCCTCGCCGGCTATCTGCTGCGCGGCCTGGACTGCGGCGCCCTCGACCTCGCCGAAGTCGCCCGCCTGACCGGCCTGACCCGGGCCGGTCTGGAGGGCTTCGCGGCGCCCCGGCGCGGTGACCTGACGGCCTCCGGCAACTAGCGGGTAGCGGCCAAGTCACAGCTTTTTCGGCGGACTTGAACCGCCCCAGGCACCGCCCCGTACTCTGGTGCGCCATTCACAGATGTGTGCGAGGGGCGGAGTTTTTGTGTCGGGTTCGTACGGACAGGGTGACGGGACCGGTCGCCTGCTGGCCGGGCGGTATCGGGTCGTGGCACGGCTCGGCCGCGGCGGCATGGGTGTGGTGTGGCGCGCCGTCGACGAGGTCCTCGGACGCGAGGTCGCGGTCAAGGAGCTGCGCGCCTACACGGACAGCGCCGGACCCGAACTGGCCGGTCTGCGGCTGCGGATGCAGCGCGAGGCACGGGCCGCCGCCCGGGTGCGCCATCCCGGGGTGATCGTCGTGCACGACATCGCGCAGGTCGAGGGCCGGCCGCTGATCGTCATGGAACTGGTCGACGGCCCCTCCCTGGACGACCTGCTGCGCGAGCGCGGCACCCTCGGCCCGCACGAGGCCGCCCGGATCGGCGTCGAGGTCATGGACGCCCTGGCCGCGGCCCACCGGGTCGGCGTCCTGCACCGTGACGTCAAGCCCGGCAACATCCTCCTCGACCGCTCGGGCCGGGTCGTCCTCACCGACTTCGGCATCGCCACCATCGAGGATCCCGGCGACGGCTCCGCCACCCATCTGACCGGCAGCGGTGAACTCGTCGGCTCCCTCGACTACCTGGCGCCCGAGCGGGCCAAGGGCGCGGACCCCGGCCCCGCCTCGGACATCTGGGCCCTCGGCGCCGCCCTGTACGCGGCCGTGGAGGGCGCCTCGCCGTTCCGCCGTACGTCCACCTTCTCCACGCTCACCGCCATCGTCGACGAGCCCCTCCCCGAGCCCCGCCACGCCGGACCCCTCGCCCCCGTCCTGCGCCGCCTCATGGACAAGCGCCCCGAGGCCCGCCCGGCCGCCGAGGAAGCCTGCGCCCTGCTGCGCACCGCGGCCCGGACACCGGCGGCGGACACCCCGACGACCACCCTGAGAGACCCCGCACGACCGGGAACCGCCCCCAGCACCCCGCCGATCCCTCCGGGCCACGGACCTGCCGACGGCGCGGCCGACTGGTTCGCCCAAGGGGGCGTCGAGGAGGCCGGCGGTGAGTTCGTGCCCGGAGCTTCCGGGAGGCCTGACGGCGGGTTGGTGGAGGAGGCTGGTGAAGGGTTCGTCCCGGGAGCTGCCCAGGGGGCTGAGGGCGGACCCGCCCAGGGCGGCGTCGAGGAGCCTGGCGGTGGGTTCGTGCCGGGAGCCTCCGGCAGCCCTGACGGCGGGCTTGCCCAAGGGGTCGGCGAAGGGGGCGCTCAAGGGCGGGCCGAGGGGCCGGGGCGTGAGGCCGGGGAGGGGGCTGTCCAGGGGCGTGTCGAGAGGCTTGCCCCCGGATCCGTCCAGGGGCCCGCTCATGGGCTCGGGCCGGAGTCTGCTGAGGGGGTTGTCGGCGGGCTCTTGGAAGGGGCCGTAGAGGGAGCTGGGCGCGGTCCCGCCCGAGGGTCTGCCGAGGTGCCCCTGGCCGGGCTCGGCGAAGGGGCTGCCCCGGAGCCCGCCAGCGAGCCCGGTGCAGACCGCGGCCGAATCTCCGCCGCCGGACTCGCCCAGGAGACCGGGGCCCAGGAGACCGGGGCCCAGGAGACCGGAGCCCAGGGGGTCGAACGCCAGGGCGGCGTCGGTCCGGTGTTCGCGCGGAGATTAGATGGCGGGGCTCGACCCGCCGCCCCGGGCGGCCCGATGATGAGCCCTGTTCCGCCGCGCCGCACGCGCCGCCGGGCCCGGACGCTCGTCGTGGTGGCCGTCGGTGTCGTTCTCGCGGCGACCGTGCTGACCGTCACCTCGCTGCACGACAAGGGCCGGACGGCGAACGTGGACTCGGGTCCGCCCGCCCCGACCGGGATCGGCGCTTCGGAGGGCGTGCGCGGCACCGGGGCCGGGCGGACGGTCGGGCCGGATCCGCTCGGGCAGGGGGAGGAGACGAGCGCGGTCCCGGCCGAGGGTGCCACGCGCGCCGGGACCGGCGGATCGGCGGACCCGACGGTCCCGGCGGATGACGCCTCCGCCACGCCGCCCCCGGCGCAGACCCCCAGCTCCAGCCCGTCCGGCACCGCCGGTTCCGGGTCCGGGACGGCTACCGCCACGCCCGCCCCGGCCTGCCTGCCCGACGGCGACGGTACGTACGCCTGCCAGGTGCGGAGCGCCGCCAAGTCCTACACCGCCGCCGGTGACAAGGCCGGCAAGGTCCACCCCGGGACCCACTCCTTCTACTGCCAGGCCGACCTGGGACTGCGGGCGACGCACGGGAAGCGGACCAATGTGTGGTGGGCCAGGACCGACGACGACAACGGCAACACCGGTGTGTACATCAGCGACGTCTACATCAAGGGCGGCGAGAACGACGAGCCCGTGCCCGGGCTTCCCGTCTGCTGAGCGTCGGCGTACCGCTCCAGGCCCGACGCGACCGCCCATCGCCGCTCGGCGAACAGCCGGGTACCCCGCCGGCACAGCGCGGAGTCGGCCCGCGCCCGTGCGCAGAACTCCTCGGGGGTGACCCCGAACAGCTCCCTCAACTCGACCGACTCCGCGAGGAGTTCGGCGAGGAGGGCGCGCTCGCCGGGATGGCGGCGCGGGGTGCCGGTGCCGTCGTGCAGGACGCCGTGCCGGTTGACGTACGCGTGGACGCCGGGAAGCGTCGTACCGTCCGCGAGGGCGACGCGGACGTCCGGGGCGGGCAGCCGGACCCGCCGGAAGTTGCCGTGCGGCAGCGGTACGCCCTCGCTCGCGTCGATCACCTCCAGCTGCCGCCCGTCCAGCCAGAGGACGAACAACTCCCGTACCGAGGAGGGGGAGTGGACCGGGGCCGCCGAGACATAGCCGAGCCGGCTGACATGGGCCGAGACACCCACGTCGAGACCGGTCACCCGGCCGCGCACCATCGGGATCGGCCCGCTCACCCCGAACTCGGCCATCTTGTGCTGGAGTTGGGCGGGAGAGGCGTTGGAGCCGACCGCGAGCACCGGCACCCGGCCGTCGTCGTACACCAGCCGGTCCAGGGGCGACAGCCGGTCGCCGTCGAGGAGGGCGGAGTCGGCCGGCCAGGCGCCGGGGTAGGTCAGCGGATGGTCGCGCGGCGCCCGGTCCAGGCCCAGTTCCGCGAGCGTACGGCCGCCCACGCGCGGCTCAGTCCGCCGGGGGCAGCTCGCCGGAGCCGCGGGTGACCAGCCGGGTCGGCAGCTCGATCCGCTCCGGTGCCAGCAGCGTGCCGTCCAGCTGGCGGAAGAGCCGTTCGGCGGCCGTCCGGCCGAGCAGGGCCGCGTCCTGGGCGACGACCGTGAGGCCCGGATGCAGCAGGTCGGCCAGTTCGATGTCGTCGAAGCCGACCAGCGCCACCGGGCGGGTCTGCTCGGCGAGCACCCGGATCACGGTGACGGTGACCCGGTTGTTGCCCGCGAAGATCGCGGTGACCGGGTCGGACCCGGACAGCATCTCCTCGGCGGCCCGCCGCACCCGCTCCGGGTCCGTCATGCCGAGTGAGGTCCACGCGTCCTCGACGGGTATCCCGGCGTCCTCCATCGCGGCCCGGTAGCCGCGCAGCCGCTCGGCCGCCGTGTGGATGCGGGGCATGTCGCCGATGAAGCCGATCCGGCGGTGGCCGTGCGCGATCAGATGGGTCACGCCGTCGCGGGCACCACCGAAGTTGTCGGACAGCACCACATCGGCGTCGATCTTCCCGGCCGGACGGTCCACGAACACCGTCGCCACGCCCGCCCTGATCTCCGGCTCCAGGTAACGGTGGTCGTCCCCGGCCGGGATCACCACCAGCCCGTCCACCCGCCGTGCGCACAGCGCCAGCGCCAACTCCTGCTCCCGGTCCGGGTCCTCGGCGCTGGAGCCGTTGATCAGCAGCGCGCCGTGCGCCCGGGCCACCTCCTCGACGGCACGGCTCAGCGGGCCGTAGAACGGGTCGGCGAGGTCCTCCAGGACGAGACCGATGCTCGCGGTACGGCCCTTGCGCAGCACCCGGGCGCTGTCGTTGCGGCGGAAGCCCAGCGCGTCGATGGCCTCCTGGACCCGGCGCTCGGTGTCCGGGGTCACCCCGGGCTCGCCGTTGACCACCCGGGACACCGTCTTGAGGCCTACGCCGGCCCGCGCTGCCACGTCCTTCATCGTCGGCCGGGTCCCGTATCGGGAGCCGGGGAGACGGTCTGCGCGGCGGGAGGTCTCGGGCACGATGCGGCGTCCTGTCCTGTCGTCCACGGCCCGCACGGGCTCACGGGTTCGGGTCCTGGGCTCATGGATTTGTATCAGGGATACACAGGCTCGTGGGTTTGTATGAGGATGTGGCGTCGAGCATAGAGCCTGGACAACGTTGTCAGATGCAAGAGAGACTGTCCACCGCAATCTCCGGCCTGCGCCCCCACCGCTGGACCGGCTATCCGCCCTTTACTCGGCTACTCATGGTTGACGGGGAGATCTGACTCTGATGCACACCGACCTCGTGGCGGCCCTCGACATCGGCGGCACCAAGATCGCCGGCGCGCTGGTGGACGGCCACGGACGGATCCAGGCGCGCGCCCAGCGCGCGACGCCCGCCCAGCAGGACGGCGAGACGGTCATGGGGGCCGTCGAGGAGGTGGTCGGCGAACTCGCCGGTTCACCGCTGTGGGAACGGGCCGGCTCGCTCGGGATCGGCAGCGCGGGCCCGGTGGACGCCTCCGCCGGCACCGTGAGTCCGGTCAACGTGCCGGGCTGGCGCGACTACCCGCTCGTCGAGCGGGTGCGTGCGGCGGCCGGCGGACTGCCGGTCGAGCTGATCGGCGACGGCGTCGCCATCACGGCCGCCGAACACTGGCAGGGCGCGGCCCGCGGTCACGACAACGCGCTGTGCATGGTGGTGTCGACGGGCGTCGGCGGCGGCCTGGTGCTGGGCGGCAAGCTCCATCCCGGCCCGACGGGCAACGCGGGCCACATCGGCCACATCAGCGTGGACCTGGACGGGGATCCCTGCCCCTGCGGATCGCGCGGCTGTGTGGAGCGCATCGCGAGCGGGCCCAACATCGCCCGGCGCGCGCTGGACGGCGGCTGGCGGCCGGGGCCCGACGGCGACACCTCGGCGGCGGCGGTGGCGGCCGCGGCCCGGGCCGGCGACCCGGTCGCGGTGGCGTCCTTCGAACGGGCCGCGCAGGCGCTGGCGGCCGGGATCGCGGCCACCGCGACCCTGGTCGAGATCGACATCGCGGTGATCGGCGGGGGCGTGGGCAAGGCGGGGGACATCCTCTTCACGCCGCTGCGCAAGGCCCTCACCGACTACGCGACGCTCTCCTTCGTGCAGCGCCTGACGGTCGTACCGGCCCAGATGGGCACCGACGCGGGCCTGGTGGGCGCCGCGGCGGCCGCCCTGGCCCGCAGGCCGGACGCGACGGCCGCGGGCGTCTGACGCCGTCGCAGAGCACCGCAGGAACGTTCAAGCCCGGCCGGCCGGGGTTCAGGTCCGGCCGGCCGGGCTCGTCCGGCACCCGGAGCAGCGCGCCGAGGCAGCGCTCTCAGCAGGTGATCCTGGCGTCCGCCCAGTCCGCGTGGTCGGAGGTGATGCCGTCCCCGCCGTCCGTGACGACGAGCCGGACCACTTCCGCGCCGGTGACGTCGGCGGTGAGCGGCTGGGCGGGCATGGCATTGGTCAGTACGCCGGTGGAGGCGACCTTCGTGCCGTCCGCCCAGACCTCGAAGGCCACGGTCCCGTTCGCGGCCTCCTCGTCGTCCACCCCGACATCGGCGGTGACCTGCTCGCAGGTCTTCCCGGTGTAGTACTCGATGTCGCTGGGGGCGTGGGCGCCGAGCCCCTTGGCGTACACCACGCCGCCGATGGTGATCGGATGCCCGTCACCGGCCTTGGACTCGCCGTTGCTGGTGTCGCGTTCCACCGGACCCCAGCCGTTGTCGGCCGAGAGCCAGGTCTGGTCACTGAGGTAGGAGGTGCCCGCGGGCGGCGGGTCCGCGACGGTCGTCGTGATCGTCGTCGCGTTCTCGGCGCGCACCCCGGTCGGCGACCGGTAACTCGCCTTGAGATCAAGGTCGTACGACCCTCTCGGCGTCCCCGCGGGAGCGGTCACCTGCCAGCCGGTGCGCAGGGAGCGGCCCGTCGGCAGCGCGGCGGCCTTCGCCGGTGAGGTCGCCCGGACGGTCCAGCCCTCGGGGCCGGTGAGCGAGACGGAGACCTTCTCGGCCGGGGTGCGGCCCAGGTCGGTGACCGACGTGGTGAGCGCGGCGGACCCGCCCGGCTCGATGAACCGGCCGCCGTCCAGGCCGAGTTCGACGGCCGGCGGGTTGGCCGCCCAGCGCCGGTCGGCGGCCAGCCGGACCAGGACCGTGCCGTGCGCCGGGACGATCGCGGAGACGGTGCCCGCGGTGTTGTAGCTGCGGTGCCGCCACAGGTCGCGCAGGGTGTAGGCGGGGGCCTTCGGCAGGCCGACGGCCGTCGCGGACGTGGCGATGCGCTGGGGCGAACCGGACTCGTTGAAGAGGGCCACCGCGCGGCTGCCGTCCCGCATCTCCTTGGCGACGACCCAGCGGCCGTCCGCCGAGGAGACCACCGTGCCCTGCTTGCCCAGCGGGTCCTGGTCGACGGCGATGACCTCCTTGTTGTCCAGGATGTCGAAGGTCGCCTGGGAGGCCTTGCGCAGGTCGGTGCCGATGAGAAGGGGTGCGGCCATGATCGACCACATCGAGAAGTGCGAGCGGTACTCGGTGTCGGTCATGCCGCCGTTGCCGACCTCCAGCATGTCCGGGTCGTTCCAGTGCCCGGGTCCGGCGTACTGCGCGAGCGGCAGGTTCTGCTTGAGGATCGAGACCATCGAGCCCCAGCTGTCGCCGATGTCCCCGGTGGTCCGCCAGAGCTGCCCGACGTCGGCGGCCCACTCCCAGGGCTTGTTCTCGCCCCACTCGCAGATGCTGTAGACGATGGGCCGCCCGGTCGCCCTCAGGGCGTCCCGCATCGTGGTGTAGCGCTGCTTGGCGTCCACACCCTGGTTGTTGCAGTTGTCGTACTTGAGGTAGTCCACGCCCCAGTCCGCGAACTGCTGGGCGTCGCTGTACTCGTGGCCGAGGGCGCCCGGGAAGCCTGCGGTGTTGCAGGTCTTGGTGCCCGCGCTGGTGTAGATGCCGAGCTTGAGGCCCTTGGCGTGCACATAGTCGGCAACGGCCTTGATCCCGTCGGGGAACCGGGCCGGGTCCGGTACCAGCTTGCCGTTCGCGTCCCGTTCCGGCAGGGCCCAGCAGTCGTCGAGGTTGACGTACTGGTACCCGGCGGCCTTGAGGCCCTTGGCCACGAAGAGGTCCGCGATGCCCTCGACCATGGCCGCGTCGAAGTCCGCGCGGCAGTGCGTGGAGTTCCAGTTGTTGAAGCCCATCGGCGGGGTCTGCGCGAGCCCGTCGGCGAGCGCGGGGGACTCGGCGGTGCCGTCGGCGGCCGCCGGCGCGGCGAGGCCCGCCGAACACAGCAGGGCCGCGGCCAGTGCTCCGACCACTCTTCGGCGGGTTGTGCGGGTATGAGGGGGACGCATCGTTACGCTCCTCTGACTCGCGAGAGGCGGGATGACTACGTGTACGCGTCATCGGTGCGCGCTTATGGTAGGAGCTGTTCGGCTCTGTTGGAAGAGAAGCGGTGAAGGTTGCTCCCGTTCCCTCAATCCTCTTGATTGAGCGGTTCTTTCGGGTGTGAGGGGCGCTACGCGCGTTGGGTTGTGTTGATTGACGGCGGAACGGGAGGCTGTGACAAGCCTGAGTCCACTCTGTGCGCAGGTCGGGGGGGGGGGGGGGGGGGGGGGGGCCCCCCCCCCCCCCCGGGGGCCCCCCCCCCCCCGGGGCCCCCCCCCCCCCCCCCCCCCAGTGGGGGGGTTTAATAGCAC